>NZ_KQ949075.1:0-30788 GCF_001514305.1 Streptomyces dysideae
TTCAGCAAGCGGCGCGCGGGGTCGTTAGCTGCGGTCAGGGGTTTTCTCCCGCAGTTCCCCCGCCGCTGACCAGCGGAAATTCGGAAACTCCGGTGAAACCTCCCGCGGAACCCGGACAAACGGAGGTGCATGCCCGTGGGTGTACAGGCGGGCTCGGGCAACAAGTCCGACCGTGAAGCACTGCGCAGGGAGATGAGCGGCCGGGGCTGCACCCGCGGGGAGATCGCGGAGGAGATGGGCAGACGGTGGGGCTTCCGCCCGAGGCAGGCCTGGCGTCATGCGGCCGGCCTCACCCAGGAGGAACTCGCCCACCTCTACAACGCGGCCCTGGGCGACGCCAACGCGGCCATGTCCGGCAAGCGGATCGCCGATTACGAGGCCTGGCCCATACGGGGGAACCAGCCTCCCGCCCATGTACTCGCGACGCTCGCGAAAGTGCTCGACGCCGGAGTGCGTGACCTGGTGGACCTGTTGGACATGCAGAGCATGTCCCAACAGAATCTCATCACCTTCGGTATGGAAACACAGCAAGCCAGACTGCCGGTTCGTACGGAGGAACGTTCACCGAACATCACATCGGCCAGCCGGGGTTCACCCGACTTCGAGGCCCTGATCTCCTCGACGGCAAAGGAATCGCTCAAACACGCGGAGCGAGCGGAAGTTACGGAGGTAGGAGGTATGACGCTCGCCGATCTCGACATGGAGGTGAGGAGAATCGCGCAGGAGCACCTTCACGTCAACTCGTTGGACCTTTTCGACGACACGATTCTTCTCCGTAACCGGGTGTACCGACTCCTGGAACGCAAGCAGCACCCACGAGAGTCCTCGCAGCTCTATTTCCTGGCCGGCATCCTGTGCAATCTGCTCGCGGACACCAGCATGAGTGCGGGACAGCCACGGGCGGCACTGGAGCAGTGTCAGGCGGGCCTCACCTACGGCGAGATCATCGGCCACAACGGCCTGCGCTTCTGGGCGAGAACCATGCAGGCGTCGCTGGCCTACTGGTCGGGACGGCCAAAGCGTGCGCTGGACCTGGTGCAGTCCGCCGAGCAATGGTCCAGGGCCCCCGTAGCCCGCTTGCAGTACGACAATGCGTCGGCTCTCTTCCACGCCTGTATCGGGGAGCGGGACGATTCGCTGGAGAGTCTTCGCAGCGCGCAGGAGAACAGGGACCGCGTCAACGGCACGGACGAGCTTTTCGAGCAGATCGGCGGGATGTTCGCCTACCCGCCCGCCAAACAGGCACAGATCGCGACCATGACGATGATCCAGCTCGAAAGGTTCGAGGACGCGGTCACCACCGCATCCCACTGTCTCGACCTCTACGAGAACAGTCCGCACGACCAGCGTGCCTTCGGAAACGAGGCGTCGGCGAAGATCGACCTGGCACGGGCCCACCTTCTCTCCGGCGAGGTCTCCGGTGCGGCGTCCGCTCTCCAGGAAGTACTGAATCTTCCGCCCAGAATGCGACAGGAATGGTTTGTCGTAAGCCTGAAGTCTTTACTGCCCGACCTGCGGCACAACAGGTTCAACGGCTCCACCGAGAAGAGGCAACTGGCGGAGAATATCGAAGAATTCTGTTCGGAAACGGCTGCGGCAACGTTTCCCCCTATGCTGGGATCTTGATGCACCGTCAGGTGGATGATAAGCTGCGCTTTCGTGATTCTCGTGCAGGTGGAAAGGTTGGTTGCGCGGATGCCTGGTATTTCCTTGGCGCGTCTCTCTCCGGACGGTGTGAGGGAGGATATCGATGAATTCAGTGAACTGTATGCCAGTGATTTTGTCGACCCTCCTTTGAAGGGTACCGACTTTTACAGCGGAGAAAGATTCAAGGGCAGGCTCACCGGGGACTACCTCAACGCTCCCCGCTTCGAGGCCGTGGTCGCGAGGGATTCCGATGGCCTGGTCGGGTTCATCTACGGCTGCTCTCTGCCGGCTGGAACCTCGTGGTGGTCCGACCTCGTGGGGCAACTGCCGGAGTCTCTCACCGTCGAGACAGGGGAGAGGACCGTGGCGATCATCGACTTCGTGGTGGCGAAGAGGTCCCGAGGTGCCGGGATCGGCTCGCGTCTGTATCGGGAGTTCATCGACGGTAGAAGCGAAGCGCGGGCTTCGTTGTTCTGCTCACCTCCCCAGCAGCCTGCTTATTCCATCTGGCAGCACTGGGGCTACGAAAAGGTCGGAGAATCACGCCCGGCGGAAGACGCCAATCTCCTGCACGCCTTCCTGAAGGAGTTGAGGGCTGCCTCGTAGCCCTCGTAGCCACGAGTCGGCGGGCAGTGGCCGCTCCTGTGGTTGATTCCGTTCGATGCGCCCGGAGTTGGCAGGCCTCGCGTGCGGGTGGATATCTGGGTCTCGAAGTTGAGCGGTGCGCGGACGCCGGGCGCCGACTGGTAAGCCGCGAGGATGTGACAGTTTCCGCGGGAGTGTCACATCCCCGGCTTACGAGGGCCCTGGGGGCGGATGCCGACCAACAGGGGCGCACCGCTCAAGTTCGAAGACCCGGATATCTGCGAACTCGGTCACTCGGCGTGTTCGTTGCGTTCTACCCTGACCAGGGAACGGTACGGAGGGTGCGTATACCGGTACGGACGGTTGCCCGTACGGGTGTCGGACGTATCCCGGGACGGCGTACGGAATCGGACGGGGCGGTGGTCAGATGTCGGAGCGGCCGGTGTCGACGGAAGTGCGGGGGTCAGGGGGGTCACGGGAAGAACGGGACCCGCAGGACGACGGAGAGCAGAGCAGCGACCTCTTCCGGGCGGTCGGCAAGCAGATCAGGGTGTTGCGGGAGCGGGCCGGTCTCACCCAGCGCGAGTTGGGGGACCGGCTCGGGTACGGGGAGGATCTGATCTCGTCGGTGGAGCGGGGGCGGCGCACACCGCAGCGGGAGTTGCTGGAGGCGTCAGACGAACTGCTGGGTGCGGGCGGTCTGTTGAAGGCGACGATCGAGGATGTGGAGAAGGCCAAGGCGAAGGCACGGGTACGGCATCCGGCTTGGTTCAGGGACTATGCGCGGTTGGAGGCGGATGCCGTTGAGATCAACTTCTACAACAACCACGACATTCCTGGTCTGTTGCAGACCGAACGACGGGCGCGGGCCCTGTATGAGATGCGCAAACCCCTGTTGGACGAGGACACCATTGAGCAGCGCGTGGCTGCACGGCTGGGACGTCAGGAGATCCTGACCCGCTGGCCTCCGCCCATGGTGACCGCCGTCATGGAGGAGGCGGCTCTTCGGCGGCCCATCGGAGGGCCGGAAGTGCACAAGGAGCAGCTTGAGCAGTTGCTCCGGCTTGGCCGACTCCGCAGTCTGGAACTCCAGGTGATGCCCATGGACCGAGCCGAGCACGCCGGTATGGGCGGCTCGTTCATCCTGCTGACTCCCAAAGGGAAGCCGCAGCTCGGGTATACGGAGGCCCAGAACAGTAGCCGTCTGGCGACGGACTCCGAGGAAGTCCGTATCCTGGCCGCACGCTACGGGAGCATCAGGGCCCAGGCGCTCACGCCGAGGGAGTCGCTGGACCTGATGGAAGAGATGCTGGGAGAACGATGAGTACTGCGGAACCCGTGCGACTCGCCTGGTTCAAGAGCAGCTACAGCGGCAACGAGGGTGGCGAGTGCGTCGAAGTCGCCACCATCCCAGGTGTCGTGCACGTCCGGGACTCCAAGGCTCCCGACCGAGCGCAGCTGGTCTTCCGGGGCGAGGAGTGGTCAGCGTTCGTGCGGTACACCGTCGAGCGCTGATCCAGGAGTTCAGTCCAGGCGGTGGGGGGCGTATGCCCGTGCCAGCTCGCGTTTGTGGATGGCCTCGACCATCGTGCGGGACATGCCGGGAGACCAGCCCAGGCCGGTCAGGACGTCACCGAAGTGATGGACTGGCCCGTCATCGATGCCCTGGACGATCGTGGTGAGTACCGGTTTGCCCGGCTCGCGTGGTGCGTCGACGGCAACCAGCAGCCTCACTTGGGCCTCCGGCGTGAAGGGTTGCCCGGTCCGCTTCCACCTTGCTTGCCGGGCAGGGGAAAGCCGAATCGCCGTCAGGGCGATTCGGCGTCTCGGGAGAGACGGTGGTGAGGCCGACCTGGAGCCGTTCGTGGTGGCGGGTTGAGGGCCCGGTGGGCGGGGCGTCCTGGAAGGCAAGAGCGTGCCGGTCACTCTCACGGGTGATGTTGATCGAAGTCGTGCGCGGGAGGGGAACGGGGTGTCTAGTGCTGTGACCGCGTAGGTTCGCCGGGTTGGTGGTCGCGACGGTTGGATGTGCGGTGACGTCCATTCGACCGCTGGAGGCGCGGTGGCTGAGCCTGTCCGTGTACGCAGACTGACCGACCAAGAGGGGCAGAAGCTGCAGCAGATCGTGCGCCGGGGCAGCACCAGTTCGGTGCGCTACCGGCGCGGGATGATGCTGCTGGCCTCGGCGGGCGGGAACCGTGTGCCGGTGATCGCCCAGCTGGTCCAGGCGGACGAGGACACCGTGCGCGATGTGATCCACCGCTTCAACGCGATCGGCCTGGCCTGCCTGGACCCTCAGTGGGCGGGAGGCCGTCCCCGCCTGCTCACCCCTGACGACGAGGACTTCGTCATCCGGACGGCCACCACTCGCCCCACCAGGCTCGGTCAGCCCTTCACCCGCTGGTCGATCCGGAAACTCGCCGCCTACCTGCGGAAAGTGCACGGACGTGTCGTCCGCATCGGCCGGGAAGCCTTACGGTGCCTGCTCCGGCGCCACGGCATCACCTTCCAGCGCACCAAGACCTGGAAGGAGTCGCCCGACCCTGATCGCGACTCCAAGCTCGACCGGATCGAGCAGGTGCTGGACCGCTTCCCGGACCGGGTCTTCGCGTTCGACGAGTTCGGGCCCTTGGGGATCCGGCCCACCGCGGGATCCTGCTGGGCGAAGCAAGGCAAGCCCGACCGGCTGCCGGCGACCTACCGCCGCACCCACGGCGTCACCTACTTCCACGGCTGCTACTCCGTGGGCGACGACCGCCTCTGGGGCGTCAACCGCCGTTGCAAGGGCACTGCCAACACCCTGGCGGCGCTCAAGTCGATCCGCGCCGCCCGACCCGACGGCGCCCCGATCTACATCATCTTGGACAACCTCTCCGCCCACACCGGCGCGACGATTCGCCGCTGGGCGAAGAAACAAGGTCGAGCTGTGCTTCACCCCGACCTATGCCTCCTGGGCCAACCCGATCGAGGCCCACTTCGGACCGCTGCGGCAGTTCACCCTGGCCAACTCCCACCATCGCAGCCATCCCGCGCAGACCCGGGCCCTGCACCGCTACCTGCGCTGGCGCGACGCCAACACCCGCCACCCTGACGTGCTCGCCGCACAACGCCGAGAGCGTGCCCGCATCCGCAGCGAGAAAGGCATCCGCTGGGGCGGACGTGCCAGATGCCCGGCGGCGTGAAGGATCGACAACCGGCACAGCCCACTCCCACAACACGGACCGCGAGGAGCTCTGCATGGACCATCAGGACGTCGACGCCGCCGTGGCAGAGATGCTGCGGGTGCTTGGCCTCCATACCGCCGAGGACTGGACAGTGCCGGCGGGGCCGCTCGAATGGACCTGCTGGCAAACAGCAGCCCACATCGGCCACGACCTGCTGGCCTACGCAGGGCAGCTGGCAGCACAGCCCGTCGGCGCCTACCTTCCCATCGACCTGAACGTTCGCCCCACTGCCTCGCCGGCCGAAGTACTCCAGGCCGTCACCGCCTGCGGCGGACTGCTCAGCAGCGCCCTGGCCACAGCCAACCCGACCCTGAGGGCCTGGCACTGGGGCCCGTGTGACCCCGAAGGGTTCGCGGCGATGGGCGTCGCCGAAACCCTGCTGCACACCTACGACATCACGCAGGGACTGTCCGTGGACTGGCTGCCACCAGCACCGCTGAGCGCAGCAGTACTCAACCGGCTCTTCCCCGCCGCCCCGCCCGGAGACCCCATCCAGGTACTCCTCTGGTGCACCGGCCGCGGAGAACTCGACGGCCTCCCTCGCCAAACCTCATGGAGGTGGGAAGCAGCACGATCGGACTGATCGAGCTGACCCCGGCGAACGTTCCCGGTCACAGCACTAGGTTCGTGGCATGTCACGTTTCCGGATGTACCCGTCGCGCGCGCAGGCCGAGCAGATGCTCACGCACTGCGCGCACGCCCGGTACGTGTGGAATCTCGCTGTCGAGCAGCATGCGCACTGGCGCCGGTGGCGTAAGAGCGCGCCCGGTTTCGTGGAGCAGTGCCGTCAGCTCACCGAAGCCCGGCGGGAGAACGAGTGGCTGGGCTCGGGGAACGCGGACGTGCAGCAGCAGGCGTTGAAGGACTTCGCCCAGGCCAAGAACGCCAGGTTCACGTCCGGGTTCGGTGAGCCGACCTGGCGCAGGAAGCATGTGCACGAGGGCTTCCGGGTCATCGGTACCGACCGCGTGCCGGAATACCAGGCGGACGGGTCGCCGAAGCTGAACGTGAAGACCGGCAGGCAGGTCATGGGCCGGTCGGTGGTCGTACAGAAGCTGAACCGGCGGTGGGCGCAGGTCAGGGTGCCCGGCTGCGGCTGGGTCCGCTTCCGACTCAGCGCCCGGGGCAAAGGTGCGAAGCTGCCCGACGCGAAGACGTTCCGGGTCACCTTCCGCAACGGGCAGTGGCACATCGCGTTCGCCGTCATCCCCGACCCGGCCGAGGGGCCGGGCACGGGCGAGGTGATCGGCATCGACCGGGGTGTCACCGTCACCGCCGCTCTCTCCGACGGACGGAAGCTGAACTGTCCCCAGCTCACCACCCGCGAGCGGGCGCAGATCCGCAAGCACCAGCGGCGGGCTGCTCGCGCCCCCAAGGGCAGCAAGGCCAAGACCGCCGAGTACGCCAAGGCCGCCAGACTCAAGGCGCGGGAGGCGAACCGGCGCAAGGACTGGTGCGAGAAGACCAGCACCATGCTCGCCCGCTGCTATGACCTTGTCCGGTTCGAGAAGCTGAACATCAAGACGATGACCCGCTCCGCGAAGGGAACCGTGGAGCGGCCCGGCAAGAACGTGGCGCAGAAGTCCGGCCTGAACCGGTCGATCCTCGCCCAGGGCTGGGGCCTGCTCCGGCAGCGCACCGGGCACAAAGCCCCCGGCCGGGTCGAAGACGTTCCCGCCCCCTACACCTCTCTGCGGTGCAGTGCCTGCGGTTGGATCGACAAGAACTCGCGCAAGAGCCAAGCCGAGTTCGTCTGTTCCTCCTGCGGCTTCACCTGCAACGCCGACACCAACGCCAGTATCAACATCGCGGCAGGACAGGGCGGGATCCCCCGCCCCCGGCGAACAGCCGGTGCCGGAGGGACGACACCGCCCAACCAGCGGTCGAGCGTCCGTGAACCTCAACCCGAATGGGTTGGAATCCCCCTCTTCTAAGAGGGGGAGGATGTCAAGACTTGTGCCTCGGTGAGAAGGCGCCTGGACGGGGCCTTGGTCGGTGCCGGTCGGTGCCGGTCGGGTGTCTGGGACGGCCGGGGATGCTGCGGGGCGGAGTGATTTGAGGTCTTGCCACTTGTCGTCGGTCTCGCAGGTCGTGGTAGTCCGGCGGCAGGACGATGGGCAGGTCGGAGGTCGCGCTGCCGATCACCGCGGTCTGGATGCTGCGGTGATCGGTCCCTTCGTCGTACCGCATCAGGTTCGTCCCTTTGGCGTGTCGGGCGGCTGCGAGGCGGTGCTGCTTCGGGTCACCGCGCCGCGTGGCGAGGGCCCTGGCCGGGAGGTGGGTCGAGGAGGGTCTGGTAGGGGGTGCCGGTGCGCTGGGCTTCGGCCATGCGGTCGTAGATGTCGAGGATGAGGTCCTTGGTGCGGTAGGTGCCGTGGGCGGCGATGTCCTCGCGCTTGATGATGGGGAATGTCTCCATGACGTAGTCCACATCGTCGCGGTCAAGGCCGTAGAGGTGGAAGAACGCTGCGTCCAGCTCGGCACGGAGCACTTCCCGGCGCTGCTCGTCCCAGCGATAAGGAGCGCCCTCCTCGCCGAGAACACGGGCGTAGTCGGCCATGTCGTAGCTTGTGTATGCCAGTTCTGCTACGCGCTTGGCCACCCAAGGTCCGAGGGGCCCTGCGCCCCAATCCAAGGGCTGGATTTGGGCGACTACATCGCGGAACGGAGACAGCTCACCCTGGAGGAGACCGCGTCCGTCGGCGTGCAGATCTGCTCGGCGCTGGCGGCCGCCCACACCAGGGGTGTCGTCCACCGGGACCTCAAGCCCGGCAACGTGCGCATCCGCACCGACGGCGTCGTCAAGGTGCTCGACTTCGGGGTTGCCGCCATCCTCGACGCGGACACCAAGAAGCTCACCACGACCGGCGAGCGGCTCGGCAGCTGGCAGTACATGGCACCCGAGCAGGTCATGGGCGCACCCGTCGACCGGCGGACCGATCTGTACGCCCTGGGTTGCCTGCTGCACGAAATGCTGACGGGGAAACCGGTGTTCGAGCACGAGTCCCCGCTGATGGTGCCGAGTACGCATACCGAGGCGGCGCCCGAGCCGCTGCGCACCGTCCGCCCGGATCTCCCGGAAGCGGTGGAGACGCTGGTCCTGGAGCTGCTGGAGAAGAAGCAGGGTGACCGGCCCGCGCACGCGGGAGTGGTCTACCGGCGCCTGGCGCCGCATCTGCCCGGACCCGGGACGCCCGTCGGCGCCCTCGTCCCCTGGGCGGAGGCCGATCCGCGCCGGCCCTTCCTGCACCCCATGGCGCCGGACGCGCGGCCCGTACGGCAGTGGGCCAGGGAGGCGGACGGGCAGCGGTAGCGCGCCGCAAACGGCCACACCCGGTGGATCTGTGGTCCTGCGCGGCCCACAGCCGTAGCCCCATATTCGATACCCGCACCGGTACCCCACCTGCGAGGACCCCGAGGATGACCGCTTTTGCGGCGGCGTGCGACTGGGGTGGCGGCAGAAACCTGTGGGAAACAGGGTCTTGTCGCTGGCTTAAAACGAGGGTTAGTTTAACCGCCATTCGAAGTCCGGTCTGATCATCCGGGCGACCTCCAGGGCGTGTGCACACTTCTAGGAAGGGCAGTGCCATGACGCTTGACAGGGCACAGTTTTCGCGTCGGGGTTTTCTGGGGCTGGGAGTCGCGGCGGGCGTCATCACGCTCACGGCGTGTGGGTCCGGCAGCGGCTCGGGCGACGACCCCCTGGTGATGACGGTATGGGGTGGCGAGACCGACCGGGCCGCCTACCAGAAGCGCATCGACCTGCTGGTGAAGAAGTACCCCGACCTGAAGGTGAAGCTCCAGCTGATCCCGTCGGATTCGTACCCGCAGAAGGTGCAGACGATGATCGCGGGCGGCAAGGGCCCGGACATCATGCAGGTCGCGGAGAACGCCAACGTCTACTCGAGCAAGAACCAGCTCCTGCCGCTCGACGACCTCGCCAAGGGCGCGGGGCTGGACCCGGCGCAGCGGTTCGGGGCGATCGGGTCGCTCTACTCGTACCAGGACAAGGTGTACGCGATACCGGACCGTTCCGGCGCGATGATCGTCTACTACAACAAGACCCTGTTCGAGTCGAAGGGCATCAAGGCCCCGACGGCCGACTGGACTTGGGACGACACCCTCGACGCCTTCAAGGAGACGACGAGCAGGGGCAAGACCTGGGGCTACGGCGGCGCGAGCTGGTGGCCCCAGTGGTGGAGCTTCGCGTATCAGAACGGCGGCGCGATCATCGACGCGGACGGCAGGCCGACGGCGGACAGTGACGAGGTCGTCGAGGCGCTGCAGTGGGCGGGCGACCTGACCTTCAAGCACGGTGTGGTGCCCACGAAGGCGCAGTACGCCGACATGGGTACGGACGTCGGCGGCGACCAGGCCTTCGCCAACGGCACGGTCGCGGTCAACGCCACCGGGTTCTGGGCCATCGCCGGCCTCACGGACACCAAGTTCGAGTGGGACATCGCGCCGATGTGGCGGGGCGAGAAGCAGGCGGTGGCCTCCTTCGGCAGCGGCCTCGCCATCTCCCGTACCGCGAAGAACCCGAACAACGCCTTCAAGGCGATCGACTTCCTCACCTCGCCCGAGGCCCAGCAGCAGATCATCGCCACCGGTCAGGACGTGCCGGCCAACCTCGAGGTGCAGAAGAGCGAGGCGTTCCTCAAGCCGGCCTGGATGAAGACCCCGGTGAACATGGGTGTGTTCGCCGAGTCCAGTGAGTTCCTCTTCAAGGCGCCGTTCATTCCCGAGTGGAACGAGATGCAGGCGGCGATCGACACGGAGCTGGCCGACTTCTGGCTCGGCAAGGAGAAGAGCGCCAAGAAGGCGCTCACCGCGCTCCAGAAGAGCCTCGAGTCCATCGTCAAGTCAGCGGGATGACCGACGATGGCGATGTCGCGGATGCGGCGCCGTGAGGCGCTCTGGTTCTACCTGTTCGTCTCGCCGTGGGTGATCGGCTTCCTCGCGTTCCTGCTCGGGCCGATGATCTCGTCGATCTACCTCTCGATGACGGACTGGGACTCCTTCACCCCGCCCGAGTGGGTCGGTCTGGACAACTACGTCAAGCTGCTGACCGAGGATCCCGTGTTCTGGAAGGCCCTCGGGAACACCTTCCACTACGCGGCCGTATCCGTTCCGCTGGGGCTGCTGGTCGGGCTGTGGCTGGCCAACCTGCTCAACAAGCAGGTCCGTGGCCGCAAACTGTTCCGCACCCTGGTCTACCTGCCGACGCTGGTGCCCCTGGTCGCCGCGTCGCTGGCCTTCCGGGTGGTGCTCGCACCGTCGGGTCCGTTCAACGACGTGCTCGGCTGGGTCGGTATCTCCGGGCCGCAGTGGCTGCTGGACCCGAGCTGGGTGAAGTACGCGCTGATCCTGTTGTCGGTGTGGAGCGCCGGCAGTGCGACCGTCCTGCTGCTCGCGGCCATGAAGGGCATTCCGCGGGAGCTGTACGAGGCGGCCGAGATCGACGGCGCGGGACCGGTGCGGCAGTTCTGGAGCATCACGGTGCCGCAGCTGACACCGGTGATCTTCTTCAACCTGGTGATGGGGCTGATCGCGGCGTTCCAGGTCTTCTCACAGGTGTACATCCTCACCCCGAAGGCGTCCCAGCCCGGAACCTACAACGCGAGCCAGACGACGGTGCCGTACCTCTTCGACCAGGCCTTCTCCTACTACCACATGGGCTACGCCTCGGCGATCTCGTGGCTCCTGTTCGCCGTGATCCTGGTGTTCACCCTGCTGGCCTTCCGCACCACCCGCCGCTGGGTGTTCTACGAGACCGAGGTGAAGTGATGGCGACCCTCGTATCCACCCCTGCGCCGCGACAGCAGGGCGAGAAGCGCCGGGACGACGAGAAGCGAGCGAGCGAGGCGCCCCGTGTGCTGCGGGTGTTCCGGGCGACGCCGTTCACCTACGCGACCCTGATCGTCGTGTCGGCGATCCTCTCGACGCCGTTGGTGTTCGCCGTGTCGATCGCGTTGTCGAGCGACCACACCGTGACCACCAACACGTTCACGATCTTCCCGCACGAGTTCCAGTGGGAGAACTTCACCAAGGTGTTCGGCACCGATCTGCCGATGGGCCGGTTCCTGGTGAACTCGCTGGTCATCTCGGTCGGTTCGGTCATCGGCCAGATGGTGTCCAGCGGTCTGGTCGGCTACGCGTTCGCCCGCCTGCGGGCCCCCGGGAAGAACGTGATGTTCCTGATCGTCATCGCGACGATGATGATCCCGACGCAGATCACGATGATTCCCCAGTTCATCCTGTTCAAGGACCTGGGCTGGGTGAACACCTACTGGCCGCTGATCGTGCCGAACTTCTTCTCCAACGCCTTCAACGTCTTCCTGGTACGCCAGTTCGTCTCCCGCCTGCCCGGCGAGCTCGACGAGGCGGCCATGGTGGACGGGCTCGGGTTCTTCGGCATCTACCGGCGCATCATGCTCCCGATGCTGTGGCCCGTGCTGATCGCGATCGGCATCTTCACCCTGACGTACACCTGGGGTGACTTCATGGGGCCGCTGATCTACCTCAACGACGAGTCGAAGATGCCGCTGGCGCTGGGCGTGCAGTACATCACCACCACCGCCGTGGCCGGCCAGCCGCCGCCGTGGAACCTGGTGATGGTCGGTTCGATCCTGCTCACCCTCCCGATGATCGCCGTCTACTACCTCGGCCAGCGGTACCTGTACGAAATGGACATCAGCGGCGGAAGCGCGGGGGTCAAGTGAGCCGACCGACAGTCACGACATCTCGGCGCACTGCGCGGACTCGGCACGCTGTGGACGGTCCGGGGCGTGGCGGATGTGTCGGCCCTGTGGTCGGTGCGCGGCCGGTGGGCGGGCGGGCCGGCGCCCCTGCGCGGGCTCGGCGGCTGGAGCAGCACCCGCGTCGGCCTCCCCGTCACCTGTACGCGCGACATCAGGTCGGCCACCGCGTCGGCGCTGCGCCTGCTGGGCGTGGTCGAGCCGGTGCGCGTGAGTGTGGACAACGGCGAGCCGCGTACCGTCCACGCCGAAAACCCCTGGGTCCTGCTGCCCGCCGGAACCCATCGGATCTCGGTCACGATGCCGCACCACCCCAGTGGCGGCGGCCTCCGTGCCGAGCTGCTCAGTCTTGAACCGGTGACGGACTGGTCGTGCGCCGTACAGGACGACGACCTGCTGACCGGTTTCGCCGCCGGGGCCGGCCCCGCGCAGGACGTCCAGCTGCCGCTGGCCTTGGAACCGGGGGAGGAGACGTGGATCGACGTCGATCTGTCGCCGTCCGACGACGGCTTCCTGGTGCGGCTGGAGGGATCACAGATCAGGGTGACCGGATGGGCCGCCGGCGAGTGCGTGGGCCGGGTCTGGGTCGGCGACCGACCGGCCTTCTCGGGCGGAGATTCGAACGTACTCTGGATCCCATCGGGATGGTCCGGACTGACCCTGCTGTTGCGGGGAACCGCCGGACCGGGCAATCCGGAGCTCCGTACGCTGCGGCTGGAGTCTCCTGACGGCTGAAGGAGAACGGTGGCGCGGCACACAGCCCGTGATCTTCGCAGCGAGAACCGCTTCGAGGTTCTGCACGCTTTGTTCGAACTCGGGCCGTCCACCCGCCAGGAACTCGCCCGGCACACCGGACTCAGCCCGGCGACCGTGGCGACACTGGTCACCGAGTTCCTGTCCGGAGGCGTGCTGCACATCGCCGCGGTGGAGCGCAACACCGGGGGACGGCCGCAGGAGCGGCTGACCATCGATCCCGACCGCGGCCGCATCGTCGGCGTCGACGTGGCCGAGACCTACGTCGACGCCACGGTGTACGACCTCGCGCTCGGTGCGCTCGGCCACGGAGAGGCCGCGCTCGACGAGCACGAGAACGACCCGGACTACGTCGTCGACGGGATCCTCCGTGTGATCGAGTCGGCCGTCGAGGACGGCGGAACCGAGCGCGAGCGCATCATCGGCGTCGGCGTCAGCATGCCGGGGCACGTCCATCCCGACACCGGTGTCTCGGTCTTCGCGCCGAACTGGGACTGGCATGACGTCCACATCGAGAAGATGCTGGAGAAGGTCCTCCCGGTCCCGGTGTACGTCGACAATCCGCTCAAGGCGGTGATCCTGTCCGAAATGTGGTTCGGCGTCGGGAGCGTCGTGGACAGCATGGCCGTCGTCAACCTCGGCACCGGGGTCGGTGCCGGCATCGCCATCGACGGTTCACTGCTGCGCGGCACCACCAACAACGCCGGCGAATGGGGCCACACGCTCCTCGAGTTGGACGGCCGGCAGTGCCGTTGCGGTAGGCGCGGTTGCGTCGAGGCGTATCTCGGCGCCCCTGGTCTGCGGACGACGCTCGCCGAGATCGACCCGGAACATCCCACGCTGCGCCAGTCACGCCAACGTGACTTCGTCGAGGCGGTCGCCGACGGCCTCGCCGCGGGCGATCCGGCGCTGACGGGCCTGGCCCGCCGTACCTCGCGCTACCTTGCCGCGGCCCTCGGTGACCTGGTCAACCTGCTCAACATCCCCAGCGTCACCCTCACCGGCTGGACCTCCGATGCCCTGGCCGAGTGGCTCGTACCCGCTCTGCGTGACGAACTCCCCCACCACGTCATGCCCGGTTCACTGCCGGGCCTCACCGTGGAACCGTCCCGAGTCCCGGGCAACGCTGTGGCCCTCGGCATGGCGGCCTTCACGCTGCAGCAGTTCCTCACACGTCTCGGTCTGGCCAGCCCGGCCGGAACCCGGCCGCGACCGGACCCGGATCACGGCATCGATCGGTCACGACAGGGGCAGAGGCTGTAAGTGCTCCACGGCCCACGGCCGTATCGCGCTGGTCACCGGCGCCGACAAGGGCGTCGGTGCCACCCCCGACCCGGCCGACTCGTCTCCCGGCTGGGCTCTGACCGGGCTTATGGCCTGGTCGGGGCCCTCTTCCGTGGGACGGGTGCCAGGCAGTGGGCGGCATCGGGCTCGTGCCGCATAATCCTCGCGTGTCCGAAACCCCCGTCCCGATACCGTCGGGATCCGTTCCGGCGGGTACGCCCGCCTGGTCGTCCTCCGACGCCGCCCAGTGGGCCCAGGCCGGCCCGGCGTCCTGGGCGCGGCCCATGTGGTCCGTGCCGGCGTTGCTGGTCACCGTCGTATGGGCGATCGCGGTGGAACCGGTGCCGCCGTGCAGTGATGCGGCGCCCTGCGGTCCGGACTGGGCCGGCATGGTGCAAGTGGGCCTGGCCGTCGGGCTGTTGTACTGGCTCGTCCGGCTTCCGGAGCTCACGCTGGTCGCAGCGCCTGCTCTGGCGGCCATGGTGGCGTGGCGAGAGCTGCCGGGCGGCGACGACCGGATGTCCCAGGTCGCGAACGTCGCCGTGATCGTGGCTCTGGTCCTCGGCTGGGGCGGGGCCTGGGAGCGGTTGGCCGCCCGGTCCAGGCAGCGGCGGATCACCGAGCGGGCCGCTGGGGTTCGGCACCGGCTGCCGAAGGTCGTCGGTCCGCTCGCGCGAGGGCGGCTTCCGATCGCCGCCGGTCTTGTCCTGTGTGCTGTGGCCGGCGGTGCGGTCCTGTGGGGGCTGAGAGGCATCCGCGCCGACGAGCACCACGCCGCCCGGGCCGTGCACATCACGGCGAAGGTGATCAGCCGCGGAGAGGAGACGGTGCAGGTCCGCACCGTCGGTGAGCGGCTTGTCACCGTCGACGCGTTCTTCCCGGAGGACTACGGCGTCGGCAGCACGGTGACCGTGCTGGAGGACGGCTCGTGGCGGCGTCTGGTGGCCGAGCCGTACGACGCCTTCGATCGGCAGGCGCTGGCGCTGGCCGCCGGCCTGCCCGCGCTCTCCCTGCTCGCGGTGGGTGTCCTCGTCCGCCGTCGTTTCGTGGCGTTGCGTCGGGGACCGGTGCCTGCCCTGTGCGTGCTGGAGCGTACGGACCTCGACGGCCGCACCTGGGTCTACGCGGCGGACGACACGTCTGGCCGCACCGGGCTCTTCACCTGCTTCTGCGCGGTCGCGTTCCCCGAGGACGACGAGCCGGTGGACGGCATCGAAGACGAGGACGAGGACGAAGTCGAGGACGAGGAGGAATTCCCCGTCTACACGCAGTTGCACGAAGCGGTCCTGTTCGGCGTCCCCTACGACGGTGGCGAACTGGTCCTCGTCACGACAGACCTGGCGGGCGATCCGATCACGATCCATACCGCCGACCCGGTCCGGCTACCGCGGGCCGGCAAGGAACCCTTCCTCGGCGCCCCTGCCGTCCAGGACACCGACTCCGACACCACAGATCCGCTAGATCCGCTAGGTCCGCTGCACCAGGACCGGACGATCTGACGGGGGCCTGGGGATGGCGCGAGGAGGCGAGGGTGGCGTGGTGCGCGGGGCACGGCCTGTGGGGTGGGGCGAGGCCGCCCGGATGATGGTGGGGTGCTCGGCGGTGTGCGCTCTGGCGTGGGCCGTTCTGGCGTTGCTCGGAGAGCCGCAACTGCCGGTCACCGCCCCCGTGGTGATGTTCCTGGGCCAGTGGTTCTGGACCAGGCACCGACACTGGGGCGCCGGCGCGATGGCCGTGCTCACCGGCTCGCCCGTCGTGTTCGTCCTGGTCGACCGGCTGCGCCCGCATCTGGACCGGTTGCTCGCCGACGCCGTGGCCACCGAGGCGGGAGTCCTGCGAGTAGCTGACCGTGCCGCCGCCCCGGACCGGCGTGTGAACGGTCGCCGGTCCGGGGCGGGCGGGGCGGTGTCTCAGGTCGCCGTGGGGCTCGCGAGGGGGTGGTCCGCGTAGTCCGCGTTCGCGATCGGGACCCGGGACAGGTACTCCTCGGGGATGTGGAAGGCGTCCACCAGGGTCATCAGGTGGGGGGCCAGGTCGGCGACGACCGACTCCGTGGTGCGGTGCAGGGACGTCACGTGCTCCGGGGACATCAGGCCGGCGGCTATGAGGTCACCGGTGTGCTCGCGGAGCTGGTCGAGGAGGAACAGGCGGCACATGTTCTCCAGCAGGAACCGGGCCCGGGCGTTCCTGGTACGGGCGGCGGCGGCGCGCAGGGCGTCGACCGCCTGCAGACGGACGTGCACGGAGACCATCTCGAGGGCCGCGCCGGAGGTCTCGTTCCAGCGGCCCAGCGGGTCGCCGGACGGGCCGCCGCGCAGCGCCGTGCGGGCCCGCTTCTGCCAGATGCCCTCGGCGGAGGCCAGCAGATCCCGCAGGAAGTCCAGGTCGTTGAGGTCCCGGCCGACGGGCAGGACCGGCTCGGCCAGGCCCGAGTCATGGCCGAAGACCATCTCGGACGCGGCCTTGAGCCAGATCACCAGGTTGTCGCCCTCGGCGGTGATCCCGCCCTCCACGTTGAGCGGCAGGTCGGCCAGGCCGTTCACGGGAAACAGACCCTGGGCACCGCACCGCTCACGGCACTCGATGGTGATCTCCCGGGCCTGCCAGGTGATCCACCCCTTGGCGACGGCGATCAGCCGTTCCAGCCGCTCGCGTTCGTCGCGGTCGGTTTTGTCGTGGGCGACCCACTGGTCGACCGCGGAGCGGTGCAGGAAGGTCATGGCGTAGGCGGTCGCCAGTGAGTGCAGCAGCCGGGCGTGGTGACTGCGGTGGGCGGTCAGCGGGACGCGCTGGCCGGCCTTGGTTCCGCTGATGTGCCGGTGGTGGGCGTAGCGCACGGCGATCGTCAGGGCGGCCCGCGCCATGCCGAGGGTGCCAGCGCTCATGCAGAGCTTGCCCACGGTGACGCGGCCGACGGAGCGCAGGAACCGCTTGCGGCGGTTGCCGAGGGTGCTGACGAGCCTGCCGTTCTCGTCCAGCCGTCCGTGACTCGCCTCCAGCATGGCCTCACGGGGCAGGCGTACCTGGTCGAAGGAGGTCAGACAGTGGTCGACCGGGGTGCCCGTCCGGTCTGGAAGCCGGCGGACCCGGACGCCGGGGAGGTGGCCGTTCTCGTCGCTGAGCGGAGTGAGGAAGAGGAAGATGCCCTGGTCCTCGCCCTCGACCAGGAGGCGGGCGGCGACGACGGCGGTCTTCGGGCCGCCGGTGAGACTGGTGTTGGGCATGAACTTCTGGGCGCCCGGGGCGGGCGTGTGCAGGATGAACCCGCCCGTCTCCCGGTCGAGGACCGCGACCGTCCGCAGGGCGGCCACGTCGTTTCCGTGCTCCAGCTCGGTGCACAGGAACACCCCGGTACGCCGCATGGAGGTGAAGGCGGACAGGTCGCGCTGGTAGCCGTCGTGATCCAGCAGACTGCCCAGGAAGAGGTTGTAGTGGATGCTGGCGACGGTGCACAGTCCGCCGTCCACGAAGCCGATCCACTCGTGCAGGGCGGTCAGCCGGCGTGTGTCGTAGACGAGGGCCTCGGCGCCGGCCGCGGCCTCGTTCACCAGATGCAGCCTCCGGTACGAGAGCTCGGCGCGTTCGCGCGGTGTGAGACCCGGCTGGTGGGCGAAGCCCGCACCGCCGACGAGGTGACGCCAGTTGTCGTGGACGAGCTCGCGCTCGTCACCCTCGAAGAGCAGGCCGGTGAGCTCGTCGACGACGCTTTCCCCGACCGGAGGGACCACAGGCGAGGGCGGAAGAGACCCCTCGGTGTGCTCTGAAACAGTCCCCTGGGCGTACCAAAACGGTTCTTTGACAGGGCGGAACACCTGATTTCCCCCAATATGAGTGCCGTGCCCGACGGTGTTGTGGTGGCGCTGGAGGAAACCTACGGACCAAACGGTTTGGTTTTCAAGCCCTTGTAAAACCGGGGTGATGGTTTTATTCTTGCGAACGTGTGAGCTGATCGGTTCGATCCGTCATGTCCGCGAACGACCCGGGGCAGGCGGCTGGTCGCCGACCGATCACTCCGGAAGGCGACAGGAACACCAACCCCTCGGTCTGATCGACTCGAAGAGGGCACGGAGGCATGCAGTGGCACAGCAGGATCGGGCCATCCGGACCCGCAACAAGATCGTCCTGGCAGCGGCCGAGCTGTTCGACGAGGTCGGCTACGAGGCGGCGACGATCTCCGGCGTCCTCAAGAAGTGCGGAGTGACCAAGGGAGCCCTGTACTTCCACTTCGCCTCCAAGGAGGAGCTCGCCCAGGAAGTGCTGGCCGGCCAGGTGGCAGCCCTGCCGCCGGTGCCGCCGCAGGAACTCTTCCTCCAGCAGAGCCTGGACGAGGCGCTCCTGTTCGCCCATCTCCTGCGCGTCGGCGACCCGATGGTGCGCGGCAGTGTCCGGCTCACCGTCGAGCAGGGCATCCCGCACGACGGCCTGGACCGCGGCGTGCCCATGCAGGCCTGGATCGACCACAACCTCGAAGTCCTCACCCGGGCGAAGGCGGCCGGTGAGCTGCTGGCGCACGTCGACATCGTCTCGACGGCCACCCTGTTCACCGGTTCGTTCACCGGGATGCAGGTGCTGTCAAGAATACTGACCGGCCACGCGGACATGGTGGAGCGGGTGTCGGACCTCATGCGCAGCCTCATGTCCGCCATCGCCGTACCCGGCGTGCTGGTGAGGCTGGACTTCGCCCCGGACCGGGCGGAGCGGGTGTACGAGGCCGCGCTCCGGCAACGCGAGGAGCTGGCGGCCACCGCGACGGTGTGACGAGAACCGCCCGGTGACGATCCGTCACCACGAGGGAGGAGCCCGCCGGGTTCCTCGCGCTCCTCGGTGGGCGTGCGTGCGCAGGGGGACGGAACGCAACGACTACCGAACGGAGTACATGCTGATGCAGGTGATTTCCGGTGCGCACGTACTGGATGTGACCGGGCGGGACATCGCGGCCGAGACCGCCCTGCTGCACGAGCGGGGCCCGGCCGTAGAGGTCGAACTGCCGGGCGGCATAAGGGCCTGGGCGGTCGTACGGCAGAGCTGCGTCGAGCGGCTGCTGGTCGACCCCCGGGTCTCCAAGGACGCCCGGCGCCACTGGCCCGCCTTCGTCGAGGGACGGATCACCCCCGACTGGCCGCTGTTCCCCTGGGTCGCCAACGAGAACATGCTCTTCGCCTACGGGGCCGAACACGCCCGGCTGAGAAGGCTGGTCGCGGGCGCCTTCACCGCGCGGCGCACCGCCAGCCTGAAGCCCCGCATCGAGGAGATCTCCTCCTCGCTGCTGGACGCGCTGGCCGCCGGAGCCGCCGGTGAACCCGTCGAACTCCGCTCCTCCTACGCCGAGTTGCTGCCCCTGCGGGTCGTCTGCGAGCTGTTCGGCGTCGCCGACGGCGCGATGCGCGACGAACTCTGCGCCGCACTGCGCATGGTGTTCTCCTCCAGCGCCTCGGCACAGGCCATCGAGGAGGCCCGCGTCACCGCGTTCCGGCTCCTGGCGGAACTGGTGGCGGACAAGCGGCAGAACCCGGGCGACGACCTGACCTCCTCCCTGATAGCGGCCCGCGACGACGGGGACCGCCTCACGGAGAACGAACTCCTCGGCACCCTCTTCCTGATGATCGCGGCCGGCCAGGACACCACCTCGACACTCATCGTCAACGGGGTGGGCGCGCTCCTGACCGACCCCGAGCAGGTGGCGCACCTACGGGAGGGCCGGGCCGGCTGGGGCGACGTGGTCGCCGAGACCATGCGGGTGCACAGTCCCGCCTCCTACTCGCCGATGCGCTTCGCGGTGGAGGACATCGATCTGGACGGCGTACGGATCGAGCGCGGGGACCCCATCCTCGTCTCCTTCGCGGCGGGCGGACGGGAGACCGAGCGGCACGGGGAGGATGCCGCTCGCTTCGACGTGCTCCGCACCGACCGTGACGTCCTCGGTTTCGGTCATGGAGTGCACCGCTGCCTCGGCGCCCCGCTGGCGATGCTGGAGGCGACCGCGGCCTTCCGGTCGCTGTTCGAGCGCTTTCCCGGCCTGGCGCTGGGCTGCCCCGTGGAGGAACTGCGCCCGCTGCCGACGTTCCTGCTGAACGGCTACGGCAGGCTGCCTGTGCTGCTGCGGTCGTAGTCCGCCGGCGACCGGTGCGCAGGTCGCACGCAGTCATGCGCAGTCGGCGTAGTCGTACGCAGTCGTACGCACATGGGGTCCGCGTCCTGTGGGGCGCGGACCCCATGTGCGCCTTCAGGCCGTTTTCCTCCTGGGCGCACCCCCAACCCTACAAACCGCTGCGCCGGTTTGTTAGGCTGATCTCCGGCGGGGGAGCGAGGTGGCCGAACCATGCGCCGACCTCGTAGTGGCGACCCCCTAGAGAGCGACGGAGCCTCATGGCCATGCAGGAACGCGCGATTCGGACGCGCAATGCCCTCATCAAAGCCGCGGCTGAACTGTTCGACCAGGACGGCCCGGCGTCGGCCTCACTGGCGACCATCAGCGCCAGGGCCGGGGTCAGCAACGGCGCGCTGCACTTCCACTTCCCCAACAAGGCGGCCCTCCTCGACGCGGTGGTCGTGGCGGCGGAGGGGCGGCTGCGCTGGATCACCCGCCCCCGCGAGGTGCGCGCCGTGCAACTGCTCATCGACGCCAGCCACGAGCTCGTCCAGGGGCTCGGGCGGGATGTGGTGCTGCGCGCCGGGTTCCGGCTCAGCGGCCAGGGTGAGGGGTCCGGGTCCGCGCCGGACCTCTGGCGTGCCTGGCAGAAGTGGGTCGAGGACACGCTGACGCGTGCGGGCAAGGAGGGCTCTCTCCTGACTGACGAGTCGCCCCACGAGGTAGCGGCCGTCGTGGTGGCCATGGCGGCCGGTCTGGAGGCCCTGGGGGAGAGTGACGCCGGTTGGCTGGAGCGGTCCGTGCTGGCCCGCTTCTGGGCGCTCGTGCTGCCGCGGGTCGTGGGCGCGGCGGCACGGCACCACTTCGTGCCGTCCGGGCGTGGCGACAGGTGAACATTGGGTTTCCTTCCTCGCAAAAAAACAGGCATGCTGGTTTCGTAAGAGTTCGGAAACGGCTGGGCGTGGATCTCTGGATGGCGAGCTTTGTCCGCTTCTATCCAGGTGTTTCGGGGCACAGGAGTCCGGATGGAGCAGGATTCGTGGTCCTTTTGGCTCCGCCGTGACCGTTGAGTCGAAGCTCGCTAATCGCTTGACAAACAGTGCGGTCGGTTTGTTTGATAGGGGTAGCAACTCGGACTGTCAAACGCGTGGGGGGAAAGATGCAGTTCAACCTGCTTGGCCCGCTCGAAGTCGTCACCGACCGGGCTCTGCCGCTGGGCGGCGTAGTGCAGCGGGCCACCTTTGGCTACCTCCTGCTCAACCCGAACAAGGTCGTCGCCACCAGCCGCCTCATCGCGGCCCTGTGGGGCGACGACGCGCCCATGACGTCACGGAAGATGGTGCAGAACGGCGTCTCGGGCATCCGCAGGCTCCTCGACCAGGCCGGCGCCGACAGCCGTGGCGTCCGCCTGGTCACCGCTCCGCACGGCTACCAGCTGCACCTCGACACCGAAACCGTCGACGCCTTCCGCTTCCGCCGGCTCGCCGCCACCGGACGCGCCGAACTCGCCGCCGGCTTCCCGGACGTGGCCGTCGACTCCCTCACCCAGGCGCTCGGCCTGTGGCGGGACTCCGTCCTCGTCGACCTCGCCGAGGTCGGCATCGGCTGGCCCTCCTTCGCCCAGCTCGAACGGGAGCGGCTCACCGTCTACGAGGACTGGGCGGCCGCCGGACTGGAACTGGGCCGACACCGCGAACTCGTCGCCGACCTCGAGCAGGCGGCCGCCGCCTCACCCACCCGGGAACGGCTGTGCCACCAGCTCATGCTCGCCCTGTACCGCTGCGGTCAGCAGACCGAGGCGCTCGCCGCGTACCGCCGCACCCGGCAGGCGCTCGTCGACGTCCACGGCCTCGACCCGACGCGGGACCTCCAGGAGCTGGAGCGCGCCATCCTCAACCAGGAGCCGCGCCTTCTCGGCCGTCACCCTCAGCTGGCCTGAAGTGGCGGCGGTCCGAGCGGAATTCCCGGCCCTGTAATGGGGCCGATGATGGAGTCAGTCGCACGAAATGCAGGGGTGGGCTAGGGGATCCCCCGGACGGCCGGAACTTCTACCTTTTTTACAAGGGAAGTTTCGTGGCCGGAAAGGGAGGGGTCATCATGTCCGCTCAGTCATCCGATAACGTCACCACTGAGGTGCCTTCCGCAATAAGCGTCAATGTCGCACTCGACGCCGCGATCGGCATTTTCACCGGGCGGCTCGGCTCGTACTCCGGGGAGCTGGAGGAGAGCGCCGCGACGCGCGCCGAGCGGTACACCGCCCTCGCCTGGCGCCACCCGGCCCTGCTGCCGGAATGACCGCGAGGGCCCTCCTCGCGCCGCTGCTGCCGCCACCCGTCGTCTTCGCCGAGGAGTTCGGGGACCCGCCGTACGCGCGTCTCCTGGCCGGAGAGGCCGCCCATGTGGCGCGGGCCGTGCCGGAACGCAGACGCGAGTTCACCACCGTACGACTGTGCGCCCGCCGCGCGCTGACGCAGCTCGGCGGTACGGCCGTCCCGTTGCCGCCCCGGCCCGACGGGGCCCCGCGGTGGCCGGCCGGCGTCGTCGGCAGCATGACGCACTGCCCGGGATACCGGGGCGCCGCGCTCGCCCGGCGGCGCGACGTCGTGGCCCTCGGTATCGACGCCGAGCCCGCCGAACCGCTCACCGACGGCCTCCTGGAGGCGATCGCCCTGCCCGGTGAACGGGCACACATACGGCTGCTGCTGCGGGCGCGTCCGTCGATCGCGTGGGACCGGCTGCTGTTCAGCGCCAAGGAAGCGGTGTACAAGACGACGTTCCCGGCGACCGGCGTGCGGCTCGGCTTCGAGGACGCGGCGATCACCCTCGACCCCGTCGACGGCTCCTTCCGGGCCCGGCTCGCGGTGCCGGGGCTCGTGCTGGGCGGACAGCCCCGTGCGGTGCTCGACGGGCGGTGGACCGCCGCGCGCGGGCTGCTGCTGACCGCCGTCACCCTGCCCGCGGGGGTGCGCGCTCCGCCCGGTGGCCGACGGTGAGGAAAGCGGCCCACGCAGAAGGGGCGCCCGGAGATTCCGGGCGCCCCTTCTGCTGCTGCGTGGTGGAGCGTCATGGGCGGAGCATCTCGGCGACCAGGAAGGCCAGTTCGACCGACTGCTTCGGGTTCAGGCGCGGGTCGCAGCTCGTCTCGTAGCGCAGGGCCAGCGCATCCTCGTCGATCTGCTCGGCGCCGCCCAGGCACTCAGTGACGTCGTCGCCGGTGAGTTCGATGTGCAGGCCGCCCGGGTGGCTGCCCAGCGCCTTGTGCACCTCGAAGAAGCCCTTCACCTCGTCGAGGATGCGGTCGAAGTTCCGGGTCTTGTAGCCGCTGGCCGCCTCGTAGGTGTTGCCGTGCATCGGGTCGCACTGCCACACCACCCGGTGGCCGCTCGCCTCGACCTTCTCCACGAGCGCCGGCAGGACGTCGCGGACCTTCTCGCTGCCCATGCGGCTGATCAGGGTGAGCCGGCCCGGCACGTTGTCCGGGTCGAGCCGCTCGACGTACTCGACGGCCTGCTCGGGGGAGGTGCCGGGGCCGAGCTTCAGGCCGATCGGGTTGGCGAGCAGCGAGGCGAGCGCGATGTGGGCGCCGTCCGGGCGGCGGGTGCGCTCGCCGATCCACAGCATGTGCGACGACAGCCCGTACAGCCGGGGCTCGCCGGCCGGTGCGCCGGTCCAGCGCAGGAGGCCGTGCTCGTACTCCAGCAGCAGGGCCTCGTGGCTGGCGTAGATCTCCGTGGTGTGCAGGGCGCCGTGGTCCGCGCCGGACGCGGCCATGAAGGACAGGCCCCGGTCGATCTCGCCGGCCAGCGCCTCGTACCGCTCGCCGGCGGACGACGTACGGACGAAGTCGCGGTTCCAGTCGTGCACCCGGCCGAGGTCGGCGACGCCCGACGCGGCCATGGCGCGGACCAGGTTGAGGGAGGCGGCCGAGTGCGCGTACGCGCGCAACATCCGGGACGGGTCCGCCGCGCGGGCGCCCGGGGCCGGGTCGAGGGAGTTCACGATGTCGCCGCGGTACACCGGCAGGCCCAGCGCGTCGGTCGCGTTGGAGCGGGGCTTGGCGTACTGGCCGGCGATCCGGCCGATCTTCACGACGGGGAGGCTGGCCGCGTACGTGAGGACCACGGCCATCTGGAGCAGAGTGCGGATGTTGGCGGTGACGTGGGACTCCGTGTTGCCGTCGAACGTCTCCGCGCAGTCGCCGGCCTGGAGGAGAAACGCCTGCCCCTGGGCCACCTGGGACAGCCTGGCCTGCAGCCTGTCGACCTCACCTGGCACGACGAGCGGCGGGAGCTGGGTCAGCGCGTCCCGCGCGGCCCGGGCACGGGCCGGGTCGGGCCACTCGGGCTGCTGGTCGGCCGGCCGGGCCACCGCGTCCGCCAGCCGGGCTTCGATGTCGTCGGGGAACCGGGCGAGGCCCCGGGGCCGCTGGTCCGTGATGTCGCCGATCGTGGGATTCATGCGCGCAGGCTAAGAAGGCCCCGGTCACGCGGGGGGAACCGGGCCCGCACTGTCCGGCAATCCGGGCCTGGCGCTGATGGCCGCCTCCGCCGGGTGCAGGGCGAAGAACTCCCGGTACAGGTGCAGTTGCTGGGTCAGCATGTGTTCGCCGTGGTGGATCGGGAGGCCGTGGGCGGTCGCGGAGCGGAGGAGGCGGGTTTCGCGGGGGGTCATGATGATGTCCGCCACCACCGTGCCGGGGGCCAGCTGGGACGGGTCGAAAGGGAGAGGGTCGTCGGGGCGCAGGCCCAGGGGGGTGGCGTTCACCACCAGGTCTGTCGGGGCCTCGGGCGGGAGCTCGCCCCCGTGTACGCGGCCCTGTGCGTGGGCGGACAGACGGGTCAGGAGCGTGCGGACCCGGCTTTGGTCCACGTCGACGATGTCCAGGCGGGCCACCCCGGCGAGCACCAGCGCCGCCGCGATCGCGCCGCCGGCCCCGCCCGCGCCCACCAGCGTCACCCGCTTCCCGGCCGGCGGATGGCCGGCGGCGGTCAGGCCGGCCACGAAACCGGCGCCGTCGAAGTTCTCCGCGTACCAGCGGCCGTCAGCGCCGCGCCGCAGCGCGTTGGTGCCGCCCGCCAGCTCCACCGCCGGACTGCGCACGTCGGCGAAGGCCCGCGCCGCGGCCTTGTGCGGGACGGTCACCAGCAGCCCGTCCACGTTGCCCGCCCGCTGCAGGCCCCGCACCACCTCGCCCAGATGAGCCGCGGAGGCCTGCACCGGTACGAGGACCGCGTCCAGACCGAGCTCGGCGAAGACCGGGTTGAGCAGCTCCGGCGCCCGCACCTGCCGTACCGGATCACCGAGCACCGCGAACAGCCGGGTACGGCCGGAAATCCCCGGCACCGTCCCAGGGGAATGCGACATCGAAACGCCTCCGAGTGAGCTGCGGAAATTACCTTCGCATTGCGCCACACTCGCCCGCCGCATACCCCGCACATACCCGGACGACCGCCGATACAGGGTCCTTTTAGGGGGGGTGATAGTGGCCCACGGACACGGCCGAAATGTGACGCTGAAGTCTCCGCATGAGCCCGTCCATGCCTGTTCATGAGTCTCCTTTCGATGAGAGGTGTTTCGCCGTGCTGCGAACCGAATTGATCCGTCCGGTGCCTCAGCTGCTGAGGGCGAACTCCGATCGCTTCGGAAACAAGACCGCCTACCGGGACGCCAGGCGAAGCGTGAGCCATGCCGAGCTGGAGGCCCGCACCCGCCGGCTCGCCGGCCACCTGGCGGCCCTGCGTCTCCAGCCCGGCGACCGGGCCGCGATCCTGCACGGCAACAGCGTCGAGTTCGTCGAGAGCTACCTCGCGATCACCCGGGCCGCAGCCGTCGGCGTCCCCCTCAACCCCCGCCTCACCGAGTCCGAACTCGCCTACCTCCTGGACGACAGCGGCGCCCGGGTCCTCATCACGGAACCCTCCCGCATGGAGATCGTCACCCGGCTCGTGAAGGACCGCCCCCAGCTGCGCGTCGTCGTCACCGGCGACGAACCCGCCCCCGTGGGCACCGTCTCCTTCGAGAAACTCGCCGCCACCGAACCCGCCGAGCCCGCCCGCGACGACCTCGGCCTCGACGACGTCGCCTGGATGCTCTACACCTCCGGTACCACCGGCAGGCCCAAGGGTGTGCTGTCCACCCAGCGCAACTGCCTCACCTCTGTGGCCGCCTGCTACGCCCCCATACCCGGCCTCACCCACGAGGACCGGGTCGTCTGGCCGCTGCCGCTGTTCCACAGCCTCGCCCACATCGTCTGCGTGCTGACCGTGACGGCCGTCGGCGCCACCGCCCGGATCGTCGACGGCTTCTCCGCCGACGAGATCCTCGACGCCGTACACGAGGAGCGGGCCACCTTCCTGGCGGGCGTGCCGACCATGTACCGGTATCTCGTGCAGGCCGCCCGGGAGACCGGTTTCACCGCACCCGACCTGCGCATGTGCCTGGTCGGCGGCGCCATCACCACCGCCGAGCTGCGCCGCTCCTTCGAGGAGGTGTTCGGCGCCCCGCTGCTGGACGCCTACGGCTCCACCGAGACCTGCGGCTCCATCACCATCAACTGGCCCACCGGCGCCCGCGTCGAGGGCTCCTGCGGGCTGCCCGTCCCCGGCCTCGACGTGCGGCTTGTCGACCCCGAGACCGGCGTGGACGTCCCCGTCGGCGCGGAGGGCGAGGTCTGGGTCAAGGGCGCCAGCGTCATGGTCGGCTACCACAACCAGCCCGAGGCCACCGCCGCCGCCCTGCGCGACGGCTGGTTCCGCACCGGCGACCTGGCCCGCCGCGACGAGCAGGGCTACTTCACCGTCACCGGCCGCATCAAGGAGCTGATCATCCGCGGCGGCGAGAACATCCACCCCGGCGAGGTGGAGGACGTCCTGCGTGCCGTGCCCGGCGTCGCCGACGTGGCGGTCGCGGGCCGGCCCCACGAGGTCCTCGGCGAGGTCCCGGTCGCCTTCCTCGTCCCCGGACCGCAGGGCGTCGACCTGGAGCGCCTCTTCGACACGTGCCGCGAACACCTCGCCTACTACAAGGTGCCCGAGGAGCTGTACGAGATCGAGCGCATCCCCCGCACCGCCTCCGGCAAGATCATGCGGCACGTCCTGCTGGAGCGCCCGGCCCGGCTGCGCGCCTCTGGCGACGGCCGCTACGAGTCCCTCTTCCGCACCGACTGGCTGCCACTGCCCTCCGTGCCCGCCCCCCGCGTCGTCCCCGGCCGCTGGGTACTGGCCGGCGACATCTACGGCACGGCACTCACCGGCGCCCTGCGCGACCTCGGCAACACCGTCGAGACCCACCTCTCCCTGGGCGGCCTCGCCGACCTCGCCGACGTCGACGCGCTCGCCGGCACCGACGCCCTCGACTCCCTGGTGGAAGAGCTCGGCACCGGCGCCGACGCCCCCGACGTCGCCGTACTCCTCCTCGGCGACGCCCACGGCAGCGGCCCTGTCGGCCGCACCGACGGGATCGAGGCCCTCGTCGCCCGGCTCACCGAGGCGCTCGACGGCTGGCTCGCCGAGGAGCGCACCGCCGCCGTACCGCTCGTCGTCGCCACCCGCGACGCCGTCGCCACCGGACCCGACGACGCCCTCGACGGCCTCGCCCACGCCGCCGTGTGGGGCCTGCTGCGCTCCTACCAGACGGACTTCCCGGAACGGTTCGTGCTGACCGACCTCGGAGCCGACGAGGAGAACGACGCGCCCCGGCTCGCCGCTGCCCTCTCCCTGGCGGTCGCCGCCGCCGAACCACAGACCGCCATCCGCGACGGCGTCGTCCTGCGCCCCCGCCTGGTCCGCGCCGCGGCCGTCGGCAGCGCCTTCTCCGCCGCCACCGGCAGCCGCGCCGGCGCCCCCGACACCAGCGGCACCGTCCTGGTGACCGGCGCCGACGGCACCGCAGCCGAGCACATCACCCGCCACCTCGTCGCGCTGTACGGCGCCCGCCGCGTCCTGCTGGCCGGCAAGGACGGCCGCGCGCACACCGCCCTGCGCGACGAACTCGCCCGGGCCGGCGTCGACGTACGCGTCGAGACCTGCGACGTCGCGGACCGCAAGGCGCTCGCCAAACTGTTCGCCCGGTCCGCCCCGCCGATCACCGCGGTCGTGCACACCGCGGGCCGCGAGGACCTCGGTACCCGGCAGGGCCGCCGCCTCGCCCTGCAGGGCGCCCTCGCCCTGCACGAACTGACCAAGAACTCGATGCTCGCCACGTTCATCGTGGTGACCACCGCCGACGGTCTCCTCGGCACCCCCGGACACGGGCCCGCCGCTGCCGCCGCCGCGGCCCTCGACGCCCTCGCCGGCCACCGCCACGCCCGCGGTCTGCCTGCGCTGTCCCTGGCCCTGGGCCCCTGGGAGGGCGCCGCCACCACGGCCGGGCACCCGTGGCCGGTGGGTGCGCTGTCGGCGCACGACGCCCTCGCCATGTTCGACGCCGCGCACACCGTCGCCCAGCCCCAACTGGCCGCCGTACGCCCGGACGTCACCGCGCTCGGCGACGGCGAGGTACCCGTGCTCCTCACCGACCTCATCGACGTCCCGCGCGGTGCGGGCGCCGCCCCCGACGAGCGCGCCACCGACATTCTGCGGGCCCGCCTCGACGGCCTGTCCGAGGCCGAGCAGCAGCGCGTCCTGCTGGAACTGGTCGCCGAGCAGGTCCGCGCCATCACCGGCCTGGCCGCCCTCGACACCGGCCGCAGCTTCAAGGAACTCGGCTTCACCTCCGCCACCGCCGTCGCACTGCGCAACCGCCTCACCCAGGAGACCGGGCTACGGCTGCCGGTCACGCTCGCCTTCGACCAGCCCAAGCCAGCCGCCGTCGCCGCCCACCTGCGCCGCCGGCTGTTCGGCCTCCTCGACGAGGAACCGGCCGTCGAGGTCCCGGAGACATCCGCGTCCGACGAGCCCATCGCGATCGTCGCCATGGGCTGCCGGCTGCCGGGCGGCGCCACCGGCCCCGAGGAGCTGTGGCGGCTGGTCGCCGACGGCACCGACGCCATCTCGGAGTTCCCCGGCAACCGCGGCTGGGACCTCGAGCACCTCTACCACCCCGACCCCGACCACCCGGGCACGTCCTACACCCGGCACGGCGGATTCCTCCCGGAGATCGCCGAGTTCGACGCCGGCTTCTTCGGGATCTCCCCGCGCGAGGCCGTGGCGATGGACCCACAGCAGCGGCTGCTGCTGGAGACCTCCTGGGAGACCTTCGAACGCGCCGGCATCGACCCGACCGCGCTGGGCGGCGCGCACATCGGCGTCTTCAGCGGCCTCATGCACCACGACTACGGCAGCAACATCCAGCAGGTCCCCGAGGGTACCGAGGGCTACATCGGCATCGGCATCGCCGGCAGCGTCGCCTCCGGCCGCGTCTCCTACACCCTCGGCCTCGAAGGCCCGGCCGTCACGGTCGACACCGCCTGCTCCTCCTCACTGGTCGCCCTCCACCTCGCCGTCAGGTCCCTGCAGGGCGGCGAGTGCGCCATGGCCCTCGCGGGCGGCGCGGCCCTGATGCCGACCCCCGGCGTCTTCGTGGAGTTCTCCCGCCAGCGCGGCCTCGCGGCCGACGGCAGGGCCAAGGCGTTCTCCGCCGCGGCCGACGGCACCGCCTGGTCCGAGGGCGTCGCCGTCGTCCTCCTGGAACGGCTGTCCGACGCGCGCCGCAACGGACACCCGGTGCTCGCCGTGGTCCGCGGGTCCGCCGTCAACCAGGACGGCGCCTCCAACGGCCTCACCGCCCCCAACGGTCCCTCCCAGCAGCGGGTCATCCGCCAGGCCCTGGCCAACGGCCGTCTGACGCCCGCCGATGTGGACGCCGTCGAGGCCCACGGCACCGGCACCACCCTGGGCGACCCCATCGAGGCCCAGGCCATCCTCGCCGCCTACGGCCAGAACCGCCCCGACGACCGCCCGCTGTGGCTGGGCTCCCTGAAGTCCAACATCGGACACGCACAGGCCGCGGCCGGCGTCGCCGGCGTCATCAAGATGACGATGGCCCTGCGCAACGAGGAACTCCCCAAGACCCTCCACGCCGACGAGCCCACCCCCCACGTCGACTGGTCGGAGGGCGCGGTGGAACTGCTCACCGAGGCCCGCCCGTGGCCCCGGGAGGACGGCCGCCCACGCCGGGCCGGTGTCTCGTCGTTCGGTGTGAGCGGCACGAACGCGCACGTCGTCATCGAGGAGGCGCCCGCCGAGGAACCCGCGGCGGAGGAGACGGAGTTCACCGGTCCGCTGCCGTTCGTGGTCTCGGCCCGCTCGGCGGCCGCGCTCCAGGCGCAGGCGGAGCGGCTCGCCGACCACCTGGAAACGGGGGAGTGGGCTCCGGCGGACGTCGCGTACTCGCTGCTCACCACCCGTGCCGCCCTCGACCACCGCACGGCCGTCGTCGCCGACGACCTGCCCGAGGCCATCGCCGGCCTGCGGGCCGTCGCCGCGGGCGAGGGCGAGGGCGAGGGCGGCT
>NZ_KQ949075.1:31492-34519 GCF_001514305.1 Streptomyces dysideae
CATCGCGGCCATCAACGGGCCGATGTCCGTGGTGATTTCGGGCGTCGAGGCCGAGGCCGAGGCGGTGGAGGCGCACTTCGCGGAACTGGGCCGTAAGACGAAGAAGTTGACGGTCAGTCACGCGTTCCACTCGGTGCTGATGGACCCGATGCTGGCGGAGTTCCGGGAGATCGCCGCCGGGCTCACCTACCAGGCGCCGCGCATCCCCGTGGTCTCCAACGTCACCGGAAAGGTGGCCACCCAGGAGGAACTCACCTCGCCCGACTACTGGGTACGCCACGTCCGCGGCGCCGTCCGCTTCGCCGACGGGGTGGCCGCGCTGCACGAGCAGGGTGTCACCGTGTTCCTGGAGGCCGGGCCGGACGGAGTCCTCACCGCCCTCGCACAGGGCTGCCTCACGGACAGCGCCGGCACCGGGTTCGTCACCCTGCAGCGGAACGGCGTCGCCGAACCGCGCGCCGCCGTCACCGCCCTCGGCCAGCTCTTCGAGTACGGCGTCGCCCTGGACCGGGAGAGCGTCTTCGCCGGCACCGGCGCCCGCCGCGTGGACCTGCCGACGTACGCCTTCCAGCGCGAGCGGTACTGGCTGGAGGACGTCGGCCGGACCGCCGACGTCTCCGGCGCCGGACTCGCCGGGGCGGAACACCCCCTCCTCGGGGCCGTCACCCAACTGCCGGAATCCGGCGGCGTGTTGGCCACCGGCCTGCTCTCGCTGCGCAGCCATCCGTGGCTGGCCGACCACGTGGTGTCGGGGACCGTCGTCGTACCGGGCGCCTCGCTGGTGGAGATGGTGGTGCGGACCGGCGACGAGGCCGGCGCGAGCACGGTCGAGGAACTCGTCATCGAGGCCCCGCTGGTGCTGTCCGGGACGGGCGGCGTGCGCGTCCAGGTCGTCGTGGGCGGTGCCCAGGACGGGCGCCGGAGCGTCAGCCTGTACTCGGCCGCCCAGGGCGCCGGACCGGAGACCCCGTGGACCCGGCACATCACCGGCACACTCACCGAACAGGCCGTCACAGCACCGGAGTTCGACTTCACCATATGGCCGCCCGCGCAGGTCGAGAAGATCGACCTCGACGGCTTCTACGACGGCCGGCGCGCGGCCGGGCTGGAGTACGGCCCCGTCTTCCAGGGCATCCGGCGCGTCTGGCGGCGCGGCGAGGAGGTCTTCGCCGACGTCGCACTCCCCGAGGGACAGACGGCCGAGGCCTTCGGTATCCACCCCGCGCTCCTCGACGCCGCTCTGCAGACCGGCATGTTCTGCCCCGGCCAGGAAGCGGACGCCGAGCAGACCAGGCTGCCGTTCGCCTGGAACCAGGTGACCCTGCACGCCTCCGGCGCCACCGAGCTGCGCGTCCGCGCGGTCCCGGCCGGTGCCGACGGCATCTCCCTGAGCCTCGCCGACCACACCGGCGCCCCCGTCGCCGCCATCGGCTCGATGGTGCTGCGCCCGGTCTCAACCGAGCAGCTCGGCGCCGCGCGCACCCCCGTGCACGACTCCCTGTTCCTCGTCGACTGGACCCCCCTCGCCACCACGGAGGAGGCTCTGGCGGGGGAGACGGACACGGCCGACGTGGTGGCCGACTTCACCGCGGCCGTCACCGACGGACCCGGCGGCGCCCTCGACCTGACCACGCGGGTGCTCGCCGTACTGCAGGGCCACCTCGGCGGGGCGGGCGGCTGGCTGGTCGTCCTCACCCGGGACCCGATCAGCGATCCGGCCGCCTCGGCGGTCTGGGGCCTGGTGCGCTCCGCCCAGTCCGAGAACCCCGACCGGATCGTCCTGGCCGCCCTCGACGACGACCCCACCTCCCGCGACGCGCTGCCCGCCGCCCTCGCCACCGGCGAACCGCAGCTGGCCGTCCGCGCGGGCCGCGCGAGCACACCCCGCCTCGCCCGCGCCGCCGCCTCCGACGCCCTGGCCGTCCCGGCCGGCACCGACGCCTGGCACCTGGACGTCACCACCACCGGCACCCTGGAGAACCTGGCACTGCTGCCCAGCCCCGAGGTGCGCGAGCCGCTCGCCGAGGGACAGGTCCGGATCGCCGTGCGCGCGGCCGGCCTGAACTTCCGTGACGTGCTGATCGCCCTCGGCATGTACCCGGGCACCGCCCACTTCGGCGGCGAGGGCGCTGGTGTCGTCCTGGAGACCGGGCCCGGCGTCACCTCGCTCACGCCCGGCGACCGGGTGATGGGCCTGCTGCGCGACGGCTTCGGGCCGCAGGCGCTCGCCGACCACCGCCATCTCGTCCGGATGCCCGCAGGGTGGACGTACGAGCAGGCCGCGAGCGTCCCGATCGTCTTCACGACCGCGTACTACGGCCTGTTCGACCGGGCCGGCCTGAGCGCGGGCGAGTCCGTGCTGGTGCACGCCGCCGCGGGCGGAGTCGGCATGGCCGCCGTCCAGCTGGCCCGGCAGGCGGGCGTCGAGGTGTTCGGCACCGCCAGCCCCGGCAAGTGGGACGCCCTGCGCGCGAGCGGCCTCGACGAGCGGCACATCGGCAACTCCCGCACCCTCGTCTTCAGGGAGCAGTTCCTCGAGGCCACCGACGGCCGGGGCGTGGACGTCGTCCTCGACGCGCTCGCCCACGAGTTCGTCGACGCCTCCCTCGACCTGCTACCCCGTGGCGGCCGCTTCCTGGAGATGGGCAAGACGGACATCCGCGACGCCGACGAGGTGGCGGCCGCGTATCCCGGCGTCGCCTACCAGGCGTTCGACCTCGTCGAGGCCGGCCCGGACCGGGTGCAGGAGATCCTCACCGAACTCGTCTCCCTCTTCGAGCGGGGAGACCTGAGCCCCCTGCCGGTGAGGGCCTGGGACGTCCGCAGGGCCCCCGAGGCCTTCCGGTACGTCAGCCAGGCCCGCCATGTCGGCAAGGTCGTCCTCACCGTCCCGCGCCCCCTCGACCCGGAGGGGACGGTGCTGGTCACGGGTGGTCTGGGCACGCTGGGCCGACTGGTCGCCCGGCACTTCGCCGAGGAGCATGGCGCGAAGCATCTGCTGCTTGTGGGGCGGCGTGGTCTTGAGAC
>NZ_KQ949075.1:35192-37341 GCF_001514305.1 Streptomyces dysideae
CATGGCCGGCACGCTGGACACCGCCGCGCTCCAGCGCAACAAGCGCGACGGCATGCTAGGCATCACCGCCGAGACCGGCAACGCGCTCTTCGACGCGGGCCTGCGCTCGCCCGAAGCCGTCCTCGTGCCGGCCCGCCTGGACCTCGCGGGCCTGCAGTCCCGCGCCGCGGCCCAGGCCGTACCCCAGCTCCTGCGCGGACTCGTACGGCAGACCCGGCAGACCGCCAACTCGGGGACAGCACCGGCCGGTTCGCTGGCCCAGGAGCTCGCGGGCCTGTCACGGGAGGAGCAGGACCTGCGCCTGCTCGGCCTGGTCCGCGCCCAGGCCGCGACCGTCCTCGGCCACGCCGCCGCCCACACGGTCGACGGGGAACGCGCCTTCAAGGACGCGGGCTTCGACTCGCTGACCTCCGTCGAGCTGCGCAACCGTCTCTCGGCCGCCACCGGCGTCCGGCTGTCGGCGACCGTCGTCTTCGACTACCCGACGCCGGCCGCCCTGGCCGGTCACCTCCACGACGAACTCGGCATCGGCGAACAGCAGTCGACCGCCATCGCCAGCACGCCCACGCAGCACACCGGCCCGGACGGCGGACGGTCCGACGCCCCTGACGAGCCGATCGCGATCGTCGCCATGGGCTGCCGTTTCCCGGGCGGGGCCACCAGCCCGGAGGCGCTGTGGCGGCTGGTCGCCGACGGCGCCGACGTCATGGGCGGCTTCCCCGACAACCGCGGCTGGGATCTGGACACACTCTTCGACCCGGACCCGGACGCCGTCGACCGGTCGTACGTCGACCGTGGCGCGTTCCTGCACGACGTCGGCGAGTTCGACGCGGGCTTCTTCGGGATCTCCCCGCGCGAGGCGCTCGCCATGGACCCGCAGCAGCGACTGCTCCTGGAGGTCAGCTGGGAGACGGTGGAGCGGGCCGGCATCGACCCGACGACCTTGCGCGGCTCAGACACCGGCGTCTTCACCGGCATCATCAGCCACGACTACACCGTCCGCCTCCAGCGGGCGCCCGGCGAACTCCAGGGCCTCCGGCTGACCGGCACCGCGGGCAGCGTCGCCTCGGGCCGCGTCTCCTACACGCTGGGCCTGGAAGGGCCCTCCGTCAGTGTCGACACCGCCTGCTCCTCCTCGCTGGTCGCCCTGCACATGGCCGTGCAGGCACTGCGGACCGGCGAGTGCTCGATGGCCCTCGCGGGCGGCGTGATGGTCATGGCGACACCGGACACCTTCGTGGAGTTCTCCCGCCAGCGGGGACTCGCCCGCGACGGCCACGTCAAGGCGTTCTCCGCCGCCGCCGACGGCACCGCATGGTCCGAGGGCGTCGGCGTCCTGCTGGTGGAGAAACTGTCGGACGCGCGACGTAACGGGCACCCGGTGCTCGCGGTGGTGCGCGGTACGGCCGTCAACCAGGACGGCGCCTCCAACGGCCTCACCGCCCCCAACGGTCCCTCCCAGCAGCGGGTCATCCGCCAGGCCCTGGCCAACGGCCGTCTGACGCCCGCTGATGTGGACGCCGTCGAGGCGCACGGCACCGGTACGGCCCTCGGCGACCCGATCGAGGCGCAGGCCCTGCTCGCCACCTACGGGCGGGACCGGGGCGACCACGATCCCCTGTGGCTCGGCTCCGTGAAGTCCAACATCGGTCACTCGCAGGGCGCCGCCGGCGTCGCGAGCGTGATCAAGATGGTGATGGCGCTCCAGAACGAGGAGCTGCCGAAGACCCTGCATGTGGATGAGCCGACGCCGAAGGTGGACTGGTCGGCGGGTGCGGTGGAACTGCTGACCGAGGCGCGTGAGTGGCCTCGGGAGGAGGGGCGTCCGCGCCGGGCCGGTGTGTCGTCGTTCGGTGTGAGCGGCACGAACTCCCACGTGGTGATCGAGGAGGCGCCCGCCGAGGAACCCGCGGCGGAGGAGACGGAGTTCACCGGTCCGCTGCCGTTCGTGGTCTCGGCCCGCTCGGCGGCCGCGCTCCAGGCGCAGGCGGAGCGGCTCGCCGACCACCTGGAGGCAGGGGACCAGACCCTGGCCGACGTGGCCTACTCGCTGGTGGCCTCGCGCGCGGCTCTCGATCACCGGGCCGTCGTGGTCGCCGCCGAGCGTGAGGAGGCGGTGGCCGGGCTGCGGTCGGTGGCCGCCGATGTT
>NZ_KQ949075.1:38080-40228 GCF_001514305.1 Streptomyces dysideae
TATCGCGGCGATCAACGGGCCGATGTCCGTGGTGATTTCGGGCGTCGAGGCCGAGGCCGAGGCGGTGGAGGCGCACTTCGCGGAACTGGGCCGTAAGACGAAGAAGTTGACGGTCAGTCACGCGTTCCACTCGGTGCTGATGGACCCGATGCTGGCGGAGTTCCGGGAGATCGCCGCCGGGCTCACCTACCAGGCGCCGCGCATCCCCGTGGTCTCCAACGTCACCGGGAAGGTGGCCACCCAGGAGGAACTCACCTCGCCCGACTACTGGGTACGCCACGTCCGCGGCGCCGTCCGTTTCGCCGACGGGGTGGCCGCGCTGCACGAGCAGGGTGTCACCGTGTTCCTGGAGGCCGGGCCGGACGGAGTCCTCACCGCCCTCGCACAGGAGATCCTCGACGGCGCCGATGTCCACCTCGCCACCCTGCTGCGCCGTGGCCGGGGTGAGGCCGAGGCCGCGCTCACCGCGCTCGGCAGGCTGCACACCGTCGGCCGCGCGGTCGACTGGGCCCCGCTCTTCGCGGGCACCGGCGTCCGCCGCGTGGACCTGCCGACGTATGCCTTCCAGCGTGAGTGGTACTGGCCGCAGGTCTGGGGCGGCGCGGGTGACGCCTCGTCGCTCGGGCTGAGCGGCGCCGACCACCCGCTGCTCGGGGCGGTCACCCGGCTGCCGGAGTCGGGCGGGGTGCTGGCGACGGGCGTGCTGTCGGTGCGTACGCAGCCGTGGCTGGCCGATCACGCGGTGGCCGGGACGGTCGTCGTACCGGGCGCCGCACTGGTCGAGCTGGCCGTGCGGGCCGGTGACGAGGCGGGCGCGAGCGCGGTCGACGAGCTGGTCATCGAGGCGCCGCTGGTGCTGCCCGAGACGGGCGGAGTACGCATCCAGGTGTCGGTGGCGGCCGTCGACGAACTGGGTCGGCGCCCGGTCACGGTCCACTCGGCCCCGCAGGACGCCGATGCCGACACCCCGTGGACCCGGCACGTCACCGGCTTCCTCACCGAGCAGGACCCGGACGCCGGCTTCGACCTGGGCGTCTGGCCGCCCGCACAGGCCGAACAGGTCGACCTCGACGGCTTCTACGACCGTCAGCTCGACGCCGGATACGCCTACGGGCCCGCCTTCCAGGGCGTACGGGCCGTGTGGGCCAAGGGCGAGGAGGTGTACGCGGAGGTCGTCCTGCCCGAGGGACAGACACCCGAGGGCTTCGGCATCCACCCCGCGCTCCTCGACGCCGCCCTCCAGACGACCGGGCTGCTTCCCTCGGCGGGCGGCACCGCCCCGGGGACGACACGGCTGCCGTTCGCCTGGAACGAGGTCTCCCTCTACGCCTCAGGCGCCACCGCGCTGCGCGTCCGCGCGGCCCGTACCGGCGCCGACGGCATCACACTGGACCTCGCCGACCACACCGGGGCCCCCGTCGCCGGCATCGGCACCCTCACCATGCGTGAGGTCTCCGCCCAGCAGCTCGGCACGGCGGAAGGCCCGGCCCACGACAACCTGTACCGCCTCACCTGGACCCCGGTGGCCCTGCCCGAGCCCGCCGCGCCGGACCGGCCGGCCCCGGTCGAAGCCGCCGACGAGTCCGCCGTACGCGCGCTCGCCGAGGACGCGCCCGACTGGGTCCTGCTCGACCTGTCGGCCACCGGCGAGGACGGTGTCGCCCGTGCCCACGAGGTGGCGGCCCGGACGCTCGGCGTGCTCCAGGCCTGGCTGGCCGAGCCGCGGTTCGACGGTTCCCGGCTGGCCGTCGTCACCCGGGGCGCGGTCCGTGACGTGACCGATCCGGCGGGCAGCGCGGTCTGGGGGCTGGTGCGCACCGCGCAGTCCGAGAACCCGGGCCGGATCGTCCTGGTCGACCTGGACGAACGGTCCGCCGACCGGCTGCCGGCCGCACTCGCCTCCGGCGAACCGCAGCTCGCGCTGCGCGCCGGCGAGGCCACCGCACCTCGCCTCACCCGCGAACCGCGGGCCGCCAAGGACGCCTTCGGCGGACTCGACCCGGAGGGGACGGTGCTGGTCACGGGTGGTCTGGGCACGCTGGGCCGACTGGTCGCCCGGCACTTCGCCGAGGAGCATGGCGCGAAGCATCTGCTGCTTGTGGGGCGGCGTGGTCTTGAGACGGAGGGTGCGGCCGAACTGGCCGGGGA
>NZ_KQ949075.1:40928-43643 GCF_001514305.1 Streptomyces dysideae
CGACCGGCATGACCGCCCACCTCGACGGCGCCGACCTGGAACGCGGTAAGCGGGGCGGCATGCTCGGTCTGCCCAGCGCCGAGGGGCTGGCCCTGTTCGACGCGGCGCTCGGTTCGACCGAGGCGCTCCTCGTGCCGGCCCGGCTGGACCTGGCCGAACTGCGGTCCCGCTCCTCGGACGGCGACGCGGTCCCGCCGATCCTGCAGGGCCTGGTACGGCCGTCCGCCCGGCGTACCGCCAAGGCCGCGGCCGCGCCGGCGGGGGAGACCCTCCTGCAACGCCTCGCGGGCCGCACCCCGGAGGAGCGCGCGCAACTGCTGCTCGACGTGGTGCGGGTACAGGTCGCCGGGGTCCTGGGGGTGGCCAACCCGGCCACCGTCGACGCCGGCCGGGCGTTCAAGGACACGGGCTTCGACTCCCTCACGGCCGTCGAGTTCCGCAACCGGCTCACCGAGGCCACCGGGGTCCGGCTGCCCGCGACCCTCGTCTTCGACCACCCGACGCCCGCGGCCCTCGTCGAACTGCTCCAGGAGCAGTTGCGGCCCGAGCCGCAGACCGCGGAGGAACTGTCGGTCCTGGCCGAACTGGACCGCCTGGAGCGGGCGATGACAGCCCGCCCGGCCTGCGACGAAGCCGACCCGGCCGACCAGGCCCAACTGGTCACCCAGCGGCTCAAGGCGCTCACCGCGCAGTGGGAGAGCCTCCACCCCGACCTCACTGACGACATGGCCGACGGCCTGGATCTGGACACCGTCACCGACGACGAGATGTTCGCCCTCATCGACAACGAGCTCGGTCTGTCCTGAACGGACGACAACCGGATGACACCGGATGACACCGGATGACACCGGACGACACGGAGAGCGAAGGGACACAGAGGCAGACATGAGCAACCACACCGAGGACAAACTCCGTGAGTACCTCAAGAAGGCGCTCACCGACCTGCGCAAGGCCAACGGCCGGGTGCGCGAGGTCGAGGACGAGAAACACGAACCGATCGCGATCGTCGGCATGGCGTGCCGCCTCCCGGGCGGGGTGACCGGCCCCGAGGAGCTGTGGCGGCTGGTCGCCGACGGCACCGACGCCATCACCGAGTTCCCCGGCAACCGCGGCTGGGATCTGGACACCCTCTTCGACGACGACCCCGACCACCCCGGCACCTCCTACGCCCGGCACGGCGGGTTCCTGCACGACGCCGGCGAGTTCGACGCGGGCTTCTTCGGGATCTCCCCGCGCGAGGCGCTCGCCATGAACCCGCAGCAGCGGCTCCTGCTGGAGACCTCCTGGGAGACCTTCGAACGGGCCGGCATCGACCCGACCGGCCTCGGCGGCCAGAGCATCGGCATCTTCACCGGCGTCATGCACCACGACTACGCCCCCGTCGGCCAGCGCATCCCGCCGTCCGTCGAGGGCATGCTCGGCATCGGCAACTCGGGCAGCGCCACCTCCGGCCGCGTCTCCTACACCCTCGGCCTCGAAGGGCCCGCGGTCACGGTCGAGACGGCCTGCTCCTCCTCCCTCGTCGCCATCCACCTGGCCACGCAGTCCCTGCGGACCGGCGAGTGCTCGATGGCCCTCGCGGGCGGTGTCGCCGTCATGGCCACCCCTGACGGGTTCATCGAGTTCTCCCGCCAGCGCGGCCTGGCGAAGAACGGCCGGGCCAAGGCTTTCGCAGCCGCCGCCGACGGCACCAACTGGTCCGAGGGCGCTGGCCTGTTGCTCCTGGAGCGCCTCTCGGACGCCCGCCGCAACGGCCACCGGGTGCTCGCGGTGGTGCGCGGTACGGCCGTCAACCAGGACGGCGCCTCCAACGGCCTCACCGCCCCCAACGGCCCTTCCCAGCAGCGGGTCATCCGCCAGGCCCTGGCCAACGGCCGTCTGACGCCCGCTGATGTGGACGCCGTCGAGGCGCACGGCACCGGTACGGCCCTCGGCGACCCCATCGAGGCCCAGGCCGTCATCGCCGCCTACGGCCAGAACCGCCTGCAGGACCACCCCCTCCGGCTGGGCTCCCTCAAGTCCAACATCGGGCACGCGCAGTCGGCGGCCGGTGTCGCCGGTGTCATCAAGATGGTGATGGCGCTCCAGAACGAGGAGCTGCCGAAGACCCTGCATGTGGATGAGCCGACGCCGAAGGTGGACTGGTCGGCGGGTGCGGTGGAACTGCTCACCGAGGCCCGCCCGTGGCCCCGGGAGGAAGGGCGTCCACGCCGGGCCGGCGTCTCCTCGTTCGGTGTGAGCGGCACGAACTCCCACGTGGTGATCGAGGAGGCGCCCGCCGAGGAACCCCCCGTGGAGAAGAGGGAGTTCACCGGTCCGCTGCCGTTCGTGGTCTCGGCGCGCTCCGCACCCGCCCTCAAGGCGCAGGCGGAGCGGCTCGCCGACCACCTGGAGACGGCCGGGCAGGCTCCGGCGGACGTGGCGTACTCGCTCGCGACGACCCGCGCGGCCCTCGATCACCGTGCGGTGGCGGTCGCGGAGAACCTGACCGAGGCGGTGGCCGGGCTGCGGTCGGTGGCCGCCGATGTTCCGGCGGTCACGGGCGGTCGGCTGGCGGTGCTGTTCACCGGGCAGGGGTCGCAACGGGTTGGTATGGGGCGGGAGTTGTATGACACGTATCCCGTCTTCGCGGAGGCCTTCGACGCGGTCGTTGCGGAGCTGGATCAGCATCTGTCCGTGCCTCTGAAGGACGTCGTCTTCGGGGCTGCGGCCGAC
>NZ_KQ949075.1:44061-46155 GCF_001514305.1 Streptomyces dysideae
CTGCTCACCGACGGCGTGGGCATCGCGGCCATCAACGGGCCGACGTCCGTGGTGATCTCCGGCGAGGGGGGGCCTGCCGAGGCGGTGGCCCGGATCTTCGCCGAACAGGGCCGCAAGACGAAGAAGTTGACGGTCAGTCACGCCTTCCACTCGGTGCTGATGGACCCGATGCTCGCGGAGTTCCGGCAGGTCGCCGCCGGGCTCGCCCACCAGGAACCGCGGATCGGCGTGGTCTCCAACGTCACCGGCGCACTGGCCACCCACGAGGAACTCACCTCGCCCGACTACTGGGTTCGGCACGTCCGTGATGCCGTCCGGTTCGCCGACGCGGTCCCCGCTCTCCAGGCGCAGGGCGTCACCGCGTTCCTCGAACTCGGTCCCGCCGGTGTGCTCACCGCTCTGGGGCAGGAGTGCGCCACCGACGACGCGCTGTTCGTGCCGTTCCTGCGCGCGGACGTCCCCGAGGCGCGGGCCGCCGTGACCGCCGTCGGCCGGCTGTTCGCCGCCGGGGTCCCGGCCGGCCTTGCCGCGCTCGCTCCGGGCGGGCGCCGGGTGGATCTGCCGACGTACGCCTTCCAGCGCGACTGGTACTGGCTGCGTCCGCTGGAGACCCGCTCCGACGCCGCCGCGCTCGGTCTCAGCGCCTCCGGTCACGCCGTGCTGGGCGCGTCGGTGGCGCTCCCGGAGTCGGGCGGGGTGCTGGCGACGGGCGTGCTGTCGACGCGTACGCAGCCGTGGCTGGCCGATCACGCGGTGGCCGGGACGGTCGTCGTACCGGGCGCCGCACTGGTTGAGCTGGCCGTGCGGGCCGGTGACGAGGCGGGCGCGAGCGTGGTCGACGAGCTGGTCATCGAGGCGCCGCTGGTGCTGCCGGAGTCGGGCGGGGTACGCGTCCAGGTGGTCGTCGGCGGGGACGCGGACGGGCGGCGTACGGTCGGCCTGTACTCGGCCCCGCAGGACGCCGGACCGGAGACCCCGTGGACCCGGCACGTCACCGGCACCATTGCCGAACAGGTGGGTGCGGTCCCCGAGTTCGGCCTCACCGCCTGGCCTCCCGCCGGGGCCGAGCGGGTCGACCTCGACGGCTTCTACGACGGTCGCCGCGCCGCCGGGCTGTCGTACGGGCCCGCCTTCCAGGGCCTGCGGTCGGTGTGGGCCAAGGGCGAGGAGGTGTACGCGGAGGTCGTCCTGCCCGAGGGGCAGTCGCCCGAAGGGTTCGGCATCCACCCCGCGCTGCTGGACGCCGCCCTGCAGGCGAGTACCTTCTGCGGCGGGGACACCGGGCAGACCCGGCTGCCGTTCGCCTGGAGCGAGGTGGTCCTGTACGCCTCCGGCGCCACCGAGCTGCGGGTCCGCGTGGTGCCGGCCGGTTCCGACGGCGTCACGCTGGAGATCGCCGACCACACCGGCGCCCCCGTCGCCGCCATCGGCACCCTCGTCACCCGGCCGCTGTCGTCCGCGGCCTTCGGTGCGCAGCGTGCGCCGGACGCCCTGTTCCGCGTCGAGCGGACCCCGGTGACCGTCTCCGGCGCCGAGGACATCCCGTACGTCATGGACGGCGCTGACCTGGGTTCCGGCCTCCCCGCCGTAGTCATCGCCGACCTCACCGAGGCCGAGGCCGCCGACGGTCCCGCCCGCGCCCGCGAACTCGCCGGCCGGGCCCTGGACCTCGTCCAGGCCTGGTCCGCCGCCCCGGAGCCGACGTCGTCGACGCTGGTGCTGCGGACGAAGGGCGCCGACGGCGGTGACCCCGGGGCCGCCGCCGTGTGGGGGCTGGTCCGCTCCGCGCAGTCGGAGAACCCCGGGCAGTACGTGCTCGTCGACGCCGACGACAGCGTCACCCCGGGGCAGATCGCCGCCGCGGCCGTGTCCGGCGAACCGCAGCTGGTGATCCGCGGCACGACGGTCGAGGCGCTGCGCCTCGCCCGTGCGACGACCGGTGCCGGTACGCCGTCCGGGCGGCCCCTGGACCCCGAGGGCACCGTCCTGATCACGGGCGGCACGGGCACCCTGGGCGCCCTCCTCGCCCGGCATCTGGTCGAACAGCACGGCGTGAAGCACCTGCTGCTCGTGGGCCGGCGGGGCCCGGCGGCC
>NZ_KQ949075.1:47090-176366 GCF_001514305.1 Streptomyces dysideae
GTCCGTCGCGGGCACCGTCGGCAGCGCCGGCCAGGCCAACTACGCGGCCGCCAACGCCTGTCTGGACGCCCTCGCCGAGCACCGTCGCTCGTTGGGGCTGCCCGCCACCTCGCTCGCCTGGGGTGTGTGGGAGCAGGACGGCGGCATGCAGGACTCCCTCGCGCACAGCGACCGCGAGCGGATGAGCCGCAGCGGCATGCGGGCCCTGAGGGGCGATGAGGGACTGGCCCTCTTCGACGCCTCGCTGCACGCCCCCGACGCGGTGCTGGTCGCGGCCCACTTCGACTTCGCGGCCCTGCGCAGCGGTACCGGACAGGACGCGGTGCCCGTCCTGCTGCGTGCCTTGGTCCGCCCGGCCCGGCGGTCCGCGCGGGCGGCCGCGGCGCCCGCCGCCGAGTCCCTCGCCGAGCGGCTGGCCGCCCTGCCGGAGGAGGAGCGGCACCAGGCGCTCCTCGACCTGGTCGCCGAGCAGGCGGCCGGGGTCCTGGGCCTCGCCGGGCCGGACCAGGTCGAGGACGACCAGGCCTTCAAGGACCTGGGCTTCGACTCGCTGACCGCGGTCGAACTGCGCAATCAGCTTGCCGCCCGCACGGGGGTGCGGCTGCCCGCCACCCTCGTCTTCGACCACCCGACGCCCACCGCGCTCGCCCGACGCCTGCGCGAGGCGCTGGTCCCGCGGGCAGCACAGGAGACGGCTCCGGCCCGGAGGACGACGGAGTCCTCCGCGCCGGCCGGGGAAGCGGAGGCCGACCTGATCGCCGGCCTGGACGTGGAGAGCCTCGTGGCGCGCGCCCTGAGCGCCTCGGCCAACTGATTCGGTCTCGGACCGGGAGAGAAGATCATGACTGTTTCCGACGAACGGCTCGTCGAGGCGCTGCGCGCGTCCCTCACCGAGAACGAGCGGCTGCGGCGGGAGAACGAGCGGATCACCGCCGCCGCCCAGGAACCGGTGGCCATCGTGGGCATGGCCTGCCGGCTGCCGGGCGGGGTCACCTCGCCCGAGGAGCTGTGGACCCTGGTGGCCAGCGGCCACGACGCCGTCACCGGCCTCCCCGCCGACCGCGGCTGGGACCTGGACGGCCTCTACCATCCGGAGCCCGGCCACCCCGGCACCACCTACGTCAAGGAGGCCGGAGTCCTGTACGGCGCGGGACAGTTCGACGCCGGCTTCTTCGGTCTCTCCGACCGGGAGGCTCTCGGCACCGACCCGCAGCAGCGCATCCTGCTGGAGTTGGTCTGGGAGGCCCTGGAACGGGCCGGTATCGACCCGCACAGCGTCCGTGGCACCGACACCGGCGTCTACGCGGGCCTGATGTACCACGACTACGCGAACGGGGTACGCAAACTCCCCGAGGGCGTCGACAGCTTCCTCGGCCTCGGCAAGTCGGGCAGCGTACTGTCGGGCCGGGTCTCCTACCTGTACGACCTGACCGGCCCGTCCGTCACCGTCGACACGGCCTGCTCCTCCTCACTGGTCACCCTGGACATGGCCGTGCGGGCGCTGCGCGGCGGCGAGTGCGCGATGGCGCTCGCGGGCGGTGTCGCCGTGATGGCCACGCCGGATGCGTACGTCGGCTTCGCGGCGCAGCGGGCCCTCGCTCCCGACGGGCGCATCAAGGCGTTCTCGGCCTCGGCCGACGGCACCAACTGGGCCGAGGGCGCGGGCGTACTGCTCCTGGAGCGGCTGTCGGACGCGCGGCGCAACGGGCACCCGGTGCTCGCGGTGGTGCGCGGTACGGCCGTCAACCAGGACGGCGCCTCCAACGGCCTCACCGCCCCCAACGGCCCCTCGCAGGAGCGGGTCATCCGGGCCGCCCTCGCGGGCGCCGGCCTCACCCCCGCCGACGTGGACACGGTCGAGGCGCACGGCACCGGCACCGTGCTGGGCGACCCGATCGAGGCGCAGGCGCTGATCGCCGCCTACGGCCAGGACCGACCGGCGGACCGCCCGCTGTGGCTGGGCTCACTCAAGTCGAACATCGGGCACGCGCAGGCCGCGGCCGGCGTCGCCGGGATCATCAAGATGGTGATGGCCCTGCGCCACGAGGAACTGCCCAGGACCCTGCACGTGGACGCGCCGACACCGAAGGTGGACTGGTCGGAAGGGGCCGTACGGCTCCTCACCGAGGCCCGTCCCTGGCCCCGGGAGGAGGGCCGCCCGCGCCGGGCCGGTGTCTCGTCGTTCGGCATCAGCGGCACCAACGCGCATGTCCTGCTGGAGGAGGCCGCACCCGAGCCCGCCGCCGGGACAGGCGCCGCCCGCGCGGGCGGCCCCGTCGCCTGGGCGCTGTCGGCGAAGACCGCAGCCGCGCTGCGCGACCAGGCCGCCCGCCTCGACACCTTCCTCGACGCGGCGGACGCCGACGCCGACCCGTACGACGTCGGGCACGCCCTCGCGCTGGCCCGCGCCGCCTTCGACGAGCGGGCCGTGGTCGTCGCCGACGACACCGGCACCCTGCGCGCCAAGGTCCGCGCCCTCGCCGAGGACACCGCCGGTTCACTCCCGGGCGTGGCCCGCGGCAGCCGGACGAAGGGTCGCCTCGCGGTGCTGTTCACCGGGCAGGGCTCCCAACGGCTCGGCATGGGCCGGGAGTTGTACGAGACGTACCCCGCCTACGCGGCAGCCTTCGACGCGGTGGTGGCCGAGCTGGACCGGCATCTGCCCCGGCCGCTGAAGGAGGTCGTCCTCGACGACGCGGCCGCGCTGGACCGCACCGAGTTCACCCAGCCCGCGCTGTTCGCCGTCGAGGTCGCCCTGTACCGCCTCTACGAGTCCTGGGGAGTGCGTCCGCACGCCCTGGCCGGGCACTCCATCGGCGAGCTGGCCGCCGCGCATGTGGCGGGGGTGTGGTCGCTGGCTGATGCGGCCCGGCTGGTCGCGGCCCGGGGCCGGCTGATGCAGGCGCTGCCGTCGGGCGGCGCGATGATCGCCGTACAGGCGACGGAAGCCGAAGTCCTGCCCCTGCTCACCGACGGTGTCGGCATCGCCGCCGTCAACGGGCCGCGGTCCGTGGTGGTCTCGGGCGTCGAGTCCGAAGCGGCGGCAGTCCAGGCGCACTTCGCCGAACTGGGCCGCAGGACCAAGAGGCTGACGGTCAGTCACGCGTTCCACTCTCCCCTCATGGACTCGATGCTGGCGGAGTTCCGGCAGACCGCCGCCGAGCTCACCTACCAGGAGCCGCGCATCCCGGTGATCTCCGACGTCACCGGCGCACCGGCGACCGCCGAGGAGCTCACCTCCCCCGAGTACTGGGTACGGCACGTCCGGGCCGCCGTCCGCTTCGCCGACAGCATCCGCGCCCTGCGGGCCCAGGGCGTCGCCACCTTCCTGGAGCTCGGCCCCGGCGCGGTGCTCTCCGCCCTGGGCCCCGCCTGCCTGGACGCCACCGACGACGGCGTCGCCTTCCTCCCCGCCCTGCGCGTCGACGCCCCCGACGCACAGACCGCGCTCACCGCGGCCGGCGGGCTGTTCACCCGGGGCGTTCCCATCGACTGGACGGCGCTCTTCCCCGGCGCACGGCGGGTGGACCTCCCGACGTACGCCTTCCAGCGCCGCGACTACTGGCTGGAGGCCGGCACCATGACCACCGAGACGATCAGCACCCCCGAGACGGACACCGCCACCGACCCCGGCGCCGACGCCCTGGACGCGACCCGGCGCGCACTCCAGGAGCGGCTGGCGGGGCTGGACCCGGCGGAGCAGGTCGCCCTCCTCGTCGACCTGGTCGCGGCGGAGGCCGAGACCGCCCGGACCGAACAGAACCCCGACGAGACCTTCGACGACGAACTGGACGGCGAGAGCCCGTTCTTCGAGGTCGGCTTCAACTCGCTGAGCGCCGTCGAACTGCGCAACCGGCTCGTCGAGGTGACCGGCCTCACCCTCAGCCCGATGCTGCTCTTCGACTACCCGACCCCGGCCTACATCGCCGAGTTCCTGCAGGAGCAGCTGGCCACCGAGACCGCGAACGGAGGTGAGTGAGATGACCGCACCGACCGCACACGCCGACATCCTCGTCGTCGGCTACGGCCCGGTCGGCCAGCTGCTCGCACTGCTCCTGGCCGACCGGGGCCGCACCGTCACCGTCGTCGAGCGCTGGCCGCAGGCGTACCCCATGCCGCGGGCCGTGGCCTTCGACGGCGAGGGCGCACGGACGCTGTCCGCGGCCGGGATCGGCGGCCTCGTCGGCAGGATCGGCGAGTCGTCCGGCGAGTACCTGTGGCAGAACGCCGACGGCCAGGTCCTGCTGCACATCGACGGATCCGAGCGGAAACTCGCCGGGTGGCCCGAGTCCACGTCGATGTACCAGCCAGCGCTGGAGGCCGAGATGGAGGCACGCGGAGCCCGGCACGCCAACATCACCGTGCACCGCGGCCACCAGGTCGTCCGCATCGTCGAGGATGCCGCGCCGGACGGGACCGTCGAGGTCACGGCCGTCGGCCCGGACGGCGACGAACGGACGCTGACCGCCTCCTGGGTGGTCGGCTGCGACGGGGCGAACAGCTTCGTCCGCCAGGCCATCGGCACCGAACTGTCCGACCTCGGCTTCTCCCACGACTGGCTGGTCTGCGACATCGTCCACCACGACGAGCGCACCTTCCGGCCGAACAACCTGCAGATCTGCGACCCGGCCCGCCCGCGCACCTCGGTGTCCGCGGGCCCCGGGCACCGCCGCTACGAGTTCATGCGGGTCGCGGGGGAGACCGTCGAGGAGCTCAACACCCCGGAGAGCTGCTGGCGGCTGCTGGAACACTTCGACGTGTCCCCCGAGAACTCCACCCTGCGACGCCACCACGTCTACAGCTTCCGGGCCGGCTCGGCCGAACGCTGGCACCTCGGCCGGCTGGTCATCGCGGGCGACGCCGCCCATGTGATGCCGCCGTTCGCGGGCCAGGGCATGTCCTCCGGCTTCCGGGACGCGGGCGCGCTCGCCTGGCGGCTGGACGCCCTGCTCGCCGGTCGCGCCGGCCCCGAGGTCCTCGACCACTACGAGGAGGAACGCCGCACCCACGTCAGGCACGCCATCACCATGTCGGTCAACCTGGGCCGCATCATCTGCCAGACCGACCCCAAGGCCGGCGCCGACCGGGACCTGGTGATGAAGGCGGCGGCGGAACGGGCCACGGCCGCGGGCACCGCACCCCCACAGCGCTCCCCCCTCCAGCCGCTGACCAAGGGCTTCCTGCACCGCACCGCGAACGGCAGGCCCGCGAAGCCCGCCGGCGCGCTGTCCCCGCAGGCCCGAGTGGCACAGGGCAGCCGGACCGGCCTCTTCGACGAGATCGTCGGCCTGGGCTTCGTCCTCCTCACCACGGAGGACCCCGAGACCCTGCTCACGGAACCGGACCGGTCCTTTCTCGCCACCCTGGGCACGAGGATCGTCCGCATCCTCCCGTCCGGTACGGACCCGGCGCGGACGGTTCCCGGGGAGGTCGTGGACCTCGACGACGTCTACGTCCCGTTCCTGACCACGGCGGCCGCGACCACCGCCCTCGTCAGGCCGGACTTCTACGTCTACGGAGCAGCCGCCGGCCCCGAGGCCACCCGCGCCCTCCTCGACGAGGCCCGCACGCAGCTGAGGGCGGCGATGCCTGTCTGACGCCTGCGCTTCCGCACTCCTGTACGGCGAGAGGCCGCCCCCCGTGATCCGGGGGCGGCCTCTTGGACGTGGGATGGCCCGGCGATGGTGGCCGGATGGGCGAGGGAGGGAGCGGTGGTGCCCGGACGGTGGCGTGCGGATGTGCGGTGCCTGCGACGCTGTGTACGGGGTGAAGTTGAAGTATGTGGGCCGGGTATGGCAGAGGGCCGTCCCGTCCGCGCCGACGTTGCCGCGGAAGGAACGGCCCTCTGCCGTAAAGCCGTAAAGCCGTAGGGAGGTTCAGTGCTCGCGGGGCATCTCCGCGAGGACGCGCAGGACCACCTCCTCAGGGACCGAGGAGACCAGTTCGGGGCCCTGCGGGCCGCTCAGTACGAAGGAGAGGCCCGTCATCGCCTTCTTGTCCAGACGCATCAGGGCGACGAGTTCGGCGTCCCGCAGGCCGGCCGGCAGCCGGTGGGGGAGGCCGTGGTCCCGGACCACCTCCTCGTGCTCGGCGACGTGCGCCTCGTCGATGCGGCCCAGCGCCCCGGCCAGCCGGCCCGCGAACACCGTGCCGATCGCGACCGCCTCACCGTGCCGCAGGGCGAAGTCGGTGGCCCGCTCCAGGGCGTGCCCCAGCGTGTGGCCGTAGTTGAGGATGTGCCGCAGGGCGGCGTCCCGTTCGTCGGCGGCGACGATCCGCGCCTTGCACGCCACGCTCGCCGCGATCTGCTCGACGAGCGGCCGGCCCCGCAGATCCCCGGCCCCGATGAAGTGCGCCCGGGCGATCTCCCCGTACCCGTTGCGCCACTCGCGTTCCGGGAGCGTGCCGAGGAAGTCGGTGTCGCACAGCACCGCGGACGGCTGCCAGTACTGGCCGACCAGGTTCTTGCCCTGCGGCAGGTTCACCGCGGTCTTCCCACCGACGCTGGCGTCCACCTGGGCGAGCAGCGTCGTCGGCAGATGGATCACCGGCAGCCCGCGGTGGTACAGCGCCGCGGCCAGTCCCACGGAGTCGGTGGTGGTGCCGCCGCCGACGGAGACGACGGCGTCCGCGCGGCTCAGCCCGAACTTGGCGAAGGCCCGGCACATCCGTTCCACGGTGGCGAGCGATTTGTCCTCCTCACCGTCCCGCGCCGACAGATGCAGCGTGGGCAGTCCGGTCGCGGGCAGCAGGGAACGCGGCCGGGCCGAGACCACGACGACCTTCCGGGCGCCGACGTCGGCGAGGATGCCGGTGAGGAGATGGCGTACGCCCGGACCTATGTGGACGGGGTACGAGCGCTCGCCGAGGTCCACGTCGATCCGGCGGGCGGCGACACTTGCAGCGGGTGCGACGGTCGCAGCCTTCACCGCAGTCGTAGCAGCAGTCACAGCAGTCAAGGAGAGTCCTTTCGGTCGAGGGGAGTCCGGGAGTCCGCCGGCCGTTCGCTCAGGCCGACTGCAGGGCCGTGCCCCCGGTGAACGCGGTCGGCAGCGGCCTGCCCGCGGCGAGCGCCGAACGGACCGTGCGGGCCGCCCGCGCCTCGGTTCGGGCCGGTACGCCCAGCCGTTCGTGGGTGAGCAGGACGTGGTCGTACAGCAGGAAGTTGACCGGCATCCCGTCGTCCCGGCCCGTGGCGACGGCCGCGCGGACCGAGGACAGGTAGCCGTCCCACAGCTCCGCGTCGCCGGGGACGCACGCGTCAACCGGTGCCGCGGCTCGGGCGTCCGCTTCGGCGGCCAGCTCCAGCCGGTCCGCCGGGGCCAGGCCGGCCGTGCCGAACTGCCAGAAGTGGAAGAGGAACGCGGCCCGTTCGCGCTCCGGGACGAGGGTGCTCACGCGGCTCAGGTGCGCGACGGCCAGCCACTGCCGGTCCGTCGGGCCGAGACCGCCGTCGCGGAGGAGTTCCAGCGCGAAGGAGCTGGACTCCGTGGCCAGCCGGTGTGCCATCCGCAGCGTCCCCGGTGTGCGGTACTTGGCCGTCTCCGGGAGGTAAGTGCTGGTGATCATCGGCCAGTTGTACGCGGAGGTACGGGCCAGCAGCCGGCGCTCCAGGTCCTTCAGCACCGGCTCGGCGGAGTGGAACCACAGTCCGAGGTCCGGTTCGCCGCCGGCGCCCGGCCCGCGGAACTGCCACAGCGCCTCCGGGTCCTGCGTGCGCAGCCGGCCGACGAGCTCGGTGACCAGCGTGGAGACGACCCGGGCGGCGTGGTTCTCCGGCCGGCTCCGCATCGGGTTGGGCAGTCGGACGAAGAGCCATTGACGGTTCATCGCGGAAATCTCCTCGTGGGATGACGGGGGAGTGTGCGGATGCCGTGAGGCTAAGGTCCGCTCCGCCCCGGAATTTCCGGCCGCGCCAAGCCCGTCGGGGCGCGGCCGAAGATAGGGCGGAGATAGGGGGGCCGGGGTGGGGGTGTTCCCGGGCTGGTGCGGCCGGTGCGGCCGGTGCGGGTGGGACGGGGTGGGCGCGCGGTTACCGGGCGGTGGGCCGGGCTGCCGACACTCGCGGGAATGAGTGGTATCACGGGATTTCTCGGTATCGACATCGGCGGCACCAAGGTCGCCGTCCGGGTGGAGGGCGCGGGCACCGACCCGCTCCTGACCACCTTCCGCTGGACCTCCGGTGCGGACGTCCGCGAGGACCTGGCCGCGCTGGCCGACTGCCTGGTGGCGGTACGGCGGCGATGGCCCGGCCCGCTGCGCGCGGCGGGCGTCGCCCTGCCCGCCACGCTGGACTCCGGGGGCCGGGTGACGGCCTGGCCCAACCGCCCCGCCTGGGCGGGCCTGAGCCTCGCGGCGGAACTGCACGGCATGCTGCCGGGCACCGCCGTGGCCTGCGCGGACGACGGTGACCTCGCGGCCCTCGCCGAGGCCGGGGTGGCAGGCCTGGACGACATCCTCTACGTCGGTGTCGGCACGGGCGTCGGCGGCGGCGCCGTCCTCGGGGGCGAGCTCTGCCCGGGCCCCGCCCGTGGCTCCTTCGAACTCGGGCACCTCGTCATCGACCGCGCCGGCACCCGCTGCGACTGCGGCCGGCGCGGCTGCGTCCAGGCCCACGCCTCCGGGCCGGCGATCCTCCGCCGAGCCACCGAACTGAGGGACGCGCCCGTCACATACGCCGACCTGTGCGACGCCTGGCAGCGACAGCTGTCCTGGGCCGTGGTGGCCGTAGACGAAGGCTGCGCGGCCCTCGCCACGGCCATCATCTCGGCCGCGGAACTACTCCGCCCGGACGCGGTCGTCGTAGGCGGCGGCTTCGCCGAAGGCCTCCCGGGCTTCACGCCCCGGGTAGCCCGCCACACCCACCACCTCACCCGCCCCGGCCACCCCGCCCCCACCCACCACGAGGCCCAACTCGGTGGCCTCTCCTCCCTCCACGGAGCGGTCCAACTGGCCCGCACAACCTCCGCGACCATCCCGACCCCGGTCCTCACGGGTTCGCCCGCCCCTGGCTGACGCCGCCCCGGCCGTCAACCCCAGGTCACGGCAGATGCCCAGGGCTCAGTGGGCGGTGGGTTCCCGGGGAGTGGTTCGGGGGGCCCGATAGTGGGGTCCGCGCAGGTCACGGAACCCCGCCCCCGGCCCGGCCGCGCCACCCCTTCCATCCAGCTACTTCCTTCAAGGAGCGCCGTGTACACACGACGAAACGTTCTCCGGGCCGGAGCAGGAGCCGGGCTGGCGCTCGCCGCGTCAGCCGCGGGGGTCGGCGCCGTCGCCGCGGGGACTTCCGCCACCGCCGACGACTGGACGGGGCTCGGATCCCGTCTCCAGGGCGACCTCGTGCTGCCTACGGACGCCGGCTACGCGTCCGCCAAGCAGAACCAGTTCGCCGAGTTCGACGCCGTGCACCCGACGGCCGTCGCCTACTGCGAGACACCGGCGGACGTCCAGGCCTGCGTCGCGTTCGCCCGCGACGAGGGCATATCCGTCAGAACACGCAGCGGCGGCCACAACTACCGCGGCTGGTCCACCGGCGAGGGCCTGGTCGTCGACGTCTCCCGCATCCGGCACGCCACCGTCGGCACCTCGACCGTCCGTGTCGGCCCGGGCCTGCAGTCCATCGACGCCCTGCACGCACTGGCCCCGCACGGCAAGCAGCTCATCGCCGGAACCTGTCCCACCGTCTGCCTGGGAGGCTTCCTCTCCGGCGGCGGAATCGGCTACCAGACCCGCAAGTTCGGCATGGGCGCCGACCGCGTGCGCTCCGTTCAGCTCGTCCTCGCCGACGGCCGTCTCGTGCGCGCCTCGGCGTCCCAGTACTCCGACCTGTTCTGGGGCCTGCGCGGCGGAGGCGGCGGCAACTTCGGCATCGTCACAGAGTTCGAGGTCGCGCCGATCGACGCACCGCGCATGGTCTTCTTCAACACCACCTGGTCCTGGGACAAGGCCGAAGAGGTGTTCGCCGCCTGGCAGACCTGGCAGCTCACCAGCTCGCTGAGCCTCGGCTCCGCCCTGATCTTCATGCTGCCCGACGCCGCCCCCGGCGAGGTCCCGCAGATCATCGTCACCGGCGGCTACCACGGCTCCGAGGCCGAGGCGACCGCCGCCCTGGACCAGCTGACCTCCCTGGTGGGCGCCCAGCCCACCAGCCGCTTCGCCACCGACCTGCCGTACGACGAGGCGATGAAGACCGCCTACGGCTGCGGCGACCTCACCCAGGACCAGTGCCACCGCGAGGGCACCGACCCGGAGGCGCTGCTGCACCGCGTGGGCTGGCTGCGCGAGGCCTACCGGTTCTTCGACCGGCCGTTCTCGCCGACCGAGCTCAACAACCTCATCACGGCGTGGGAGGGTGACCGCCGACCGGGTCAGCGCCGCTTCCTGCACTGCATGTCCGTCGGCGGCGCCGCGAACAGCGTCGCCCCGTCCGCGACCGCCTTCCCGCACCGCGACGCCAACTTCATCGTCGGCTTCACCACCCAGCTCGACCAGCCGGCGAGCCCCGACGACCAGCAGGCGGCGAGCGCGTTCGTCGACGCCGGCGCCGCGCTGCTGAACCCGCTGGGATCCGGCGCGTACGTCAACTTCCCCGGCTCCAGCCTGCCCGACTGGGCGACCCAGTACTACGGCGACAACTACCGGCGGCTGCTGACCGTCAAGCGCCGCTACGACCCCGGCAACTTCTTCCGTCACCCCCGCTCCATCGGCAGCACCACCCAGTGACGCCACGCACACAGACGCAGACGGACGCAGACGGATTCAGACCGAGGAGAACTGATCATGAGTAATTCGACCAGGCGCGGCACCGCGGTGGTCATCGGTGCCGGCATCGCGGGCCTGACCGCGGCCAAGTCGCTGTCCGACGCGTTCGACACCGTCGTGGTCGTCGACCGCGACGAACTGCCGGACGGCGGCCGGCCGCGCCGCGGCGTCCCGCAGGGACAGCACTCGCACGTCCTGCTCGTGGCCGGCCAGCGCGCGCTGGAGGAGCTCTTCCCGGGCCTCGGCGACGAACTCGTCGAGGCCGGCGCCCAGGTCTTCGACTCGGGCGGCGACCTCCACCTCTACCGGCTCGGCGCCGCCTGGAACCCGGTGCACAGCGGGCAGCCGTTCGTCTCCATGAGCCGCCCGCTGCTGGAGTACTCGATCCGCCGCCGGGTGCAGGCCCTGCCGAACGTCACGATCCGCTCCGGCACCGCGGTGTCCGGGCTCGGCGGTGCCGACGGCAAGGTCACCGAGGTGCTCCTGGCGGGCACCGAGCGGCTCGCCGCCGACCTGGTCGTGGACACCACCGGACGTGGCAGCCGCTCCGACCGCTGGCTGTCGGCGCTCGGCTTCCCCGCCCCCGACGTGGAGGAGGTCAAGGTCAACGTCGGCTACGTCAGCCGTCTCTACCGTCATGTGCCCGGCGACCTCGACGTCAAGGCCGCGTTCGTGCAGCCCACCCCGCCCGCCGAGAAGCGCATCGGCGCCGCGCTGCTGATCGAGGACGACCAGTGGCTGGTCTCGGTCGGCGGCTGGCACCGCGACTACCCGGCCGCCACCGACGCCGGCTTCCTGGAGCACGCGGAGAGCCTGCCTGACCCGATCATCGCCAAGCTCGTCCGGCAGGCCGAGCCGCTCACCGAGCCGGTGGCCTTCCAGTACCCCGCCAACCGGCGGCGGCACTTCGAGGCACTGGACGACGTACCGAGCGGCTACCTGGCCCTGGGCGACGCCATCTGCAGCTTCAACCCGCTGTACGGGCAGGGCATGACCTGCGCCGCGCAGGAGGCGCTCGCCCTGGGCCGGCTCCTAGCCGAGCACGAGGGCGTCACCGCGGACCTGTCCCGCGCCTTCTACCAGGAGGCCGCCGGGGTGCTCTTCGTGCCGTGGCAGGCCGCCATCGGCGGTGACTTCGACTACGCCGAGACAGTGGGCCAACGTCCGTTCGCCGCCGAGCTGTTCGGCCGCTACTCCACCCAGGCGCAGCTGGCCGCGCAGGTCTCCGGCGAGGTCCGCAAGGTGATCCTCTCGGTGCAGCACCTGCTGGTGCCGCCGATGGCCCTGTGGGAGCCCTCGCTCACGGCCGAGATCGTCCGCGCCGCCCGGCACGCGCCCGAGGGCACGGAACCGGAGTTCGGCCACGGCGCGCACGGGCGTCCGCTGTGGACGGCCGAGGACCGGGACGCCGAGCGGGTCCGGGCCGTGCTGCGTGAGGCGGGGCTGCCGGAGTTCTCCGACCGGCAGCCGGGCTTCGCGGTCGAGGGCGGCGACCCGATGCTGGTCGCCCGCCTGGACGGCGGCGACCGGAACGACTGCGCCGAGGTCATCACCGCGGCCGGGTTCACCGTGACGGCCGACCCCGACGACCCGACAACGCTGCGCCTACGGGCGTAGGGCGGCACGGGAGATGACGGCCGAGAGCCGCTCGTGGACGGCCCGCACCTCACCGCGGGCTGCCCACGGGCTCCTCCTCCTGCGCGGCGGCGGCCAGGGCATCGCTGTCGTAGGCCGCGCGCGCCGCGGTGATGGCGCCGCGGTTGCGTTCCGCCCAGTCCATCAGCGTGACGAAGGCGTCGTGCAGTTCGCGCGCGCTGTCCGTGACGCTGTAGACGACCTTCGCCGGGACCGTGGGGTAGACGGTGCGCACCAGCAGACCGTCCCGCTCCAGGCTGCGCAGGGTCAGGGTGAGCATGCGCCGGCTGATGCCCGGGATGGAGCGCTCCAGCTCGGTGAAGCGGATCGGTTTCTCGGCTGCAGCCAGGATGATCTGGATGCTCCACTTGCCGCTGATCCGGTCCAGCACCTCGCGCACCGGACAGGCGTCCGCCTCGCTCCCGGCCTCCGTGGTTACACCGGTGTTCCGTTGGGACATAAAAGTGCCTCCTTCCCTGTCAGGCCATCGTTACAGATGATGGTGTCAGTAACAAGACGTAACGTCGGCGCACCAACTGATACCTGACGGAACACCCTCACTGAACACCCCCATAGGGATCAGATCCCCCAGAAAGGAAATAGGCATATGTCTGCCTCATCGCCTGTCCGGTCCGCCGGGCGGCCGGGTACGAAGATGGCACTGCTGGCGTTCTGCATGCTCATCTTCTCCATCGACTACAACATCGTGTACGTGGCGCTGCCGGAGATCGGCCGTGAGGTCGGCTTCTCGGCGCAGTCGCTGCAGTGGGTCGTCAGCGCCTACTCCGTCGGCCTCGGCGGCGCCCTGCTCATCGGCGGCCGCGCGGTGGACCGCCTCGGCGCCCGCCGGATGCTCGTCCTCGCCCTCGCCCTGTACGGCATCGCGTCCGTCGCCGGCGGTCTGGCCACCACGCCGGGTCTGCTGGTCGCCGCCCGCGTGGTCCAGGGTCTCGGCGGCGCGCTGCTCTTCCCGGCCACCCTGTCGCTGATCAACACCAGCTTCTCGGAGGACGCCGAGCGCAACAAGGCGTACGCCTGGTGGGGTACCGCCGGTGCCTCCGGCGCCATCATCGGCTCGATGGTCGGCGGTCTGCTCACCAACTACCTGGGCTGGGCCTGGGTGTTCTACGTCAACGTCCCGCTGTGCCTCATCGCCATCGCCGGTCTGCTCTCGAACTTCGCCGCCGACGCGGTGGCGCAGGCCGAGGCCCGCAGGTTCGACATCCCCGGCGCGCTGCTCGCCACCGGCGGCTCCACCCTGCTGGTCTTCGGCCTGATCAGCGGTCCCGAGGCCGGCTGGGCCTCCACCCAGACGATCGTCACGCTGGCCGTCGGCCTGGCGCTGGGCATCGGCTTCTTCGCCGTCGAGGCCAGGACGGCCGATCCGCTCGCCCCGTCGCGCCTGTTCGGCTACCGCGGCCTGCTGACCGCGATCCTGATCATCTTCGTCTTCCAGGGCGCCATCAACACCCTGCACTACCTGTTCTTCATCCAGCTCCAGGACGTCATGGGCTACAGCCCGCTCGAGGCCGGCCTCGCCTTCCTGCCGATGAGCGCGGTCGCCATGCTGGGCTCCAACAAACTGCTGCCCAACGTGATCAAGCGCTGGGGTGTCCGTACGGCCCTGTTCGCCGGCATGCTCGGTGTCGGTGCCGCGATGATCGTGCTCGCCGCGACCATGTCCACCAGCCAGAGCTTCTGGCCGCTGCTGCCGGCGGTCCTGCTGTGGGGTCTGTTCGCCGGCATGATCTACCCGGCGATGTTCATGGCCGCCGGTTCGGACGCCGCCCCCGACGAGCAGGGCGTCGCCTCCGCGCTCACCCAGACCTCCGCCCAGATCGGCGGCGCGATGGGCATGGCCGCGCTGATCGCTGTCGCGAACTCCGGCCTCGACCTGAGCGAGGGCGCCAACAACCCGCTCGCCGACGTGGTGAACGGCCTCCAGCTGTCCGCCCTCGTCGGCGGCATCGCGGCCATCGCCGGCGCGTTCCTGGCCTTCCGCGTGAAGTCCCAGAAGGCGACGGCACAGGACGAGACCCCGGCCCCGGCGGAAACCCCCGCCGAGACTCCCCAGCCCCAAACCGTCAACTGAACCCAGCCCCCGCTCCCCACAGTCCCCTCCGACTCGCCCGCCAGTGCCCTGACACTGGCGGGCGAGCTGTTTCTACGGACGGAGCAAGGGCTGGCGCACGGCGGCACCTGCGGGTGAGGGGGGAAGCGCTTGCGGCGCTGGGGGAGTGGGCCCCTGCGGGCAGGGGAAGAAGCGCGGCGTACGGGTGCCGGGCTCGCCGGGGTGGCATCGCGCGGCGCGGAGCCATGTGGACCGCTCGGCGCCGCTCGGCGCCGCTCGGCGCACCGACGGAGGATGACCGCCGGTCCCACCGCACAGCTGCCCGCGCCGCCGACGGGCGTCTACGCCGCAATCCTGCGCGGCGATGAACTCGCAGCCGTGTTGACGTGCGGGTCCTGAACTTTGCGCCGCCACACCACTTGGCCGGAGGCCCCCGCGGGGATGCGAAGCCGCCACCGTGCTGGCCCCTGAGGGCGGGCGGAGGTGGGCCGGGGTGGGGAAGTGGCGCGGCGTACGGATGCCGGGGCTCGCGGGCCGGTGGAGCGCCCATGCGTCGGGGCTACGACCTCTGTGGGTGGGCGGAGCCCGTGCCGCCGCGTGGCGCAGCGGTGCGGGTTCATGACTGCGCAGGTCAGTGTGGCGGTGCGGTCGGCTGCCGGCCGGCGGTGCTGACGTCCGCGGGCGGCGTGGTCGGCCGGAAGGTGAACCGGCCGGATCCTCCGGCGCGGCGGCGAACGGGGCCGCGGTCCGTGTGGCTGCGCCACGGGGTGGGGTGCCATCGTGTGGCGTATGGGACGCAGGGCTCCGGGCCGCGCGGCATCCCGGCCGGGCAAGGGCACCTGCTACGGCTGCCCCGAGGCGCCGTCCTGTGACGCCGCTCCGGCGTCGGCCCTCGCTCCCCCGCCCGGTCACGACGAAGGTGCCCTCCCCCGAGCCGGGGAAAGGCACCTTCGTCGTCTCATGGCGTCCTGCTGTGGCCCGGTCAGGACTCCGGCAGGAGGATCGTGTCCACGGCGTTCTCGAAGTCCGCCGGCCGTACCAGTACCCGGATCTCCTGGCGGCCGTTGGCCACCGTGATCAGCCGCTTGCCTATCAGGGTCAGCTGGCCGGTCTCGAAGGCCCGCCCGCGAATGAGGGTCACCGCGGAGTTCAGCTCGCGCGCGTACTCCCGCAGGCTGGGCTCGCCCCGCCACTCGGACAGGTCCCGTACGACGTCGGGGAACCGGTAGACGACCTCCCAGGCGCCCTCACGCGGACGGCGGTTGAGGGTCCAGTACCCGTCCTCCGGGTCCAGCCGGTACGTGCAGCCGTACTGCTCCTGCTCGCCCTCGGCCAGCCGCAGTGGCTCCAGGAAGGAAGGACCGGCGAACCCCACGTCCACCATCCACCGCTCCTCGCCGAACCGGACGACATGGAACATGTGCTCCAACTCGGGCCCGAACTCCCCGTTCGCCATCCGGACCCCGGCCGCCATGACGGACACGTCGAAGCCCAGCCGGGTCAGCAGCGTGCGGAACAGACCGCTGAGCTCGTGGCAGACGCCCCCACGGCCACCGGTGACGACCGCGTCGAACGTCTCGTCGACGTCGATGTCCACGTACTCCCAGATGTCCACCCCCCGCCCGGCGTTGAGCGAGTTGTCGAACGGCACCTTCATCAGATGCAGCTTGTGGAGAATCCGCAGCAGCTCCGGAGCGGGTTCGAGAGAACCCGAGTACCCCAGTTTCTTCACATAGGCGTCTGTGTCGAACATATGGAAACCCTCCTTGCAGGGAATCGAAACGAATGGATCGAAACGAAATGAATCAGAACGGAATGGCCTCATCCCGCCTTTGACGCGTTCGGCCACAGGAACGACGGCAGGTCCTGGCGGCGCTGTATTTTCAGCTTTCGGTAGACCCTGGTCAGGTGCTGTTCCACCGTGCTCGGCGTCACGAAGAGCTTCGCCGCGATTTCCCGGTTCGTGTATCCCATGACCGCGAGCGAGGCCACCCGCATTTCGGAACCGGTCAGTTCCCGCACCGAGCCGTGCTGCTCAGGCACCGGCACCGGCGCCTGCTGGGCCGCCCCACTGTCCGCGGACCCCGCGAGCAGCTCCTGCGCCAACGGCTGCGCCCCACACGCCTTCGCCACGTGCAGGCTCTGCCGGAACAGCATCCGCGCCCGCCGCTGTTCACCCACCGCGTTGTACAGCCGGCTCATGTCGCCCAGCACCCGCGCCTGTTCGAAGCGGTCCCCGGCCGACTCCAGCAGCTCCAGCGCCTCGGTCAGCAACTGCAGCCCGCGCCCCGGCGCACACGTTGCCGCGTACAGCCGCAGCGCGATACCGCGGGCCCGCCCGCCGCTCGCCCCAGGCCGGGACAACTGCTCGTGCACCAGCTGCTTGGCCCGGTCCGTGTTGCCCAGCCGGATGCACGCCTCGGCCGCACCGGCCCGCCACGGCACCGGCCCGAGGGCCTGCACGCCCCACTTGCGCTGCAGCTCCCCGCAGGACAGGAAGTCCCCCAGGGCGGCGCGGTGGTGATGGGTCGCCAGGTGGTGGATGCCGCGGGCCTGGAGGAACAGCAGCCCGTACCAGCTCTCGTACATCGCCTGCGGCACCGCCTGCGACAGATGCCGCAGCGCGTCGTCGTACCGGCCCATCCGGGTCGTGGCGACGACCAGACTGGACAGCGGCAGCCCGATGGCCACCCCCCACGACTTGGCCGGCAGCAGCTCCAGCGCGGAGTGCCCCCGCTCCACGGCCGCGGCCAGGTCGCCCTGGCGTACGGCGATCTCGGCGCGGACCGCCTGGAACACGGCCTGCCAGGTGGGCGTGGCCCGTTCGGCGGCGTCCATCACGAGGCGCTCGCACCACTCGGCCGCGCTGTCCGCCCGGTCGCCGTGGACCAGGGTGAGCAGCGCCAGCAGGGCGGCCTCCTCGGACCAGTAGGCGGAGCGGCTCAGCCGCAGGTCCCACAGCACCTGCTCGGCCCGCTCCACCGCGACCTGCCGGTCCCGGGCCAGCTCGCCGGCGAGGGCGGCGGCCCGCTCCAGCCAGGGTTCGCTGCGCAGCGCCACCACGGTGTCCCCGCCCGGTCGGCGCGGCCCCGGAACCGGGATCCGGGCCGGCCGGGCGAGCGCCGGATGCGCCCAGGACAGCCACTGCTCCAGGTCGGTCTCCTCCCCGGAGGCATCGCCCCGCGCCGTGGCCGCCGCGCGCAGCCGGCCGAGTGCCTCCGCGGCCTCCTCGGACCGCCCGTGCCACAGCAACTGGCGTACCAGCAGTGCCGATTCGGGGAACCGCAGCCGGCCCGCCCGGTCCGCGGTGACGAGCTGCTGGAGACTGCGGGCCGCGGTGCCGGGGTCGGACTGGAACTCGGTGTGGGCGAGGCGGGCGAGGATCTCGGCCCGCTCGGTCAGATCGCCGCTGGAGCGCTGGGCGAGCTCCAGGCAGACGGCGGCCGCGGCGGGCCGGTCGGAGAGCAGGTCGTGATCGGCGGCCTCCAGCAGGATCCGTACCGCCCAGGGTTCGTCGGCGCGGCCCGCGTCGAGCAGATGCCGGGCCACCCGGCCGGCCGGCGCCGCGGAGTCGTACAGCAGCCGGGCGGCCCGCCGGTGCAGGACGGACAGCTCACGCGAGGACAGGTCGTCCAGGACGGCCTGCCGGACCGAGGGGTGGCGGAACCTGCCGTCGGGCCGCAGCAGTCCGGCGGCGGTCATCGCGCGTACGGTCGGTTCGACCGGTGCCTCCGCCAGGGCGGCGACGGTGTCGTCGTCGGCGTCCGGGCCGAGCACGGCCAGGGCGCGGGCCAGCGCGAGCGCGGCCTCGTCCCCCCGGTGCAGACAGCTCAGCAGCGCGAGGCAGTAGGACGGGCCGACGGCCTCGTCGCCGTCGGAGTCCTCCCAGTCGTCGACGAGGGCCGCGAGCAGCAGCGGGTTGCCGCCGGTGGTGGTGTGGAAGTACGGGGTGAGCCGGCGCGCGGTCTCCGGGCCGAGGCGCGGCGAGAGGAACGCCGTGACGCCGGCCTCGCCGAGCGGGCTCACCTTCAGCCGGGTGAGCCCGGCCTGCCGCAGTAGTTCCGCGCGCAGCTGGAGGTTGACCGGGGGCACATCGGTGTTGTCGGTGAACACCATGGCCATCCGGGCCGAGCGCAGCCGGTGGGAGAGGTGCAGCAGCATCCGCAGGGAGGGCTCGTCGGCGTGCTGGACATCGTCGACGGCGATGAGGACCGGCCCCTCGGCGGAACGTTCCAGCAGCGCTGCCCACAGGTCGTCGGCGGAGCGCACCGTGGGCGGCGGGATCCGGTGCGCCCCCGCCGCGCCGGGGCCCGGCGGGCCGGCGTAGCGCAGCAGCTGGTTCACCACCGCGTGGGCACGGGTGCGCTCGGGCCGGGAGCAGATGGCGTGCAGCAGCCGGAAGCCGGCCGCCTCCGCGCGGTCGGCGAAGGCGTGCAGCAGTTCCGTCTTCCCGGTCGCGGACGGGCCTTCGACCAGCGCCGTCCGGCCCCTCCCGGCGAGCGCGGCCTCCTGGACGCGGTGCAGCCGTCCCAGATGTTCCTCGCGTTCGACAAGCATGGCTGATCCCCCAGACGTGGTGGCCGTTCGCGGCCCGGACCCACTATCGGCACGAGGGGACCATCGGCCGGGAATCGGCCATCCACTCGAACAGCGCGCGGCCCGGCCGGTGGAGGGGACACCGGCCGGGCCGAGGCGGCGGTCGGGGGGAACCGCCGGACGCGCGGCGGCCGGGGGACGCCGCCGGTGAGAAGGGCTTCGGGTGTGGACAGGGGGAGGGGGACCGAGGCGGCCGTCGGTCAGACGGCCCCCGCCACCGCCGGGCACAGTGCCAGCAGTTCGGCCGGCCGGTGCAGGGCCGCGTCGGGGTCGGCGGTGAGCAGCTCGGCCGCGTCGCACTCGCCCCACAGCGCGGCCACCGCGTCCACCCCGGCGCCGCGTGCCGCCGCGATGTCGGTGACGGCGTCGCCGACCATCAGGGCCTCCTCGGGGCGGGCACCGAGCAGCTCCAGCGCGCGCAGCACGATGTCCGGCGCCGGCTTGGCACGGGCCACCTCGTCGGAGCCGAGCACATGGTCGAAGCAGTGGAGGACCCCGAGCGTGTCCAGCAGATGCCGGGCCCGGTCGCCCGCCTTGCCGGTGGCTATCGCGGTGCGGAACCCGCGCTCGCGCAGCTCCTGGAGGAGCGGGGTGACGCCGGGGAACAGCGGGACCCGGCCGGCGAGCCGGTAGCTCTCCCGGACGAAGGGACCCTCCATCTCCAGCGGCAGCCCCATGATCCTCATGATGTCCGGGAAATATCGCCCGAGATGGCGCTCGTACTCGTCGAACGGGGCCTCTCCGTCCCCGACGACCTCGGCATAGGCGATCGTGAACGCCTCCCGCATGACCGGAAAGCTGTCCACGATCACTCCGTCGAGATCGAAGATGACCACGCTCTTGGGATGGGCGAAGGGACCGGCGGTCGTGACCGCTGTACCGATCGTGCCGGTTGTTCCGGGGGCGAAGGTGATACCAGAGTGCATGGGGATCTCCCTGACGTCGGTATGGGTGTGTAAGGGGTGCCGGTCCTGCTCACACCACGGCGACCGGCGCCGGCGTCGGCGCGGACCGGATCCGGCGGGCCGAGCCGTAGAGGCGCTCGATGACGGTGATGGTGCGCCGGGCCTCGGCGACGGCCCTGCCCTGGTAGCCGGGGTCGGCGAGGAGTTGTGGCAGGGCGTCGAGCTGACGGTCGTACTCCGCGCCGACGGGCTCGCCGTCGAAAGGGACCGGCAGGGACTCGCCCGCGTGGCTGAGGACCAGGTGTGAGCCGCCCGCGCGGTTGGGGCTGAAGCCGAAGGTGCAGCGCAGCGAGACCGCCGCCGCGCTGCCCTCGACGCGGATGGTGGTGGTGTCGAGCGCCTCGTGCGAGGCCCAACTGGCGCGCAGGGCCACCGAGATGCCGCTCGAGGTGACCAGGAAACCCCGCGCGGTGTCCTCGACGTCCCCGCCGCCGGCCGGGGCCGGACCGCCGCCGTGACGCCAGGAGGTGCCGTGCGCTGCGGCGTTGATGAAGTCGCCGGAGACCGTGCCGAGGACGTGCTCGTAGTCGACCGGGCCGAGCAGCGGGGTGACCGTGTCCAGCAGGTGCCAGCCCAGGTCGACCAGGGCGCCGCCGCCGGACAGGTCGCTGCGGGTGAACCAGCCGCCCGCGTCCGGCACCCCCTTCGCCCGCACCCAGGACACCTCCACGTGCCGGACCTCGCCGGCCTCGCGGGCCACGGCCGCGGCCAGGGCGGCGACGTCCGCGCGGTAGCGGGCGGCGCTGCCCGCGAGCAGCACCGCACCCGCCTCGCGCTCCGCCGCGGCCAGCTGGTCCGCCTCGGCGGAGGTGAGGCAGACCGGCTTCTCCAGGAAGACCGGCACTCCCCGGTGCAGCAGCCCGCAGGCGACCGGGCTGTGCAGATGGTTGGGTACGGCGACCACGGCGAGGTCCGCCAGATCCGGGGTCACCTCCGCGACGTCGGCCAGCACCCGGACGTCCGGCCACGCCGCCGCGGCGGCCTCACGGGCGGCGGGGGACGGGTCCGCCACCGCGACCACCTGGTACGCCGGGTGCGCTGCCAGCCGGGACAGCCAGATCTCCCGTCCCGCCCAGCCGAGCCCCACGACGGCCACGCGTACCGGCGGGGTCACAGTGTCGCCAGGGTCTCGGAGAGGATGTCGGCGATCTCGTGCATCTGCTGCTCGGTGCCGAGCAGGGTGCGGTGGTGCAGCCAGATCGCGTCCGCGTACACGGCCTCGGTGTGCGGGCAGCGGGCGGCGATCGCCTCGACGGACTCCTCGGGTGCGCCGGTCTCCCAGAAGCCGTCGGAGCGGTAGATCGCGCGGAACGCGGCGAACGCCGGCAGGCCGCGCTCGATGAGCGCGTCGACGAGCCGGTTACGGCGCTCGGCGCTCATGCCGGGGATCCGGAACATGGCCATGTAGTGCGGGTTGCGGGTGACCCGCTCGTCGATGAGCTGCGGCTGCACGCCGTCGATCTGGGCCAGCAGCCCGGACAGCACCGGCCAGTTGCGCTCCCGGGTGTCGATCTGGCCGCCGAGGCGGGCCAGTTGGGCGCGCAGCACACTCGCGGAGAACTCGTTCATCCGGAAGTTGGAGCCCGACGTCTTGTGGAAGTAGTACCGGTCGCTGCTCGGGCGGCCGCAGCTGTGGCGCAGGAACGCCTCCTCGCGCTGCCCGGCGTCCACGAAGGTGACGAGGCCGCCCTCGCCGGCCGTCATCAGCTTGCCGTTCTGGAAGCTGAACGCGGCGACCGCGCCCAGCTCGCCGACCTTCCGGCCCGCCCACTCCGCGCCGTGCGCGTGCGCGGCGTCCTGGATCAGCGGTACGCCGCTGTCCGCGGACAGCTTGGCCAGCGCGTCCATGTCGCACATCTGCCCGGCCATGTGCACCGGCATGATCGCCGCGGTGCGCGGGGTGACGGCGTTCGCGGCGGCCACCGGGTCGATGTTGAAGGTGCCCGGGTCGATGTCCACCGGCACGGCGACGGCACCCAGCCGCTGGGCGGCCTGTGACGAGGAGATGAAGGTGAACGCCGGCACGATGACCTCGGTGCCGGGGCCCACGCCCAGGACCTGCAGGGCGAGTTCCAGGGCGTGCGTGCCGTTGGTGACCGCCAGGGCGTGCGGGGTGCCGTGGTACGCGCCGAACTCCTCCTCGAAGGTGTCGACCTCGCTGCCGCCCATGCGCCACCACTGGCCCTGGTCGAGAGCGCGGACGAGACCGGTGCGCTCTTCTTCTCCGAACTGCGGCCACACCGGGAATTCGGGCTTCGGCCGAGAATTCTGAGTCATTTCTCTTTCGCTCCTTCGCGGTCAAAAGCTGTGCCGCGAATCTACCGGCGCCGAAGCGGCCCGGTCATCCCCCTACAGGACCCCTATGTCCCCCTTGTCAAGGGGTCCGTAAAGGAGTGCCAATTCCACCGCGCGGGGTAGTGCTTTAGCTTTTTGAGCAGTGCAGTCATCTGGAGGCGATATGAGCGAACTGCTGCTGTTGAACGGACCGAACCTCGGCATCCTCGGGCGCCGCGAGCCAGAGATCTACGGCACCGAGACCCTGGGCGACATCGCCGACGCCGTGGCGGACGAGATCGCCGACCGCGGCTGGAAGGTGAAGAGCGTTCAGCATGAATCGGAGGCGGAACTGATCCGTGCCATTCAGGACAGTTATGACACGGTCGGGGCCATTGTGAATCCCGGGGCGCTGATGATCGCGGGATGGAGCCTGCGGGACGCACTCGCCAGTTACCCGCGGCCCTGGATAGAGGTGCACATTTCCAATATCTGGGCACGGGAGTCCTTCCGGCACGCGTCGGTGATCGCCCCCATCGCGGACGGTCTCATCGCCGGCCTCGGGGCCACGGGCTACCGGCTCGCGGCCCGGGCACTGCTCGCCCTGACACCCGCCGAGGCCCGGTGAGCACGGCCACGGCGGAGCACGGCCGCCCCTCACCGGGCGGCCGTGCGGCCCGCGAACCCACCACTCCGGCCGACCCCTGGATCCGGCGCTTCCAGCCGACCCCCGAGGCCCCCGTACGGCTGGTCTGCCTGCCGCACGCGGGCGGTTCGGCCGCCTCCTACGCCCCCCTCGCCCGCGCGCTCGCCCCCGTGGCGGACGTGCTGGCGATCCAGTACCCCGGCCGGCAGGACCGCCGCGCCGAGCCAGGCATCACCCGTCTCACAGACCTCGCCGACCTCGTCGCGGACGCGCTCGCCCCCTGGGCCGACCGCCCGTTCGTCGTCTTCGGCCACAGCATGGGCGCCCTCCTCGGCTACGAGGTGACCGTCCGGCTCGAGGCGGCGGGCATCGCTCCCCGGGCGCTGGTCGCCTCCGGCCGCCGGGCACCCTCACGGCACCGTGCCGAATCGGTCCACCTGCGGAACGAGGAAGGAGTCGTGGCCGAACTGCGGCGGCTCGGCGGCGTGGACCCCGCCTTCCTGGACGATCCCGAACTGCGCGCGATGATCCTCCCCGCGGTCCGCGGCGACTACGAGGCCATCGAGACCTACCGCCACACCCCGCGACCGCCCCTGCGGACGCCCGTCACCGTCCTCACCGGGGACAACGACCCCCAGGTCACCGCGGAGGAGGCGGCCGCCTGGGCCGAACACACCACCCACGCCTTCGCGCTGCGCACCTTCAAGGGCGGCCACTTCTACCTCAACGAACACCTGCCCGAGGTACAGGCCGTCCTGCGCGGGCTCCTGTCGGAAGGTGAGGTCAGCCGACGGCCCGGCCCCTGAGCGGTCGGGTGTGCCGGGGCCGGAGAGACACTCAGCTGGTCCCTCCGGCCCTTTTCTCCTGGTTTCCCCTCGCGGGTCCGGTGTGTCAGTCCTCGCCCCTGACGATGTTCCACTCGGCGTCCGTCAGGGGCTGCCGGGCGCCCGCGTCGACGGTCGCCGGAACACAGGTACGTACTCCGCTCCCGCGCCGACGGCGCTCCTTCTCCCAGCCCGTATCGGGCCGACGGATGGCGCTGCTCTTCCTGACGTCCGCGGTCACGGTGCTTCATCTTCCTTCTGCATCCGGTCCTGCCGGGAACCGGTCCGATCCTCTGCTACCTCTCGTTGCGCGAGAACGAGTTCCCCACCTCACGGCCGGAAAACCCGGCCCTGCCCTGGGCCGGCACCCAACAGGCGGCCGCCGCCGTCCTGCCGCGCGGCCTGGCGGCCCGTTGCCGAGAAGGCCGAGAAAGCCGGCACGGCCGATCCCCTGCCGCGCGTCCGCCACCCCGCCCGCGCGGCTCCCTCACCCGCCCCACGTCCGCCACCCCGCCCGCCGCGGCGCCGCCGTCCGCCCCACCGATGCCGCCAGTTTGCGCAACCGTCGCCAGTTCAGGCGCGGTGGGGCCTCCGGTACCCCGGGCCGGTGCCGGGGGACGCGGACGCGGAGGGCGCCCGGGGTGATGCGGCAGTGGACGGGGGTGGGGAGGGTCAGGGCCTCGCCGTCCAGGCCGACCTCGATTTCGGGGCGGTCGGCATCCACGACCACTTCACGCGCCGTCATGATGGTGAGGCCGGCCGGCTGGGGGTCCAGGAGCAGGGCCGCCGCCTCCGCCGCGTTGTCCACCCTGACGCCCAGCACGCCGAGGACCCCGGAGTCGAGCCGTCGGCGCCGGCCGAGGCCGAGGGGGTCGTCCGTGCGGTAGGGGTTGTTGCTGACCAGCACCGCGTGCGGGTCGGTGAGGACCGTGCGCCGTACGCGGGCCGTGAGCCGTGCGCCCTGCTTACGGGTGAGCAGGTCGGGGAGGAGGTCCAGCGCGGTGCCCACCTTGTCGGCGCGGTAGGCGGGGCTCTGGATGACGGCGGCGTAGGTGCCGAACGACGCGTTGTTGACGAAGGGATGGTCGCCCGCGTAGCCGAGGTCGACGCGGAGTTCGACGCCGTCGGTCAGCGCGTCGAGGGACGCGGCGGGGTCGTCGCGGTCGAGGCCGAGGTCCATGGCGAAGTGGTTGCGGGTGCCGGCGGTGACGACCATGAACGGCACGCCGTGCTCGGCGGCGACCGCGGCGACGAGCGCCTGGGTGCCGTCGCCGCCCGCGACACCCAGCAGGTCCGCGCCCCGCGCCACCGCGTCCCGGGCCAGGACGGTGACGTCCTGGTGCTTCTCGGGATCGAGCAGCGCGACCTGCGCGCCGAGGCTCTCGGCCTTCTCCGTCAGGCCGAAGCGTCCGACCTTCCCGCCGCCGGAACGCGGGTTCATGATCAGGAAGGGGCGCTGCGGTGCCGGCGTCCGGTACTCCTTCTGGCGCGGCGCACGGAACCCAGTGCTGCGCAGGGCGTACCGCCCGGCCCAGACGGCCAGCGTCCACAGCGCCGCCGACACCAGCGGGGCCCACCACAGGGTGGCCGCGAACAGGGTGACGAGCCCGACCGGCACCGCGACGGCGACCAGGGCCGCCAGCACCCGCACCGGGCCCCGGTTGGCCAGCGCCCACCACACGGCGGCCGCCGTCAGGCCCGCCCCGACGAGCCCGGCGGCCACCAGCAGCAGCCCCGTCACGCCCCCGAAGCCGACCGGCAGCAGCACCGCCAGCGCCGCCGACGCCAGCGACGCCCGGGCCGCCCAGCGCTGCCCGGCGGGCTCCCAGCCCATCATGTCCGCACCCATGCTTCCTCCACTCACCGGCGGACATCGTAGGAGGCGTCTGTGCCGTGGTCATGAAGGACAGGCGCGGGGCTCCTGGATGTCGCACCCCGGCAAAGTGGCCGTATGCCCAAGTCGTCGTCCGCTCACCGCGATGCACCCGACGTCCTTCTCACCTTCGATCTGGTGATCCTCGATGTGACGCTGCCCGGCCTGGAGGAACTCAAGCAGAACCGCCGGCTCCTCGCGCCCGACCGCCCCGCCGTCCTCCTCCTCCTCGCCGGGGCGGCTCAGGCTGACGCCGTCCCCAGCGAGCGCTCCGTCACCCGGGCCAGATGACGCGTGAAGACCTCGCGGGTGTCGGGGGTCAGCGTGCGCAGGGCGACCAGGGCCGTGATCACGACGTCGCAGAGTTCCGACTCGACGTCCTCCCAGGTGTGGCTGGTGCCCTTGCGCGGGTTCTGGCCGGTCGCGCCGATCACGGCCTCGGCGACCTCGCCGACCTCCTCCGACAGCTTCAGCATCCGCAGCAGCATGCCCTCCCGGCCGCCGACCGGCCGGTTCGCCTCCAGCCAGGCCCACAGGTCGTCTACGGCGGCCCACAGGTCGGCGGAGGGCGCGGGGGAGGCTTCGACGGAGGACGCTGCGGGGGTGGCCTGATCAGTCATGCGGGCAGCTTGGCACGGGGAGCGGGGCGCCGGACAGCGCGCCCCGGTACGTGCGGAACCGGGCTCTACTCCTCGAACAGCGCCTCCTGCTCCTCGAACTGTTCGGCCCCCTCCTCCTTCTCGTCCTTCTCCAGCCGACAGCTCCGCGCCCCCACGACCAGCGCCGTCACCGCCGCCGTCGCCGCGAGGGCCGCGGGCACCATCCAGCCGCGGTCGAAGACATGGCCGAGGGCGTGGTCGAGGGAGAGCCGGCCGGGGCCGGTGACCGCGAGGCCGGTCGCGGCCAGGCCGAGGGTGGCGGCGTACTCGTAGCCGCCGCTCTGGTTGAAGAAGCCGTTCGGGGTGTGCACCGCGGCCGCCCCGCCCATCGCGCCGGCCGCCGCGGCGCCCGCCGCCGGGGTCGCAAGACCCAGCGCCAGCAGCGCACCGCCGCCCGTCTCGGCGAGGCCCGACGCGGTGGCGCTGACCCGGCCCGGCCGGTAGCCGACGGACTCCATGAACTGGCCGGTGCCCTCGATACCGTGGCCGCCGAACCAACCGAACAGCTTCTGCGTGCCGTGCGCGGCCAGCACTCCGCCGGCACCCAGCCGGAGCAGCAGCAGGCCCAGATCACGTCGGTCGTAAACACTCACGGTGACTCCCGGAACAGACAGCAGAAACGGTCCCCTCCCGCGTATCCACCGTCGCATCCCCGACACCCGGCCGGCCCGTCCGGGGCGCCGTTCGGGTGGCAGGCCGCGGTGCGGGATGTGAGTCTGACTGGCATGACGATTCAGACGTCCCGACTCAGCGACCCGGCCGTCCGCGCCTTCGTCAGCGCCGTCAACGCCCATGACCGCGAGCGGTTCATGGACCTCCTCGCGCCCGACGCGACCATGGCGGACGACGGCACCGACCGCGACCTCACCGACTGGATCGACCGGGAGATCTTCTCCTCCCACGGTCATCTGGAGGTCGACAAGGAGACGAACCACGGCCGCGACCTCGTCGCCCACTACAGCAACGACACCTGGGGCGAGATGCGCACCCGGTGGCACTTCGAGGTCGGGGAGGACGGCAGGATCTCCCGCTTCGAGACCGGACAGGCGTAACCCGGCGTAAGAGTTTCGTCCAAGGGCTTGCCTTGGTGTGCGCTCCAACTCCTAGCGTGCTCCGGCATGGAGACCACACGGACACTGGGCCGCAGCGGTATCGAGGTCAGCGCGCTCGGCTTCGGCTGTTGGGCGATCGGCGGCGAATGGCAGGACACCGACGGGCAGCCGCTGGGCTGGGGCAAGGTCGACGACGAGGAGTCCGTACGGGCGGTCCACCGCGCCCTCGACCTCGGTGTCACCTTCTTCGACACCGCGGACACCTACGGCGCCGGCCACAGCGAACGCGTCCTCGGCCGCGCCCTCGGCAAACGCCGCGCCGATGTCGTCGTCGCGACCAAGTGGGGCAACGTCTTCGACGAGGAGACCCGCACCCGCACCGGCGGCGACGACTCCCCGGCGTACGCGCGCCGCGCGCTCACCGCGTCCCTGAAGCGCCTGGGCACCGACCACATCGACCTCTACCAGCTGCACCTCTCCGACGCCGACCCCGCTCGCGCCGCCGAACTCCGCGACGTCTGCGAGGAGTTCGTGCGCGAGGGACTGATCAGGGCCTACGCCTGGAGCACCGACGACCCGGACCGCGCCGCCGTGTTCGCGGCGGGGGAGCACTGTACGGCCGTACAGCACGCGATCAACGTGCTGCAGGACGCGCCCGGCATGATCGCCCTGTGCGAGGAGACGGACCTCGCGAGCATCAACCGCAGTCCGCTCGCCATGGGCCTGCTCGCCGGGAAGCGTCAGGGGGCGCTGCCGGCCGGGGACATCCGCAGCCGGCCGCCGGCCTGGCTGCAGGGGTTCGAGGACGGAACCGGCGCCGACCCCGAGTGGCTCGCCCGCATCGACGCGCTGAAGGACGTCCTCACCAGCGACGGCCGCACCCTCGCCCAGGGCGCCCTCGCCTGGCTGTGGGCGCGCAGCCCGCGCACGATCCCGATCCCCGGGTTCCGCTCGGTCGCCCAGGCCGAACAGAACGCGGGCGCGCTGGCGAAGGGACCGCTCACCGCGGAGCAGCTGGCCGACGTGGACCGCATCCTCGGACGCTGAGCGTCAGCCTGACTGACGCGGCAGCCGTGCCACGTACCGGTGCGTACCCCGCGGTCCCACGCGAGGTCCACCCCCACCCGGTGCCGTGGCACGGCTGCCGCCTCCCCCCCTCGGGTTGGTCGGAAGGCCAGTGTCCCAAGTGTGAAGCTCTGGTGCAGGAGATGTAGAGCATAAGTCCGCCACCGGCCGTAATTCGGCAGACGGCCGCATTCCGTTTGTGCAAGTTGCCGGGGTGACCAAACGAGGTGCGGGCTCAGCCCCGCCCCACGTACGGCATCGCCGTCGCCAGCACCGTCGCGAACTGCACGTTCGCCTCCAGCGGCAGCTCCGCCATGTGCCGCACCGTGCGCGCCACGTCGGCGACATCCATCACGGGCTCCGGCGCGACCTCACCACTGGCCTGCAGCGCGCCCGTCTGCATCCGCGCGGTCATGTCGGTCGCCGCGTTCCCGATGTCGATCTGCCCGACCGCGATGCGGTACGGCCGCCCGTCCAGCGACAGCGATTTGGTGAGGCCGGTCAGCGCGTGCTTGGTCGCCGTGTAGGCGACGGAGAGCGGCCGGGGCGTATGGGCGGAGATCGACCCGTTGTTGATGATCCGGCCGCCCTGCGGGTCCTGCTCCAACGCGGTCACGACGGCCGCGCCCTTCGTGACGGAGGCGGGGGAGCCGGGGCTCAAGCCGGCACGAGCTCCGGCTCGTTGGCCTCTCCCGGGTAGCGGACGCCGATGCGGTCCCGGATCGCGTCGAGCGTCCGCATCACGGCGAGCGAGCCGTCCAGCGGGACCAGCGGCGACTCGGTCTCGCCGGCCCGCAGGGCGCGCATCACCTCGGCGGCCTCGTGCTTGAGGCTGTTGCGGGGACCGTCGGCGGGGTCGACCCGGAACTCCTCGGGGTCGCGTCCGTCGCGGTGCAGCACGAAGTGGTCCGGGAAGAAGAAGCCGTGCGGTACGTCGATACGGCCCAGCGAGCCGGTGACCGACGCGGAGGTCGCCGTACCGCCGACGATGGAGCAGTGCACCGAGGCGAGCGCCCCGCTGTCCCAGGAGAGCAGCGCCCCCGTCTGCAGATCGACGCGCTCCTCGGAGAGCATGGCCCGCGCCGCCACGTCCGACGGCTCACCGAGCAGCAGATGCGCGAACGACACCGGATACACACCGAGATCCAGCAGCGCGCCCCCGCCCTGCTCCGGATCACGCAGCCGGTGTGACGCCGGGAAGGGGCCCGCGAGCCCGAAGTCGGCCTGCACATGGCGCACTTCACCGATCACACCGTCATCGACGAGCGCCTTCAGCCGCCGCACCAGCGGATTGCAGTACATCCACATGGCCTCCATCAGGAAGCTCCCGCGCCCGCGCGCCAGCGCGACCAGCTTCTCGGCCTCGCGGGCGTTCAGCGTGAACGACTTCTCGCACAGCACGTTCCGCCCGGCCTCCAGACACAGACCGGCCGCCGCGCGATGCGCCGAGTGCGGAGTGGCGACGTACACGACATCGATGTCCGGGTCACCGGCCAGCGCCGCCCAGTCGCCGTACGCCCGCGGTATCCCGAACCGCTCCGCGAACGCGTCCGCCGAGGCCTGTGACCGGGAGGCCACCGCCACCACCTCGGCGTCCACCAGATCGACCAGATCCGCGGTGAACGCCGCCGCGATCCCACCGGTCGCCAGGATGCCCCAGCGCACCTTCCGTTCCGTCATCCCGGACCCCACCCTCGCTCATGCGATCTACGGCACCATGTACGACCTGAGAGCATAGGTGGCGGATTACTCGGAGAGGGAGGGGCACATGCCCGAGCGCGGGGCACCGGCAACGAACGTGTCGCAGACAGCCGTACCGACAACGGAACCCCCCACCGGCTCCCTCCGCCGCACCGGCCTGCTGGTCACCCTCGTCCTCGGCGGCCTGACCGCGACACCCCCGCTGGCGATGGACATGTACCTCCCGTCCCTCCCGGAGGTCACCGAGTCCCTGCACGCCCCCGCCGCGACCGTCCAGCTCACCCTCACCGCCTGCCTGGCCGGCATGGCGGCCGGGCAACTGGTCGTCGGCCCGATGAGCGACCGGTGGGGCCGCCGGCGCCCGCTGCTCGCGGGCCTGGCGCTCTACGTCGTCGCGACCGTACTGTGCGCGCTCGCCCCGACCATCGAGCTCCTGGTCGCCTTCCGGCTGGCGCAGGGCCTCGCGGGCGCGGCCGCGATCGTCATCGCGCGGGCCGTCGTACGCGACCTGTACGACGGCGTGGCCATGGCCCGCTTCTTCTCCACCCTCATGCTGATCGGCGGGGTCGCCCCGATCATCGCGCCGCTCATCGGCGGGCAGATCCTGCGGGTGACGGACTGGCGGGGCGTGTTCGTGGTCCTGACCGTCGTGGGGGTCCTGCTCGGCGGGCTGGTGTGGGCGAAGCTCCCGGAGACCCTCCCGCCCGCCGAACGCCACGGCGGCGGCGTCGGCGAGGCCCTGCGCGCGATGCGCGACCTGCTCGCCGACCGGGCCTTCTCCGGCTACATGCTCGCGGGCGGGTTCGCCTTCGCCACGCTGTTCGCGTACATAGCCGCGTCCCCGTTCGTGATCCAGGAGATCTACGGAGCCTCCCCGCAGACCTTCAGCCTCCTGTTCGGGCTCAACTCGGTCGGGCTGGTGGTCGTGGGCCAGATCAACGGAAAACTGCTGGTGGGCCGGGTCAGCCTGGACCGGGTGCTGGCCGTGGGCCTGGCCGTCGTCATCGCGGCGGCGACCGCACTCCTGCTGATGTCCCTGGACGTCTTCGGCGAGGCCGGACTGGTGCCGGTCGCCGCCGCCCTGTTCGTCCTGATGTCGGCGATGGGCGTCGCCCTGCCCAACGCCCAGTCCCTCGCCCTGATGCGCACCAAGCACGGTGCCGGGTCCGCGTCCGCGCTGCTCGGCACCTCGTCCTTCCTGATCGGCGCGGTCGCCTCGCCGCTGGTCGGGATCGCCGGGGAGGACACCGCCGTCCCGATGGCCGTCGTCCAACTGGCGGCCGCACTGGTGGCACTGGGCTGCTTCGTGGGAATGTGCCGTCCCTGGAACAAGCGTGCGAGCGCGGAGGGAGTAGAGAGCTGAGCGCGCCGAGACTGCGCAGGGACACACCGGAACGGGCCGGACTCGACCCCGAGGAGATCCGTCACCTCGTCCACGAGGTCCGGGACCTCACCGACGGCGACCGCCCCTGGGCGGCGGGCACCGTCCTGGTCGTCGGACGGGGGCCGTATCTCGCCGTGGAGGAGGCGGCGGGCTGGGCGGTGCGGTATGCGGCCTACGCCCCGGAGACGGACACGGGCGTGGAGCTACCGCCCGCCGACCGGGTGCCGATGACCACGGACACCCCCTTCGACCTGGCCTCCCTCACCAAGCTGTTCACCTCGGTCGCCGCGGTGCAGCAGATCGAACGCGGCACGCTGGGCGTGGACGCGAGGGTGGGCGCGTACCTGCCGGACTTCGGTGCGGCCGCCCGGCACGACGTGACGGTACGGCAACTCCTCACCCACACCTCGGGCCTACGCCCCGAACTCCCCCTGTACGACTGCACCGACGCCGCGGAACGCCTGGAGCGGCTGCGCGCGGAGGCCCCGGTCGGCGTCCCCGGCACGTACTGCTACTCCGACCTGAACCTCCTCCTGATCCAGCACGTCCTGGAACGCCTCACCGGCCGCACCCTCGACGCCCTGATCCACGACGGCATCACCCGCCCCCTCGGCATGACGTCCACCCGCTTCGGCCCGTGCCCCGACGCGGCGGCCACGGAGGACCAGCGACGTCCGTGGGGCAAGGCGGACCGGGGGATGCTGCGGGGTGTGGTCCACGACGAGAACGCGTGGGCGCTGGGCGGGGTGGCCGGTCACGCGGGCCTGTTCTCGACGGCCGGTGACCTGGCGGTCTTCTGCCGGGCACTGCTGTCCGGCGGCGCGTACGGTCCGGCGCGCATCCTGGGCCCCGACGTCGCGGAACTGCTGCTGACCCCGCCGGGTCTGGGCTTCGCGATCGACGCGCCGTGGTTCATGGGGGAGCTGGCGGGGCGGGGAGCGGCGGGCCACACGGGCTTCACCGGCACCTCGCTGGTCCTGGACCCGGCGACGGACACGTTCGTGATCCTGCTGGCGAACACGGTGCACCCGAGACGACGGACGCCGGACAGCGGGCCGAGGGCGGCGGTGGGGACGAGGGTGGCGAGGGCGGTACGGGGACGCTAGCGGCGTGGGCCGTCCAGGGGGCTCCGCCCCCTGGACCCCCGGCCTATGCCCACCCACCGACTCGCTTGGGACAGAGGTGACGACGGCAACCTCTGAGGGCGGAGCCCCCGGCGGCGCCCGCGCCAGCACCCGCGAAACATAGAATCGCCGGGTGAATGACCCCGTACCCCCGGCGGACGCCCTGCGCAGTAGTCTCGCCGCCCTCCTCACCAACCTGCCACCCCGACAGGCAGCACAGGCAGTCGACCGGCTGATCGCCAACTACCGCGGTGCGACCCCCACCCACGCCCCCATCCTCCGCGACCGAGCCGACGTAGCCGCCTACGCCGCCTACCGCATGCCGGCCACGTTCCAGGCAACGGCCTCCGCGCTGGAGGCCCTCGCCGAGGCCACCCCCGACTGGGTACCCGCCGGCCACACCGACATCGGCGGCGGCACCGGCGCCGCGACGTGGGCCGTCACCGCCACCTGGCCCGGCACCCGCCCCGTCACCGTGCTCGACTGGGCCGAACCCGCACTCGCCCTCGGCAAGGAGATCGCCGCCGCCAACCCGGCCCTGCACGACGCCCACTGGCAGCGCTCCCGCATCGGGCCGGCCCTCACCCTCGCCCCCACCGACCTCGCCACCATCTCCTACGTCCTCAACGAACTCACCGCCCCCGACCGCACCGCGCTCCTCACGACCGTCGCCGCCGCGGCCCAGACCGTCGTGATCGTCGAACCCGGTACCCCGGACGGCTACACCCGCGTCATCGAGGCCCGCGACCACCTCATCGCGGCGGGCTTCCGTATCGCCGCCCCCTGCCCGCACAGCGCCGCCTGCCCGATCGCCCCCGGCACGGACTGGTGCCACTTCTCGGCGCGCGTCAGCCGTTCCTCCCTGCACCGCCAGGTCAAGGGCGGCTCCCTCGCCTACGAGGACGAGAAGTTCAGCTACGTCGCCGCCACCCGCCGCCCGGCCACCCCGGCCGCCGCCCGCGTCGTCCGCCGCCCCCAGATCCGCAAGGGCCAGGTCCTCCTCGACCTGTGCGAGACCGACGAACAGCTGCGCCGCACGACGGTCACCAAACGCCACGGCGACCTGTACAAGGCGGCCCGCGACGCGGACTGGGGCGACCCCTGGCCGCCGCTCCTCTAGTGCCCCAACAGGCGACATTCGCCCCGTCGCGACGCCCGGCACGCTCCCCCACTGCCTTAAGGGCGTGGGAGGTGCCCCACTCGCCGCACCGGCCAAAAGCCCAAGTACGTCCAGTACGAGGGCTTTCGTCCGGCGCGCCGAGAGCACGCACCGGACACCGCGGGCACCGCACAGGACTTTCGAAACACCCCCTAGCACCCGCGCCCGCCCACCCGTCCGGCGAGACGCGCCGTCTCACCGTCCTGCTACCGTCGACCCATGCCCAAGCAGTCCGCCCCCGACAAGCGGCCCCCCGACACCGCCCGCCGCAGCGAGAAGTCCCGCCGCGCCATCTACGACGCCGCCCTCGCCCTCGTCGCGGAGGTCGGCTACCCCAGGACCACCATCGAGGGCATCGCCGCCCGCGCCGGCGTCGGCAAGCAGACCATCTACCGGTGGTGGTCGTCGAAGGCGGACGTCCTCATGGAGGCCTTCTTCGACCTCAGCGCTCAGGCGGCCCAGGATGCCGGCCAGCAGCCGTACACCATCCCCGACACCGGCGACCTCGCCGCCGACCTCAAGGCCGTACTCCGCGCCACCGTCGACGAGCTCAAGGACCCCCGCTTCGAGGCACCGTCCCGCGCCCTCGCCGCCGAGGGCCTGGTCGACGAGGAACTCGGCCGCAGATTCGTCACCAAGCTCCTCGAACCCTCGCTCCAGCTCTACGTCGACCGGCTGCGCGCCGCCCAGGACGCCGGCCAGGTCCGCCCCGAGATCGACCCGCGCATCGCCCTCGAACTCTTCGTCTCACCGCTGGCCCAGCGCTGGCTCCAGCACACGGGCCCGATCTCGTACGAGTACACCGACACCCTCGTCGACTACGCCCTCCACGGCCTCGCACCCCGCTGAGCCGCCCGGGCGAGCCTGCCCGGCGCGTCCGTGATGATCCCGTCGCAGCCCAGCGCCAGCGCCCGGTCCCGCTGGGCGGAGGTCAGCACCGTGTGCGCCCACACCCGGGGGATCCCGGAGCGGACGGCCCGCAGCAGATCCTGGTCGCGCGCCCTGTGGTCGACGTCCAGGAGGTCCACGTACGACCGCCACCGCTCGGGCCGGTCCGTGCGCAGCTGCCGGGCCGAGCGCCACAGCTGGCTCAGCAGGCCCAGGCCGTGCACCCGGCGCGCGACCTCGGGGTCGTTGGAGTTCACGAAGACCGACCGGGCGAGCCCTCGCGCCCGGATCAGCCGCGCCAGCGGCCCCACACTCCGCGGGTCCTTCGCCTCCAGCGTCAGCACGATCCGCCCGCCGAACCGGTCCAGCACCTCGGCCACCGTCGGTGGCCGCTCCGACCGCCAGCTCCCGGGCAGCGCCGCCCTCGGCCGCAGCCGCACGCCCTGCCACTCCCGCCGGTCGAGCCCGCGCACCGCACCGCCCAGGTACGTCGTCCGGTTCAGCGTCTCGTCGTGCATCACGACCACCGTGCCGTCGCGCAGCAGCCGGGTGTCGAAGTCCAGTACCTGCGCCGTACCGCGCGCGTAGGTGGCCATCAGGCCCGACATGCTGTTCTCGGGAACCTCGCGCGCCCCGCCGCGATGGGCGACATAGGTGACGCGGGGGAGCGCGTCCACCGTCAGCGGGCCCGCGCCCCACTCCAGCGGAACCGGGGGGACCACCGAAGCCGCCCATGCCATGGAAGCAGCCAGGCCCGTCACCGCGATCCATGTGACCATGGCGACCACGGTAGGGGTGTAAATCACTACAAAGTGCGCAATGACACTCGATCCCGGTGCCGCGTACGCCTCGTCCCAGCTACCCCGGTTGTCGGCTCTGGCCCCCCGGAGCGCAGGATGGTGGGACCATAGGGCATGCTGTTCCGCACGACAGCGAGGCGAGGGGATAGATGAGCGCGGAGTTCGGCGACCGGACCGGCCTGCAGGGCAGAATCTCCCAGTGGCTGCGCGGCCGCCGCCCCAAGGACACCGCCGCTGACAGCGACGGCCGTGAGGCCCTGCTGCTCGCCGCCGCCGCCGTCGGCCTGCCGCTCGCACCCGCCGCGTACCCGGCCGGCTACCGCTGCTCCTGTGACCGGGTGGGATGTCCCACCCCGGCCCGGCACCCCGTGTCGTTCGCCTGGCAGACGCAGTCCACCACCGACCGCGGCCAGATCGAGCGCTGGGCCCGCCACCAGCCGCAGGCCAACTTCATCACCGCGACCGGCATGATCCACGACGTCCTCGACGTCCCCCTCGAAGCGGGCCGCGAGGCCCTGGAGCGGCTGCTCGCCGTCGGCATCGAGGTCGGCCCGGTCGCCGAGAGCGACGACGGCCGGCTCCTCTTCTTCACCCTCACCCGCGGCACCCCCGAGGACGAGGACGAGTGGTGGCCCTGCGAACTGGACTGCCACCCCGAGACCATGGACGAGCACCCGGGACTGCGCTGGCACTGCCGCGGGTCCTACGTCCTGGTCCCGCCCGCACAGCTCCCCGGCGACGGCCAGAGCGTGCACTGGGTACGCGGCCTCGAACACCCGCTGCCCGACCCGCTGACCCTCCTCGAGGTCCTCACCGACGCCTGCGCCCGGCACGCGGGCCAGGAGCCCGACCACACCTCCGCGGCCTGGCCCCTGCGCCGCTGAACCCCGCGCCGGCCGGCCCGACCCCAGGGCTTGTCCGGCGGATCATGCCGCAGACGCGGGGTCTGGCACGCACATCTGCCGCGTTGTCGTCGGTCGCCGACTCCCCCACTCTCGAGTTCGCTCGAGCGGGGGGACCTCCATCGCCCCCGCTCACCTGCGCTGATCAGACACCGCCGATTCCCTGCGACCTGATTTGCCGGACAGGCCCTAGTCGCCCTTCGCCGACGTGAGGCCCTGGATGCGTCCGATGACCGACACCTTCCCCGAACCTTTCGGGGGGTCCAGGGCCACCTCGTTCGACACGAACTCCATCGTCAGTGACTGCTTGATCTCGCCGGACGTCAGCGCCTGCACGGCCGCGGTCGTCGGGATCGTCGTACCGGGCGCCGCCGTCTGCTTCTCGTAGTGGTGCGTGGTGAAGAACACCAGCGCGCCGCCGTCCGTGGTGCGCAACGCCAGCGGGAGGTAGTCGCCGCTGGTGAGCGGGTCGTCGAGGTACTGCGTGGCCAGGCCCGGCTTCTTGGACTCCTTCTGCCGCTCCGCGCGCCAGGCGCTGGTGTGGGTGCCGTCCGCGAAGGCGGTCCCGCCGTCCTTCAGGTAGCCCGCGTAGTCCTCGCTCAAGTCGCCCGGTGCTATGGCCAGTTCGGTCGAGTTCGTGGGCACGGCCTCGGCCCAGCCGTCCTTGTCCGTCTTGAACCGCGGCACCTTGTCCGGGGCCAGCAGCGTCAGATACGCCGCCTCCCACGGCTCGGCCAGGCTGTTCCGCGTGAACACGAACACCCAGCGTGCCGTGCTGCCCTTGTTGGCGGCGGTGTCGGCGACGAACCAGCGTGGCCAGCCCGCCTTCTTGGGAATCGTGTACTTGGCGTCCGACAGCTTCAGCGGCGTGTGCGCCGGGTTGCCGTCGGGGTTGTTGGCCCGGCCCGCCTTCAGCCGCGCCTCGTCGATGTCGCCGAACGCGCCCGTGATGAAGTCGGCGTCCAGGGAACTGTCGTAGGCCTTGTCCGCCGCGTTGTACGCGGTGGTGAACTGCTGGAGTGCTTTGGCCGCCTCGGACTTGGTGGCCGAGGGCAGCACTTCCCGCTCCCCGTGGACCACCACGCATCCGCTCGCCGTCAACGACAAAGCGGTCAACGAGGCTGCTATCAGTACGCTCCGGTCAAGCCTGCGGAGCCTTCGAGGGCCGCGATCCCTGCTCATCAGGTCCCTTCACCTTCCCCTTCCCGGAGGCGAACCCTACCGGCAGGAGGAACACGGTGAGCGTCGGGATCAGGTACAGCAGCCACACCGTGACCTGGAGGACCGTCGGATCCGGCTGGAAGTTGAAGATGCCCTTCAGCAAGGTGCCGTACCAGCTGTCCGGCGGGACGGTGCCGCTGATGTCGAACGCCCGGTCCGTCAGGCCCGGCAGCCAGTCGGCCTCCTGGAGATCGTGGAAGCCGTACGCCAGCACACCCGCCGCCACGACGACCAGCATGCCGCCGGTCCAGGTGAAGAACCTGGCCAGGTTGATCCGCAGGGCACCCCGGTAGAACAGCCAGCCCAGGAACACCGCCGTGGCCAGGCCAAGTCCGGCGCCGATGACGGGGGTTGTACTGCCGTCACCGGCCGCGCGCACCGACGTCCACACGAACAGGGCCGTCTCCAGGCCCTCCCGGCCGACCGCGAGGAACGCGGTGGCGACCAGGGCGCCCGTGCCGATCTGCAGGGCGGCGTCCAGCCTGCCGTGCAGCTCGGCCTTCAGGTGCCGGGCGGTGCGCCGCATCCAGAACACCATCCACGTCACCAGGCCGACCGCCAGGATGGACAGCGTGCCGCCGAGCGCCTCCTGTGCCTCGAACGTCAGCTCCTGCGAGCCGAATTCGAGCGCGCAGCCGAACCCGAGCGCGAGCGCGGCCGCCACCCCGATGCCGGTCCAGACCGGCTTCAGCGCGTCCCTGCGCTCCGTCTTCACCAGGTAGGCGACGAGGATGCAGACGACGAGGCCGGCCTCCAGCCCCTCGCGCAGCCCGATCAGATAGTTCGCGAACATGCGCCTACGCCTCCTCGGAGAACAGCGCCCGGCCCCACCAGTCGTCCTGGTCGCGGACGCCGGGCGGGACCGCGAATATCGCCGAACCCACGTGCTGGATGTACTCGTTGAGCGTGTCGAGGGCGAGGTTCCGCTGGATCGGGATGAAGCCCTTGCGGACGTCCTTCTGGTACGCCAGGAAGAACAGGCCCGCGTCCAGCCGGCCCAGGCCGTCGGTGCCGTCGGTGAAGGAGTAGCCGCGGCGCAGGATTGTCGCCCCGTCGTTGGAGTCGGGGTGCGCGAGCCGGACGTGCGCGTCGGGCTTCATCGCCTTCAGGAACGGTTCGTCGCGCTCCTTGGCCTTGCCGACCGGGGCTCCCTCGCCCTTGTCGCGGCCGAAGATGTCCTCCTGCTCCTGCAGCGAGGTGCGGTCCCAGGTCTCGATGTGCATGCGGATACGCCGGGCGACGAGGTAGGAGCCGCCGGCCATCCAGGCCGGCCCCTCCTTCTCGTCCACCCACACGAACTTCTTCAGCCGGTCCGTCTCGGTGCCCGCGATGTTGCGGGTGCCGTCCTTGAAGCCCATCAGGTTGCGCGGGGTCTGCTCCTCCGGCGTCGTCGAGGACGTCTTGCCGAAGCCGAGCTGCGACCAGCGGATGACGACCTTGCCGAACCCGATGCGGGCCAGCTGGCGGATCGCGTGCACGGCGACCTGCGGGTCGTCAGCGCAGGCCTGGACGCACAGGTCGCCGCCGCTGCGGTTCTTGTCGAGGTTGTCGCCGGAGAACTTCGGCAGCTCTACGAGCGCTTCGGGCCGCCGGTCGGCCAGCCCGAACTTCCCGAATGGCGAGTTCGATGTGCCCGGCCGGGAATTCCTTCTTCGACACCTCGCACTTGTCGTCCGTGGCGGTCACGCTGATCGTCCCGTCACCGCCCGCCGTGCCGCCGCCCTTCTCGGTGCAGCCGGTGACTGCGGTCAGAGCCGCCACGGCGGCGGTGGCGGTGAGGGCGGAGAGTCTGGCGGCTCGCATGCGGGCTCCAAGGATGGCCGAAAAGTACGCGTGACGGTCCTCGCGTAAGGTGAGGCTCGCCTAACTTACCCAAGGATTTCCTGAGCGATACCCGGCGATATAGTGATCCACCTCTCATGGACGCTGTATGAGCACGAGCCGGTTACGGTGGCCAAAAATGGATGCCATCGGGAAGTCAAAGGCGGGTCAAAGGTCGCGTCTTGGGGTCACCAGGGCCGCTCCCGTCCGCGGATGCGGCAGCACCTCCACGGGCTGGTCGTAGACCTCCGAGAGCAGTCCCTCGGAGAAAACCTCAGCCGGCGGCCCGTCGGCGGCGACCCGGCCGGCACTCAGGATCGCGACCCGGTGCGCGTACGCCGCCGCGAGCCCCAGATCGTGCAGGACGACAACCACCGCGTCCCCGGCCCGCGCCCGCTCCCGGCACAACCGCAGCACCAGCTCCTGGTGCTTGAGGTCCAGGGCGGCGGTCGGCTCGTCGAGCAGCAGCAGGGGGGTGCGCTGGGCGAGCACCCGGGCGAGCGCGACGCGGGCCCGCTCGCCGCCGCTGAGCGCGGCGAACTGCCGTACGGCGAAGGCGGTCACCTCGGTCGCGGCCATCGCCTCGGCGACGGCCACGTCGTCCTCCGCGGGCGAGGTGGCGTGCGGCGCCCTGCCCATCCGTACGACCTCCTCCACCGGGAAGGGGAAGGACAGCGTCGCCGCCTGCGGCAGCACCGCGCGGCGCAGGGCGAGTTCGGGTGCGGACCACTCCGTGGCGGGGCGGCCGTGGACGCGGACGACCCCGCCGACGGGCGGGAGGTCGGCGGCGAGGGCGTTGAGAAGGGTGGACTTGCCCGCGCCGTTGGGCCCGACGAGGGCAAGCACCTCGCCGGCACGGACGGTGACGGACACTCCGCGGAGGACGGTACGGGGGCCGAGGCGGACGTGGAGGTCTTCGGCTTCGGCGAGTACGTCACCGGGGGTGGCGGGGGCGGGAGGGGTTGGACGGGGTGCCGGGTGGCTCAGACGAGGTGGTGGCAGCGAACCGACCATCGCGTGTCCCCGGCGGACCCGCCACCTGGGACGACCTCACCGACCGCGCGATGCTTGAATGCCCCCGTGACTGACTACGACGTGCTGCGCGTCTTCTGCGGCCCGACCGGCGGATACGGCAACGAACTCGGCGTCGTCCGCGAGGGCTCCGTCCTGCCCGACCCGGCGGACCGCCAGACCCTGGCCGCCAAACTCGGCTTCAGCGAGACCGTGTTCGTGGACGACCCCGAGCGCGGCGTCATCGACATCTACACCCCGACCCTGCGCCTCCCGTTCGCCGGCCACCCCTGCGTCGGCACGGCCTGGCTGCTCGACGTACCCGAACTGGTCACACCCGCCGGGATCGTGGGCGCCCGCCTGGACGGCGAGTTCAGCTGGATCGAGGCACGCCCGGAGTGGGCACCGCCGCGCACGCTCCGCCAGTACGCGAAGGCCGCCGAGGTCGATGATCTGGACGTGCCGCCGCCGGGGGAGTGGATCTACGCCTGGGCGTGGGAGGACGAGCCCGCCGGCCGGATCCGCGCCCGCGCCTTCCCCGGCCGCGACGACGGCATGGAGGAGGACGAGGCGACGGGCGCGGCGGCGCTGCTGCTCACGGACCGGCTGGGGCGGGCTCTCAACATCACGCAGGGAGCGGGCTCGCAGATCCTCACGGCGCCGCAGCCGGGGGGTTGGGTGGAGGTCGGCGGGCGCGTGTTCCTGGAGCGCTAGTGCCCCAACAGGCGACATTCGCCCCGTCGCGACGCCCGGCACGCTCCGCCACTGCCTTAAGGGCGTGGGAGGTGCCCCCACTCGCCGCACCGGCCAAAAGCCCAAGTACGTCCAGTACGAGGGCTTTCGTCCGGCGCGCCGAGAGCACGCACCGGACACCGCGGGCACCGCACAGGACTTTCGAAACACCCCCTAGCCGTCGTCGGTCAGGCGCTCAGCGGGAACTCCTCGCCCAGTGCCCGCAGGACCGCGGTGTTCAGGGCGAACGCCTTCTTGCACTCGGCGACGATCCGCTGCTTCTCCAGGTCGTCCGCGCGCACCGCGTCCAGCAGTTCCCGGTAACCCCGCTTGAACGCGGCCGGGTTGGTGATCTCCTCGAAGACGTAGAAGCGGACGCCGTCGCCCTTCTTCGCGAAGCCCCATGTCTTCTCCGCCTTGTCGCGGATGATCTGGCCGCCGGAGAGGTCGCCGAGGTAGCGGGTGTAGTGGTGGGCGATGTATCCGGCCGGCCACCGCGCGGCACACTCGCGCACCCGGTCCGCGTACGCGCGCGTGGCGGGCAGCGCGGTGAGGGTGGACCGCCACTCCGGACCCCGCAGATGCGCCAGGTCCCGCTCCAGCGGCGCGAGCCGGAACAGCTCCGGCTGGATGAAGGGCCCGGCCACCGGATCCGACGCCAGCCGCTCGGCCCCGGCCTCCAGCGCCTCGTACACGAACCACAGCTGCTCGGTGTACCGCGCGTACGCCGCCACGCCCAGCTTGCCGCCGAGCAGGTCGCTCATGAACGTCGAGGTCTCCGCCTCCACGTGCTGCTCGTGGGACGCGGTGCGGATGAGTGTCGAGAACGAGTCCATGAACCAGATTTTCTATGGTTAGGCTTACCTAAGTCAACGCCTTTGCCGACCCTCTGTCGGTAAAACGGTACTCGGAATCCGCGATGCTGCCACATGCGAAAAGCCCGCCCTCCGAAGAGAGCGGGCCATGGGTGGGGTGTGGTCGGGGCGGGGTTACGGCAGCGTGAGGATCTCCGCGCCCGTCTCCGTCACCACCAGCGTGTGCTCGAACTGTGCCGTCCGCTTCCGGTCCTTCGTGACGACCGTCCAGCCGTCGTCCCACATGTCGTACTCGTGCGTCCCGAGCGTCAGCATCGGCTCGATGGTGAAGGTCATGCCGGGCTGGATGACCGTCGTCGCGTGCGGGCTGTCGTAGTGCGGGATGATCAGGCCCGAGTGGAAGGACGAGTTGATGCCGTGCCCGGTGAAGTCGCGGACCACGCCGTAGCCGAACCGCTTCGCGTACGACTCGATGACCCGGCCGATGATGTTGATCTGCCGGCCCGGCCTGACCGCCTTGATCGCGCGGTTGAGGGACTCCCGGGTCCGCTCCACCAGCAGACGGCTCTCCTCGTCGACGTCCCCGACGAGGTACGTCGCGTTGTTGTCGCCGTGCACCCCGCCGACGTACGCCGTCACGTCGAGGTTGATGATGTCGCCGTCCCGCAGGACCGTGGAGTCCGGAATCCCGTGGCAGATCACCTCGTTGACACTGGTGCACAGGGACTTCGGGAAGCCCCGGTAGCCGAGCGTCGACGGGTAGGCGCCGTGGTCGCACATGTAGTCGTGCGCCACCTTGTCCAGCTCGTCGGTGGTGACACCCGGCGCGATCAGCTTCGCGGCCTCCGCCATCGCCTGCGCGGCGATCCGGCCGGCGTGGCGCATCGCCTCGATCGTCTCGGGAGTCTGCACCTCCGGTCCGGTGTACGGCGTGGGTGCGGGCTTGCCGACGTACTCGGGACGACGGATGTTTCCGGGTACGGAACGGGTGGGAGACAGCTCCCCTGGTACGAGCAGCGACTGGCCAGACATGCCAGCGAGTCTAACCAGCGGGCGTGGGGGACCATGTCCGTGGCGAGCGAAAGGAGCCTGTCATGGCCCTGTTCAAGAAGCGGACGGTCGGGAAGCCCGGCGAGTGGTACTACTGCCTGGTCCACAAGAAGGTCGAGGAGGGCCCCGAGTGCCCGGCCAAGGACCGGTTCGGCCCGTACGCCACCCGCAAGGAGGCCGAGCACGCCATGTCGCTCGCCCGCGAACGCAACCTGGAGTGGGAGAACGACCCGCGCTGGCACGACGCGCCGACGAGCGGCGCGTCGGACGAGGACTGATCAGGCCGGGGTGGGTGCGGCTGCCGCCGCCCGCTGTTCCCGCTGCCGCAGCGCGTGTTCGTTCGTCCGCACGTCGTACGTCATCGGCTTCGGCAGGCACAGCGCCAGCAGCCCCACCGCGCCCACGCACAACAGCCCGCCCGACCACACGGACGTCCGTACGCCCTTCCAGGCGGCGACGCCGCCCACCCTGGTCTGTCCGAGCTGCGGGCCGACCGAGTACGACAGCAGCTTTTCTGGCCGCAGGCGGCCTCCCGCGAGGCGCAGCCGGCTGTTGGCCCCTCTGCCGAAGGCAGGATCCCGAGCGAGTCGGGTGGGCGGTTGGGCAAAGGTAGTCACCAAGGCGCCGGTGGCGGTGCTGTCAAGGTGTCCGCCAGGCTTGCGAGCCTGTCCCGGACACGGCGTCGACCCCTTGGTGCCGGCAAGGAGTTCTCCCCCGTCGCCGCGCTCACCAAGTGCTGCACCGTGTCCAGGTCCAGGTCCGTCCCCTCCGGTACCGCCAGAGACTCGTGCGCCATCGAGGCCAGGTCCCCGTTCCCGGCCCCGAGCGCCAGCACCGTCGCCCCGGCCCGCCGGGCATCGTGCACCCGTTCCAGGAGGGGAGTCCCCGGGCCGTCCGGTGAAACCACCAGCAGCGTCTCGCCCCGCCGTGCCGCCGCCAGCCTCCCCAGACCGACGGCCAGATGAGCGGGGTCCGAGGGACGCGCGTCGTGCCGTACCAGAGTCGGCGCCAACTCCGGCGTACCGGACCACGCGGCCTCGTCCACCAGATGCGCCGCCAGATGCCACGGCTCGTACGACGGCGTGCCGACCAGCAGCAGACCGCCCCCGTGCGACACCACCGACCCCCGCAGCGCCCCGGCGAACCTCCGCGTGGCCCCCAGCCACTCGGTCCCGGCGAGCACTTCACGCAGCAAGGCGACACGTACGGCATCCATGTGACCGCATCCTGCCGCAACCGACCACTCGTGACCCGGAGTTCACCCCGAATTCGCCCAACTTGGGCAAGGGGACCGCCATGGCAGACAGCAGCGTCCCCTTCCACGCCGGCCGTGAGGGCTACGCGAGCTTCCGGATCCCGGCCGTGGTCACCAGCCAACAGGGCACCGTGCTCGCCTTTTGCGAAGGTCGCGTCGAATCGGCCCGCGACCACGGCCACATCGACATCGTGCTGAAGCGGTCCACGGACGGCGGCCGTACCTGGGGCCCCATGGCCGTCGCCGCAGACAACGGCAGGCACCTCGCCGGCAACCCCGCCCCCGTCGTCCTCGACACCGGCCGCATCCTGCTCGTCTACATCCGCTCCACCGCCACCGCCACCGAGGACGCCATCCTCCGCGGCGAGGTGAGCGATGCCGACGGCCGCCGGATCTGGGTGCGTCACAGCGACGACGACGGCCTCACCTGGTCGAGTTCGAGGGAGATCACCGCGCAGGTGAAACGGGCGGGATGGCGGTGGTACGCCACCACCCCCGGCCATGCGATCCAGTTGCGCACCGGCCGCGTCGTCGTCCCCGCCAACCACACGATCCCGCCCACCGGCACCGACGACGGCACCGAGGCCGGCTACAACAGCGGCCACTGCCTGCTCAGCGACGACCGCGGCGCCACCTGGTCGATCGGCTACGTCGACGAGAACACCGACGGCTACGTCAACGTCAACGAGACCACCGCCGCCGAACTCCCCGACGGCCGCGTCTACTTCAACACGCGTAACGACACTGGTAGTTCCCGCCCGCCCTCCCTGTCACCCGGCAACCGCGCCGACGCCCACTCGAAGGACGGTGGGAAGACACTGGTGAAACCCTTCCGTCCGCAGGCCTCACTGCCCGCCCCCGTCTGCCAGGCCAGTGTCCTCCAGCTCCGCGACCCCGACCTGCTCCTCTACTCCGGCCCCGCCGACCCCACCGCCCGCGCCCTGATGACGATCCGCGCCTCCACCGACGGCGGCAGCACCTGGCGCCCGTCGTTCACGGTCGACGGTCTGCCCGCCGCGTACTCCGACCTGGTACGGATCGACGCCGGCACCGTCGGACTCCTCTACGAGACCGGTGACTTCGGCCCCTACGAGACGATCACCTTCCTGCGGGTGCCCGTGACGCGGCTCACCTGACCGTCAGGGCCGGCCGGGGCGGACGTAAAGTCGGCCCATGACCACTACCGACAGTGCTGCACAGACCCCCGCGAAGGCCCCCGCCAAGGACCCGTGGGACCTCCCCGACGTCTCCGGGCTCGTCGTCGGCGTACTCGGCGGGACCGGGCCGCAGGGCAAGGGCCTCGCCTACCGGCTCGCCAGGGCAGGCCAGAAGGTGATCATCGGCTCGCGGGCCGCGGAGCGCGCGCAGGCCGCCGGCGAGGAACTCGGGTACGGCGTCGAGGGCGCCGACAACGCCGAGACCGCGCGGCGCAGCGACATCGTGATCGTCGCCGTGCCGTGGGACGGACACGGCAAGACGCTGGAGTCCCTGCGCGAGGAACTGGCCGGCAAGCTGGTCGTCGACTGCGTCAACCCGCTCGGCTTCGACAAGAAGGGCGCCTACGCCCTGAAGCCCGAGGAGGGCAGCGCCGCCGAGCAGGCCGCCGCCCTGCTGCCGGACTCCCGGGTCACCGCGGCCTTCCACCATCTGTCCGCCGTGCTGCTCCAGGACCCGGAGATCGACGAGATCGATACCGACGTGATGGTCCTCGGCGAGGTCCGGGCTGACGTCGAGATCGTCCAGGCCCTCGCCGGCCGTATCCCGGGGATGCGTGGTGTCTTCGCGGGCCGGCTGCGCAACGCCCACCAGGTCGAGTCGCTGGTCGCCAACCTGATCTCGGTGAACCGCCGGTACAAGGCGCACGCGGGACTCCGCGTCACGGACGTATGAGTGGATGGGGGACACTGGTCGGCACAAGCAGTGTCCCCCGACAGGAGCCCATCGACATGCCCCGCCTCGCCCTCTACGCCCTTGTCGTCTGCGTCCTCGCCGTGGCCGCGGCGGTCGTCTCCTTCGTGCAGGGCAGCTTCCTGGGGATCGTGTGGGTGCTGCTCGCGGGCCTGTCCTCCAACATGTGCTGGTACTACCTGAAGCGGGACCGGGCGGCTCGGAAGTCCGTCACGAGCTGACCGCGCAGAACTCGTTCGAGCCCTGCCAGAAGCGGTACAGGTCCTGACCGCAGTACGTCTCGAAGTCACTGATCCCGAGACCGCGCAGGATCGTGTCGACCACGTCGAAGAACGCGCCGTTGATGGACGGCACCCACAGCAGCGCGAACACGAACAGCAGCCCGAAGGGCGCGAACGGCTCCACCTGGCGCTTGATGTTGTACGACAGCCAGGGCTCGAGCACGCCGTAGCCGTCCAGGCCGGGCACCGGCAGGAAGTTCAGGATCGCGGCGGTCACCTGGAGCAGCGCGAGGAAGGCCAGCGCGAACCGGAAGTCCCGCGGCACGCCGTCCAGCGCGTCCAGCCAGAACGGGGCCGTGCAGATGATCGCGAACAGGACGTTCGTCAGCGGACCCGCCGCCGAGATCAGACTGTGCCGCCACCGCCCCCGGATCCGCCCGCGCTCGATGAAGACGGCACCGCCCGGTAGACCGATGCCGCCCATGATCACGAAGATTACGGGGAGCACGATGCTGAGCAGGGCGTGCGTGTAGGCGAGAGGATTGAGGCTCAGGTACCCCTTCGCGCCCACAGTGATGTCGCCGCTGTGCAGGGCCGTGCGGGCGTGCGCGTACTCGTGCAGACAGAGTGAGACGATCCACGCGGCGGTTACGAACAGGAACACGGCCACACCGGGCTGCTCGGCGAACCCGGTCCAGGTGGCCCAGCCTGTCACCGCCGTGACAGCGAGGATCCCGACGAAGACGGGACTGACCCGCCGGTCGCTGCGGCGGATGGCGGTGCTGGTCATGGGGCTCCCTGGACTCTCGTGCGCAAGTGGGGACTGGCTGGGACTGCCCGACCGTACCGGGCGTACGGGGAAAACGTCTCGCGGCCGGTCACTGGTTCCGGAGAAGGTGGGGGACATGGGGCTCTGGCATGTGTTCTACGAGGACTGGCAGATGGAGTGCTGCGGTACGCCGTTCTCGGTGGGGGACGAGGTGAGCTGGCCGATGATGATCGTGGACGCCGACGCGGTGCTGGGCGGCGGCTGGCACGACCAGCTCACCAAGGTCGTCGGGGTGGTGGAGGACTGGGACGGTGTGCGGATCGTGCGGGACAAGACCGGCCTCATGGTGGCCCTGGGCGGGCGTGACGAGGACGACGACGAGGGCGAGGCGGACGGTCCGCGGTTGGGGGACCCGATACGCCGGGTCGGGCTGCTCTCGGTCGAGACGCACGGTGCCGAGTGGCCTGAGGTCGCGGGGCGGGTGCGGGCCGTGCAGGTGCTGACCCAGGGCTACGCCGAGGGGACGTCGGCGGCTTGGGAGCCGGTGCCCGGGGAGCGGTGGCTGCGCGCGGTGGACGAGTGCCCGAAGTGGTTCGCCGACAAGGCCGCGGGCAAGGGCGGCGACGGGCGGCCGCGGCGGCGCAGGGACGCGGGCGTGGTGGTCGCACTGGAGGTGCCGGGCACGGACTCCTGGCTGTCGTACGCCGTCCGCGAGGCGAGCGGCATCCCCCACGAAGGGGCCGCGCCGGGTGCGGAGACGGAGGGCCTGCCGGAGGACGCACTGGCGGCGTTGCTGGAGACCCTGAGCACGGTCCGAGGGCCGGGGGACGGGTGAGGCGGGGGCCGTCGCCACTCTGTCGCGCCGCGCCGCCCAACCCCGTGACCGGCCCCGAATCCACCGGAGACAATGAACCCCGTGCGCTATCGCATCCTCGGCACCACCCAGGCACTGCGCCCCGACGGCAACCCCGTCCAGGTCGGCGGGGCGCGGCTGCGTGCGCTGCTGACCGTGCTCGCGCTGCGGGCCGGGCGCGCCGTGCCCGCGGGGCTGCTGGTCGACGAGGTGTGGGACGGTGACCCGCCCGCCGACGCGCCGGGCGCGCTGCAGGCGCTGGTCGGCCGGTTACGCCGGGCGCTCGGCGCGGACGCGGTCGTCTCGGCGGAGGGCGGATACCGGCTCGCCGCCCCTCCCGACGACATCGACCTGCACCGCTTCGAGCGGCTGGCCGGCGAGGGCACCCGCGCGCTGGCCGACGGCGACCCCGCCAAGGCGGCCGGCGTCCTCGACGACGCCCTCGCCCTGTGGCGCGGCCCCGCGCTGGCCGACCTGCCCGACCGTGCGGCGGAGGCGGCCCGCTGGGAGGCGCGGCGCCTGGACGCCCTCCGCGCCCGCCACACCGCCGCCCTCGCCCTGGGCCACGCCGAACAGTCCCTCCCCGAACTGACCGCCCTGTGCGACACCCACCCCCTCGACGAACCCCTCCAGGCCCTCCGCCTCCGCGGCCTCCGCGCCGCGGGCCGCACGGCGGAGGCACTGGCCGCGTACGAGGACGTACGACGGCTGCTCGCGGACCGGCTGGGTTCGGATCCAGGGCCGGAACTACGGGCGCTGCACGGGGAGTTGCTCCGGCCGGGGGAGTGGGACGGGGGTGGCGGCGCGAGCACCACAGCCGTGCCCGGCGATACGCAGACCCCCGCAGCGTCCGCCAGGGCTCGTGCCGCTGCGGCTGACGCCCCGGCGTTACCCGGCACCGCACAGCCCCTCGCGCCCGGCACCACGAACCCCCCCACCTCACCCCCACCCCCAGCCCCCGGCATCCTCCGAGCCCGCCTCACCTCCTTCGTCGGTCGTGAAGCCGATATCCAGGCCATCCGGGGCGACCTCGCGACCACCCGGCTGGTCACGCTGCTCGGTCCCGGCGGGGCCGGGAAGACGCGGCTGTCGCAGGAGGCCGCCGAGACCGTGCGGGACGCAGTCCGGGACGGTGTGTGGCTGGCCGAGCTCGCGCCCGTCGACGACCCCGAAGCCGTACCGGAGGCCGTGCTCACCGCCGTCGGCGCCCGCGAGACCGTGCTGTACGGCGCGGGGGCTGAGGCCATGCGCGCCGGGTCCGACCGGCACGACGATCCCATCGAGCGGCTCGCCGAGCACTGCGGCAAGCGGCGCATGCTGCTGATCCTCGACAACTGCGAGCATGTCGTCGACGCCGCCGCCCGGCTCGTCGAGGAGCTCCTGGAGCGCTGCCCGGAGCTGACGGTGCTGGCCACCAGCCGTGAACCCCTCGGCGTACCGGGGGAGTTGCTGCGGCCCGTGGAGCCGCTGCCCGAGCCGGTCGCGCTGCGGCTGCTCGCCGACCGCGGGGCCGCCGCCCGGCCCGGCTTCCGTGTCGACGGCGACGAGGAGACCGCGGCCGCGTGCGCCGAGATCTGCCGACGTCTTGACGGACTGCCCCTCGCCATCGAGCTGGCGGCCGCCCGGCTACGGATGCTGACGCCACGTCAGATCGCCGACCGGCTCGACGACCGCTTCCGTCTCCTCACCTCAGGCAGCCGTACCGTCCTGCCCCGCCAGCAGACCCTCCGGGCCGTCGTCGACTGGTCCTGGGAGCTGCTGGACGAGGACGAACGGGACGTGCTGCTGCGGCTGTCCGTGTTCGCGGGCGGCTGTGATCTCGCCGCCGCCGAGGCCGTCTGCGGGCCCGCCGCCCTCGAGGCGCTCGGCTCGCTCGTCGACAAGTCCCTGGTCGTGGCGGCGCCCACGCCGGACGGCGGTGCCGGGAGCGCTATGCGCTACCGGCTCCTGGAGACCGTCGCGGAGTACGCGCGCGAACGGCTCGACGCGTCCGGGCAGCGGGCGGACGCCGAGCGCGTGCATCTGACGTACTACCGCGAACTGGCCCGCACCAGTGACCCGTTGCTGCGCGGCCACAGCCAGGTCGCCGCCATCGCACGGCTCGAGCGCGAGAGCGAGAACATCCGCGCCGCCCTGCACCACGCCGTCGCCGCACGCGACGAGCAGGAGGCGCTGTGTCTCGTCCTGTCGATGGCCTGGTACTGGCAGATGCGTGGCCTGCGGATCGTCGCCCGCAACTGGTCCCGCGAGGTCCAGGGTCTCGGTCCCGACCCCTTCGCGGAGCCCGTCCGCCCGGCCGCCCCGCTGTGGGAGCGCTGCACGGACACGCCGCCGCCGTGGACCGGCGAGGTACTCGCCGAGGCCCGGCGCGGCGTTCATCTGGTCCATCTCGCCTGTATGGACACCGAGTTGGATGCCTGGCAGACGCCCCAGGCGCAGGCGAAGCTGCGGAGCATCGCCGCGACGTACGAGCCCGGACTGCCGCAGGCGTGCCGTTCCCCCGGTTCCCTGTGGTTCTTCGCCGTCCTGCTCACCGGGGACATGGAGCGGGTGCGGACGATCGTCGACGCCGCCGTCGACACCTGCCGCGGTGTGCCCGGCTACGAGTGGGACCTTGCCGCCAATCTGCACATGCGGGCCAACCTGCGCGCCAACCGCACCGAATGGGCCGGCGACGCCACCCGCGACGCCGACGAGTCGCTGGCGATCTACCGCCGCCTCGGCGACCTGTGGGGCACCGCCGAAACGTTCGCCGCGCGCGCCCAGGCGTATGAGCGCAGGGGCGAGTACGGTGCCGCCGCCGCTGACTACGGGACGGCGATCGAGCACGCCGGACGCCTCGGTGCCCGCGCCCAGACGGATGTGCTCAGCGCCCGGCTCGGCAGTGTGCTGATCGAGGCCGGCGCGGGAGAGCGCGGCGAACGCCTGCTGCGCGAGGTGATCGACCGTGAGAACGGCCCGGCCGAGCAGGCGATGCCCTTCGCCCGGCTCATCCTCGCCGGCCGGCTCGGCATGACCGACCGGATCCCCGAGGCACGGGAGCAGCTCCGGCTGCTGCGCGAGCAGTTCAAGCTCGCCCACTTCGTCATCTTCGACGCGTACATCCTCGGCGCCGAAGCCTGGGTGGACGCGGTCGACGGCCGCTACCCGGAGTCCCTGGCCACGATCAGGCGCGCCCTGGCACACGCCGAGGACCCGCTGTCCGAGGCCATCGCCCCGCAGATGCGCTCCGGGTACCTGACCATCGCCGCGTTCGCCCTCGCCCGCGTCGACGGCGGCCGCCGCGCCCGCGACGCGGCCCGCTTCCTCGGCGCCGCCGACGCGCTGCTGCCGCCCCGGCACGTCGCGTCGACCCAGGAGCGCGAGGTGTACGACCGGGCGGTGCGGCACACCCGGGCCGTTCTCGGCGACGCGGCGTACGAGGCGGCGTACGCGGAGGGCGGCGGCTTCTCCTCGCGGGAGGCCGCCGCCCTGCTCTGACGCGTACCGGCGCGGGCCCGGGTGCGTCAGCTCTTGGTACGGAACTTGTGGATGGCGACCGGTGCCATGACCGCCGTGATGGCCACCGACCACCCCAGCGTCACCCACAGGTCGTGCGCGACCGGGCCGCCCACCATCAGGCCGCGGGCCGCGTCCGCCAGCGTGGACAGCGGGTTGTAGTCGGTGAACGCCTGCAGCCAGCCCGGCATCGAGTCCGTCGGGGCGAAGATCGACGAGCCGAACTGCAGCGGGAACAGCACCAGGAAGCCCATCGCCTGCACCGACTGCGCGTTCTTCAGGACCACGCCCAGGGTGAGGAACACCCACATGATCGACGAGGCGAACACCGCGGACAGACCCACGGCCGCGAACAGACCGGGCCAGCTGGCGATGTCGAACCCGACCGCGACGGAGACGATCATCAGCACGGTCGTCGCGAACAGCATCCGCACCAGCTCGACCGAGACCTTCGCGAACAGCACCGAGCCGCGCCCGATCGGCAGGGACCGGAAGCGGTCCATGACACCGGAGTTGAAGTCCTGGCTGAAGCCGGTGCCGACGCCCTGGGACAGCGTCATGCTCATCATCGCGATCATGCCGGGGATCACGTACTGCACGTACCCGTCCTGCCCGCCGCCCAGGGCCTGCCCGATCGAGCCGCCGAAGACGTACACGAACAGCAGCGTGAAGACGACCGGCATCAGCAGCGCGTCGAACATGGACTCCGGGTCCTGCCGGATCCACAGCAGATTGCGGCGGATGAGGGCACCGGTGTGGCGCAGGTGGCCGCGCAGCGGAATGCGGGCGTCGGTGGGGGTGACGGTGGCGGCGCTCATACGGTGACCTCCTCGCGGGCGTCCGCGGGCACGGTGTCCTGCGGGGCACTGGCGCGGTGGCCGGTGAGGGACAGGAACACCTCGTCCAGGCTGGGCAGTTCGGTGGAGACTGAGGAGAGCGTGATGCCACGCGCGGTGATGGCGCCGACGATCGCGGTGAGCTGCTCGTCGCTGAGGACGGGGACGAGCAGGGTGCCGGTCTCGGTGTCCACGGTGGTGGAGGCGAGGCCGGTGATGCCGAGTTCGTCGAGGTAGCCGGCGAGGGGCCGCAGTTGCAGGGCGTCGGCCGGCCGTACCCGTAGCGTCCGCCCGCCGACCTTCGCCTTGAGCTCCTCGATCTCGCCGCCCGCGATGACCTTGCCCCGGTCGACGACGGTCAGCTCGGAGGCGAGCTGTTCGGCCTCCTCCATGTACTGGGTGGTGAGCAGCACGGTCACACCGTCTCCGACCATCCGCTTGACCTCGTCCCACACCTCGTTGCGGGTCCGCGGGTCCAGCCCGGTGGTCGGCTCGTCGAGAAAGAGAACGGCGGGCCGCCCGATCATGGAGGCGGCGAGATCGAGCCGCCGCCGCATGCCGCCGGAGTAGGTCGAGGCGGGCCGCTTGGCGGCGTCGGTCAGCGAGAACCGCTCGAGCAGCTCATCGGCACGCGCGCGTGCCTCTTTCCGTGGCAGATCGAGCAACCGCCCGATCATGTACAGGTTCTCCCACCCGGGCAGCTTCTCGTCCACGGAGGCGTACTGCCCGGTGAGGCCGATCACCCGGCGCAGCTGCCGGGGCTGCCGTACGGCGTCGTATCCGACGACGGTGGCCTGTCCCGCGTCGGGAGCGAGCAGCGTGGACAGAATCCGCACGAGGGTCGTCTTCCCGGCCCCGTTGGGCCCGAGCACCCCCATCACGGTCCCCTCCCGGACATCCAGGTCGACCCCGTCCAGCGCCTTGGTCTCCCCGTAGTGCTTCACCAGCCCCCGCACGGAGACGGCGACGTTCCCACCGTTGGCCTTCTTGTCGATGCGCGTCATGAGCAAGAAGCTCCCACCCCCCACCGACAAACGACCGACAGGTCGCCGACAGCGTGACAAACGACCGACAGCACCGAAGATTCCCCCGACGACGGCCGCAACCATCAATTGAGGAACCACGACGGCGAGCAACCACCTCCGCGAGAGCGGCGCCGGTTTAGGCGCAAAAGGGGCGTACCACGACGGCGAGCAACCACCTCCGCGAGAGCGGCGCCGGTTCAGGCGCAAAAGGGGCGTACCACGACGGCGAGCAACCACCTCCGCGAGAGCGGCGCCGGTTCAGGCGCAAAAACAGCCCCGCCGACGGGGGAAGATCGGCGGGGCTGTCATGGTGCCGCAATGGCTCAGTGGACGGAGTGCTCCTCCAGCGGGAACGTTCCGCCGACGACGTCCTCCGCGAACGCCTTCGCCGCGTTGCCCATGACCTCACGGAGGTTGGCGTACTTCTTCACGAACTTCGGGACGCGACCGCCGGTCAGCCCGAGCATGTCCGTCCAGACCAGCACCTGCGCGTCGGTCTCCGGCCCGGCTCCGATCCCGACCGTCGGGATGTGCAGCACCCGCGTCACCTCCGCCGCCAGCTCCGCCGGAACCAGCTCCAGAACGACCGCGAACGCACCCGCGTCCTGCACCGCCTTGGCGTCCCGCAGCAACTGCTGAGCCGCCTCCTCACCCCGCCCCTGGACGCGGTACCCCATGGCGTTCACCGACTGCGGCGTCAGCCCGATGTGCGCCATCACCGGGATCCCGGACTCGACCAGCAGCTCGATCTGCCGGTGGGAGCGCTCACCGCCCTCCAGCTTGACCGCCCCGACCCCGGCCTCCTTGACCAGTCGCGTCGCCGAGCGCAGCGCCTGCACCGGGCCTTCCTGGTACGACCCGAAGGGCAGGTCGCCGACGATCAGGGCACGCTGCGTGCCCCGTACGACCGCCGCGGACAGCATCGTCATCTCGTCGAGGGTGACGGGCACGGTCGTCTCGTACCCGAGGTGGCAGTTGCCCGCCGAGTCGCCGACGAGCATGACCGGGATCCCGGCCTCGTCGAAGACGGACGCGGTCATCGCGTCGTAGGCGGTGAGCATGGGCCACTTCTCGCCCCGCTCCTTGGCGGCGGCGATGTCGCGCACGGTGATACGGCGGGTGCCCTTCCCCCCGTACAGCGCCTTGCTGCCGTCGGAGGTTCCTGTGCTGGCACTCTGGGCAGCCGAGAGCTGCGTCATGGCAACGGCTCCTAACACGTCATCTCGAGGCGCCCTGACGGCGTCCCCGGATCCCCTCCATGGTGGCACCTCGTGCCACGCGCGGCCAGACCGGGGCGGGGGACGTGAGCTACGCGACGCCGTAGCCGACGTACGTCCTGCGCCGATGTGCGTCTTGCGTCCTAGGTCCGTTGTTAAGACCTCCGTAAAGGAATTCCGATACGAGACGGTGCCGTATCTTATTTCGCCTAGGCTCGCGGACATGACTACTCCTGCCGTCCACCGGCGCCGCTGGGTGATCCTCGGTGTCCTGATGCTCAGCCTGCTGATCGTCGTCCTGGACAACTCGATCCTGAACGTCGCCGTCAAGACGATCTCGACACCCGCCCCGACCGGCCTCGGCGCCACCCAGGGCGAGCTGGAGTGGGCGATCAACTCCTACACCCTCGTCTTCGCCGGTCTGCTGTTCAGCGCCGGGCTGCTGGGCGACCGCCTCGGCCGCAAGAGGGTCCTCCTCGGTGGCCTCGTCGTCTTCGGCATCGGCTCCGCCCTCGCCGCCTCCTCCGGCTCCCCGGCCGAGCTGATCGCCTTCCGCGCGGTGATGGGCCTGGGCGCCGCGTTCGTCATGCCGGCCACGCTCGCCGTCCTCATGAACGTCTTCGAGCGCGAGGAGCAGCCCAAGGCCATCGGGATCTGGGCCGGCGGTGTCGGGCTCGCCATCGCCATCGGGCCGATCACCGGCGGTGTCCTCCTCGACCACTTCTGGTGGGGCTCGGTCTTCCTCATCAACGTGCCGATCGTCGTCCTCGCCGTCGGCCTGATGCTGTGGCTGGTCCCCGACTCCCGCGACCCGAACCCGGGCCGGATCGACCCCGTCGGCGTCGTCCTGTCCGTCGTCGGCCTGGTCCTGCTCGTCTACGGCATCATCAAGGGCGGCCAGCTCGCCGACTTCACGGACGCGACCGTGCTGGCCACCATCGGCGCCGGTCTCGCCGTCCTCGTCGCCTTCGTGGTGTTCGAGAAGCGCAGCAGCCATCCGTCCATCGACGTCACGTACTTCCGGAACAAGGTCTTCTCCGCCGCGATCGCCGCCATCGCGCTGGTCTTCTTCGCGCTGATGGGCGTGACCTTCTTCTCCGTCTTCTACACCCAGAGCGTGCGCGGCTACTCACCCCTGCAGACCGGCCTGCTGATGCTGCCACTGGCCGTCGCCCAGATGGTCTTCGCGCCGCGCGCCCGGCTGGTCGTCGACCGCTTCGGCTACAAGGCCACGACCACCGCCGGCCTGCTGGTCATCGCCGCGACGCTGGCCGCGTTCGCCACGCTGGAGGCGGACACGCCGATCTGGATCCTCGAGGTGATCTTCTTCCTCATGGGCACCGGCATGGCGCACATCATGACCCCGGTCAGCGTCGTCATCATGCAGGCCCTGCCCCGCGAGAAGGCCGGCTCCGCCTCCGCCCTCAGCAACACCTTCCGCCAGGTCGGTGGCGCCCTCGGCATCGCCGTACTCGGCTCGGTCCTGTCGACGGCGTACCGGGGCGGCATCGAGGACAGCCTCGCCGTACTGCCCGCCGGCCTGCGGCACACGGCCGGCGAGTCCATCGAGGCGACCCTCGGCGTCGCCGCGAAGTTCGGACCGCGCGGCGAGGCCCTGGTCGGCCCGGCGCACGACGCGTTCCTGCACGCGATGCACGTCACGGCGCTGTGGGGAGCGGGAGTCGCGATCGCCGGCGCGGTGGTCGTGGCGCTGTTCCTGCCGGGGAGGCCGACGGTGCCTCAGAAGGAGCAGGGCGAGCAGGAGTTGGTGACGGCGGAGTAGGAGCCACGGGAGAGAATCACCCCAGTGCGACGAAGGGACGGAGTGAAGTGAGCCTCGCCGACAGCCAGTCAAGGCCGGACGGCCCCGCACGGGGCCGCCCCCGCAGCGAGGTCGTGGAACGCGCCATCGTCGAGGGCGTCATGCGGCTGCTGGAGGAGGGCGTACCGCTCGCGGAGCTGTCCATCGAGCGCATCGCGCGCACCGCCGGCGTCGGCAAGGCGACCATCTACCGCCGCTGGAGCGGCAAGGAGGAACTCTTCGTCGACGTCGTCCGCACCGCCGAACCCCCGGACCCCGAACTCCCGGGCACCTCGATGCGCGACGATCTCATCGCCCTCCTCGAACAGCTGCGCCAGCGCGGCCTGATGACCCGTTCGTCGGCGATCCTGCACAACGTCTACGCCCAGATGAAGAGCACCCCGAAGGTGTGGGCCGCCTACCACGCGAGCGTCGTCGAACCCCGCCGCCGGCTCCAGGTCGAGGTCCTGCGCCGGGGGCAGCGCGACGGCGAGCTCCGCGCGGACGTCGACGTCGAGCTGCTGAACGACATCCTCGTCGGCCCGATGCTCCTGCGCACCGTCATGCGCCCGGACGCCGACCTCCCCGACGGCCTCGCCGAACAGGTGGTCGACACTCTGCTCGAAGGACTACGGCCCGTCAGTTCGCCACCCGCGTAATGCCTCTGTGCGCGATTCGTCACAGAGCGCGCTTTCCACGCCGGCAACCGGAACTCTGGAAGGCGACTTGTACGTCCTCGTGCCCGTACGGCCGTCTTGGAGCGGCAGGATCGGAACCGATTCATCCCCTAGGGTCGTAGGGCGCGGGGGGACGATGGTGTGCACGGCAGGTAGTGAGGCAACGGTATGGCGCAGCAGGCGTACATGACGGAGACGGACAACGGAGGCTCGGGACCCGAGCGCCGGGGACCCGGGCTTCGGCGCCTGATCAACCGCCTGGTCGCGGGCTGGCGCGGGGATCCGAGGATCTGGCGCCGCGGCATCGTCGTGGCCACTCTCGCGGTGCTGCTCGCCCTGGTCATGGTGCTGCACGCGCGGATCCCGAACACCATCGGCAACCTCGGCAGCCTCACCGAGACCTTCCTGCCCTGGCTGGGCGTCTTCATCCCGCTGCTGGTCCTGCTCGGCCTGGTGCGGAAGTCGGCGACCGCGCTGATCGCGGTGCTGGTGCCGTCGATCGTCTGGCTGAATCTCTTCGGCAGCCTCCTCGTCGACAAGACCGGCGGCGGCGGCGACCTCACGGTGGCCACGCACAACGTCAACGCCGACAACGCCGACCCGTCCGGCACCGCCCGCGCCGTCGCCGCGTCCGGCGCTGACGTGCTGGCGCTGGAGGAGCTCAAGGCGTCGGCGCTCCCGACGTACGAGAAGGAGCTGGCGTCGACGTACCGGTACCACGCGGTGGTCGGCACCGTCGGGCTGTGGAGCAAGTACCCGATGAGCGACGTCAAGGACGTCGACATCAAGCTGGGCTGGAAGCGCGCCATGCGGGCCACGGTGGCGACGCCGGCCGGGCAGGTCGCGTTCTACGTCGCCCACCTGCCGTCGGTGCGGGTGAAGGTGGAGGCCGGGTTCACCGCGCGGCAGCGCGACAAGAGCGCCGACGCGCTGGGCGAGGCCATCTCCGACGAGAAGCTGCCGAGGAAGGCGCTGCTCGGCGACCTCAACGGCACGATGAACGACCGCGCCCTCAACGCCGTCACCGCCCAGATGCGCTCCACGCAGGGCGCGGCGGGCAACGGGTTCGGGTTCAGCTGGCCGGCGTCGTTCCCGATGGCGCGGATCGACCAGATCCTCGTGCAGGGCATCGAACCGGTGACGTCATGGACGCTGCCGGCGACCGGGAGCGACCATCTGCCGCTGGCCGCGCGTGTGAAAGTCGACACGTCCGCATCGTAAAAGCCCACGGCAACCCGCTCTTGACCTCGGGGAATACTGGGCCGGAGAGAGTTTGTTTCGTCGGTGAACATACGATGGAGTCCGACCCTCCCTCCTGAAAGGCACAGGCCCCTCCATGCCTCTGGCCCTGCTCGCCCTGGCCGTCGGCGCCTTCGGCATAGGTACGGCCGAGGTGGTAATTGGCGTGTAGGTATGCGAAGCGTAGCTGTTCCCGATCAAGGAATGCCCAGGTCGGAGCGCCTTCCTGCGTGGAAGAAATCCTGCGTGCCCCGCGCGTTGACCCACGTCGTTTCCACATGACGAAGCACGTCGTCGGCGTAGTCCAGGGTGATCCCCGGCTTCAATCTCATGCGGAGATCCTGGCAGAGAGGAAGCCAGGGTGCCGAGCGAAATACGCCGGGGCGCCCGGCCATATGCCGCGTGGCTCAGTGCGTCCCGGACCGTGTCAGAGCCCGACGCCCCGTTGTCAGTGGGATCCGTGGGGCTGACTGAGACGACACGGCGGGGGCACCTGGGGCCGGTGGTGTCGGTCAGACCTCTGACCAGGCGGCGGAAACGCCCTCCGGCCTGGGACTCTCCTGGTGATCATGCGGGCTGGTCAGTCAGGCCACGTTGAGGACCCGGCGCGCGGCGCTGATGATCCGGTGTGCGTCGGCCCCGTACACGGCGGACTCCCGCAGCGTGTTCCAGGTACGGAGGTACGTGCTCACGCTGGCGTCGTCCTCGATCCACAGTTCGGAGTGCCACGTCTCGACGATCACCCGGCTGTCGTCGTAGACCCAGAAGGCCGTGGCGGGCGGGATCTTGAGGGAGGCACTGAGCGGGATGATCCCCAGCTCGACGGTGTCCAGGCCGACGGTGCCGGACAGCCGGTCGAGCTGGGCGGCCAGGACGGACGGCGGGCAGATGAGCGCGCGGAGCGCGGCCTCCCAGAGGATGAGGTGGAAGCGCTTGGTGGGGTCGTACAGCGCCTCCTGCCGCTGGATACGGGAGCGTACGGCCGCCTCGGTGTCCCGGGGCGACTGCTGGAGTTCGGCGTATCGAGTGAAGATCGACCGCGCATAGTCCGGAGTCTGGAGAATCCCGAAGATCATGGACGACTCCCAGCCCCGGAACTCGGAGGCGTCGGCGTGCGCGGCCAGGTGCGTGTCCTGGACCGCCTTGTGTCCCGAGGCCAGCTGCCGCCGCCAGGAGCGGATGTGAGACTCGAACCCCCGCAGCCGCGCCAGGAGTTCGTCATAGGCGTCCGGCTGGCCGGTCCCCTCGGCCCACGCGCGCAGGTCGTCAGGGGTGGCGGTCTGCTTGCCGTTCTCCAGCTTGCTGACCTTGGGCTGCGGCCAGCCGAGCCGCCGGGCGAGCGCGGAACCGGTGAGCCGGCCAGCGGGGGCGGTGAGCCTCAGCTCACGCAGCCGCACCCCGAGCGCTTCACGCGCCTGCTGGTAGTCGGTGGTCACCGGTTCCGCTCCCTGGTGTTGCTCTGCTTCGCGGGCAGGTTCGCTGCGAAGGTCTCGTACGGCACGGCGTAGTGGGTGGCGGCGTCGCGTGCCTGGCAGTAGCGGTTGACCTCCACCGGCTCCGTGATCAGCTCCACGTCCACGAGGTTGTCGGCGTCATCGAAGTTGAGCCGGGCCACCAGCCGGGAGTCGAACAGTCAGAAGTCCTCTGCGGGGAGCTGGAGGCGGTCGGCGTCGGCACGCCAGAGCTGCCGGATGTCCTCGCCGACGGAGCTGTTCCGCCGGGCGTTGTCGAGCAGGTAGAGCTGCCCGAGAGTGGGCGGGTTGTCGACGATGCGCGCACGCGCTCGAACCGCTTGCCGAGCGCGGTCTGTTCGCGGCGCTCGGCGCACCACTCCGCGTCCTTGCCCTCCCAGTCGACGGGCTCGCTCCGGGTGAACTGCGCGTAGGTGTCGGTGGCCTCGTCGGACGCGTACCGGCGTCGCGTCTCCAGCCGCCAGGCGGTGTGTTCGAACTGGGTGAACAGCCGGTCGAACTCGTCCAGTCCGATGATGTTCGGCACTCGGGTGACCTCCTTGGGGCCGAAGTCGACGAGCAGTTCGCGCGGGACGACGATGGGTACCTCGCCCTCCCCCAGGTGGCGGAGCCGGACGATGTCGTCGGGGTCGGTGAGCGCCGGTCCGTGGATGATCACCTCGCCGGTGTCGAGGTCTTCGTGCACGGCCGGGCAGCCGTTCACGCCGCTGCCCGTGCCGTTGAAGCGGATGTTGCGCGCCATGATCAGTTCCTTTCGCCGGGTACTGATCCATTCATGATCACCGTGCTCGGGACCGGGCGGTACGGGTCCGCCGCGCCCTCGTGGACATAAACGGCTATAGATGGCCTAGTCCTGCGAATAATCGAGTATAGGCTCTAGTCCTCTCAACTGGCCCACCACAACGCTGAGTTCATGGTCACAGCGCAGCAAAAGCCGGGCACCTCGGATGTCACAGCGGCGGTCGAAACTCTGCGGGAAGCACTGACGGCGGCGGGGATCGTGCTGCCGTCTCTGGGGGTGGACGAGGCGTCGCCCTCACTGAACCTGATCACCCTGGGCCGCGTACGTGCCGATGTCGCGTTGCGGCTCGCCGACATCATCCGGCGGGGATGCTCATGAACGGATACACGCCCCAGATCGGTGACCTCGTGTACGACGAGGCGACGCGCAAGGTCGGCCGTGCGATGGGGCATGTCGGCGGGTGCTGGCAGCTCCGGCCGCCCGGCGGCGGACTGGAGTGGGATGCGAACGGGCCTCTGCGGCCCGCTACGGCGGCGGAGAAGCTGTCGGCGGGCGTGGCGATGGCCAACGCCCGGAGCCGAGGAGAGACGCCGTGAGCGCGCCCGTGACGGACCCGCCACCGCTGTCGGCCGAGTGCACTCTGGGCCAGCGGCCGGGCTAGCAGGCGAGGGCGTGGCAGTCCTGATCCAGGGCTCCGCCCCTGGGCCGGGAGTCCGGGGGCGGAGCCCTCAGGTCCGCGCACCCCCACGCACGGCTGCCTACACCGACTCACGCCACCCATTAGTGATCGGCAAACGCCGGTCCTTCCCGAACCCCTTCGCCGAGATCTTGGTCCCCGGCGGATACTGACGCCGCTTGTACTCCGCCGTATCCACCATCCGCAGCGTCTTCGTGACCAACCCCCGGTCATACCCCGCGGCGACGATCGCATCGGCCCCCTGATCCTGGTCCACATACAGGTCAAGAATCGCGTCCAGCACCGGATAGTCCGGCAACGAGTCCGTGTCGACCTGCCCAGGCCGCAACTCGGCACTCGGCGGCTTGGTGATCGAGCTCTCCGGAATCGGCGGGGTCTGCCCCCGCTCCGCCGCCGACCGGTTGCGCCACTCGGCCAGCCGGAAGATCGACGTCTTGTACACGTCCTTGATCGGCCCGTACGCCCCCACCGAGTCGCCGTACAGCGTCGAGTACCCCACCGCCAGCTCCGACTTGTTGCCGGGCGCCAGCACGATGTGGCCCTCCTGGTTGGAGATCGCCATCAGCAGCGTCCCCCGCAGTCGCGACTGGAGGTTCTCCTCCGCCAGCCCCGTCAGCCCCAGCGACGACATATACGCGTCGAACATCGGCTCGATCGGCACCGTACGGAAGTTCAGCCCCGTACGACGGGCCAGTTCCGCCGCGTCCCCCTTGGAGTGCTCGGAGGAGTACTTCGACGGCATCGACACGCCGTACACGTTCTGCGCGCCCACCGCGTCGCAGGCGATCGCCGCGACCAGCGCCGAGTCGATGCCGCCCGACAGACCGATGAGGACCGACTTGAAGCCGTTCTTCGCGACATACGCCCGCAGGCCGACCACCAGCGCCGAGTACACCTCCTCGTCGTCGTCCAGCCGCTCCGCGTAACCGCCCGACAGCTCCGGCTCGTACGCCGGGAGCGGCTCCTCGGACAGGACGAGCCGGTCGATGCGCAGACCGTCGTCCACACGTTGTCCATCAGCGACTCCGTCGCGGGCGGTCGGCGCGTCCGCCGACGCCGCCGGCAGGTCGAGGTCGAGGACCACGCAGCCCTCCGCGAACTGCGGCGCCCGCGCGATCACCTCGCCGTCCCGGTCGACCACGATCGAGTCACCGTCGAAGACCAGTTCGTCCTGCCCTCCGATCATGGCGAGATAGGCGGTGGTGCAGCCCGCCTCCTGGGCCCGCTTGCGGACCAGCTCCAGACGGGTGTCGTCCTTGTTGCGCTCGTACGGCGAGGCGTTGACCGAGATCAGCAGGCCCGCCTCGGCCGACCGCGCCGCCGGCACCCGGCCGCCGTCCTGCCAGAGGTCCTCGCAGATCGCGAGCGCCACGTCGACCCCGCGCACCCGGATCACCGGCATGGTGTCGCCGGGCACGAAGTAACGGAACTCGTCGAAGACGCCGTAGTTCGGCAGGTGGTGCTTGGCGAAGCTCAGCACCACCTCACCGCGGTGCAGCACCGCCGCCGCGTTCTGCGGGGCGCCGGCCGGCTGGCCGTACCTGGGCTGGGCGGACTCGGAACGGTCGAGGTAGCCGACGATCACCGGCAGCTCCCCGAAACCCTCGTCGGCGAGCCGCTCGGCCAGACTGCGCAGGGCCGCGCGGGACGCCTCCACGAAGGACGGGCGCAGCGCCAGGTCCTCGACGGGATACCCGGTCAGCGACATCTCAGGGAACGCCACGAGATGCGCTCCCTGCTCGGCGGAGTGCCGGGTCCAGCGCAGGATCGTCTCGGTGTTCCCGGAGATGTCACCGACACACGAGTCGATCTGGTTCAGGGCGAGGCGTAGTTGAGGCACGCGCTCAGTGTAATCGTCAGAGCGACGCGATGGGGTGGCGCGGAGTGTGGGCCACCCCACGCCGTCCACTGCCCCGAGCCGTCCCCGGCCCTTGGGGCCTGCCCGGCGGATCAGGCCCTAGCCTCGGTAGCCCAGCACCGTCATCATCCCCGCCTCCGAGTGATAGACGTTGTGGCAGTGGATCATCCACAGCCCCGGATTGTCGGCGTCGAAGTCCACCGTCAGCATGCCGTTCGGCAGCACGATCGCCGTGTCCTTGCGCGGGCCTCCCGTCACATTGGCCAGGCCGAAGGTGTGGCCGTGCAGATGGATCGGGTGCCACATGGTCGTCGAGTTGGAGAACTCGAGCCGCACCCGCTCACCGGCCCGCACCGGATGGCGCTGCGCGGCGCTGTACGGCTTCTTGTCGAAGGCCCAGTCGTACTTCATCATCCCGCCGGTGAGCTTGAGCCGGATCGTCCGGTCCGGCTTGCGCCGCGGCAGGGCCACCGACTCGTCCGCCGTGAGCTTGTCGGCCGTCAGCAGTCTGCCGTCCAGCTCCTTCGGGCGTACGGTCGCCGCGGGCGCCGCACCGCCGCCCGTGCGCAGCACCGCCATCGTGGTGGCCTTCTTGCCCTCGGCGAGCGCCGTCAGCGGGAAGACGCCGTCCCCCGCCGTCACCAGCACGTCGTACCGCTCGCCCATGCCGAGCAGCAGCGCGTCCGTCGTCGTATGCCGGACCGGGAAGCCGTCCGTGTGCGTCACCGTCATCTCGTGTCCGCCGAGGGCGACCCGGAAGGCGGTGTCCCCGCCGGCGTTGACCAACCGGATCCGGATCCGGTCCCCGGGATTCGCCCGGAACGCCGAAGGCGCCTTCGCCGTACGCCCGTTGACCAGGTAGTGGGGATATGCCACATCGCCCGCGTCCCCGCCCAGCAGCTCGCTCTCGGCGCCCATCATCATCCGGGACGGACCGGAGGACGAGGCCGACGGGGAGGCCTCGGAGCGCATCGTCATCCCCGACATGTCATGGCCCTCATGACCCGAACCGCCCATGCCCCCGCTCAGCTCACCGAGCACGGAGTCCGGTGTCGAGCCGTCCACGCCGTCGACCCAGTCGTCCAGGACGACCGCCCACTCCTTGTCGTACGCCAAGGGCTCCTTGGGATCCTCGACGATCAGCGGTGCGTACAGCCCGCGGTCCTGCTGGACGCCGGAGTGCGGATGGAACCAGTACGTGCCCGCGTGCGGCACCGTGAAGCGGTAGGTGAAGTCGGCGCCCGGCTTGATCGCGCGCTGGGTGAGGCCGGGGACGCCGTCCATGTCGTTGCGCAGGGCGAGGCCGTGCCAGTGCAGGGACGTGGTGGCCGGGAGGTGGTTGGCGAGCGTGAGGGCGAGGGTGTCGCCGGCGGTGACACGGATCTCCTTGCCGGGCAGTTCGCCGCCGTACGCCCACGACCTGACCGTGCGCTCGCCGAGGTCGAGCGAGGCCTCGGCGGCCGTGAGTTTCACCTCGCGGACCGCGCCGCTGCCGTCGGCGGCGCGCTTCTTCTCGGCGGCGGCGACCTCCTCGCCCGCCGGATCGACATAGCCCCCGGGTGCGGCGGCCGCGGGCTCGCCCCCGCCGTGTCCGGAGTGGCCTCCGCCTGAGCAGGCGGCCAGAAGGCCCGTACCGGCGACGGCGACGGATGCGCCGAGTACGGAACGGCGCGTGTGATGACGCATGACTGGGTGACACCTCGATATGTGTGGTGCTGCTGTGATGCATGGCCTGGACGCGTCTGCTGCTTCTGGTACACCGCTCGCGGCGCGCAGGTTCCCACCTGCGTGCGAGCAGCCCGAAACAGCCGGTGCGCAGGCCTAGATGCGCAGCACCGACAACTGGGCGAGGAGATGTCTCGGCGGGGGAGGGTTCGGCCACAGGGCCCGTAGGAGCCGGGAGGACGAGGGGGCGCGGAGCTGTCCGGGCCGTGTGGCATCGGATGCCGGCGCCATGAGCAGCAGGAGCGTGGCGGCCCCCAGCACCGCCAGGCACACCGACGACGGATCAGTCCCGCCCGGGGCAGGCATCTCGGCGCTCACCGCCGGGACGGTCGCCGACTCGGGCGTCGACGCGACCGCCGCGTGCCCCGCCGTATGACCGGCCGGCCCGCCGTGCTCGGAGGGATGCCCGAGCGTGTGCATCGTCACGACCCCGAGGAGCAGCACGGCGAACAGCAGCAGCCGTCCGTACGTCCCTCTCCTCGTCCCGGTCATGCACAGCAGCCTACCCCTACCGGGTATGCGCACATGCCCGTGCCGCGTCGAGGGTCACGGCCGCGGCTTCGCGCCCCGCTCGGCGAGCATGTCCTTCATCAGCCCGATCTCCGACTCCTGACCGTCGACCATGCCCTGCGCCAGCCGCCTCTCCACGCCGACCGTGCACCGGTCGACACAGGACTCGGCCATGTGGATGCCGCCCTTGTGATGGTCCGTCATCAGCTGCAGAAAGAAGATCTCGGCCTGTTCGCCGTTGAGTTTCCCGAGCTTCTCCATCTCGGTGTCGGTCGCCATGCCCGGCATCAGCGCGCCGTCCTCACCGACGGCCATGTCCATGCCCGTCCACGCCATCGGCGTCGACGACACCTTCGGCAGCCCCCACAGGTCCAGCCAGCCGATCATCATGCCGCGCTGGTTGGCCTGCGTCTGCGCGATGTCGTAGGCCAGGCGCCGCACCTCCTCGTCGTCGGTGCGGTCGCGCACGACGAACGACATCTCCACGGCCTGCTGGTGGTGTACCGCCATGTCGCGCGCGAAGCCGGCGTCCGCCGAGTCGGCCGTGGGGGCGCTGCTCGCGCCGTCGTCCCCGGCGACCGCGAAGCTGATCGCACCGGTCGCGACGAGCACGGCCGCGGCGGTCCCCGCGATCCAGCCCAGCTGCCTCACTGCGCCAGACCTCCCGTGCAGACCGCGCCCTTCTCGGGGGTCTGCTCGCCCTGGACGTACTTCTCGAAGAACTTGTCGACGTTCGGGTCGCTCGCGCCGGTCACCGTGCGCTGGTGGCCCCACGCGGAGAGCATGATCGGATCCTTCTGCTTCTCGTCCGGGCTCATCAGCGTGTACGGCGTCTGCTTCACCTTCGCCGCCAGCGCGGCCACATCGGCCTCCGAGGCCTTGCTGGTGTACGTCACCCACACCGCGCCGTGCTCCAGGGAGTGCACGGCGTTCATGTTGTTGAGTTCCTTGGTGTAGACGTCGCCGTTGCAGTTCATCCAGACCTGGTCGTGGTCACCGCCGACCGGGGGCTCCATCGCGTACTTCACGGTCTTGGTGACGTGGGTCTGGGTCAGCTTGCCCTTCCAGGTCTTCACACCGTCCGCACCGGTGATGAAGCTCCCCGTGGGCTGCTTCGCGTCGGCCGCCTCGCTGCTGTCGTCGGACTGCGACCTGACGACGAAGACACCACCGGCGACGAGACCGGCGACGACCACCACACTGGCAGCGATGGTGAGGATCCGGTTGCGGCGCTCCCGGGACTGCTCGGCGCGCCGCATCTCCTCTATCCGCGCCTTGCGGGACGCACTGCTCTGGTTCTTGGCGGAGCCCATGGGGTGTTGTCCTTCGGGGGGAAAGGGACGGTCGGGTCCGCTGATCGTAGTGGGGAGGGAGTGCCCTCTCGTAGAGAGGGCAGAGGAAACCAGATATTTTGAGTCGGAGATGCGCATTACCTACGCTGCCCGTATGCGGCTGTTGCGCTCCACCGACCTGGCACTGCGCGTCCTCATGCGGCTCGCCGTCGAGGGCGACGCCAGCCCCACCACGCGCGGGGTCGCGGAAGACATGGACGTGCCCTACACGCACACCGCGAAGGTCGTCGCCGAACTCCAGCACATGGGCCTGGTCGACGCCCGACGCGGCCGGGGCGGCGGGCTCTCGCTCAGCGACCGGGGGCGCACGGCGTCCGTGGGCGCCGTGGTGCGCGCCTTCGAGGGCGACGGCGACGTCGTCGAGTGCGAGGGCGCCAACCCCTGCCCCCTGAACTCCGCCTGTCGGCTGCGCGGCGCCCTGCGCCGGGCCCAGGAGGCGTTCTACGCCTCGCTGGACCCGCTGACGGTGGGCGACATGGTCACCGACCCCACCGGCCCGCTGCTGCTGCAGATCGGCCGCGCGCCCTAACCCTGGGCGATCCAGAGGTCCGGCCCGAACACCTCGTAGTGGATGTCCGCCGGGGCCACGCCCCGTTCGATCAGCTGCGCCCGTACCGACCGCATGAAGGGCAGCGGGCCGCACAGGTACGCGCGCGTGCCGGGCGCGACGGGCACGCGCGCGAGGTCGACGAGCCCGGTGTGGGCGCCGGCCGGGGCGTCCTGCTCGTACCAGAGGTGCACGGCCGAGTCCGGCAGCTTCCCGGCGTACGCCTCCTGGTCGGCGCGCAGGGCGTGCTCGGCGGGGGAGCGGTCGCCGTGGACGACGGTGACCGGGGCGCGGTGCCCGGCCTCCGCGAGGTGCGCCAGCATGGCGACCATCGGGGTCACACCGATGCCGGCCGAGGCCAGCAGCAGGGGCGTGTCCGTGGCGTCGTCGAGGACGAGATCGCCGTACGGGGCGGACAGCTCCAGGACGTCACCCTCGCGCACGCGCGCGTGAAGATGGTTCGAGACCTCGCCGTCGGGTGACGCGGCGTCCCCGCCGACCCGCTTCACGCTGATCTGCCGTACGCCCGAGCCGGGCGCCCCGGAGAGGCTGTACTGCCGTATCTGACGGGCGCCGTCCGCGAGCTCCACGCGTACGGACACGTACTGCCCGGCGCGGAAGCCGGTCACCGCACCGCCGTCGGCCGGGCGCAGCCGGAAGGTGGCGACGTCGTCGGTGTCGGCGACCCGCTCGACGACCTCCCAGCGCCGCCACTCCGGCTCCTCGGACTCCTCGTACAGCCGCTTCTCGAGCGCGACGAGGGCGTTCGCCATCAGCCAGTAGACCTCGTCCCAGGCGGCGGCGACCTCGGGCGTGACGGCCTCGCCGAGGACGTCGGCGATGGCGGCGAAGAGGTGCTCGTGGACGATCGCGTACTGCTCCGGGGTGACGCCGAGCGAGGCGTGCTTGTGGGCGATGCGGGACAGCATCGCGTCGGGCCGCCGGTCCGGCTGGTCCACCAGGTGGGTGGCGAAGGCGGCGATGGACCCGGCCAGGGCCTGCCGCTGGGTGCCGGCCGCCTGGTTGCCGCGGTTGAACAGGTCACGCAGCAGCTCGGGGCGGGCGGCGAACATCCCGGCGTAGAAGCGTTCGGTGATCTCGCCGAGGGCGGCGCCGACGGCGGGGAGGGTGGCGCGGACGGTGGCAACGGACGGTTCGGACAGCATCGTGGGCTCCTTCTGACACGACGGGAACGACAGCCCTATTAAAACTTGCATCCGAGATGCCAATTAAACCGGGGTGGGTCTGAAGGGGCCGGGCATTACGGATGTCGGTCCGAGCAGGCAAGATGGGCGGAAGAGCAGTACATCTGCCATATGTGAGGCGTTCAGCCCGAGGTCGCTTCGTCGATCAAGGTCGGCAACGCGCATGAAATGCTGTTGTGGTGGGATGCTCAGGTGCCCGACCGCCTCCCGAGGGACCGGAGACAGGCGGCCTGACCAGCAAGGATGGGGAAGCGGAAGATGGACAAGCAGCAGGAGTTCGTGCTCCGGACGTTGGAGGAGCGCGACATCCGGTTCGTACGCCTGTGGTTCACGGACGTGCTGGGCTTCCTCAAGTCCGTGGCCGTGGCCCCGGCCGAGCTCGAGCAGGCCTTCGACGAGGGCATCGGCTTCGACGGCTCGGCGATCGAGGGCTTCGCCCGGGTATACGAGTCCGACATGATCGCCAAGCCGGACCCCTCGACCTTCCAGGTCCTGCCGTGGCGAGCGGAGGCCCCCGGCACCGCCCGGATGTTCTGCGACATTCTCATGCCGGACGGCTCCCCGTCCTTCGCCGATCCGCGGTACGTCCTCAAGCGGGCGCTGGCCCGAACCTCCGACCTGGGCTTCACGTTCTACACCCACCCGGAGATCGAGTTCTTCCTGCTGAAGGACCGCCCGCTGGACGGCTCCCGCCCGACCCCGGCGGACAACTCCGGCTACTTCGACCACACCCCGCAGAACATCGGCATGGACTTCCGCCGCCAGGCGATCACCATGCTGGAGTCGATGGGCATCTCGGTCGAGTTCTCCCATCACGAGGGCGCCCCCGGCCAGCAGGAGATCGACCTGCGGTACGCCGACGCGCTGTCCACGGCGGACAACATCATGACGTTCCGCCTGGTGATGAAGCAGGTGGCGCTGGAGCAGGGCGTCCAGGCGACGTTCATGCCGAAGCCGTTCAGCGAGCACCCGGGCAGCGGCATGCACACACACCTGTCGCTGTTCGAGGGCGACCGGAACGCCTTCTACGAGTCGGGCGCCGAGTACCAGCTCTCCAAGGTCGGCCGCTCCTTCATCGCGGGTCTGCTGAAGCACTCGGCGGAGATCTCCGCGGTCACCAACCAGTGGGTGAACTCCTACAAGCGCATCTGGGGCGGCTCCGAGCGCACCGCCGGCGCGGGCGGTGAGGCCCCCTCGTACATCTGCTGGGGCCACAACAACCGCTCGGCCCTGGTCCGTGTCCCGATGTACAAGCCCGGCAAGACCGGCTCGGCCCGCATCGAGGTCCGCTCGATCGACTCCGGCGCCAACCCGTACCTGGCCTACGCCGCCCTGCTGGCCGCCGGCCTCAAGGGCATCGAGGAGGGCTACGAGCTCCCGCCGGGCGCCGAGGACGACGTCTGGGCCCTCTCCGACGCCGAGCGGCGGGCGATGGGCATCGAGCCGTTGCCGCAGAACCTCGGCGAGGCGCTGACGCTGATGGAGCGCAGCGACCTGGTCGCCGAGACGCTCGGCGAGCACGTCTTCGACTTCTTCCTGCGCAACAAGCGCCAGGAGTGGGAGGAGTACCGCTCCGAGGTGACCGCGTTCGAGCTGCGGAAGAACCTGCCGGTGCTCTGAGCGCAGGGCAGCGGGGTTCCCGAAACGGCCCGGGCCGGCGGCAGTGAGCCGCCGGCCCGGGCCGTCTGCATGCTGAGACGCGTGGTCATGACCTGGGATCCGTGGCTGTCAGCCAGTCTCACGTCAACGCAGGTCAATGCGGCCGATGTTGCGTGCTGTGCAGAAGGAGTGACTGGCGATATATGAGTTCTATTCCCAATTATCCTAATTTTCTTGACATGTACCGTCTGAGCGAGAAGCGTGAATTGAGGATCTACGGCAGTCCGAAACGCTCTGCCGCACAGCCGACAAGGACTGGAGGCTAGGCGGAAAGGACGAACTCACTCACGAGGAAGCGGCTCGGGGCGGCGGTTGGCGCGGTTGCGGCCGCGTTCGCGTTGGGCATCGGTGGCGCAGGTATCGCCGACGCCGCGATTACCCCGCAGTGCACCAACGGCGGCGGCCAGCAGCCTCCTGGTCAGCAACCCACGTGCACCGGCGGTGGGCTGGATGACGAGAACGTGAACCCGCAGGGCAAGCTCCCAGGAGGACACAACAAGTGACGCCGCTGTGCGCGGAGTGCCCCTCGGGTGTTCCGCACACAGGCGATCCCCATCGCGATATCCATGCCGACACGGCATTACGTGCCGGCTGGCTGGATTTATCCTTCGGCCAGCTCTGCCAGCAGAGCGTGCAGCGGCTTCGTGGCCCTCTGCCGGTACTCCTGGATCGCCCAGCCGTTGCCGTCCGGGTCCTTGAAGTACATGAACGTGGCGCCGTCGTCGGGCGTGTACTGCACCGGATCGGAGACCTCGAGCCCGCGCTCGGTCAGTTCGGCATGGGCCGCCTTGATGTCGGGGACGCACAACTGGAGGCCCTGGTACGAGCCGGGCGCCGGCGTCGGTCCGTCCATCGTGTCCCAGACGGTGTCGCCCAGGGCGATCGAACAGCCGGAGCCCGGAGGCGTCAGCTGGACGATGCGCATTCCCGGCATGACCTCCTGGTCGATGTCGACATGGAAGCCTGCCTTGTCCCGGTAGAAGTCCCGGGCCCGGTCGATGTCACTGACCGGCAGCGGGATCACTTCAAGCGTGTACTGCATCACTGGTCCTCCAAGTCGCCCCGACGGGAGTGTCAGCCGAACCGCCAACGGGTCTGGCTGAACGGCTCCCCCTTACCGAAGCCGAAAACCGTCCGGGGTGCCACCGAGAAGACGAGTGCACTTCCTGGTCCGTGGTGGAAGCGGCCGTCGCGCACCTCGAAGTGCCAGAAGCTGCCGTACTTGCGCTCCCAGGCGTCGGCCAGATCGCGCAGCCTGTCGTCGTCGCCCACCCGGACCGCCTCACCCTCCACGACCAGGTCGTAGCCCTTGTTCCAGATGTTGGTGCCGGTGGTGAGCACGACGTTCGGGTTCTGCTCCAGATTCCTCGCCTTGCGCTCCTCGGGCCCCGTGCAGAAGTGCAGCGCGCCGTCCGCCCAGACGGCCGGGAGCGGGGTGACGTGCGGCCGTCCGTCGGGCCGCACGGTCGAGATCCAGAAGAGCTCGGCTTCGGAGAGCCGCGCCTGGGCCTCCGGCCAGGGGTGCGCGGTGGCGCCGTCGTCGCTGTAGCGGGGGTCGAGTTCGGTTTGAGGTTCCACACGTTCATCGTGCCCGTCCCGCTCGGGCGCTTCCCTCAGGCACTCCGGTTAGGCTCAGAGCCGTACGACCTTGATCCGAGGGGAGGCCGAGGATGACGGCGCCGGGGCGCAGGAGCAGTACCTTCACGCGGCTGCTGCGGCACGGCTTCACCGACCCCTCGGCCGCCGAGCGGCTCCTGGACAGCGCGGAGCTCGCCCTCCTCAGGGACGACCCGGTGCTGCTGGAGGCGCTGGGCGCCACCGCCGACCCGGACCTGGCACTGCGCGGCCTGGTCCGGCTGCTGGAGGCGCAGCCCGGCCCGATCGCCCAGCGGGAGCTGCTCGACACGGTGATAGCGGCCAAGCCGCTGCGCGACCGTCTCCTCGGGGTGCTCGGCGCCTCCGCCGCGCTCGCCGACCATCTCGCCCGGCATCCGAGCGACTGGCAGGCGCTGGTCATGTACGAGCCGCGGGATCTGCACCCCGAGGTGGAGGAGTTCGAGCTGGGCCTGGCGGAAGCCACCGATCCGGTCTCGCTGCGGGTCGCCTACCGGCGCTGCCTGCTGTCCATCGCCGCCCGTGACGTGTGCGGCACCACCGACGTCGCCCAGACCGCCGCCGAGCTCGCCGACCTCGCCACCGCGACCCTGCGCGCCGCGCTCGCCATCGCCCGTACGGCCGCGCCGGAGGACGCCGCGCTGTGCCGGCTCGCGGTGATCGCGATGGGCAAGTGCGGGGGGCACGAGCTGAACTACGTCTCCGACGTGGACGTGATTTTCGTGGGCGAGGCCGTCGAGGGTGCCGACGAGGGCAAGGCGCTGCGGTCCGCCACCAGGCTCGCCTCGCACATGATGCGGATCTGCTCCGAGACGACGGTCGAGGGGACCATCTGGCCGGTCGACGCCAACCTGCGGCCCGAGGGCAGGAACGGCCCGCTGGTGCGCTCGCTGAGCAGCCACCTCGCCTACTACCAGCGCTGGGCCAAGACCTGGGAGTTCCAGGCGCTGCTCAAGGCCCGCCCGGTCGCGGGCGACATCGAGCTGGGCGAGGAGTACGTCGCCGCGCTGGAGCCCCTCGTCTGGAAGGCCGCCGAGCGGGAGAACTTCGTCCCCGACGTGCAGAAGATGCGGCGCCGGGTGGTGGAGAACATCCCGCTCACCGAGCTCGACCGGCAGCTCAAGCTCGGCCCGGGCGGTCTGCGAGACGTCGAGTTCGCCGTACAGCTGCTGCAGCTGGTGCACGGGCGGGCCGACACGGCGCTGCGGAGCGGGACGACGCTGGACGCGCTGCAGGCGCTGGCCGCCGGGGGATATGTGGGCCGGGCCGATGCCGCCCAGCTCGACGCCGCCTACCGCTTCCTGCGCTCCATGGAGCACCGCATCCAGCTGTACCGGCTGCGCCGCACCCACCTCGTCCCCGAGAGCGACGACGACCTGCGCCGCATCGGCCGCTCCCTCGGCCTGCGCACCGACCCGGTCGCCGAGCTGAACCGCGAATGGAAGCGGCACGCCACCGTCGTACGCCGGCTGCACGAGAAGCTCTTCTACCGCCCGCTCCTCGACGCGGTCGCCCAACTCGCCCCCGGCGAGGCCCGCCTGAGTGCCGAGGCGGCCCGGGAACGGCTGGTCGCGCTCGGGTACGGCGACCCGGCCGCCGCGCTGCGCCACCTGGAGGCGCTGGCGTCCGGGGTCACCCGGAAGGCGGCCATCCAGCGCACTCTGCTGCCCGTGCTGCTGGGCTGGTTCGCGGACTCGGCGGACCCGGACGCGGGGCTGCTCAACTTCCGCAAGGTGTCGGACGCGCTCGGCAAGACCCCGTGGTATCTGCGGCTGCTGCGGGACGAGGGCGCCGCCGCCGAGAACCTCGCCCGGGTGCTGTCGGCCGGCCGGCTCGCCCCCGACCTGCTGATGCGCGCGCCGGAGGCCGTGGCGCTGCTGGGCGACGGGGACGGCGGCGGCCTTGATCCGCGCCCGCGGGCCCATCTCGAGCAGGAGATCCTCGCCGCCGTCGGGCGCGCGGAGGGTGCCGTGCAGGCGGTCACGGCCGCCCGTGGGGTGCGCCGCCGTGAGCTGTTCCGTACGGCCGCCGCCGACATCGTCGACTCGTACGGCACCGAGACCAAGCCCGCCGAGGCCGACCAGGGCGCCCTGGTCGACCGGGTCGGCGCCGCGGTGTCGGACCTGAACGCCGCCACCCTCGCGGGCACCCTGCGGGCTGTCGTCCGCGAGGGCTGGGGCGACACCCTGCCCACCCGGTTCGCCGTCATCGGCATGGGCCGCTTCGGCGGCCACGAGCTGGGCTACGGCTCCGACGCGGACGTCCTGTTCGTGCACGAGCCGCGCGAGGGCGTGGCGGAGCAGGAGGCGTCGGAGGCCGCGAACAAGGTGGTGTCCGAGATGCGCCGCCTCCTCCAGGTCCCCAGCGCCGACCCGCCGCTGCTGATCGACGCGGACCTGCGCCCGGAGGGCAAGTCCGGACCCCTCGTACGCACGCTGAACTCGTACGGCGCCTACTACCGCCGTTGGTCCCTGGTGTGGGAGTCGCAGGCCCTGCTGCGGGCCGAGGCCGTCGCCGGGGACGAGGAGCTGGGCCGCCGCTTCATCGAGCTGATCGCCCCCCTGCGCTACCCGGCGGAGGGGCTCGGCGACGACGCCGTACGGGAGATCCGGCGCCTGAAGGCCCGGATGGAGACCGAGCGGATGCCGCGCGGCGCCGACCCGAAACTGCACACCAAGCTCGGCCCCGGCGGCCTCTCCGACGTCGAGTGGACGGTCCAGCTGCTCCAGCTCCAGCACGGCTGGGCCGAGCCGGGCCTGCGCACCACCCGCACCCGCGAGGCCCTCGCCGCCGCCTGCGCGGCGGAACTGATCCCGGCCGAGGAGGCGGCGACCCTCGACGAGGCCTGGGTCCTGGCGACGCGCGTACGCAACGCGGTGATGCTCGTGCGGGGGAGAGCCGGCGACACCTTCCCGTCGGACGGGCGCGAGCTCGCGGCGGTGGGGCGGTACCTGGGGTACGAGCCCGGTCACGTCGGCGACATGCTCGACGCGTACCGGCGTACGACACGCAGGGCACGGGCCGTCGTGGAGGAGCTGTTCTACGGAGCGTGAGCCCGCACTCTACGCCTTGTGCGGCAGCAGGGGCCTGCCCGGCCCGCCCGTCCCCCTGGCCGCCACCCGCCTCGGCAGCGCGTACGGCAGGCTGTCGTACCAGACCCGGGCCAGCGCGAAGCCGAACGCCAGGCACAGCATCCCGCCCACCGCGTCCAGCCAGAAGTGGTTGGCCGTCGCGACGATCACCACGAGCGTGGCCGTCGGGTAGAGCAGGCCCAGGATCCGGACCCACGGGACCGTGGCCAGGGCGAAGATCGTCATGCCGCACCACACGGACCAGCCGATGTGCATCGACGGCATCGCGGCGTACTGGTTGGACATGTTCTTCAGGTCGCCGGAGGCCATCGAACCCCAGGTCTGGTGGACCATGACCGTGTCGACGAAGCCGGTGCCGTTCATCAGCCGGGGCGGGGCCAGCGGATACAGGTAGTAACCGACCAGGGCCGCGCCCGTCGTCGCGAAGAGGACCAGACGGGTCGCCGCGTAGCGGCCGGGATGGCTGCGGAACAGCCAGACCAGGACCGCGAGGGTCACCACGAAGTGCAGGGTCGCGTAGTAGTAGTTCATGCCGACGATGAGCCAGGTCACCGAGTTGACGGCGTGGTTGACGGACTCCTCGAAGGCGACGCCGAATTGGTGCTCGGCCTTCCAGATCCAGTCGGCGTTGTGCAGGGCCTCGGCCCGCTGCTCCGGCACGGCGTTCCGGATCAGTGAGTACGTCCAGTAACTGACCGCGATCAGCAGGATCTCGAACCAGAGGCGGGGGCGGCGCGGAGCGCGCAGCCGGCGCATCAGGTACGGGCCGTTTTCCGCCGTGACGGAGTGCGGAGCGGCCGCCTGATCGCGGTCTTCCAGCTCGGTCACGGTCGTGTCACTCATAGGCACAAATTCTGCCAGAAACGGCTTCTTCGACCGATCATCCCCCGGTCTGGTCCCGGATGCATTTCCTACTACGGGAAGACACCCGAGCCTACTGTGAGCGTACGGCCGGACTCGGCCGATTCTCCGCCGTGAGGAGGATCAGGGGCGAACCCGTTCTCCAGGGGCCGAAGCGGTCGAACCGCGCACCACCAGTTCCGGCATGAACACGAACTCGCTGTGCGGCGCGGGCGTCCCGCCGATCTCCTCCAGCAGCGTGCGCACCGCGGCCTGGCCCATCGCCGGGACCGGCTTGCGGACCGTCGTCAGGGGCGGGTCGGTGAAGGCGATCAGGGGGGAGTCGTCGAAGCCCACCACCGAGACATCCGTCGGGACCTCCAGGCCGCGCTGCCGGGCCGCCCGTATCGCGCCCAGCGCCATCATGTCGCTGGCGCACACCACCGCCGTGCAGGACCGGTCGATCAGGGCCGTGGCCGCCGCCTGGCCGCCCTCCAGGGTGTACAGGGAGTGCTGGACCAGCTCGTTCTCTATGACGTCCGGGCTCAGGCCCAGCTGGTCCTGCATGGTGCGGACGAAGCCCTCGATCTTGCGCTGCACCGGCACGAACCGCTTCGGTCCGAGGGCCAGGCCGATCCGGGTGTGGCCCAGGGAGACCAGGTGCGTGACCGCCAGCGTCATCGCCGCGCGGTCGTCGGGGGAGATGAACGGCGCCTGCACCTTCGGCGAGAAGCCGTCGACGAGGACGAAGGGCACGCCCTGGGCGCGCAGCCGCTCGTAGCGCTGCATGTCGGCGGTGGTGTCGGCGTGCAGCCCGGAGACGTAGATGATGCCGGCGACCCCGCGGTCGACCAGCATCTCGGTCAGCTCGTCCTCGGTCGAGCCTCCGGGGGTCTGGGTGGCGAGCACCGGGGTGTAGCCCTGCCGGGTCAGCGCCTGGCCGATGACCTGGGCCAGGGCCGGGAATATCGGGTTCTCCAGCTCCGGGGTGATCAGGCCCACCAGGCCCTCGCTGCGTTGCCGCAGACGCACCGGGCGTTCATAGCCCAGCACGTCGAGTGCGGCCAGCACGGACTGGCGAGTGGTGGCGGCGACGCCGGGCTTCCCGTTGAGGACGCGGCTGACGGTCGCTTCGCTCACCCCCGCCTGAGCAGCGATGTCGGCAAGCCGTGTGGTCACAGCACTGGACTGTAGCGGGCGGGTGACGCCCTGCCCACCAATCGGACGCCGTGCGCGGGCGGTTGAACGGCCCGCTGCGGGCTGCTGCGTCATCGCGATCCCTTGTGTCGTGTTTCGGCGTCCGGTCCGCAACGAATGGTCCCCGCGGCGGAAGCGGATGGCAAGAGCTTGCAGAGTCTTGCACACACGTGCGGGTACCCGCCTGACAGTGGGGAAACCGGTCCTCGTAACGGCCGGAACCGGTCTCGCGGTGGTCGAGGAGAGGTCACGGCGGGATAACTCTCGACACTTCTTGCAGTTTTTTTCAGCAAGGTCTTTCGCGCCGCTTACATGGCTGTTACGTTCGGCGACGCCCGGCGGCGTCCCCACTCTCGGCTTCGCTCGAGCGGGGGGACCCCCATCGGCACAGTGGCAAGTCGACAGGACGGCAGACGGGGCCGCTTCCTGTGAGCACACGGGCTTACACCCTCAAGGAGAACTCATGCGGCGTGGCATAGCGGCCACCGCGCTGGTGGCGTCCCTCGCCCTCGCGGCGACGGCCTGCGGCGGAGACGACAGCGGCAGCGACTCGGGCGGGCCGGTCACCATCACCTGGTGGGACACCTCCAACGCCACGAACGAGGCGCCCACGTACCAGGCCTTGGTCAAGGAGTTCGAGGCCGCCAACAAGGACATCAAGGTCGACTACGTCAACGTCCCCTTCGACCAGGCGCAGAACAAGTTCGACACGGCCGCCGGCTCCAAGGGCGCCCCGGACATCCTGCGCTCGGAGGTCGGCTGGACCCCCGCCTTCGCCAAGAAGAGCTTCTTCCTGCCGCTGGACGGCACCGAGGCCCTCGCGGACGAGAGCAAGTTCAAGCCAAACCTGCTCGAGCAGGCCAAGTACGAGGGCAAGACCTACGGCGTGCCGTTCACCACGGACACCCTCGCCCTGGTCTACAACAAGGAGCTCTTCGAGAAGGCCGGCGTCGAGGCCCCGAAGACCTGGGACGACCTGAAGAAGGCCGCCGCCACGATCAAGGACAAGACCGGCGTCGACGGCTACTGGGGCTCCACCCAGGCCTACTACGCCCAGACGTTCCTCTACGGCGAGGGCACCGACACCGTCGACGCCGACGCCCAGAAGATCACCGTCAACTCGGCCGAGGCCAAGAAGGCGTACGGCACCTGGCAGAGCCTCTTCTCCGGCAAGGGCCTGCACAAGGCCGACACCACCGCCGACGCCTACGCCCACATCCAGGAGGCGTTCGTCAGCGGCAAGGTCGCCGCGATCATGCAGGGCCCGTGGGAGATCACCAACTTCTACAAGGGCTCCGCGTTCAAGGACAAGAACAACCTCGGCATCGCCACCGTCCCGGCCGGCTCCACCGGCAAGGCGGGCGCCCCCACCGGCGGCCACAACCTCTCCGTGTACGCGGGCTCGGACAAGGCCCACCAGGAGGCGTCGCTGAAGTTCGTGAAGTTCATGACCTCGGCGAAGGCCCAGGAGACCATCGCCCTCAAGAACTCCACGCTCCCGACCCGCGACGACGCCTACACCGCCGAGGTCAAGGCCGACCCGGGCATCGCCGGCTACCAGAGCGTCCTCGCCGCCGCCCAGCCGCGCCCGGCGCTCGCCGAGTACAGCTCCCTGTGGGGCCCGCTGGACACCGAACTGCTGAAGATCGCCGGTGGCAAGGAGTCCCTGGACAAGGGCCTGAGCAGCGCCGAGACCGCCATCGCCAAGCTGGTCCCGGACTTCAGCAAGTGACCCCGAGTGGCCGCCGGATCTCCCTGAACCGGGGGAGAGATCCGGCGGCCACCGGCCTGTGCGCCGTACCCCCTTTGATCCGCAGGACTCCGAGAAGGTTGTCGAACCATGACAGTCGCCATCGACCGCGCCACCGGCAAGCGCCACGGTGACCGCGCGCCGCGGCCCGGGCTGGGCCAGCGGCTGAAGCACGGCTACCGGAAGCACTGGTACGCCTACGCCATGATCACCCCCGTGGTCGTCGTGCTCGGCGTCCTCGTGCTCTATCCCCTCGCCTACGGCTTCTACCTCACCCTCACCGACGCCAACAGCCTCAACACGGCCCGCACCATCGGCGTCAACGAGATCGAGGCCACCTACAAGTTCATCGGCCTCGACAACTACGCCGACATCCTGTGGGGCCCGACGGCGTACGACCGCTTCTGGTCGCACTTCATCTGGACGATCGTGTGGACCGCGCTCTGCGTCGGCCTGCACTACACCATCGGCCTCGGCCTCGCCCTGCTGCTCAACCAGAAGCTGCGCGGCCGCACCCTGTACCGGCTGATCCTGGTCCTGCCGTGGGCCGTGCCGACCTTCGTCACCGTCTTCGGCTGGCGGTTCATGCTCGCCGACGGCGGCATCATCAACTCCGCCCTGGAGACACTGCACCTGCCGACCCCGCTGTGGCTGGAGGACACCTTCTGGCAGCGGTTCGCCGCGATCATGGTCAACACCTGGTGCGGTGTGCCGTTCATGATGGTCTCGCTGCTGGGCGGCCTGCAGTCCATCGACTCCTCGCTGTACGAGGCTTCGGAGATGGACGGCGCCAACGCCTGGCAGCGCTTCCGCTACGTCACCCTGCCGGGGCTGCGGTCCGTCAGCTCCACCGTGATCCTGCTCGGCATCATCTGGACCTTCAACCAGTTCGCCATCATCTTCCTGCTGTTCGGCGACACCGCCCCGGACGCCCAGATCCTGGTCACCTGGGCCTACTACCTCGGCTTCGGACAGCAGCCGCGCGACTTCGCGCAGTCGGCCGCCTACGGCATCCTGCTGCTGGCCATCCTGATCGTCTTCACCTCCTTCTACCGCCGCTGGCTGAACCGCAATGACCAGCAGCTCGCGATCTGAGGCAGGAGTCCCCATGAGCACCACCACCGTCGAGAACTCCGCCGCCACCGAGAAGGGGCCCGCGGCCACCCCGCCGCGCAGGACGCGCAGACGGGGCGAGAACAGCCTCGGCACGTCCCTCGCCTCGCACGGCATCCTGATCGTGGCGAGCCTGATCGCGTTCTTCCCCGTCGCCTGGCTGGTCTTCCTGTCCCTCGGCCCGGACAAGGACGACTACCTCCACCCGGGTGGCATCTGGGGGAAGACGACGTTCGACAACTACACGTTCGTCCTGCAGAACACGAAGTTCTTCGACTGGCTGACCAGCACGCTGATCGTCACCCTCGGCACCACCGCCATCGGCGTCATCATCTCCGCCACCACCGGCTACGCCGTTTCGCGGATGCGCTTTCCCGGCTACCGGAAGTTCATGTGGGTGCTGCTGGTGACCCAGATGTTCCCGGTGGCCGTACTGATGGTGCCGATGTACCAGATCATGTCGGACCTGCAGCTCATCGACAGCTACCTTGGGCTCATTCTCGTCAACTGCACGACCATCGTTCCCTACTGCGCCTGGCTGATGAAGGGCTACTTCGACACCATTCCGTTCGAGATCGACGAGGCGGGACGCGTCGACGGGCTGACCCCGTTCGGCACGTTCGCGCGACTCATCCTGCCGCTCGCCAAGCCGGGCCTGGCGGTCGCCGCCTTCTACAGCTTCCTCACGGCCTTCGCCGAGGTCGCGTTCGCGTCGACGTTCATGCTGTCCGACACGAAGTACACCTTCGCCGTCGGTCTGCAGACCTTCGTCAGCGAACACGACGCGCAGCGCAACCTGATGGCCGCCACCGCGGTGCTGATCGCCATACCCGTCTCCGCGTTCTTCTACCTCGTGCAGAAGAACCTGGTGACCGGCCTCACCGCGGGCGGAACAAAGGGGTGACGCTCCGCTGGGAGGGCCGCGATGGGCCGCCGATCGTCTGCGGCGCCGTTGTGGCTGGTCGCGCAGTTCCCCGCGCCCCTTTGGGGCGCTCACAACTCCCGCGTGCCTTGCGCGCGGGTGGCGGCCGCGGTCTCCATCCGACCCCGCTGTGACCGCGGCCGCCTCACATCCGTGCGCCGGAGGACCCAGAGGCTTCCGCAAAACGCCGAAAACCTGCAAGCCGCACACTTCATCCGTGACCCGAACCTCGTTACGCATCAAGGACGCTATGAGCCAGCACTCCGCCGCCCCGGCCCCGACCCCCACCTCCGCAGCGGCCGTCGTCACCGTCGCCAAGCGCCGCGACTGGTGGCGGGACGCGGTGATCTACCAGGTCTATCCGCGCAGCTTCGCCGACAGCAACGGCGACGGCATGGGCGACCTGGAAGGCGTACGTTCCCGACTCCCGTATCTGCGCGACCTCGGCGTGGACGCCGTGTGGCTGAGCCCCTTCTACGCCTCCCCGCAGGCCGACGCCGGCTACGACGTCGCCGACTACCGGGCCGTCGACCCGATGTTCGGCAACCTGCTGGACGCGGACGCGCTGATCCGCCACGCGCACGAGCTGAGCCTGCGCATCATCGTCGACCTGGTCCCCAACCACTCCTCCGACCAGCACGAGTGGTTCAAGCGGGCGCTGCGGGAAGGCCCCGGCTCACCGCTGCGCGACCGCTACCACTTCCGCCCCGGCAAGGGCGAGACCGGCGAACTCCCGCCCAACGACTGGGAGTCCATCTTCGGCGGCCCGGCGTGGACGAGAGTCACGGAACCGGACGGGGCGCCGGGGGAGTGGTACCTCCACCTCTTCGCCCCCGAGCAGCCCGACTTCAACTGGGAACACCCGGCCGTCGGCGACGAGTTCCGCTCGATCCTCCGCTTCTGGCTGGACATGGGCGTCGACGGCTTCCGCATCGACGTAGCGCACGGCCTGGTGAAGGCGGAGGGGCTCCCGGACCTCGGTTCCCACGGGCAGCTCAAGCTGCTGGGCAACGCTGTCATGCCGTTCTTCGACCAGGACGGCGTGCATGCGATCTACCGCCAGTGGCGGGGCATTCTGGACGAGTACGCGGGTGAGCGCATCTTCGTCGCGGAGGCGTGGACCCCGACGGTCGAGCGCACCGCGAACTACGTCCGCCCCGACGAGCTCCACCAGGCCTTCAACTTCCAGTACCTGAGCACGGACTGGGACGCGGAGGAACTCCGCAAGGTGGTCGACCGCACGCTGGACGCAATGCGCCCGGTGGGCGCCCCGGCGACATGGGTCCTCTCCAACCACGACGTCACCCGCCACGCGACGCGCTTCGCCAACCCGCCCGGCCTCGGCACCCAGATCCGCACGGCCGGCGACCGTGCCCTGGGCCTGCGGCGCGCCCGCGCGGCCACCCTCCTCATGCTGGCGCTGCCCGGCTCGGCGTACGTCTACCAGGGCGAGGAGCTGGGCCTGCCGGACGTCGTCGACCTGCCCGACGAGGTGCGCCAGGACCCGGCGTACTTCCGAGGCGCCGGCCAGGACGGCTTCCGCGACGGCTGCCGCGTCCCGATCCCGTGGACGCGTACGGGATCGTCGTACGGCTTCGGTGTGGGCGGCAGCTGGCTGCCGCAGCCGGAGGGTTGGGGCGACCTGAGCATCGAGGCCCAGACCGGCGACCCCGACTCCACCCTGGAGCTGTACCGCACCGCTCTCACCGTCCGCCGCGAACAGCCCGGCCTCGGCGCGGGCGACGCGGTGGAGTGGCTGAAGGCCCCCGAGGGCGTCCTCGCCTTCCGCCGTGGCGAGTTCGTGTGCGTCGCGAACACCGGCGAGGAGTCGGTGACGACACCGGCGTACGGCCGGGTGCTGCTCGCCAGCGGCGAGATCAGCGAGACGGACGGCGAGGCGAAGGTGCCGGGCGACACGACGGTGTGGTGGACGACGGCCTGAGGGCGTACGCAGCGCAGGGCCTGCCGCCCGGTTATGGGGCGGCAGGCCCAGTTGGCGTTGAGCAGCTGATCATCGAGGGCGGTTGAGGATCTGGCGGTGTTCGTCCTGAGGATCCTGGATAGGGAGATGGTCGGTCACGTATCGATCTGATCGCGAACTCATCCTCCAGCAGCGGAAGTTCACAGCAGCACAAAGGGTGTAGTCACCGTGGGCTCAAGCGCTGAGGCCCTCGGTGAGCTGGGCTGGTGGTCGGCCGGTGAGGGCGTTGCGCAGTGGGCCGACTCCATCTCGTGCTGACGAACACCGAGGACTTCCGGTGATCACACCAGGACCTGTGACCTGCAGAAATCAGGATGAAAGAGTGGTGGCGGGCCCACTCTCATCACGCTGCGATCAGAAGTCCTTCTGGAAGTCGTAGGTGTACGGCCCCGATACGAACTTGTCCGTGGAGAACAGATCCGCAGTGATCGTGCGACCTGGCGGCACGTCACTGGCCGACCCTTTAAGGCTGGCGACATCCTTCCCGCCCTTGAACACAGTGATCGTGAACGTGTTGGTTCCGCCGTCCGGGTTCTCGCCTGTGTAGGTGATCCGCGCACGTCCAGTGAAGTCACCCAGTCCGCTGTCACGTACCGTAATCGAGTCCAGCCTCGATCGGAGGCTGAGTGCCCTTGCCTTGAGGGGCCGGACTTGTAGTCGTGGTCGGCGGGTTAGTGGTGGGCGCGTTGGTGGTCGGCGGGGTCGTGCTTGATTCCTCACCACCGTCGTCATCGGTACCACATGCCGTGAGCAGCGCAGCCAGCAGACTGAGGGCAACGACCTGTCTCTTCACCACAGCCTCCCTCGTGGCATGTTGTGCTGTCATGTCGGCCCTGTCGGTCGGGCGTGGATCAGGGGGTGTTGTAGCGGACCTGCGCAGCGTCCTGGGTGAATCGTGCGAACGCCTCTGGGGTGATGAGCAGTGCGGGGCCGTCGGGGTTCTTCGAGTCCCGGACGGCGATGGCGCTGTATAGGGTTCCGCGTATGTCGGCTACCTCCACGCACGCCTGTTCTCCGGCGCTGTACGAGGACTTGAACCATGCGGCAGCGTCCAGTTCGGGCGCGTGCGGAGTCCGCTGCCTGGGCATCTCGGTCACTGCTGTGTCCCTTCCATGATCTTCTTGATGGTCTCCCGTGATACATCAACGGGAAGCGCTGTGGCGACCGTGCGCTCGAACGCTGCCTCGAAGGTGGCCACGTCGTCACCCTCCATGAAGAAGCCGCCGCGCAGGTTCTCAAGGTTCACCACGGTCGGCCATGGCCCACTGAAGGAAACGATGTCGAACGGACCGGCCAGGCCGGTGCGCGGCCGGCCGCGACCGGCCATCCCGGGTACAGCGTCACGAAGAACGCCGTTCCGGAGGCCGTGGAGGAGGCGCGGCGGCTCGTACATCAGGCGGTGTGCGCATGGGGGCTGGAGGGGCAGTCCGAGACGGCGGCACTGCTGATCTCCGAGCTCGTCACCAACGCCATCACGCACACCCCCAGTCGCAGCATCCGGGTTGTCGTGACCCGGCCCTCTCCCTCGCTCGTGCGGCTGGCGGTGGTGGACAGGGCACCCGGCCTGGTGCCGGAGCTGCGCCCCGTGAGCACCGAGACAGAGTCAGGCCGAGGGCTGTACCTGATCGATGCCCTCGCCGACCGTTGGGGCTATGACCTGCTCGGATCCCATCCGACACGGGGGGCGTGGGGCAAGCGCTGCTGGGCCGAGTTACGCGTGGCGGATGCGGGGTGAGCTTCCCCTCAGCACAGGCTCGGTCCGCCACGGGGAGGATGGACCGGGCCTGTGCGCCGGTCGTAGGGGATCTTGCCAATGTCCGTAGTCGCGTGCAGGGATGAGCTGGCGTTCGTCGCCCACAGCCGCGGCGCGTGCCGTGGGTTCAGGGAAACCGAAGGTCCTTCAGCGCGAACCCACGGGGCCACCGGTGTGTGTCAGGCCGATGCATCCGTGGGTTCGGGTGAAGCACGAGGTTGCTGAGCGATCCGAAGGGCTTCGGCGGCAACCTCGGCCTCAGGTCATGACGGCCGCCCGCCGAACTGCCAGTTGTGCACCTCGATATCGGCGTACCGGTCCGGGGTCAGGATGGCGCGTGCCGTCTCCGGGGCCGGCGCCCGGACCAACACCGCTGTGCCCAGCCAGGTGGCGCCGTCGTCGGACAGCAGCGGCCCATAGGCGATCAGCTCGTCTCGGTCGGGCGGCACCGCGAGGTCGGCGGCCTGCCCCGTGCCAAGACCGAGCACCAGGTACCGGTTACCGCCGGTCCGGCCGCCGGGGAAGTCCCACATGGTGCGCCCCAGCGTGTTGCGCCACCGCCGCAGCAGCACGTCCCGGTAGACGCCGGCCTGGTAGTTCGGCTCGTCGAAGGCGAACACGCGGGCGGCGACGGGATCGGGCAGATCGACGATGTGCACGCTGCCGGTGGGTGTGTCGCCGTCGCCGGCGAGGGTCGGGCCCCGGGCGATCATCTCTTTCGCGTACCGGTCCATGTAGGACCAATGCTCTTCCATCAGTCCGTAGCGCAGCGGCAGGGAGCCGGGGCGGTCGCGGTGGTAGCAGAGGAACTCCATGCCCATAGGGTCTCTTCAAGGAGGTGGACAGGGCGAGAGGGTTTCACTGCGATGACTGCTCGGCAGCCTCATCCAGAAGCACACGTGCCAACTCCGCGTAGCGGATGGCGGTCTTCTCGTCGATGCCGAAGACGAGGGCGAGGTGAAGCGGGTCGGAGCCGTGGGTGAGGGCCTCTTCGAGCCGGCGGTCGACACGGAGCCGTTCGAGGTGTGTGATGGTCAGTCGTTAGGCCGATCGGAGTGCCTAGACGTGGCCGCTCCTGAAGATGACCGGACACCTGCGGGAAGCCGTACAGAGAACTCGTTGCCGTCGGGATCGAGCATCAGCACTCGGCCGCCGTCGCGCTCGCCGATGTCGGTGCGCGTCGCGCCGAGCGAGATCAGGCGGTCGACCTCGGCCTCCCAGTCCGCTTCGGCGGGGAGCGCCAGCTCGAAGTACAGCCTGTTCGTGCCCGTCTTCGGCGCCACTGGAGGACCGCCCCACGTGATCTTCGTACCGCCGTTCGGCGATTGGATCGCGGTCTCCTGGTCCTGGTCCCAGACCAGCGGCCACCGCAGCGCCTCGCTCCAGAAGTAACCGACCTCCTGTGTACCGTCGCAGGCCAGCGCTCCGATGAAGCCGGTGTCGGCGAGGAACTTGTTGCCCGCCTCGATGACGCAGAACTCGTTGCCGTCCGGATCGGCGAGCACCACATGCCCCTCTTCCGGGAGTTGGCCCACGTCGATGTGTTTTCCGCCGAGTTCCAGCGCCCTGGCCACCGTCTGCTGCTGATCCTCTGGGGAGGTGCTCGTCAGGTCGAAGTGCGCCCGGCTCTGGCCGGTCTTCGGTTCCTGGCTCGGCAGGAAACGGATGCGGAACCCGGCGGTGTCAGGGGGCAGGATCGCGACGTCGTCGTCCGGACCGGCGGCCAACTCCCAGCCCAGGACGCCGGACCAGAACCGCGCCAGGCCCGACGGCCGGGTCGCATTGAAGCAGATCGCGAACAGTTGGCTGGTCATACCCTGTGCATCTCCGATCCACTGACGGTCGATACGGCGCCTCGCCCTCCCGCGAGCGCAGCCTAGGGGTGGCCGTGCGGCACCCGCATCCGAGTTTCCGTCGCGGGGGAGCCCCGTCCCCGCGAGATGACGATCGTGCGGAACAGCACCGTCGTCCACGGCCCCCGGTTGAGCCAACCCGTCACGCCGGGGCGGCAGCCGGTTCACCCTCGGGGGTGCGCGGGCCGGGCCCGGGCCCAATTTGGTAGCGGACCGAACGGAGCTCAGGCAGGCTCAGGTGCATGATCTCGGTGGTGCAGAACGTGGCGATCGACTGTGCGGATGCCTATGGGTTGGCTCGGTTCTGGAGCGAGGTGACCGGTTGCCCGTTGCATCCGCAGGACAGACCGGGCGACCGTGAGACCCAGGTGCTGCTGCCGGAGGGCCCGCTGCTGCACTTCAACCAGGTGCCGGAACCGAAGGTGAGCAAAAACCGGATCCACCTGTGCCTGCGACCGACGACCTCGCGCGAGGAGGAGATCGAGCGGTTGCTGAACCTCGGAGCCACATTCGTCGCCGATCGCCGGAAGCCCGGCGGCGCGGGCTGGGCCGTCCTGGCGGACCCCGAAGGCAATGAGTTCTGTGTCCTTCGCAGTGAGTCCGACCGCGCTGCGATGTCTTCCTGACGCTCCGGGCCGGTCTTCAGTCCGGTGAAGTGCGACCGGCCACGACGGGGAACTCGCGGGATGTCGCACAGTGCGGCGCGATCGGCTTGGCATGATCGTCAGCATGCAATGGCCCCTATCGCTCACGACGGAACGCCTGTTGCTGCGCCCCGTCGAACCGCCGGACATCCCGACCCACACCCGCCTGTGGACCGACCCCGAGGTACGCCGCCACCTCGGCGGCCCCGTCCCCGGGGAGGTCGTCCGCGTCCGCGGGGAGCGGATCGTGGGTCTCCCGGGACTGCTGAGCGTGGTGCGTGCGGAGGACGGGGTCGTCATCGGGTCGGTGTTGGTGGAGCCGGGGGCGCGGGACGGGCGTACCGAGATCTCGTATCAACTGCTCCCCGAACACTGGGGGAGCGGCTATGCGCGTGAGGCGATGGCGGCCGTCGTCCTCTGGATGCCGTCCGGCGTGCCGGGGGCCGACGCCGTGGCCGTGACGCAGGAGGCCAATCTGCGCTCACGTCGGCTGCTCGAATCCCTGGGCGCCACGCCCGTCGAGCGGTTCGTCGAGTGGGGGAAGCCGCAGGTGTTGTATGTCCTGACTGGAGGTCAGGGATTCAACAACTCGTGAGCATGCGGCAGTTGGCAAGGGCGCGTCAAGACGGGTGCTGCAACTTCTTGCCGTGTGTTTCAAGTCTCTTGCTGTAAACCTTTCGTTAGCGGTACGTTCTCGCCGGCGCCCGGCAACGAAGCCGCGCCGCGGCGCAGGGGGGACCCGAACTGAGCCGCAACCGCAAGGAGTTCACGCCTGTGATATCGAGATGGTCCGTTTCCGCGACCGCGCTCGCCGCCGCGGCGGCAGTCGTGCTGGCCCCTGGCGCCACCGCCTCCGCCTCCGCCTCCCCGCCCGGCACCAAGGACGTCACCGCCGTCCTCTTCGAGTGGAACTTCGCCTCGGTCGCCAAGGAGTGCACCAACACCCTCGGCCCGGCCGGCTACGGCTATGTCCAGGTCTCCCCGCCCGCCGAGCACATCCAGGGCGCCCAGTGGTGGACGTCGTACCAGCCCGTCAGCTACAGGATCGCCGGTCGGCTCGGTGATGCCACCGCCTTCAAGAGCATGGTCGACACGTGTCACGCGGCCGGTGTGAAGGTCGTCGTCGACACCGTCATCAACCACATGTCGGCGGGCAGCGGCACCGGCACCGGCGGCTCGTCGTACACGAAGTACAACTACCCCGGCCTGTACTCGTCCTACGACTTCGACGACTGCACCAGCCAGATCAGCAACTACCAGGACCGCTGGAACGTCCAGCACTGCGAACTCGTCGGCCTCGCCGACCTGGACACGGGCGAGGAGTACGTCCGCTCGGCCATCGCCGGCTACATGGACACCCTGCTCGGCTACGGCGTCGACGGTTTCCGCATCGACGCGGCCAAGCACATGCCGGCCGCCGACCTGGCCGACATCAAGTCGCGCCTCAGCAACTCCTCCGTGTACTGGAAGCAGGAGGCCATCCACGGCAGCGGCGAGGCCGTCCAGCCGACCGAGTACACCGGCAACGGCGACGTCCAGGAGTTCCGCTACGCCTACGACCTCAAGCGCGTCTTCAACAGCGAGAACCTCGCCTACCTGAAGAACTACGGCGAGGGCTGGGGCTACATGAACAGCTCGGTCGCGGCCGTCTTCGTCGACAACCACGACACCGAGCGCAACGGCTCCACGCTCAGCTACAGGGACAACGCCAACTACACCCTCGCCAACGTCTTCATGCTCGCCTACCCCTACGGCGCCCCCGACATCAACTCCGGCTACGAGTTCTCCGACACGGACGCCGGCCCGCCCAACGGCGGTACGGTCAACGCCTGCTGGCAGGACGGCTGGAAGTGCCAGCACGCCTGGCCGGAGATCAAGTCGATGGTCGCCTTCCGCAACGCCACGCGCGGTGAGGCCGTCACCAACTGGTGGGACAACGGCGCCGACGCGATCGCTTTCGGCCGGGGCGCCAAGGGTTACGTCGCGATCAACCACGAGTCGGGCTCGCTGAGCCGGACGTACCAGACGTCGCTGCCCGCGGGGACGTACTGCAACGTGCAGAGCAACACGACGGTGACGGTGGATTCGAGCGGCCAGTTCACCGCGACCCTGGGTGCCAACACGGCCCTCGCTATCTACGCGGGCAAGTCGAACTGCTGAGCTGTCTCAACCGTTCCTGAACAGTGTCCAGGAGTGACATTTGCTGCCAGCTCCCGGAACTGCGCGCATCCCGAACGGTGTTGGATGCGCTGGTCTCCCGCGTTCGCTGTGTCCCCGTCCGGCTGCGTGCATCGTGTGCACGCTCCGTGACGGGTGGGCGGGTTCCTTCACGCCCTCGTGGGCCTGGTCCGGCCTGGGCGGTCCGATGCCCAGCAGCATCGCTCTGGTGCTGCGGGGGCGGTGCCGTCCGTCGCCGGATCGGGTGCCCGAGGGCGCGTCGCCCGATCGCGATGCCGGCGGCATCGTGACGGGACATCTTTCGTTTCTTCGAGGTGAGGGGCTTCTTCCAGTGCTGATCGCCCCACATCGACGTGTACGCCGGGTCCACGGCAACGATCGACAGGCCGTGTTCGGACGCCATGGACACGAGCCGGGCCTTGAGCTTGCCGGTGGGGATGCCGGAGATGAGCTGCCGGAAGCGCTTACGTCTGCCGTGCTTCTCGCGGCTCTTCTCGGCGGCGAAGTCCAGGTTCTCCAGGCCGATGGCTTTGGCGCCGCACCGGTCGGCCCAGTGCAGCAACCGGCTGATGGCGTGCCGGACCTGGGCGTCACGGTGATCTGCGCTGCCGGACAGGTCGTAGAAGAACCGTTTGGGGTCGCCGACCGGGTTGCCGTGCCGGTCGAGCCGGTAGGCGGCGAAGTGGTCGGCGTTGGTGTCCACGCCGACCATGCCCTCAGACCGCGCCGTTGGAAGCGGGATCGTCTGGACAACGGGTCGTGTCCACGACGCTGTCAGGTACCAGCGGCCCCGCTCCACGTCCAGGTGGATACGGTAGGCCACGGCCCGGTTGTCTTGGATCCGGTCGCGCCACTCGGCTCCCCGGTGCTGGAACTGCACGCGGGTGGCGAGGACGTACCGGCCGTGCTTGCTGTTGGCCAAGTGGGCGAGCGGGGCGGGCAGCTTGATGCTGACCTCGCCATCCGGCGTGACGCGGATGGTCTCGTTGCCGAAGCGTTTGCCGGACTCGCCGTCGGCGGCGAGGAACCACCGTTCGGCTTCCCACCGCTCACGCCACTGCTCGGCGGTGAGCTGGGCGGCTTCGAGGTTGTGACGGTTGTTGAGGAGGCGCCGGCCGCCGCGCGCGACGTGCACGACACCGGCCTCACGCTCAGCGCGGGCCACGTCCAGGCGGTGTTCCAGGGTCGTCAGACGGCGGGACTTGTTGAACCACTCGCCCCGACTGCGGTATCCGCCGGGTGCCCGCTTGGTGCCCTTCTCCCCGATCGGCTGGGAGAGGCGGTGCATCAGTGTCCGCACACCGGCCTCAAGCCCTTGGATGTGGGCGAGCTGACAGCGGCGGGACAGCGCCCACTGATCGTGAGTGGCCTTCGTGATCGAACCGGCCCACCGGGACGAGGAGTCGGCCGTCAGGCCCTGCTTCCGGGCGGCCCACGTGTCGCTGTTGTGGTCCAGGCCGTCAGCGCAGCGGTTCTTGAGGTCCAGCGAGGCGAGGCGTCCGAGGTGTTCACCGACCAGCCGTAACACCTTGTCGTCCACGTCGGTGAGATGCTTGAGGCGGTCGCGTACCGCCACCCCGGACGGCCCGAGCACGACGAACGGCGCGTCGATGGTGCGGAGCTGCTTCTTCTTCGGCTCACTCATCGGCAGCCGCCGCTTCGAGAGCCTTCCTCGCCCGGTTCTTCGCCGACCGACGGCCGTACAGGCGGGCGCAGAACGACGTCAGCACCTCCACCATGTCCCGGACCAGGTCGTCTTCGACTTCGCCGTCATCAAGGACGACGAGTCGGCGACCAGTCGCGGACAGGGCGGCCTCGATCAGCTCCACGTTCATCCGGCCGAGGCGGTCTTTGTGCTCGACCACGACCGTGGTCACCGCCGGGTCGGCCAGCAGCCGGCTCGCCTTCGCGCGGCAGCCGTTCATGCCCGAGGCGATCTCGGATTCGATCCGCACGACCTTCTGCCCGGCCTTCGCCGCCCATGCCGACAGGCGAGCGGTCTGCCGCTCCAGGTCCGACTTCTGATCGTGCGAGGAGACGCGGGCATACAGACCTGCACCACCGGTCACGGAGGGTGAGGTGTTCGCGTCGATGTTCACCAGGATCGTACGCGGTCCCACGCGTTCCGCAGGTACCGGCAATGTGCCCTCACGGAACCAGCGATACGCGGTACGCGGGGCAATCCCCTGCACGCGTGCCCATTCCGTCAGGTTCATGCGCAAGATCGTACAACACTCGTGATACCTAAAGAACACTCATGGACACTTACGCGAGAGCAGTTTCTGACCCCTCGTGACCACGTCTGGTGCAGGTGACCATGCGGGGTACGCGGGGGAGTGACGGTCACTGACCCCGCCCTCCGTTGGTGGTGGCGTGGGGCGGGACCGCGCTGGCCGCGCGGGCCCACAGCATCCTGCCCAGGCAGCTCGGCTGCTGACCCACCAACTCCAACTGCTGAAAGTTCTTACCGGATGTTTCAGGACTCTTGCTGTAAGCGTTTCGGCAGCGATACGGTCGCGCGGGGTCGGACCCAAGAGAGCCGCAATCGCAAGGAGTCCATCCGTGATACCGAGATGGCCGGCGCCGTCCAGGCGCCGAACCACCCATGCCGGACGGGTCGCTGCGGTCACCGTGACCGCACTGGCCGCAGCACTCGTCCAGCCCCTCGCGGCGCAGGCGGACACCCCGCCCCCGCCCCCGTCCGACGCGAGACTCGCCGCCGAACCCGCCCGGCACGACGCCACCCGCGAGCAGTTCTACTTCGTCCTCCCGGACCGCTTCGCCAACGGCGACACGGGCAACGACAGGGGCGGTCTGACCGGTTCCCGCCTCGCCACCGGCTACGACCCCACCGACAAGGGCTTCTACCAGGGCGGCGACCTCAAGGGCCTGACCAAGCGCCTCGACTACATCAAGGGCCTCGGGACCACCTCCATCTGGATGGCCCCGATCTTCAAGAACCGGCCCGTGCAGGGCGAGGGCACCAACGCCTCCGCCGGCTACCACGGTTACTGGATCACGGACTTCACCCAGGTCGACCCGCACTTCGGCACCAACAAGGACCTTCAGACCCTCATCTCCAAGGCGCACGCCAAGGGCATGAAGGTCTACTTCGACGTCATCACCAACCACACGGCGGACGTCGTCGACTACGAGGAGAAGTCCTACGACTACCTCGCCAAGGGCGCCTTCCCGTACCTGACGAAGGACGGCGAGCCCTTCGACGACGCGGACTACGCGGGCACGGCCGACTTCCCGGAGGTCGACGCCGACTCCTTCCCGCGCACGCCGAAGGTCACGAGCAACCCCAAGGTCCCGTCCTGGCTCAACGACCCGACGATGTACCACAACCGCGGCGACTCCACCTACGCCGGCGAGTCGACCACGTACGGCGACTTCTCCGGCCTCGACGACCTGTGGACCGAGCGTCCCGAGGTCGTGAAGGGCATGGGGAGGATCTACCAGCGCTGGGTCAGGGACTTCGACATCGACGGCTTCCGGATCGACACCGTGAAGCACGTCAACATGGAGTTCTGGACCCAGTGGGCCACCGCCCTCGACGCGTACGCGGCCAAGAAGGGGCGTGACGACTTCTTCATGTTCGGCGAGGTCTACTCCGCCGACACGAACATCACTTCGCCTTACGTCACCCAGGGCCGCCTCGACGCCACGCTCGACTTCCCCTTCCAGGAGGCCGCCCGGCAGTACGCCTCCCAGGGCGGCAGCGCACGCAAGCTGGCCTCGGTCTTCGGCGACGACTACAAGTACACGACCGACAAGGCGAACGCGTACGAGCAGGTCACCTTCCTCGGCAACCACGACATGGGCCGTATCGGGTACTTCCTCGGCCAGGACAACCCGAAGGCGACCGACGCCGAGCTGGTGAAGAAGGCCGAGCTCGCCAACGAGCTGATGTTCCTCAGCCGCGGCAACCCCGTCGTCTACTACGGCGACGAACAGGGCTTCACCGGCGCGGGCGGCGACAAGGACGCCCGCCAGACCCTGTTCGCGTCCCGCACCGCCGACTACCTCGACGACGACCAGCTCGGCACCGACCGCACCCACGCGAGCGACGCCTACGACACCAGCGCGCCGCTGTACGAGCAGATCGCCGCCCTCGCCGAGCTCCGCAAGGCCAACCCGGCGCTGACGGACGGTCTCCAGACCGAGCGGTACGCGGCCGAGGGTGCCGGTGTCTACGCCTTCTCCCGCACCGGCACTGACAAGACGGAGTACGTCGTCGCCTTCAACAACGCGGGCGAGGCGAAGTCGGCGACCTTCGCGACCGGCTCGGCGGACATGACGTTCCGCGGCATCCACGGCACGGACGCCACGCTCAAGTCCGACGCCGACAAGAGGATCACCGTCACCGTCCCGGCCGGAACCGCCGTCGTCCTCAAGGCCGCCGGCAAGCTCGCCAAGCCCGCCACCCGGCCGACGGTCACCCTCAAGGCCCCGGACACCGGCGCCACCGGCACCGTCGAGCTCACCGCCCACGTCGACGGCGGCCAGCTGAACAGGGTGGTCTTCGCCGCCCAGGTCGGCAACGGCAAGTGGCGGACCCTGGGCTCCGGCGACCACGCCCCGTACAAGGTCACGCAGACCATCGGCACCGACGTACCGGCCGGAACCGCCCTGCGCTACAAGGCAGTTGTGATCGACTCGGCGGGACGCACGGCGAGTGCGCTGGCGGCCTCCACCACGGGCACCCCGCCCGCTCCCGAGACCCCCACGGCCTCCTCCCGTGACCACGCCATCGTCCACTACAAGCGCACCGACGGCGACTACGGCGACTGGGGCCTGTACGCCTGGGGCGACCTCGCCGACGGAGAGTCCACCGAGTGGCCCGACAGTCACCCCTTCACCGGCCGTGACGCGTACGGCGCCTTCGCCTACGTCAAGCTGAAGCCCGGCGCCTCGAACGTCGGCTTCCTCGTGATCGACAAGGACGGCAACAAGGACGTCTCCGCTGACCGCGCGATCGACGTCACCCAGACGGGCGAGGTCTGGATCGAGCAGGGCAAGGCGGACGTACGGACCGAGCGGCCCGAGTATCCCGCCCAGGACAAGACCAAGGCCGTCCTGCACTACCACCGCGCCGACGGGAACTACGACGGCTGGGGTCTGCACGTCTGGACGGGCGCCGCGAACCCCACCGAGTGGTCGAACCCCCTGAAGCCGGTGAAGACTGATACCTATGGCGCGGTCTTCGAGGTACCGCTCACCGAGGGTGCCACCAGCCTCAGCTACATCATCCACAAGGGCGACGAGAAGGACCTCGCCGCCGACCAGTCGCTGGACCTCAAGGCCACCGGGCACGAGGTGTGGCTCTTGAACGGCCAGGAGAAGTACCTGCTCCCGCAGCCCGCGGGCGCCGCGGCCGCCCTCGATCTGACCACCTCCAAGGCGGTCTGGGTCGACCGGAACACGGTCGCCTGGAACGGCTCCGAGGCGGCCGCCTCCACGCAGCTGCTGTACTCGCGTGACGGTTCGATCGCGGTCGAGGACGGCGCGCTGACCGGGGACGCCAAGTGGCTCCGGCTGTCGAGGACCACCCTCACCGACGCCCAGAAGGCGAAGTTCCCGCACCTCGGGGACTACGCCGCCTGGACCGTCGACCCGCGTGACCGCGACCGGGTGCGTGAGGCCCTGAGCGGTCAGGTCGTCGCCTCCCAGCGTGCCGCCAACGGTGCCGTGCAGGCCGCGACCGGCGTCCAGATCGCGGGCGTACTCGACGATCTGTACGACGCGGCGAGCGCCAAGCTCGGCCCGACCTTCCGCGACGGCCGTCCCACGCTGGCCGTCTGGGCGCCGACGGCGCAGTCGGTGAAGCTGGAGGTCGGCGACTCCACCGTCGCCATGAAGCGGAACGACACTACCGGTGTCTGGTCCGTCACCGGCCCCAGGTCCTGGAAGAACAAGCCCTATCGGTACGTCGTGAAGGTCTGGGCGCCCAGCGTCCGGAAGGTCGTCACCAACAAGGTCACCGACCCCTACTCGGTCGCCCTCACCGCCGACTCCGAGCGCAGCCTCGTCGTCGACCTGAACGACAGGTCCCTTGCCCCGAGCGGCTGGTCGGGTCTCGGCAAGCCCAAGGCCGTGCCGCTGAAGGACGCCCAGATCCAGGAGCTGCACATCCGGGACTTCTCGGTCGAGGACAGGACGGCCGCGAACCCGGGCACCTACCTGGCCTTCGCCGACAAGGACAGCGACGGTTCGAAGCACCTGCGTGAGCTGGCGGCATCGGGCACCTCGTACGTCCATCTCCTCCCGGCGTTCGACATCGCCACCATCCCCGAGAAGCCGTCCGACCAGGCGACCGTCGACTGCGATCTCGCCGCCTACCCGGCCGACTCCGACCAGCAGCAGGAGTGCGTGGCGAAGATCGCCGCGAAGGACGCCTACAACTGGGGCTACGACCCGTACCACTACACGGTCCCCGAGGGCTCGTACGCCACAGACCCGGACGGCACCCGCCGTACCGTCGAGTTCCGCAAGATGGTCAAGGCGCTGAACGAGGACGGTCTGCGGGTCGTCATGGACGTCGTCTACAACCACACCGCGGCCGGCGGGCAGGCGGAGACCAGCGTCCTCGACCGGATCGTGCCGGGCTACTACCAGCGGCTTCTCGCCGACGGCTCGGTCGCGAACAGCACCTGCTGTGCCAACACCGCCACCGAGAACGCCATGATGGGCAAGCTGGTCGTCGACTCGGTGGTCACCTGGGCCAGGGAGTACAAGGTCGACGGCTTCCGCTTCGACCTCATGGGCCACCACCCGAAGGCCAACATCCTGGCGGTCCGGAAGGCGCTCGACGCGCTGACCCTCGCCAAGGACGGCGTCGACGGCAAGAAGATCATCCTCTACGGCGAGGGCTGGAACTTCGGCGAGGTCGCCGACGACGCCCGCTTCGTGCAGGCCACGCAGAAGAACATGGCGGGGACGGGGATCGCGACCTTCTCCGACCGGGCCCGTGACGCGGTGCGCGGCGGCGGACCCTTCGACGAGGACCCCGGCATCCAGGGGTTCGCGTCCGGTCTGTACACCGACCCCAACTCGTCCACGAGCAACGGCACTTCGGAGGAGCAGAGGGCCCGGCTGCTGCACTACCAGGACCTGATCAAGGTCGGGCTGTCCGGCAACCTCGCCAAGTACCGCTTCACCGACACCGGCGGCAAGGAGGTCACCGGCGCCGAGGTCGACTACAACGGCGCTCCCGCCGGTTACGCGGACGCGCCCGGCGACGCCCTCGCCTACGCCGACGCGCACGACAACGAGTCGCTGTTCGACGCCCTCGCCTTCAAGCTGCCCAAGGGCACGTCGGCGGCGGACCGGGCCCGTATGCAGGTCCTCGCCATGGCCACGGCCACCCTCTCGCAGGGCCCGGCGCTCTCCCAGGCCGGCACCGACCTGCTGCGCTCCAAGTCCCTGGACCGCAACTCCTACGACAGCGGCGACTGGTTCAACGCCATCCACTGGACGTGCGCGGACGGCAACGGCTTCGGGCGGGGGCTGCCGATGGCGGCCGACAACGCGTCCAAGTGGCCGTACGCCAAGCCCCTGTTGGGCACGGTGAAGGTGGGCTGCGAGCAGATCGAGGGGACCTCGGCGGCGTATCAGGATCTGCTGAGGCTACGTACGACGGAGAGCGTGTTCTCCCTCGACACGGCCGGCCAGGTCCAGTCGAAGCTGTCCTTCCCGCTGTCCGGGAAGGAGGAGACGCCCGGCGTGATCACCATGGAACTCGGTGACCTCGTCGTCGTGTTCAACGCGACGCCGGAGACGCAGGAGCAGCGGATCGTTTCTCTCGCGGGCCGGAACTACCGGCTCCACCCGGTGCAGGCCTCGGGCGCGGACCCTATCGTCAAGGGCTCGGCCTACCAGGAGGAATCGGGCACTTTCGCCGTTCCGGGGCGGACTGTGGCGGTATTCTCCCGGGCCGTCTGATAGGGCACCAGCTTGGGTGGGGCGGACCCGGTCACGGGCCGCCCCACCCGTGTTTGGTCCCGGACTGGCGGAGATGGACGGCAACGGCAAGCAGACGGACACGACCGTGATGGTCGTCGACGACGTGGCGGCCAGCCGCTATGCCATGGTCGCCGTGCTCAGCCGCGCCGGCCACCGGGTCGTGCCGGTCGCCAGCGCGGGCGAGGCGCTGGTCGAGCTCGACGTACGGCTGCACGCGGGCGTCCTGCCCGATGTGGCGCTCGTCGACGTCGGACTGCCGGACATGGCGACGGGGTGCTCACCGCCGTCGGGGACGTCGTCGGGCACTCGCTGGACGCGGCGACCGTCATGGTCGAGATCCGGCACGCGCTGCGCGCCTTCTGCGTCGAGAACAGCGCCCCCGGCGTGCTCGCCGAACGGCTCGACCGGATGCTGCAGCACTTCCACCCCGACGTCACCGCCACGGTGTGCCTGGCCCTGGTCGACCCCGGCAGCGGGCGCACCCGGATCGCCAGCGCGGGCCACATTCCGCCGCTGATCGTGCGGGAAGGAGGCGGCGCCGACTATGTGAAGGTGTGCGGTCCGCTGCTCGGGCTCGGTCTGGAGCGGCCGGAGCCCTCCGAGGTGTTCCTCGCCCCCGCCGACCGCCTCCTCATGGTCACCGACGGCCTCATCGAGACCCGCGGCACCGACCTCGCCGTCTCCCTGCACCACCTCCGCACGGCCGCCACGGGCGCCCCGCCCGGCCTGGACGCCCTGTGCGACACCCTGCTGGGCTGTTTCGGGCGGGAGCGGGACGACGACATCGCGATGCTGGCGTTGCGGTTAGGGTGACTTCTGTTGACCTAGAACAGGAGTGCCCATGCCGCAGATCACCGTCGACTACTCGGAGCAGCTGGCGGACGACTTCGACCGGCCCGGGTTCGCGCGAGCCCTGCACACCGCCGTCGTGGAGATCGCGGCCGCGAAGCCGCCGGCGTGCAAGACGCAGTTCCGCCGGACCGAGGACACCACGGTCGGCGACGACACCGCGGGCCATGCGGTCGTGCACGTCACCCTCGGTCTGCTGGCCGGCCGCACCGACGAGACGAAGGTCCAACTCACCGAGGCCGTACTGGAGTTGCTGCGCCAGTACGTGAAGCCCGCCGAGGGCCTCGCGCTGCACGCCTCCGCCGAGGTACGCGACCTCGACCCCTCCTACCGAAAGTTCTAGGACGCCAGGGAGATCAGCCGGGCCGCCAGGTCGCTGAACGAACCGTCGGCCGGCTCGTCCTTGAGCATGCCCCTCAGCAGCGCGGTCATCTCCTCGTCGTACGCGGCGCTCACCGCGGCCAGCGCGGCGAAGTCGTGCACGAGCTGCACCTCCAGCTCGGCACGCGGGATGCGCCGGCCGTCCAGCCAGATCAGCGCCGTCGACTCGGCCAGCGAGATCCAGGAGCGGATCACGAGCTCCAGACGCGCGGGCGGGTTCTCGATGCGCAGATGCGACAGGATCTGGACATAGGCGGCCTGGCGTACGGAGTCGATGAGCGCGTTCGTCGCCGTCGAGCCGACAGCCGGGCCGCCGCGCATCAGGGCGGAGAAACCGGGCCCGTGCTCTTCGACGAAGTCGAAGAACCGGTGCATCACCCGCAGCAGCCGTGCCCCCAGCGGCCCCTCCCTCGGCTCCACGAACCGGCCCGCCAGTTCCTCCGCCGCACGCTTCAACGCGGCCTCGTACAGGCTGAGTTTGCCGGGGAAGTAGTGGTAGACCAGCGGGCGCGAGATGCCCGCGGCGGACGCTATCTCGTCGATGGAGACATCGTCGGGCGAGCGCCGGCTGAAGAGTTCGAGGGCGACGCCGATCAGCTGCTGCCGCCGCTCCTCGACTCCCATTCTGCGGCGTACCCCGGTAGTCATGCGAACACCTTACCGATCGATTCCGGCCCCGAACGGACCGGACCGATCATGTATGTTCACATGTCCAGCGCCAACACCCGCTGCATCAGCCGGCGCTCTCCCTAACGCAGGGCGTTGATCGACCGCCCGTCCTGAAGCGTCCCCTTCAGCCCGGCCTGCGCCCCCTGCTCGGCCCGCACCGCCAGCAGATTCCCCTGCCCGGCGCCCTCGACCCCGCCCGTCGTCCGGATCGACGCCGTGTCCCGGCTGCCCGCGGCCAGCAGATACCAGCCCCCGGCCTTCGACTTCCACAGCACCCCGGCCAGTACGTGCGGATCGCGCGACCCGCACGCCGGGGCGTTCTCGGCCTTCGCGGCCACCGCCCCGTGCGCCCCGCCCGGTGTGTGGAACTGCGCCAGCACGCGCGGGCCGCCGCCCCGCCAGGTCTCGGCCCGGGTGCACACCCAGTCCGCGGTACCGCTCGCGTCGGGCAGCGGCTGCTCGGCGTACGCCCAGGCGTTCACCGACCGCACGCCCCGGGCCCGCGCGTCGGCCAGCGAGCAGGCGAACGGCGCCCAGGTGCGCAGCGCCTCGGCGCCGGACGCGTCACGGGTGGCGCCGGGGCGGCCGGTGGTGAGGCGGGCCGGGACCAGCTCGCCGAGGTCGGTCGAGACACGGGTGCCGGCGTCGGCGGTCAGCTGGAGGACGTTCCACGAGGTGCACGCGCCGTCCTGCCGGGCGGCCGGGCTGGCCAGCGGCGCGGTCACCCCGTCGGTCAGCCCGAGGTCCATGGCACCGGCGCCCGGCTTCAGCAGGTCACGCTCGGCGGCCTTCGTCACCCAGGGCGCTGTCAGATAGCGGACGTTGCCGTCGGCCCGGCCCAGCACCAGCGCGCTCGCCTCGGACGCGGTCGCGCCGTCGACCCGCGCGAAGTCGAGGACGGCGCCCTGCGTGCCCTTCGTCGGCTCGGCGTAACGGGCGATGCGCAGACCGTCGTACAGGATCACCACGCGCGTGTTGTCGACGGTCCCGGCGTAGAGGAGCTGCGGCGGTCCGGCCGGGCCGCCGGACGGGGTGCCGGGGGTCACCGAGACCTGGACCGTCTCGCCGGGGCGGGCCCAGACGGCGAGGGCGCGGCGCAGCAGGGCCTTGTCGCCGGTGAGGTCGCCGCGCGCGGGCCACACCGAGAAGTCGGTGCGCGCCGAGGTCCGCCACGCGGCCGCCGGGACCTTCGTCAACCTGCCCGGGTCCAGGGCGGCCTCGGCGACCGGGTTCTGCGCGTAGGCGGGCGCGGCCGCGCCGTCGGGGGCCCAGCCGTCGCCGGGCAGGCCGAGCAGCGCCCCGCACACGACGAGGGCGGCCCCGGCGGCGAGCGCGGCCTTCATGTGCTGGCGGCGGCGCATCAGATCGGTGGGCCGGGCGTGCAGGGAACAGGGGTCGAACTCGGGGGAGTCCAGCAGCGTGTACCGCGCGTCCACGGCGTCGGCCTCGTCCAGCGCCGCGTCCACGTCGTCCACGCCGGCCGCGGTCAGTACCCTGCGTACGTCACCGTCGGGGAGCTTCTCCAGACCGCACAGGACGTACGCCGCCCGGGCCGGGCCGGAGAGGGCTGACAGTCGCTGGTCCAGGGCGAGTTCGTCGGCGCCGCCCGAGCGCGGGAAGAGGCGCAGGCCCCACACCTGCGGGAGCAGCGGCGGCAGCTGGGACCGCTTGGGCCACGCCCTGCGCCGCAGCGGCAGGCCCGCCTCCAGTGCCGTACGCAGCACCCGGAGACGCACGAAGGCGTACCCGGGATCGCCGTCGCGGCCCTCCCCCACTCTCGAATTCGCTCGAGCGGGGGGACCCCCATTCTGGGCCGGGACGACGGGCGTCGACGTCCGGCCTCTGGGCAGGGCGCGCTGGGTGAGGGAGTGCGCGGTCAGGACACGCCGGTTGCGGCCGAGGCTCGGCGGCAGTACCAGGTAGGCGAGCCGGACGAGCCGGGGGTAGTGCTCGACGAGCGCGGCCTCGGCCTGCTCGACGTCGACGACCGGGTCGGTGAAGGCGTGGGCGGGTGCGGGGCGCGGGGCGACATCCTGTGACTGCACGTTCAGCAGAACGAGCGAATCGGTGGTTGGTCACCGCCACCCGGGTGACTCAGCCGGCCGGCTCGACCAGTGCGCGCGCGTAGTTGGCCATCGACCGTTGATAGCGGGGCAGATGGGGGGCCAGGGCGCCCAGGACGAGGGACAGACCCTCGCGGTCCCGGCCGAGGCTGGACAGGCAGAGGGCGAGACACGCCCGTACGGCGTCGTCCAACGCGTCGGAGGGCGCGTCCAGTTCGGGTGTCAGCAGCTTGACGCCCTCCTCGGCCTGCCCGATGTTCCGCAGCGAGCTGGACAACTGGATCTTGGCGCGGCGGCCCTGGTACCCGGTCAGCCCCAGAGCCAGCGCCTCCCGGTACAGCGGCACCGCCCTGTCCGAGTGACCCGTCGAGTCCCAGGCGCAGGCCTGCTCGAAGGGGCCCAGCGGGCTGTCGTCGGGCAGTTCGGCGACGAGGGCGTCGATCACGGCCCGGAAGTCGGCCGCCTCCGCCTCGGCGTAGTCGTCGAAGGTCGCCCAGGCGGCGGTCACTCGGTCTTCCCAGTCTTGGTTCACCGGCCCACAATCGCACGGGCGTGCTCACTCGGGCACCGGATTTGAGCGCACCGCGCGTCACGGCCGTATCTGAGGTGAGGCCCCTCGCCCGGGGCCCACTGCGGCATGCACGGACCGGAGGAACAGATGAGGTTGACCCGACCGAGGCTCGCGCTGGCCGGCGCGGCGGCGGTACTGGCGCTGGCGGGCTGCGGATCCGGCGGCGACGAGGTGCCGGAGGCGGCCACCGGGAGCCTGGAGCACCTGGCCGCCGAGGCGAAGTGCGAGCCGAACATGCAGACCGACACCGACACCATCCGCCAGGCCATCTGCAAGAAGGGCAAGGAGAAGTACATCCTCGCCACCTTCGCCACCGACCGCGGCCAGCGCGAGTGGATCAACACCGCCAAGGACTACGGCGGTTACTACCTCGTCGGCCGCAAGTGGGTCGCCGTCGGCCACGACGACGTCGTCACGGAGCTGCGCGGCACGCTCGGCGGCACCCTGGAGCAGGGGACGGACCACAGCGCGGACTCCGAGCACGGCTCCGAGCACAGCGGCTGACCGTACGGACGGACACAGCAGAAGGCCGGTGACGGGGAATCCCGCCACCGGCCTTCCTCACTGGGTCACCGGGTCACTGGCATTCCTGCCCGGTGTTGATGCACTGGACCACCTGGTTCATCAGGTTGTCATCCATGACGTTGATGAAGTCGTTGTGGTCGGTGATCGGCTTGTGCAGCTGCTCCGGGAAGCCGTCCACCGCGAACGGGTTCTGGATCTGTCCGTTCTCGATGACCGGGGCCGGGGCGTCGTACACCAGTCGGATCTGCAGCTGGGGGATCGCCTGGAAACCGTTCGCGCAGGTTCCGTCCGCCTGGACGAAGTCCACGTGGTCACGGTGGTTGGCGCTGTCGATGTTCTGACCGTCCCAGCAGCTCTGGAAGTTGGCCGTGCGGACCACCTGGCTGCCCTCGGGGCAGATCGGGTACTTGTCCGTCAGCTGCCTGTCCTCGAAGCCGGTGCAGCTCATGGAGGCGTTGGCGTTCGCGTCGCCGTTGGTGAACGCGTTGGCCGCGCCGGTGATGATGCGCAGGAACCGCGGCATCGCGACGACCTCGCTCGCCTTGTTGCCGACGAACTTGATCTCGGCCTGCTGGGCCTTCAGGACCTTGCCGACGTTGCCCTCGAGGCCACCGCCGAGCTCGTTGGCGTCGAACTCCTGGGTGCCGTCCTGAATACGGAGCACCGGCCAGTAGTAGGTGGACTTGTCACCCTGGTTCTGGCACGAGGTGTCCGCGTTCGCGAGGTCCTCGTCGCTGGAGAAGGCGTCGTTGTCCTGGTTGCCGACGTAGTCGTGCAGGTGGTGCGCGCCGTTGTCGACACCCGGGGCGACGATGAGGTTGTCGGTGTTGAACTTGTTGTTCTCGTTCACACCGCAGGACGTGGTGAAGGAACCCGTCGAACCACCGTCCCCGTTCGCCTTGAGACCGTTCCCGTTCGCCGGGGGCGTGTTGGGCTGGACGGTGGTGATGTCGACGAAGTCGGCGGCAACCGGGCCGGCAGCACCGTTGCCGTTGTCCCCGACCTGGCCCTGGTCCTGGCCGTTGTCCTGGCCCTGGTCCTGACCGTCGCCGTTCTGGCCGTCGCCGTTGTTGACCTCGTCGACCCCCATGCCCTTGCACTCGGCGAGCTGCTCCAGCCCGTTGGGGGCCTGGCCGCCCACGCGCCGGATGTTGATGCCGATGCGGTCGATGGCCGCGGTCCGCTTGGACTTCAGCGGGCCGAGGATCGCGTTCTGCACGAATCCCGAGTCACCCGCCTGGGCCTGACGCGTCGACGCGAGCCGGGTGTAGGCCTCGGTGACCTGCTTGTCGAGGTTCGCCAGCTCCTGGTCGACACCGGCGCGCGCCTTCTCCGGCACGTCGCGCAGCTCTTGACCGACGTCAGGACACTGGATCGTGGCGATCTGCGCACCGGCGGCCTTGATCTGGTTCTGCCCCGAGCCCGACTCATGGGCCGAGGCGTAGAAGTTGGCCCAGACAAGCCCGCCCCCACCGAGCGCTAGGGCCGCCGATGCGGCAATGGCCTTGGTGGCCAGCGGCGTACGGCGTTTTCTTGTTGTGCGTCCCATGGAACTCCTCTGACTTCCTTGCGGGGCATCGAGGCGCCCGACAGGAGTGAAGCGGCTCCCATCCATACGGGCGTGGTCCCACGAGTGTTCAGCCGTCTCAGAAATTGATGAGAGGTTCGGAAGACATTCCACCCTCAACTGCCCAATAAACACCCCGAGTTGTTGATCCCTTACGGCAGGTGGGCGAGCGGCGGTCCGCTTTCAGCGGCCGTGGTCGAGATACGCGAGAACCGCCAGGACGCGGCGGTTGTCGTCGTCCGACACCTCCAGGCCCAGTTTGGCGAAGATGTTGGCGGTGTGCTTGGCGATCGCCCGTTCCGTGACGACGAGCTTGCCGGCGATGGCCGCGTTCGACCGCCCCTGCGCCATCTGCTCCAGCACCTCCAGCTCGCGGGGCGTCAGCCGCCCCAGTGGCTGGTCGTCCGCCGCGCGCCGGCTGAGCAGCTGCTGGATCACCTGCGGGTCCATGGCGGTGCCGCCCGCCGCGACCCGTCGTACGGCGTCCACGAACTGCGCCGCGTCGAACACCCGGTCCTTCAGCAGATAGCCGACCCCGCCGGTGCCGTCGGCGAGCAGCTCACGGGCGTACAGCTGCTCGACGTGCTGCGAGAGCACGAGCACCGGCAGCCCCGGCCGGTCGCGGCGGGCCTGCAGTGCGCACTGCAGGCCCTCGTCGGTGTGCGTCGGCGGCAGGCGTACGTCGACCACGGCGACGTCCGGCTCCAGCTCGGCCAGCGCGCGGGCCAGCTCGGGCCCGGTCTCCACGGCCGCCGCGATCTCGAAGTCATGGGCCTCGAGGAGCCGGACGAGTCCGTCGCGCAGCAGGAACAGGTCTTCGGCTAGGACAACGCGCAAGGGATCTCCATGGTGACCATGGTGGGACCGCCCGCGGGACTGCTGACGGCCAGGACGCCGTCGAATGTACCCAGTCGCCGCTCGACTCCGGCCAGCCCCGAACCGGCACCGATCCGGGCGCCGCCCTTGCCGTTGTCGGTGATCGAGACACGGAGCATGGTGTCGGCGTGATGCAGGTCGACCCAGATCCGCTCGGCGTCGGCATGCTTCACCGCGTTGGTGAGGACCTCGCTGACCGCGAAGTACGCCGCCGACTCCACGGGCGCCTCCGCCCGGCCGGGCAGCTCCACGTTCACCTCGGTGGCGATCGGCAGCCGCAGCGCCAACGCCCGTACGGCGTCGCCCAGCCCGCGCTCGGCGAGCACCGGCGGGTGGATGCCGCGCACCAGGTCGCGCAGCTCGGCGAGCGCGTCGGCGGAGGACTTGCGGGCCTGGGCGAGCAACTGCTTGGCTTGCTCCGGATTCTTGTCGAGGAGCATCTCGATGGTGCCGAGGTCCATGCCCATGGCGACGAGCCGGGCCTGCGCGCCGTCGTGCAGGTCCCGCTCGATGCGGCGCAGTTCGGCGGCGGAGGTGTCGACGGCGTCGCGGCGCGTCTCGGTCAGCACCCGGACCCGCTCGGACAGTTCACCCTGGTTGGCGGCCAGCACGGCCCGGGTGAGCCGGAAGTGGGCGTGCAGCAGGCGCGTGGTGAAGAAGTGGGCGAACACGAGGAGCACGGCGCCCAGGACACCGGCGACGACCGCGGTGACCTGCCCGGTGATCGGCACGAAGAGATACCAGTACGTGCCGCCCGTCGCGTCCGTGAACACCCGCCACAGCCCGGCCGCCAGCGCGAACCCCTCCAGCGGATACAGCACCAGCACGGCCGGCAGCAGAGCGGTGACGAACCCCGCCGTCATGTCGACCGGCAGCCACCGCAGATCCCGCCAGGTCGCCGGATCACCCAGCATCCCGAAGGTGCGCGTCCAGGGATTGGCGCCCTCCGGTATCGGCCGGTACGCCGACGGGATCCGCACCCCGCACCACTGCGCCGCGAGAAGTCGCCGCCAGTCGGCGAACGCCCGCACCCCCGTGAGCACCCAGGGTGTCGTCACGATCCCGACCCCGATCGGGATGAGCGCGACGGACACCAGGGTGAGCGTGAAACAGAGCACCGCCCCCGGCAGTGCCACCAGAGCCAGCCCGAGCCCCCGTGCCGCCGCCGACACCATGCCCCGCGCCCTGCTGTCGCCGCCGCTCTTCTTCGTCTCTGTGGTCATGCCGTCAGTCTCGCGGAGGCGGGGGACGGGGTCACTGGGCTTCGCCCCCCGGTCAGGGGGTGGTGCCAGATACACCGTCCGCTTCCTCGGCGGCCGCGAGGACCTTCGCCTCCAGCTCCGGGCCGATGCCCTTCTCCGGCCGGTCCGGGCGGTGGGGCGCCGTGCCGCCGATGTCCTGGAGCCAGCGCCAGGTGTCGGCGACGGTCTCCGCGACGGGCCGGCAACGCAGCCCCGCGGCAAGGGCCTTGGACACGTCCGCGCCGTGCAGGGCGTCGTGCAGCTCGCTGCCCGGCGGCACCCACACCGGCAACTGGACCCACGGCTCGATGCCCGCGTCGAGGACGACGTCCGGGTCGGTCCAGCGCAGCTCGGCCGGACCGCCGGTCGCGGCCACACACGCCTCCAGCAGCGAACCCATGGTGGCGTGCCCGCGTGGCCCGATCAGGTTGTACGGTCCGCTCAACTCCCGCTCCACCGCCCCGAGGACCCACTCCGCGAGGTCGCGCACATCGACGTACTGCAGCGGCAGATCACGCGGCCCCGGCGCCAGCACCGCCCCGCCGCGGGCGATCCGGGCCAGCCACCACGGCAGCCGGCCCACATCCTCGTAGGGCCCGAGGATCAGCCCGGCCCGCACCAGCACCGAACGGTCCGCGCCGAAGGCCTCGACGGCGGCCAGCTCGCCGCCCCGCTTGTCCTCGGCGTACTCGGTCTGCTCCGCGTCCGCCGCGGCGCCCTCGACCAGCGGCGCCTCCTCGGTGTACCCGGCGGCCGGGGGCCACGCGTACACCGAGCAGCTCGACACGTACACATACCGCCCGGCGCGGCCCCGCAGCAGCCGCGCCGTGTCCCGCACCGCCCGGGGTGCCGCCGACCAGGTGTCGACGACGGCGTCCCACTCGCCCTCGGCGAGCGCGGCCAACCCCTCGGGCGCCGTGCGGTCGCCGAGCAACGACCGGGCCCCGGCGGGCGGTTCATGCTGCCCCCGGTGGAAGACGGTCACGTCCCAGCCGCGCCCGAGCGCCGCCTCGACGACGGCCCGCCCCGCGAAGTGCGTACCACCCAGCATCAGAAGTCTCATGCCAGTGACTGTGTACGACGGATCCGTGGGACGGAACGGCAATCTGCCCTCAGCAGAAGCCCGGAGAAGCCGTCACCGCCCGGCCGGCGGAGCGTACTTGTACCCCACCCGCCGCACCGTCTGGATCACGTCCCGGCGCTCGGCGCCCAGCTTCCGCCGCAGCCGCGCGATGTGGACGTCGACGGTGCGGCCGTCGCCGACGTGGCCGTACCCCCACACCGTGCCGACCAGCTGGTCGCGGCTGTGCACCCGGTGGGGATGCGCCACGAGATGCGCGAGCAGCTCGAACTCCAGGTAGGTGAGGTCGAGTTCACGCCCGTCGACCTCGGCGGTGCGCTGCACGGTGTCGACGCGGACGAGCGGCGCGCCGCCCGAGTCCTCGGCCTGCGAGGGAAGGCCCGGGACGCCGACCGGCAGGAACGGCGGCTGCTGGTCGGCCGGGACGAGCACGAGGTAGCCGACCATCGGCGGCTGCCCCGGCAGGACGGGCAGGCTGTGCTGGGGTGCGGGCAGCCAGGTGGCACCCGGCGGCAGAAGGTCCGCGTCGTCCGGGGCGGCTACGCTGCCGTCCCGGACGACGGCACGCAGCCGGTGGCGCGAGCCGTCGGGGAAGAGGGCGTCGGCGGTGGACAGGGAACGAGTGGTCGCCATGAGAGGTCAGCTCTTTCGCGCGAGAGGTTCGTCGGGAGAGTCGACGGCCGCCAGATCGTGGTCGGGCTCGTCGAGGGACGTACGTCGAGGCGCGCGGGCCGAGGGCCGGGGTGTACGGCTCTAGCGGGCCGGCGCGTTCGTCGCGCGGCAACACACCCGGTCGAAGTCGTGATGCTGACGGGAGGGCCAGAAGGGCTCGAGGTCATGGCGACCCGTCGCGGAGATCTTCTGGAAGCTGGCCATGCCCCCATTGAAGCAGAAGCGCCCCCCGGTCAGTCGCCCCTCCTCTCACACCTAGGACACCTGCCGTGCGCGTCAGCCCTCCAGCCGCCGGTGCCGGAGCAGCGGGGCGACGGTGATCGCCTGCGCGAACACATCAGGGATGTCCGGTATCCGATGCACCACCAGGAACCGGTCCCCCGCACCTCCGATCCGCTCCACCAGCTCCCGCAGCCTCCCCCACTCTCGACTTCGCTCGAGCGCGGGGACCCCCATCGCCGAAATCCTCGCGTGCGTCTGCCAGTTCTCCGTCTCGGCCTTGATCCCCAGGCCGTCCCCGCCGATCACCATGCCCCCACGATGACACGCCCCACTGACAACGCGATCATCCGGCCGGTCCCCGTCCCCATGGCACGGCACACAGAAGGGGCGCCCGCCATCTCGGCGGGCGCCCCTTCCGGGAAGAAGCGGGGGATCAGACCTGGCCGGCCTTCTCCAGCGCGGAGCAGCACGTGTCGACGATCAGGCGGGTCACCATGTACGGGTCGACGTTGGCGTTGGGACGGCGGTCCTCGATGTAGCCCTTGCCGTCCTTCTCGACCTGCCACGGGATACGGACCGAGGCACCGCGGTTCGAGACGCCGTAGGAGTACTCGTTCCACGGGGCGGTCTCGTGCAGACCGGTCAGACGGTCGTCGATGCCGGCGCCGTAGTTCTTGACGTGGTCGAGCGGCTTGGAGCCCTCACCGAGCGACTCGCACGCGGTGATGATCGCGTCGTAGCCCTCGCGCATCGCCTTGGTGGAGAAGTTGGTGTGCGCACCGGCGCCGTTCCAGTCGCCCTTCACCGGCTTCGGGTCCAGCGTCGCGGCGACGCCGAAGTCCTCGGCGGTGCGGTAGAGCAGCCAGCGGGCGATCCACAGGTGGTCGGAGACCTCCAGCGGGGAGACCGGGCCGACCTGGAACTCCCACTGGCCGGGCATGACCTCGGCGTTGATGCCGGAGATCGCGAGACCTGCCTTCAGGCAGTTCTCCAGGTGGGCCTCGACGACGTCACGGCCGAAGATCTCGTCGGCGCCGACACCGCAGTAGTAGCCGCCCTGCGGGGCGGGGAAGCCGCCCTTGGGGAAGCCGAGGGGGTAGCCGTCCTTGAAGAACGTGTACTCCTGCTCGATGCCGAAGATCGGCTCCTGAGCCGCGAACTTCTCGGCGACCTCGACCAGCGCGGCACGGGTGTTGGACTCGTGCGGCGTCATGTCGATGTTGAGGACCTCGCACATGACGAGGATGTCGTCGCCGCCGCGGATCGGGTCGGGGCAGGAGAAGACCGGCTTGAGGACACGGTCCGAGGAGTGCCCCTCGGCCTGGTTCGTGGAAGAGCCGTCGAAGCCCCAGATCGGCAGCTCGGCACCCTTGGCACCGTCCGCCATTATCTTCGTCTTGGAACGGAGCTTGGCCGTCGGCTCGGTGCCGTCGATCCAGATGTACTCAGCCTTGAAGGTCACGGGCCACATCCTTCGGGGTGGGTCTCTAGGCGCACTTGCGGGTGCTGCGGCGCTGCGGCACTGGGGCGCCGCTCTTGTTGCCCGCGAGCCTGTCAACAGGCGATTTCCCGATCATTGCTCGAATGTGAACCCCGTGTTACCTGGTCGTTCTGTGGTGCGACTCACGTTGTGAGGGCGGGCGCGGCCGGGGGGAGGGGTACAGAAACTCGACAGAGACCCGTTCACGACGGTACTGCGACCGTGGATCGAGGCGGGTGCGGCGGCTCGTATGCGATGCGGTTGACGAGAGGTTCCAGGGGTCAGTCACCCTGGGCGGCCGCCTCCCGCACCCCGCCCAGAAACCCCCGGATCGAGGCCAGCTCCCGCTCGTCGTACCCCCGGAGCAGCTCCACGGCCCGCCCGATCAGCGGTCCGAAGTGGGCCCACCCGAGCTCGACCGCCTCCTCGCTCACCTCGATCACGACCTTGCGCCGGTCCCGCTCCCCGCGCACCCGTCGTACGTGCCCGGCCCGCTCCAGCCGGTCGACCAGCGCCGTGGTCCCCGCCGAGTTGATCCCGAGCGCGGCCCCGAGCCGCCCTGCCGTCATCTCCTCGCCCGCGCGGGAGGCGTCCATGAGGGCGATCAGGGCACGGACGTCGGTGGGGTGCATGCCGTTCCGGTTCGCGAACCGGGCGGTGTGCAGGCCGAGTTCGACCGTCACCGCGCGCAGCAGATGGACGATCTCCATTTCGGGCCCCGGCTTGTGCATGCTCCGCCTCCGACTATCATCTCGCCCAACAAGTATCTCGCCGAGCGAGATAATAGGGGAGGGGCTGAGGCTCGTGAGCGTCCGGGGCGGGTACGACAGGGACGGTTTTCTGGCCGCGTACGACAAGGTCATGGCCAAGTGGCCCGCGGAGCGGGAGGCGGTGACCGTCCCGACGCCGTTCGGGACGGCGTACGTCAATGCCTGCGGCCCGCGCGACGGGCGCCCGCTCCTGCTCCTGCCGGGCGGCGGGGGAGCGACCTCCGCCTCCTGGTGCGCCCAGGCCGCCGCCCTCGCCGAGACCCACCGCGTGTACGCCGTCGACCTGGTCGGCGCCCCGGGCCGCAGCACCCCGGCCGCCGACCGTCACCCCCGTACGGTCGCCGACCTGGCCGCCTGGCTGGACGCGGTACTCGACGGACTCGGCGTGCGGCGGGCGGACGTGGGCGGGCATTCGTACGGTGCCTGGACCGCACTGCGGTACGCGCTGAGCGCGCCCGGCCGGGTGCGCCGCCTGTTCCTCCTGGACCCGACCCAGTGCTTCGCCGGGTACAAGGCGGCGTACCTGCTGCACGCCCTGCCGATGCTGCTGCGGCCCTCGCCGCGCCGCGTCCGTGCCTTCCTGGAGTGGGAGACCGGGGGAGTTCCCCTCGACCCCGACTGGCTCCGCCTTCAGGAGGCGGCCGCCGGCTTCCCCTCCGCACGTCCGGTGACGGGTCCGCGTCCGGCGCGGGAGGCACTGCGGGCCCTGGACGTGCCGGTCCTGCTGCTCCTGGCCGGGAGCAGCAGGACCCTCCCCCACTCTCGACTTCGCTCGAGCGGGGGGACCCCCATCACGTACTCGGTGGCGAGCAGGGCGAGTGAGTTGCTGACGCACGTGGAAGTCGACGTGGTCCCCGACGTCTCCCACCACGCGCTGCCGCAGGCCGCACCCCCCGAACTGACCCGCCGCCTCAGCGATTTCCTACGCGGATAGCCTCACCCCACCTTCTCGATCACGGCCCGGCGGATCAGGAACTTGCCGGGCTCACGGACCTGTTCGAAGGCCGCGTTGTTCAGCAGTGCGCAGCTGCCGGAGACCGAAGTGACCTCCACCGTCGTGGACTTGTCGTTGTCCAGGTTGGTGACCTTCAGCTTCGTCCCCACCGGGAACTGGTTGCTGGACGCGGCCGGAGCACCGCCCTCGCCGGACAGCGTGACGGTGGAGCCGTTGCACACCTGCTGCCCGGACCCGGCGGCGGCCGTCGGTGAAGCCGCCTGCGCCGGCTGCTCCGCCTGCTCGGGCGGCGCGGCCTGGGAGTCCTGAGCCGACTCCCCGACCACACACCCGGACGCCTTCTGCTGGAGCTTGATCTGCTCGACGACCGCCTCACGGTTGACGATTCGCGCCGCGGACTGCGCGTCCGGAGCGGCGCGCTGGCCGTCGATGAACTTCTGGTTGTTGCCGAGGGCGGTGGCGAGCCCCTGGCAGACCGTGGAGTCCGCGGCGGACTGCGGACTCTGCGCGGCGTTCGAGGTGGCCGCCATGGCAAAGGCGCCGCCTCCCGCCACCGCCGCCGCGCTCGCGAGCAGCGCGAGCTTCTTCTTCGTACTGAGCGTTCTCCTGCGCGACATGCGCCGCCTCCAAAGAGGTAGGGGAGCGTACGCCGCTATGTACGAGATACCGAACGAGGTTACTCAGCGGTTACAGGAGTCACCGAAGTAACGTACGTCACATACGCGCCCGTTGGGATCAGCTCCCGCCGGAGCCGCCTCCCTCGTACGCCACCACCGTGTCGTTGACGTACTGGAGCAGCCCCTCCGTCTGCCGGGTGATCTCCGCCTCCTCGGTCTCCGACCCGTCACCCCACTGCCCGTTGGCGAACACCACGGACCGCACGGTCGCCAGCCGCCGGAACACACCGGCGGAACCGGGCGGCACGGTCGGCAGCCCGGCCGACGGCGGAGGGTCGAGCGAGACCACCTGATACGTCACCGGATCCATGGCGGCCGTCCCGAACACCAGCCAGGCATCCTCGGCCCGCCGGAAACTCACCACCGAGACGGTCACCTGCGAACGCCGCTCGTGATCCGTGAACAGGGCGGACGTCAACCGCAGGCACCCCTCGCCCATTTCGGCCAGCGAGGCCAGCTCCGGCGACATGCCCTGCGCGCAGTCGGTGGTGGTGGCGAGGTCGACACGCTCGTACCGGGAACCGTCCTTCAGCAGCACGCTCTTCTCCGGGAAGGCCTGCTCGGCCCGGATCACCGGGCGGGAGAGGAGCGAGGCATGGGTGGACGGGGTGCCGGAGGGAGCGGGCGAGCGGCCCGCCGAATCCCGGTCGCCGCCATCGCTGCCACCGCCGCCGGTACCCAGCACGGCCCCGGCGGCAACGGCGGCGACGAGTACGACCCCCACCACACCACCCACCGCGATCCGCATCCGCAGCCGACGCCGGCGTATGCGCTCCTGCTCGATCATCCACTGGGTGTAGGGGTCCGGACCCGCCGGCCCATACGGCATTCCTTGATCACCAAAGGTCATGGCGGCGGAGGGTAACAGCGGATGCCGCCCCAACTCCCGCCGCCGGACATACCACTTGCCGCCCGCCTAACGCGACAAAGCGTCCCGTACGGCCTCGTCGGTACGGGCGACCACGGCCGTGCCGTCGTCCGCGGTGATGATGGGCCGCTGGATCAATTTGGGGTGCTCGGCAAGGGCCTTGACCCACCGCTCCCGCGAACCGGCGTCCCGAGCCCACTCCTTGAGCCCGAGTTCCTTGGCGACGGCCTCCTGGGTACGGGCGATGTCCCACGGCTCCAGCCCGAGCCGGTCGAGCACCTCCCGGATCTCGTCCTCGCCGGGTACGTCCTCCAGATACCGGCGGACGGTGTAGTCGGCGCCCTCGGCATCGAGCAGTTTGATGGCACTGCGGCACTTCGAACAAGCCGGATTGATCCAGATCTCCATGCCGCCCACGGTACGCGAAAACCCGTCTTGCACCTGGGTCACAGGACCCCCGAAAGCCCTTGTGGCCAGGGGCGATTGTCAGTGGTGGGCAGTAGAATAGAAGCAGTGTTCGAGGGTGTCGCCGGGGGGACCGAGATCTCCGGATGGGACGCCCTGACCGCGACAGGAGGATGCCTGTGCCCGCTGCCGCACTGAAGACGAAGCCGCTGCCGACCCAGTCCACCGCGAAGCACCCTGTCCTGCTCGACCTGCCCTACGCACCCGTCGAGAAGAGGCCCCTGCCGCCGGGCCGGCCGCGCGACTGGTACATCACCCACAACCGCCGCCTCAAGGCAATGCGCCTGGCCATAGCCCTGCTCGACTCGGGCGTCCACGTACCCAACCAGGCCCGCAACGAGACGATCCGCACGACGGCGGAAATGATCGGCGTCCACCCGCCGTCGGACACGACGTGCCACATGGTGCGAGCACTGATGAGGTACGCGAGGTAACGGGGCGACGCCGGGTGCCACCTGCCGATCGGCGGCACCCGGCATCTTTCCGCCCGTCCGGCACCTATCGACGCCGGTCCGCATCATCCAGCCCGTCCGGCGTTTGAGGACAAGGCCCCTTCAGGGCCGAAGCGGGGTCTGGGGGCGCAGCCCCCAGCGGGGTCGAAGGGGCGGAGCCCCTGGGGATGGGACGGGAAGGGGCGGCGGGGGCGAAAAACCCATCGAAGCCCCCGCCACCCCGCCTCCCTCCCGTCACCCGTTCGCCGACCTGAACATGCGCCACCCCACCCCCGGACTTTCACTGCGATCAGGAGGTGACACCACCAGGGAGGCGCAATGGACCGGCACGGCATACAGCGACCGACGGCGACACGGCCCACCCCATGACCACGCCCACCACCCGCGCCACCCGCGCCAGCCAAGGCAAAACCGCCCGCAAACACATCCCCCGCTCCGCCCACGCCACCTGGCTCCCCTCCGTCGACCGCCCCGACCCGGTCGCCGTACTGGAACGCCAGGGCCGCGACCGCCTCACGGAGCTACTGCCGGTCCGGTACGCCCGCATGGCCGCCTCCCCCTTCGCCTTCCTGCGCGGATCCGCCGCCGTGATGGCCGGCGACCTCGCCGCAAGCCCGCACACCGGCCTGACCGTCCAGCTCTGCGGCGACGCCCATCTGCTCAACTTCGGCCTGTACGCCTCCCCGGAACGCGCCCTCCTCTTCGACCTCAACGACTTCGACGAGACCTACCCGGGCCCCTTCGAGTGGGACGTCAAACGCCTCGCCGCCAGCGTCGCAGTCGCCGCCCGCGAGAGCGGCCACCCCGAACCGCAGGTCCACCGCGCCGCCCAGGAGGCGGGCCACGCGTACCGCACCCACATCCGCGGGCTGGCCCGCAAGGGCGAACTCGCCGTCTGGTACGAGCGCATCGACGCCGACAGCCTGCTGCCCCTCGTCCGCTCCGCCGGCGCCCGCCGCCGCGTCGAGTCCAGCCTCACCCTGGCCCGCCGCCGCACCAGCCTCCAGGCCCTCGGCAAGCTCACCGAGACCGTCGACGGACGCCGCCGCATCATCCACGACCCGCCGTTCATCGAGCCGGCCGGCGCCTCCGACACGGCCGCCCTGCGCAAGATCTTCAGCGACTACCGGTCCACCCTCTCCGAGGAGCGCCGCCTGCTCCTGGACCGCTACCGCTTCGTCGACGCCGCCCGCAAGGTCGTCGGCGTCGGCAGCGTAGGCACCCGCTGTTTCATCGTCCTGCTCGCCGGACGCGACACCGACGACCCGCTGTTCCTGCAGATCAAGGAGGCGCGGAAGTCGGTCATCGAGGAGCATCTGCCGAGCGGCCCCTACGTCCACCACGGCCATCGCGTCGTCGCAGGTCAGCGCCTGCTGCAAGCCGCAAGCGACATCTTCCTCGGCTGGATGACCGGCCCTCAGGGCCGCGCCTTCTACTGGCGCCAGCTGCGCGACATGAAGGCCTCCGCCGACATCGCCGGAATGACCCCGCCGGAACTCCGCCGCTACGCCCACCTCTGCGGCACCGCCCTGGCCCGGGCCCACGCCCGCTCCGGCGACCGTATCGCCATCGCCGCCTACCTGGGCGGCGCCGACACCTTCGAACGCGCCGTCGCCGACTTCGCCCTGGCCTACGCCGCCCAGACCACCGCCGACCACGCGGCCCTGTGCGCGGCGGTCGCGGCGGGCGTCGTCACGGCGGCACCGGAGGCCTGATCGGCCCCTCAAAACAGACGCCCCTCAGCTCAAACAGACGCCCCTCAACCAGACGCGGGAAAAAGAAGATGCACGCCGAGTGACCGTCTCCCTACGCTGGACAAGCGTTGCGGAGCTGCTCACCCCGCTTCCCGCAGGACAGGCATCAGCCTGCGGACTCGGGGCTACTCTCTACGCACCGACGGACGGTCGCCCATCCCCCAGCGCCCCGTCGGGACATCTGTCACCGCTCAGAACCGACCCACGCCCACGGAGGCCCGAGATGGGCACCATCATGATGTCCGGGACCGTCGTCCTGGTGATCCTAGGATTCGGAAACCACCTCTACTGGCTCGCCGCCGTCGCCCTGCTCTTCCTCTACCTGCAGTACGGGCGGAGCTCGTCCGCAGCGCGCGGATCAGGCGCCGGAGGCCCGTCGGGCGGGGGACCCATGCCCTCGGACTACCGCTCCTACCGCGACCGCCGTGACCGGCAGGCCAAGTGGGAGCGCCGCTACCGCCGCGAGCGCCCCCTGGAGTCCCGCCGCCAGGAGCGCGAGCGCAGCAAGTGAGACGACCGCTGGTGACCGGCCCGGGCGCCCCCGCTCACATCCCGGGGGCGCCCCACACCGGGAACCAGCGGTTGAGGTCCTGCTCGATCCGCAGGTCGTCACCGAGTGCCGCCCGCACCCGGAGCTCCAGCGGGTTGTCGCGCCGCTCGGCCGCACCGGCCAGCGGCGCGAAGGGGTAGAAGGTGCCGCGCTTGTAGAGATAGACGAGCGCGAGCCGCCGCCCCGACTCGTCCCCGAACGCCGCGAGCGAGCACAGCAGCTGCGGCCCGAACCCGTTGACCTCCATCGCGCTGTTCACCGCGTGCAGATCGTTGACCAGCTCCGGCAGTTGGTCGGGGGCACGCTCGGAGACCAGCCAGGAGTAGCCGTACTCGTCCCGGGCCAACCGCACCGGCGGCCCGTCCCGCCCGGCGTCCGCGTCCAGCAGCGCCTGCACCTCACGGTGTGTCTGCTCGAACGCCGCGCCCTCGACCGTGGCGAAGCACACCGCCCCGCTCCCCGTCGGCCGGAACCCGGCGGCAACCTCCAGGGTCACCGCCGCCGACGGCAGAGCGAACAGCTGGTCGAGATCGGGCGCGACCGGTTTCGTACGGCCCAGCAGGATGTCCAGCAGCCCCATGCTCACGCCCCTCCGGGAGCCGCCGCCTCGCCCAACTCGGCGGAGATCCGCCCCAGTTGGTCGAGCCGCTGCTCCAGGCTCGGGTGGGTCGAGAAGAACCGCGCGATGCCGGGCTCCCGGCCCAGCGCGGGGGAGAAGTAGAAGGCGTTGAAGGCCTGCGCGGTCCGCAGGTCCTTGGTCGGGATCCTCGCGATGTCGCCGGAGACCTTGGTGAGCGCGGACGCCAGCGCGGAGGGACGGCCGGTGAGCAGCGCCGCCGACCGGTCCGCCGACAGCTCCCGGTACCGGGACAGGGCCCGGATCAGCACGAAGCTGATCGCGTAGACGGCCGCGGAGACACCCATCACAGCCGCGAACACCACGGCGGTGTTCTGGTCCCGCCTGCCGCCCCCGAACAGCTGCGAGTAGAAGGCGAACCGCACGATCAGCCCCGCGATCACACCGAGGAACGAGGCGACCGTGATCACGGCGACGTCCTTGTGCGCCACATGCGACAGCTCGTGCGCGAGCACACCCTCCAGCTCGTCCTTCTCCAGCCGCCGCAGCAGCCCCGTGGTCACGCACACGACGGCGTGATCGGCATTGCGCCCGGTCGCGAACGCGTTCGGCATGTCGATGTCCGAGACGGCGACGACGGGCTTGGGCATGTCGGCGATGGCACACAGCCGGTCGACCACGCCGTGCAGGCCGGGATACTCCTCCCGCTCCACGACCCGCCCGCGCATCGCGTACAGCGCGATCCGGTCGGAGAACCAGTACTGCGCCCCGAGCAGCGCGGCCGCGATCACGACGACCAGCACCCAGGACTTCAGCAGCACGATCAGCGCGGCGACGAACCCCACATACAACAGTCCGAGCAGAAACAGCGTGACCCCCATACGGGCGGTCAGCCGCCGATCGCTCCGGAAGCGGCTCTGCATCATGCATCACCCCGCAGTCAGGCACTCGTCCCACTGCCAGTGTGCACCGCCGCCCGCCCATGAGGCCTTCCCGAACGGCCCCAGGGGCGGCAAAAGGTCCCTGGGGCAAAAGTCCCTAGTAGGGCGCCCGGAAGTTGACGTATCCCAGCAGCACGATCACCGCGGCCACACAGCCCAGCACCACGGCCGTCGACGTCCACGACGACCGGCGTGGCTTCACCGGGTCGGGGTCGGCGCGGAAGGGCTGCGGCGCGGGCGGGTTCTCCTTCCAGCGGGCGGCGAGCATACGGGCGCGGGCGGAGGGCTCCTTGTGTTCCGCCCCGTCCGCCCACTTGATGTCGAACTCGCGCTGGTCGTCGTCCCGCTCGGACATCCCCGTGCCCTCTCCCCGTATGTCTCTCGAAATGCCTCTCGAACAGCAGTACAAGAAACGATACGACGATGCCCCCGCCCTGAGAAACAGGAACGGGGGCACCGGGACGGCTCACGCGTGGCGCACGCGCGGTCCGATCACACGTCGAAGTAGAGCTCGAACTCGTGCGGGTGCGGACGCAGCTGCAGCGGAGCGATCTCGTTCGTGCGCTTGAAGTCGATCCACGTCTCGATCAGGTCGGCGGTGAAGACGTCGCCCTGGAGGAGGAACTCGTGGTCGGCCTCGAGGGAGTCGAGGACGGCCGGGAGCGAGGTCGGGACCTGCGGAACGCCCGCGTGCTCCTCGGGAGCCAGCTCGTACAGGTCCTTGTCGATCGGCTCGGCCGGCTCGATCTTGTTCTTGATGCCGTCCAGGCCGGCCAGCAGCAGCGCCGAGAAGGCCAGGTACGGGTTGCCGGAGGAGTCGGGCGCACGGAACTCGACGCGCTTGGCCTTCGGGTTCGAACCCGTGATCGGGATACGCATCGCGGCCGAGCGGTTGCGCTGCGAGTACACCAGGTTCACCGGCGCCTCGAAGCCCGGCACCAGACGGTGGTACGAGTTCACCGTCGGGTTGGTGAAGGCCAGCAGCGACGGAGCGTGCTTGAGGATGCCGCCGATGTAGTAGCGGGCGGTGTCCGACAGGCCCGCGTAACCGGCCTCGTCGTAGAAGAGCGGGGAGCCGCCGGTCCACAGCGACTGGTGGACGTGCATGCCCGAGCCGTTGTCACCGAAGATCGGCTTCGGCATGAAGGTCGCCGTCTTGCCGTTGCGCCAGGCGACGTTCTTCACGATGTACTTGAAGAGCTGGAGGTCGTCGGCGGCCGCGAGCAGCGTGTTGAACTTGTAGTTGATCTCGGCCTGGCCGGCGGTACCCACCTCGTGGTGCTGGCGCTCGACCTTGAGACCGGCCGCCTCCAGCTCCAGGGAGATCTCGGCACGCAGGTCGGCGAAGTGGTCGACCGGCGGGACCGGGAAGTAGCCGCCCTTGTAGCGGACCTTGTAACCGCGGTTGTCCTCGATGGCACCGGTGTTCCAGGCGCCGGCCTCGGAGTCGATGTGGTAGAAGGACTCGTTCGCGCTGGTCGCGAAGCGGACGCTGTCGAAGACGTAGAACTCGGCCTCGGGACCGAAGTACGCGGTGTCCGCGATACCGGTCGACGCCAGGTACGCCTCCGCCTTCTTCGCCACGTTGCGCGGGTCACGGCTGTACTGCTCACCGGTGATCGGGTCGTGGATGAAGAAGTTGATGTTCAGCGTCTTGTCGCGGCGGAAGGGGTCGACCCGGGCGGTCGACAGGTCCGCGCGCAGCGCCATGTCGGACTCGTGAATGGCCTGGAAGCCGCGGATCGAGGACCCGTCGAAGGCGAGCTCCTCGTCCGGGTCGAACGCATCGACGGGCACCGTGAAGTGCTGCATCACGCCCGGCAGATCGCAGAACCGGACGTCGATGAACTTGACGTCCTTGTCCGCGATGAACTTCTTGGCCTCGTCGGCGTTCTGGAACATCCAGCTCCTCCTACTCCCGACCGTCCGTGCCGGGGTGGTAGTTCGTTCGTGCGGCCAGTGCGGTGGCACACGCTGACCTCGACCCTAGGGACGCGTGATTTCTCGGGCGTGACCCATTTGTTTCACACACGTTAACCGGACATCGCTCGCCGCACCCCACCTGTCCGTATTCCAAAACGGGCCCAGTACGGTGGACGGGTGGACAAGAGGGAAGCAATCGGATCGTGGCTCTCGGGCCCCCGCGCGGCCGCCGAGGAAGCCGGTGTCGACTTCGGATACCGGGGCGAGCAGCTGGGCCTGCCGGAGGAGGGGCCGGGCTCCATCGCCCGCCCGGGACGGCGGCTCGCCGCCCTCGCCGTCGACTGGGGCCTGTGCCTCTTGATCGCATACGGTCTCATCACCGACGGCTACCAGCAGGCGACCGGCAACTGGGCCCTGCTGATCCTCTTCGTCCTGCACGTCCTCACGGTCGGCACGGTCGGCTTCACCCCGGGCAAGCGCCTCTTCGGCCTCCGCGTGGTCACCCTCGACACCGGCACCGTGAACCCCTTGCGCGCCCTGCTGCGCTCGGCCCTGCTCTGCCTCGCCGTCCCGGCCCTGATCTGGGACCGCGACGGCCGCGGCCTGCACGACCGGCTGGCGCGCACCGTGGAAGTACGGATCTAGGGGGTGTTTCGAAAGTCCCGCACAGCACCCACGGCGCCCGGCACGCTCCCCCACGCCCTTAAGGCAGTGGCGGAGCGTACCGGGCGTCGCGACGGGGCGAATGGTGCCTGTTGGGGCACTGGTTTTCGTACGACGACGAAGGGCGCCCGGAGTGATCCGGGCGCCCTTCGTCGTCGTATGCAGGGAGTCAGCGAGCCTTCGGCCCGCCCTTCGGCAGCTTCATGCCCTTGGGCATCGGACCCTTCGGCAGTGGCATGTTGCTCATCAGGTCGCCCATGGCGCGCAGCCGGTCGTTCGTCGCGGTCACCTGGGGACCGGTCAGCACGCGCGGCAGCTTCATCATGGTGGTCCGCAGCTTCTTCAGCTCGACCTGGCCCTCGCCCGTGCCCACGATCAGATCGCGCACCGGTACGTCCGCGACGATGCGGTTCATCTTCTTCTTCTCGGCGGCCACCAGGCTCTTCACCCGGTTCGGGTTGCCCTCGGCGACCAGCACGATGCCGGCCTTGCCGACCGCTCGGTGCACCACGTCCTGACTGCGGTTCATCGCGACCGCGGGTGTCGTCGTCCAGCCTCGGCCGATGTTGTCGAGCACAGCCGCGGCAGCGCCCGGCTGGCCCTCCATCTGCCCGAAGGCGGCCCGCTCGGCCCTGCGCCCGAACACGATCGCCGACGCGAGGAAGGCGAGCAGGAGGCCCAGGATGCCGAGATAGATGGGGTGACCGATCAAGAAACCGATCGCGAGAAAGACACCGAGGGTGCTGATGCCGACAGCCGCGAGTACAAGACCGATCTTCTTGTCGGCCCTGCGGGTCATCTTGTAGGTCAGGGCGATCTGCTTCAGTCGCCCGGGATTCGCAGCGTCTGCTGCCGTGTCCTTCCTCGCCATGCCACGAAGTCTACGTGGCCCCGGGAGTGCCGACGACGGCAGTGCCCTGCGGAGTGGGGACCGGGGTCAGATGCGGGAGGTGAGCGTCTGCTCCAGGACACGCTGCGCCTCGACGCGGTCCTTGGCGCGGCGGCGGTCCTCCAGGACGGACGTCCAGGCGTTGCGGCGGGCGGTGCGCTGGCCGCTGCTCATGAGCAGCGACTCGACGGCACGGAGTGCATCGGTGAACGACGGGATGGCGGTGGCGCGTACGGGCGCGGCCTGCATGATGGAAGTCCCCCTCGGGAATGGTGGCTCTGGTGACGGTGCACGGGGTGTACAACCAGGGTCACTGATTGGTGTTACCAGGGCGTGACCGACCGGTCAAACACCAATGAAGCCTCGATTCACAGCCAAAATCCCTGACGCGGCCCTGTCGGTGCCCCCATCTGCGGGGACGTCCAGGACCGCGTCAGTTGGCCACTACCGAGCGGTAGTGGCTTGTGCGCAGATTCACACGCTCGGGGTGGCACTCCGTGCCATCAGACGGCCTGCGAGGCGACGTACGTACCACCCCGCTGCGGAGCAGCTGATTGACGCAGCTCGACGGCCATCTGGTACAGCCGCCCGGCGCGGTAGGAGGACCGCACCAGCGGGCCGGACATCACGCCGGAGAAGCCGATCTGCTCGGCCTCCTCCTTCAGCTCCACGAACTCGTGCGGCTTGACCCAGCGCTCCACGGGGTGGTGGCGCACGGACGGCCGCAGGTACTGCGTGATGGTGACGAGCTCGCAGCCGGCGTCGTGCAGCTGCCGCAGCGCCTCGCTGACCTCCTCGCGGGTCTCGCCCATGCCGAGGATGAGGTTCGACTTGGTGACCAGGCCGTAGTCGCGGGCCTCGGTGATGACCTTCAGCGAGCGCTCGTAGCGGAAGCCGGGGCGGATGCGCTTGAAGATCCGGGGCACCGTCTCGACGTTGTGCGCGAAGACCTCGGGGCGGGAGGCGAAGACCTCCTGGAGCAGCTCCGGGACGGCGTTGAAGTCGGGGGCCAGGAGCTCGACCTTGGTGCGGCCGGCCTCACGGGCGGACGTCTGCTCGTGGATCTGGCGCACGGTCTCGGCGTACAGCCAGGCGCCGCCGTCCTCCAGGTCGTCGCGGGCGACGCCGGTGATGGTGGCGTAGTTCAGGTCCATCGTGACGACGGACTCGCCCACGCGGCGCGGCTCGTCGCGGTCCAGCGCCTCGGGCTTGCCGGTGTCGATCTGGCAGAAGTCGCAGCGCCGGGTGCACTGGTCGCCGCCGATGAGGAACGTGGCCTCACGGTCCTCCCAGCACTCGTAGATGTTGGGGCAGCCGGCTTCCTGACAGACCGTGTGCAGGCCCTCGCTCTTCACGAGGTTCTGCATCTTCGTGTACTCGGGGCCCATTTTCGCCCGGGTCTTGATCCACTCGGGCTTGCGCTCGATGGGGGTCTGGCTGTTCCGGACCTCCAGGCGCAGCATCTTGCGTCCGTCGGGTGCGACTGCGGACACGACCGGCTCCCTAGCGTTTGATTCTTCGGCGTCCCCCAGGGTACGCCCGTTGTTTTGATGGCCCGGCGTCGGTGCTGGCCCCCGGGGGAACCCCCAACGGGCCGGCTTTATGCCGGCGTCTTCTCGATCGCTCGCGGCCTCAGGTCCGCGTTCTCGAGAACGTCCTTCAGGTGCCGCTCCGCCACCGGCAGGACGTCGGCGATCGTCAGGTCGCGGCCCAGCTCGTGGGCGAGGGAGGTCACACCCGCGTCGCGGATGCCGCACGGGATGATCTTGTCGAAGCTGGAGGTGTCCGGGTTCACGTTCAGCGCGAAGCCGTGCATGGTGACGCCCTTGGCGACCCGGATGCCCATCGCGCAGATCTTGCGGTCCTCGCGGCGCTGGCCCGCGTTCGACGGCGCGTACTCCGGGCCGTTGAGGCGGGGGTCGAACTCGTCGTCGGTCAGCCGCGGGTCGAAGTCCAGAGAGAGTCCGCCGAGGGCGGGGCGCTGCTCCACCGGGTCGCCGAGGATCCAGACGCCGGCCCGGCCCTCCACCCGGCTGGTCTCGATGCCGAACTCGGCGCAGACCCGGATCATCGCCTCTTCGAGGCGCCTGAGGTGCGCCACCACGTCCACCGGGCGGGGCAGCTTCTGGATCGGGTAGCCGACCAGCTGGCCCGGACCGTGCCAGGTGATCTTGCCGCCGCGGTCCACGTCGACGACCGGGGTGCCGTCGAGGGGGCGCTCGTTGGCCGCCGTGCGCCGGCCCGCCGTGTAGACCGGCGGATGCTCCAGGAGCAGACAGGTGTCCGGGATCTCGTCCCCGAACCGTGCCGCGTGCACCCGGCGCTGCTCGTCCCAGGCCTGCTGGTACTCGACAGCGTCCGCGCCGAACCCCATGCGGACGAACCGCAACTCACTCACGGCAAGCGCCTCCCTAGAAGGTCGTAAGGCACGAATCGTGCCTACGCCACTGTACGACCGGCCCGGCCGGCCGAGATCCGTCAGCCCCGCAGGGCAATCCTCACACGATCGGATGAATGGGCGGCGAAATGTGCGATCAGGTGCTTACGCTCCGCTACATTCGCGCCGTTCAAGAGGCCATAAGGGCTGCTCACAGGCAATCCGGGCACCGCAGGGCCGCAGCGGCCTCTGCGAAGGGCCCGAAGGCAGGAGACCGCACCGCAGATGACGGAACGACCCGCGCAGCGCACTCCCAACCGCCAGCTCGCCGCGCTCATCGCAGAAGCGGGGTTCTCCAACGCGGGGCTCGCCCGTCGCGTGGACCAACTCGGTCTCGAACACGGGCTTGATCTCAGATACGACAAGACGTCCGTGACCCGGTGGCTGCGCGGGCAGCAGCCCCGCGGTACCACCCCCGCCCTGATCGCCGAGGTCTTCACCCGGCGCCTCGGCCGCCGCCTCAGCGCCCAGGACCTCGGGCTCGACGCCTGCGCTCCGGTCTACGCGGGGCTCGAATTCGCCGCGACCCCCGAGGAGGCCGTCGACATCGTCAGCGGGCTGTGGCGCAAGGACTCCGGTAGCCACGCCGAGCTCCGCAAGATCGCCTTCACCCCGGCCGGCCTGGTCGTCCCCAGCCGCGACTGGCTGATCGGCCGCGCCGACGACAAGGTCGCCCGCGGCGAAACCCCCGCCCGCGTCCCAGCCCAGGGCCGCCCGTTGGTACCGCGCCAGCGCAGCCAGGCCGAACGCGGCCCCGGGCAGAAGGTCACCGGCGGCGACATCGCCGCGCTCCGCTCGGTGGGCGACCTGTTCCGCTCCCTCGACGACATGTACGGCGGCGGCCACGCCCGGCAGGCCCTCGTGCGCTACCTGGAGCACGAGTGCGAGCCCATGCTCCGCGGCACCTACGGCGAGCAGACCGGCCGCCGCCTGTTCGCCGCGGCCGCCGATCTCACCCGGCTCGCGGGCTGGACGTCGTACGACATCGCGGCGCACGGCCTCGCCCAGCGCTACTTCGTGCAGTCGCTGCGGCTCGCGCAGGCGGCCGCGGACCGGGCGTACGGCTCGTTCGTCCTCGTCACCATGAGCCGCCAGGCCGTCTACCTCGGCCATGGCCGCGAGGCCGTACAGCTGGCGCGCGTGGCCCAGCAGGGCGTCGGCACCAACGCCCCGCCGGTCGTCCAGGCGCTGCTGCACGCGGTCGAGGCGCGCGGACACGGGGTGCTGGGCGAGGTGCGCGCCTGCACGGCCTCCCTCGTCCGCGCCGAACGCGCCCTCGAAGTCGCTCGCCCTGCCGACGAAGTCCCGCACTGGGCGCGCTTCTTCGACGAGGCGCAGCTGGCGGACGAGTTCGGCCACTGCCACCGCGACCTCCAGCAGTTCCGCGCCGCCGCGCAGCACGCCGAACGCTCCCTGCAACTCCGTGCCCCCGCCTACGCCCGCAGCCGCCTCTTCTGCCGCGTCGTCCTGGCCTCCGCCCGCCTGGGCCTCGGCGAACTCGACCAGGCCTGCCAACTCGGCGCGGAGGCCGCCGGCCAGGCCGTCGAGATGCGCTCGGTACGGGCGATCGAGTACGTCAAGGACTTCGAGCGGAGGCTGGAGCCGTACAAGGACGCGGCACCGGTACGGGGGTACCGGGACAAGGTGGCGGCGTTGGGATAGGGAGCATCGCCCCGGAGCCGCGTATCGATACAGCCCCGCGCCCTTTGGGGCGCGGGGTGCCCCCGTGCTGCGCTCAGGCCGCCGCCCGTAACGGCTCCGCCCTGTGCAGCGACCCGGCCGCCCCCAGGTCCGCCAGGATCGCCGACGACGCCCGGTGGCCCGAGTGCAGGGCGCCCTGGACCGTGCTCGTGTCCCGGTGGTCCCCGCACACGTACAGACCCGCCATCAGCCGTACCGGACGGCGCAGGTCGTGCGGTGGGCGCATCGCGGGGACGGCCTCGGGGGTGTGGTGCACGGCGAGGGTCTCCCAGCGCGTCGTCGACGTGCCGTAGAGGCGGGACAGGTGTATGCGCACGGCGGTGTCGAGGTCGGGCGGGGGAGGGCCCAGGACCGTCGACGAGATGAGCGGGCGGCCTCCCGGCGCGCGGCTCGGGTCGACCTCGCTGACGACCGCCGTGTGTGCGACCGGGCCACCGCGGTCGGCGTCGAGGAGCAGCGACGCGCCGGTCGTCGGCGGCTCGTCCGTCGTGTGGTGGACGACCGTCACCGGGTGGAAGTCCGGCACGCGCAGGCCCGGCAGCAGCTCGCCGGCGGTGCGCGCGTCCGTCGCCAGCAGGACCGCCCGGCACCGGAACTCACCGTGCTCGGCCGTGGTCACCGACGTCGTGGCGACCGACGTGACCCGCACGCCGGTGTGCACCGTGCCCGCCGGCAGCCCCCGCGCCAGCAGCTCCGGCAGCATCTCGGCACCGCCCTCCGGCACACACAGCCGCCCGCTCGCGAAGGCGCGCAGCGTCAGATCCGCACACCGGCTGGACGTCGTCAGCTCCGGGTCGCACAGCAGCGCGGCGAGCAGCGGACGCAGAAAACCGTCGATCGTACGGGCCGGCGCACCCCGCGCCGTGAGCGCCTGCGCGGCGGTCGACTCGGGCCGGGACAGCAGCCGTTCGACGGGCGTGGCCCCCAGCCGGGCGAGCGAGGCGCCGAGCCGGGCCTGGTCCACGGCGGTGCCCACGCGCCGGCTCCGGGGCGACGGCACCGGCCGAGGGGCGCTTGCCAGGGCGCGCACGGCATGTAGTGCGCCCCTCGCGCCCCCGGCGTTCGCGGGAGCGCCCGCGCGGTGCCGGCGCCCGTCGCTGTGCAGCAGTACACCCGGCGCGAAGGAACGCAGCAACAGTGCGTCCAGGCCCGGGGACAGGCGTAGGTCGGGATATGCCATCAAGGGCGTGGTCAGCAACTGTCCGATGCGGTCGAGCCGGAAGCCGTCGACCTTGTCGGTCGCCATCCGGCCGCCGACACAATGCGCGGCCTCCAGGACCGCGGTCGTCACTCCTGCGCTGGTCAGCCGATGCGCCGCGGAGAGTCCGGCGACCCCGGCTCCCACGATGACGACGTCCGCCTGGTACGCGGGCTCAAGCACGTGCCCCTCCTCGAGGTTGCGCGGCCGCTGGAGACGTCATGCCCCCAACAGGCTCCGGGGATACCCGAGTTCGAATCGAGGTTAGGGCCGTGATCGGTCAGGAACAGTCGCGCATGGACAGGGCACGGTCGCACAGCGGTCGCATACCGGCGTTCACTGTGTCGCGGCCGCCCGGATCGCCCCCTCGATGCCCGGGAACGTGAAGGTGAACCCCGACTCCAACAGCCGCTTCGGCACAACCCGTTGGCTGCCCAGCACATCCCCGGCCATCTCACCCAGCACGGCCCGCAGCACCGGCGCCGGCACCGTGAACAGCGTCGGCCGGTGCAGCACGCGCCCCATCGCCGCGGTGATCTCACGGTTCGTCAGCGGCTGCGGGGCGGTCAGGTTGAACGGCCCGGACAGGCCCTCGGTGTCGATCAGATGCCGGATCGCGGCGACCTCGTCGTGCAGCGCGATGAACGACCAGTACTGCCGTCCGTCGCCCATCCGCCCGCCGAGCCCCGCCTTGAACAGCGGGAACAGCCGCCCCCAGGCCCCGCCCCGCCGGGCCACCACCAGCCCCGTCCGCGGGAACACCGTCCGTACGCCCGCCTCCTGGGCGGGAGCCGCGGCACCCTCCCACTCCACGCACAGCTCGGGCAGGAAGCCCGTCCCGGGCGGCGCGCTCTCGTCGACGGCACGGTCGCCGGTCTCGCCGTAGTAGCCCATCGCACTGCCGTTCACGAAGACCCGCGGCCGGTCCTCCGACGGCAGGGACGCCATCGCCGCCGCGAGCGCCGCCGTGCCGTCGATCCGGCTGGACCGGATCGTCGCCTTGTACGCCTCCGTCCAGCGCCGCGAACCCACGTTCGCCCCGGCCAGATTGACCACCGCGCCGCACCCGGCGAGCCCCGCCGTGTCCACGTACCTCCGCTCGGGGTCCCACCGGACCTCGTCGCTCGCCCGGGGCGGCCGGCGCACCAGCCGCACCACCTCGTGCCCGTCCGTGACGAGGGACCGGACCAGGGCACTGCCGATGAGACCGGACGCGCCGGCCACCGCGATACGGGAAGGTTCCATGGACCCATCCTGCACAGTCACCGCGTAAAACCCCGGGCGGGACCCCGTGTCCGCGCCGTAGGATGACCTTCATGCCGTATCCGCACATATGCCACACACGGCGGGCCGTCCTCGACGACGAGGAGGCACTGGGCCGCCTCGACCGCACCACCTGGTCGTACCGGCACGCGGTCACCCCGCCGCCGAAGCCGCCGTACGATCCCTTCTTCCGGGACCACTGCGGCCCCGACGACCATCTCGTCGCCGAACTGGACGGCCGCCTCGTCGGCTACGTCCGTCTCGGTCTCCCCACACCGCTCGCCGCGAACGCGCACGTACGGCAGATCCGCGGGCTCGTGGTGGCGGAGGAGGCGCGCGGCAGGGGCGTCGGCCGGGCCTTGGTCCGCGCAGCCGTCGACGAGGCCCGCGGCCTGGGCGCCCGCCGCATCACGCTGCGCGTACTCGGCCACAACACACCGGCCCGGAAGCTCTACGAGTCCGAGGGCTTCGTCGTCGAAGGAGTCCAGCCGGAGGAGTTCTGCCTGGACGGGCGGTACGCCGACGACGTGCTGATGGGCCGTTTCCTGGTCTGATGACGCGCGGCTACGACGTGACCAGCTCGCCCGTGTCGACCGGTGACGTCGCGTCCGACGCGCGCTCGGCGTCGGCGGCGACCTCGGCGGCCGTGAGGACGTAGCCGGTCTCGTCGTCGGAGGTGGAGCGGGCGAAGACCACGCCGAACACCCTGCCGTCGGTGGTCAGCAGGGGGCCGCCGGAGTTGCCGGGGCGGACCGTGGAGCGGATCGAGTAGATCTCGCGGGAGACGGTGCCGTCGTTGTAGATGTTCTGGCCGGTCGCCTGCACCCGGTTCGCGACCGTCGCCGCCTGGAGGTTCAGATCGCCGTCCTCCGGATAACCGGCGACGACCGCCGAGTCGCCGCGCGCCGCGTCGTCGTCGAACGACAGGACGGGCGCCCGCAGATCGGGCACGTACAGCACCGCCACGTCCTTCGCCGGGTCGAAGAGCACCACCCGCGACTCGTACGCCTGTCCGACCCCGCCGACCCGTACGCTCGGCTCGTCGATGCCGGCCACGACGTGGGCGTTGGTCATCACATGCTCCGGCGCGTACACGAAGCCGCTGCCCTCGCGCCCCTGGGTGCCGGAGATGCCCTCGACCTTGACGGTGCTCAGCTTGGCGGCGTTCGTCGCGGCCGCCGTGACGCTGTCGCCGGTGGGCTTGGCGACCTCGGCGGTCGACTCGTTCTCGAACGGGTTGAAGACCTGCGGGAAGCCCGCCTCGGTGAGCGCGGAGGTGGCCCGCGAGAACCAGGCCGGGGTCGTGTCCGGCATGGTGTCCTGCACCGTGCCGAGCAGGCGCGAGTCCCGGATCGACGAGGTGACCAGCGATGACGAGGAGGCGGCCAGGACGCTCGCGGCCACCCACGCCACGATCAGCACCGCCACGGAGTTGGCCACGGCCCCGCCGATCCCGTCGGCCACCCGCAGCGGTCCCTGGTCCAGCTCCCGGCGCAGCCGCAGCGCGAGCCGCCCCGCCAGTTCGTGCCCCAGCACCGCCGGGGCCAGCACTGTCAGCACCGCGGTGACCGTCGCCGCGGTGGTCCCCGGCGTGGCCAGATCCATCGTCCACGGCAGTACCCACACACCGATGACCGCGCCGCCCACGAAACCGGCCAGGGAGACACAGCCGGCGACCAGCCCGCGCCCGTAGCCGGACGCCGCGTAGGCCAGGATCACCAGCAACAGCAGGATGTCGAGCAGGTCCACAGAGCCGCCTTTCTCTCGGACCCCTTAGTACGCGCAGGAGGCGCCTGTTGATCAGCACACGCACGCGTGGCACCCGGAACCGGCCACGCGCGCGTGCACCCGGAAAAACGCCCCGGACCCGGACGATGGTTCCACCGGGTGGCACACCACACATCGCGGGCGGAACGGATCCGTCGGACAGTGGGTCCATGCGTGTCTTCCGACCGGTTCCGCGAAGAAGGCGGGGGGCACGGAGACGACGTGCCCC
>NZ_KQ949075.1:176959-331606 GCF_001514305.1 Streptomyces dysideae
CGGGTTCCCTGCGGCGCGGGTGGGGCGTGCGTAAACCGGATGCGGTGCGCCGACCGTTGGCCGTGCGCGCCCCGCGCGCCGCGCGGCGCCCACGGGCGATGCCTGTACCGGGCTTCCTGCGACGCCGGAGAGCCGTGCCTGTGTCGGATGCCGTGCGCCGGCCGTCGGCCCTGCGTATTCCGGGTGCCGTTCTTGTGCTGCTCGGCTGTGTTCCCGGTCTCGCCGCCGTCCTCGCGCTGGCGCTGTGCGCCAACGGCGTCGAGCGCGTGGTCGCGGCCAACGCACGGCCCGTCGGGGCCCGACCCGTCGCCCCGCACCGCGCGGCCAAGCCCGTCATCGTGCCGAGGTCCGCCTGGCTGGACGACGGTGCCCGGCATGCTCAGCCGCCCCCGCGCTACGACGACAAGGTCATCGCCGTCTTCGTCCATCACACCGACTCGCCCAACGCCTACGACTGCGCCGAGGCGCCCCGCATCATCCGCTACCTGTACGCGGGCCAGACCGGCGCCAAGCAGTGGGACGACATCGGCTACAACTTCCTCGTCGACCGCTGCGGCACCATCTACGAGGGCCGGGCCGGCGGCGTCGACCGCCCCGTCACCGGCGCCCACACCCAGGGCTTCAACCACCGCACCACCGGCATCGCCGCCCTCGGCACCTTCACCGCGGGCGTGCCCGTGCCGAAGGCGATGACCGACGCGATCGCCGCCCTGGCCGCCTGGAAGCTCGGCCTCTCCGGCACCGACCCGCGTGCCGACGTCCGCCTCGTCTCCAGCCACGACCTGAGCCGGTACGCGGCCGGTACCGCCGCCACACTGCCCGCCCTCGCGGGCCACGACGACGGCTACAACACCAGCTGCCCGGGCGCCGCCCTCAGCGCCGGCCTCCCGGAGATCCGGCAGCTGGCGGCCCGCCTGCAGAGCAGGAGGTAGCCGTGCGCGACCGTCCTCACCGGCGCCCGAGATAGACCCCCAGCGCCCGCTGCAGCACCTTGCCCTGGCTGCCCACCGGCAGCTCCCACTCCCCGAGGTACTCCACGGCCCGGCCGCCCGCCCCCGTCTTGAAGAGCAGCCGGCCCAGCAGCCGGTCCTCGGAGAGGGAGGGGGTGATGGCGCGCAGGTCGTACGTCCCGGCCCCCGCCAGCCGTGCGTCACCCAGCATCCGCCACAACAGCGCGCTGCTGGGCCGCAGTTCACGCCCCCGGCGGCCGGACGCGGCGTACGAGTGCCAGACCCGGGAGCCGACGCCGATCATGAGCGCCGCGGAGAGCACCTCGCCGTCGTACTCGGCGACGTAGAGCCGCAGCCGGTCGGAGTCCTCGGCGTTCAGGGCCTTCCACATGCGCGCGAAATAGTCCGGCGGGCGGGCCCGGAACCCGTCGCGCTCGGCGGTCGCCGTGTACAGGCGGTAGAAGTCGGCCAGGTCGGCGGCCGAGCCCCTTGATGCGAGGACGCCTGCCCGCTCGGACGTGCGCAGGGACTGCTCCCAGTGCGGTGCCAGGCTGGCGCGCAGCTCGTCCATCGAACGCCCCGCCAACGGGATGTGGCAGCCGTAGCGCGGCTGGCCGAGCCCGAAGCCGCCGCCCGCGCCGTCCTCCTCGCACCGCTTCCACCCCAGCCGCCGCAGCCGCTCCGCGACCTCCAGCGCGTGGCCGTCGAGGCCGTCAGCGGGCAGATCGTGCAGATGCCGTACGTCGGGGTCGGCGACGCCCGCCGCGACCGTGTCCGCCTCCCAGTGCCGTACGACGACGGGCGGACCGATCCGCACCGAGAACGCCCCGCGCTTCTCCAGGTGGGCGAGGAGCGGGTCCAGCCGGCGTTCCAGGCGCGGGGCGCGCCAGTCGATCGCGGGCCCGTCGGGGAGGTAGGCGAGGCAGCGCCGGGTCCCTGGCAGCGGCCGGTACAGCACGAGCGCCGCCGCGACCATGACGGGCCCCATCGCCCCGTCCTCGAACCAGCCGACGCTCTCCGCCCGCCAGTCGGGCTTCACGTCGGCCCACTCGGGGATCTGGAGATGGCTCGCGTCGGGATGCAGCCGCAGATGGGCCAGATGTTCCTCGCGCGTGATCTCCCGCACGTACGGGCTGGTCATGGGCAGGGCACTCCTGTTCGGGGCGGCCACCCTAAGCCGGGGATCACGGAACCGGTCAAGAGCTCAGGGGTAAACCTTCCGTGCGCACCCGGCCCGCGCCGCTCACAGGTTTCTCGTAGACGGCTCACCGAGTTTCCCGAGGCAGCCTCCCTATCGTCATGCACACGCACTGACTGGAGGTGGGGAAGATGAACAGCAGTCACACCAACACCACGAACGCCACGCAGAAGACCGGCGGCTGGACCAGGACCACACGCGGCCCCTGGGCGGTGGTCTGCGCGGTCGCGGCGGTCGTCCTCGGCCCGGCCGCCGTCACGGCCTCCGCGCTCGACCAGGCCAACGCGGCGCCGATGTACCACGCGGTGAAGGCCGACCAGACGCAGGCGTACATCCCGACGGACACGACCCGCCGCCGGGCCACCGCGGCCTGACGTTCAGCCCCTGAACCGCTCCCACAGCTTGGGATACCGATCCGCGAGCACCCGCTCGTTCTCGAAGTCGACCGGCGTGCCCTCCGGCTCGGACAACGCCGGCGGAATACCCAGGTCGGGAGCGACGACACCGGTGAGCTGCTCGTACGCCTCGTCCGCCGCGTACCCCAGCTCCTCCCCGTCCCCGTCGATCTCCTCGTCGAAGTCGCCGAGCAGGTCGGCGAGCGAGTCCGGGTCGTGCACGGCACCCTCGTACACCTCACGGCCCTGGCCGATCAGCCAGCACCGGAAGAAGTCGAAGGCGTCGTCGCTGGCCCCGTCGAGCAGGACCCACGCGGCGCCCCACAAGTCCCAGGTGTAGCCGCGGTTGTAGCGGGCCTCGAAGTGACGGGCGAAGTCGAGGACCATGTCCGGGTCCAGCTGGAGGAGCCTGTCCACCAGCAGATCGGCCTGCTCCTCGGGGTCGCCCTCGGCGGCCTCGCGGGTGGCGTCCACCAGCTCCCAGAACTCCGTCTCGTCCATCACGGGTCCAGCATCGGCCCTCGCGAGGTGGGGCGCACGTGGAGTGCGGCGGATTGTTATGTCCCGTACAGCGCGGCCAGCCGCCGCGCGTCCTGGGCGAACCTCTCCCTGAGGCCGTCCGGTGCCAGCACCTCGACCTCCGGGCCGAGCGACGCGAGCTGCGCATGGGCGACCTCCTCGGACTCCACGGGCAGGGTCAGCGTCACCCACCCCGCACCGTCCGGGGCACCGGCCGCTGCCAGCGCCTCCCGCGCGGACTGCGGATCGACGGCGTGCGGCAGTCCGCGCACCCCGCCCGGAGACAGCCGCACCACGACCTCGGCCCGCAGGATGGACCGCGCGAACTGCTCCGCCCGCTCCTCCCAGAAGGCGGGCAGATCGAACTCCTCGTCCCGTGCGAAGCGCTCCGGCCCGGTGTCCACCGCCGTGAACCGGTCGATCCGGTAGACCCGGAAGGAGTCGTGCCCCACGACCCGCGCGCACAGGTACCAGACGCCCGCCTTCAGCACGAGCCCGTACGGCTCCAGCTCCCGCGTCACCTCCCGCCGCGACTCGCTCTCCCCGCGCCGGTAGCGCGCGGTGATCCGCCGGTCGTCCCACACCGCGTCCGCCACCGTCGGCAGCAGCGGGGGCGCCTTCGGCTCCCTGAACCAGTTCGGCGCGTCCAGATGGAAGCGCTGGGCCGCCGTACGGGAGGCGTCGCGCAGGGACGGCAGCAGGGCCGCCGACACCTTCAGCCGGGCCGCCGAGGCCGCGTCCTCAAGACCCATCTCCCTGAGCGCGCCCGGGACCCCGCTCAGGAACAGCGCCTCGGCCTCGCTGCGATGAAGCCCCGTCAGCCGCGTCCGGTACCCGCCGATCAGCCGGTATCCGCCGGCCCGCCCCCGGTCCGCGTACACCGGCACACCCGCCTCCGACAGCGCCTGCGCGTCCCGGGTGACGGTCCGCTCGGACACCTCCAGCTCCCGGGCCAGTTCGGCGGCCGTCATGGACGGTCGGGACTGGAGCAACAGCACCATCTTGATCAGCCGGGCGGCACGCATGGCCGCCATTCTGCCGGGTCGTCACCTGCCTGGGCGTACACACGTCCGTCGACGAGGACGGACACATGGCGCAACAGCCCCGCGAACAATGGGCCACACGAACAGGCTTCCTGCTGACGGCGATCGGCTCCGCCATCGGCCTCGGCAACATCTGGCGCTCTCCGGCCGTCGCCTACGAGAACGGCGGGGGCGCCTTCATCCCACTGCTGGTGGTCCGAACTCGGCAACGGCAGCGTCTGGGTCGCCGGGTTCGCCAACAACTCTGTTGAGATCCTCGCCGGCATCGGGGTGTTCGCCGCGCTGCGCTTCATCCGCACCGGCATGCACCGCATCCCCGCCGTCTTCGGCGTCGGCGGTGCCAGCGGATCTGCCTCGGCGTGGTCACCCCGGTCGTGCTGGGCTGGATGATGTGAGCGCCGTCGTGATGATGATCATCGCGATTCTCATCGTGTGGGGCGGCCTGGTACCGGCCATCGTCCAACTCCGCCGCCACCCCGACCCGGGCCCCGAGCCCGACGAGGTACGCATCCCTCCCGTGGAGGGCTGAACCGAGAAGGTGCCGGCAGCCCAGGGCTGCCGGCACCTTCCATTCCATGTGCCGGTCGCTCTCTCCGCGGAGCTCGTCGGCGTTTTCCGGCCTTACAGGCCGTAGCGCTCGCGCGCCTCCTTCACGGCCGTCGCCTTGACCTCGCCGCGGCGGGCCAGCTGGGCCAGTGCCGCGACGACGATCGACTGGGCGTCGATGCCGAAGTGGCGGCGGGCGGCCGCGCGGGTGTCCGAGAGGCCGAAGCCGTCGGCGCCCAGCGAGGAGTAGTCCTGCTCGACCCACTGCGCGATCTGGTCCGGGACCTGGCGCATGTAGTCGGAGACGGCCAGCACCGGGCCCTCGGCCCCCTGGAGCGCCTGCCGGACGTACGGCACCCGCTCCTCGCCGCGCAGCAGGGCCGCGTCGGCATCCAGCGCGTCACGGCGGAGCTCCGTCCAGGAGGTGGCCGACCAGACGTCGGCGGCCACGCCCCACTCCTCGGCGAGCAGCTTCTGCGCCTCCAGCGTCCAGTGGATCGCCGTACCGGAGCCGAGGAGCTGGATGCGCGGCGCGTTCGCCACCGGCGAGAGGCCGGCCGACTCCGCCGTGTTGAAGCGGTACAGGCCCTTGACGATGCCCTCGTCGATACCGAGGCCGGCCGGCTTCGCGGGCTGCGGGATCGGCTCGTTGTAGACGGTGAGGTAGTAGAAGACGTTCGGGTCCTCACCCGGCGCCGCCTCGCCGTACATGCGGCGCAGACCGTCCTTGACGATCGCCGCGACCTCGTACGCGAAGGCGGGGTCGTACGTCAGCGCGGCGGGGTTCGTCGCCGCGATCACCGGCGAGTGACCGTCCGCGTGCTGGAGACCCTCGCCCGTCAGCGTCGTACGGCCGGCCGTCGCGCCGATGAGGAAGCCGCGGCCGAGCTGGTCGCCGAGCTGCCACATCTGGTCGGCGGTCCGTTGCCAGCCGAACATCGAGTAGAAGATGTAGAACGGGATCATCGCTTCGCCGTGCGTGGAGTACGCGGTCGACGCGGCGATGAAGTCGGCCATCGAACCGGCCTCGGTGATCCCCTCGTTGAGGATCTGGCCGTTCTTGGCCTCCTTGTAGTACATCAGCTGGTCGCGGTCGACCGGCTCGTACGTCTGGCCTTTGGGCGAGTAGATACCGAGGGAGGGGAAGAGGCTCTCCATACCGAAGGTGCGCGCCTCGTCGGGGACGATCGGCACCCAGCGCTTGCCGGACTCCTTGTCGCGGACCAGGTCCTTGACGAGCCGGACGAAGGCCATCGTGGTCGCCACGTTCTGCGAACCCGAGCCCTTGTCGAAGGAGGCGAACGCCTTCTCGGCGGGGGCAGGGAGAGGCGCAACCGGGTGGACGCGGCGGGCCGGGGCCGGACCGCCGAGGGCGGCACGCCGCTCCTGGAGGTAGCGGACCTCGGGGGAGTCGGCGCCCGGGTGGCCGTAAGGCACGACACCGTCCACGAACTGCGCATCAGAGATAGGCAGTTCGAGCAGGTCACGCATCGTCTTGAACTCGTCCACCGTCAGCTTCTTCATCTGGTGGTTGGCGTTCTTCGACGCGAAGCCCTCGCCCAGGGTGTGGCCCTTGACCGTCTGGGCCAGGATCACGGTCGGCGCGCCCTTGTGCTCGACGGCGGCCTTGTACGCGGCGTACACCTTGCGCGCCTCGTGGCCACCGCGGGAGAGGTGGAAGCACTCGAGGATCTTGTCGTCGCTCAGCAGCTTCGCCATCTCGACGAGCGCCGGGTCCTTGCCGAAGAAGTCCTGGCGGATGTAGGCGGCGTCGCGGGTCTGGTACGTCTGCACCTGCGCGTCGGGTACCTCGCGCAGGCGGCGTACGAGCGCGCCCGTGGTGTCGAGCCGGAACAGCTCGTCCCAGGCCGAACCCCACAGCGTCTTGACGACATTCCAGCCGGCGCCGCGGAACTGGGCCTCCAGCTCCTGCACGATCTTGAAGTTGGCGCGGACCGGGCCGTCGAGGCGCTGCAGGTTGCAGTTGATGACGAAGGTCAGGTTGTCCAGACCCTCGCGGGACGCCAGCGCGAGTGCCGCCGTCGACTCGGGCTCGTCCATCTCGCCGTCGCCGAGGAACGCCCACACGTGGGACGCGGAGACGTCCTTGATGCCGCGGTTGGTGAGGTAACGGTTGAAGCGGGCCTGGTAGATGGCCGACAGCGGGCCGAGGCCCATCGACACCGTCGGGAACTCCCACAGCCAGGGCAGCCGCCGCGGGTGCGGATACGACGGGAGGCCGTTGCCGCCCGACTCCTGGCGGAAGTTGTCGAGGTGCTGCTCGTTCAGCCGGCCGTCGAGGAAGGCGCGGGCGTAGATGCCGGGGGAGGCGTGGCCCTGGATGTAGAGCTGGTCGCCGGAGCCGACAGCTTCTCCGGAGTCCTTGCCCTTGAAGAAGTGGTTGAAGCCGGTCTCGTAGAGCCAGGCCGCGGAGGCGAAGGTGGCGATGTGACCGCCGACGCCGTGTTTGGAGCCCCGCGACACCATCGCGGCCGCGTTCCAGCGGTTCCACGCGGTGATCCGGGCCTCCATCGCCGCGTCACCCGGCGCGGCCGGCTCGGCGGCGGTCGGGATGGTGTTGACGTAGTCCGTCTCGAGGAGCTTGGGCAGCGCGATGCCGTTGCCCTCGGCGCGCTCCAGCGTGCGTCGCATCAGGTACGCGGCACGATGCGGGCCGGCCGCCTTGGCGACCGCGTCCAGTGAGGCCTGCCATTCGGCGGTCTCCTCCGGATCACGGTCCGGGAGCTGGTCGAGCGCGCTCGGCTGGATGGCGTTGGGGTCGGTCATGTCGCCGCCTTCCTCAGTCGAAGGGGGTTCCCTCATCTGTAAGGGTTCGGGGGTGCCCTTGGTCTTTGGCAGGACAGGGCTGGGGCCTCGGTGGAAGCCCGCGGCGACTCTAACCCCCTGATCGATGATCGATCAAAGGGTTGAGAGGCAAAACCTCTCGATCGCGAGAAAGTAGGCACCCGGTGCCTTTCGGACAGGCACCGGGTGCCGCGTTTTGTGAAGGGTTTTCGCAGGTGAGGATACGTTTGAGCGAGGGCCCGCTCAGGCTTCGTGGCGAGGTGCGCAACCGAGGACGTGGGCCTTCACCAACTCGGCGATCCGGGGGTCCCGCCGCCGGAACGCCTCCACCAGCTCCTCGTGCTCCTCCGCATACGACTGCTGCACCGTCCCCAGCCACCGGATCGACAGGGCCGTGAACACCTCGATGCCCAGCCCCTCCCAGGTGTGCAGCAGCACCGAATTCCCGGCGGCCCGCACCAGCTCGCGGTGGAAGGCGACCGTGTGCCGCACCTGGCCCGTGCCGTCCGCCAGCCGGTCGGCCTCGTACAGCGCCGCCACATGCGGCTCGAGCGCCGAGCAGTCCGCCGCCAGCCGCTCCGCCGCCAGCTCCGCGGCGATCGCCTCCAGACCGGCCCGGACCGGATAGCTCTCCTCCAGGTCCGCCGCCGTCAGGTTCCGCACTCGCACGCCCTTGTTCGGCGCCGACTCGATCAGCCGCAGCGACTCCAGCTCACGCAACGCCTCCCGCACCGGGGTCTGGGAGACCTCCAGCTCGGTCGCGATACGTCGCTCCACGATCCGCTCGCCCGGCTGCCAGCGTCCGCTGATGATCCCTTCCAGGATGTGCTCGCGGATCTGCTCGCGCAGCGAGTGGACGACGGGCGCGGTCATGAGAGCTCCTTAAGGAGGGGCCGCCCATCGGCCCCGGAGGCGTTTGACGCTTAGACAATACGGCCGCGGACCCGTCCAGGAGGGGCGCACGGGGGTGCTTACGCGCAGGTGAGACGAGGCTTACACGCTCCCAGCCGCACGTCTTCTGTCAAGTCCTGGAACCTTCGGGGGCCGATCAGTGTCGCGATCGGCAGAGGGGTACCCACCGGGGGGGGGCGCCCCTTGGGGCACTGGGGGACGGCATGAACATCGGGGGACGGCGCGCAAGGCTGCGCGGAGCGGTCGTGGTGGCCGCGATCGGTACGGCTGTGGCGCTGACGGGGTGCCAGGAGACCCCGTCCGGCAAGGCGAAGGCGTGGGCCGGCGCCTCGGCGGGGATCACCAGCCTGGCCGGTCCGGCCGCCGGGCAGGCCGGCGCCGCGTGCGTCTTCGTCAAGCCCGACGGCGCGCAGAGGTTCGGCCACATCGGCTGGGGTTTCCGGGTCACGGGCACCGACAAGTGGGTCTACGGCGCGATCGAGAACCCCAGCGGCAAGCTGTACACCCCGCCCGGCGGTGACATCGGCGCCTGGCACGCGGAGGGGACGTACACGAGCATGATGAGCGACATGTCGCGGGACGCGTACTGTCCGGGCCGGTCGGAGTACCCGTACAGCCGCTACCGCTGTACCCCCTCGTCCACGAGTGATGTCGCGTCCGCCCGGGCCATGATCCGTACGGTCGAGGCACGCGGCTTCCTGGTCGGCGTCGACCCGAAGACCGGCAAGCTCACCTCGCGGAACTGCCTGGACGCCACGTACGACGTGCTGAAGGCGTACAAGACACGGCGGCTGACGCCCGCGGCCGAGCTGGCGGTCCCCAACGTGTGGGTGGAGTCGCTGGTGGGCTGGTCGGACAAGCGGCTGACGCCCAGGTAGAACAGGCGGAAAGCGACGGTGCCCCGCCCGGAAGGCTCCGGGCGGGGCACCGTACAGGTACTGCTGAGGCTGGTTACAGGCCGAGCTCGACCTCGAACTCGCCCGCCTCCAGGATCGCCTTGACGGCCGTCAGGTAACGGGCCGCGTCGGCGCCGTCCACCAGACGGTGGTCGTAGGACAGGGTCAGGTACGTCATGTCACGGACGCCGATGACCGTGCCCTCCGCCGTCTCGATGACGGCGGGGCGCCTGACCGTGGCACCGATGCCGAGGATCGCGACCTGGTTCGGCGGCACGATGATCGTGTCGAACAGCGCGCCGCGCGAGCCGGTGTTGGAGATGGTGAAGGACGCGCCGGACAGCTCGTCCGGGGTGATCTTGTTGGCCCGGACCTTGCCCGCCAGGTCGGCGGTGGCCTTGGCGATGCCGGCGATGTTCAGGTCGCCCGCGCCCTTGATGACCGGGGTCATCAGGCCCTTCTCCGAGTCCACCGCGATACCGATGTTCTCGGCGTCGAAGTAGGTGATCGTGCCCTCGTCGACGTTGATCCGGGCGTTGATGACCGGGTGGGCCTTCAGTGCCTGGGCCGCCGCCTTCACGAAGAACGGCATCGGGGAGAGCTTGACGCCCTCACGGGCCGCGAAGGAGTCCTTCGCCTGCGCGCGGAGCTTCATCAGCTTGGTGATGTCGACCTCGACGACCGAGGACAGCTGGGCCTGCTCGTGCAGGGCCTTCACCATGTTGTCGCCGATGACCTTGCGGATGCGGGGCATCTTGACGGTCTGGCCACGGAGGGGCGAGACCTCCAGCACCGGAGCCTTCTTCGCAGCGGCGGCGGCAGGGGCTGCGGCGGCCGGAGCCGGAGCAGCGGCGGCGGCCTTCGCGGCCTCGGCGGCGGCGATGACGTCCTGCTTGCGGATACGGCCGCCGACGCCGGTGCCCTTGACGGCGGCCAGGTCGACGCCGTTCTCGGCGGCGAGCTTGCGCACCAGCGGGGTGACGTAGGCGCCCTCGTCGGTCGCCTGGGCGGCGGCCGGAGCGGCCGGAGCCGGGATGACCGGAGCCGGAGCAGCCGGCGCGGGAGCCGGAGCCGCGGGCGCCACCGGAGCCGGGGCGGCAGCGGCGGGCGCGGCCGGGGCGGCGGGCGGCGCGGGAGCCGGAGCCGCGGGCGCGGCCGGGGCAGCGGCGGCCGGAGCCGGAGCCGGAGCCGCCGGGGCCGGAGCGGCACCCGCGACGCCGATGACGGCCAGCTTGGCGCCGACCTCGGCCGTCTCGTCCTCGCCGACCACGATCTCCAGCAGCGTGCCCGAGGCGGGCGCCGGGATCTCGGTGTCGACCTTGTCCGTGGAGACCTCGAGCAGCGGCTCGTCGGCCTCGACGGTGTCGCCGACCGACTTCAGCCAGCGGGTGACGGTGCCTTCGGTGACGGACTCACCGAGCGCGGGCAGGACCACGTCCGTACCCTCGGCAGCGCCACCGGCCGGAGCGGCAGGGCCTGCGGCAGTTGCGGTAGCGGGGGCCGGGGCGGCCGCGGCCTCGGCGGCCGGCGCCGGGGCGGGCTCGGCGGCCGGAGTTTGAACGGCGGCGACGGGCGCCGGAGCGGCGGTAGCCGCGGTGGTGCCGTCGTCGATGATCGCCAGCTCGGCGCCGACCTCTACGGTCTCGTCCTCGGCGACCTTGATGGAGGCCAGAATGCCCGCAGCGGGGGCCGGGATCTCGGTGTCGACCTTGTCGGTCGACACCTCGAGCAGCGGCTCGTCGGCCTCGACGCGCTCGCCCTCGGCCTTCAGCCAGCGGGTGACAGTGCCCTCGGTGACGCTCTCACCGAGCGCCGGAAGGGTTACGGAAACCGCCATGGTTTCGGTTGCTCCTTACAAGTGCGGAAGTCTGTGTCGTCGCTTCTCGACCGAGGGATCAGTCGTGCGAGTGGAGGGGCTTGCCGGCCAGGGCCAGGTGGGCCTCGCCCATCGCCTCGTTCTGGGTCGGGTGGGCGTGGATGAGCTGCGCGACCTCGGCGGGCAGCGCCTCCCAGTTGTAGATCAGCTGGGCTTCGCCGACCTGCTCGCCCATGCGGTCGCCGACCATGTGGACGCCGACCACGGCACCGTCCTTCACCTGGACGAGCTTGATCTCGCCCGCGGTGTTGAGGATCTTGCTCTTGCCGTTGCCGGCGAGGTTGTACTTCAGAGCGACGACCTTGTCCGCGCCGTAGATCTCCTTGGCCTTGGCCTCGGTGATGCCCACGGAGGCGACCTCGGGGTGGCAGTACGTCACCCGGGGTACGCCGTCGTAGTCGATCGGGACGGTCTTGAGACCGGCCAGCCGCTCCGCCACCAGGATGCCCTCGGCGAAGCCGACGTGCGCGAGCTGGAGGGTCGGGACCAGGTCGCCGACGGCGGAGATGGTCGGGACGTTCGTCCGCATGTACTCGTCGACCAGGACGTAGCCGCGGTCCATGGCGACGCCCTGCTCCTCGTAGCCGAGACCGGCGGAGACGGGGCCGCGGCCGACGGCCACCAGCAGCACCTCGGCCTCGAACTCCTTGCCGTCGACGAGGGTGACCTTGACGCCCTCGGCGGTGTACTCGGCCTTCTGGAAGAAGGTGCCCAGGTTGAACTTGATGCCGCGCTTGCGGAACGCGCGCTCGAGAAGCTTCGAGCTGTTCTCGTCCTCGACCGGGACGAGGTGCTTCAGGCCCTCGATGACGGTGACGTCGGTCCCGAAGGACTTCCAGGCGGAGGCGAACTCGACGCCGATGACACCGCCACCGAGGACGATCGCCGACTTCGGCACACGGTCCAGGACGAGGGCGTGGTCCGAGGAGATGATCCGGTTGCCGTCGATCTCCAGGCCCGGCAGCGACTTCGGCACGGAGCCGGTCGCGAGGAGCACGTGGCGGCCCTGGACGCGCTGGCCGTTGACATCGACGGAGGTCGGGGACGACAGACGCCCCTCACCCTCGATGTACGTCACCTTGCGGGAGGCGATGAGCCCCTGCAGACCCTTGTAGAGGCCCGCGATGACACCGTCCTTGTACTTGTGGACGGCCGGTACGTCGATGCCCTCGAAAGTGGCCTTCACACCGAACTGCTCGCTCTCGCGGGCCTGGTCGGCGATCTCGCCCGCGTGCAGCAGGGCCTTGGTGGGGATGCAACCCCGGTGCAGGCAGGTGCCGCCGACCTTGTCCTTCTCGATCAGGGCGACGTCCAGGCCCAGCTGCGCCCCGCGCAGGGCCGCGGCGTAACCACCGCTACCACCGCCGAGGATCACTAGGTCGAAAACGGTGCTGGCGTCGTTCGCCACGTCACGTCCTCCATGCATGTGCGCCACGCCGGTCTCCAGTGACCGGTCGGCGGCTGGTGTCCGGCCGCTCGTTCTTCGGCCCTTCGGTGGGGCCCTGTCCTGCCGAGCCCCATCTTCGCACTTGTCAGCACGGAAGGAGACGCCGGGCCGGTGTGTGAGACGTCGCACTCCTGTTGGCTTACGGCAAGGTGACGGGGCCCCGCCCTACCCGCGCGCGGAGCCCCGTCACCGAAAAGGACCTCAGCCCAGGTCACCCGCGGCGGTCAGCTCGGCCAGCCGTACCAGCGTCCGCACCGCCGTACCCGTACCGCCCTTGGGCGTGTACCCGAAGGGCCCGCCCTCGTTGAAGGCCGGACCGGCGATGTCCAGGTGCGCCCAGGTGATGCCCTCGCCCACGAACTCGCGCAGGAACAGACCGGCGACCAGCCCGCCGCCCATCCGGTCACCCATGTTGGCGAGATCGGCGGTGGGGGAGTCCATGCCCTTGCGCAGATGCTCCGGCAGCGGCATCGGCCACGCCGGCTCACCCACCTCCTCGGCGGCCTCGTGCACCGCGGAGCGGAACGCGTCGTCGTTGGCCATGACCCCGAACGTCCGGTTCCCCAGCGCCAGCATCATCGCGCCGGTCAGCGTCGCGACGTCCACGATCGCGTCCGGCTTCTCCTCGGACGCCGCCCACAGCGCGTCGGCGAGAACCAGCCGCCCCTCGGCGTCGGTGTTGAGCACCTCGACCGTCTTGCCGCTGTACATCCGCAGCACGTCACCCGGCCGCACCGCGGTGCCCGACGGCATGTTCTCGGCCAGCGCCAGCCACCCGGTGATGTTGACCTCGAGCCCCAGCCGCGCGGCGGCGACGACCGCGGCGAAGACCGCTGCCGCACCGCTCATGTCGCACTTCATCGTCTCGTTGTGGCCGGCCGGCTTCAGCGAGATGCCGCCCGAGTCGTAGGTGATGCCCTTGCCGACGAAGGCGAGGTGCTTGGCCGCCTTGGCGTGCGTGTACGTCAGCTTCACCAGCCGCGGCGCCGACGCCGAGCCGACCCCGACGCCGACGATGCCGCCGTAGCCGCCCTTGGCCAGCGCCTTCTCGTCGAGCACCTGCACCTTGATGCCGTGCTCCTTGGCCGCGGTCTGCGCGACGGCGGCGAAGGCCTCCGGGTAGAGGTCGTTCGGCGGGGTGTTGACCAGGTCGCGGGCGCGGTTCAGCTCCTCGGCGACGGCGGTGGCGCGCTCGATCGCCGCCTTGTGCTCCTTGTCGCGGGGCTTGCCGCCGAGCAGGGCGGCCTCGGCGAGCGGGCCCTTGCCGTTCTTGCCCTTTGCAGCCCCGTCGGCCTTGCCGTTCTCCTTGTACGCGTCGAAGGAGTACGCGCCCAGCAGCGCGCCCTCGGCGATCGCACCGACGTCCGCGGCGTCCGTGAGCGGCAGCGCGAACGCGGCCTTCTTGGAGCCGGCGAGGGCACGGGCTGCGACGCCGGCGGCCTTGCGCAGCGCCTCCCCGTCATAGCCGGCGTCCTTCTCGGGCTCGGCGCCCAGGCCGACCGCCACGACGAGCGGTGCCTTGAAGCCGGACGGCGCGGGCAGCTTCGTCACCTCGCCCTCGGCACCGGAGGCACCGAGGGTCTCCAGGACGCCGGCGAGCCGGCCGTCGTAACCCTTGTCCACGGCCTCGGCGCCCGGTGCTACCACCGGTCCCTTGGCGCCCTTGGCGACACCGATCACGATCGCGTCGGCCCGCAGGCCGGGCGCCGCGGCGGTGCTGAGAGTGAGAGCAGTCACTGTGGTGAAATCTCGCTTCCAGTTGAGTTTCAGTGGCCGAATCGGATGGGGTCGACCGGCCCTGGGGGAAGACCTTAGATCCGCGGGTACGCGGCATCCCCCGCAGGGCCGGTGATCCGTGGTGTGCGGCTCCGACCCGTTCCAGGAGTGCCAAGGACGAGCCTAGGCCCTGTTCGGCCGATCGGACCTGCGACGCGGTTCCTCCCCACGGGCCGGACGCCGCGCAGCCGGACCTCGTGGCCGCCCGTCGACCGGCCGGTCGCGCCACATGCATGGACGTCCGGGGCCTGGCTGTAAGTGTCAGCTCGACCAGCGACGTCACCGGAGCGCCGGCGCACAGCACCGCGTCGGTGAGCTCGAAGAGCGCATCCGCCCGGGTGCAGAGCAGTCGTAGAACTGCATAACAAGCTGAGAAACCTCGGTACTAGTCTGATGCCCTGAACGGCTTTTCGAAGCACGGCACATGGGAAAGGTGACCGGTGATGTCGCTGAGCTCCGGCGATATGGAGTCCATAGGCGGCTATGCGCTGGTCGACCGGCTCGGTAGTGGCGGCATGGGCGTCGTCTATCTGGGGCGCTCGGACTCGGGACGGCGGGTCGCGGTCAAGGTCGTGCACGCGCAGTACGCGCAGGACGAGGAGTTCCGGACGCGCTTCAGGCAGGAGGTCGCGGCGGTCCGCCGGGTGAGCGGGGCATTCACGGCCCCGGTGGTGGACGCCGATCCGGACGCCGAACAGCCGTGGATGGCGACGCTGTACGTCCCGGGCCGTACGCTGTCGGACATCGTGGCCAAGGACGGCCCGCTGCGCGGACGCGAGTTGCGCATGCTCGCGCTGGGCCTTGCCGAGGCGCTGCGGGACATCCACCGGGCGGGTGTGGTACACCGTGATCTGAAGCCGAGCAACGTCCTGATGGCCGAGGACGGACCCCGCGTCATCGACTTCGGCATCTCGCACGCCGTCGACAACGAGGCCCTCACCGTGACCGGGCGGTTGATCGGCACCCCGCCCTTCATGTCCCCGGAGCAGTTCACCGCGCCGCGGGATGTCACCGCGGCCTCGGACATTTTCTCGCTGGGGTCACTTCTGGTTTACGCGGCCACCGGCAACCGTCCGTTCGACGGAAGCAGCCCCTATTTGACGGGCTATCAGGTGATGTACGAGGCACCGGTCCTGGATGGAGTCGCCGAACCGCTCCGGAGCATTGCCGAACGCTGCCTGGACAAGCACCCAGCCGCCCGGCCCGAACTCGCCGAACTGCACCGTATGCTCCGGACGCTGCCGGATTCCGCCGTGCCGGTCGCGCCGGGACGGGCCGACTCAGCGGAAACCAGCCGCCAGGTTTCCCATACGCGCCCCGTTCCACGAGACCCGGCCACCGACGGAGGGAAGGGGGGAACGGACAGGACTCGAACCGGTCACGGACCTCGAGGGCGGCGCATCCTCGTCGGCCTCGCTGCAGCCGTGGCCGTCACTGGGCTGAGCATCGCGGCAGTGAAAACCGGGTCGCACCAGAACAACACTTCCCAGTCGTCCACCGCGCCGGCGTCCACCGCGCCCGCGTCCGTCGCCACCGTGACGCCACCGCCGAAGCACGTGCGGTGGGACTACCAGATCGGCGGTGCGTATGCCCCGGCGACCGGTGTGCAGGTGGTCAGTCGCAGCCACGAGAGCGCGCCCGCGCCGGGTGTCTACAACATCTGCAATATCAACGCCTTCCAGGCACAGGAGGACGCGGAGGGTGACTGGGACTCCGACCTGCTGCTGCGCGACGCCAACGGGGATGTCGTCTACGACGAGGACTGGGGCGAGGCGGCCCTGGACATCCGCACGGACGCCAAGCGACAGCGCATCGCTGCCAAGGTGAACACCTGGATCGACGAGTGCGCGGCCAAGGGGTACAAGGCCGTCGAGCCCGACAACTACGACACCTTCACCCGCTTCCCGAAAGACCTCACTGCCGACCAGGCCAAGGCGCTCATGAAGCTGCTGTCGGTGCACGCCCACGAGAAGGGCTTGGCCATCGCTCAGAAGAACACCCTTGAGCTCGCGGCCTACCGTGCGTCCGTGGGCCTGGACTTCGCCGTGGTGGAGGAGTGCGGCGAGTGGAATGAGTGCGGCGAGTTCGCCGAGGCGTTCGACAACAACGTGCTCGTGGTCGAGTACACAGCGAAGGGCCTGTCGGAAGTGTGCTCCGGCTGGGCCAGCACACTGAGCATTGTCCGCCGCGACCAGTTGCTCGTGTCCAAGGGCACGAGCGGCTACTTCCGCCAGACCTGCTGACGCCAAACCTGCTGAACGGCGGGACAGGTTCATGGAACCAGCCCGCCCCGCGGCCCGCCGGGCACGGGACAGGGTCCGCACGTCGGCCCGATGTCTACCGGGTGTCCTCGCGTACATCCCGGCCGCCGGGAACGTAGGGTCGCCCCGATGTCCGTGCTCCGTCGTCCGCTGGTCGGTGCCCTCAACCGGGTCCGCCACGGGTCCCCGGTCGGCGGGCTCGTACACCCCCACCGTCACCATTCGGCCTGACCTGGACCCGGTGTCGAGCACCGCTGCTCGATGTGTCCCCCATCAGCCCCCATCAGTGCACTCCCGATGCGTGGTCGCGGATCTCGGTCGCATGCCTCGCTGCCTGCGTGATGTTGCCCTTGCTCCTCGCTGCGTTGGGCTGCTTCCAGTTCGCGGCGCACACCTTGCAGCCCGCAACGGGGGCGCAGTCGAGCAGCCAAGCCTCGAACCCCATAGGGAGGACTACCGGCGGTTCCTGGGTGGTCTTGTGCTTCGTGGTCATGAAGCCAACCATGGGAAGAGCGAAGGCTCACACGGGAGTTGACCAGCATTGACTACTCTGGAATCCCGCTGGTCAATGCCCCGAGGTTCACCGAGGCGCGACGACTTCGCCGACCTTGTCCGCCGAGCCCTGCACGACAACGGCTGTTCGATGCGGGCAGCCGCGCACGCGATCCACTACGACCTCTCGTACCTGTCCCGTGTGCTGAACGGGAAGCAGCGGCCGTCAACGAAGCTCACGAAGGCTCTGGACGATCTCCTCGGCACCGGTGGTGCCCTGGCTGGGACGTTACTCGACGAAGACGACGTGTCCAGGGTCGCTCGCAGCACCGCCAATCCGTCCACGTCGGACGCGGGCACCGTGGACGCTCTTGCCGGTGTCCTGGCCGCGTACAGGCGACTGGACGATACCGCGCAGCCCAAGACCGTCATCCCGGCAACCCTGGCCCAGATGAGGGAAGTCACCGGTCTCCTCAAGGACGCCCGAGGACCGCACCGTGACCGGCTGGCCGAAGTAGCGTCCGAATTCATCCAGTTCAGCGGATGGATCCTCGCCCAGGACCGACAGGACGCCGAGGCCGTACGGCTCCTGAACGAGGCCGTGGAGGTGGCCGACGAGATCGGCAACGGCACGCTGGCCGCCCAGGCGCTGAACTTCAAGGGCTACCTGGCACGGCAGCAAGGCCGCTCCGAGGGGGTAGCCCGCTGGTACTCGGCTGCCGCGTACACACCGGGGGCGCACCCCGCCCAGCGACTCGGAGACATGCTTCAGGCAGCAGCTGGACTGGCTGAGCTGGGAGCCACGGACGATGCCCTGCGCATGGTAGAGAACGCGGAGCGGCTGACCGACGTTGCCGCCGCCGTGCCGCCCCCGGAGACCGCGTACTGGCTCACCCCGGAGTTCAACCGGCTCAACATGGGGCTCGCCAACCTCGGCCTCGGCCGGTACGCAGACGCCGTCGACCACATCACCGCGGGGCTGGCAGGACTGCCCGAAGGGCTGAAGGATGCCCCTTGGACAGGGGAGCACCGGGACGCGCTGGCCAGGGCGCAGGAGGCGCGGTAAGGCGCGTCACTCACGGCGCAGAACCGGTACGCCTTGTCGCGGACCCCGGCCTCGGCGCGGGCGGCATCGACGGCGAGCTGATGCTCTTTGACCTCGCCCGGGCGAGGCGCGCGACCGTGCCCTGCGCGGTGCCGGGCATGGGAGATCATCCTTGGGGAACCCTTCCGCACTTCCTGGAGCCCGTCCGGTGAAACGATCGCTCGTCCTGTACACCCTGTTCCTGCTGCTCGCCACGGCCTGCACGACCGTCCCCGACGACAAGTCGGACGACACCGGGCGCCGCTGGCAGCCACGCCCCGGCACGGCCTGGCAGTGGCAGCTCAGCGGCCGCCTGGACACGTCCGTCGACGTGCCGGTGTACGACATCGACGGCTTCGACCACGACAGGTCCACGGTGGCCGAACTGCACCGCCAGGGCCGCAAGGTCATCTGCTACCTCTCCACGGGCGCGTGGGAGGACTTCCGCCCGGACGCGAAGAAGTTCCCCAAGTCGGTGCTGGGCCGGGGCAACGGCTGGCAGGGCGAGCGCTGGCTCGACATCCGCCGCACGGACGTCCTCGAACCGCTCATGGCGGCCCGCCTCGACATGTGCCGCAAGGAGGGCTTCGACGCGGTGGAGCCCGACAACATGGACGGCTACCAGAACCGCACGGGCTTCCCGCTCACCGCCCGCGACCAGCTCCGCTACAACCGTCTGATCGCGAAGCTGGCCCATGACCGGGGCCTGGCAGTGGGCCTGAAGAACGACCTGGACCAGATCCCGGAGCTGGTGCGGGACTTCGACTTCGCGGTCAACGAACAGTGCGCGCAGTACGGCGAATGCGGGGCCCTGAAACCCTTCGTGAAGGCGGGAAAGGCGGTCTTCCACGTCGAGTACGAACTGCCGACGGCCCGCTTCTGCACGGAGGCCCGGCGCCTGAAGCTGAGCTCGATGCTGAAGAAGTACGAGCTGGGGGTGTGGCGCCGGGCCTGCTAACCGAGTGACAGGACGACGAGGGAGGCGGCGGCGGCCGTCTCCGCGAGCCCGCCGAAGACGTCACCGGTGACGCCGCCGAAGCGACGGACGCAGTGCTGGAGCAGAAACTCGGCGAGCGCGAGGGCGACGAGCACGGCACCGGCGGTACGGACCATGCCGTACGCCCCGCCTACCGCCCCCGCCCCGGCGGCCCCGAGGGTGACCCCGACGGCGACGAGCACGGCCCCCCGCACGGGCACGACACCGGCGACGACGGCCCCCAGCCCCTCGGGCCGGGCGGCGGGCACGCCGTCCCGCGCGGCCAGGGTGAGCGCGAGCCGCGCGGCGACGCCGGACACGACGGCGGCGAGGGCTCCCCGCCCCCAGGAATCACCGAACGCCTCGGCAAGGGCGGCCACCTGGGCCAACAGCACGAACACGAGGGTGACCACCCCGAACGGCCCGATGTCCGACTGCTTCATGATCCGTAGGGCATCCTCGGCGGGCTTCCCACTCCCGAGCCCATCGGCGGTATCGGCAAGCCCGTCGAGATGAAGCCCCCGGGTGAGCACGGCGGGAACGGCAACGGCGGCAACGGCGGCGAGCAGGGCGGAGCCGCCGAGAAACAGGACCACGAGCCCGACGAGGGCGGCAACCACCCCGACGACCACTCCGACCAGCGGGGCACAGAGCATCCCGCCCCGGGCTGCCTCCCGATCCCACCGGCTCACCTTGACGGGAAACACGCTGAGGGTGCCGAACGCGAAGCGGAGGCCGTGGAAGGGGGGCGGGGTCATGGACACGTCGGCAGACTAACGCGCGCACCCGCTGAGCCTGCGGGCAGCCGACCCGCCCAGCCTGCGGGCAGCCGGGCTGCCCGACGCCCCGACCTCAGCACCACCCTCCTGCACCACTCAGACAGGCAGCCCACCAGCACCCCCCCGCACACTGAACCTCATGGGTCACTGGCTGCACCGCAACATCATCGAACCCGGCAAACTCCCCCTCCTCCTGGCCCTGACCGCCTTCGTGGTCACCTTCCTCGTCACCCGCGCCATCACCCGCCTCATCCGCTCAGGCAAGGGCCCCTTCGGCAACGTCAAGGCCGGCGCCCTCCACATCCACCACGTGGTCCCCGGCGTCGTCCTCACCGTCATCGGCGGCTTCGGCGCGGTCGCCAGCGCCCGGCACGGCGTCGGCTCGGCGATCTGCGCCGTGCTCTTCGGCATCGGCGCGGGCCTGGTCCTGGACGAGTTCGCCCTGATCCTCCACCTGGACGACGTCTACTGGACCGAGGCGGGCCGCAAGAGCGTGGAGGTCGTCGTCCTGACCGCCGCCCTCGTCGGCCTGGTCCTCGCCGGCTTCGTACCGTTCGGCGTCAACGACCTCTCCGAGGACGAGCTCCAGGACCGCGGCGCGGCCATGACGAGCATCGGGACGAACTTCCTCTTCGCCCTCCTCGCCCTCGCCAAGGGCAAGGTCCGCACCGCGCTCTTCGGCGTGATCATCCCGGTCATCGCCCTGGTCGGCGCCATCCGCCTGGCCCGCCCCGGCTCCCCCTGGGCCAAGCGCTTCTACCGTCACCGCCCAAGGGCCCGCGCCCGCGCCGGCCTCCGCGCCTACCACCACGACCGCCGCTGGGCAGGCCCCAACAGCAAGCTTCAGGACTGGATCGGCGGCAAACCCGATCCCGATCCCGATCACGACCCCGACTCGGCCCGCCTCCCCACCGACCGCTGACCCTCAGGCCGACCCCGACCCCGACCCCGACCCCGTACCGCCGAAACCCCGCACAGCACCAGTACCACCGCGATCGCCGCGAGATGCTCCTTCCCGGCGAGGTTGTTCTTCAGCACCACCTCGACGACCATCGCCACGACCACCGCACCGGCGGTGACATACGCCCGGTACCGCCACCCCACGAACACGGCGAGCCCCACCACGGCCGCCGACGGCCCGGTGTCCACGACCTGCGCGTCCGACCCGGGCAGCCCCAGCGCAACGTCCGGCCCCAGCCAGACACCGACGCGCGCGTACAGCGTCCCGGCGAGCGTGGCGACGTACGCCAGGACGAGCATCCGCCGCCACCCCAGGCAGGTCTCCGCGATCCCGAACACCAGCAGGATCTGCACCAGAGCACCCCACACCGGCAGATGCAGCGCCGGCACGAACAACGACAGGGGAGTGCGCAGCAGCGACAGCCACAGCGGATCCTCGGCCCGCACACCGCCGACGTCGTCCACGAACGCCTCGCCCCACGACTGGCCGTGCACGAAGTGCAGCAGCGCCGTCAGACACACGGCCCCGACCGTCACCGGCACCGCCCGCAGCCGCCGCCCCACCAGCGGCCCGCGCACGGCGGCATACAACGGCCCCCACTCGCGGCGCACCCAGCGGCCCACCGTGCTCATCCGGCGCTCCTCACCCGGCGTCCCTCATCGCGCCTCCAGAAACACCTCCGCGCGCGCCGCCGCGAGGCCGATGCGCGGCAGGTCCGCGCTCTTCTCTGCCCTGCTGACGGCCGGGTGCGGCGGGCCGGGTACGAGGTGCGGATCCGGCGCCACGAAGACATTCCAGCCATCCCGGCCGGGGAGATGGCGTATCGGTTGAGCGAGACCTGCGTGATCCCGATCTCCCCGGCGCGCCGCAGCAGCTCGATGACCACGACCTCCATCAGCCTGTTGTCGGAGTCCCGGTCCCGCCGCATGAGGTCCGGGGAGAGCCCGTTCGGCCCCCAGGGCGCGAAGGACAGCAGCGCCCGCAGCCGCCCTCGGCATAGGTGCACTCGAGCATCACGCACCGCCCGTCACCAGGATCCCCGAGCCGCCCGAGCGCTCGGAGGCCCCGTCCCGCCAGTCGTCGGTCCGTTCGACCACTTCGCGATGTTCCGCTCGGTCTTCGAACGTGGGGCGCGCAAGCCGGCGGCCCCGGACGGCGCTCAGCCACGACGCTGCGTGCGGACGGCGCCGATCCGGTCCTACGTGATGTCCGACTCCTCGAAGCCGTCGCCCGTCTCGGACTCCTCGGCCTTCTGGATCTCCTCCGGCTCCGGCTTGTCGGGCAGCTCGGCGGCCAGCGCCGCCGCGGCCTGCACCAGCGGCAGCGCCAGCAGCGCCCCCGCCCCCTCCCCGACCTTCACACCCTGGTCGAGCAGCGGCTCCAGAGCCATCCGGTCCAGCGCCTTCGCCTGCCCCGGCTCCCCGCTGCTGTGCGCGGCCAGCCACCAGTCCGGCGCCCGGAACGCGATCCGCTGCGCCACCAGCGCGCAGGCGGCCACGACCACCCCGTCCAGGATCACCGGCATCTTCCGCACCGCGCTCTGCAGCAGGAACCCGGTGATCGCGGCGAGATCGGCCCCGCCCACGGTCGCGAGCAGCTGCAGCTGATCCCCGAGCACCGGCCGAGCCCGGCGCAACGCGTCCCGGATCGCCGCGCACTTGCGCATCCAGGCCAGGTCGTCGATCGCCAGCCCGCCCCGCCCGGTCACCACGGACGCGTCGGTCCCGCACAGCGCGGCGACCAGGACACCCGCCGCCGTGGTCCCGCCCACGCTCACATCGCCGAGCACGACCAGATCCGTACCGGAGTCGGCCTCTTCGTCGGCCACCGCGACCCCGGCCCGGAACGCGGCCTCGGCCTCCTCCAGGGTCAGCGCGTCCTCGATGTCGATCCGTCCGCTGCCGCGCCGCACCCGATGCCGTACGACCTCGTCGGGCAGCGACTCCGGCGCGCAGTCCAGCGCCATGTCGACGACCCGCACCGGAACCCCGAGCCGCCGCGCGAGCACGGACACCGGCCGGCCGCCTTCGAGGACCTCCCGCACCAGTTCCCCGGCGCTGCCCGCCGGCCGGGCCGACACGTCCAGCTCGGCGACCCCGTGGTCACCGGCGAAGAGAACCACCCGCGGCCGTTCGACCGGCCGCACCGGCACGGCCGACTGCGCCGCCGCCAGCCACTCACCCAGGTCGTCCAGGCGGCCCAGCGACCCGGGCGGCACGATCTGGCGCTCCCTGCGCGCCTCGGCGTCACGGCGTACCCCGCCGTCCGGGCGCTCGATCAGATCGGTGAAGTCGTCGAGATTAAGCGAGCTCATTCGCCGAACAGTACCGGCACCGGTCGAACGGAACAGCGTCAGATCGCCACGACGACCCGGCGACGTCGTTGCACCCAAGATCGCGATCCCATACGTTCCGTTTTGCAGCGGATTGTCGTACCCCCGCCCCGCACGCTCCGACCCACGCCGCACCGCCGGGAGCCGCCCATGTTCGCATCCCCCGCACCCTCCGCGTCCCAGGCGGCCGCCCGCCGCCGTGCCGCGTATCTCGCCGAACTCGCCGAGGGCACCGACCGTTTCCACGCACCCCGCCGCGACGACTGCCCCTGGTGCGGCTCGACACGCCTGCGCACCCGGCTGCGCGCCGCCCCCGACCTCCTCCAGCACAAGCCGGGCACCTTCACCGTCGACGAGTGCCGCGACTGCGCCCACGCCTTCCAGAACCCGCGCCTCACACCCGCGGGCCTGGCCTTCTACACCCAGGACCACCAGGAGCCCCTCCCGCCCCCGAACGGCCACCGCCGCCACCTGGCGACGGCCCGCGCGATGCTGCCCTTCCCCGAGCCGGAGAGCTGGCTGGACGTGGGCACGGGCGAGGCCCGCTTCCCGGCGGCGGCGAAGGAACTCTTCCCGTACACGGCCTTCGACGGCGTCGACCCCACCACCCGCATCGAGAAGGCCCGCGAGGCCGGCCACCTCGAGGAGGCGTACACCGGCAACCTGACGAACCCGCATCTCACGGCCCGCCTCCGCGCCCGCTACGACGTGGTCAGCATGCTCCACCACCTGGCCCGCACCCCGGACCCCCGCGCGGAACTCCGCGCCGCCCTCACCGCGCTCCGCCCCGGCGGCCACCTCCTCCTCGAACTCCCCGACCCACAGAGCGCGTTCGCCAGACTCCTCGGCCGGCACTGGCTCCCGCACACCCAGCCCCACCACCCGCACCTCATCCCCCTGGACAACCTCCGCACGGAACTCCAGTCCCAGGGCTGCACGGTCCTCACCACCGACCGCCGCGCAGCCCACACGCCGTACGACCTGACCGTGGCCCTGACCCTGGCCCTGTCGGAGGCGCTGCCCGCCCCGGACGCCCCTTGGCGCGCGATCCCCCCGACCAACACCCAACGCAGACTCCGCAAGACGCTGCTACGCGCCGCGGCCCCCCTCCTGGCCACGACCACGACCGTCGACCACGCCCTGGCCCCCGCCCTGAGCCGCACCCGCTTCTCGAACGCGTACCGGGTCATCGCCAGAAAGGAGCACTCAGCCCCGTAGCACCAGCGCCTGCCCCGCCACCACCAGCACCACCTGCTCGCACTCACCCGCGAACACCGCGTTGAGCCGCCCCAGCTCGTCCCGGTACCGTCGGCCGGACGCCGTGGCCGGCACGATCCCCGACCCCACCTCGTTCGACACGGCGACCACGGTCCGCCGGGCCGCCCGCACCGCTGCCGCCAGCTCCCGCACCCGCTTCCTCAGCGCCCGCTCGCCCCCGTCGGCCCACACCGCGTCGTCCCACGCCCCGACGGCGTCCATCGCGTCCGTCAGCCACAGCGACAGACAGTCGATGAGCAGCGGCGGCCCGTCCTGGGCCAGCAACGGCACCAGGTCACACGTCTCCGCCGTACGCCACGACCCCGGCCGCCGCTCCCGATGCACGGCGACGCGGGCCGCCCACTCGCTGTCGCCGTTCCGCGTCCCGCCCGTCGCGACGTACAGCACATCGGGGAAGGCTTCCAGCCGCCGCTCAGCCTCCACCGACTTCCCGGACCGGGCCCCGCCCAGCACCAGCGTCCGCCGCGGCACATCCGGTACGTCCTCGTAGGCGCCGACGGCCAGCGTCGCTCCGTCCGGCACGGCCCGCGCCCCCACCGCGGCCAGCCGACGTCGCAGTTCGGCCCCCGGCGGCACGTCATGATCCAGATGTACGGCGATGACATCCGTCGTCGCCCCCGCCGCCCCCACGGCCCGCAGCTTGGCCAGCGCGTCCGGCCGCCCCACGACATCGGCGACCACCATGTCGTACCGCTCGACGGCCCCCTCCTCCAGCCCCGCCGGCGCACCCCCGGGCGGCAGATACAGCAGCCGCTGCCCGTCCGGTGCGGTCACCGCGTACCCCGTCCCCGGCGCGTCCATCGCCACCGCCCGCACCCGATGCCCCGTCAGCAACGCCAACTCCCGCCCGTCCGGCACCCGCCCCGGCTGCGGCAACCCGTCTGGCACCTCGACGGCCGGCCCATCATGCGGATGCGACAACAGAACCTGCCGCACACCCCCCAACGAATGCCCGGCCCGAGCCGCCGCGAACGCCACCCCCGGCGTCAGATCAAGCAACAGCGCCCCGTCGACGAGGAGAGCGGTAGCGGCCCGAGCGTCAGCACCGAGCGCGTTCGCGCAGGCGGCGCAGGGACAGTCGGGCCGGGGGAGTCCCGCAGGAGCACCGGTGCCAAGCAGAGTCAGTTCCACGGACAGATTTTCGCCGTTCACCGCTTGTATCGCGCGCCCGGGTCACCCACCCAGGGGCGTGGGGCTGTGGCATGTGCGGCTCCGCCGCTTGGGCGCGACCAGCCCCCACCGGCCCGCAGATATAGGCTGCCGCATGCACGTGTTGACACCTTGGAGGCGTGAATGGCGGCATGGACGTGGCGTTTCGAGAAGGCCGACGGGACAGAGGTCCAGCCCTCGGTCGAGCCGGAGGAGTTCACCACGCAGGGGGACGCCGAGTCCTGGATCGGGGAGCACTGGAAGGCCCTGCTGGAGGGCGGCGTCGACCAGGTCCATCTGTACGAGGACGGGACGAAGATCTACGGCCCGATGAGCCTGCACGCCGAAGAGGCGTAATCGGAGGGGCGAGGGTCGGACGGCCCTCGCCCCTCCGTCACTGCAGACCGGAGCCACCAGCCGCGGGACACGGGCACGGAAGCATTCATGCCCCGAGTCTCTCTACGGGGTGAATGCCCGGCCTGTCCTGCTCACCCGAACGAGCACACCCTCAGCCCCGCACTCCGCAAAGGTGCAGCAACGCCGCGACCGAACGGTACGGATCCGTCCGTCCGGCCCGCTCCTCCGCCGTCAGCAGCGCCTCGACGTCGGCCGGAATCTCCGCCCCGTCCACCGCCATGTCCGTGAAGACCCGCACGCCGTACCAGGCCTGCAGGGGCGCCCCGATGCCCGCGAGCGTCGCCGTCAGGGCGCTCAGCCGGTCCGCACGTACGTCGAGACCGAGTCGGTTGCGATAGGCGGTCGTGTCGAAGGCGCCCAGCGCCCCGGCCCAGTCACCGGACAGCCCCGGCCGCATCGCCAGCGCATCCGCGTTCCGTACGAGCAGCGACAGCAACCCGCCCGGGGCGAGCATCCGGGCCAGCCCGGCCAGCAGGGGATCGGGCTCCTCGACGTACATGAGCACGCCATGGCACAGCACCACGTCGAAGCTGCCCGGCAGGAAGTGCACACCGGTGTCCCGGCCGTCGCCCTGGACGATCCGCATCCGCTCCCGGATGCCCTCCGGCTCGGCGGAGACGGCCTCACGGGCCGCGGAGATCATCTTCGGGTCCTGCTCGACGCCGGTCACCTGATGCCCGGCCCTGGCCAGGCGCAGCGCCTGCGTGCCCTGGCCCATCCCCACGTCGAGCACCCGCAGCCGCTGCCCGACGGGGAACCGCCCGGCTATCTGCTCGTCGAGCTGCCGGGCCACCAGCTCCTGTCGTACGACATCACGCAGTCCGCCCAGCTTGCTCAGCCAGGCATCCGCCGCGCTCCCGGTGAACGGCGTCGCGCTCAGGGCCGCTCTCCGCGCTTGACCTGCGGCTTCGGCAGCCGGAGCCGGCGCATCTGGAGGGAACGCATCAGGGCGTAGGCGACGGCGCCGCGCTTGCGCTCATCGGGGAAGCGCTCGTTCAGCTGCTTCTTGATGCGGAAAGCGGTGACGAACGAGTCGACCACGATCAGGATGATCACGACCAGCCACAGCAGCAGCGCGATGTTCTGCAGCGAGGCCACCCGCACCATGCTCAGCACGAGGATGACCACGGCCATCGGGAGGAAGAACTCCGCGACGTTGAAACGCGAGTCGATGAAGTCGCGCGCGAACTTGCGGACCGGCCCCTTGTCACGGGCGGGCAGATACCGCTCGTCACCGGTGGCCAGCGCCTGGCGCTGCTTCTCCAGCTGGGCACGCCGCTCCTCGCGCTGACGCTTGGCGGCGTCCTTGCGCGACATCGACGTATTGGCGACGCTGCGGCGCGTGGACTGGGCCTCACTGCGCTTGGGCGTCGGGCGGCCCTTGGGGGCCTGCGGGTCTCGGGGCTGCTTGGAGTCGGTCACGGGCGCCTTGTCGGCGGGGGTGGCCTTCTCTTCCTTGGCACGGCTACGGAACACAAAACCCAAGGGTACGGGGTGCGGGGGCATGGACCCCAGTCAGGTGGGGAACGATCCGGCAACACCGGTCGTCTGTACTGGGGAGTCACCTACTCCCTACGCCGGAGCGTGAGCGACCACAGTCGTCCTTGGGGATGAGCGCATCCGTCCCCGAACAGTGCGGTAATGGATGCAGGGCCCGTACTGTGGGTTCTGAGGCAGAGCTGGAGCTGGAAGTCCGTCAGAAGGGGGCGCGCGAAGCCCATGAGCGGTGTCATGAAGCGTATGGGGATGATCTTCCGCGCGAAGGCGAACAAGGCCCTTGACCGGGCCGAGGACCCGCGCGAGACCCTCGATTACTCGTACCAGAAACAGCTGGAGCTGCTCCAGAAGGTCCGCCGCGGCGTCGCGGACGTGGCCACGTCGCGCAAGCGCCTGGAGCTCCAGCTGAACCAGCTGCAGTCGCAGTCCTCGAAGCTGGAGGACCAGGGCCGCAAGGCGCTCGCGCTGGGCCGCGAGGACCTGGCCCGCGAGGCGCTCTCGCGCCGCGCCGCGCTCCAGCAGCAGGTGACGGACCTGGAGACGCAGCACTCCACGCTGCAGGGCGAGGAGGAGAAGCTCACCCTCGCGGCCCAGCGCCTCCAGGCCAAGGTCGACGCCTTCCGCACGAAGAAGGAGACGATCAAGGCGACGTACACGGCGGCGCAGGCGCAGACCCGGATCGGCGAGGCGTTCTCCGGCATCTCGGAGGAGATGGGCGACGTCGGCCTGGCCATCCAGCGGGCGGAGGACAAGACGGCCCAGCTCCAGGCGAGGGCGGGCGCGATCGACGAACTCCTCGCCTCAGGAGCCCTCGACGACCAGTCCGGCATGCACAAGGACGACATCCAGGCCGAGCTGGACCGGCTCTCCGGTGGTACGGATGTAGAGCTGGAACTGCAGCGCATGAAGGCGGAGCTGGCCGGCGGCCCGACCGGTGGGCAGCAGGCCATCGAAGGTGGCACGGGCGGCGAGTCGCAGCAGCAGTCGCAGTCCCAGCAGCAGCCGCAGGACACCCCGCGCTTCGACAAGCAGTAGCCGCCGGCCGGGGCGCACGCCGAGGAGGCCGACACATGGGCGACATGGTCGTACGGATCATGGGTGAGGGGCAGCTGAGACTGTCCAACACTCATCTGGCCGAACTGAACAAGCTGGACGACGAGCTCCTGGCAGAAATGGAGAACGGCGACGGCCCCGGCTTCCGCCACACCCTTGCCGCCCTCCTCACCAAGGTCCGCGAACTGGGCACGCCCCTGCCGGACGACTCCCTGGAACCGTCGGAACTGATCCTCCCGTCCCCGGACGCGACGCTGGAGGAGGTCCGGGATCTGCTGAGCGACGACGGCTTGATCCCGGGCTGAGGGGAAGGGCAAGCCCAGCCTCTTGACCGACGGCAAACGGGCGGCGGGTGGGCATAGGCCGGGGGGCCTGGAGGCGGAGCCCCCTGGCGAGTCCAGCACACACGCCGGTCACCCGGCGGTGGAACCTCCAGGTGGCCCCCGTTCCGCCCCCGCCAGGGACGCCGTACCGTAATCAGGCGTGAGCACCCTCGAACGCGTCCGGCGTCACCTCAAGGCGCACCCCATGGCCCTGGACGCGGCACTGGCGGTCGGCGTACTGGCCAGCATGGTCGCCGGTTCGTTCGTGGAACCGCATGGCGAGAACGGCGTCACCTGGGGCGTACGCACCCCGGACGCCCTCAGCCTCGTCCTCATCGCGCTCGGCGCCGTCGCCCTGGTGTTCCGCCGCCGCGCACCCATGACGGTCCTCGCCCTCACCGGCACCGTCTCCCTCGTCGAGTCCGTCACCGGCGACCCCCGCGCCCCCGTCGCCATGTCCGCGGTCATCGCCCTGTACACCGTCGCCGCCACCACCGACCGCCCCACCACCTGGCGCGTCGGCCTGCTCACCATGGCCGTGCTGGGCGGCTCCGCGATGCTCGCCGGCCCCCTCCCGTGGTACGCCCAGGAGAACCTCGCGATCTTCGCCTGGACCGGCATCGGCGCCACCGCGGGCGACGCGGTCCGCAGCCGCCGCGCCTTCGTCCACGCCATCAGAGAACGCGCCGAACGAGCCGAACGTACCCGCGAGGAGGAGGCCCGCCGCCGCGTCGCCGAGGAACGCCTGCGCATCGCCCGCGACCTGCACGACGTCGTCGCCCATCACATCGCCTTGGTCAACGTCCAGGCCGGAGTCGCCGCGCACGTCATGGACAAGCGCCCCGACCAGGCCAAGGAGGCCCTCGCCCACGTACGCGAGGCCAGCCGATCCGCCCTCAACGAACTCCGCGCCACCGTCGGCCTGCTCAGACAGTCCGGCGACCCCGAGGCCCCCACCGAACCCGCCCCCGGCCTGAACCGCCTCGACGAACTCGTCGGCACCTTCCGCAGCGCCGGCCTGCATGTCGAGGTCGCCCGCGCCGACCACGGCACCGCCCTCCCCGCCGCCGTCGACCTGGCCGCCTACCGCGTCATCCAGGAAGCCCTCACCAACGTGCAGAAACACGCCGGTACGGAGGCGAAGGCGGAGGTCAGCGTCGTACGCGTCGGCCCGAACATCGAGATCACCGTCCTCGACAACGGCAGCGGCGACGACGAACCTCCCACCGACGGCGGCGGCCACGGCCTCCTCGGCATGCGCGAGCGCGTCAACGCCCTGCGCGGCACCCTCACCACCGGTCCCCGCTACGGAGGCGGCTTCCGCGTCCATGCGATCCTGCCGGTCAAGACCCGCAGCCGCGCCGCGGAAGACGCCGTATGACCCACCCCGTCATGACTTCGTACGGCGACATGACCTCGCACGGCGAGCCGCGGAACTCATCCGGTCCCCGCGGAAGTTGTCGTAGGACCAGGCCGACCAGGCCACTGACGAAGCCACCGGCCTCGCACCCCGCAGAGGACCCCGTATGACCATCCGCGTCCTGCTCGCCGACGACCAGGCCCTGCTCCGCAGCGCCTTCCGTGTGCTGGTCGACTCCGAGCCCGACATGGAGGTCGTCGGCGAGGCGTCCGACGGGGCGGAGGCGGTGCGGCTGGCCAAGGAGGAGCGGGCCGACGTCGTACTCATGGACATCCGGATGCCCGGCACCGACGGCCTCGCCGCCACTCGCATGATCAGCGCCGACCCGGCCCTCGCCCAGGTCCGCGTGGTCATCCTGACCACCTTCGAGGTCGACGACTACGTCGTGCAGTCACTGCGCGCCGGCGCCTCCGGCTTCCTCGGCAAGGGCAGCGAACCCGACGAACTCCTCGCCGCGATCCGCGTCGCGGCCGGCGGCGAGGCCCTTCTGTCCCCGGCTGCCACCAAGGGGCTGATCGCCCGCTTCCTCGCCCAGGGCGACGCGGACGACGACAGCCGCGACCCCGCCCGCGCCGAACACCTCGCCGCGCTCACCGTCCGCGAGCGCGAGGTCCTGGTCCAGGTCGCCGGCGGGCACTCCAACGACGAGATCGCCGAGCGCCTGGCGGTCAGCCCGCTGACCGTGAAGACGCACGTCAACCGGGCCATGTCCAAGCTCGGCGCCCGCGACCGTGCCCAGCTCGTGGTGATCGCGTACGAGTCCGGGCTGGTACGTCCGAGGGTGGAGTGAGTTCAACCCCCGTACTCGCTCGCCTTCGGGGCGATCGCGATACCCCAGCTCAAGCAGCAGCTGCTGCCCTCCATAGAACTGCCCATGGTCTCCGTGCTGGCGCCCTACCAGGGCGCCTCCCCGGACATGGTCGAGAAGCAGGTCGTCCAGCCCATCGAGGACAGCCTCGAGGCCGTCGACGGCATCACCGGCGTCACCTCCACAGCCAGCGAGGGCAACGCCCTGGTCATGGCGTCCTTCGACTACGGCCCCGACACCAAGCAGCTCGTCGCCGACGTCCAGCAGGCCGTCAACCGGGCCCGCGCCCAGCTCCCGGAAGACGTCGACCCGCAGGTCGTCGCCGGCTCCACGGACGACATCCCGACCGTCGTCCTCGCCGTCACTCCGACCGGGACCAGCAGGCCCTGGCCGACCAGCTCGACCGGACCGTCGTCCCGGACCTGAAGGACATCGACGGCGTCGGCCAGGTCACCGTCGACGGCGTACGCGACCTCCAGGTCGCCGTCACACCGGACGACGCGAAGCTGGCGAAGGCCGGCCTGACCTCGATGGCCCTCTCCCAGGCCCTGCAGGCGGCGGCGCCACCGTCCCGGCCGGGTCCTTCGCCGAGGACGGCGCCAACCGCACCGTCCAGGTCGGCGGCGGCTTCACCTCGCTGCAGCAGATCGAGGACCTGATGGTCACGGGGGAGGGAGTCAAGAAGCCCGTACGCCTCGGTGACGTCGCCACCGTCGAACAGCAGGAGGCCACGGCCGACTCCATCACCCGCACCGACGGCAGGCCCAGCCTCGCGGTGTCGGTCACCATGGACCAGGACGGCAGCGCGGTCGCCATCTCGAACGCGGTCGAGGACAAGCTCACGGAGATGCGCGAGGACCTCGGCACGGGCGCGACGATCACCGTCGTCAGCGACCAGGGCCCGGCGGTCTCGAAGGCCCGCCCTATCGATGGCCTGATGACCGAGGGGGCGGCAGGGCGGGTGAGCTGTTCGGCTCAGCGTCGTCGTGAAGGCGGCCGACGCGGAGGTGCTGCGCACGGCCGCGGAGCAGGTCCGCACCGCGGTGGCCGGCCTGGACGGCGTCACGGACGTGACGAGCGACCTGGCGCAGAGCGTGCCCCGTATCTCGGTCAAGGCCAACGACAAGGCGGCCGCGGCCGGCTTCAACGACCAGACCCTCGGCGCGGCCGTCGCCCAGGCGGTACGCGGCACCCCGGCGGCCAAGGCGATCCTGGACGACACCGAGCGGGACGTCGTCATCAGGTCGGCGAAGCCGGCGGAAACGATGGATGAGCTGAAGGCGCTTCCGCTCGGCCCGGTGAAGCTCGGCGACATCGCGACGGTGCAACTGGTGGACGGCCCGGTCTCGATGACCCGTATCGACGGTCAGCGCGCCGCCACGATCACCGCGAGGCCGACGGGCGACAACACGGGCGCGGTGAGCGCGGACCTGACGTCGAAGCTGGACGCGCTGAAGCTCCCGGCGGGCGCCACGGCCGACATCGGCGGCGTCTCCCAGGACCAGGACGACGCGTTCGCCAACCTGGGCCTGGCGATGCTGGCGGCGATAGCGATCGTCTTCATGCTCCTGGTGGCGACCTTCCGCTCCCTGGCCCAGCCCCTGATCCTGCTCGTCTCGCTCCCGTTCGCGGCGACGGGCGCGATCGGCCTCCTGGTGGCGACCGGCACCCCGATGGGCGTCCCCGCGATGATCGGCATGTTGATGCTGATCGGCATCGTGGTGACGAACGCGATCGTGCTGATCGACCTGATCAACCAGTACCGCAAGCAGGGTTACAGCACGGTGGACGCCGTCATCGAGGGCGGCCGCCACCGCCTCCGCCCGATCCTGATGACGGCCCTGGCGACGATCTTCGCCCTGCTCCCGATGGCCCTCGGCGTCACCGGCGAGGGCGGCTTCATCGCCCAGCCACTGGCCGTCGTGGTGATCGGCGGCCTGATCACGTCGACGCTGCTGACCCTGCTGCTCGTACCGACGCTCTACACGATGCTGGAGCTCCGCAAGGATCGCCGGGCGAAGAAGCGGGCACTGAAGCGGGAGAAGAAGGCGGGGCCGCCTGCCCGGCCGACGCCGGTCGCTGACGAGCCGGAACCGGCACAGGTCTGACCGTACGGAACTGCGGAGGCCCGCCCCGACACCGAAGTGGGTGCCGGGGCGGGCCTCCGCCATGAAGCAGGGGTTACGGCAGCGCCAGCATCCGCTCCAGTGCCAGCTTCGCGAACGCCTCTGTCTCCTTGTCGACCTCGATGCGGTTGACCAGGTTGCCTTCGGCGAGGGACTCAAGGGTCCAGACCAGGTGGGGGAGGTCGATGCGGTTCATCGTCGAGCAGAAGCACACCGTCTTGTCGAGGAAGACGATCTCCTTGCCCTCGGGTGCGAAACGGTTCGCCAGCCGGCGGACCAGGTTCAGCTCGGTCCCGATGGCCCACTTGGAGCCGGCGGGGGCGGCCTCCAGGGCCTTGATGATGTACTCGGTCGAGCCGACGTAGTCCGCCGCCGCCACGACCTCGTGCTTGCACTCGGGGTGGACCAGGACGTTCACGCCCGGGATGCGCTCCCGGACGTCGTTCACCGAGTCCAGCGAGAAGCGGCCGTGCACCGAGCAGTGCCCCCGCCACAGGATCATCTTCGCGTCCCGCAGCTGCTCGGCCGTCAGCCCGCCGTTCGGCTTGTGCGGGTTGTAGACGACGCAGTCCTCCAGCGTCATCCCCATGTCCCGGACCGCGGTGTTGCGCCCCAGGTGCTGGTCGGGCAGGAACAGGACCTTCGTTGTTGAGGGCTCCCCCTGCTGGAAGGCCCACTCCAGGGCCCGCTCGGCATTGGACGACGTGCAGATCGTGCCGCCGTGCCTGCCCGTGAACGCCTTGATGTCCGCGGACGAGTTCATGTACGAGACGGGCACGACCTGCTCGGCTATCCCGGCCTCGGTCAGCACGTCCCAGCACTCGGCGACCTGCTCGGCCGTCGCCATGTCGGCCATCGAGCAGCCGGCGGCGAGGTCCGGCAGCACGACCTTCTGGTCGTCGGACGTCAGGATGTCCGCGGACTCCGCCATGAAGTGCACACCGCAGAACACGATGTACTCGGCCTCCGGGCGCGCGGCCGCGTCCCGGGCCAGCTTGAAGGAGTCGCCCGTGACGTCGGCGAACTGGATGACCTCGTCGCGCTGGTAGTGGTGGCCCAGCACGAAGACCTTGTTCCCGAGCTTCTCCTTGGCCGCGCGGGCGCGCTCGACCAGGTCCGGGTCGGACGGCGAGGGCAGGTCGCCGGGACACTCGACGCCGCGCTCGCTCTTCGGGTCGGCCTCCCGGCCGAGGAGCAGCAGGGCGAGGGGCGTCGGCTGTACGTCGAGCTCCTGGGTCTGGGCGGTGGTCACGACACGCACCCTTTCTGTTCTGCGGCTCGCCGGGCCCGGAGGAGCCGGGCCCGGCGGAACAAAGCCTTTTCGTCGAATTGACGCTATCTATCATAACCGGTTCACGTCAGTTTGACGACGGCCATAGTGTCGATGTGACATGAATCCCGGTGCCGCTCCGGCGAGGTGCCCCATGGGCCGCTGTTCGCTTCGTCGCGCATGTGCGAGCATGAAGGAACAGGCGAAAAGACACGTGCCCGGCCCGGAATGAATCCGCGGCCCCGTCGGTTGCAACCGTCGGCAAGCAGTCTCCGTACAACCCGGGAGAGATGTAGATGTCCGTATCGGACGAGACCAGCACCGTCACCGACGGCATCATCCTGTCCGACGCCGCCGCGGCGAAGGTCAAGGCCCTGCTCGACCAGGAAGGCCGCGACGATCTGGCGCTGCGCGTCGCCGTTCAGCCCGGCGGCTGCTCCGGTCTGCGTTACCAGCTCTTCTTCGACGAGCGTTCGCTCGACGGCGATGTGGTGAAGGACTTCGGCGGTGTGAAGGTCGTCACCGACCGCATGAGCGCCCCGTACCTGGGCGGCGCGTCGATCGACTTCGTCGACACCATCGAGAAGCAGGGCTTCACCATCGACAACCCGAACGCGACGGGCTCCTGCGCCTGCGGCGACTCCTTCAGCTGAGGCGCTGGGCGGAGGCTGAGCTTCCGAGCCAAGGAGTTCTTGAAGTATGGAAAGGCGGCGACCCCCTCCGACGGGGCCGCCGCCTTCCGCTGTCCGTGAGCCCTACCGGGTCCCGGACGTCTCCGGCAGCCGTGCGCCCGGCTTCTCCAGCGGGATCTGCTCGCCGTCCGAGCCCACGACCTTCCGGTCGCCGAGCGGCTCGTCCAGCTGCACGGTCTGGTGGTACTCCTTGGCGATCAAGATGCAGACCTTGTCCGGCCACGAGGTCTCGGTCACCTTGACCGTCACCTCGTCCCCGCTCTCACTCGCCGTCGTCTTGTAGTCGGCGCACACTCCGCCGGTGAAGACCACGGTCAGCTCCGTGCCCTCGGCCGAGTAGCCGTCGACCCGCACATCGCGTGTGTTCGGCGCCGAGGTCGGATCACCACCCGGGCCGGTCGGGCGGGGGCTGGGCTGCCCGCTCGGCCCCCCGGACGGCGTGGCCGAGGCCAGGTACTTCGGGTCGATCGCCGGATACGTCACCGTGAAGCTGTCCTGCGCGCCCGGCGTCCGCACCTCGAACAGCCAGGACGGCACCAGCGCCTGCTTCGCGTCCACGAAGTGCGAGGCCAGCCCGAACGCCGCGTTCTCGACGGTGATGGTGTCCCGCTTCGGCGCGCCCGTCGCGGCCGTCTCCTCGCAGGGTGCCTCCATGCGGTCCTCCAGCGGTACGGGGCTGGCGCAACCGCCGATACCCGCCCGGCTGTCGGCCCTGGGCGCCGCGTTCATCAGGTCCAGCGTCTTCTCCGCGTCCAGCACGGGGTACGTGTCCCCCTTGACCGGCGCCTTCAACTGGCCGCTCCCGCCGACGACCTCACCCTGCGCGCTCACGGTCACGCCCGTCGTCCAGCCGTACGTGGGCAGCCCGCCGACCACAGGATCGGCGTTCACGACCCGCTGAGCACCCATGATCTGGCTCGCGTCGAGTTTGGCGTCGTCCTGCCCGACCGCCTTCAGCACCGGCGCGGCCGCCTTCTTCGCGGCCTCCTCGCTGACGGGGTCGACGGCCGCGTCGGCGTGGGGCTTCACGCACACGGTGGGGCTCTCGCAGTTGTCGGTGCCGGGCGCGTACCGCTGGAACGTCCACGTCCCCGGTGCCTGCTGGTTCACCTGCAGACTCGGCCCCGACCCGTCCTTCGCGCCCACCCTCCAGGCCTGCCCCTGCGCCACGGGCGTCCCCTCGACCCCGAGCGCCTTCGCCAGGTGCACGACCTCGCCCTGAGTGACCTCACCCCGCGCCCGGTACACCGGGGCCTCCCCGGGCCCGTCCGCGAGTGCACCCTCGGCCTGGTAGATCACGCCGTACGGATTCGGCTCACCGGGCGCGATACCGCTGCTACCACCCTGGGGGTACCCGTCAAGGGCAAGCGGCGGGGGAGTGTCCCCGGCAGACGCCCCGGAGCCCGCACCCCCGCCCGCCCCACCGGAGGCCGTAGCGGCGAGGTACGCCCCACCCCCGCCGACAACCAGCACGGCGGCCGCGACGGAGGCGATGATCGCCGGGGAACGACGGCGGGCGTGGGGCTCGTCGGGGGAGCGGTGTTCTGCGCCGGGGGCCTTGGTGCCGGGCGCTCCGGGTACGTCGCCGGCCGGTGCCCCAGGGGTGGGGGTGGCGGCCTGCTCGGCAGCCGGACGCCGGAGTACGTCACCACCGGGTGTCCCGGGGGCGGGGGTGGCGGCCTGCTCGGCAGCCGGACGCCGGAGTACGTCACCATCGGGTGTCCCGGGGGCGGGGGTGGCGGTCTGCTCGGTAGCCGGAGTCTTGGGCGCGTCGTCATCAAGCGCCTCGGATACAGAGGCCGCGGCTCGCCGGGAAGCCGGCGTCGCGGGCTCTTCGACGTCCGCCGCCAAGGGAACGGCCGCCTCGGGCTCCGCCGCCTCGGGCTCTTCAGCGTGCGGCCCCTCGGAAACAGCCGCCTCGGGAGCAGGCCCCGCGGCCCGTTCGGCATGAGCCGGCTCCGGCTCCTCGACGTCGGCCGCCTCGGCTGCCGGGGCATTCGGCGCTTCAGCCTCTCCGGCGCCCAACGTCTCGGAGGCGGGGACCTTCGGCTCTCCGGTGTCCCGCGCCTCGGAGGCAGGGGCACCGGCCCCTTCGACGTCCGCTGCCGTGGAGACAAGCGCCGCAGGCTCGCCGGCATCCGGCACCCCGGGCTTGTCGGCATCTGCCACGCGGGAGGCGGACGCCTCGGCGTCCGGTGCGCCCGCGCCCTGTCGGGCACCCGCCTTACCGGTGTCCAGCGTCTCTGGGACAAGCCCCGCGGCCCGCTCGGCATCCGCCGCCTCAAACCCTTCGACGTCCGTTGCCCCGGCATCCGGCACCCCGGGCTCGTCGGCATCCGCCACGAGGGAGCTGGACGTCACCACGTCCGGCGCGCCCGGGTCCTCTCGGGCCTCCGCCTTCTCGGAGCCGCCCTCGGTCCCCGAACCGGCGTCGCCCTCCGATACCGCCCCCGCACCCTCGGTCGATCCGCTCCCTGTCTCCGCAACCGCCTCCGAGGCCCCTTCCGAGGCAACGACCCCCTCCTCGGCCTGGGCGGCGGCATCAGCGTCCCGGGTGGTGCCGGCGGGCTCGGCGGTGCCGGGCTCGGTGGCGTCGTCGTTGTCCGGTCGCTCGGTGTTCACCGCATCGCTCCTTCGGCTGCGCAACTGTCCCTCGACCCTGACCCGACCCTGTCAAAGAGGCCGCTGCCTGGTCGTATCCTGCATCCCCTTTACGGGGGACGCCGATGGGACGCACCGGGGGAGCGCGCGGTTCCCCGGGAACGCGCCGAATCCGCCGCCGAAGTTCGATCAGTCCCCGTAGTCCGACATCGCGTCGAGCAGCCGCGCCGACTTCGACGGCACGCTCACCCCGTGAATGAGTGACGGCGGCACCGGAAGGGCAGTGATGCGGTCGGGAACGGTCCAGTGCGGGGCCATCCGGGCGCAGTCACCGCGCAGCGACGCCAGGTCGCCGTCCAGGTCGGCCGAAGCGGGAGCATGGACCTCAAGGTTCGTCATGACTGAACCGTATGCACGGCGGCGCCCGCGAAGAAAGATCTACTATCGGGTAGTTCTGCCTGCTTCAGAGTCACCCCGCAGACCGGGTAGCGTGAACTGTCAATCCCCCTCCCTCCAGGAGAACCCACGCCGTGCGCATCGCAGTCACCGGCTCCATCGCCACCGACCACCTCATGACCTTTCCCGGCCGCTTCGCCGACCAGTTCGTCGCGGACCAGCTGCACACGGTCTCGCTCTCCTTCCTGGTCGACAACCTGGACGTCCGCCGGGGCGGCGTCGGCGCGAACATCGCCTTCGGCATGGGCCAGCTGGGCACGAAGCCGATCCTGGTCGGCGCCGCGGGCTTCGACTTCGACGAGTACCGCGCCTGGCTGGACCGGCACGGCGTCGACACCGACTCGGTCCGCATCTCGGAGACGCTGCACACCGCCCGCTTCGTCTGCACCACCGACGCCGACCACAACCAGATCGGCTCCTTCTACACGGGCGCGATGAGCGAGGCCCGCCAGATCGAGCTGAAGACCGTCGGGGACCGCGTCGGCGGCCTCGACCTGGTCCTCATCGGCGCGGACGACCCGGAGGCGATGCTCCGGCACACCGAGGAGTGCCGCTCCCGGTCCATCCCGTTCGCCGCCGACTTCTCCCAGCAGATCGCCCGCATGGACGGCGAGGAGATCCGGATACTGCTGGACGGGGCGACGTACCTCTTCTCCAACGCGTACGAGAAGGGCCTCATCGAGTCCAAGACCGGCTGGTCCGACGCGGAGATCCTCGCCAAGGTCGGCCACCGCGTCACCACCCTCGGCTCGCGCGGCGTCCGTATCGAGCGCGTCGGCCAGGACCCGATCGAGGTCGGCTGCCCGGAGGAGGACCGCAAAGCCGACCCGACCGGCGTCGGCGACGCATTCCGCGCCGGCTTCCTCTCCGGCCTCGCCTGGGGCGTCTCCCTGGAACGCGCCGCCCAGGTCGGCTGCATGCTGGCCACGCTCGTCATCGAGACGGTCGGCACACAGGAGTACCAGCTGCAGCGCGCCCACTTCATGGAGCGCTTCACCAAGGCCTACGGCGACGACGCGGCCACCGAGGTCCAGGCGCACCTCGCCTGAGCGACGGCGACACAGCGACCGGCAGCGCCACAGCTACTAGGAGAGCCGGCGGACGACGTACGCCGAACCGCGTTCCGCCGGCTCCTCACCCACGTACTCCTGCTCCCGCATCGCGCACCATGCCGGGATGTCCAGCCGAGCCGCCTCGTCGTCGGAGAGCACCCGCACCGTGCCGCCCACCGGCACCTCGCCGATGACCTTGGCCAGCTCGATCACCGGGACCGGGCACCGCTTGCCCAGGGCGTCCACGACGAGCGCCTCCTCCTCGACGGCCGTCGACGGCGTCGGCGCCCCCAGCTTCTCCCGCACCGCCGCCACCGCCCCCGGCAGCACGTCCAGGAACCGCTCGACGTCCTCCGCCGGCGTCCCGGCCGGCAGCGACACCCGCACGTTCCCCTCACTCAGCACACCCATCGCCTTCAGCACATGGCTGGGCGTCAGCGTGCTGCTCGTGCAGGACGAGCCGGAGGAGACCGAGAAGCCCGCACGGTCCATCTCGTGCAGCAATGCCTCTCCATCGACATAGAGACAGGAGAAGGTGACGACACCGGGCAGCCGCCGCACCGGATCGCCCACCACCTCCACGTCCGGCACCAGCCGCGGCACCCGCGCCCTGATCCGGTCCGTCAGCTCCCGCAGCCGTACCGCCTCTTGGGCCGCCTCCGCCCGCACCGCCCGCAGTGAGGCCGCCGCCGCGACGATCGCCGGGATGTTCTCGAACCCGGCCGCCCGCCCCGACTCCCGCTCGTCCACGGGCCCTTGAGCGGCAAACCGCACCCCTTTACGCACGACAAGCAGCCCGACCCCCGACGGACCACCCCATTTATGGGCACTCGCCGTCAACAGTGACCAGTCACCCCCAACCGGCCCCCACCCCAGTGACTGAGCCGCGTCCACCAGCAACGGCACCCCCGCCTCCCGGCACACCTCGGCCACGGCGGCCACCGGCTGCTCGGTCCCCACCTCGTGGTTGGCCGACTGGAGACACGCCAACGCGGTGTCAGGCCGGAGAGCATCGGCGTACGACGCCACAGCCACCGCTCCCGCCCGGTCCACCGCTACCTGTGTGACCGTCCCGCCCTCGGCCTCGTGTGCGTCGGCGGAATGGAGTACCGACGAATGTTCGACGGCGGACACGATCAGGTGACGCCCAACTCGCCGCCGCCCCGCCAGCGTCCCCGCGATCCCGGAGTGCACGGCCCGCGTCCCCGACGAGGTGAAGACAAGCTCGTCCGCCCGGCACCCCACCGCCTCGGCGGCCGCCTCCCGCGCCGCATCCAGCAACATCCGAGCCCGCCGTCCCTCCCTGTACAGACGTGCGGGATCGGCCCACCCCTCGTCCAGGGAGGCGACAAGAGCCTGCCGCGCAACGGGATGGAGAGGAGCAGAGGAGGCAGCATCGAAGTAGGACACACAGCAACGCTAAGACGTCCGGCAAGGGAAGCGCCCCACCAGGGGTGCGGGGCTGTGCCGATATACCGCTCCGCCGCGTGGGCGCGATCAGCCACAACACACCCGCACCCGCGCCACATACAGAACCCCCGAGCTACCGGGCACCCCCAAACCCACCGTCAGAAGTAGCCCCCGGCGCGTTGGGGACCCTCCCCGCGCGACCCCAAATGGCGTCGGCTAGGGTTTGGTCCGCATAAACATCCAAACCCCTGCCCGACGCAGGGCGGCGACCGACCAGCGAGAAGGCCGCAGCCGACCGCGCGGGCGAGACTCTCGGGAAGGCGCTACGTGAGTCCCAACGGCTCCGACCGCTCGCCGCGGCGCCCGATGCGGCGGAAGCTGCTGCAGGCACTGACCGCGGGCCTGGTCCTGGCGACCGCGACCGGTTGCACATACAAGGACTTTCCCCGCCTTGGTATGCCCACTCCGGTCACAGAAGAGGCTCCGCGGATCCTCTCCCTTTGGCAGGGCTCCTGGGCTGCCGCACTGGCCACCGGCGTGCTGGTGTGGGGCCTGATCATGTGGAGTGTGATCTTCCACCGGCGTAGCCGCACCAAGGTCGAGGTCCCTCCGCAGACCCGGTACAACATGCCCATCGAGGCGCTGTACACGGTGGTCCCGCTGATCATCGTCTCGGTGCTCTTCTACTTCACGGCCCGCGACGAGTCGAAGCTTCTCGAACTCAAGGAGAAGCCCGACCTCACCGTCAACGTGGTGGGCTACCAGTGGAGCTGGGCCTTCAACTACGTCGAGAACGTCGACGGTTCCACCGGTGACGCGAAGACCGACAAGAACCTGGCCGCGATTCCGGACCGGTTCAAGGAGGACTTCCCGGCGAACGCCGGCGGTGTCTACGACGCCGGTACGCCCGCCAGCGAGAACCCGCAGACGGGCAACCCGGGCCCCACCCTGTGGCTGCCCAAGGGCAAGACGGTCCGCTTCGTCCTGACCTCTCGTGACGTCATCCACTCCTTCTGGGTGGTGCCGTTCCTGATGAAGCAGGACGTCATTCCGGGCCACACCAACGCCTTCGAGGTGACCCCGAACCAGGAGGGCACCTTCCTGGGCAAGTGCGCCGAGCTCTGCGGCGTCGACCACTCCCGGATGCTGTTCAACGTGAAGGTGGTCTCCCCCGAGCTTTACGAGGAGCACCTCCAGGAACTCGTGAAGAAGGGGCAGACCGGTTACGTTCCCGCCGGCATCGCGCAGACGAGCCACGAGAAGAACCGGGAGACGAACAACCTGTGAGCATCCTCAACGAACCCCAGGGTGCCGCGGCAGCCGAGGACTCGTACGAGAACGAGCTGCCGGTCAGGCGCAAGCAGCCCGGCAACGTCGTGATCAAGTGGCTCACCACCACTGACCACAAGACGATCGGGACGCTGTACCTCGTCACGTCGTTCGCGTTCTTCTGCATCGGTGGCGTGATGGCGCTGTTCATGCGCGCCGAGCTGGCCCGGCCGGGTCTGCAGTTCATGTCGAACGAGCAGTTCAACCAGGCGTTCACGATGCACGGCACGATCATGCTGCTGATGTTCGCGACGCCGCTGTTCGCCGGTTTCGCGAACTGGATCATGCCGCTGCAGATCGGCGCGCCCGACGTGGCGTTCCCGCGGCTGAACATGTTCGCCTACTGGCTGTACCTGTTCGGCTCGCTGATCGCGGTGGGCGGCTTCCTCACCCCCGACGGCGCCGCCGACTTCGGCTGGTTCGCCTACAGCCCGCTCTCGGACGCGGTCCGTTCGCCGGGCATCGGCGCCGACCTGTGGATCATGGGCCTGGCCTTCTCCGGCTTCGGCACCATCCTCGGCTCGGTCAACTTCATCACCACGATCATCTGCATGCGCGCGCCGGGCATGACCATGTTCCGCATGCCGATCTTCGTGTGGAACGTGCTGCTGACCGGTGTGCTGGTCCTGCTCGCCTTCCCGGTGCTGGCCGCCGCGCTGTTCGCGCTGGAGGCGGACCGCAAGTTCGGGGCGCACATCTTCGACTCGGCCAACGGCGGAGCGTTGCTGTGGCAGCACCTGTTCTGGTTCTTCGGCCATCCAGAGGTGTACATCATCGCGCTGCCGTTCTTCGGCATCGTCAGTGAGATCATCCCGGTCTTCGCCCGTAAGCCGATGTTCGGCTACATGGGTCTGATCGCGGCCACCATCGCGATCGCGGGTCTGTCCGTGACGGTGTGGGCTCACCACATGTACGTCACCGGCGGTGTGCTGTTGCCGTTCTTCTCCTTCATGACGTTCCTCATCGCCGTGCCAACGGGCGTGAAGTTCTTCAACTGGATCGGAACGATGTGGAAGGGCAGTCTGTCCTTCGAAACGCCGATGCTCTGGGTGACCGGCTTCCTGATCACCTTCACCTTCGGTGGTCTGACCGGTGTCATCCTGGCCTCGCCGCCGATGGACTTCCACGTCTCGGACTCGTACTTCGTGGTGGCGCACTTCCACTACGTCGTGTTCGGCACCGTCGTCTTCGCGATGTTCGCCGGGTTCCACTTCTGGTGGCCGAAGATGACCGGCAAGATGCTCGACGAGCGCCTCGGCAAGATCACCTTCTGGACGCTGTTCATCGGCTTCCACGGCACCTTCCTGGTCCAGCACTGGCTGGGTGCCGAGGGCATGCCGCGCCGTTACGCGGACTACCTCGCGGCCGACGGCTTCACCGCCCTGAACACGATCTCGACCATCAGCTCGTTCGTCCTCGGCCTGTCGGTCCTGCCGTTCATGTACAACGTCTGGAAGACGGCCAAGTACGGCAAGAAGATCGAGGTCGACGACCCGTGGGGCTACGGCCGCTCGCTGGAGTGGGCCACATCGTGCCCGCCGCCGCGGCACAACTTCCTCACCCTGCCCCGTATCCGCAGCGAATCCCCGGCGTTCGACCTGCACCACCCTGAGATCGCCGCGCTCGACCAGCTCGAGAACGCCCCTCACGGTGAGAAGGCTCTGGCTGGTGGCAAGGAGGCCGGCAAGTGAAGACCCAGGGCACCATGTTCGTCTGGCTGAGCGTCTTCCTCCTCGGTATGGCGATCGTCTATGGCGTGTGGTCGAAGGAGCCGGCCGGCACCACGGCTCTCTTCCTCTCCTTCGCCCTGAGCATCATGATCGGCTTCTACCTGGGCTTCACCGCCCGGCGGGTCGACGCGGGTGCGCAGGACAACAAGAACGCGGACGTGGCGGACGACGCCGGCGAGGTCGGGTTCTTCAGCCCGCACAGCTGGCAGCCGCTGTCGCTCGCCGTCGGAGGCGCGCTGGCCTTCCTGTCGATCGCGATCGGCTGGTGGCTGATGTACTTCTCGGCGCCGCTGCTCCTGGTCGGCGTCTGGGGCTGGGTCTTCGAGTACTACCGCGGTGAGAACCGCACCCAGTAGCACGAGCTGAGCCGCACAGGAGCCCGGACACTCCGTAAGGAGGGTCCGGGCTCCTGCGTTTGCCGCAATCTGTGTCCCTCGTACGAGTCACCCGGCGCGCCACCGTTGACGGACCTTCCTAGCGTGAGGTCATGAACCACTCACGCCCCCCCAGCACCGTCGTCAGCTGCACGCTGCTGGTGATCGCCCTCGGCGCGGGCGTCACCGCCTGCAGCAGTGACGGCCATCCGTTGTCCGCCGAGCCGTACGACGCGGCGGACCAGATAGCCTTCAACGGTCCCACCGGTGACGGGAAGAAGGCCGACCCCGACAAGCCCCTGGAGGTCACAGCCGAGGGCTCCGACGGACGTATCACGGACGTCACCGCCATGGACGCCACCGGACGGTACGTGACGGGTGAACTCTCCGCCGACGGCAGCCGCTGGCACAGCACCTCCCCGCTGGCCGCCGACGCCCGCTACACGGTGCGGGTGAGCACGGAGGACGAGGACGGGGCGCCCGGCCGCAAGGTCCTCACCTTCGACACCAGCAGGCCCACCAGCAAGAAGCACCTGACCGTGAAGTTCGGCCCCAAGGCGGGCAAGTACGGCGTCGGCCAGCCCATCACCGCCGAGCTGAGCAAGCCCATCAAGAACAAGGCACAGCGGGCCATCGTCGAGCGGGCCCTCAGGGTCGACTCCACGCCCGCCGCCCAGGGCACCTGGCACTGGGTCGACGACAAGGAACTCCACTACCGCCCCAGGGAGTACTGGCCCGCCCACGCCACCATCCAGGTCCGCAGCAACCTGGAGGGCGTCAGGATCAGCGACCGGCTCTGGGGCGGCAAGGTCAACCCCCTGAAGATCACCACGGGCGACCGCGTCATCGCCGTCACGGACGCCTCGTCGCACTCGATGACGGTGTACAAGAACGACGAGAAGATCAAGACCTTCCCCGTGACCACCGGCAAGCCCGGCTTCGAGACCCGCAACGGCGTCAAGGTGGTCCTGGGCAAGGAGTACTTCGTACGCATGCGCGGCACCAGCATAGGCATCGCCGAGGGCTCACCGGAGTCCTACGACCTGCCCGTCTACTACGCCACCCGCGTCACGTGGAGCGGCGAGTACGTCCACGCCGCCCCCTGGTCCGTGGGCTCCCAGGGCTCCGCCAACGTCAGCCACGGCTGCACCGGCATGAGCACCGGCAACGCCGAGTGGTTCTTCGACAACGTCCGCGAGGGCGACATCGTCGAGGTCGTCAACAGCTACGGCAACACCATGGAACCCTTCGGCAACGGCTTCGGCGACTGGAACCTCGCCTGGAAGAAGTGGCGCAAGGGCAGCGCACTGGTCGGCGGAACCCCGGACGGCCCTCGCCCGGAGGAGGCGGCAAGACTGCGCCCGACGGCGGTGTGAGCGCCCCATAAGGGGCGCGGGGAACTGCGCGAGCACCCCCCACGGGCCCGCAGCCGCCGCACAACCGCTCAGAACCGAGCTCCTAGGCGTTCAGAGCCCTCTTCTGCCGCAACAGCGAAGCAAGCGCCGCCGCGAACTCCACAGGCTCCACAGGCAGCGTCACAGCCGCATCAGCGCGGCTCCACGTAGCCAGCCACGCGTCCTGAGGCCGGCCGATCAGCAACAGCACCGGCGGACAGGCGAAGACCTCGTCCTTGATCTGCCGGCACATCCCCATGCCCCCCATGGGCGCGGCCTCCCCGTCCAGCACGCAGACGTCGATGCCGCCCTTGTCCAGCTCCTTCACAACGGCGGCCGGAGTGGCGCACTCCAGGAACTCGACCAACGGGGCATCGGGAGCCGGCCGTCGGCCGGAGGCCAGCCGCACCTGCTCGCGGGTGTTGGAGTCGTCGCTGTAGACCAGCACCGTGGCGGTCGGCTGCATGCTTCCTCCGTGACGTCAGCGTCGTACGGCCCAAGACGGGCAGAGCCCGATGCCGCGGATGCTACTCCCTTGAACAGCCCGTCAACAGCGGTTCGGACACCACTTCGATGGGCCATACGGGCCGTACCCGAGCTGCGAACACTCCGAACGGCACCCCCCGGAGTGAGGGCGGGATAAGCGACCGACATAATGTCGGTCGTGGCGACAGCAACGACAGTAGAAACCGGGCACGCGCACCCATCGGTCAATCGGCCGAACCTCACCAGCGTCGGAACCATCATCTGGCTGAGTTCCGAGCTGATGTTCTTCGCGGCCCTCTTCGCGATGTACTTCACCCTGCGATCAGTGACGGGACCCGATCACTGGAAGGAAATGGCGCATGCCCTGAACTTCCCGTTCTCGGCGACCAACACCACGATCCTGGTGCTCTCCTCCCTCACCTGCCAGCTCGGCGTCTTCGCCGCCGAGCGCGGTGACGTGAAGAAGCTCCGGGGCTGGTTCATCGTCACCTTCGTGATGGGTGCGGTCTTCATCGGCGGTCAGGTGTACGAGTACACCGAGCTGGTCAAGAAGGACGGGCTCTCGCTCTCCTCCGACCCGTACGGCTCGGCCTTCTACCTGACCACCGGTTTCCACGGCCTGCACGTGACGGGCGGTCTCATCGCCTTCCTGCTGGTCCTCGGCCGCACCTACGCGGCCAAGAGGTTCACGCACGAGCAGGCGACCGCCGCCATCGTCGTGTCCTACTACTGGCACTTCGTCGATGTCGTCTGGATCGGCCTCTTCGCCACGATCTACATGATCAAGTAGCGCGTTCCCGCAACACGCATCCAGAAGCATCGACGCAGAAGATCCTGACACCGGGGTAATCCGTGAAAAAGCTCTCCGCACGACGACGCCATCCGCTGGCGGCGGTCGTCGTCCTACTCCTCGCGCTGGCGACGACGGGGATGGTGTACGCCGCGTTCGTGCCCACGCGCGACGCCAAGGCCGATGAGACCGCCCAGTCCCTGACCATCGAGGAGGGCAAGAAGCTCTACGCCGTCGGCTGCGCCAGCTGCCACGGAACCGGCGGTCAGGGCAGCTCCGACGGTCCCAGCCTGGTGGGCGTGGGCGCCGCGGCCGTCGACTTCCAGGTCGGCACCGGCCGGATGCCGGCCGCGACCTCCCAGGGCGCCCAGGTGCCGAAGAAGAAGAAGGTCTACACGCAGGCCGAGATCGACCAGCTGGCGGCCTTCATCGCCTCGCTGGGTGCCGGTCCGTCCGTGCCGACCGAGGCGCAGTACGGCCCCGAGGGCGCCGACATCGCCAAGGGCGGCGACCTGTTCCGCAACAACTGCGCCCAGTGCCACAACTTCACCGGCAAGGGCGGCGCGCTGACGCACGGCAAGTACGCGCCGGACCTCGAGAGCGTCGACCCGAAGCACATCTACGAGGCCATGCAGACCGGCCCGCAGAACATGCCCTCGTTCCCCGACACCACGCTGTCGGAGCAGAACAAGAAGGACATCATCGCGTACCTGAACGCGGTCAACGGGGACGAGACGGTGAACCCCGGCGGCCTCGAGCTGGGCGGACTCGGTCCGGTCAGTGAGGGTCTGTTCGCCTGGATCTTCGGACTCGGCGCGCTGATCGCGGTCGCCGTCTGGGTCGCCGCTCGGACCGCAAAGGCCAAGAAGTCATGAGTAGCCAAGACATTCCAGAAGAGAACCTGCCCGTTGCGCAGGACACCACCCAGGTAGCGGTCGCGGACGAGAAGCACCCGTTCGCCGACCCGGGTCTGCCGCCCCACGAGCACCGGATCCAGGACATCGACGAGCGGGCCGCCAAGCGGTCCGAGCGCGCGGTCGCCCTGCTGTTCACGGTGTCCATGCTGGCGACCGTCGGCTTCATCGCCTCGTATGTGACGATCCCGCACGACAAGTCGGTCTTCGTCTTCCCGATCGGGCACCTCAACGCGCTGAACTTCGCGCTGGGGCTGACCCTCGGTCTGGCGCTGTTCTGCATCGGCGCGGGCGCGGTCCACTGGGCCCGCACCCTGATGTCGGACGAGGAGATCGCCGACGAGCGGCACCCGATCGAGGCGGAGCCCGAGGTCCGTGCGAAGGTCCACGCGGACTTCAAGCAGGGCGCCAAGGAGTCCGCGCTCGGCCGCCGCAAGCTGATCCGCAACACGATGTTCGGCGCGCTGGCCCTGTTCCCGCTCTCCGGCGTCGTGCTGCTGCGCGACCTGGGCCCGCTGCCCGGCACCAAGCTGCGCCACACCCTGTGGTCCAAGGGCAAGCTGCTCGTCAACATGAACACCAACGAGCCGCTGCGTCCGGCGGACGTCGCGGTCGGCTCCCTCACCTTCGCCAAGCCCGAGGGCCTGGAGGAGCACGACCACGAGTTCCAGACCGAGATCGCCAAGGCCGCCCTGATGATCGTCCGGATCCAGCCGGACAACATCAAGGACAAGCGCGAGCTCGAGTGGTCGCACGAGGGCATCGTGGCGTACTCGAAGATCTGCACCCACGTCGGTTGCCCGATCTCGCTGTACGAGCAGCAGACGCACCATGTGCTGTGCCCCTGCCACCAGTCCACCTTCGACCTCTCCGACGGTGCCCGAGTGATCTTCGGCCCGGCCGGCCACGCCCTGCCGCAGCTGCGCATCGGCGTGAACGACGAGGGCTACCTCGAGGCGCTCGGCGACTTCGAAGAGCCCGTCGGTCCTGCATTCTGGGAGCGCGGATGAGCACTACGACCAACTCCGCCTCGCGCTCGCGCGAGAAGGCACCGGCCGGCGAGAAGATCGCCGACTGGGCCGACGGCCGGCTCGGGATCTACACCCTGGCCAAGGCCAACATGCGCAAGATCTTCCCCGACCACTGGTCGTTCATGCTGGGTGAGGTCGCGCTCTACAGCTTCATCATCATCATCCTCACGGGTGTGTACCTGACGCTGTTCTTCCACCCGTCGATGAACGAGGTGGAGTACCACGGCAGTTACGTCCCCATGCAGGGCCAGCTGATGAGCGAGGCCTTCAAGTCGACGCTGGACATCAGCTTCGAGGTGCGCGGCGGTCTGCTGATCCGGCAGATCCACCACTGGGCGGCGCTGATCTTCCTCGCGGCGATGTTCGTGCACATGATGCGCGTCTTCTTCACGGGCGCCTTCCGCAAGCCGCGTGAGATCAACTGGCTGTTCGGCTTCCTGCTGTTCGTCCTGGGCATGTTCACCGGCTTCACCGGTTACTCGCTCCCGGACGACCTGCTCTCCGGCACCGGTGTCCGCTTCACCCAGGGCGCGATCCTGGCCACGCCGATCGTCGGCACGTACATCTCGATGTTCCTGTTCGGCGGCGAGTTCCCCGGCGACGACTTCGTGGCCCGGTTCTACTCGATCCACATCCTGCTGCTGCCGGGCATCATGCTCGGGCTCGTGGTGGCGCACCTGATCCTGGTGTTCTTCCACAAGCACACGCAGTTCGCTGGTCCCGGCAAGACGAACAAGAACGTCGTCGGCATGCCGCTGCTGCCGGTGTACATGGCCAAGGCCGGCGGCTTCTTCTTCCTGGTCTTCGGTGTGATCGCGGTGATCTCGGCGGTCGCCCAGATCAACCCGGTCTGGGCCATCGGCCCCTACCGTCCGGACCAGGTGTCCACCGGCGCCCAGCCCGACTGGTACATGGGCTTCGCCGAGGGCCTGATCCGCTTCTTCCCGGGCTGGGAGGTCAACATCTGGGGTCACACGCTCGTCCTGGGCGTGTTCATCCCGCTGGTCCTCTTCGGCGTGGTGCTCGCCGCGCTGGCCTTGTACCCGTTCATCGAGTCCTGGGTCACCGGTGACAAGCGTGAGCACCACATCCTGGACCGTCCCCGCAACGCCCCGACCCGTACGGCTCTGGGTGTCGCCTGGGTCACGATGTACATGATCACGCTGGTGGGCGGTGGCAACGACCTGTGGGCCACCCACCTGCACCTGTCGATCAACGCCATCACCTGGTTCGTCCGGATCTTCTTCTTCGTCGGACCGGTCATCGCGTTCATCCTCACCAAGCGGATCTGCCTCGGCCTCCAGCGCCGCGACAAGGACAAGGTGCTGCACGGTCGTGAGACCGGCATCATCAAGCGCCTGCCGCACGGTGAGTTCATCGAGGTGCACGAGCCGCTCAGCCAGGACGCGCTGCACACCCTCACCGCGCACGAGCAGTACAAGCCGGTCGAGATCGGCCCGGCGGTCGACGAGAACGGTGTCGAGCGCAAGGTGAAGGGCTCCGAGAAGCTGCGCGCCAAGGTCAGCAAGGCGTACTTCGACGAGGACGCCCAGATCCCGAAGCCGACCGTCGAGGAGTACAAGGAGATCACGAGCGGCCACGGCCACCACTGATCGCTGCGCCAGCCACGCCACGGTTGAAGGGCCCCCGTCCGGTCTTCGGACGGGGGCCCCTCGCCGTGCCCGGGGCTGGATAGGGTGGACCCGTTGAGACTCACGTCCCGGTCTACGGGACTGCACCCAGGAGCGGCTTATGAGCGCTGTGACCCCCGCTGGAGGCGACACCGCGGCGGGCCGCACCTGGCCCGACGTACTGAGCACCCTGCTCCGCGGACAGGACCTGAACGCCGCCGACACGGCGTGGGCCATGAACCGCTTCATGAGCGGCGAGGCCACGGACGCCCAGATCGCGGGCTTCATGGTGGCGCTGCGGGCCAAGGGCGAGACCGTCGAGGAGATCAACGGCCTCGTCGAGGCGATGTACGCGCACGCGCAGCCCCTGCACATCCCCGGTCCGGCCGTCGACATCGTCGGCACCGGCGGCGACCGGGCCCGGACGGTCAACATCTCGACGATGTCCGCGATCGTGATCGCGGGCACCGGCGCGAAGGTCGTCAAGCACGGCAACCGGGCGGCGTCCTCGGCGAGCGGATCCTCCGACGTCCTGGAGAAGCTCGGCATCAACCTGGACCTGTCGCCCGAGCGGGTGGCTCACGTGGTGGAACAGGCCGGGATCACCTTCTGCTTCGCGGCCAAGTTCCATCCCTCGATGCGATTCGTCGGCGCGGTCCGGCGGGACCTGGGGATCCCGACCTCGTTCAACCTCCTCGGCCCGCTGACCAACCCCGCCCGGGTCACCGCCTCGGCGATCGGCTGCTTCGACACCCGGATGGCCGGGCTCATGGCTGGCGTCCTGGCCGAACGCGGCTCGTCCGCCCTGGTGTTCCGCGGCGACGACGGTCTCGACGAGCTGACGACCACGGCCACCTCACGGGTGTGGATCGTCCGCGACGGCAAGGTCACCGAGGAGGCCTTCGACCCGCGGGACGTCGGCCTCGAGCTGGTGCCGGTGGAGGCGCTGCGGGGCGCGGATGCCTCGTACAACGCCGACGTGGCGCTGCGCCTGCTGAACGGTGAGACGGGCCCCGTACGGGACGCCGTACTGCTGAACTCGGCGGCCGCCCTGGTGGCCCTGGAACCCGGTGACGGGCCGCTGGTGGACCGGATCGGCGCCGGTATGGCGAAGGCCGCGGAGTCGATCGACTCGGGGGCGGCCAAGCGGACGCTGGACCGCTGGGTGGCGGCCAGCAACGCGTAGCCTTCCGCGGCTGGATGTCCCGCAATCCGGACTCGGGTTGCGGGACTCCGATCACTTCACGTACGTTCCTGTACCAGGTCATGAGTGACAGTCATGAGGCCCCGGCCGACTGTCCGGCAACCCTCCGTCCGTGGCGGGGTGCCCCGGGTGAGGACCAGGCCGTGGGCAGCGAGGTCTGCGGCAAGCGCGGACCCCTCGAGAAGCCAGGGGTCCTGGTCGTCGAGGAGCCTTCCGTGAGCAAGCGAATGCGATAGGGCCGCAGAGCCCCGCCTCCGCATCCCCCTTTCACTTTCCTTCCGCGCTTGAGCCATGTCCGCTCGCGTGGTCGATTCAGCTGCCTCTCACGGGAGTTCGCCATGTCTGTCTCCACCGTTGCCGCCGACCGGTCCGTCTGCGCCCCGCTGCCGGTTCTCGGCCGTGATGTCACCGTCCCGCTCGTCACCGGCGGCGAGGTCACCTACGCCGCGCTCGACTACGCCGCCAGCGCCCCGGCGCTGCAGCGCGTGTGGGACGACGTCGCCGCCTACGCGCCGTACTACGGCAGCGTCCACCGCGGTGCCGGGTACCTCTCGCAGCTCTCCACCGACCTGTTCGAGAACGCCCGCAGGACGGTCGCCGAGTTCCTCGGCTGCCGGGACGGCGACCAGGTGGTCTTCACGCGGTCCACCACCGACTCGCTCAACCTGCTCGCCGCCGCACTGCCCGCCGACTGCCAGGTTTTCGTCTTCGAGACCGAGCACCACGCCTCCCTGCTGCCCTGGCGCGACGCCCAGGTCACCTACCTCAACGCCCCCCGCACCCCGCGCCAGGCCGTCGAGACCCTGGAGCGCGCCCTCGCCGACCGCGCCCCCCACGGACCGGCCCTGGTGTGCGTCACCGGCGCCTCGAACGTCACCGGCGAGCTGTGGCCCGTACGGGAGCTGGCCGCCGCCGCCCACGCGCACGGCGCCCGGATCGTCCTGGACGCCGCCCAGCTGGCCCCGCACCACCCGGTGTCCGTCCAGGACCTGGACGTCGACTGGGTCGCCTTCTCCGGGCACAAGCTGTACGCCCCGTTCGGCTCCGGTGTGCTGGCCGGCCGTGCCGACTGGCTGACCGAGGCCGAGCCGTACCTCGCGGGCGGCGGCGCCAGCCGCAAGGTCAGCCGGCGTGCCGACGGGGGAGTGGACGTGGAGTGGCACGACAGCGCCGCCCGGCACGAGGCCGGGTCGCCCAACGTCATCGGCGCCTACTCCATCGCCTCCGCCTGCAAGGCGCTCACCGAGGCCGGCTTCGACACCCTGGTCGCCCGGGAGCGGTACCTCATCGACACCGTGCGCGCCGGGCTCGCCGAGGTGCCCGAGGTGCGCGTCCTGTCGCTCTTCGGGGACGACGCCCCGCGCGTCGGCGTGATCTCCTTCGTCGTCGACGGCTGGAACAGCTCGCACTTCGCCGCCGCGCTCTCCGCCGAGTACGGCATCGGGGTGCGGGACGGTCTGTTCTGCGCCCACCCGCTGGTGCGGACCCTGCTGGGCAGCGACCCGCAGACGCAGGGCGAGTGCGGTGCCCCCGAGGCCGCGCCCGGCGAGAAGTCCCTCAACGCGATCCGGGTGAGCTTCGGGGCGGGTACGCCGGACGAGCACGTCGAGCGGTTCGTCAGCGCCGTGAAGGAGCTCGTCACGGACGGCGCCCGGTGGAACTACCGTACGGAGGACGGGCGTTGCGTGCCGGACACCTCCGCGTGAGCCGGTAGCCGGGCGCCCAGCTGGATCATCCGCAGGGCGCGTCCGGTGGCGTCGGTGAGCAGTTCGCCCGCCCGCACCAGCGCCTCGGCCAGCGCCATCGAGGCCGGCAGGATGCCGCTGAAGGCATCCACGCCGGGCACCTTGTGCGCGCCCTCGCCGAGCGTGCCCGCCAGCACGAGCACCGGGCGCCCGTGCGGCTTGGCCCGGCGGGCCACCTCGGCCGGCGCCTTCCCGCGGGGCGTCTGGTGGTCCAGGGCGCCCTCGGCGGTGACGGCCAGGTCGAGGTAGTCCAGCAGCGCGTCGAAGCGGGGCAGGAAACGGGCGCCGAGGGCGGCGAGGCCCGCGCCCAGACCGCCGGACGCGCCGGTGCCGTCGCCGTACCGCAGGTCGGTGCGGGTGACGGCCAGGTCGCGGGTGAGGACCTGCGCCCAGTTGTCCAGGCCCGCCGACAGCTCCTCGACCTGCGCGGGCGTCGCGCCCTTCTGCGGTCCGTAGGCGCGGGCCACGCCGCGCACCCCGCACAGCACGTTGATCGGGATGCAGGAGACGAGCAGCTCCACCTCACGCAGGCGCGGGTCCAGGCCCCGCGCGTCGATCCGGCTGACGCGCCTCAACTCGCGGTCGCCCCAGGGGAGTTCACGGCTGTCCGCGTCCAGCAGCCGCATCCCGAGCGCCTGGAGCGCGCCGGCGCCCACGTCGGACGTACCGGAGTCGCCGCAGCCGGCCAGGATCCGCCGTACGCCGGTGTCGAGGGCGGCGCGGATCAGCTCGCCGACGCCGTACGTCGTGGTGGCGCCCGGATCGTGCAGGGTGGGCGGGACGAGGGATGTCGTTGTGGCCGTGCACCGGGATACGCCGGGTCAGGTCGTGCTCGGTGAGCTCCGCCGCGGTGAGCCGTACGGTCATCAGGATCCGGCCGGCGACCGCCCAGCCGATGCCGGTGGTCAGCAGCAGGGCGACCCCGGAGATGGCGAGCAGGATGCGGAAGACGACCTCCACCCGCTCCAGCTCGCGGGCGGGGTGGACGGCGACCACGAACGCGGCCTCCGGCTCGGCGCCGGGCCGGGCGACGGGGACCTTGGCCCAGCGGATCTCGCCGGACGCCCGCATCAGGACGCCGGAGGAGTCGGGCGAGTCGAAGATGCGGCGCTGGGCGTCGGTGTCCCGGAACAGCGGTGCGGGCAGGTCGCGGCGCTGGTGGAGGTGCGTCGGGTCCTGCCCCGCCCGGCCCACCAGGCCGATCAGCTCCTCGTCCGGGTCGGCGTACTGCCGGACCAGGAGGGCGGCGAGCGCGACCGCCATCACGAACACCAGCCAGAGCAGGATGCGGCCCCGGGCGGAGAGCCGCCACCGCGGTGGGTCAGTTGTCGTCGCCGGGCGTCGGCCCCGGGCCGGGTGGACGGGGGCGTGGGTGTGGGCGTCCGTGCCGGTGTGGGCGAGCCGTTGTCCAGCTCCACCCGCGGCGGAACCGTCGGCGGCCCCGGACTGTCGGTGAGGGCGAAACTGGTCGCGGCGATTCCGCGCGGGATCACCACGACGGCGGCCGGGGCCGCCATCCGGCGAGAGAAGACCATGGGGCTCATCCTGCGAACGGAAGCCGGCGGTCAGGATGAGGCCGAGATGAAGAACTCTTCATCAAAGGCCGTCGAAGACGTCAGGGGAGGGACCCGGGCGCTCAGCTGTCAAGACCGATCGCGAACGCCGCCTCCAGGTCGTGCTGCGAGTACGTCCGGAACGCCACGTGCGTGTCCGTCCCCTCCACGCCGGGGATCTTGCTGATGCTGCCCGGGATGACCTCGGCGAGGTCCTCGTGCTCCTTCACCCGCACGATGGCGATCAGGTCGTAGGTGCCGGTGACGGAGAAGACCTCGCTGACGCTGTCCAGCGCGGCGATCCGTTCCGCGATCTCGGGAATCCGGTCCACGCTGGTCTTGATCAGGACGATCGCGGTGATCACGGCTGGTTCTCTCCCTCGGAGGCCGGAGCTGGGGCGGCCTTCACTCTAGTCGCCCGCCCGTCTCCCACCACCGCCCTTCCAGGGCCGCGCTACGCGCCTTTCCTTTTCTCCGAACCGCACCCAGGCGTAGCCGAGACCGAGCCCGAAGCCCACCAGATGGGCCAGATACGCCACCCCCGGCCCCTGGCTCGCCCGCCCCGCCGCCACCCACTGCAGGGCCACCCAGAACGGCAGCACCACCCACGCCGGGAAGCGCAGCGGAAGGAAGAAGAGGAACGGCAGCAGACTTGTCACCCGTGCCCGGGGGAACAGGTACAGGAACGCGCCCAGGACGGCCGAGATCGCCCCGGACGCGCCGACCAGGGACTGCGTGGAGTCCGCGTTGGCGGCCGCGTAGCCCAGCAGGGCGAGGTAGCCGCAGCCGAGGTAGAACAGCGTGAACTGGACGCGGCCCATCCGTTCCTCGGTCATCATCCCGAAGACGTAGAGGAAGAGCATGTTGCCGAGCAGATGGACCCAGCTGCCGTGGATGAACAGGGCTGTGGCGGGGGTGAGGGCGGCCCGGGCGGAACCCTCGAACAGTTCTACGGGGATCACGCCCCAGCGGCGGAAGTAGGCGTGCTGCGCGGTGAGCAGCCCCTCGCCGGAGCCGTACGCCGGATTCAGGCCGGCCGCCGGGCCGATCAGGAAGATCAGGCAGCACAGGGCGATCAGTGCGTACGTCACCGGCGCCGACGGCCGCCACAAGGTCCTGCCGACGGATACGCCCCAGTTACCGACCATGGACACAGAGCATGACGTAACCGGACCGAACGGCACAGACCGCCTCGCCGCCGTGGACGGACGGGCGGCGACTACCCGCCAGGCCGTAGGGTAACGAGCCACACGCACCGGGGAGGCCGGCGCGTCACTGACAATAGAAGCCAAGAAGGAAAGAGCACAGTCACGATGACGGTTCCCCTGCCGACCGCCACGACGCGGTGGCGCTGCACCCTCTGCGGCAATCTCACGCGCTTCGACGTGACCCGTTCGTCGAAGGTCGTCGAGTATGTCCACCTCGACCTGGCCGGAGAGCCGAAGGTCGAGGAGCGCGAGGTGGTCAGTGAGACCATCGAGTCGGTGCGCTGCCGCTGGTGCAACGCCGTGGACCAGGTGGAACTCGTTGACAGGCCGGGTGCCGGCTCCTGACGGGAGCGGGCCCCGCACAGGCATTGGGGTGTGACGGATGGTGGAGAGCGCAGGCGGGGGGCCGGGCGACGGCGCCGCTGAGGTGCTCGACCGTCCGCTGCCCGACGGTGTGCGCCGTCGCGTCGTCCAGATCGTGTCCGACGGTTTCGGCGGGCTGACCGTCGGTGAGCTGCCCGCCCAGCTCAGGCAGTACGCCCGGTTCGCCCCGAACCGGCGGGCCAAGTTCGCCGGCAACGCGATGGCGGCCGCGCTGGAGACCGATCCGCTGTTCCGGCAGCGGATCGGGGAGAAGTTCAGAGAGGCCCAGCCGGAGCTGTCCGGCGCCCTCGACGCCGGTTCGCCGCCCCCGGCCGCGGATCCGCTCGACGTGGCGGCCGCGGCCTATGTGCTGCGCCCCACCGGCTGGGTGAAGCTGGTGACCGCGGCCGGCGAGGAGGCCCTGCGGGCCGACGCCGAGCGCGCCGACGAGGAGAACCGCGCCGAGTTGGAGCGGCTGCGCGAGGAACTCGCCGCCGCCCGGGACCACACCCGTACCGAGACCGAGCGGATGCGGACCGAGCTGGACGCGGCGAAGAAGGAAGCCGACTCGCTTCACCGCAAGCTGCGCGCGGCCCTCAGTGACGTCAAGCGCGGCGAGGCAGCCCTGCGCAAGGTGCACGCCGAGATGGACGCCGTACGCACCGAGGGGCAGGCGCAGGTGTCCGCGGCCGAGAGTGAGACCCGGCGCCTGAAGTCCCGGCTCGGGGAGGCGGAGGCCGCCCTGGAGGCCACGCGCAAAGCAGCGCGGGAGGGGCGCAGTGTCGAGGACATGCGCGTGCGTCTGCTTCTGGACACCGTCCTCGACGCGGCGCAGGGGCTGCGGCGCGAACTCGCCCTGCCGCCCGTGTCCGTACGGCCCGCCGAGACCGTGGACGCGGTCGAACCGGGACGGATGACCCCGAAGGACATCGCCGCGCGGGCGCTGTCCGAGAACGACCCCGCGATCCTCGACCAGCTCCTCGCCCTGCCGCAGGCCCATCTGGTGGTCGACGGCTACAACGTCACCAAGACCGGCTATCCCCAGATGCCGCTCGAGAAGCAGCGCCTCAGGCTCCTCGGTCAGCTCTCCCAGCTCGCCGCCCAGACCGGGGCGGAAGTGACCTGTGTCTTCGACGGGGCCGAGCTGGCCGCGCCGGTGCTGCTGGCGCCGCCGCGCGGGGTGCGGGTGCTGTTCTCCAAGCCGGGCGTCACCGCCGACGAGTTGATCCGCCAGCTGGTGCGCGCCGAGCCGCCCGGCCGTCCGGTGATCGTCGCCTCGACCGACCGCGAGGTGGCCGACGGGGTCGCCCGGGCGGGCGCCCGGCCCGTCGCTTCCGCGATGCTCCTCAAGCGGCTGTCCTGAAGGTCAACGTACGGGCCTAATATCCGAATTGGTGGAATCGTCACGCAACGTAGTGTCAAGCGGGCGTCACTGCATGTGAGTTGTGGGCAAAGAATGCACGGTGTGACGAGATTTTCCTCGTGAGGATTTGAACTGATCACGGGAAGGTCACTAGGGTCTGGCCTCGAACCTCCGAGCAGGTGATCACTCAAGAGAAGGAGTTCACCTCCGTGGCGTCCCACCGTCGACCGAAGCAGCCGAGCCGGGCACGTGTGACCGTGCTGACCACCGCGGCGGCAGCCGCCGTGGCCATCAGCTCGCAGGCCGCCAACGCCGCGCCGAGCGAGAAGCCCGGCAAGGACGAGGTCAAGGCCAAGGTCGACAAGCTCTACGAAGAGGCCGAGCAGGCCACCGAGAAGTTCAACGGCGCCAAGGAGAAGCAGGAGAAGCTCCAGAAGGAGATCTCCACCATCCAGGACAACGTCGCCCGCGGCCAGGAGGAGCTCAACGAGCTGCGCGAGGGGATAGGCCTGGCGGCCGCCGCCCAGTACCGCACCGGCAGCATCGACTCCTCCGTCCAGCTGTTCCTCTCCGCGGACCCGGACGACTACCTCGACAAGGCGTCCACGCTCGATCAGTTGAGCAGCCAGCAGGTCGAGTCGCTGAAGAAGATCCAGGACAAGCAGCGCGAACTCGCCCAGGAGCGGGCCGAGGCCTCCGAGAAGCTCAAGGACCTCGCCTCCACCCGCACCGAGCTGGGCAAGAAGAAGAAGGAAGTCCAGAGCAAGCTCGCCGCCGCGCAGAAGCTGCTCAACTCCCTGACGGCTGCCGAGAAGGCCGCCCTCGACGCCGAGCAGGAGCGCGCCAACCGCGCCAGCGCCCGCGACGCCCTCGGCGGCGGCACCGCAGCCTCCGGCCGCGCCGCGGCGGCCTACTCCGCCGCCCAGAGCCAGCTCGGCAAGCCGTATGTCTACGGCGCCACCGGCACCGCCTCCTACGACTGCTCGGGCCTGACCTCCTGGGCCTACGCCCAGGCAGGCATCCAGATCCCGCGCACCTCCGAGGCGCAGGCCCAGATCGGCACCCGCATCAACTCGGTGTCCGCCCTCAAGGCCGGCGACCTGGTGTTCTTCTTCGGTGACCTGCATCACGTCGGTATCTACGCCGGCAACAACCAGATCATCCACGCCCCGCGCAGCGGCACCGTCGTCCGCTACGAGTCGATGAACACGATCGGCGGCCCCTTCATGTGGGGCGTCCGGGTCTGATCTCCGAAGATCAACACCGCGCGCCGTCCGAACGGGCGAATTGCGACAACTCGCGCTGACCGCACGCCCCGCCCATGACCTGCGTCAGAGGCGGGGCGTCACTTTGTGTGCCCGCCGAGGTCCTTGGTTGTCGCCCCTCCCCGGAGCTACTGTCTGCCGCGTTTCCCTGTCCGCCAGCGGAAGGAGTGCGGCTTCCCGTGGGGTCCCATCGCCGCCTTGTACCATCCGGGTTCGACCGGGGCGCCACTGCCGCGCTCTGCGTCATGTCAGCCGCCGCCGCGGCCCTCGGGGTCGTCCCCGCCACATCGGCGGTGGCCGCGACGCACGACGACACCCGGGCCGAAGTCGACACGCTCTACGCGGAGGCCGAGAAGGCCACCGAGGCCTACAACAAGGCCGACGAGCGCGCCGACTCCCTGCGCAAGCAGGTCAGCACCGCCCAGGACCGGATCGCCCGCCAGCAGGACCGCATCAACGCGCTGCGGGAGGCGGTCGGTTCGCTGGCCGACGCCCAGTACCGCTCCGGCGGCATCGACCCGTCCCTCGCCCTGCTGTTCTCCGACGGCCCGGACGACTACCTCGACAAGGCAGCCGTACTGGACCGGATCACCGCCCACCAGGCCGGTGAGCTCGAGGACCTCCAGGACGCGATGCGCCAACTCGCCCAGGAGCGCGCCGAGGGCACCCGGAAACTCTCCGAGCTGGACAGGAGCCGCAAGGCCGTCGCCTCCCACAAGAAGACCGTCGAGCGGAAACTCGCCAAGGCCCGGCAGCTGCTCAACTCCCTGCCGTCCGCCGACCGCGCCGCCTACGACCGCGCCTCCCGCTCCGGCCGCGACGGCATGCCCGACCTCGGGGGCGTCGTCACGCCCTCGGCGCGCGCGGCGGCAGCGGTGGCCGCCGCCCAGTCCGCGCTGGGCAGGCCGTACGTCTGGGGCGCCAACGGCCCCTCCGGCTTCGACTGTTCGGGCCTGATGCAGTGGTCCTACGCCCAGGCCGGCGTCGCCCTGCCGCGCACCTCGCAGGCCCAGCGGTTCGCCGGCCGGCAGGTCCCGCTCTCCCAGGCCCAGCCCGGCGACCTGGTCACCTACCGCTCCGACGCCAGTCACGTCGGGATGTACATGGGTAACGGCCAGGTCATCCACGCCCCCTATCCCGGCGCCCCCGTGCGCTACGACCCGGTGGGCATGATGCCGGGCGCCACGGTCACCAGGGTCTGACCTTCGCGCACCGGCGGTCTGACCCTCCCGCCTTCGCCGCCGTACGATCGGGAAATGGCTGGTCGAAGGCGGGCGTCGGGTTCCGGAGTCGTCGTGCTCTGTCTGCTGCTCGTCGCGCTGGTGGCGTGCGGCGGCAGAGCGCCGGCCGACACCGCCAGGGCCGACGTCCAGCGGGTGCTGGACCGGCGGGCGGAGGCGATAGTCGGGCACGACGAGCCGGCGTTCCTGAAGACCGGCGCGCGGGACTGGTTCGGGAACCTGCGCGCGGTGCCCCTCGCCGCCTGGACGTACCGCGTGACCGCCCTGCACCGCACCGGCGACACGGCCACCGCCGAGGCCGACCTGCGCTACCGCGTCCGCGGCTACGACAAGGCACCGGTCACCGCCGGCCGTACCCTCACTCTCAGCCTGGACGCGGGCGGCCAGTGGTACGTCGAAGCGGAGCGGCCCGCGGAGAAGTCCGCCGAACAGCTGTGGGACCAGGGCGAGGTGACCGCCGTACGGGGCGAGGAGAGCCTCGTCCTCGGCGTCGGGCAGTCCGCCGAGTCACTGCGCGGATACGCGGAGCTGGCGCACCGCGCGGTGCCGGCCGTGTCGGAGACGTGGGGCACGGAGTGGGCGCGGCACGTCGTGGTCCTCGTACCGGAGTCGCTGGAGGCAATGGCCGGGCTGCTCGGCTCACCGGCCTCCTCCTACCGGGGGATCGCCGCGGTCACCACGGGCGAGACCGGCGCCCAGGCCGACGCGCCCGCGGACCGGATCATCGTCAACCCCGATGCGTACGGCGTCCTCGGCCGCGTGGGCAAACAGGTGGTCCTCACCCACGAGACCACCCACGTCGCCACCCGCGCCGACACCAGCGCGGCCACGCCCCTGTGGCTGTCCGAGGGCTACGCCGACTGGGTCGGCTACCTCGGCACCGGCCGCTCCCCGTCCCAGGCGGCCCCCGAGCTGGGCCGCGCGGTGCGCGAGGGGCGGCTACCGGCGACGCTGCCGTCCGACGCGGACTTCGGCTTCACGGGGGACGCGACGAGGCTGGCGCTGGCGTACGAGGGCGGCTGGATGGCATGCCGGATGATCGCCGACCGGTGGGGCGAGGTCAGGCTCGGGGAGTTCTACCGGGCCGTGGGCGCGCACGAGAAGCGGGCGGGCGTGGTGGAGGGCGCGCTGAAGGACGTACTGGGGACGACGCCGGCGGACTTCACGGCGCGGTGGCGTGCGTATCTGCGGGCGCAGCTGGGCTGAACCGCGACCCCGATGGGGCTCGCGACGCCCGCCCGCCGAGCCGCGTCAGGAAGGGAGCGACGTCTCCTTCGTGCGGGTCGCCTGAGCGGGGAGTGCGGGCACCGGGGTGCGGGTCACCGTCGAGCGCCACAGCTCGCGGGCCGCGAGGACCGTGGCGAGGACCAGCAGGCCGTTGCGGACGAACAGGAGGGTGACGCCGAGGGCGTCGCTCGCGACGACGTGGGCGAACCAGACCGGGAACTCCAGCACCGTCACGAAGGCCGCCGCCAGGACCAGGACGACGGGGAGCTTCATGCGGCTGCCGCGGAAGCACAGGCAGACGGCCGCCAGCCCGACCAGCCACACCATGTACTGCGGGCTGATCACCCGGCTGGTGGCCGTGAACATCAGCACCCCCACGAACGCCGCGTCCGCCGGCGTGTGGGCCAGGAACCGCGTCGCCATCAGCCGCCACAGCAGCAGCCAGCCGAAGGCGATGCCGGTCAGGCCCAGGGCGGCCGTGCTGACGGCGCCGACATACGGGCCGAGGAACTCCACCGAGCCGTAGTTCAGCAGCACCTGCCCGTCCCAGCCGAACTGCCGGGCCACATGGAAGACCAGCGAGCCCAGCGACTCCACCTCGGTGCCCCGGTCCCGCTGGAAGGTCAGGAACGCGAACGCGCCCGGCATGGCGACGGCGAACACTACCGACAGGACGGCGGCGGTGACCGCGGCCGCACCCCACACACCGCGCTTTCGGGCGCCGACCAGCAGCAGCACCGGCCACACCTTCAGCATCGCCCCGAACGCCGTCAGTACACCCATCGCCCGGGGATGCCGGGACCCCGCGAGCAGCGCGGCCACGGCGACGGCGGTGACCATCACGTCGTAGCGGGCGTACACGGTCGGCCCGAGCAGTGGAACGCCCACCAGCCACACCCAGGCGCCGCGCAGCGTCTTGCCGGGGCGCAGGCCCGCGTACAGGAGCAGCAGGAGCGCCGTCAGGTCGGCGGTGAAGGCGAGGACGAAGAACGCCGACGTGTAGTCCAGGTGGAACAGCAGCCCCGGGGAGAGGATCGCGAGCGCGGCGGCCGGCGGGTACTGCCAGGTCACGTCGTCCAGCGGGAAGGTGCCGGTGCGCAGCACCTCGTACCAGCCCTGGTAGATCACGGACACGTCGCTGGTGACGTCCGGGCCCGGGAAGACGTACACCTTGAAGACGAAGAGGAGCAGGACCGTCCGGGTCAGCCCCCAGATCCCCAGCAGCCATGCCAGGGACCGCCACGCGCCCGTCGTCTCCACCCTGATCCCCTGCCGTTCGCTGCCCGCCTCGAGGTGAACATGATGTCCTGCCGGGCTGTGTACCGGCCACCAACGTGGCCGACGCCACCGAACTGCCGGGCGGGTGCTGTGAGCAGCGGTTCGGTAGGGTCGGCGGCGATGCACAAGACCCTCGTCGTCACCAACGACTTCCCGCCCCGGCCCGGCGGCATCCAGGCGTTCCTGCACAACATGGCGCTGCGCCTCGACCCCGAGCGGCTGGTCGTCCACGCCTCCACCTGGAAGCGAGGCCGGGAGGGCGCCGAGGCGACCGCGGCCTTCGACGCCGAGCAGCCCTTCACTGTCGTACGGGACCGTACGACCATGCTGCTGCCGACGCCGGGGGCGACCCGGCGGGCGGTCGGGCTGCTGCGCGAGCACGGGTGCACGTCGGTGTGGTTCGGGGCGGCGGCACCACTCGGGCTGATGGCGCCCGCGCTGCGCAGGGCGGGGGCCGAGCGGCTGGTGGCCACCACCCACGGTCACGAGGCGGGGTGGGCCCAGCTGCCCGCAGCGCGCCAACTGCTGCGCCGGATAGGGGAGTCGACGGACACGATCACCTACCTCGGGGAGTACACGCGCTCGCGGATCGCCGGTGCGCTGACGCCGGAGGCGGCCTCGCGGATGGTGCAGCTGCCGCCGGGCGTCGACGAGAAGACCTTCCACCCCGGGTCGGGCGGCGCCGAGATCCGGGCACGGCTGGGGCTGACGGACCGGCCGGTGGTGGTGTGCGTGTCCCGGCTGGTCCGGCGCAAGGGACAGGACACCCTGATCCAGACCATGCCCCGGATCCTGGCGAAGGAGCCCGACGCCGTCCTGCTGATCGTGGGTGGCGGGCCGTACGAGAAGGACCTGCGCCGGCTCGCGCACGACACCGGCGTCGCCGGCTCGGTCCGCTTCACCGGCGCCGTGCCCTGGTCCGAGCTGCCCGCCCACTACGGCGCCGGAGACGTCTTCGCCATGCCGTGCCGTACACGCCGCGGCGGCCTCGACGTCGAGGGCCTCGGCATCGTCTACCTGGAAGCCTCCGCGACCGGCCTCCCCGTCGTCGCCGGCGACTCGGGCGGCGCGCCGGACGCGGTGCTCGACGGCGAGACGGGATGGGTGGTCCGCGGCGGCTCTGCCGACGAGGCCGCCGACCGGATCCTGGTCCTCCTCGGCGACGCCGGGCTGCGCCGCCGGATGGGGGAGCGGGGCCGGGAGTGGGTCGAGGAGAAGTGGCGGTGGGACTTGCTGGCGGAGAAGTTGAGGTCATTGCTCTGAGGGCCTAGCCGGAAGGCGATAGTCCGCCGATGCTGCGCGCATGACAGCAAAACTGATGCAGCATCAGCTGACGAGACGTCACGTACTCGGCATGGTCGCCCTCCAGACCGCCGCCGCGTCCGGTCTCACCCGCATCGGTCTCCAGTCCGCGTCGGCCGTCGAACCGGCCGCCGTCGACAACGCCCCAGCGATCGTGGTCGGTTCGGGCTACGGCGGTGCCGTCGCCGCTCTCCGGCTCGGTCAGGCGGGCATCCGCACGGTCGTCCTCGAGATGGGCCGGCTCTGGAACACGCCTGGCTCCGACGGCAAGGTCTTCTGCTCCGCCAGCGCCCCCGACCAGCGGTCCATGTGGTTCCGTACCCGCACCGAGGCGCCGCTGGCCACCTTCCTGTGGCTGGACGTCGTCAACAGGGACATCAGCCCGTACCCCGGGGTCCTGGACCGCGTGCACTACGCCAACATGTCCGTGTACGTCGGGCGCGGTGTCGGCGGCGGCTCGCTGGTCAACGGCGGCATGGCGGTCACCCCGCTCCAGTCGTACTTCGCCGAGCAGTTCCCCACCGTCGACCCCGCGGAGATGTACGGCACCTACTTCCCACGCGCCCGTTCCATGCTCGGCGTCAACACCGTCGACCCCGCGTGGTTCGAGTCGACCGAGTGGTACCGCTTCAGCCGGATCTCCCGCAAGCACGCCACCAACACCGGCCTGAAGACCACCTTCGTACCCAGCGTCTACGACTTCGGCCACATGCAGCGCGAGGCGGCCGGTACGGCGACGAAGTCGGCCCTCGCCGGCGAGGTCATCTACGGCAACAACCACGGCAAGCGCACCCTCGACAAGACGTACCTGGCCGCGGCGCTCGGAACCGGGAACGTCACCCTGCACACCCTGGAACGGGTCACGTCGGTCCGCCGGGCCGTCGACGGGACGTACGTCCTGACCGCCGACCGGATCGACGCCACCGGCACGGTCGTCGAGACCAAGGAGTACGGCTGCACGTACCTGTTCCTCGGCGGCGGCAGTATCGGTACGACCGAACTCCTCGTCCGCGCCCGGGAGTCCGGCACCCTGCCCGCCCTGGACGCCGCCGTCGGCACCGGGTGGGGGACCAACGGCAACGTCATGCTCGGGCGGGCCAACCACCTGTGGGACACGGTCGGGGAAAACCAGTCCACGATGCCGGTCATGGGCATCGACGACTGGGCCAACGCCTCGAACCCCGTCTTCGCCGAGATCGCCCCGCTGCCGACGGGACTGGAGCACTGGGTCAGCCTCTATCTGGCGATCACCAAGAATCCGGAGCGGGCCTCGTTCTCGTACGACTCGGGGAGCGGGGCGGTGAGGCTGGGCTGGACCGCGGCACAGAGCGCGGTGTCCGTCGGCATGGCCAAGAAGCTCTTCGACCGGATCAACTCGGCCAACTCCACGATCTACCGGTACGACCTGTTCGGCTCGTCCAACAAGGCCTTCGCCGACAACTTCACGTACCACCCGCTGGGCGGCTGCGTGCTGGGCAGGGCCACCGACAACTACGGCCGGGTGAAGGGCTATTCGCGGCTGTACGTCACCGACGGCTCGCTCGTGCCCGGCTCGATCGGCGTGAACCCGTTCGTGACGATCACCGCGCTCGCCGAACGCACCATGGCGCGGGTCCTCGCCGAGGACACCGCGCCATGACGCTCTTTGAGCGGCCCTGCTACTTCTGGTAGATCGCCTCGATCTCGTCCGCGAAGTCCTTCGCCACGACATTGCGCTTGAGCTTCAGGGACGGGGTGAGATGGCCCGACTCCTCCGTGAACTGGGAGGACAGAATGCGGAACTTCCGCACCGATTCCGCCTTCGACACCGCGGCGTTGCCGTCGTCGATCGCCGACTGGATCGCGGCCAGCAGGTCCGCGTCCCGGTGCAGCGACGCCGCGGTGGACTCCGACGGCTTGCCGTGCTCGGCGGCCCAACGGCCCAGGAACTCCTCGTCGACGGTGACCAGCGCGCCCACGAACGGCCGCCCGTCGCCCACCACCATGCACTCCGCGACCAGCGCATGGGCGCGGATCCGGTCCTCGATCACGGCCGGGGCGACGTTCTTGCCGCCCGCGGTGACGATGATCTCCTTCTTGCGGCCGGTGATACGGAGGTAGCCGTCCTCGTCCAGGGTGCCGATGTCACCGCTGTGGAACCAGCCGTCGGCCAGTGCCTCGGCCGTGGCCTCGGGGTTGTTCCAGTACTCCTTGAAGATGTGCTCGCCGTGCAGCAGCACCTCGCCGTCGTCGGCGATCCGCACCACCGAACCGGGCAGCGGCTGGCCGACCGTGCCGATCTTCTGCCGGTCCCACGGGTTGAAGGCGGTCGGGGCACAGGTCTCGGTCAGGCCGTAGCCCTCCAGGACCGTGAAGCCGATGCCGCGGAAGAAGTGGCCCAGGCGCTCGCCCAGCGGGGCGCCGCCGGAGATGGCGTACTCGCCCCTGCCGCCGAGGACCGCGCGCAGCTTGCTGTAGACCAGCTTGTCGAACGTCTTGTGTTTGATCTTCAGACCGAGGGACGGGCCCGACGGGGTGTCCAGCGCCCGGCTGTACGCGATCGCCGTGTCCGCCGCCTTGTCGAAGATCTTGCCCTTGCCGTCCGCCTGCGCCTTGGCGCGCGCCGAGTTGTAGACCTTCTCGAAGACCCGCGGCACACCGAGGATCAGCGTCGGCCGGAACTCGGCCAGCTCGTCGGTGAGGTTCTTGATGTCCGGCAGACAGCCCAGCTTGATCGGCGCCATCATCGGGGCGATCTGCACCAGCCGGCCGAAGACGTGCGCGAGCGGGAGGAAGAGGAGCACCGAGCACTCGCCGGTACGGAACAGCGGGCGCAGCCGCTCGACGACGTTCCCGCAGTCCGCGAAGAAGTTGCGGTGGGTCAGCACACAGCCCTTGGGCCGGCCGGTCGTGCCCGATGTGTACACGATGGTCGCCGGGTCGTCGGCCTTCGCCTGCGAGCCGCGCTCCTCGACCGTCTCGTCGCTGATGTCCTGCCCGAGGCGCCCCAGCTCCTCCACACCGCCGGCCTCGATCTGCCAGACGTGCTTGAGGGCGGGCAGTCGGTCGCGCACCGACTCGACGGCGGCCGCGTGGTGGTCCGCCTCCACGACGCAGGCGGTCGCGCCCGAGTCGGAGAGGATCCACTGCACCTGCTCCGGCGAACTGGTCTCGTACACCGGCACCGTGACCCCGCCCGCGGACCAGATCGCGAAGTCCAGCAGCGTCCACTCGTAGCGGGTGCGGGACATGAGAGCGACCCGGTCGCCCGGCTGGACACCGGCCGCGATCAGCCCCTTCGCGGCGGCCCGCACCTCGGCGAGGAACGCGGTGGCCGTCACGTCCTGCCAGGTGCCGCCCACCTTGCGGGCGATGACGGCGACATCCGGGTGCTGCGCGGCGTTTCTGCGGACGATGTCGGTCAGATTGCCGTCCGCAGGGACCTCGTACAAAGCCGGAAGGCTGAACTCGCGCAAGACTGCTGCTCCTCATAGGACGCCGGCGCCACGACGTTGTGCGATGCGACGGTGCGGTCCAAGGCTCGGGCAGGTACTCGGATCTCTTTCGTGGTTGCAGCCACATGTTGAAATCCTGAGCACTGGACTGCCCGGACGTTACCCGCCGGTATGGCCTCTACGACAGGGGGTCCCGGCGAGATGTTCGCTGCGTCACACGGATTGGTGTTTCTGCGCGCACAGTAGTCGAGGCCTCTGATGACTGGCCAGTAATCGCTGGTCCGGTCGCCACTGTTCACGTATGCCGCACACGCTTAGGCTTGATCGTCATGGCACCCACACCGGCCGGAAACCGAAGGACCCGCGTTCATGTGGTCAGCGACGTGCACGGCAACGCCCGTGCCCTGGCCCGCGCCGGTGACGGTGCCGACGCCCTGATCTGTCTCGGTGACCTGGTGCTCTTCCTCGACTACGCCGACCACTCGCGCGGCATCTTCCCCGACCTCTTCGGCGTCGAGAACGCCGACCGCATCGTCGCGCTGCGCACCGCCCGGCGCTTCGAGGAGGCGCGGGACCTCGGGGCCCGGCTGTGGGCCGGCATCGGCTCGGACCGCGCGTCGGTGATCGAGAAGGCGGTACGCAAGCAGTACGCCGAGATGTTCGCCGCGTTCCCCACCCCGACGTACGCGACCTACGGCAATGTCGACATGCCGCCCCTGTGGCCGGAGTACGCCGGGCCGGGCACGACCGTGCTGGACGGGGAGCGCGTGGAGATCGGCGGGCGGGTGTTCGGCTTCGTCGGCGGGGGCCTGCGCACGCCCATGCGCACGCCGTACGAGATCAGCGACGAGGAGTACGCGGCGAAGATCGAGGCAGTGGGCGCGGTGGACGTGCTGTGCACACACATCCCGCCGGAGGTGCCGGAGCTGGTCTACGACACGGTGGCGCGGCGCTTCGAGCGGGGGAGCCGGGCGCTGCTGGAGGCGATCCGCCGGACGCGTCCTCGTTACTCGCTGTTCGGTCACGTCCACCAGCCGCTCGTCCGGCGGATGCGGATCGGGGCGACGGAGTGTGTGAACGTGGGCCACTTCGCGGGGTCCGGGAAACCGTGGGCGCTGGAGTGGTGAGGTCCGGGTCCGGTCCGGGCTGGTGGGGGTGACGTCGGGCCGACCGGTGCGCGGTAGCCTTCACGCTGCACACGTACGCAGGACGCGCACGGTGACTTGGACTTACCGGCCCGCATCTGGAGGAGCCACGGCGATGGCGGAACACACCAGCTCGAGCATCACGATCGAGGCGGCACCGGCCGACGTCATGGCGGTGATCGCCGACTTCGCCCGCTATCCGGACTGGACCGGAGAGGTGAAGGAGGCGGAGGTCCTCAAGACCGACGACCAGGGGCGTGCCGAGCAGGTCCGGCTGGTCATGGACGCCGGTGCGATCAAGGACGACCAGACCCTCGGATACACCTGGACCGGCGACCACGAGGTCTCCTGGACGCTGGTGAAGTCCCAGATGCTGCGTTCGCTCGACGGGTCGTACCTGTTGAAGCCGGCGGGGGCGGGGGCGACCGAGGTCACGTACCAGCTGACGGTGGACGTCAAGATCCCGATGCTCGGCATGATCAAGCGGAAGGCCGAGAAGGTCATCATCGACCGGGCGTTGGCGGGGTTGAAGAAGCGGGTTGAGACGGGGAAGTAGGTCGTTTCGGGGTGCGGGTGCGTTGGGGTTCGCGTTATGGCGTTTCCCACCTCTTGACCGGCTGGAAACGGGTGGTGCGCCGGTGGGCGAAGGAGCCCGATACCGTTCACCCCCATGCGCACCATCCTGATCACCGGCCCCGGCGGCAGCGGCCGTACCACCGTCGCCGCCGCCACCGCGCTCGCCGCCGCCCGTGAGGGCACCCGCACCCTCCTCCTCAGCGCCGACCGCGCCGACACCCTGGGCGCGGCCCTCGGCGTCGGCACAGGTGGCACGCCAACCCGTGTCACCCCGACCCTCACCGCCTGGCGCCCCGACGCCGCCCTCGGTTTCCGGGACGACCTCGCCGCCTTCCAGGACCGCGCCTCCTCCGCCCTCGACCTCCTCGGCGCCTCCCGGCTCGACCCCGAGGAGGTCACCCCCCTCCCCGGCGCCGAGGAACTCGCCCTCCTGCGCGCCCTGCGGGACGCCGCCCTCGCCGAGGCTCACGACCTCCTCGTCGTGGACCTCCCGGCCACCCCGCACGCCCTCGCCCTCCTCTCCCTCTCCGAGGAACTCCGCCGCTACCTGCGCCGTCTCCTCCCGCCCGAGCGGCAGGCGGCCCGCGCCCTGCGCCCCGTCCTCGGCCGGCTCGCCGGGGTCCCGATGCCCGCCGAGTGGCTGTACGAGACCGCCGACCGCTGGGACGTGGAGCTCGCTGCCGTGGCAGCCGTCGTCGCCGACCGCGAGACCTCCGTACGCCTGGTCGCCGAACCCGGCCCGGCCGGCACCGACGCCGTCCACGACGCGACCCTCGCCCTGGCCCTGCGTGGCCTGCGCCCCGACGTACTGGTCGCCAACCGCGTCCTGCCGGACACCGGACAGAACCCCTGGCTCGCCGGCCTCGTCGCCCAGCAGCGCAAGGCCCTGGAGGAGTGGGGCGAGTCGTACGACGTCCGTACCGTCGCCCACCTCGGACGGGACCCGCGCGGCACCGACGACCTCGACGCGCTCGCCGCTCCCGTCGGGGACGCCGGCACCTCCGCCGTCGAGTGGCCGGTCACCGACCACCTCGCCGACGACGGGGTGTTCGTCTGGCACGTCCCCCTGCCGGGTGCGACAAGGGACGACCTCGACCTCATCCGCCGCGGCGAAGAACTCGTCGTCACCGTCGGCCCGTTCCGCCGTGTCGTGCCGCTGCCGTCCGCCCTGCGCCGGTGCGGTGTCGACGGGGCCGCGCTGCGCGACGGCGAGCTGCGGATCAGGTTCGCGCCGGACCCCGCTCTATGGCCGGCGACACGATGAACCAGGTGCGCCCGTTCGGGTAACGTCGTAGAGACGAACCGTAGTCAGGAGTCCGTCATGAGCGAAGAGCTCCCCCCGTCCGACGCCGTGGAGCCCGAGGCCGTCGACGAGGTACGGGCGACCGACGCCGACGCCTGGGCGACGGCGTGCGCCGAGGACCTCGCGGCGGAGAAGGCCCGCCGCCGCGCCGAGTACGGCCCGCCCCCGGGCTCGGCCGCCGAGGAACTGCGCAAGCTCGTCGACGCCGTCGCCGACAAGCTGTCGACCATCCAGTCCCCGCTCTTCGGGGCCGTCGGCGGGCCCGCCGCCCAGCAGGTGGTCAGGCAGGTCGTCCAGCAGGCCAAGGCCGCCGTCGAACCCGTCATCGAACGCAACCCGGACGTCTTCGACCACCTGGCGTCGGCCGGTAACGAACTTCTCGCCGCGTACCGCTCCGCGGTCCAGGCTCAGGAGCAGCGCTGGACGGCCCGCACGAACGACCTGGACGAGCCCGAGGACGACGGCGACGACGCGGGCCCGAGCCAACGCATCGACTTGGACTGACGCCTCCGTGACGCCTCCTTGGGGTTCCCGCCTGCCCGGCGGGCGGACGACGGGACCCTGACGGCAGGGCCTCGGGTACGGTTGGCCGTAGCGGGGCTCGACCGAAACTGAGGGATTCATGGGACTCACCATCGGCGTCGATATCGGCGGCACGAAGATCGCGGCCGGCGTGGTCGACGAGGAAGGCAACATCCTCTCGACCCACAAGGTGCCGACCCCCGGCACGCCCGAGGGCATCGTGGACGCCATCGCCTCCGCCGTCGAGGGCGCGCGCGCCGGACACGAGATCGTCGGCGTGGGCATCGGTGCCGCCGGATACGTCAACCGTCAGCGCTCCACGGTCTACTTCGCGCCCAACATCGACTGGCGTCAGGAGCCGCTGAAGGAGAAGGTCGAGGCGCGCGTCCACCTGCCGGTCGTCGTGGAGAACGACGCGAACGCGGCCGCGTGGGGCGAGTACAAGTTCGGTGGCGGCAAGGGCCATCGCAACGTCATCTGCATCACCCTCGGCACCGGCCTCGGCGGCGGCATCATCATCGGCAACAAGCTGCGCCGCGGCCACTTCGGCGTCGCCGCCGAGTTCGGACATATCCGCATGGTTCCGGACGGACTGCTGTGCGGCTGCGGCTCACAGGGCTGCTGGGAGCAGTACGCCTCCGGGCGCGCCCTCGTCAGATACGCCAAGCAGCGCGCCAACGCCACCCCCGAGAACGCCGACATCCTGCTCGGCCTCGGCGACGGCACCCCCGACGGCATCGAGGGCAAGCACATCTCCATGGCCGCCCGCCAGGGCGACCCGGTCGCCGTCGACTCCTACCGCGAACTCGCCCGCTGGGCCGGTGCCGGCCTCGCCGACCTGGCCTCGCTCTTCGACCCGTCCGCCTTCATCGTCGGCGGCGGCCTCTCGGACGAGGGCGAACTGGTCCTCGACCCGATCCGCAAGTCGTACAAGCGCTGGCTGGTCGGCGGCAACTGGCGCCCCGTGGCCGACGTGATCGCAGCCCAGCTGGGCAACAAGGCGGGTCTGGTTGGCGCAGCCGACCTGGCCCGCGAGCCCGACCCGATCATGTAACGGTCACTGATTGAGGTGCGGCAGTCCCCGTGCCCCTCCAGGGGCGCGGGGCTGCATCGATATGCGGCTCCGCCGCGTGGGCGCGACCGGCCACAATGAGCCCGCACCCGCAAACGGACAATTCCTCCGAGCTCTCGGCGTACATTGATCCATATGACGCCGCTCCCCAACTCCCATACCGAGCCAGACGGTTCAGCCGTCATCCGCGTCCTCAGCTACAACATCCGCTCGATGCGCGACGACACCACCGCCCTCGCCCGCGTCATCACCGCCTGCACCCCCGACCTGGTCCTCGTCCAAGAAGCCCCTCGCTTCTTCCGCTGGCGCAAGAAGCTGGCAAGACTCGCCGCGGCCTCCGGCCAGGTGATCCTCTCCGGCGGCGCCACAGCCGCCGGCCCGGCGATCCTCTGCACCCTGCGGGCCACCGTCGAGCGCACCGAGGACGTCCTCCTCCCGCTCACCCCCGGCCACCACCGCCGCGGCTTCTCCACGGCAGTGATCCGCTTCGGCGCCGCACGCCTCGGCGTGCTCAGCTGCCACCTCTCCCTGCACCAGGACGAGCGCTACGAACAGGGCGGCATGCTCCTCGACCGCGTGGCCGGGATGGGCGTAGAGCACGTGGTGGCGGGCGGCGACCTGAACGAGCGCCCCGGCGGCCGCACCTTCCACCGCATCGCCGACGCCCTCCAGGACTGCTGGACCACGGCCCCCTGGGGCAGCGAGCACACCTCGACGCCCACCGACCCCCACCAGCGCATCGACGCGATCTTCGCCACCAAGGACATCGAGGTGCTGGGGTGCGGGGTTCCGCTGGGCCATCCCGGCGTGGCCGAGGCCGATCTCAAGAGGGCGACGGATCACCTGCCTGTGCTGGCGGCACTTCGCGTGCCCGCGACCTGAGCCGCAGCTGCCGGGCGGTGCGAGGGGGGCGTTGAGAAGGTACTGCCTTGAGGGCGGCCACCGACCATCTCCCGGTCCTGGCCGCCCTCAGAATCCCCGCAGCTCAATAGGCTCAACAGGTCAGACGACCGCGCCCCGCCCGGGATCGTCGTCGTCCTCGTCGTCCGTCCGCATCCGCATCACCAGCGTCGCGAACCCGCCCAGGAAGCCGCCGACGCCGAGCGTGGCCAGCCACCAGGTCATGTCCCAGCCGAGCAGGACGGCGAGCAGCAGCAGGACCGGCCCGCCGACCACCGCCAGCCAGGCGAACTTCGCCGTCGGGTCGGCCTCGGGGAGCGGCGGCGGCTCCGGCGGGACGAAGTGGCCCTCGTCGTCCTCGTCGAAGTCGTCCTCGGCGGGCTCCGACGGGGTGTAGTCGCGCGGACCCACGCCGGGCGCGAAGGCGATCGAACTGCCCAGCGGCTTGGCCGACGCGGGCTTGCCGGGCTTCTCGTCCGCGTCGCCTGTGCCGTCGGCCGTGTCCTTCGCCTCCTCCTCGTCAGCGTTGCTCGCTCTGTCTGTCTTGTCTGCCTTACTCGCCGGCTCGTCGTCGTTCGTCCCGGTCTCCAGCAGCGCCAGGTCCTCGACCGACTTGAACGGCTTCGCGCCCGGCGGGTCCGGCGGCTCGTCGCCGTACCCGGCGACGATCGCGTCCCAGGCGGCGTCCTCGTCGAAGGGGACGCTCTGCTCTTCCGGCTCGCGGTCCCGGTCCTCGCGGTTCTCACGGTCGGAATCGTGCTCAGCCACCTGCGGCCGTCCCTTCCTGCTCGCTCGTCCGGCCCGTGTCGGCCGTCTCCTTGCCGACACGGGGTGCGAGCCGGCCGATGAACGCGAGGCTCTCCTCGAAGATCCGGTCCGCGTCGTGGTCCAACGTCGCGACGTGGTAGCTCTGTTCCAGCAGGATCTCCCGAACGTCCGTCGACGAGACCCGGCCGAGGATGCGCGCCGAGTCGACCGGCGGCACCACATGGTCCTGTGGGCTGTGCAGCACCAGCAGCGGCTGGGTGACCTGCGGCAGCTCGCCGTCGAGCACCTGGAAGAACCGGCGCAGCGAGTGCGCGGCGTGCAGCGGGACCCGGTCGTAGCCCAGCTCGATGCTGCTCTCCTTCGCGATGTCGTTGGCGACGCCCTTCGTCGTCCGGACGAAGTGGCGGGCCACCGGAAGGGCGTACGCGGCCAGGCCGTGCACCTTGTTCGCCGGGTTGACGACCATCACGCCGCTGATCGCGTCCCCGTGCTTCGCCGCCAGTCGCAGGGCCAGGGCACCGCCCATGGACAGGCCGGCCACGAAGACCCGCTCGCACCGCTCGGTCAGGGCGCGCAGCTCGCGGTCCACCTCCGCGTACCAGTCCTGCCAGCCGGTGAGCTGCATGTCCTCCCAGCGTGTGCCGTGGCCCGGCAGCAGCGGCAGCGAGACGGTCAGGTCACGCTCGGCTAGATACTCAGCCCAGGGGCGCAGCGACTGGGGGGAACCGGTGAAGCCATGACAGAGGAGGACCCCTGTCTCCCCGCCCTCGTGGCGGAACGGCTCGGCTCCGGGGAGGACCGGCACCTAAGGTCTCCTGTTCATGAGAAGGGCGTGAACAAGTCCAGGTTGCTTCACCGTACGCGACCGCACTGACACCGACCAGGGTCGTCGGACTCTTTGACAGTGCGCCGGGTTAAGGTCTGATCGACAGACACAGGAGGCACTCGGTTGTTGTACGGCGCGATGAAGGTATCCATCGGGGGGCCGCTGAAGCTCGCCTTCAGACCCTGGGTGGAAGGCCTGGAGAACATTCCCGCCGAGGGCCCCGCGATTCTGGCGAGCAACCACCTCTCCTTCTCGGACTCGTTCTTCCTGCCCGCGGTCCTCGACCGCAAGATCACCTTCATCGCGAAGGCCGAGTACTTCACGACGCCCGGTATCAAGGGCCGGATGACCGCCGCCTTCTTCAAGAGCGTCGGCCAGCTCCCAGTGGACCGTTCGGGGGCGCGTGGCGCGGGCGAGGCGGCGATCAAGAGCGGTATCGAGGTCCTCGAGCGCGGTGAGCTGTTCGGTATCTACCCGGAGGGCACGCGCTCGCCCGACGGCCGCCTCTACCGGGGCAAGCCCGGCGGCCTCGCGCGCGTGGCGCTCGCCACCGGCGCTCCGGTCATCCCGGTCGCCATGATCGACACGGAGAAGATCCAGCCGCCGGGCAAGGTCATGCCGAAGCTGATGCGGCCGGGCATCCGGATCGGCGGGCCGCTGGACTTCAGCCGCTACCAGGGCATGGAACACGACCGCTTCGTGCTCCGCGCACTGACCGACGAGGTCATGTACGAGATCATGAAGCTCTCCGGCCAGGAGTACGTCGACATGTACGCGACTGCCGCCAAACGGCAGATAGCGGAGGCGGCGAAGGCCGAGAGGGAAGCGGAGAAGGCGGCCAGAGCCGCCCTGGTGCAGGCCCAGAAGGAACAGGCCGAGAAGGAAAAGCAGCAGGAGTCCTAGACGGGGAGTCTGGGCCAGGGGTGGGGGATATGGCCAAGCGCGTGCAAGTCATGAGGATGTCCGTCGAGCAGCCGCTCTGGCGTGCCCTCACGGCATACCGGGTCCTCACCATGCTGTACGCGGTCGGCCTCTTCGGCACCGCCTACGACGAGTTCGTCCGCCCCTGGATCGCCGTCGCCTACTACGCCGTCCTGTGCGTCTGGACGCTGGCCACCCTGCCCCGGGTACAGAACGCGGCGAGCTGCACCAAGCGCTTCCTCGCCGCCGACCTCACCATCGCGCTCACCGGCATCCTGCTCACGCCCCTCGCCGCCGAGTACGAGCGGATCCAGTCCGGCGGCCCCACGCTGCCGTCGATATGGACCGCCGGTTCCGTGCTGGCCTTCGCCATCAAGGGTGGCTGGCGCTGGGCGGCGTTCGCCTCCACGGCGGTCGCCGTCGCCAACCTGATCGAGCGCGGCGCCCCGGCCCGCGACACCATCCACAACGTCATCCTCGTCTGGGTCGCCTCCATCGCCATCGGCTACGTCGTCGAGGTCGCCCGCGCCTCCGAGCGCACCCTCGCCCGCGCCCTGGAGATCGAGGCGGCGACGAGAGAGCGGGAGCGGCTCGCCCGGGACATCCACGACGGCGTCCTCCAGGTGCTGGCCATGGTGCAGCGGCGCGGCGCCGTCCTCGGCGGCGAGGCGGCCGAGCTGGGCCGGATGGCCGGCGAGCAGGAGGTGGCGCTGCGCACGCTGGTCTCCGGCGGCCTGGTGCCCGTCTCCCGTGCGTCGGAGGACGCCGCCGAGGGGGCCGTCGTACGGGCCGTCGAGGAGGAGCCCGACGACGGGCCGGTCGATCTGCGCGTGCTGCTCGCGCCGTACGCCGCCGCTAAGGTCAGCCTTGCCGAGCCCGGCGCTCCTGTCGTCCTGCCCCCGGACGCCGCCCGCGAACTGGCCGCCGCCGTCGGGGCCGCCCTGGACAACGTCCGCAAGCATGCCGGGGAGCAGGCGCGCGCGTGGCTCCTCGTCGAGGACGAGCCCGACGAGGTGATCGTGACCGTACGGGACGACGGACCCGGCATCCCCGAGGGCCGGCTCGCCCAGGCCGAGGGGGAGGGGCGGATGGGGGTCGCTCTGTCGATCCGGGGGCGGCTGCGCGACCTCGGCGGCAGCGCCGAGCTGATCTCGGTTCCGGGGCAGGGCACGGAAGTCGAGCTGAAGGTACCGAAGGTCTCACGGGGGAAGGCAGGACAGCGATGAGTGACAAGGGTCCGATCAAGGTGATGGTGGTCGACGACCACCCCATGTGGCGCGACGCCGTCGCCCGCGACCTGGCCGAGTCCGGCTTCGACGTGGTCGCCACCGCCGGCGACGGCGACCAGGCCGTACGCCGGGCCAAGGCCGCCGCCCCCGACGTCCTCGTGCTCGACCTCAACCTGCCCGCCAAGCCCGGCGTCCAGGTCTGCAAGGAACTCGTCGGCCACAACCCGGCCCTGCGCGTCCTCGTCCTGTCGGCCAGCGGTGAGCACGCCGACGTACTGGAGGCCGTGAAGTCCGGCGCCACCGGCTATCTGCTGAAGTCGGCCTCGACGGAGGAGCTCCTGGACGCGGTGCGCCGTACGGCCGTCGGCGACCCGGTGTTCACGCCGGGCCTGGCCGGGCTGGTCCTCGGCGAGTACCGCCGCCTCGCCTCCGAGCCCGCGCCCGCCGCGCAGGACGCCGACCATCCGGGCGCCCCGCAGCTCACCGACCGCGAGACCGAGGTACTGCGGCTGGTCGCCAAGGGCCTGAGCTACAAGCAGATCGCCGAACGCCTGGTCATCTCCCACCGCACGGTCCAGAACCACGTCCAGAACACCCTCGGCAAGCTCCAGCTGCACAACAGGGTGGAGCTCGTCCGGTACGCCATAGAGCGCGGCCTCGACGACGAGTGATGAGCTGACTTGACGATCTGTCGGCTTGACGGCGCGTAAACCCGGCACCTGACGATTCACCAGAATTGCCCTTCCGACCCATCCCTGTGTGACCTGGATCACTACTACCGTGGCTCTCACCAGGCATCCGCGGCGAAGGGACATTTCCATGCGGGTCGGAGTACTGACCGGAGGCGGCGACTGCCCCGGGCTCAACGCCGTCATCCGGGCCATCGTCCGTAAGGGCGTGCAGGAGTACGGCTATGACTTCGTCGGCTTCCGGGACGGCTGGCGGGGTCCGCTCGAGAACGACACCGTCCGCCTCGACATCCCCGCCGTGCGCGGCATCCTGCCCCGCGGCGGCACCATCCTCGGTTCCTCGCGCACCAACCCCCTCAAGCACGAGAACGGCATCCGCCGGATCAAGGAGAACCTCGCCAAGCAGGAGGTCGAGGCGCTCATCGCCATCGGCGGCGAGGACACCCTCGGCGTCGCCGCCCGGCTGTCCGACGAGTACGGCGTGCCGTGCGTCGGCGTGCCCAAGACCATCGACAACGACCTGTCCGGCACGGACTACACCTTCGGCTTCGACACCGCGGTCGGCATCGCGACAGAGGCGATCGACCGGCTGCACACCACCGCCGAGTCGCACATGCGCGTCCTGGTCTGCGAGGTGATGGGCCGTCACGCGGGCTGGATCGCCATCCACTCCGGCCTGGCCGGCGGCGCCAACGTCATCCTCATCCCCGAACAGCGCTTCGACGTCGACCGGGTGTGCGCCTGGGTGACGTCCCGCTTCAAGGCGTCGTACGCCCCCATCGTGGTCGTCGCCGAGGGCGCCATGCCGAAGGACGGCGACATGGTGCTCAAGGACGAGTCGCTGGACTCCTTCGGGCATGTGCGGCTGTCCGGCGTCGGCGAGTGGCTGGCCAAGGAGATCGAGAAGCGCACCGGCAAGGAGGCCCGCACGACGGTCCTCGGACACATCCAGCGCGGCGGCACACCGAGCGCCTTCGACCGCTGGCTCGCCACCCGCTTCGGCCTGCACGCCATCGAGGCCGTCCGCGACGGCGACTTCGGCAAGATGGTCGCGCTGCGCGGCACGGACGTCGTCCGGGTCCCGATCGCGGACGCCACGGCCAAGCTGAAGACGGTGGATCCGAAGCTCTACGAGGAGGTCGGAGTCTTCTTCGGCTGACGGGGCAGCAGGGGGTTGTGGGCCGTATATTCGGCCCATAACCCAGCAGAACGGGAGCTGTCGTGGAGATTCTCGCCTTCGGTGTGCAAGCGGACGAGAAGCGTCTGATCGAGCACGCCTTCCAGGGTCACCACGAGATCCGCTGTCTGGACGTCTTCCTCAACGAGGACACCGCCCCCATCGCCGCCGGCTACGAGGTCATCTGCACCAGCGTCAACTGCGACCTCGGCCACCGCGTCCTGCAGACCCTCGCTGCCGGCGGCACCCATATGGTCGCCCAGCGCTCCACCGGCTTCAACAACATCGACCTCAAGGTCGCCGAGCGCCTCGCCATGACGGTCGCCCGTGTCTCGTACTACTCGCCGTACTCGGTCGCCGAGTTCGCCTGGACCCTCGCCATGGCGGTCAACCGCCGTATCGTCCGGGCCTCCACCCGCACCCGCGACTTCGACTTCCGTCTCGACGGTCTGATGGGCCGCGACATGCACGGCCGCACCGCCGGCGTCCTCGGCACCGGCAAGATCGGCGAGGCGTTCGCCCGGATCGCCCACGGCTTCGGCATGCGGCTGCTCGGCTGGGACATCGCCGAGAATCCGGCCTGTATGCAACTCGGCATGAAGTACGTCCCCAAGGAACAGCTCCTCGCCGAGGCCGACCTGGTCAGCCTGCACGTCCCGCTGATGCCGGAGACCCGGCGGCTGATCGACGCGGCCGCCCTGAAGGCTATGAAGGACGACGCGATCCTGGTGAACTCCAGCCGCGGCGGCCTCATCGACACCGCGGCCCTCGTCGCCGAACTGCGCGAGGGCCGCTTCACGGGCGTAGGACTGGATGTCTACGAGGCGGAGGCGGGCCTGTTCTTCCTCGACAAGTCCCTGGAGGCCATCGAGGACGACACCCTGGCCCGCCTCGTCACCTTCCCGAACGTCCTGGTCACCTCGCACCAGGCGTACTACACCGTGGACGCCGTCGGCCAGATCATCGAGACCACGGTGAAGAACGTCCTCGACTACAAGGCCGGCCGCCGCTCCGAGAACGTGCTCGTGCCGCGCACCTGACCGACCAGCTCCAGCACGACGGCGGCACCGTTCAGCGTCAGCACCGACTCCGGGTGGAACTGCACCCCCGCGAACCCGGGGCCGCGCAGCGCGTGCACCTCGTGCGAGGCGCTCCGGCTCACCTCGACGCCGTGCGCGGCCAGTTCCCGCTCGGCCTCGTCGTCGCAGCGCGCCACGAAGCTGTTGTAGAAGCCGACGGTCTCCGGCCGCCCGAACAGGTCGACCGTGGTCTGCGCCCCCTGGTACGGCACTTCCTTCCGTACGATGTCCAGCCCCAGCTCGGCCGCGATCAGCTCATGCCCGAGACAGACGCCGAGCACCCCGTGCCGGTGCTTCCGGACCACCTCGGCGGTGAGGTCCCGCAGGAACCGCATCTTCGGGTCGGCCGTGTCCGACGGGTCACCGGGGCCCGGCCCCAGCACCACCGGCCCCTCGTGCGCCGGCACCGCCTCCCGCAGCCCCGGCTCGTCGTACCGGCGGACGGTCACATCGAGGCCGCTGGACCGCAGGACGTGGGCGAGCATCGCCGTGAAGGTGTCCTCCGCGTCGACGACCAGGGCATGGCCTTCCTGGGAGTCCGACCGCTCCTGCATCCGCAGCCAGAACGGCGCCAGCGAGGCCCGGCGCCCGTCCAGCGCGGCCCGCACCCGGGGGTCGTCGGCGAGCCGGGGGAGCGTCTGCTCCGCACGCGGCCGGGACGGACCTACCCCCAGGGCGGCGAGCACACCCGCCGCCTTCGCATGCGTCTCCGCGACCTCGCTCGCCGGGTCCGAGCCGCGTACCAGCGTGGCGCCGACCGGCACCCGCAGCCGCCCGTCCGCGTCGATGTCGGCGGTACGGATGAGGATGGGGGAGTCCAGGGTCTGGGCGCCGCCGGAGTCCCGCCCGAGCAGCGCCAGCGCACCCGCGTAATAGCCCCGCCCGCCGACCTCGTGCCGTTCGATGACCCGGCAGGCGTTCTGCACGGGCGACCCGGTGACGGTCGCCGCGAACATGGTCTCCTTCAGCACGTCCCGGACGTCCAGCGAGGACTTGCCGCGCAGCTCGTACTCGGTGTGCGCGAGGTGCGCCATCTCCTTCAGTCGGGGCCCGACGACCACTCCGCCCATGTCGCCGACGGTGCACATCATCTTGAGCTCCTCGTCGACGACCATCGACAGCTCCTCGATCTCCTTGCCGTCGGCGAGGAAGCCGAGCAGGTGCTCGGGGGTGGGGCCCTCGGCGGGATAGCGGTACGTCCCGCTGATCGGGTTCATGACGACCGTGCCGCCGGACATCCGGACGTGCACCTCGGGGCTGGCCCCGACCAGCGTGCGGTCCCCGGTGTGGACGACGAACGTCCAGTACGCGCCCCGCTCGCCCTCCAGCAGCCGCCGGAACAGGGCGAGCGCGTCGGCCCGTCCGAACCCCGGGAGCACACCCTCGTACGTCCGCCGGATCACGAAGTTGGCGCCCTCGCCCTGCCCGATCTCCTCCCGCAGCACCCGGCCGACGATCTCCGCGTACTCCTCGTCGGCCACGTCGAAGCCGCCGCCCTCGACGCGCACCTCATGGGCCGGGAGCCCGGCCAGGGTCTCTTCGAGGGAGAAGGTGTGCGTCTCCTCGGGGGTCAGCACGAGCAGCGGCGTGCCGTCGTCGCGGACGTCGAAGCCGCGCTCGCGGATCTGCCGGAAAGGGACGAGCGCCAGCCCCTCGTCGGGCAGGTCGGCCAGCCGCTCGTACGCGGCGACCGGGCCGAGGAACAGCTCGACCGTCTTCTCGTCATGGCCCGGCGTACGGCGCCGCAGCAGGGCGAAGGGGCGGGAGTCGGGCAGCAGCTCCAGCAGGTTCATCCGTGATCCTCCTCATAGGGATGAGGAACGACCCCGGACACACCGAAGGCCGCCCCTCGGGCGGCCTTCGCGAAGTCTTGCGTACGCGCAGTCAGTGGGCCGCCGGATGAGCGGTCCACCACCAGTTCTGGGTCGAGTGCGCGAACATGCGAGGCACCATACCCCATGCCTGACGGGTCCACAGGTGAGCGCACAGGCGTCTCACCTGTCGAGCCGGACGAAAATCGGTCGACACGACCCCGTAATGTTGAGGGCGTGACCGTGAACGCTAAGACCAGCGCGAGCGCTGGCAACACCTGGCGAGACCTGCCCGCGGCGCAGCAGCCCGAGTACCCCGACACCGAGGCTCTGCGCGCAGTGATCGCGGACCTCGAGTCGTATCCGCCGCTCGTCTTCGCAGGCGAGTGCGACCAGCTGCGTGCCCGGATAGCGGCCGTCGCCAAGGGAGAGGCGTTCCTCCTCCAGGGCGGCGACTGCGCCGAGGCCTTCGACGCGGTGTCCGCCGACCACATCCGCAACAAGCTCAAGACCCTGCTCCAGATGGGCGCCGTGCTGACGTACGCCGCGTCCGTGCCCGTGGTGAAGGTCGGCCGGATCGCCGGCCAGTACTCCAAGCCGCGCTCCAAGCCGACCGAGACCCGCGACGGCGTGACGCTCCCGACCTACCGGGGCGACTCCGTCAACGGCTTCGACTTCACCGAGGCCGCCCGCATCCCGGACCCCGAGCGGCTGAAGCGGATGTACCACGCCTCCGCCTCGACGCTGAACCTGGTGCGCGCCTTCACCACCGGCGGCTACGCCGACCTGCGCCAGGTGCACGCCTGGAACCAGGACTTCGTGAAGTCGTCCCCGTCCGGGCAGCGCTACGAGCAGCTGGCGCGCGAGATCGACAACGCGCTGAACTTCATGCACGCCTGCGGGGCCGACCCGGAGGAGTTCAAGACCGTCGAGTTCTACGCCTCGCACGAGGCGCTGCTCCTCGACTACGAGTCGGCACTCACGCGCGTCGACTCCCGCACCGGGCACCTCTACGACGTGTCGGCGCACATGGTGTGGATCGGTGAGCGCACCCGGCAGCTGGACCACGCGCACATCGAGTTCGCCTCGAAGATCCGCAACCCGATCGGCATCAAGCTCGGCCCGACCACCACGGCCGAGGACGCGCTGCAGTACATCGAGCGCCTCGACCCCGACCGCGAGCCCGGCCGGCTGACCTTCATCGTCCGCATGGGCGCCGACAAGGTCCGCGACAAGCTGCCCGAGCTGGTCGAGAAGGTCAGCGCCTCGGGCGCGACGGTGGCCTGGATCACCGACCCGATGCACGGCAACACGTACGAGGCGGCCTCGGGCCACAAGACCCGCCGCTTCGACGACGTGCTCGACGAGGTCAAGGGCTTCTTCGAGGTCCACAAGGGCCTGGGCACCCACCCGGGCGGCATCCACGTGGAGCTCACCGGTGACGATGTCACCGAGTGTGTGGGCGGCGGCGACGAGATCTTCGTCGACGACCTGCACCAGCGCTACGAGACGGCCTGCGACCCGCGGCTCAACCGCAGCCAGTCGCTCGACCTGGCGTTCCTCGTCGCGGAGATGTACAGGGACCAGTAGCCGTTTCGCCTGTTACGGGCGTATGTAGTGGGGCGCGGATCACATACGATCCGCGCCCCTCACCACTTTTGCGGTTCCCGTGACCCGGGTAAGGTTAGGTTAGCCTCACCGATCAAGCGGGCCTCCGGTCAGTCGGTACGGCACCACTTATCGATCCCGGCGGGAGGTGAACCGCGTGTTCGTCTGCAGTTGCTTCGGCATCACCGAGCAGCAGGTCAAGAAGCATGCGGAGGACGGTGCCTGCACCCCCCGCCAGATAGCGTCCGCCTGCAAGGCGGGCACGGACTGCGGGTCGTGCGTGCGCCGTATCCAGGCGATCCTCGGCCGGGGCGCGTGCCCGCGCCGTGATCTGGTCGACCAGGGCCAGCCGGTGCTGGCCGAACTGGTCGAACTGGACGAGGCCGCCTAGTCGCGGCTAGTGCCCCAACAGGCGACATTCGCCCCGTCGCGACGCCCGGCACGCTCCCCCACTGCGTTAAGGGCGTGGGAGGTGCCCCCTCTCGCCGCACCGGGCGCAAACCCAGGTACGTCCAGTACGAGGGCTTTCGTCCGGCACGCCGAGAGCACGCACCGGACGCCGCTCCTTAACGGGCGAACGTTGCCTGCCGGGGCACTAGCTCTCCGGCTGCTCGATCAGCTGCGCGATGTAGAGCGCCTCGCCGAGCTTCTCGACGAGCTCCAGCTGGGTGTCGAGGTAGTCGATGTGGTGCTCCTCGTCCTCGAGGATCGACTCGAAGATGTTCGCGGACGTGATGTCGCCCTTCTCGCGCATCACCTTGATGCCGCGCCGGAGGCGGTCGATGGCCTCGACCTCGATCTGCCGGTCCGCCTCGAACATCTCCTTGACCGTCTGGCCCACGCGCACATGGAACAGTCGCTGGTAGTTCGGCAGCCCCTCCAGGAACAGGATCCGGTCGGTGAGCACCTCCGCGTGCTTCATCTCGTCGAACGACTCGTGCCGTGTGTACTTGGCGAGCTTCGTCCAGCCGAAGTTTTCCTGCATCTTCGCGTGCAGGAAGTACTGGTTGATCGCGGTGAGCTCGCCGGTGAGCTGCTCATTCAGGAATTCGATGACCTCGGGGTCGCCCTGCATCGCAGAGGCTCCTTCCACACGGACTGACTGGCAGTTGCGCCGCATGATTCCACCGCGATCGAAGATCGTCCAGTAAGTCTGCACTTAGTAAGTAAGGGCACACTTAGTCCGTTTTGCACGAAATTAGAGGGCCCGGTCAGGGGCATCGTCCCGGGTCTGTCAGGATGGAGTCATGGGTCAGCCGGTGGAACGCGAATCGGGAGAACGCGATTCGGGAGGACGTGAATCGGGAGGCGCCGCACTGTCCGAGCTTCCGCCGGGGCAGCGAGTGCAGCGCGGCTGGCCCGTCACGCACTACGGCCCGGTCCCCAAGTTCCGCTCCGAACGCTGGGAGTTCAGGGTCTTCGGCGCCACCGTCGACGGCGAGAAGCACTGCTGGACCCACGAGGAGTTCACGGCCCTGCCGTACACCAGCGTCGTCGCCGACCTGCACTGCGTCACGAAGTTCAGCATGCTCGGCGCCGAGTGGGGCGGCATCCCGGCCCGCACGATCCTGGAGATCGCACCGCCCGCGCCCGCCGTCACCCATGTGATGGTGTGGGCGGAGTACGGCTTCAGCTCCAACCTCCGGCTGGCGGACTTCGCCGCCGAGCGCACCATCTTCGCCACCCACAAGGACGGCGAGCTGCTGACCGCGGAGCACGGCTTCCCCCTCCGTCTGGTCGTCCCCCATCTGTACGCCTGGAAGGGCCCCAAGTGGGTCCGTGGCGTGGAGTACATGACCGCCGACCGCCGCGGCTTCTGGGGGGAGCGCGGCTACCACAACATCGGCGACCCCTGGAAGGAACAGCGCTACTCCTACCAGGAGGAGCCCGGGGACGGCCCCGAGCTCTGACTCCCGGCCCTTGCCTGTGTGTCAGTGGTGGTACTGGTGCACCACCGCGTGGCCCTTGCCGCGGCCGATCATCCACTTGTTGACCGGCGTGGTGACCACGAAGGCGACCACGAGCGCGATCGCCAGGGCGCCCCAGAACAGCAGGTCGTCCAGCTGGGCGTCCATCGCGCCCGGCCACAGCACGATCACGCCGTTGTCGACGAGCTCCATCACGGCGATCGACAGGGTGTCCGCGGCCAGTGCCACCCGGACCGCCCCGCGCAGACCGAGGCCCGACTTCAGGACGCCGCGCAACGTGAGCGCGTAGCCGAAGAAGAAGGCCAGCACGATCGCCAGGACCAGGGTCGGTACATCGCCCCAGCCGAGCGCGGTGCCGATCACCATGCCGAGCACCTCGCCGATGGCACACCCGGTGAGGCAGTGCAGGGTGGCCTGCACTGCCATGGCCCAGGTGCTGGTGGCCCGGGCCGGTGCCTCGTGGTGGTGAGCGTGTGCTGCGTGCGCCTCGTGCGTCATGTGTGCCCCCAATGTCAGGTGACGGTTCCTGCACCGAGCAGAACCGTATACCCCCCTGGGGTATTCCTGTAAGGCCTACGCGTCCCGGAGTTTCTTCAGCCGCTCCACGTCCGCCGCATGCCCCTCCTTGCCGCCGGGCGTCTCGATGATCAGCGGTACGCCCGCGGTGGCGGGGTGCGTCATCAGCGCGCGGAACGGGTCCTCGCCGATGTGGCCGGCGCCGATGTTCTCGTGGCGGTCCTTGTGCGCGCCGACCACGTCCTTGGAGTCGTTGGCGTGGATCAGCCTCAGCCGGCCCTCGCCGACGGTGTCCACCAGCAGGTCGAGCGTCTGGTGCATGCCGGACGGCCCGGTCAGGTCGTGGCCGGCCGCGAAGACATGGCAGGTGTCCAGGCATACGCCCAGCTTCGGATGGGCGTCCAGCGCTTCGAAGTAGGGCCCGAAGTCCCAGGTCCGCGAGCAGAGCGAGGCACCCTGCCCGGCGGTCGACTCCAGCAGCAGAAACGGGTCGTCGTCGTGGGTGAGCTCGTCGAGCAGGGGCAGCAGGTACTCCCGCACCTGCCGCAGCGCCACGGACCTCTCCCGGCCCCCGGTCGCGCTGCCCGTGTGCACCACCACGCCCAGTGCCCCGATCTCCCGCCCGCGCCGCAGCGAGTGCCGCAGCGACTCTACGGACTTCTCGACGGTCGCCTCGGTGTGCGAGCCGAAGTTGATCAGATAGGGGGCGTGTACATAGGCCGGGATCGACTCGGCCTCGCACACCGCGCGGAACTCCTCGTCCTGCCGCGGATTCCCGGCGGGCGTGGCCCAGCCGCGCGGATTGGCGACGAAGACCTGGACGGTCTCGGCCTTGAGGTCGTGGGCGTAGGAGATGCCGACGGAGTGGAGACCGCCTGCCACCGGGACGTGGCCGCCGACGGGGTTGCGGGTGGGGCCGGGCTGTTGACTCTTCACCATTTCAGGGTGTCATGCGGCCCCACCTGCTCCGTCAGCGGATCACGATGGTGATCGTGGACCCCTTGGGCGCCGTCGTCCCGCCCCTCACGGACTGGCGCTTGACCGTGTCGCCGAACAGCCCGAGCAGCCCGCGGTCCTCGTCGACCTGGAAGCCGGCGGCCTCCAGCTCGGCCTTCGCGTCGTCGACCTTGTCACCGACCACGTCCGGGACCTCGATCATCTCCGGGCCCTTGGACAGCGTCAGCGTGACGGTGTCGCCCTGGCCGGCCTCGCTGCCGTTCTCCGGGGACTGCCGGGCGACCTGGCCCTTGTCGAACTCGGAGTTGACCTCCTGGGAGGAGACCCTCACTTTCAGGCCCGCCTCCTCCAGCTCCGCCGTCGCGTCCTCCAGGGTGTCGCCGGTGACGTCCGGGACGTCGATCGGGCTGCCCTTGCTGACGGTGAGCGCGATCGCGGAGCCCGAACGGCGCTCCGTTCCCCCCTCGGGCGTAGTGGAGATCACGAAGCCCCGGGGGACGTCCTCGCTGAACGCCCGGGTCACCATGCCCGGTTCGAGTCCCTCGGTCTTCAGCCGCTCCTTCGCCTTGGCGAGGCTGTAGCCCTGTACGTCGGGCACCTTCACGGTCTCCGGGCCCGCGGAGATGATCAGCTTAACGGTGTCGTTGTCGCGGATGCGGGTGCCCGCCGTCGGGTCCGAGTCGATGACCGTGCCGCGCTTGACGACGTCGCTGTAGGCGCGCTCCACCCCGCCGACCTCGAGGCCGGCCTTCTCGAGCTGGTTCCGGGCCTGCGTCTCCGTCTTCTGGATCAGCGGCGGGACCTTGGTGAACTGGCCGGAGTTGATGTACCAGACGCCGGCGCCGAGGCCGAGCACCAGCAGGACGGCGGCGATGATCGTGAGCGGGCCGCGCAGGGGGCCGCGTGAGCGGCGCCGCGAGGGCGGGGGTGGCGGGGGAGACTCGAGCCGGCTGGTGCGGTGGAACACGGCCTCGCGCTCGTGCTCGTCCTCGTTGACAGGCAGCGGACGCGGCACGGTCAGCGCGCGCGGGATCACGCTCGTACGGTCGTCGGCGTTGCTGTGCTCCGCCGAGACCGCCTGCGGCGGCACCGCGTCCAGCTGGTCCGCGCTGAGCGCGGCGCGCGCCTCACGGGCCTGCGCGAGCAGCGCAACGGCGTCGTGCGGGCGGATGTCGGGAGTGCGCGCGGTGGCCGAGGCGACCAGCTCGTCGAGCTCGTATGCCAGGCCCGGCACGACGGCCGACGGTGGCGGGACGTCCTCGTGGAGGTGCTTGTACAGCACCACGGCGGGGGAGTCCGCGTCGTGCGGCTTCTCGCCGGTCAGCATCTCGTAGAGGACGACACCGCACGCGTAGACGTCGACGCGCGGATCGACGGTGCCGTTCTCGATCTGCTCGGGGGCGAGATACGAGACGGTGCCGAGCACGGTCCCGGTGGTGTTGGTGACCGTGTCCACGGCCCGGACCAGACCGAAGTCGGCGACCTTGACCCGGCCGTCGTCCCCTATCAGGACGTTCTCCGGCTTCATGTCCCGGTGCACGAACCCGGCGCGGTGCGCGGAGCCGAGCGCGGCCAGCACCGGCTCCAGGATGTCGAGGGCGGCCCGCGGCTGCAGCGCCCCGCGCTCGCGCAGGACGTCACGCAGGGTGCAGCCGGCCACGTACTCCATGGCGAGATAGACGTACGACCCGTCGGTGCCCTGGTCGAAGACCTGCACGACATTGGGGTGCGCGAGCCGGGCGACGGACTTGGCCTCCCGGATGAACCGCTCGACGAACGACCCGTCGACCGCCAGCGTCGGATGCATCACCTTGAGCGCGAGGACGCGGTCGAGCCGGGTGTCCACGGCCCGGTAGACCGTGGCCATCCCGCCGACGGCGATCCGCGCGTCCACGCGATACCGGCCGTCGAGCACCTGCCCGACCAACGGGTCCTGAAGGGTCGTATCCACGCAGGTGAGTGTACGAGCCGCCGCTGACAGCCCCACCGGTTCGGGCAAGATCGGGGCGGGACTGCAGCCGACCTGTGACGCTTCACACACCTACGAAGGGGCCTACTCGAACGCGGGGCGCTCGGGATCCAGTTGAGCGCGCCCCTCCACCGGAGACGACGCCTCCGCGAAGTGCCGCCGCGGAATCCGACCGGCCCGGTACGCCAGCCGCCCCGCCTCCACCGCGTGCCGCATCGCGTCCGCCATCAGGACCGGCTCCTGCGCCCGCGTCACCGCCGAGGCGAGCATCACACCCGCGCACCCCAGCTCCATAGCCAGCGCCGCGTCCGATGCCGTACCGGCACCCGCGTCCAGGATCACCGGCACGCGCGCGTGCTCCACGATCAGCTGGAAGTTGTGCGGGTTGCGGATGCCCAGCCCGGACCCGATGGGCGACCCCAGCGGCATGATCGCCGCGCACCCGGCGTCCTCCAGCTTCCGCGCCAGCACGGGGTCGTCGTTCGTGTACGGCAGCACCGTGAACCCGTCGTCCACCAGGGTCTCCGCCGCGTCCAGCAGTTCGATCGGGTCCGGCAGCAGGGTCCGTTCGTCGGCGATGACCTCCAGCTTGACCAGGTCGGTGCCGAGGGCTTCGCGCGCGAGCCGGGCCGTCAGTACGGCCTCGCCGGCGGTGAAACAGCCCGCCGTGTTCGGCAGTACCCGGATGCCGAGCTTCTCCAGCACCGACAGCACCGAGCCGTGCACGGAGGGGTCCACGCGCCGCATCGCGACCGTGGTCAGCTCCGTCCCGGACGCGACCAGCGCCCGTTCCAGCGTCTCCAGGCTGGGCGCCCCGCCCGTACCCATGATGAGCCGGGACGAGAGGGACGTACCGCCGATGACAAAGGGATCGTCGGCCATGGGTCAGCCTCCTTGGACGGCGGTGAGGACCTCGACACGGTCCCCCTCGGAGAGGGACGTCGACGGCCACTGCGCGCGCGGGACGACGGATTCGTTGAGGGCGGCGGCGACTCCGGAGGGCGCCGGGGTGAGTGTCTTCACGACGGTGTCGAGAGCGGTGCCGGGGGCGAACTCCCGCGGCTCACCGTTGAGGGAGATGTTCATACGGGCTGCTCCGTGCGAGCGAAACGCTTCGGGGTGAAGGGGCGGACCTCGTCCGGCAGTTCACCGGTGGTCAGGGCATGGGCCAGCACATCGCCGGTGACCGGCGTGAGCAGCACGCCGTTGCGGTAGTGCCCGGTGGCCAGCAGCAGGCCGTCCAGCTCGGTCGGGCCGAGGAGCGGCGCGTTGTCGGGGGAGCCGGGGCGCAGGCCCGCGCGGGTCTCCGTCAGCGGCAGCTCCGTGATGCCGGGGACCAACTCGTGCGCGTCCCGCAGCAGTTCGTACACCCCGCCGACGGTCACCGTGGTGTCCCAGCCCAGTTCCTCGCTCGTCGCCCCGACGACCAGCTCACCGCTCTCGCGCGGCACCAGATAGACCTGGCTGCCGCGCACCACGGCGCGCACGGTCCGGCTCAGGAACGGGGCGTACCGCTTCGGCACGGTGAGCCGCAGCACCTGCCCCTTCACGGGCCGTACGGGCGGCAGGACGTCCTCCGGGACCCCGTCGAGCCGCCCGCTGAGGCTGCCGCCCGCGAGCACCACCTGCCCGGCGCCCAGCGCGCCGCCGTCGGCCGTGACGATGCCCGCGGCCCGCTCCCGTACGACGCTGAGCCGCTCGGCCCACACCCGGTGGAAGACCACGCCCGCCCGTTCGCACGCGGCCACCAGCGCGCAGGCGAGACGCCGCGGGTCGATCTGGTGGTCGCCGTCCACCCGCAGCCCCCCGCGCACGCCCGGCGCGAGCATCGGCTCCAGGCGCCGGCACTCCCGCCCCGACAGCCACTCGGAGTCCAGCCCCGACTGCCGCTGCAGCGCGTGCAGTTCGCGCAGATGGGCGCGGTCGTCAGCGTCCAGGGCAACGGCGAGCGTGCCGCACCGGCGGTAGCCGAGGTCATGGCCGGTCAGCTCGGTGAGCTCGGCCGCGAAGTCCGGGTAGCGGCGGGCCGAGGCGAGGTTCAGACCGAGCAGGGTCTGCTCGCCGTAGTGCAGTTCCGTGACGGCGGCCAGCATCCCGGCAGCCACCTGGGCGGCCCCGCCGCCCGGCTCCGGGTCCACGACGGCCGTGGCGAACCCGCGCTGCGCGGCCCGCCACGCCGTGACCAGGCCGATGATGCCGCCCCCGATGACGAGGACGTCTGACGTTCGCGTACGCGACATGGGCGTCCAGCCCCTCCCTTCGCCGGCATGACCCGGATCAGGTTCGTACGGTCGGAGGCCGCCAGCCTCCCTCTCAGCCCGGTGCGTCCGGGCTCCCGCGAGTGCTCTACTTTGGCCACCCTAGCCGCTGGTTCCGTGCCTCTGTAAGGGAGCCTTTTGTCATGCCCCGCTCGCTCGACGGCCTCGTCCTCGCGCCCGTCGCCGACCAGGCCCCAGGTCAGGTGGGCACCCGCACCCGGTTCACGTACCACGAGAAGGCCGGGGAGATCTGGGCCGAGTACGCGGGCGGCGATGTCGTACGCGGGCACCTGGTGGGTACACGGGAGGGTGACCGGCTGGACTTCCGGTACGTGCAGCTCAAGCGGGACGGGACCACGTCCTCGGGGCACTGTGTGTCCACGGTCGTCGAGCTGCCCGACGGGAGGGTGCGGCTCGAGGAGACGTGGGAGTGGGAATCCCAGCGGGGCAGCGGGACCAGCGTTGTGGAGCAGGTCACGGAGCACGACGGCTGACTGACAATTCGTCAGTTGTCTATGGTGATCAGGTGAGCGAGCAGACGCAGGAACGGCCACCGTCCGCGCGGCGGACCGTCGTCGTGGGCGCGGGCATGGCGGGCGTACAGACCGCGGTCGCCCTGCGGGAACAGGGCTTCACCGGCACCGTGACACTGATCGGCGCCGAACCCCACCAGCCCTACGACCGGCCGCCGCTGTCCAAGGCCGTCCTGCTCGGCAAGGCCGAGGGCTCCGCCTTCGACGTCGACTTCGAGGCGCTCGGCATCGCACTGCAGCTCGGGCGCGAGGTGCTGGGCGTGCGCCCCGCCGCGCACGAGCTGGACACCGAGGCCGGGCCCGTCCCGTACGACGTCCTGGTCCTCGCGACCGGCGCCGAACCGATCCGGCTGCCGGGCGCCGAGGGCGTGCCCGGCGTGCATCTGCTGCGCACCCTGGACGACGCCGAGCGGCTGCGCCCGGTGCTCGCCCGGCAGCACGACATCGTGGTCGTCGGCGCGGGCTGGATCGGCGCCGAGTTCGCCACGGCGGCCCGCGAGGCGGGCTGCGCGGTGACGGTCGTGGAGGCCGCCGACCGGCCGCTGGCGGGCGCGCTGCCCGCGGAGGTCGCGGCGCCGATGACGGACTGGTACGCCGACGCCGGAGTCGCGCTGCGCACGCACGCGCGCGTGGAGCGCGTCGAACCGGGGGCGGTCCTGCTCGACGACGGCTCGCGGGTGCCCGCGGGCGCCGTGGTGATCGGCATCGGGGCGCGGCCCGCCACGGGCTGGCTGGCCGGCTCCGGCATCGAGCTCGGCGCGTACGGCGAGGTCGTGGCCGACGACCGCCTGCGCACCTCGGCGCCGGACGTCTTCGCGGTCGGCGACTGCGCCTCCTTCCCTTCGGGAAGGTACGGCGAGCGCCTGCTGGTCCACCACTGGGACAACGCCCTCCAGGGTCCCCGCACGGTGGCCGCGAACATCCTCGGCGAGAACCCCGCGGTCTACGACCCCGTCCCGTACTTCTGGTCGGAGCAGTTCGGCCGCTTCGTCCAGTACGCCGGCCATCACCCCGCCGCCGACCTGACCATATGGCGCGGCGAACCGTCGGGACCGGCCTGGACGGTGTGCTGGCTGCGCGAGAACCGCCTGGTCGCCCTGCTGGCCGTGGGTCGCCCCAGGGACCTGGCCCAGGGGCGGCGGCTGATCGAGGCGGGGACGGAGCTGCGCCCGGAGCTGCTGGCGGACCCCGCCAAGCCGCTGAAGGCGGCGGTCGCTTAGCCCGGGTGCCCCGGCATCACCCCTGGTCGGACGGGTCTGGCTTCCGACTGTCAGTCCGGGATGGCAGGCTTGTTCCGTGACCGAGATTGACGCAAAGATCGATGCTCTCGTCCCCGCCTGGCTCACCCTGCCCGATATCGCCGAAATGCTCGATGTCGAGGTGACGCGTGTGCGGCAGCTGGTCAAGGAGGGCCAGCTCATCGCCGTACGCCGGGGTGAGAACCGCGCGCTGCACGTTCCCGCCGCCTTCATCGACGAGAAGGAGCAGAAGGTCGTCAAGGGCCTCACCGGCACCCTGACGCTCCTGCGGGACGACGGCTTCACCGACGAAGAGATGCTCGAGTGGCTTTTCACCCCCGACCCGAGCCTGCCCGGCACCCCCGCGCAGGCCCTCAGCGAGAATCGCGGCACGGAGGTGAAGCGCCGCGCCCAGGCGCTCGCCGTCTGAACCGAACAGGCTGATCCGAACACCGTCCGGCGTACGGGCCGGGGTCCCCATGGGGCCACGGCCGTGGTTCACTGCGGCCCGTACGCCACTGTCAACGGGGGGACACTCACATGCCCGATACCGCAGCCGGGGCACGCGCCCGCGTCGCCGACGCCCGCGTCTACCTCTGCACGGACGCCCGCAAGCGCCAGGGCGATCTCGCGGAGTTCCTGGATGTCGTTCTGGCCGGCGGCGTCGACATCGTCCAGTTGCGCGACAAGGGCATGGAGGCGGCCGAAGAGCTGGAGCACCTGAAGGTCTTCGCCGACGCCTGCGCCCGGCACGGCAAGCTCCTCGCGGTCAACGACCGCGCGGACGTCGCCCACGCCGCCGGCTCCCACGTCCTGCACCTCGGCCAGGGCGATCTCCCCGTCCCCGCGGCCCGCGCGATCCTCGGCGACGACATCCTCGTCGGCCGCTCCACGCACTCCGAGGCGGAGGCCGCCGCGGCCGCCGTCCAGGAGGGCGTCGACTACTTCTGCACCGGCCCGTGCTGGCCGACCCCCACCAAGCCCGGCCGCCACGCCCCCGGCCTCGACCTGGTCCGCCACACCGCCGCCCTCGGCACCGACCGCCCCTGGTTCGCCATCGGCGGGATCGACCTCGGCAACCTCGACGACGTGCTGGAGGCCGGCGCCCGCCGGGTCGTCGTCGTACGGGCGATCACCGAGGCGGACGACCCGGGCGCCGCGTCGGCGGAGTTCGCGAAGCGGCTGCGGCAGGCGTAGCGCCTGGCCTGTCCTGCCTGCGGGGCTCGGAGCCCCTCGGCGCGGCGGCTCTCGGGGCCTGGTTCGTCTCACGTCTGTCCAAGGGGTGGACAGTAAAGCGACAATCCGGGCAAATGTCCGGCATTCGGTTGGGGGACCGGCCACCCCTGGCTAACCTGCGGGTATGGCCCTAGGCACCGCATCCATCAGGTCGGACCACGCCCGAACCGTGCGCGAGATGCTCGCGACCGGTAAGACGACGTACTCGTTCGAGTTCTACGCCCCGAAGACCCCTAAGGGCGAGCGGAACCTGTGGAACGCGCTGCGCCGGGTCGAGGCCGTGGCACCCGACTTCGTCTCCGTGACCTACGGCGCGGGCGGCTCCACCCGCGCGGGCACGGTCAAGGCGACCGAGGCCATCGCCTCCGACACCACGCTCACCCCGATCGCCCACCTCACCGCCGTCGACCACTCGGTGGCCGACCTGCGCAACATCATCGGGCAGTACGCCGACGCCGGGATCCGCAACATGCTGGCACTGCGCGGCGACCCGCCCGGCGACCCGATGGGCGACTGGGTGCCGCACCCCCAGGGCCTGACCTACGCCGCCGAACTCGTCGAACTGATCAAGACGTCCGGCGACTTCTGTGTGGGCGTCGCCGCCTTCCCCGCGATGCACCCGCGCTCCGCCGACTGGGACGCCGACGTGAACCACTTCGTCGACAAGTGCCGCGCGGGCGCGGACTACGCCATCACGCAGATGTTCTTCCAGCCGGAGGACTATCTGCGGCTCCGTGACCGGGTCGCGGCCGCCGGCTGCGACACCCCGATCATCCCCGAGATCATGCCGATCGCCAGTGTGCGGAACCTCGAGCGCATCCCGTCCCTCACCAACGCCACGTTCCCGGACGTCCTGAAAGAGCGGATCCTCACAGCACAGGACGATCCGGCCGCTGTACGCTCCATTGGCATCGAGTACGCCACGGAGTTCTGCGCACGGCTGCTGGCCGAGGGAGTGCCCGGACTGCACTTCATCACGCTCAACAACTCCACGGCGACGCTGGAAATCTACGAGAACCTGGGCCTGCACCAACCGCCGCAGGCCTAGACCGGCCGCACTGCTATACGTCACACTGCGTAGGCGGTCACTGGGAGAGGGGCGTACATGGGCTGGACGGTCCTCTACATCGCGTTCGGAGTTGTCGCGCTGTGGCTGCTCGGTGAGGTGCTGCTGCAGTACAAGGCGCGTCTGCGCTGGCGGCTGCTCGCCTTCGTCGGCTTCCTCGGCGTCGTGCTCGGGGTGCTGATCCCGTCCGTGCCCGTCATCGCGCTGGGCGCGGTCGCGTTCGCGGTCGGCCAGACGTACGTCACGCTGTCGTTCCGCCGTGGCTTCGCGGCCGGCTGGGCGGTCTCCGCGCCGGGCCTGAGCGGCCTCGCCAAGCGCCGCCGCGGTGAGCCGGAGCACCAGGACCCGAGCCTCGAGGTCTCCGACCTCCAGGCGGCCGACACCGGCTTCGCCGACGACGACGCCAAGTACGGCCAGGACAACCTCGGTTACGACGACTACGACCGCGACGACGTCTTCGCGCCCGCACGCCAGGCCCAGCCGACGGCCGCCGAGACCACCTCCGTGTACGAGCCGCAGCCCCTGCCCGACGACACGGGCTCGTACGGCGTCTACAGCGACGCCGCCTACGCCGGCGACCAGTCCTACGCGGCCCCGGCCCAGGACCAGTACGCGGCGGCGGCCCAGGACCAGTACGCGGCGGCGGCCCAGGGCGCCGACCAGACCTACGCGTACGACGGCTACACCGGCTACGACCAGCAACAGTACGGCTATGACGCGACCGGCCAGCAGCAGTACGCCGCGTACTCCGACCCGTACATCGGCACCCAGACCTACGGCGGTGTGACGTACGACGCATATGGCCAGCAGCAGTACGGCCAGCAGGGCTACGGCCAGGACCAGTACGCCACCGGCACCTACGGCGAGACCCCGCCCGGCGGCGTCTGGGTTCCCCAGCAGCGCAGCACCGACGACCCGTACGGCGGTGAACTCCCGCCGGAGCAGCAGTACCCGTACCAGGGCGACGGCCAGGGCCAGGGGAACGGCAACGGGTACGACGAGCAGTACCGGTTCTGAATCTCCGGTGAGCTGAGCGCCCGTCAGGCAGCCTGTCGGGCGCTCACTGCGACCCCCGGAACTCCGGCCCGTCCACGATCAGCCCGGCGGCCAGCGCGCCCGACATCCCGGCGTGCGGGAGACCGCCCCCCGGATGCGACCAGCCGCCGACGGTGAACAGGCCCGGTATCCGCGTGCTGTTGGACGGGCGCAGGAAAGTCCCCTCCGCCCCGGCCAGCGCGGGTGCGGGCACCCCGCCGCCCTCGGCCCCCGTCTCCTCCAGCGTGTGCACCGGCGTACGGACCTCGCGCCACAGCGTCCGCTCACGCAGCCCCGGTATCGCGCGCTCGGCGACGGCGACCATGCGGTCGGCGAAGGCGTCGGCGGCGCCGGGCGCGGTCCAGTTATAGAGCATCTGCGACGGCACCGTCGCCGTGAGCACCATCGACTCGTGCGCGTCGTCGGGGCGCAGGGCGGGATCGTCCGGCCGGTCGATCCGGACCGTCGGACGCGGGGGCGGCTCGCCGAGCCCGAAGGCGTCCCACTCGGCCTGCCGGTCCGGGGCATGCACCACCGTCCGATGCGCGGCGTCGGCCTTCCGCGCCCCGCGCAGCGCGAGACAGACCACGACCCGGCCGGGGGACATGCCCTCGGGGCCGGGCTCGACCTGCTCCGCGCCGTACAGCTCACGGCCGTGCGCCAGCTCGCCGAGACGCCACGGTCCGGTGCCGACGACCGTGTCCGCCTCCTCGACCGTCCCGTCCGCGAGCTCCAGCCCCGCTGCCCGGCCGTCCTTCTCCAGGACCCCGGCGACCTCGGCGCCGAAACGGAACTCGACCCTCCGGGCCAGGCACCGCTCGTACACCGCGCGCGCCAACTCCCGCATGCCGCCCCGGACATACCAGGTCCCGAAGGCATGCTCCATGTACGGCAGCACGGCCGCGCTCGCCGGGGTGCCGGCCCGGTCGAGGCCGTACGCGAGGGCGTAACCGTCCAGGAGGGCGACGAGCCGGGGATCGCGCAGCTCCCAGGCGCCGACCTCGCCGAGCGTGCCGGCCCGGCGGGTACGCAGCAGCCGCTTGTGCGGGACAGCGGGGTAGGGCTCGCGGTCGGCCAGCACCGACCAGTTGGGCCACAGGGGCTCCTCCAGCAGTGGCCGGCGGGTCCGGTCCCAGGCCTCGCGGGCCCGGACCAGGAAGTCGCCCCAGCGGCCGCCCGCACCCGACCCGAGCGCCTCGTCGAGGGCGGCGACGACGCCCGCGCGCGAGGCGTTCGGCAGGGCGACCTCCGTGCCGTCCGCGAAGACGTGCCGTGACGACGGGTCGACCTGGACCAGCTCGACGCACGCCTCCAGCGGCTCCTTGCCCGTCTTGATGAACAGATCGCGGTACACGGCGGGCAAGGTCAGCAGCCCGGGCCCGGTGTCGAACCCGAAACCCTCCCGCTCGAAGCGGCGGACCGCTCCGCCGTACGTCTCCGTACGCTCGTACACCGCCACCCGGTGGCCCGCGACGGCCAGCCGGGCAGCAGCCGCCATCGCGCCCATCCCAGCGCCGATCACCGCAATCCGTGCCATGCCTGGGACTTTATCGGCCGCCACTGACAACCCGACCCGAGGGGCCCTGACCTGCGGTGTTCCGCTGTACGTCGACCCTCGCCGCAGGCCGGACCCGCGCCTTCGGTCTGGCGCGGGTCCGCCCGGTCCCGCCTGCGTCCCGCGGTTTCGGTCCGGCGTGAATGGCGTCCCGCGGGGGGCGATGCGGACCGCGTGGCTCCGCTCGAAGCCGTGGTGGCGGTCGCCCCCGAGTCGCCCCGCCGCCTCCTGCGGCAGGCTGCAGCCCGCAGGGTGAGGTCTTTCGTGAGCTTGAGTTCGGTGGGACGTGGCTCCATCTCGGCGGCCCGGGACGGGCACGGCATCCGACCGCAGGTGGCGGCCACAACAGGACGCGCAGGCACTTGCCGAAGTTCGCGGCTGTCCGGCTTGGATGGCTCTGGGCCATCCCGCCCGCGCACCCGCTTTCACCCTCGTCCCGGCGGACGCCGCACCCGTCCAGGCCCTCCCCGCCCCCAGGACGCGCGTCGCCCCTCCCCGCAGAGGAACTGCCCGCGGCCCACCCTCAGCCCCACGTCGGCCCCGCCCGAGTCCCCACCCGCCTCTCCTCCCGGCGTTGTGCCCTGCGCCGCAGGAAGCGGCGGATTCGGGACGCCACGAAGAAGAGCACCGTCAGGCCGACCAGGAGCAGTGCGCCGGCGATGAGCGCCGCCGCCTCCGGGTTGAATATCGCGAACGTGACGATTCCGCCGACGCCGAGATCCTCGGCCAGGCTCACGATCACGTTGCTGAACGGCTCCGGCGAGGTGTTGACCGCCATCCGCGTCCCGGCCTTGACCGCGTGGCTGGCCAGCGCCGACGAACCGCCGATCAGGCCCGCCGTCAGATCGGAGAGCGAACCGCTCTGACCGGCGAGCAGCGCCCCGACCCAGGCGCCGGCGACCGGCCGGATCACGGTGTGCACCGAGTCCCACACCGAGTCGACGTACGGGATCTTGTCGGCGACGGCCTCGCACAGGAACAGCACGCCCGCTGCGACGAGGACCTCAGGGCGCTGCAGCGTCTCGGGGACGGCGTCGCTCACCCCCGTCGCGCCGAACACGCCGAGCAGCAGCACCACCGCGTAAGCGTTGACACCGCTGGCCCAGCCACTCGTGAAGACCAAAGGGAGTACCGACACGGACGCGATCGTAACCAGTCGGCAACGGGGCGTCCTGGGCATGAGTGCGCAGGACTGAGTATCCGTACCTAGGCAGTGAGTTGAGTACGCGCGCGGATGGGGTTCGACCTGCGCGAACGAGAGAGTGGAGCCACGGAAAAGGGGCGCGGCTCCGGCACCGGCGACACGGGGCGCCGGAACGGAGCGGCTCCCGATTCCGCTCCTTCCGTCGGCGAGTGTCGGCGGAAGTGAGGCACGGGGAACCGAGACGACCGACGGGACCCAACGGGGGAACGGGGGGCGTACGGGGGAACGGGGGAAACGGGGGAGCACGAGAAGGCGTCGGTTCGAGGTGGCCCGCGGGGGACGCGGCCACATCGAACCGGCGCTTTTCTCTGTTGTGCCGGACCTGAAGTCCGTCGCTCAGGACCTGCGGCCGCTCACCCGCCCCTGCAACAGCCGCGACAGCGAGGCGTGCACATCGTCCAGTGAGCGCTCCGGCTGGAAGGCCTGCCAGTCCAGCGCGGCCACCAGCACCATGCCGACCAGCGCGGCCGCGGTCAGCGGAACGTCGATCTCCTCGCTGAACTCGCCGTTCGCCACGCCGTCGCGCAGGACGCCCTCGACGACGGCGACGACCTGCTGCCGGACCACCATGAGTGTGGACTGCCAGGCCCGGTTGGTGCGCCACAGCTCGGCGACGTACAACTGGGTGAAGGACGGGTAGGCGGCGATGAAGCCGAGCCCCGCGCGGATCATGGCGTCCAGGGCGTCGACCTTGCTGCGGCCGTCCCGTTCCGTCTGCTCGGCCCCCTCCCGGAGGGAGGCGGTGAGGAGTCCCACGCCGTGCCGCAGCAGCTCCTCGAAGAGGACGGACTTGCTCGCGAAGTTGTAGTAGACCGTGCCCTTCGCGACACCGGCCCGCTCGGCGATCTCGTCCACCGTGGTGGCGGAGAAGCCCTGCTCGGCGATGAGCGTGACGGCGGCCTCGTAGAGCTTCTGCCGGGTGGCCTCGCGGCGTGTGCTGCCGCCCGACGTGGTGCTGCTGCTTTCCATGGCCCTGATTGTCACAGGAACCGGTACGTGAGAAGTCACCGCAGGGCTCACAGGCTCAGCTCCGGGTGCAGCCGGTCCAGCGTCCACACCTGCCGGCGGCGGGCCGACAGCGCGGTCAGCGCGAGGGCACCCGCAGTGAAGGCGGCGAGCACCACGCACGCGTGCCACACCGGTACCAGGCCGCCGCCCGTGATGAGCCTCCGCAGGGCCTCGACGACGTAGCTCATCGGCAGGAAGGGGTGCAGCGCGTTGAAGAAGCCCGGGCTGGTCTGCACGGGGTAGGTGCCGCCCGCGGACGTCAGCTGCAGCATCAGGAGGGCGAGGACGAGGATCCGCCCCGCCGCCCCGAAGCGCGCGTTCAGCCACTGCACGATCGCCGCGAAGCACGCCGTCACAAGGAACAGGAAGCCCACCGTGCCGGCCGCCCGTGCCATCTGCAGCCCGATCGCCCAGTGCAGCACCGACATCAGGGCCACCGTCTGGAGCACCCCGATCGCCACCACCGGCAGCCAGCCCGCCAGCGCGATCCGCCACGCCGAGGCGCCCGCGGCGAGCGCCCGCCGGTTCATCGGCGCGATCAGCATGTACGCCACCATCGCGCCCACCCAGAGGGACAGCGGGATGAAGTACGGGGCGAAACCGGTGCCGTAGTTGGGCGCCTTGTGCAGGTCGTCGGTGACCAGCTGGACGGGGTCGGCCATGACCTCGGTGCGCTGCTCGCGGTCCTTCCTGCCGTAGTCGGGGATCTGCTGCGCGCCGTCGTGCAGCCCGTCGGAGAGCTTGCCCGAGCCGTCGACGAGCTTGTACATGCCGCCGCTCAGGTCGTCGGCGCCCGTCTTGAGCTCGCCGACGCCCTTGTCCAGGTCGACCGCGCCGGTCTTGGACCTGCCGAGCCCTGTGTGCAGTTTCTGCGCGCCCGCGGCGACCTTCGTGGCGCCCTCATTGAGGTCGTTGATCTTGGTGACGGCGTCGTCGAGGTCCTCGGACAGGTGCGGGGCGCGGTCAGCGAGTGCCTGGGCCTGCTTCTGCAGGACGGCGAGGTTCTTGTCGAGCTTCTTCAGGTCGCCGTCGTGATCGGCGACCAGCGTGTTCAGGCCGTCCGCGATGGCCGCCACGTCCGCGGCCGCGTCCTTGGCCTTCTTCAGGTCGGAACAGGCGGCGTCGGGCACCAGCGGGTCCTCGCAGCGCGCCCTGTAGACGGCGGCCAGCGCGTCGGAGGCCGTATGAGCGCCCTTGGCTGCGGTCGGCGCCCGCTTCACCAGGTCGTCGAGGTTGTCGCGGATCGCCCCCGACCCGTCGGCGACCAGCTGGGCGGTGTCCCCGATGGTCTTCTCGTTGCCCCTCAGGAACGGGCCGATCTTCTCGTCGACCCCGTTGACCTTGTCGGCGAGCGCCTGCGTGCCCTCCGCGACCCGCTTCGAGCCGTCCTCCAGGTCACCCGCGCCCTTGTCGAGCTTCGTCAGCCCCTTGGACAGCTTCCCGCTGCCGCTCTTGGCGTCCTCCAGGCCGTCCGCGAGGTCCTTCGACCCCTTCTCGGCCTTCCCGATGCCGCCCTCGAGCTCGTCGGCGCCCTTGGCGGCCTTCACGGTCTCGCCGTGGATGTCGGAGAAGGAGACGAAGATCCTGTCGAGGAGCGACCGCGACGTCTTCGTGGACGCGGCCTGCCGCACCTCGCCGAAGACCGTCCGCGAGATCTGCCCGACGATGTAGTTGTTGGCGTCGTTCGTGCGCACCTGGAGCGCGCCCGTCTCCGGCGAGTCGCCCGAACTGGAGGCGATCCGCTCGCTGAAGTCGGCCGGCATGGTCAGCGACAGGTAGTACGTGCCGTCCTCCACGCCCGCGCGTGCCTCGGCGCCGCTCACCTGGTGCCAGTCGAAGACGTCGCTCTCCCGCAGCCCTTCGGTGATGTCGTCGCCCGCCGAGATCTTCTTCCCGTCGGCGGTCGCCCCCTTGTCGTCGTTCACGAGCGCCACGGGGATGCGGTCAAGACGCCCATACGGATCCCAGAACGACCACAGGTACAGGGCGCCGTACAGCAGGGGCAGCACCAGCAGCGCGACCAGCGCGGCACGCGGCAGCTTCCCCCGGCCGAAGCGCCTGAGCTCAAGCGCGGCCAGCCTCGGCGAGCGCATCGGCCGCCTCCTTCGTCTCGTCGTCGGTCGCGGTTTCCGCAGGCTCTACGCCGGTCTCGTCGGCCTCGGGCTCCTCGCGTACGTCCGTGCCCTTCGCGGACACCACGACGGCGCCCTCCGGAGCCTCGCTGCACACCGCCACGACCGTCGTCCCGGCCTCGGTGAGGGACCTCAACAACGCCCACACCTCGTGCCGTTCAGCGTCCGAGAGCTTGAGGTCGGTGTCGTCGACGCCGAGCAGCCGCGGCCGCCCGATCAGCGCCAGCGCGACGGACAGCCGCAGCGCCTCCACCCGCTCCAGATCGCGTACGGCGGTCCGCGTGCCCTTCGGGAGCGCCTCCCGGTCGAGGCCGGCGGCGGCCAGCGCGGCGTCGATGCGCAGCTTCTCCGCGGTCACCCGCTCCCCACGGGGTCGCAGCAAGCCGCGCAGCGAGTCGCCGAACCGCCGCTGCAGCAACGCCCGTTCGTGCAGATGTTCGGCGACGGTCAGGGCCGGATCGAGGTCCGTGACACCCGGGACGTGCGCGAGGGCGCTGACCCGCCGCACCGCCGCCATCTGCTTCGGCAGCCGCGCCCCGCCCACCTCGGCGATCCCCTCGGTGGGCTTCATCCGCCCCGTGAGCGCGAGCAGCAGGCATGTGCGGCCGGAGCCGGAAGGCCCCTCGACCGCGATCAGCGAGCCGGGCTCCGCGGCGAGAGTGATCCCGCGGAACGCCCAACCGCGCGGGCCCTTGAGCCCGAGGCCATCGGCTGTGACACCGACTCCGCCCACAGTTGCCCCTTGAATTTGAACCTGAATTTGAACTGACTGGTCAGTGCAAAAACTAGCCCGAACTCCCGCTCGAAGCAAAAGCCCAGGTCAGAACGGATTGTCAGTGCCATACCTCACGATGGGCACATACGGCACCTCGTATCAGGGCGTGCCGTCACACGACGACAGGAGGTTCGTCATGGCCAGCTACCACGCAGCCGCCGCCCACCGGCGCCGCGCCACCGGCCCTGCCCCCTCACTGACCGGCCCGGCGAGCGACGTGCACCCCGTGCTCCGCCGGGCCACGGCCCCGCCCGCCGCCCTCGACCTGCTCGCCCAGGCCCGCGCCGGACTCGACGAGGCCGCCGTCCTGGAAACGCCGAACGAGCGTTATGCGACGGCGCACCTCGCCGCCCTGCGCACCGCCGCCGCGGTGCTCGCCGCGCGAGGCCGCCCGGAACCCACGTCACGACGCCGGGCCCGCATCCGGAGCGCCTGGGAAGTGCTCCCCGAAATAGCGCCCGAACTCACCGAGTGGAGCGCGCTGTTCGCCTCCGGGGCCCGGCGCCGCGCCCGGGCCGAGGCAGGCATACAAGGCGCGGCCAGCCGCCGGGACGCCGACGACCTGATACGCGACGTGGCGATGTTCCTGCGCCTGGTCGAGCGAATGCTGGTACTCCAGCCGGTCCTGCCCCAGCCCCGCCACGACGCCGACCACCCGGAGGACGGACCGGGCACAGGCAGGGGCATCCCGGACGCGGGCTGACTCGGAGGGCTTGGAGTGGTCGGACCCGGGTGGCTCGGCGTTTGCCGATAGGAGTCCGGGGCGGCTGGGAGGGTGAGGCGGGCTGCTCCCGGGGTTGCTGAGCGGGGTGGGGGCGGGCCCGCTCCCGGGGCCGCCGGGGAGCCGGGCCCCGGCCGGTCCGCGGTTCGCCGGGTGAGACCGGCAGGTACGCCCAGCGCCATGGTGACCAGGTGCGGTACGGGAGGCAATAGGGTGGGAGATGCCTGAAGCCGTCCCCACCCCGCACTCCGGGCCGGGGAGGCACCCCGATCGCTCCGCCGTGCAAGTGGCGGTGCCGCGCCGAGGAGTCAACTGCCGTGTCGGACCCGATGCGCCCCCGCGCCTCTCTCCGTACCGCCGTGGTGTGGGAGGTCCTCCAGGGCGCCCTCGACCGCCGGGTCAAGGCCACGGGCCGGGAGTCGCTGGACGTCCTCGACACCGGCGGTGGCAGCGGCAACTTCGCAGTGCCCCTCGCCCGCCTCGGCCACCGCGTCACCGTCGTCGACCCCAGCCCGAACGCGCTGTTCGCGCTGGAGCGCCGCGCCGCCGAGGCCGGTGTCGCCGACCGTGTACAGGGCGTCCAGGGCGACGCGCACGGCCTCTTCGACGTGGTCGAGCGCGGCGGCTACGACGTCGTGCTGTGCCACGGCGTCCTGGAGTACGTGGACGACCCGGCCGAGGGACTGCGCAACGCCGTGGCCGCCCTGCGCTCCGAGGGTGTCCTCAGTCTGCTCGCCGCCGGCCTCGGCGGCGCCGTGCTCGCGCGTGCCCTCGCCGGCCACTTCAAGGAGGCCAAGCAGGCCCTCGACGACCCGGACGGCCGCTGGGGCTCGGGTGACCCCGTGCCGCGCCGCTTCACCGCCGAGCAGCTCACCGGACTGGTCGAGGCCGCGGGCCTCAGGGTGGGTGCCGTGCACGGCGTGCGGGTCTTCGCCGACCTCGTCCCGGGCGTCCTGGTGGACACCGAGCCCGGTGCCCTGGAGGCGCTCCTCAAGCTGGAGGAGGCGGCGGCCGAACTGCCGGCCTTCCACTCCGTGGCCACGCAGCTTCACGTGCTCGGGGAGACGCGGGGTGCCGCCGAGGCCTGAGCCGCCTCGTGTGCGCCGCCGCTGATCAGGTAGTTGGCTGCGCATGGAGTACGCCACAGGCCCCCCGATCGCGCGCTCTGCGCCGTATGATCGAGGGAGACCGTTCTGGCATGACGGGTCGGCTGCTGGGGAATGCAAGCTTCAGCGAGCCGAGTCGCCCATGGCGGATTTCGGTTGGCCAATTGGCGCAGAGGGGCGGGTTTCACGGGGGCGATTCCCTGCCTATCCTGAAGGGACCCCCGGGTCGCCCCGGCGACTGCACGATGAGGAGGACTCCGTGCCGCTCTCGGAGCACGAGCAGCGAATGCTCGAGCAGATGGAGCGAGCGCTGTACGCCGAAGATCCCAAGTTCGCGACAGCGCTTGAGGGAAGCGGGCTGCGTACGTACACCCGGCGACGGGTATACCAGGCGGTCGCTGGCTTCCTCGTGGGTATCGCGCTCCTCATGGCTGGAATGGTCGCCAAGCAGGTCTGGCTCAGTGTGGTGGGCTTCCTGGTCATGCTGGGTTGCGCGGTACTCGCCGTGACCGGCTGGCGCAAGGCCCCCAAGCCGGGCGAACAGCCCGCCGCGGGTGGCCCGCACGCCCGCCGTCAGGGACGGCAGAAGCGCTCCATGATGGACCGGATCGAACAGCGCTGGCAGCGGCGCCGCGACGAACAGGGCCACTAGCTCCACCAGCTCGACCAGCAGCTCCCCGACATACGCAGGGGGTGACCACCGCCAGGTGGCCACCCCCTCAGGTGTGCCCGATTCCGGCCGGTAGGACGCTGCCTCCACGACACCCGACCGAACGGACTCGGCCACAACCTGAGCCCCGGCCCGAGGAGATCACCGAGATCACCTCGAACCGGGGCTCAGCCGCGCTCTGTGCGCTCAGCTCCGCTGATCGGACGGCTTGCGCAGGGTCGGACGGGCCGCGGCCACGCGGGCCCTCAGACCGGTCCACCACTCCGACGCCGCCCAGACCACCCGCACGGTGGAGCGCGGTGCGAGCAGCGCCCGCACGTTCGTGATCCGGTCGGCCGGGGCCTGGAGACCGGCGAGCGCACGGCGGACGTCCTCCGCGAGACCCGCCGCCGGTTGGGGCCGCGGGGCGTACAGGACCTGCTCGACCGCGTCCGCCACCCGGTGCACCGCGGCCGCGGCCGCCGGATCCAGACGGCCCAGCCGGACGATCCGGGCGGCCGCCTTGCGCGGAGTCTGCGAGTCGTCCGGCGCGATCCCGAAGTCCCATGCCATGTCGGTCAGTTCCTGCCAGACCGCCAGTGTGTGCCGCGCCGCGTCCGCCTCGGTGCGGCCGTGCGCCCCCAGCCGGAGGGCTCTGGTCCGCAGCCGCAGCAGCATCGGTGCCAACGGGATCGCCAGGGCGGCGAGCCCGCCGAGCACCCACGCCAGCACGACGTACCACTTGGGACCGCCGCCGCCCGTGGTCAGCGCGGCCTGGGGGGACTCGCTCGCGCAGCCGTCCAGCCGCCTCTGCTGAGCCGTGCAGCTCTCACTCGCCGAGGGCGCGGCGGAAGGCGCCGTGCTCGCCGACTGGGACGGCTGCACGGGGCTCGGCAGCGCGCTGCCGGGCGTGTCCGGCAGGGTGTACGACGGCACCGAACCACGCGTCGGGGTCGGCTCGAAGCGGGTCCAGCCCACACCCTCGAAGTACAGCTCCGGCCAGGCGTGCGCGTCCCGCAGACCCACCGACACCGTCTGGTCCCCCTGCGGGGTACCGGGCGCGAAACCCACCGCGACCCGGGCCGGTATGTCCAGCGAGCGGGCCATCGCCGCCATCGCGAAGGAGAAGTGCACGCAGAAGCCCTGCTTGTCCCGCAGGAACCGGGCAACCGCTTGCGAGTCCCTGCCGACCTGGACATCGGTGTCGTACTGGAAGCCGCCGGTCACGGCGAAGTACTCCTGGAGCTTGACCGCCTGCTCGTAGTGGGTCGTCGCGCCGTCGGTGATCTCGCGGGCGGTGCTGGCCACCACCGCCGGCAGCGAGTCCGGCAGATCGGTGTACTCGCGCTTCAGGGCCGCGGGCGGCTCCGGCGCCGAGGAGAGCTGCTCCGCCGTCGGCCGCACGTCCAGGCTGCGCACCGTGTACGTCGCACCGCGGGTGTTCTGGTCGTGGTCGCCGACCAGGGTCATGCCCAGCGGTTCGTACCGCCAGTTGCCCTCGATGTTCACGCCGCTCGGCGGGTACGGCATCGGCAGCCAGTCCTGGGCGTACCAGTCGGCGGCCGAGATGCGGGTGTCGAACTCCGTGCGCCGGACGTCGGCGCCGAGGCCGATCGGGGTGGGGAACTCCCCCTCCGGCACGGCGACGATGTTCCGCCGGGACGGCTTCCAGGTGGTGCCGTCGAAGTCGTCCAGGGACACGATCCGCAGGTACAGGTTCGAGATGTCGTCCGTGGTGGTGCGCAGGGACATGACCTCGCGGTCCTCGTCCGTGTTGAGGTTGTCGCGCAGCGACACCAGCGGGTTCACCGCGGAGATCGTGCCGCCGCTCCCGCCGCCCCCGCCCACGCCCGTGCCGGCGGGGTCCAGCAGACCGCCGTTCATCGCGGGCAGGGCGAGGGGCACCGCCAGGGCGATGCCCAGCGCGACCACACCGATGCGCCGCCCGGTGCGGACCGGCGCGAACGCACCGCTCGACTCCGCGCCCGCACGTGACGCCCCGGCGAAGACGCGGCCCCACTGCGAGAGCCGGTCACGTCCCTCGGCCAGGAGCAGGAACAGATAGCCGGCCGCGGCGATCAGGAACCACAGCCAGTCGGCACCGCCGTCGGACAGCCCCGCCGCCACGGAGTACAGCGCCAGCAGCGGCAGCCCGGCCGGGGCCGCGCTGCGGAACGTCACGGCGAGGGTGTCCACCGCGAGCCCGATGATCAGCACGCCGCCGACCAGCATCAGCCGGATGCCGGCGGACAGCGGAGCCGGTATCGAATACCGCCCGACATCGTCCGCACCGGCCTGCAGCAGGTCGGCGAAGCGGACGAAGGCGTCCGGCCCGGGGATCAGCCCGACGAACGCGTGCTCCCGGGCGAAGGTCAGGGTCAGCAGGATCAGCGCGACCAGGGTCTGCGCCGCCACTGTCAGCGGCCGCGCCAGCGGTACCCGCCGGGCCGCCATGCCCACGCCGGTCTGCACGGCCAGCAGGAAGGCCGCCTGCAGGAACCAGGTGGCCCGGTCGACCAGCGGCAGCAGGGCGCCCGCCGCCATCAGTGTGGCCGCCGCGGCGCACAGCGCCATCCGTGCCCGCCCGCTCATGCCGGTCCCTCCCCACCGCTGCTCATGGCGACACCGGTGCGCTCATGGTCCGCCTGGCGCCACAGGTCGCTCAGCGGAGCGCCCCGCGGCACGGTCAGGGCCGTCCAGCCCGCCTCCCGCAGCATCCGCAGCCGCTCCTCGCTCTCGTCCAACGGGCCGGGCGCATCGCTCGGTTCCCGCCCCCAGACGTTGCTGTCCAGCACGAACGCGATCGCGCCGCCGCTGCGCCGGCGCATCTTGGCGGCCATCGCGGCCTGCTCCTCGTCGAGGTCGCCGAAGAAGGCGATCAGCAGCCCCTCGTTGCCGCCGCGCAGCACGTCGTACGCGCGGGACAGACCCGCGCCGTCGGAGTGGTCGATCACCGCGAGGGTGTCCATCATCAGCCCGGCCGCGTCCGCCGAGTCCTGGCTGGTGCCCGCGAAACCCTCGGCGCCCTCGCCGGGCACCGAGCTGCCGGTGTCCGTCAACAGCCGTACGGAAAAGCCCCGTTCGAGCATGTGGACCAGGACGGACGCGGAGCCTGCCACGGCCCACTCGAACGGCGCGTCCGGGCCCGCGCCCTGGTAGGCGAGGCCCCGGGTGTCCAGGAGCACCGTGCAGCGGGAGCGCTGGGGCTGCTCCTCGCGGCGCACCATCAGCTCGCCGTAGCGCGCGGTGGACCGCCAGTGCACACGGCGCAGGTCGTCGCCGTAGCGGTACCCGCGCGGGATCACGTCGTCCTCGCCGGCCAGCGCGAGCGAGCGCTGCCGCCCCTCGCCGTACCCCCTGGCCTCGCCGCTGAAGCGCACCGGCGGCAGCGGCTCCACGCGCGGGATCACCGTCAGGGTGTCGTACGTCGAGAAGGACCGGGTCAGCTCGCACATGCCGAACGGGTCGGTCAGCCGCAGCTGCAGCGGGCCCAGCGGATAGCGGCCGCGCAGGTCGGAGCGGACCCGGTAGGACACCTCGCGGCGGCCGCCCGCCTCGACCCGGTCGAGCACGAAGCGGGGGCGCGGACCGAGGACGTAGGGCACCCGGTCCTGGAGCATCAGCAGACCCGTGGGCAGCCGCGAGACGTTGTCCATCCGCAGATGGACCCGGGCCTCGCTGGCGGCGGGAACGCGCGCGGGGGAGAGCCGGCGGCTGCCGGCGACCCGGTAGCGCGTGCGGTAGAGGACCGTCGCGCACACCAGCGGCAGTACCGCGAGCAGCAGGCCGACGCGCAGCAGGTCGCTCTGTCCGAGGACGTACGCGCACACGGCGGCCGCGACACCGGCGGCCAGGAAGGAGCGGCCGCGGGTGGTCAGACCGGCCAGGGCCGTGCGCACGCCGCCCCTCTCGCCCCGGTCCGCCTCCGCATACCCCGTCCCTCCGGAGCTCATCACAGCCTCCGCGGCGACTGCTGGTCGTAGGCCTGCGTGCCGTGGCCGAGCCCGAAGCCGCTCTGCTGCTGGGGTGCCGCGGGCACCGGGGTGCGCTGCAGGATCTCCTGGACGACCTGCTCCGCCGTACGGCGGTTGAGCTGGGCCTGTGCGGTGGGCAGCAGACGGTGGGCCAGGACGGCGACGGCCAGGGCCTGCACGTCGTCCGGCAGCGCGTACTCCCGGCCGCTCAGGGCTGCGGACGCCTTCGCCGCGCGCAGCAGGTGCAGCGTCGCGCGCGGGGAGGCGCCGAGTCTGAGGTCGGGGTGCGTGCGGGTGGCGGACACCAGCTCCACCGCGTACCGCCGGACCGGCTCGGCCACGTGGACGCCGCGGACGGCGTCGATCAGCTTCACGATCTCGTGCGCGTGCGCCACCGGCTGGAGGTCCTCCAGCGGGGAGGCCCCGCCGTGCACGTCCAGCATCTGCAGCTCGGCCTCCACGCTGGGGTAGCCGACGGAGACGCGGGCCATGAAGCGGTCGCGCTGGGCCTCGGGCAGCGGGTAGGTGCCCTCCATCTCGACCGGGTTCTGCGTGGCCACCACCATGAAGGGGCTGGGCAGCTCATAGGTCTGCCCGTCGATGGTGACCTGGCGCTCCTCCATCGACTCCAGCAGCGCGGACTGCGTCTTCGGTGAGGCGCGGTTGATCTCGTCGCCGATCACGATCTGCGCGAAGATCGCGCCCGGCTTGAACTCGAAGTCCTTCCGCTGCTGGTCCCAGATGGACACACCCGTGATGTCCGACGGCAGCAGGTCGGGCGTGAACTGAATACGCCGCACCGAACAGTCGATGGACCGTGCCAGCGCCTTGGCCAACATTGTCTTGCCCACGCCGGGGACATCCTCGATCAGAAGATGTCCCTCGGCGAGCAGCACGGTCAGCGAAAGCCGTACGACCTCGGGCTTGCCCTCGATCACTCCTTCCACCGAACTGCGGACACGCTCCACAGTGGCGGTCAGATCAGTGAGGCTCGCTCGATCGTCATAGGTCGTCACCCGGCCCTCCTCGGCCCGTTCTTTCCGGGCCGACGCTCTGCGATGCGGACCGGCCCACCCCGAAACACGGACACCACGCGTGAAAAGTTCCGCGTGACGCCACACCCGCATTCTTGCTGCCGTTACCGATTCGTGTCACTCGCCTGTGGACAACTGCCTGCGATTTGTCGGACCTTGCGGCCTTTTGGGCAGCCCAGGGCGGGAAATTAACAGCGAAACGACAGCTGCGGCAGGTGGTTACGTGGGGTCGATCTCGCGCAGCAGGCCCGTTTTCACGTCGAAGACGAAGCCGCGCACGTCGTCGGTGTGCACCAGGAACGGCGACGTGCGCACCCGCTGCATCGACTGCCGTACGTCCTGTTCGACGTCCCGGAAGGCCTCCACGGCCCACGGGGGACGCTGGCCGACCTCGTCCTCCAGCTCGTGCCGGAAGTCCTCGGTGAGGCTCTCCAGGCCGCAGCCGGTGTGGTGGATGAGGACGACGCTGCGGGTGCCGAGCGCCCGCTGGCTGATGGTCAGGGAGCGGATGACGTCGTCGGTGACCACCCCGCCCGCGTTGCGGATGGTGTGGCAGTCGCCCAGCTCCAGGCCGAGGGCGTCGTGCAGGTCGAGACGGGCGTCCATGCAGGCCACGACGGCGACGTGCAGCACGGGACGGGCGTCCATCCCGGGGTCGGTGAACGCGGCGGCGTAGCGCTCGTTGGCCTCGACGAGGCGGTCGGTGACCGTGCCGCGGTGGGCTATGGCCCGCTGAGGGCCCGCTGGAACCGATGCAGAAGTCGACATACCCACGACGTTACTGGTCACGGTGTTTCCGGTCTTGCCATGAGAAGGGAAAAGAGCGTTATCACCTGCTCACTGTGAGGTAACCCACAGGAGTGAGGTGGACACGTCCGAGTGAGGGATTTTCCGCGGTCCGCCGCGTCGGGACGGCGCCGGGCCGCGACGCGCAGGCCGGTTGATTGACCGCGAGACAGGGTGGACTAAAGTGACGCGAAGCGGGAGGCGAGACTCTCCCCGCTGGACTGAATTCCCCCGGGGATCCCGGCGACTTTCCGGAGATCTCCCCACGTGCGCGGCGCGTACGTACGGCTCGGCCTCCTCCCGCTCCCGGTCGGCTGACGCTTTCCGGCGCCGGCAGGCCTCCCCTTCTCGAGCGGGCGGGGACCCGGCGGTGCGTACGCCGCGCCGGATCTGAGAGGGCCCAGGACCAAATGGCGCGCGAAGCGCATTCGAACAAGGGCGGCGGTGGGCGACGGGAGGGACAGAGTCGACACGTCCCGGTGATGCTCCAGCGGTGCCTGGACCTGTTGGCTCCCGCCCTGCGGACGCCGGGAGCGGTGGTCGTCGACTGCACGCTCGGCCTCGGCGGCCACAGCGAGGCCCTGCTGGAACAGTTCCCCGAGGCCCGGCTGGTCGCCCTCGACCGCGACAAGGAGGCCCTGCGGCTGTCCGGTGAGCGGCTCGCCCGCTTCGGTGAGCGGGCCACCCTGGTGCACGCGGTCTACGACGAGCTCCCGGACGTACTGACCAGGCTCCGTATCCCGCGCGTGCAGGGCGTCCTGTTCGACCTCGGCGTCTCCTCCATGCAGCTCGACGAGGCCGACCGCGGCTTCGCCTACGCCCAGGACGCGCCCCTCGACATGCGCATGGACCAGACGACCGGCATGAGCGCCGCCGAGGTCCTCAACACCTACCCGCCCGGCGAGCTGGTCCGGATCCTGCGCGCGTACGGCGAGGAGAAGCAGGCCAAGCGGATCGTGGCCGCCATCGTGCGCGAGCGTCAGAAGGAGCCGTTCAGCAACAGCGCGCGGCTCGTGGAGCTGATCCGGGACGCGCTGCCGCAGGCCGCCAAGCGCACCGGCGGCAACCCGGCCAAGCGCACCTTCCAGGCCCTGCGCATCGAGGTCAACGGAGAGCTCTCCGTCCTGGAGCGGGCGATCCCGGCCGCCGTGAAGGCCCTCGACGTGGGCGGGCGGATCGCGGTCCTGTCGTACCACTCGCTGGAGGACCGGCTGGTCAAGCAGGTCTTCGCGGGCGGCGCCGCCACCACGGCCCCGCCCGGACTGCCCGTCGTCCCCGAGCGCTACCAGCCCCGGCTCAAGCTGCTCACACGCGGTGCCGAACTTCCGACCGAGGAAGAGGTCGCCGAGAACCGGCGCGCGGCTCCGGCCCGACTGCGCGGAGCCGAGCGGATCAGGGAGGACGTCGAGTGAGAAGGGCGGAGGGGCGGGGGCGCGGGTGCCGGTGGGGGGTCGGAATCCCGATCCGGCGCCGGGCACTCGGGTCGGAGATCCGAACCGAGGCGTGCGCGTGCAGGCCCGTCCCCCGAACCCAGGGACGGGCGCCCGGCGCTGCGACCGGGATCCGGCGGCGCAGGCGCGCGGGTGGGGTCGAAACCTCGACCCGGGCGCGGTCGTACGGGTTTGAATGCCTGACTCAGGCGCGGTCGCGCGGGTTTGAGAACCCAACCCGCGCCGGACTCGTGGGTTCGGAAACCAGACCGGGGAGGGCGAGTGAGTAGGAAACCCGAACTGAAGGGGCGCGCGGCTCGGCTCGCGCGCCTCTTTCCCACCGGCCCCGGCCAGGCCGCCCGCACCCCCTTCGTCCTCCTTGTCGTCCTCCTCCTGGGCGGAGGCCTCATCGGGCTCCTCGTACTGAACTCCGCCCTCAGCGAAGGCGCGTTCAAACTCGACGACCTGCAGAAGGAGACGAAGTCCCTCACCGACGAGGAACAGTCCCTCCAGCGCGACGTCGATGCCTACTCCGCCCCCGACGCCCTCCAGCGCCGCGCCCGCGAGCTCGGCATGGTGCCCGGCGGCGACCCCGCCTTCCTCAACCCCGACGGCACGGTCAAGGGCGTCCCCACCCCCGCGGCCGCCCGGCAGACCACCGCGCGCAACCCGCTGGCCCTCGCCCCCGAGGCGTTCGGCACCCTGCCCGCGGAGCCCCCGACGTCCACCGTGCCCGCGGCCCCCGAGGCCACCCCCTCGACACCACAGCCCACGACCCCCGGCAGGTGACGGAAGTGTCCGACAGGGAACCGCCGCGCCGCCGTGTGCCCGGACCCGCACGCCCCGCCCGTTCCGGCGGCGGACGGCGCCCCGGACCCGGCGCCCGCCCGGCCCGCCGCCCGGCGGCGCCCCGCCCCGCGGCCCCCCGCGTCATCCGGCTGGGCAGCCCCCGCCCCCGGCTGCGCATGGTCAGCCTCGCGCTGACCCTCGTCCTGATCGCCTTCGTCGTACGGCTGCTCCAGGTGCAGGCCGTCGACGCGAGCACCTACGCCGCCAAGGCCGAGCAGAACCGGTACGTCGGCTACACCCTGGCCGCCGAGCGCGGCGGCATCAGCGACCGCAACGGCGTGGCCCTCGCGACCAGCGTGGACGCGTACGACGTCACCGCCGACCCCACGCTGTTCACCCGCAAGCAGCTGAAGATCGACGACGGCCCCGAACAGGCGGCCGCCCTCCTCGCCCCGATCCTCGGCCAGGAACAGGACACGATCGTCAGGAAGCTCAGGCCCCAGAACAAGGACCTGCGCTACGTCGTGCTGGCCAACCGGCAGACCCCGCAGGTCTGGAAGCAGATCAAGGACCTCAGGACCGCGCTCGCCGTGAAGGCGGACAAGGACAAGAGCACGGTCAACTTCCTCGCGGGCGTCCTCGCCGTCGCCAGCAGCAAGCGGATCTATCCGAACGGCGACCTCGCCGCCGGGATACTGGGCTGGGTCAACTCCGACGGCAAGGGCGGCGGCGGTGTCGAGCAGCAGCTGAACAAGGAGCTGGCCGGCAAGGACGGCGAGATCCGCTACGCCCAGTCCGGCGGCCGCCAGGTCCCCACCGCGGGCTCCACCGAGACCCCCGCGGTGCCCGGCAGCGACATCGAACTCACCATCGACCGCGACATCCAGTGGGCCGCGCAGAACGCGATCAGCGAGCAGGTGAAGAAGTCCCGGGCCGACCGCGGCTATGTGATCGTCCAGGACACCCGCACCGGCCAGATCCTCGCCATGGCCAACTCACCCGGCTTTGACCCCAACGACCTCTCGCGGGCCGATCCGAGCTCCCTGCACAACTGGGCCATCGAGGACGCCTACGAGCCCGGCTCCACCGCCAAGGTCCTGTCGATGGCCGCCGTACTGGAGGAGGGAGCCGCCACGCCCCGCACGCATGTCGTCGTGCCCAACCGGCTGCACCGCGGCGACCGGCTCTTCAAGGACGACATCAACCACCCGACCTGGTACCTGACGCTCAACGGCGTCCTCGCCAAGTCCAGCAACATCGGCACCATCCTCGCCACCGGCCAGCTTGGCAAGACGCAGTCCGAGGCCAACGAGGTCCTCTACTCGTACCTGCGCAAGTTCGGCCTCGGCAGCTACTCCGGGCTCGGCTTCCCCGGCGAGACCAAGGGCATCCTCGCCGCGCCCGGACAGTGGTCGACATCGCAGCAGTACACGATTCCTTTCGGCCAGGGCGTCTCCGTCAGCGCCCTGCAGGCGGCCTCCGTCTACTCCACGATCGCCAACGGCGGCGTACGCGTCGAACCCACCCTCGTACGCGGCACACAGGGACCCGACGGACGCTTCGCCCCCGCCCCCACGCCCAAGAAGACAAGGGTCGTCAGCGCCAAGACGGCGAAGACCCTCGCCCAGATGCTGGAGTCGGTCGTGGACGACGAGGAGGGGACCGGCACCAGGGCGCGCATCCTTGGCTACCGGGTCGCGGGCAAGACGGGTACGGCCAACCGCGTGGATCCGGCCACCGGCAAGTACAAGGGCTACACCTCGTCGTTCGCCGGGTTCGCGCCCGCGGACAACCCCCGGATCACCGTCTACTGCGCCATCCAGAACGCGACCAAGGGCAACTACTTCGGAGGCCAGATCTGCGGCCCCATCTACAAGCAGGTCATGGAGTTCGCCCTGAAGACCCTCCAGGTCCCGCCGACCGGGGCCAAGGCCGCCAGCCTCCCGGTCGCCTACAAACCCTGACCAGCACCGAGCAGCCAGGAACCACCTCGTGACAACGATCACCCCGGATTCCGGGAATCAGGGCGCGCCCGTGCCCTCGCCCACCCGTCGCCCACCACCACCCTTGCTCGACATCGCTGCGCGCGGGCCCCTTTTTAGCTCCGAAGCGGGTGCGCCCGGTACGCTCGCCGCCGTGCCACACGCCGATCAGTCCCAAACCACCCAGAAGGGGCATCTCGTGACGTATCCGGGACCGCCCAGGCCGGTCCAGGTCTCCGCCACACCCCTCGCGGAGCTCGCCGTTCAGCTGGGTGCCGTAGCGCCGGGGGGCGCGGCCGAGGTCACGGGCATCACCCATGACTCGCGCGCCGTCCGCCCCGGCGACCTGTACGCCGCCTTGCCGGGCGCCCGCCTGCACGGCGCCGACTTCGTCACGCAGGCCGCCGGCCTGGGTGCGGCCGCCGTGCTGACCGACCCGACCGGCGCCGAGCGCGCCGCGGCGACCGGCCTCCCGGTGCTGGTCGTGGAGAACCCGCGCGGGCGGATGGGTGAGCTGGCGGCCACGATCTACGGCCACCCCGGCCGCGACCTCCTCCAGATCGGCATCACCGGCACCTCCGGCAAGACCACCACCGCCTATCTCGTCGAGGGCGGTCTGAAGACGGTCAGGTCCACTGGACTGATCGGCACGGTCGAGATGCGCATCGGCGACGAACGCATCAAGTCCGAGCGCACCACCCCCGAGGCCACCGACCTCCAGGCCCTGTTCGCCGTCATGCGCGAACGCGATGTCGAGGCGGTCGCCATGGAGGTCTCCAGCCATGCGCTGGTCCTCGGCCGGGTCGACGGCTGCGTCTTCGACATCGCCGTCTTCAACAACCTCAGCCCGGAACACATGGAGTTCCACTCCGACATGGAGGACTACTTCCGGGCCAAGGCGCAGCTCTTCACGCCGCAACGCAGCAGACTCGGCGTCGTCAACCTCGACGACGAGTACGGCCGCAGGCTCGCCAAGGAAGCCACCGTCCCGGTCGTCACCTTCTCCGCCGAGGGCCACCCCGACGCCGACTGGCGTGCCGAGGACGTCCACATCGGCCCCATGGACTCGACGTTCACCGCAGTCGGCCCCAAGGGCGAGCGGATCGACGCCAGGTCCCCGATCGCCGGCCCCTTCAACGTGGCCAACACCCTCGCCGCGATCACCGCCCTCGCCGTCGCCGGCCTGGACCCGCAGGCCGCCGCCGACGGCGTCGCCGCCGTGCCGGGCGTACCGGGCCGGCTGGAGCGCGTGGACGCCGGGCAGCCGTACCTCGCGGTCGTCGACTACGCCCACAAGACGGACGCCGTCGAATCGGTCCTGCGCGCCCTGCGCAAGGTCACCGAGGGCCGGCTGCACCTCGTGCTCGGCTGCGGCGGAGACCGGGACAAGACCAAGCGCGGCCCGATGGGAGCCGCCGCGGCCCGGCTCGCCGACACGGCCGTACTGACCTCCGACAACCCCCGCTCCGAAGACCCCCTCGCGATCCTCGCGACCATGCTCCAGGGTGCGGCGTCCGTACCGGCACACGAGCGCGGCGAGGTCCAGGTCTTCGAGGACCGGGCCGCCGCGATCGCCGCCGCGGTCGTCCGCGCGCGGCCCGGGGACACCGTGCTGGTCGCGGGCAAGGGCCATGAGCAGGGCCAGGACATCGCCGGGGTGGTGCGTCCCTTCGACGACCGCCAGGTGCTTCGCGAAGCTATCCAGAAGACCCAGGGATGAACTTGTGATCGCCCTCTCTCTCGCCGAGATCGCAGCAGTCGTCGGCGGGCAGACCTACGACATACCGGATCCGTCGGCGCAGGTCACCGGACCGGTCGTCCGGGACTCCCGTGAGGTGGAGCCCGGCAGCCTCTTCGTCGCCTTCGCCGGCGAGCGCGTGGACGGCCACGACTTCGCGGCAACGGTCGTCGAAGCGGGCGCGGCCGCCGTACTGGCGTCCCGTCCGGTCGGCGTACCCGCGATCGTCGTCGAGGACGTCCAGACGGCCCTCGGCGCCCTCGCCCGGCACGTCGTCCAGCGCCTCGGCACCACCCTCGTGGCCCTCACCGGCTCCGCGGGCAAGACCAGCACCAAGGACCTGATCGCCCAGGTCCTCGCGCGCAAGGCGCCCACGGTGTTCACGCCCGGCTCCCTCAACAACGAGATCGGGCTGCCGCTGACCGCGCTCAGCGCCACCGAGGAGACGAAGTTCCTCGTGCTGGAGATGGGCGCCCGTGGCATCGGCCACATCCGATACCTCACGGAGCTCACGCCGCCGAGGATCGGCCTCGTGATCAACGTCGGCTCCGCCCACATCGGTGAGTTCGGCGGCCGCGAGCAGATCGCCGAGGCCAAGGGCGAGCTGGTCGAGGTACTGCCCGAGAACGGTACGGCGATCCTCAACGCCGACGATCCCCTCGTACGGGCCATGGCATCCCGTACGAAGGCGAAGGTGATCCTTTTCGGCGAGTCCGGCGAAGCGGACGTACGCGCCGAGAACGTGCGACTCACGGACAGTGGACAGCCCGCCTTCCTGCTTCACACACCCACCGGTGCAAGTGAAGTGACCATGCGCCTGTACGGTGAGCACCACGTGTCGAACGCGCTCGCCGCGGCCGCCGTCGCCCACGAACTGGGCATGTCCGCGGAAGAGATCGCCACCGCGCTCTCCGAGGCGGGCTCCCTCTCCCGCTGGCGGATGGAGGTCACCGAGCGCCCGGACGGCGTGACGGTCGTCAACGACGCCTACAACGCGAACCCCGAGTCCATGCGAGCCGCCCTGCGCGCGCTCGCGGCCATGGGCAAGGGGCGGCGGACCTGGGCGGTGCTCGGCAAGATGGCCGAGCTCGGGGACGAGGCGCTCGCCGAGCACGACGCGGTCGGACGGCTGGCCGTCCGGCTCAACGTCAGCAAGCTCGTCGCGGTCGGGGGCAGGGAAGCGTCCTGGCTGCAACTGGGCGCATATAACGAGGGTTCGTGGGGTGAGGAGTCGGTGCACGTGTCCGACGCACAGGCGGCGGTCGACCTGCTGCGCAGCGAGTTGCGCCCAGGGGACGTCGTACTCGTGAAGGCGTCCCGGTCGGTCGGGCTCGAGAGCGTGGCGCAGGCGCTCGTCGAGACCGGTGCCGAGGGTGAGGTTGCCGCCCGATGATGAAGCAGATCCTGTTCTCGGGAGTCATTGGCCTCTTCCTGACTCTGGTCGGCACTCCGCTGCTGATCAAGCTGCTGGCCCGCAAGGGCTACGGCCAGTACATCCGCGACGACGGCCCGCGCGAGCACGCCAGCAAGCGCGGTACGCCGACGATGGGCGGTATCGCCTTCATCTTCGCGACGGTCGCCGCCTACTTCCTGTCCAAGGTCATCACCGGCTTCCCCCCGACCTACTCGGGTCTGCTGGTGCTGGGCCTGATGGTCGGCATGGGGCTGGTCGGCTTCCTGGACGACTACATCAAGATCGTCAAGCGGCGGTCGCTCGGTCTGCGGGCCAAGGCGAAGATGGCGGGCCAGTTGCTCGGCGGTATCGCCTTCGCGGTGCTCTCGCTGCAGTTCGAGGACGCCCGCGGCAACACCCCGGCGTCCACGAGGCTGTCGTTCATCACGGACTTCGGCTGGACGATCGGCCCGGTGCTGTTCGTCGTCTGGGCGCTGTTCATGATCCTCGCGATGTCGAACGGCGTGAACCTCACCGACGGTCTGGACGGTCTGGCCACGGGCGCCTCGGTGCTCGTCTTCGGCGCCTACACCTTCATCGGCGTCTGGCAGTTCCAGGAGTCCTGCGCCAACGCCCTGGACCTGACCAACCCGGGCGCCTGCTACGAGGTTCGAGATCCGCTCGATCTCGCCGTCGTCGCCTCGGCGCTGATGGGTTCCTGCCTCGGCTTCCTGTGGTGGAACACCTCGCCGGCCAAGATCTTCATGGGTGACACCGGTTCGCTCGCGCTCGGCGGTGTGCTCGCCGGCCTCGCGATCTGCTCGCGTACCGAGCTGCTGCTCGCCCTCCTCGGCGGCCTGTTCGTCCTGATCACCATGTCCGTGGTCATCCAGGTCGGCTCCTTCAAGCTCACCGGCAAGCGCGTCTTCCGGATGGCGCCACTGCAGCACCACTTCGAACTCAAGGGCTGGTCCGAAGTGCTCGTGGTGGTCCGCTTCTGGATCATCCAGGGCATCTGCGTGATCGTCGGCCTGGGCCTCTTCTACGCGGGATGGGCAGCGGACAAGTGACCGACTGGCAGGGGAAGCACGTCACCGTCGCCGGGCTCGGCGTCTCCGGCATCCCGGCGGCCAAGGTGCTGCACGGGCTCGGCGCGAAGGTCACCGTCGTCAACGACGGCGACGACGCACGCGCGCGTGAGCAGGCCGCCGAACTGGAGGCGCTCGGCATCACCGTCCGTCTCGGCGACACTGCATCCATGAGCGGCTCCGCCGCGGGGACCCTGCCCGAAGGCACCGAACTGATCGTCACCACGCCCGGCTGGAAGCCCGACAAGCCCCTGTTCGTGGCGGCCCGGGAGGCCAGCGTCCCGGTCTGGGGCGACGTCGAGCTGGCCTGGCGGCTCAGGGGCCCGGACGCGGCACCCTGGCTCGCGGTCACGGGCACCAACGGCAAGACCACCACCACGCAGATGCTCGCCTCCATCCTCAGGGCGGCGGGCCTGCGCACGGCAGCCGTCGGCAACATCGGCGTCTCGCTGCTGGACGTCGTCCTCGGCGAGGAGGAGTACGACGTCCTCGCGGTGGAGCTGTCCAGCTACCAGCTGCACTGGGCGCCCTCACTGCGCGCCCACTCGGCGGCCGTGCTGAACCTCGCCCCCGACCACCTCGACTGGCACGGCTCCATGGAGGCGTACGCCGCTGACAAGGGCCGCATCTACGAGGGCAATCGGGTCGCCTGCGTCTACAACGTCGCCGACAAGGCCACCGAGGACCTGGTCCGCGAGGCCGACGTCGAGGAGGGCTGCCGGGCCGTCGGCTTCACGTTGGGTACGCCCGCGCCCTCCCAACTCGGCGTCGTCGAGGGCATCCTGGTCGACCGCGCCTTCGTGGAGAACCGGCAGAAGAACGCCCAGGAGCTCGCCGAGGTCTCCGACGTCAACCCGCCGGCCCCGCACAACATCGCCAACGCCCTGGCGGCGGCGGCCCTCGCCCGCGCCTTCGGGGTGCCCCCCACGGCCGTACGGGACGGGCTGCGGGCCTTCACCCCGGACGCGCACCGCATCGCGCACGTGGCGGACGTGGCCGGTGTCACCTATATCGACGACTCCAAGGCGACCAACACCCACGCCGCGGAAGCCTCGTTGTCGGCGTACGAGTCGATCGTGTGGATCGCGGGCGGGCTCGCCAAGGGTGCCACCTTCGACGAGCTGGTCGCCAAGTCGGCAAAGCGACTTCGGGGCGTCGTCCTGATAGGCGCCGACCGCGCGCTGATCCGTGAAGCCCTGACGCGACACGCGCCGGAGGTACCCGTCGTCGACCTCGACCGGACCGACACTGGGGCGATGCTCGCGGCTGTCCAGGAGGCCCAGCGCCTCGCCGAGCCCGGAGACACGGTGCTGCTGGCACCGGGCTGTGCCTCGATGGACATGTTCGCCAACTACAACAAGCGCGGTGACGCGTTCGCGGAGGCGGTTCGCGAACTCGGCGCCTGACCCGGCCGCCTGCCGGGCGACCTTGGGAGGGACGCGTGGGACCGTCAAGGCCGACGTTCAGCGGAGCAGCCGATGCCCGGTAGCCGTACCGGGCGTCCGCCCGTGCAGCGCCGCGTCAGACGGCCCGTCACTCAGCGTCCGCCGCGCGACAACGCAGTACGACGCCTCTACACCCGCGCGCGCAACGCCTGGGACCGGCCGCTGACCGCGTACTACCTGATCCTCGGCGGCAGCCTGCTGATCACCGTGCTCGGGCTGGTGATGGTCTACTCGGCCTCCCAGATCAAGGCGCTGCAGAATTCGCTTCCGGGCTCGTACTTCTTCCGCAAGCAGCTCCTCGCCGCCGCGATCGGCGCCGGGCTGCTGCTGATCGCCTCGCGTATGCCGGTCAAGCTGCACCGGGCGCTGGCCTATCCGATCCTCGCGGGCGCCGTCTTCCTGATGGCGCTGGTGCAGGTGCCGGGGATAGGGGTCGCGATCAACGGCAACCAGAACTGGATCGCGCTCGGCGGCTCCTTCCAGATCCAGCCCAGCGAGTTCGGCAAGCTCGCGCTGGTGCTGTGGGGCGCCGACCTGCTCGCCCGCAAGCAGGACAAGAAGCTGCTCACACAGTGGAAGCACATGCTGGTGCCGCTGGTTCCGGTCGCCTTCATGCTCCTCGGGCTGATCATGCTCGGCGGCGACATGGGCACGGCGATCATCCTGACGGCGATCCTGTTCGGCCTGCTCTGGCTGGCGGGCGCCCCGACCAGGCTGTTCGTGGGGGTCCTGTCGGTCGCCGGCGCGATCGGCCTGCTCCTCATCAGGACCAGCCCGAACCGCATGGCCCGCCTGCAGTGCCTCGGCGCCACCGAGCCCCGCAGCGGCGAGATCGACTGCTGGCAGGCCGTGCACGGCATCTACGCCCTCGCGTCCGGCGGAATCTTCGGTTCCGGGCTCGGCGCGAGTGTGGAAAAATGGGGCCGACTCCCCGAAGCCCACACCGACTTCATCTTCGCCGTCACCGGTGAGGAACTGGGCCTCGCGGGGACGCTGTCGGTACTCGCCCTCTTCGCGGCTCTAGGCTATGCGGGTATCCGCGTGGCCGGACGCACGGAGGACCCCTTCGTGAGGTATGCCGCGGGAGGTGTGACCACCTGGATCACCGCTCAGGCGGTGATCAACATCGGTGCGGTGCTCGGCCTGCTGCCGATCGCCGGGGTCCCCCTCCCGCTGTTCTCCTACGGGGGTTCCGCCCTGTTGCCGACCATGTTCGCCATCGGGCTGCTGATCGCCTTCGCACGCGACGAGCCCGCTGCGCGGGCGGCGCTTTCGATGCGCCAACCCCGCTTTGGTAGAAAGCGGGCGGGAGGTCCTGTGCGGGGACCTCGGAGATGGAACACGATGCGACGGCGTGCCCCTGTGGCGCGCTCGTCCGGAGAGCGGTGAATTTCGGTGCATGTCGTACTCGCCGGTGGGGGGACCGCCGGCCACATCGAGCCCGCGCTCGCCCTCGCGGACGCACTGCGCAGGCAGGACCCGACCGTGGGGATCACGGCCCTGGGCACGGAGCGGGGCCTGGAGACCACGCTCGTACCGCAGCGGGGCTACGAGCTCGCGCTGATCCCGGCCGTGCCGCTGCCGCGCAAGCCCACCCCCGAGCTGATCACCGTCCCGGGCCGGCTGCGCGGCACGATCAAGGCGACCGAGCAGATCCTGGAGCGCACCAAGGCGGACGCCGTCGTCGGCTTCGGCGGCTATGTCGCGCTGCCCGGCTACCTCGCCGCCAAGCGCCTCGGCGTGCCGATCATCATCCACGAGGCCAACGCCCGCCCCGGTCTCGCCAACAAGATCGGTTCGCGGTACGCCGCCCGGGTCGCCGTCTCCACGCCCGACAGCAAGCTCCGTGACGCCCGCTACATCGGCATCCCGCTGCGCCGCTCCATCGCCACCCTCGACCGGGCCGCCATGCGCCCGGAGGCCCGCGCGATGTTCGGCCTCGACCCGAACCTGCCGACCCTGCTGGTCTCCGGCGGCTCACAGGGCGCCCGGCGCCTGAACGAGGTCGTCCAGCAGGTCGCGCCCCGGCTGCAGCAGGCCGGCATCCAGATCCTGCACGCGGTCGGCCCCAAGAACGAACTGCCACAGGTGCACCAGATGCCGGGGATGCCGCCCTACATCCCGGTAAGTTACCTGGACCGGATGGATCTCGCGTACGCCGCGGCCGACATGATGCTCTGCCGCGCGGGCGCGATGACCGTCGCCGAACTCTCCGCCGTCGGACTGCCGGCCGCCTATGTCCCGCTGCCCATCGGCAACGGCGAACAGCGGCTGAACGCCCAGCCGGTGGTCAAGGCCGGCGGCGGACTGCTGGTCGACGACGCGGAACTGACGCCCCAGTGGCTGCAGCAGAACGTCCTGCCCGTGCTCGCCGACCCGCACCGGCTGTACGAGATGTCCCGCGCCGCAAGCGAGTTCGGCCGCCGGGACGCCGACGACCTGCTCGTCGGCATGGTGTACGAGGCGATCGCCGCGCAGCGACGCTAGGACCGTGTGACGGAGGGCAGGGGAGCGTGGCCGGACCGACGACCGCCGAGCGCGGTGAACGCCAGCAGGAGTCGCCCGACCCGCCCCTCGCCCGGCGGTTGAGGCCGCCGAAGCTTCGTACGATCATCATCCTCGCCGTCGTGCTGGTCCTCCTCGGCGCGGGTTCGGTCTGGCTCCTGTACGGCTCGCAGTGGCTGCGTGTGGAACGCGTGTCCGTCTCCGGCACCCGGGTGCTGACGCCCGAGCAGGTGCGGGAGGCGGCCGCGGTCCCGGTCGGCGCACCGCTGATTTCCGTCGGCACCGATGAGATCGAGGCAAGACTGCGCAGGAAATTGCCCCGAATTGACGCGGTTGACGTGGTCCGTTCCTGGCCTCATGGAATCGCACTGAAAGTGACCGAGCGCACTCCGGTTCTGATTGTCCAAAAGGGCGGAAACTTCGTCGAAGTGGACGATGAAGGTGTCCGATTCGCGACGGTTTCCGAGGCTCCGAAAGGCGTTCCGGCACTGGAATTGTCGGTGTCCCGGTCCAGCTCCGCGGCGGCGAGCCTGCGCCGCTTCGGCGAGGCCCGCCTGGTGCGCGAGGCCGTACGGGTCGCCGATGCCATTCCGTCCGCCGTCGCGCGGGACACCCGGACCGTCAAGGTGCGCTCGTACGACGACATCTCGCTGGAGTTGAGCGGCGGCCGTATCGTCGCGTGGGGGAGCGGCGAGAAGGGGGCCGCGAAGGCCCGTACACTCACCGCTCTCATGAAAGCCTCCCCGGATGCGCGGCACTTCGACGTCAGCGTTCCCACGGCCCCTGCGTCAGCGGGGAGTTGACGCACATCCGCGCAGGCCAGCACCCTGGTTGGGCAGCGACACGGCTGATCACATAGGGTGAAAAGAAAAACGGGAGGTTCGGCGTGTTCGTTGAACGGGCGCCACTTGTCGACTTAGTGTCCTGTTCAGAAGACTTCATGGAACAGACACACTGGTAACCCTAAACTTCAGGGTTAGGGTTCGGGTCGGCGCTACGGACCGTCCCATTCGGCATCAGTCGTCGGATCGCGGCGCACCCGCGAGGCGACGACACGTAACTCGAGGCGAGAGGCCTTCGACGTGGCAGCACCGCAGAACTACCTCGCAGTCATCAAAGTCATCGGTGTCGGCGGCGGTGGTGTCAATGCCATCAACCGGATGATCGAGGTCGGTCTCAAGGGCGTCGAGTTCATCGCCATCAACACCGACGCGCAAGCTCTGTTGATGAGCGACGCCGACGTCAAGCTCGACGTCGGCCGTGAACTCACCCGCGGACTCGGCGCCGGAGCCAACCCGGCCGTCGGCCGCAAGGCCGCCGAGGATCACCGTGAGGAGATCGAGGAGGTCCTCAAGGGGGCCGACATGGTCTTCGTGACGGCCGGTGAAGGCGGCGGCACCGGCACCGGCGGCGCGCCCGTCGTGGCCAACATCGCACGCAACCTCGGCGCCCTCACCATCGGCGTGGTCACGCGCCCGTTCACCTTCGAGGGACGGCGCCGCGCGAACCAGGCGGAGGACGGCATCGCGGAGCTCCGCGAAGAGGTCGACACCCTCATCGTCATCCCGAACGACCGGCTGCTGTCCATCTCGGACCGCCAGGTCTCGGTCCTCGACGCCTTCAAGTCGGCGGACCAGGTCCTGCTCTCCGGTGTACAGGGCATCACCGACCTCATCACCACGCCCGGCCTGATCAACCTCGACTTCGCCGACGTGAAGTCGGTCATGTCCGAGGCGGGTTCGGCCCTCATGGGCATCGGCTCGGCCCGCGGCGACGACCGCGCGGTGGCCGCGGCCGAGATGGCGATCTCCTCGCCGCTGCTGGAGGCGTCCATCGACGGCGCCCGCGGTGTCCTGCTCTCCATCTCCGGCGGCTCCGACCTGGGTCTGTTCGAGATCAACGAGGCCGCCCAGCTGGTCAGCGAGGCCGCCCACCCCGAGGCCAACATCATCTTCGGCGCCGTCATCGACGACGCCCTGGGCGACGAGGTCCGGGTCACGGTGATCGCGGCCGGCTTCGACGGGGGCCAGCCGCCGGCCAAGCGCGACAACATCCTCGGCTCGGCCTCGAACTCGGCCCGCCGCGAGGAGCCCACTCCGGTACGGCAGACCGAGAGCCGTCCGTCCTTCGGCTCGCTCGGCAGCGTCACGCCGAAGGAGGAGCCGGAGCCGGCCCCCGAGCCGGTGGCCGACATTCAGGTCTCCCCGCCGGTCCCGCCGTCCCGGTCCTACACGGACAGCGCCGCCGAGGAGCTGGACGTGCCGGACTTCCTGAAGTGATAGGACAGCGCGAAAGCGTGAGCGGCGCGCACTTCGCCTTCACCGACAGGTGGGGCGGGGTGAGCGCCGCTCCGTATGAGGAACTCAACCTCGGCGGCGCGGTCGGCGACGACGCGGACGCCGTACGCACGAATCGTGAGCTGGCCGCCAAGTCCCTGGGCGCCGACGCCGCTCAGGTGGTCTGGATGAACCAGGTGCACGGGGCCGACGTCGCCGTGGTCGACGAGCCCTGGGGAGATCGTCCGGTGCCCGAGGTCGACGCGATCGTCACCGCCGAGCGCGGTCTCGCCCTCGCCGTCCTCACCGCCGACTGCACACCCGTTCTGCTCGCCGATCCCGTCGCCGGCATCGCCGCCGCGGCCCACGCCGGCCGGCCCGGCATGGTGACCGGGGTTGTCCCCGCCGCCGTACGGGCCATGATCGAACTCGGCGCCGAGCCGTCCCGGATCGTCGCCCGCACCGGACCCGCCGTCTGCGGCCGGTGCTACGAGGTGCCGGAGGAGATGCGCGCCGAGGTCGCCGCCGCCGAGCCGGCGGCGTACGCCGAGACGAGTTGGGGCACTCCCGCCGTCGACGTGAGCGCCGGAGTGCACGCGCAGCTCGGCCGGCTCGGGGTGCGCGACCGGGAGCAGTCGCCGGTGTGCACGCTGGAGTCGGAGGACCACTTCTCGTACCGCCGCGACCGCACCACGGGTCGGCTCGCCGGCTATGTCTGGCTGGACTGATGGGGCATGACGGACCGTAAGGGCGAACTCGCCGCGAACCTGGCGAAGGTGGAGGAGCGCATCGCCGCCGCGTGCGTGGCCGCCGGACGCAAGCGCGAAGAGGTGACCCTGATCGTGGTCACCAAGACCTACCCCGCCGCCGATGTGCGGGTCCTGTCGGAACTCGGTGTGCGCCATGTCGCCGAGAACAAGGACCAGGACGCGGCACCCAAGGCCGCCGAATGTTCGGATCTGCCCCTTACTTGGCATTTCGTCGGTCAGTTGCAGACCAACAAAGTGCGTTCCGTGGTCGGTTACGCGGATCTCGTGCAGTCCGTCGATCGTTCCAAGCTCGTCACGGTTCTCTCGAGGGAGGCCGTACGCGCGGAGCGTGAGGTGGGATGTCTCATCCAGGTCGCACTCGACGCGGGGGCGGGCGGAAGAGGGGAGCGGGGTGGCGTGGCGCCGGGCGGAATCGAGGAGTTGGCCGGACTTGTCGCCGCGGCGCCGGGGCTGCGGCTCGACGGACTGATGACCGTGGCTCCGCTGACCGGGGAGTACGCGGGGCGCCAACAGGCTGCGTTCGAGCGGTTGATGGATTTGTCGACTGACATGCGCCGAGCCCATCCGGCTGCGAACATGGTGTCGGCAGGGATGAGTGCGGACCTCGAGGAGGCCGTGGCGGCCGGAGCGACACATGTACGCGTCGGCACTGCGGTACTCGGACTCCGCCCCAGGCTCGGGTAACGTCGCCAGGAAGTCGGACCACAGCAGAAAATATGGTCATTACCGCCGAAAGGCGGTCGTAACGACCTCGTGGATCGCGGACACTTGGCAGTCGTCAGCCGATCCACCACAGAGCGGAGGACTCAGAGAATGGCCGGCGCGATGCGCAAGATGGCGGTCTACCTCGGCCTCGTGGAGGACGACGGGTACGACGGCCGGGGGTTCGACCCCGACGACGACTTCGAACCCGAACTGGACCCGGAGCCCGAGCGGGACCACAGGCGGCACGAGCCGTCCCACCAGTCACACGGCGCACATCAGTCCCAGAGGGACGAAGAGGTGCGAATCGTGCAAGCTCCCGCGCCACGCGAACCGGTGGCCCGATCCGCTTCGCTAGCCGCGGAATCCGGACGTCCGGCGCGCATCGCGCCCGTGGCATCCATCACACAAGAACGCGCAAGCCTGGAGAAGAACGCACCGGTGATCATGCCCAAGGTCGTGTCGGAACGAGAGCCTTACCGGATCACCACGCTTCACCCGCGAACCTACAACGAGGCCCGTACCATCGGGGAACACTTCCGTGAGGGCACCCCGGTGATCATGAATCTGACTGAGATGGATGACACAGACGCCAAGCGACTTGTCGACTTTGCGGCTGGTTTGGTGTTTGGTCTTCACGGCAGCATCGAGCGGGTGACGCAGAAGGTATTCCTGTTGTCTCCTGCTAACGTCGATGTCACGGCGGAGGACAAGGCCCGTATCGCAGAGGGCGGGTTCTTCAACCAGAGCTGAGATGCACGACCGGAAAACAGCAGTACCGACAGCACATAAGCAGGGGAGAGGGAAGCACCGATCATGGGCGTGGTCCTGGATGTCGTCTACATCGCGCTGATGTGCTTCCTCATCGTGCTCATCTTCCGGTTGGTCATGGACTACGTCTTCCAGTTCGCCCGCTCGTGGCAACCCGGCAAGGCGATGGTGGTCGTTCTGGAGGCCACCTACACTGTCACTGATCCACCGCTCAAGCTTCTGCGGCGGTTCATTCCGCCGCTGCGTCTCGGGGGCGTGGCGCTCGACCTGTCCTTCTTCGTACTGATGATCATCGTCTACATCCTGATCTCGATCGTGAGCCGGCTGTGAGCGATGTGAACTACCGTCTTGCCGAATGCCGACGACTACGTTGAGGTGAAGAGATGCCGTTGACCCCCGAGGACGTGCGGAACAAGCAGTTCACGACCGTCCGCCTCCGAGAAGGCTATGACGAGGACGAGGTCGATGCCTTCCTCGATGAGGTCGAAGCCGAACTGACCCGCCTGCTCCGCGAGAACGAGGACCTGCGGGCCAAGCTGGCCGCGGCCACGCGCGCTGCTGCCCAGAACCAGCAGAACATGCGCAAGCCTCCGGAGCAGCCGCAGGACCAGCAGCAGGGTATGCCGCAGCAGCAGGGTATGCCCCCGCAGCAGCAGGGCATGCCGCAGCAGGGCATGCGCGGGCCTGGACCCGGTGCCCCGGTGCCGGCCGGCATATCGGGCCCGCCGCAGCAGCAGATGGGCGGCCCCATGGGAGGCCCGCCCCAGCTGCCTAGCGGTGCCCCGCAGCTGCCCGCCGGTCCCGGCGGTCAGGGTGGTCCGCAGGGTCCCGGTCCGATGGGCCAGGGTCCGGGGCCGATGGGTCAGCCCCCGATGCAGCAGCAGATGGGCGGCCCCATGGGCGGTCCGATGGGTGGCCCCATGGGCGGTCCCGGTCAGGGCGGCCCCGGTGGCGACAGCGCCGCGCGCGTTCTGTCGCTGGCCCAGCAGACCGCTGACCAGGCGATCGCCGAGGCCCGTTCCGAGGCCAACAAGATCGTCGGCGAGGCGCGTTCGCGTGCCGAGGGTCTCGAGCGTGACGCCCGTGCCAAGGCCGACGCCCTGGAGCGGGACGCGCAGGAGAAGCACCGCGTCGCGATGGGCTCCCTGGAGTCCGCCCGCGCCACGCTGGAGCGCAAGGTCGAGGACCTGCGTGGCTTCGAGCGCGAGTACCGCACGCGGCTGAAGTCCTACCTGGAGTCCCAGCTGCGTCAGCTGGAGACCCAGGCCGACGACTCGCTGGCCCCGCCGCGCACCCCGGCCACCGCCTCCCTGCCGCCGTCCCCGGCGCCCTCGATGGCTCCGGCCGGCGCGAGCGCCCCGTCGTACGGTGGCGGCAACCAGACGATGGGCGGCGCCCCGTCGCCGGCCGCTCCGTCCTACGGCGGTCAGCAGCAGATGTCCCCGGCGATGACCCAGCCGATGGCTCCCGTACGTCCGCAGGGTCCCTCCCCGATGGGGCAGGCTCCCTCGCCGATGCGCGGGTTCCTCATCGACGAGGACGACAACTGACGGTACGTAGTACGCCTCAGGCGTCGGCAGCGTTCAGGGCGGGGCCCCGGATTTCGATCCGGGGCCCCGCCCTTTTTCGGCGTGTTGACGGCGGTGTCAGCCGGGGGTTGCAGCGTGCGGGGCGTGGGTGAGGGGAAGGTCTGGGAGTACCGGCGGGCGGACGCGGAGACGCTGCGGAGCTGGAAGGCGTGGGCGGGGTCTACGTGGACTGGCAACCGGCGCCGGTGCTGCGGGTGGCCGTCATACGAGCCACCTGGCGACAGGATCCGCAGGACCCGGCCATGCGGCACGGGGGTGCGGTCCGGGACGCGATGATGCGTGCGATCCGGGACATCCTCATGGCAGGAGGCTTCGAGATGGGCGAGAGCCCGAACGACCTCGCGGCCGGGGCGCTGTACGTAGTACGGCCGCCGGAGGAGTGGCTGCTGGAGCGGCTGGACCTCGACTCCTTGCGAGCAGCGGGCGCCCGCTGAGAAGGGCCCGGCCCCCGTACACGGGGAGACCGGGCCCTCTTGGGTCGTGCGCTTACGCCTTGCGCAGGCGGAACGTCAGCGTCAGGCCCTCGTCCGTGAACGGGGTGCCGTACGTGTCGCCGGCCTCGCCCTGGGCGAAGTCCGTGGCGAGGACCTCGTCCGCGATCAGGCCGGAGTGACCGGACAGGGCCGCGGTCACCGCCGGGTCCGTCGCGGTCCAGCGGAGCGCGATGCGGTCGGCGACGTCGAGGCCGCTGTTCTTGCGGGCCTCCTGGATCAGGCGGATCGCGTCACGGGCCAGGCCCGCACGGCGCAGCTCCTCCGTGATCTCCAGGTCCAGGGCGACCGTGGCACCGGAGTCGGACGCCACCGACCAGCCCTCGCGCGGGGTCTCCGTGATGATGACCTCGTCGGGAGCGAGCGTGACCGTCTCGCCGTCGACCTCCACCGACGCCGTGCCCTCACGCAGGGCCAGGGACAGCGCCGCCGCGTCCGCGTTGGCGACGGCCTTCGCCACCTCCTGGACACGCTTGCCGAAGCGCTTGCCCAGGGCGCGGAAGTTGGCCTTGGCGGTCGTGTCCACCAGGCTGCCGCCGACCTCGGAGAGGGACGCGAGGCCCTCCACGTTCAGCTCTTCCGCGATCTGCGCGTGCAGTTCCGGGTTGAGGGAGTCGAAGCCCGTCGCCGCGATCAGGGCTCGCCTCAGCGGCTGGCGCGTCTTCACGCCCGACTCCGCGCGCGTGGCACGGCCCAGTTCCACGAGCCGGCGGACCAGCACCATCTGCTTCGACAGCTCCGGGTCGATGGCGGAGAGGTCCGCCTCCGGCCAGGACGACAGGTGGACCGACTCCGGGGCGCCGGGGGTGACCGGGACGACCAGGTCCTGCCAGACCCGCTCGGCGATGAACGGGGTCAGCGGCGCCATCAGCTTGGTGACCGTCTCGACGACCTCGTGCAGGGTGCGCAGCGCCGCCTTGTCGCCCTGCCAGAAGCGGCGACGGGAACGGCGTACGTACCAGTTCGACAGGTCGTCGACGAACGCCGAGAGCAGCTTGCCGGCGCGCTGGGTGTCGTAGGCCTCCAGGGACTGGGTGACCTGGTCGGTGAGCGCGTGCAGTTCGGACAGCAGCCAGCGGTCCAGGACCGGGCGGTCGGCCGGGGCCGGGTCCGCCTCACTGGGCGCCCACTCGGACGTACGGGCGTACAGGGCCTGGAAGGCGACCGTGTTCCAGTACGTGAGGAGCGTCTTGCGGACGACCTCCTGGATGGTGCCGTGGCCCACGCGGCGTGCCGCCCAGGGAGAGCCGCCGGCCGCCATGAACCAGCGGACCGCGTCCGCGCCGTGCTGGTCCATCAGCGGGATCGGCTGCAGGGTGTTGCCCAGGTGCTTGGACATCTTGCGGCCGTCCTCGGCGAGGATGTGGCCCAGGCAGACGACGTTCTCGTACGACGACTTGTCGAAGACCAGCGTGCCGACGGCCATGAGGGTGTAGAACCAGCCGCGCGTCTGGTCGATCGCCTCGGAGATGAACTGCGCCGGGTAGCGGGACTCGAACAGGTCCTTGTTCTGGTACGGGTAGCCCCACTGCGCGAACGGCATCGAACCCGAGTCGTACCAGGCGTCGATGACCTCCGGCACGCGCGTGGCCGACTTGCCGCAGCCGTCCTGCGGGCAGGCGAAGGTGACGTCGTCGATGTACGGGCGGTGCGGGTCCAGGCCGGACTGGTCGGTGCCGGTCAGCTCGGTGAGCTGGGTGAGCGAGCCGACGCAGGTGAGGTGGTCGTCCTCGCAGCGCCAGATCGGCAGCGGGGTGCCCCAGTAGCGGTTGCGGGACAGCGCCCAGTCGATGTTGTTCTGCAGCCAGTCGCCGAACCGGCCGTGCTTCACCGTCTCCGGGAACCAGTTGGTCTTCTCGTTCTCCTGGAGGAGACGGTCCTTCACCGCGGTGGTGCGGATGTACCAGGACGGCTGCGCGTAGTAGAGGAGCGCGGTGTGGCAGCGCCAGCAGTGCGGGTAGCTGTGCTCGTACGGGATGTGCTTGAAGAGCAGAGCGCGCTGCTGGAGGTCTTCCGTGAGCTTCTCGTCCGCCTTCTTGAAGAAGACGCCGCCGACCAGCGGGACGTCCTCCTCGAAGGTGCCGTCCGGGCGGACCGGGTTCACGACCGGCAGGCCGTAGGCACGGCAGACCTTGAGGTCGTCCTCACCGAAAGCGGGTGACTGGTGGACCAGACCCGTACCGTCCTCGGTCGTGACGTACTCGGCGTTCACCACGAAGTGGGCGGGCGCCGGGAACTCCACGAGCTCGAGCGGACGTTGATACGTCCAGCGCTCCATCTCGGCGCCGGTGAAGGACTCGCCGGTGGTCTCCCAGCCCTCGCCGAGCGCCTTGCCGACGAGCGGTTCGGCGACGACGAGCTTCTCCTCACCGTCCGTCGCGACGACGTAGGTGACCTCGGGATGCGCGGCGACCGCGGTGTTGGAGACCAGCGTCCAGGGGGTCGTCGTCCACACCAGGAGCGCGGCCTGGCCGGCGAGCGGACCGGAGGTGAGCGGGAAACGGACGTACACCGAGGGGTCGACGACCGTCTCGTAGCCCTGCGCCAGCTCGTGGTCCGACAGGCCCGTGCCGCAGCGCGGGCACCAGGGGGAGACGCGGTGGTCCTGGACCAGCAGGCCCTTGTCGAAGATCTCCTTGAGCGACCACCAGACGGACTCGATGTACTCGGGGTCCATCGTGCGGTAGGGGTCGTCGAGGTCGGTCCAGTAGCCCATACGGGTCGTGAGCTCGGCGAACGCGTCGGTGTGCCGGGTCACGGACTCGCGGCACCTGGCGTTGAACTCGGCGATGCCGTACGCCTCGATGTCCTGCTTGCCGCTGAAGCCGAGCTCCTTCTCCACCGCCAGCTCCACGGGCAGGCCATGGCAGTCCCAGCCGGCCTTGCGGGCCACGTGGTAGCCGCGCATGGTGCGGAAGCGGGGGAAGACGTCCTTGAAGACGCGTGCCTCGATGTGGTGGGCGCCCGGCATGCCGTTGGCGGTGGGCGGGCCCTCGTAGAACACCCACTCGGGGCGGCCCTCGGACTGCTCCAGGGTCTTGGCGAAGATCTTCTGCTCGCGCCAGAAATCGAGCACCGCGTGCTCGAGCGCGGGCAGGTCGACCTGGGCGGGCACCTGGCGGTACGTCGGCGTTGTCATCAGCGAGCTTCCTCCGGCGGACTTCTGCCTTCCGTCCGGAGGGACGAGAGCTACGTCATTTCCTGCGCCGTCTTCGGCGCGCTCCCGCGGTACCACCCTCCTTGGCCCTCCGGTGCGCCGTACGCACCAGCGAGCCCTCTCATTGGGGTCGCGATGCCGGGTCTACTCGCCGCTGCTGTCCGACTGCGGCTTTCTTCCGGCGGCTCCGGGGTGATCTTCACGTCGCGCTCGCCCCCGGGCTTCCACCGTCCCCGGGTCGCTCTGGGCTGCGTACGTCGCTACTCGTCCCCATCCACGCTTTTCGCTCCGCCCAGTGTACGGCGCCGCGGGGACAGCGGCCGACCGGTTTTCCGGGGGCCGGCGGTGAGGGGCCGCGGGGCCTGCGTTGACCCGAATGGAGCGGTACGAGTGTTCGGATTCTGGGACGTTCGAAGCGGCGGATTACCCGGCGGGGAGCTGGGCACAACGCATGCAGGTCTGCCGAGCGGCACGCGTGAGGCGGGCGAATCGGGCGGTGCGCCCCGTTGCCGCGGGACCTAAGTCGATTTATCGTCCCAGCACGATTCGCGAGCAAGATCACAATATGTGAAGGGGCCGCGGCCATGGTGGCGAAGAAGACCGCCGTACAGCATTCGGCGTCCGGCAGGTCCAGGAGTGCGCATGCCTCCGGCGGTGCCAGTGCGTCCGGCGCTGGGGCCAAGGACGTGGGTGGGAAGAAGCGTGCGCAGGGGGGTGCCGGGGCGGGGCGTGAGGCTAAGCGGGCCGGGCCGGTGAAGGCAGTGAAGGCGGTGCGGGGGGTTGCTGCCGGGGGGAAGGGGGAGCGGGGGGCGGGAGCGGTCGTCGGCGGGGCCGACGCTGGTGCTGGTGGCGGGAAGAAGGGGGGCGCCGCGAAGAGGGCCTCTGGACGGTCGGGCACTGAGAAGGCGGTCACCGCCAAGAGCGTCTCCACGAAGGTGAGTGCCGGGAGAGCCGCCTCCGTGGAAGCGGCGTCCAGCAAGGCGGTAGCGAAGAAGAGGGCCGCTACGACGGCGGCCTCGAAGGGGGTGGTCGAGGAGCAGGGGGCTGCGGGACCGGCGGCCAAGGAGGCGTCGACTGCTGGAGAGCCGGCTGCCAAGAAGGCGTCGGTCGCCAAGAAGGCTGTGGCCGGTGGGAAGGCTGAGGGCCGGGAGGCGTCGGCCAAGAAGGCGGTCACCAAGAAGGCGCCGTCGGCCAAGAAGGCGTCGGCCGCCAAGAGGGCCGTGGCCGGTAGGAGGCCTCAGGGCAAGAAGACGGCCGCTCCGAAGCGGGCAGTCACCAAGAAGGCGCCGGCCGCCGAGAAAGCCGTAGCTGGTGTGAAGGCTCAGGGCAAGGAGGCGGCGGGCGTGGAGGGCGTTGCGGAGGTGGCGGTCACCGAGAAGGCTTCGGGCAAGAAGGCGTCGCCCGCCAAGAAGGCCGTGGCTGGTGGGAAGGCTCAGGGTGAGGAGACGGTGGCCCCGAAGACGTCGGTCAAGAAGGTGGTCGGCAAGAAGGCGTCGGCTGCCAAGAGGGCCGTGGCCGGTGGGAAGGCTCAGGGCGAGGAGGCGGCGGCCGCGAAGGTGTCGGCTGAGAAGGCGGTCACCAAGAAGGCGCCGGCTGTCAAGAAGGCGTCGCTCGCGAAGAGTGCCGTGGCCGGTGGGAAAGCTCGGGGCGAGGAGGCGGCGGGTGTGGAAAGTATCGCTGAGGCGGCTGCCTTGAAGGACGCGGTGACGAAGGAAGCGGCTGCAAAGAAGACGGTGCCGAAGAAGGCCGTCACGAAGAAGGCGGCCCGGAAGAAGGCGGCCCCGAAGGACGTGGTCGGCGAGAAGGCGGTCGTGAAGAAGGTGGCTGGGAAGGGCACCGCTGTTTCTGAGGGCGGTGTTGGTCGGGGGGGTGTCGGTAAGGGCGCCTCCAAGGGGGCGGCCAAGAAGGGTTCGGCCAAGAAGGCGGGCGCGGCGCAGGCCGCGGAGCAGACGGGAGCCACGACGGTGGTTGCGAAGAAGACTCCTGGCACGGCCACGGCGGCGAAGACCGCCGTACCCAAGGCGCGGCCCGCCGCGGCGGAGCCCGGCGAGCTCGCGGTGCGCCCCGGTGAGGACCCCTGGACGCCGGAGGAGGTCGAGGAGGCGCGAGCCGAGCTGCTGTCCGAGGGAGCGCGGCTGCGTGCCGAGATCGAGTCGTCCGAGGCGTCCCTCGTGGGCCTGATGCGGGACTCCGGGGACGGCGCGGGTGACGACCAGGCGGACACCGGCGCCAAGAACATCACGCGCGAGCACGAGATGGCGCTGGCCGCCAACGCGCGCGAGATGCTCATCCAGACCGAGCGCGCCCTGGAACGGCTCGACGCGGGCACGTACGGTCTGTGCGAGAACTGCGGCAACCCGATCGGCAAGGCCCGTATGCAGGCCTTCCCGCGGGCCACCCTGTGCGTCGAGTGCAAGCAGAAGCAGGAACGCCGGTACTGATCGGCCCGCAGGGCGTGTCGTACCCTCGTCCTCAGTCAGGTACCTAGGTTGAAGGACTCACGTGGCAGAGGCGGAGCGCATCATCGGTACGCCGGACATCCCGGACGCGGCGCGGACCGGGCAGGAGCAGCCCGGCGAGAACGCGGCGCCGGGCGATCGGTCCGGCTCCGAGGGGGCCAGGACCCCGGCCGGCGCGTCCGGCAGCGACGAGCCGGCGGCCGCCGCGGCCGAGCGGCCCCGGGGCAAGCGCCGGATCGCCGTGCTGTTCGGGGTCGCCGCCTTCGCGTACGCCCTCGACCTGATCAGCAAGATGATCGTGGTCGCCAAGCTGGAGCACCACGCGCCGATCGAGATCATCGGGGACTGGCTGAAGTTCGAGGCGATCCGCAACGCGGGCGCCGCCTTCGGCTTCGGCGAGGCGTTCACCGTGATCTTCACGGTGATCGCGGCGGCCGTGATCGTGGTGATCGCCCGGCTCGCCCGCAAGCTCTACAGCCTGCCGTGGGCGATCGCGCTCGGTCTGCTGCTGGGCGGTGCGCTCGGCAACCTCACCGACCGGATCTTCCGTTCGCCGGGCGTCTTCGAGGGCGCGGTCGTCGACTTCATCGCACCCAAGCACTTCGCCGTCTTCAACCTGGCCGACTCGGCGATCGTGTGCGGCGGCATCCTGATCGTGCTGCTGTCCTTCAAGGGGCTCGACCCGGACGGCACCGTCCACAAGGACTGAGCGCCCGGTCGGGACCGGCTCACCCGTCCGGCATACTCGACGGGTGAGCACGATTCCCGAGATCCGTACCCTGCCCGTGCCCGACGGCTTGGAGGGCGAGCGCGTCGACGCCGCCATCTCCCGCATGTTCGGCTTCTCCCGTACGAAGGCCGCCGAGCTCGCCGCGGCGGGGAAGGTCACGGTCGACGGCTCGGTGGTCGGGAAGTCCGAGCGGGTCCAGGGCGGGGCCTGGCTCGAGGTCGAGATGCCGCAGGCGCCCGCGCCCGTGCAGATCGTCGCCGAGCCGGTCGAGGGCATGGAGATCGTGCACGACGACGATGACGTGGTCGTCATCGTGAAGCCGGTCGGTGTGGCAGCGCACCCGTCGCCGGGCTGGACCGGGCCGACCGTCATCGGCGGGCTCGCCGCCGCCGGGTACCGCATCTCCACGTCCGGCGCCGCCGAACGCCAGGGCATCGTGCACCGCCTCGACGTCGGCACGTCGGGCCTGATGGTCGTAGCGAAGTCCGAGTACGCGTACACGTCGCTCAAGCGCCAGTTCAAGGAGCGCACGGTCGACAAGCGCTACCACACGCTGGTCCAGGGCCACCCCGACCCGACCAGCGGCACCATCGACGCGCCCATCGGCCGCCACCCCAACCACGACTACAAGTGGGCGGTCACGGCCGACGGCAAGGCGTCCGTCACGCACTACGACCTCATCGAAGCGTTCCGCGCGGCCTCCCTCCTCGACGTGAAGCTGGAGACCGGCCGCACCCACCAGATCCGCGTCCACATGGCCGCCCACCGGCACCCGTGCGTCGGCGACCTGACCTACGGCGCCGACCCCACTCTCGCCAAGCGGCTGCGCCTGACCCGGCAGTGGCTGCACGCCGTACGGCTCGGCTTCGAGCACCCCGGGGACGGGCAGTGGGTCGAGTTCGGGTGCGACTACCCGGAGGACCTGCAGCAGGCCCTGGACCAGGTCCGTGAGGAGACCTACGCATGAGCGTGCCGCCGTACGCCGTCCGCGTCGCCGAGGACCCCGCCGACCGCGAGGCGTGCTTCGCGGTGCGCAAGGAGGTCTTTGTCGGGGAGCAGGGAGTGCCCGAGGACCTGGAGTACGACGCGTACGACGCCGTGGCCGTGCATGTGCTGGCGGTGCGGGAGGACGGCGTGCCGCTCGGGACCGGGCGGCTGCTGTTCGGGGAGGTGGCCGCGGCGAAGGTCGGCGGTGACCTGTCGGTGGGGTCGTTGGGACGGCTCGCCGTCGCCGAGGAGGCCCGCGGGCTGGGCGTGGGTGTCGCGCTGGTGCGGGCCATCGAGGAGGCGGCACGCGTGCGTGGGCTGGCGGCCGTGGATCTGCACGCGCAGACACATGCGCTGGGGTTCTACGAGCGGTTGGGGTACGAGGCGTACGGGCCGGAGTATCTGGAGGCGGACATTCCGCACCGGGCGATGCGGCGCGCGTTGTAGGTCGACGACCTTCTCCACCCGCGCACGGCCCGTTTCCAGTGGGGAGCGGGGTGGGCCTCGCCCGTGAGGGTGTTCGCCGTTGGCGGCTGCGGGTTGTGGTCGCCGGTTGATCAGGTGCGTTCCGTGCGTGGTGACGGCTGGTGCTGGTGGGTTCGGCGGGCCGTCAGGCGGTCGGCGGGCAGGCGGCCCGGCGGGAGTGCCGCGTCCGCCGCGTTGACGCGGGGCAGGGCGTACGGGTGCTCGTCGGCCAGCCACTGGATCAGCTGCTCGCGGACCGTGACCCGTACCGTCCAGGCGTCGTCCGCGTCCTTCGCCGTCACCAGCGCCCGTACCTCCATGGTGCTCGGCGTCGAGTCCGTGACGGCCAGGCCGTAGTCGCGGCCGTCCCAGGCCGGGCACTCGCGCAGGATGTCGCGGAGCTTCTCGCGCATCTTCTCCAGCGGCGCCGAGTGGTCGACGTGGAGGTAGACGGTGCCGGTCATCTGGACGCCGCCGCGGGACCAGTTCTCGAAGGGCTGCGAGGTGAAGTACGAGACGGGCATGGTGATCCGGCGCTCGTCCCAGGTGCGGACCGTCAGGAACGTGAGCGTGATCTCCTCGACCGTGCCCCACTCGCCGTCCACCACGACCGTGTCCCCGATGCGCACCATGTCGCCGAAGGCGATCTGCAGCCCGGCGAACATGTTGCCCAGCGTGGACTGGGCGGCCACACCGGCGACGATGCCGAGGATCCCGGCCGAGGCCAGCAGCGAGGCGCCGGCGGCGCGCATCGCGGGGAACGTCAGCAGCATCGAGGCGATCGCCATCACGCCGACGACCGCGGCCACCACGCGCATGATCAGCGTCACCTGGGTGCGCACCCGGCGGACCCGGGCCGGGTCGCGCTGGGACCGGGCGTTGGCGTAGCGGGCGTACGACGTTTCCACGACCGCGGCCGCGATACGGATCACCAGCCAGGCCGCCGAGCCGATCAGGACCAGCGTCAGCCCCTGGCCGATGCCGGTCGACAGTTCCTCCAGCAGGTGGGTCTCGTCGTAGGACCCTCTGAGCAGGGCCGCGCAGAGCACGAGTTGGTAGGGGATGCGGCCGCGGCGCAGCAGACCCCACAGGGGCGTCTCGCTGTGCCGCTGGTCGGCCTTGCGCAGCAACAGGTCCGTGGCCCAGCCGATGAGCAGGGTGAGCAGGACGGAGCTGCCGATCACGATCAACGGGCGGAGTACGTTCTCCATGCTTCCGAACCGTAACCGGACGAGGGCGGTCATGAACATGTTGCCCGGTCAGAAGGGGTGCGCGGGCGTTGTCGTACCCGGCTGGCACCATGGCCTCATGAACATCATGCTCTTTCACTCGACCCAGGGACTCAGGCCCGCGGTGCGCCAGGCCGCGGACCGGCTGCGCGCCGCCGGACACGAGGTGTGGACGCCGGACCTCTTCGAGGGGCGCACCTTCGAGACGGTCGAGGAGGGCATGGAGTTCCAGGAGCAGATCGGCAAGGACGAGTTGCTGAAGCGGGCCGTGCTGGCCGCCGCGCCGTATTCGGCGAGAGGGCTGGTGTACGCCGGGTTCTCGCTCGGTGCCTCCATCGCCCAGACCCTCGCGCTCGGCGACGAGAAGGCGCGCGGGCTGCTGCTTCTGCACGGCACCTCGGACCTCGCGGCCAATACGTCCGTCGATGACCTGCCGGTCCAGCTGCACGTCGCCGAACCCGACCCGTTCGAGACGGACGACTGGCTGAGCGCCTGGTATCTGCAGATGGGCAGAGCGGGCGCGGATGTGGAGATCTACCGGTACGCCGGGGCCGGGCACCTCTACACCGACCCCGGCCTGCCGGACCACGACGAGGAGGCCGCCGAGGCCACCTGGCGGGTGGCGCTCGGCTTCCTCGACTCGCTCTAGGCTCAGCCGGCCGCCCGGTACGCCGCCCAGTTCTCCTGCATGCGCGTCACCTGGCCCGCGGTGAACTGGTACATGCAGTTGTCGTACGTGTAGTCCATGAAGTTGTGGATCGGGTCCACGCCCGCCTTGCGGGTGCAGGTGTCCCGGCCCTCGGGGCACTCGTAGGCGGCGCTCTTCTCGGCGGGGGTGTCCTCGACGTAGTCGCCGTTGCCGTTACAGCCGCCCTGGAAGGTGTGGTAGAGGCCCATCCAGTGGCCGACCTCGTGGGTGGCGGTGTCGCCCTCGTCGTAGTTGGTGGCCGAGCCGCCGGGCAGGGAGGCGTCCAGGAGGACCACGCCGTCCATGGTCGGGCTGGACTTGTAGGAGCTGGGGAAGGTGGCCCAGCCGAGGAGGCCGCCGCCGAGGTTGGCGCTGTAGATGTTCAGTGCGCTCGCGCCGCCCTTGCGCAGGGCGGACTTCATCGCCTTCTCCTCGGCGGAGCCGTAACCGACGTTGTACCAGGCGGCGTTGTCGGTGTAGTCGGTGCCGGCCAGCGTGAACTGGTAGCCGGAGTCGGCGTTGCCGGTGCCCTGGCCGCCGAACGCCGAGTTCAGCACGCTCATCTGGGCGTTGACGTCGGCGGAGCTGAGCTGGCCGGTGGCGCCGTTGTGGATGACGTGGAAGTACACCGGGACGGAGGTCGTGGCGGCCGCCGTGGCGGCGAGGCTGCGGCTGCCCGAGGCGGGCAGCTTGTCGAGCTTCTTCTTGAGGTCGGCGTCCATCGTCTCGGCCTTGGCGGCGCTGATCTCGTTGGGCTCGGCGACGCCCTCGCCGGTGTGCCCGGGGTGGGCCTCGCGGGCCGCGGAGTGGCCGGTCTCCTCTGCGCATTCGGCGGCCGGAGCCTGGGCCGCCGCGACACCGGTGGGTGCTGACAGGGGAGTGAGCATCAGAGTTCCGGCCACTACGGCCGTGCCGACCAAGCGTCTGCGCGTAAGAGGGGATATCCGGGCAAGCACACGCATGCTGACTCCTAGCTGATGCGTCGGGGAGAACGGGCGCAGGGGTCTTCCTGGCCGCCGCCCGGAGATTACGTGGACATGCCTAGGCTGGAAGAGGGTTGATCAAGCCCAATCAAATTCCCGGCAAACACGGGCAATTGATGGAAGTGGTAAGTGCTGCCGACCGGAGCGTGAGATCAGGGCGTAACGGTTTCGGTCACCCGGGCGGGTGGTGTGTCCGGATTCGGACCGCGGCTCGCACCACCCGCCGTAGTGACGTGATCTTCGGTTAACAGGCCTCGACTGGACCACGATTGGCCGAAAATTGATCCTCACGCACAGCTGTTACACAGGGGCGTACGTCCGCTCGACCTTCTGGGTGCCGCTGCGGGTGCGGTACGAACGGGCCCAGGAGGAGGTCGCGTTCGGGTTCGCGCGGCCGGACAGCACGTAGTAGTCCATCTGCGCGCGGTCGGCGGTGATGTCCAGGACGCCGTAGCCGTGGCGGTCGGTGTCGACCCAGTGGACATGCCGGTTGGCGGCCCTGATGATCGGCGCGGCGACCGCGGAGAGCGTGCCCTCGGGGACCTTGACGATGTCGTCGAGGTTGTCGGAGGTCACCGACGTGACCACGAACTCCGTGGCGGCCGACGCGGACAGCGGGTATGTGCCGGCGTTCACCGGCACGTCGTTGGCCCACGCCATGTGGATGTCGCCGGTCAGGAACACGGTGTTCCGGATCGCGTTCGAGCGCAGGTGGGCCAGCAGCTCACGCCGGTCGTCTGTGTAGCCGTCCCACTGGTCGGTGTTGAGGGCGAGGCCCTCCCCGGGGAGTCCGAGGAGCTTGGCGAGCGGCTTCAGAAGGTCGGCGGAGAGCGAGCCGATCGCGAACGGCGAGATCATCACCGAGTTGCCGACCAGCCGCCAAGTGGTGTCGGAGGACTTCAGCCCCGCCTTCAGCCAGTCGAGCTGGGCGCGCCCGGTGAGCGTCCGGCTCGGGTCGTCGACCTCGCCGTTGCCCACCGCGACCTGCTGTGAGCGGAACGAACGCAGGTCCAGCAGCGACAGGTCGGCGAGCTTGCCGAAGCGCAGCCGGCGGTAGGTGGTGCCCGCGAGCGCCGGGCGCACCGGCATCCACTCGAAGTACGCCTGCTTGGCGGCCGCCTGACGCGCCGCCCAGGTGTCCTCCGTGCCCTCGGTGTGGTTCTCGGCGCCGCCCTGCCAGGCGTCGTTGGCCATCTCATGGTCGTCCCAGATGGCGATGACCGGCGCCTTCGCGTGCAGGGCCTGGAGATCGGGGTCCGTCTTGTACTTCCCGTGCCGGGTGCGGTAGTCGGCGAGGGTGAGGATCTCGTGGGCCGGCGCGTGCGGCCGTACGACCTTGTCGCGGGTGCCGTACTCGCCGGTGCCGTACTCGTAGATGTAGTCGCCGAGGTGCAGCCAGGCGTCCAGGTCGCTGCGGTTCGCGAGATGGCGGTACGACGAGAAGTAGCCGGCCTCCCAGTTGGCGCAGGACACCACGCCGAAGCGCAGGCCCGTGACGGCCGCGTCGGCGGCGGGTGCGGTGCGGGTGCGGGCGACGGGGGAGTCGGTGCCGCCGGCGGAGAAGCGGAACCAGTAGTCGGTGGCCGGCTCCAGGCCGCGGATGTCCGCCTTGACGGTGTGGTCTGAGGCGGCCGTGGCGGTGAGCGAGCCCTTGGCGACGATGGCCGTCAGCGCCTTGTCCCGGGCGACGGTCCAGCTGACCTCGGTGTCCGGGCCGAGCCCGGAACCGGGTATCGCCTCGGGCGTCGGCGTCACCCGGGTCCACAGCAGGATGCCGTCGGGCAGCGGGTCGCCGGAGGCGACGCCGTGGAGGAAGGCGGGCGCCTCCTCGGCGGCGCGGGCGGGCAGCGCGGCGAGAGGGCCGGCCAGGACAGCCGTCGCCGCCGCGGCCTTGACGACCGTACGGCGGCGCGGGGAGTGGGATTTGGCGCCCTCGGAGGGCGAGGTCGTGCTCTCGGATGATCTGTATCGACTGGTCACGGACGATCAGGTTACTGATCGGTACGAACAAGAGCGGGCGAACTCGTAAAAGTTCGCCCGCTCTTCGTCTGCCAGTCGGCGCCCGGGGCTACGCCTTGCCGCTGCGGTCGGTCGCGCAGTACTTCGGCGTCCCGTTGGCCCCGTTCTTCAGGCAGACCTCGATGGCCACCGACTCTCCCTCGGCGATCTCCAGGTTCATCCTCGCGCAGGCGTTGCCGGAGCCGTTGGTGTCCTCCAGCTTGATCCAGTGGGAGGCACTGGAGTCGATCCAGCCGATGTGGGCGCTGGCCCGCATGCCGTCGGAGCGGTTGTCGCAGACGGTGTATATCTCGCCGTCCGCCTTGAAGCCGGCGGCACCGCCGCTGAACGGGTCCGTCGTGTCGACGTAGATGTCCGTGCCGGCGACCGCCGGGCCGGCCGCGAACATCACGGCCGCAGCCCCGGTGGCCAGAGCGCCGCCAAGCGTCTTCAGACGAAAGGACATGGTTCTACCCCCTTTGTGAAGTTTCCGTGGTCGTGATCATGTATATGCCAGAGGATCTTCGACGGTCAACTCATATAGAAATAAAGGGAGTTGGGAACCAAATGCCCTCGTGAACCGACTGGAGGGCCCGTCAGGACTTGAGTGCGTTGTCGATCGCGGTGTTGAACTCGGCGACCGTCATGGGGGCGTTCTGACCGTCCGAACCCGTGAGCTTCTTGCCGTCCATGACGAGGCTCGGTGTGCCGTTGACGTCGTCCTTGTTGGTGTTGAACGTCTGCGACATGGCCAGCGCCCACGCGTCGTACGTGCCGTTCTTGACGGCGTCCTGGAACTTCTTGTTGCCCTTCAGTGCGTCGACCGAGTCGCCCACCTCGATCAGGTAGTCGTCGCTCTTGAACTTGTCGTCCGACTCCTCGGGGTGGAACTTCGCCGAGTAGAGCGCCTCCTTGTACTCCAGGAAGGCCTCGGGGCTCACGTTCAGCGCGGCGCCCAGGGCGCTCATCGCGTTCTTGGAGCCCTCGCCCCGGGAGCCGACCGCGAGCTTCCCGTCGTCGTTGGTGTCCCCGTCCAGGAACGTTCCGCCGATGAACTGGATCTTGTACTTGCCCTCGTCCCAGTCCTTCTTGACGGTCGAGCCGACGGTCTGCTCGAACTGGGCGCAGATCGGGCAGCGCGGGTCCTCATAGAGCTTGAGGGTCTTCTTCGCGCTGCTCTCGCCGATGACGACGGTCGTGCCGTTCTTGCCCGTGGTGTTGGCCGGCGCGACGATCTTGGCGTCCACCGCGGCCTCCCACTCGCTGGGCTTGTTGCCCTGCACGACCGCGTAGCCTATGCCGCCGGCCAGCGCCAGCACGGCGACGACCGAACCGGCCACGATGGCCTGCCGCTTGACCTTCGCCCGCTTGGCCTCACGCTCGCGCTCGATGCGCAGCCGCTCACGGGCCGCCGTCTTCGCCGCCTGGGTGTTCCGCTTGCTCATGATGGTGTTCTCCATGGGAAACGCGCGCACGTCGGGTGCGCGGGATACGTACGGGTGGACTTACGTGTGCTCAGTGGCCGTTCACGCGGAGGCGAAGGCGAGCGAGCACGGCGGTCCGCGCCGTCCCAGGGAGTGCACGAGGATCCGGTCGAGGGCGGTGGCCGTACGGCGCACGGGTTGCCGCGGGCGGCGTACCGCCGGAGCCGGCCGCACCGTGACCGCCGCGACCGCAAGCAGCAGCGGGCGGAACGTCGTCGCCGTCACCGCCCGCAGCAGCTGGGCCAGCGCCCGCTCGCCCCGGTGCAGCCAGGCGGCCGCGAGGAGGCCGACGCCGACATGGGCGCCCAGCAGCAGCCAGGCGGTCGTCGACGGGCCGGAGTGGGCGAGCAGCACCGCGAGGCGGTCGCCGGCGGTGCCGGTCACCTGGGCCAGCGGGGCGCCCACGGCGGTGTTGTCACCGCACAGCACGTCGAAGCCGACGGAGCGCAGCGGGCCCGCGACCGGGCCGCCCGCCTCGCCGTAACAGACGTCCTGACCGGTCGTGAAGACCGTGTCCGCGGCCAGCTCCAGCGGGATCAGCAGGGCGGCGATCCGCCCGAAGCTCCGCTCGCGGCCGGCCAGCGCGAACGCGACGACGAACACGGCGGCCGCGACCACGGCCACCGTGTTCAGCGGCAGCGGGACCCGGGACAGCAGCACGTGCGACGCAGTGCTGAGCGTCACGACGAGTGCCGTGAACAGCGCCGCGCGTACGGCTCTTAGCTGGATCCCGGATATGTCCATAGCGGAGGAGAGTCTGTCACGTGGGCCGGTAAAGGACCCCTAAAGGGTGCCTGTGCGCGGCCTTTCCGTCACAGACCCGGAATGCGGCCGTTGCGGAACAGGTCCACGAAGATCTGGTGGTCGGCACGCGCGCGTGCGCCGTAGCCGTGCGCGAAGTCGACGAGCAGGTCCGCGAAGCCGGCGCCGTCGTCGGAGTCCGCCGCGATCGCCGCGTCGATGGCCCGCTCCGTGGAGAACGGCACCAGGGACTCGCCGGAGGTGTCGTCCGCCGCCGCGTGCATCGTGGCCGTCGCCCGGCCGAGGTCGGCGACCACCGCCGCGATCTCCTCCGGGTCGTCGATGTCACCCCAGTCCAGGTCCACGGCGTACGGCGAGACCTCGGCGACCAGCTGGCCCGAGCCGTCCAGCTCGGTCCAGCCCAGCCACGGGTCGGCATGCGCCTGGAGGGCACGCTGGGAGATCACCGTACGGTGGCCCTCGTGCTGGAAGTAGTCGCGGATCGCCGGGTCCGTGATGTGCCGGGAGACGGCCGGGGTCTGGGCCTGCTTGATGTAGATCACCACGTCGTTCTCCAGGGCGTCGCTGTGTCCCTCCAGGAGGATGTTGTACGACGGCAGCCCGGCTGACCCGATGCCGATGCCGCGCCGGCCGACCACGTCCTTCACCCGGTACGAGTCCGGGCGGGCCAGTGACGCGTCCGGCAGCGTCTCCAGATAGCCGTCGAAGGCCGCCAGCACCTTGTAGCGGTTGGCCGCGTCCAGCTCGATGGAGCCGCCGCCCGGGGCGAACCGGCGCTCGAAGTCACGGATCTCGGTCATCGACTCCAGCAGCCCGAACCGGGTCAGCGAGCGGGCGTCGCGCAGCGCGTCCAGCAGCGCGCCCTGGGCGGTGTCCAGCGTGAAGGGCGGCACCTCGTCGCTCTTGGCGCCGGTCGCCAGGGCGTGGATCCGCTCCCGGTACGCGCCCGCGTAGATCTGCACCAGCTCGGTGATCTGCTCGTCGCTGAGCGCCTTCGCGTACCCGACGAGGGCGATCGACGCGGCGAAGCGCTTGAGGTCCCAGGTGAAGGGGCCGACGTACGCCTCGTCGAAGTCGTTGACGTTGAAGACCAGCCGGCCGTTGGCGTCCATGTACGTGCCGAAGTTCTCCGCGTGCAGGTCGCCGTGGATCCACACGCGCGAGGTGCGTTCGTCGAGGTACGGTCCGCCCCGCTTGGAGCCAAACCCATTGTTCGCAGTGAGGTCGTGGTAGAAGAGGCACGCCGTGCCGCGGTAGAACGCGAAGGCCGAGGCCGCCATCTTCCGGAACTTCACGCGGAACGCGGCCGGATCGGCGGCCAGGAGCCGGCCGAAGGCGGTGTCGAAGACGGCGAGGATCTCCTCACCGCGTCGCTCGGCGCTGAGCTGCGGTACCGACATCGCTGGGTGCCTCCTGGTGCAGGTGGTGCGCGGCTTGGGGGGACGGATCGCCCGTCCTCTTGCAACGTCCGAAAGTACGCGGGAGTGCCCGCGACTCCTCCTCGAAGGTACGGGGGAGACGCCTCCCGGTGTCAGTGCCGAGGCATAGACTTCGACGCTGTCCCCCCAGACTGTCCGCAGCCTGTCGCCGAGTGTTTCCGTTGGAGGCCAAGCCGTGTCAAAGCCGCCGTTCACGCACCTGCACGTCCACACCCAGTACTCGCTGCTGGACGGTGCCGCGCGGCTCAAGGACATGTTCAACGCCTGCAACGAGATGGGCATGACCCATATCGCCATGTCCGACCACGGCAACCTGCACGGGGCGTACGACTTCTTCCACACCGCGAAGAAGTCCGGAGTCACCCCGATCATCGGCATCGAGGCCTATGTCGCCCCCGAGTCCCGGCGCAACAAGCGGAAGATCCAGTGGGGTCAGCCGCACCAGAAGCGGGACGACGTCTCCGGTTCGGGTGGTTACACCCACAAGACGATCTGGGCGGCGAACAGGACGGGCCTGCACAACCTCTTCCGGCTCTCCTCGGACGCGTACGCCGAGGGCTGGCTGCAGAAGTGGCCCCGGATGGACAAGGAGACCATCTCCCAGTGGTCCGAGGGGCTCATCGCCTCCACCGGCTGCCCCTCCGGCGAGCTCCAGACCAGGCTGCGCCTCGGCCAGTTCGACGAGGCCCTGAAGTCCGCCGCCGAGTACCAGGACATCTTCGGCAAGGACCGCTACTTCCTGGAGCTGATGGACCACGGCATCGACATCGAGCACCGGGTCCGCGACGGCCTCCTGGAGATCGGCAAGAAGCTCGGCATCCCGCCGCTGGTCACCAACGACTCGCACTACACGTACGCGCACGAGGCGACCGCCCACGACGCCCTGCTGTGCATCCAGACCGGCAAGAACCTCTCCGACCCCGACCGCTTCAGGTTCGACGGCACCGGCTACTACCTGAAGTCCACGGACGAGATGTACGCCGTCGACTCCTCGGACGCCTGGCAGGAGGGCTGCCGCAACACCCTCCTGGTGGCCGAGCAGATCGACACCACCGGCATGTTCGAGGCGAAGAACCTCATGCCGAAGTTCGACATCCCCGAGGGTTACACCGAGGTCACCTGGTTCAAGGAGGAGGTCCGCCGCGGCATGGAGCGCCGCTTCCCCGGCGGCATCCCCGAGGACCGCCAGAGGCAGGTCGAGTACGAGATGGACGTCATCATCCAGATGGGGTTCCCGGGCTACTTCCTCGTCGTCGCCGACTTCATCATGTGGGCCAAGAACAACGGCATCGCGGTCGGCCCCGGCCGAGGCTCCGCGGCCGGCTCGATCGTCGCCTACGCCATGGGCATCACCGACCTCGACCCGATCCCGCACGGCCTGATCTTCGAGCGGTTCCTGAACCCCGAGCGCGTCTCCATGCCCGACGTCGACATCGACTTCGACGAGCGTCGGCGCGTCGAGGTGATCAGGTACGTGACGGAGAAGTACGGCGCCGACAAGGTCGCCATGATCGGCACGTACGGCAAGATCAAGGCGAAGAACGCCATCAAGGACTCCGCGCGCGTGCTGGGCTACCCGTACGCGATGGGCGACCGCCTCACCAAGGCGATGCCCGCCGACGTCCTCGGCAAGGGCATCGACCTGAACGGCATCACCGACCCCTCGCACCCCCGCTACAGCGAGGCCGGCGAGATCCGCGGGATGTACGAGAACGAACCGGACGTGAAGAAGGTCATCGACACCGCCAAGGGCGTCGAGGGCCTGGTCCGGCAGATGGGCGTGCATGCCGCCGGCGTGATCATGTCCAGCGAGACCATCACCGAGCACGTCCCGGTGTGGGTGAGGCACACCGACGGCGTGACCATCACACAGTGGGACTACCCGAGCTGTGAGTCGCTCGGCCTGCTGAAGATGGACTTCCTCGGCCTGCGCAACCTGACGATCATGGACGACGCCGTCAAGATGGTGAAGTCCAACAAGGGCACCGACATCGATCTGCTGAGCCTCCCGCTCGACGATCCGACGACCTTCGATCTGCTCCAGCGCGGCGACACGCTCGGCGTCTTCCAGTTCGACGGCGGCCCCATGCGCTCGCTGCTGCGCCTGATGAAGCCCGACAACTTCGAAGACATCTCCGCCGTCTCCGCGCTCTACCGTCCCGGCCCGATGGGCATGGACTCGCACACCAACTACGCGCTGCGCAAGAACAAGCTCCAGGAGATCACCCCGATCCACAAGGAGCTGGAGGAGCCCCTCGAGGAGGTCCTGGCCGTCACCTACGGCCTGATCGTCTACCAGGAGCAGGTGCAGAAGGCCGCCCAGATCATCGCCGGCTACTCGCTCGGCGAGGCCGACATCCTGCGCCGCGTGATGGGCAAGAAGAAGCCCGACGAACTGGCGAAGAACTTCACCATCTTCCAGGCCGGCGCCCAGAAGAACGGTTACAGCGACGAGGCGATCCAGGCACTGTGGGACGTGCTGGTCCCGTTCGCCGGCTACGCCTTCAACAAGGCGCACTCGGCCGCGTACGGACTGGTCTCGTACTGGACCGCGTACCTGAAGGCGAACTACCCGGCCGAGTACATGGCCGCGCTGCTCACCTCGGTCAAGGACGACAAGGACAAGTCGGCCATCTACCTCAACGAGTGCCGGCGCATGGGCATCAAGGTGCTCCCGCCCAACGTCAACGAGTCGGTGCACAACTTCGCCGCGCAGGGCGACGACGTGATCCTCTTCGGCCTCGAAGCCGTCCGCAACGTCGGCACGAACGTGGTCGAGTCGATCATCAAGAGCCGCAAGGCCAAGGGGAAGTACGCCTCCTTCCCCGACTACCTCGACAAGGTCGAGGCGGTCGCCTGCAACAAGCGCACCACGGAGTCGCTCATCAAGGCGGGCGCCTTCGACACGATGGGGCACACCCGCAAGGGCCTCACCGCCCAGTTCGAGCCGATGATCGACAACGTGGTCGCGGTCAAGCGCAAGGAGGCCGAGGGCCAGTTCGACCTCTTCGGCGGCATGGGTGAGGAGGAGAGCACCGAGCCCGGCTTCGGACTCGACGTGGAGTTCACCATTGAGGAGTGGGACAAGGCATATCTGCTCGCCCAGGAGCGGGAGATGCTCGGTCTGTACGTCTCCGACCACCCGCTCTTCGGCCTGGAGCACGTCCTGTCCGACAAGGCGGACGCGGGCATCGCCCAGCTCACCGGAGGTGAGCACGCGGACGGCGCGGTCGTCACCATCGGCGGCATCATCTCGGGCCTCCAGCGCAAGATGACCAAACAGGGCAACGCCTGGGCGATCGCCACGGTCGAGGACCTCGCCGGTTCCATCGAGTGCATGTTCTTCCCGGCGACCTACCAGCTGGTGTCGACCCAACTCGTCGAGGACGCCGTGGTGTTCGTCAAGGGCCGCCTCGACAAGCGCGAGGACGTGCCGCGCCTGGTCGCGATGGAGCTCCAGGTCCCCGACCTGTCCAACGCGGGCACCAACGCGCCCGTGATCCTCACCATCCCCGCCACCCGGGTCACCCCGCCGATGGTGAGCCGGCTCGGCGAGATCCTCTCTCATCACAAGGGCGAGAGCGAGGTCCGCATCAAGCTCCAGGGCCCGACCAAGACGACCGTGCTACGGCTGGACCGGCACCGGGTGAAGCCGGACCCGGCGCTGTTCGGCGACCTGAAGGTGCTGCTCGGACCGTCCTGCCTGGCGGGTTGAGCCGCGGCGGGTGACGTGCGCGAGGGGCGCACCCTGTACGGGGTGCGCCCCTTGCGTGTGCCTGGGCTGCAACGGCCCGTTACGCAGATTCAGTTGTGACCGAAGCGCTTCTGCCGGCCTTTGCGGGCCATGTCGCCGGGCGTCACCTGCGTGGCGCGCTGCTCGTCCTGCGACTCCATCGCGGACTGCTCGACCTGCTGCTGCCCGCGCTCGGACTGCTGCGGCTGCTTGCGATCACGGTTCTTGTTCTTGGCCATGGTGCTCTGCCTCCTGTGGGGGATCTAGGGGCCAGGGCCGCGACCAGATTCACATAGGCTGATGAAGAACGCATTTCGGATAATTACCCTGTGTCACAGGGCCTGTCGGCGTGCTATGCCCCGAAACGCCACGCCGAAGATCGAGTTCGGGCCGTTAACCCCCGCGCGGTCGGGCAGACTCGAAGCAAGCCCGAAGCAAACCTCCCGGAAAGAGGGTGGATCGCGTGGACCGCTGCATCGTCCTGGTGGACGCCGGGTATCTGCTGGGGGCCGCCGCCAGTCTCCTTGCCGGGGAGCCCTCCCGTTCCCGCATCACCGTCGACCACGCCGCCCTCATTCAGGGCCTGCGTGAACGCGCCGAGTCCGACACGGAACGGCCCCTGCTGCGCATCTACTGGTTCGACGGCGCCCCCGACCGCGTCCCACAGCCCGAACACCGCAGGCTGCGCGTGATGCCCCGGGTCACCGTCCGGCTCGGCGCCCTGACCCGCAGCGACGGACGCTGGGCGCAGAAGGGCGTCGACGCCGCGATGCACGCCGAGCTGACCGAGCTCGCCCGTAACCGCGCCTGCTCCGACATCGTCCTCGTCACCGGCGACGGTGACCTGCTGCCGGGCATGATGGCCGCCAAGGAGCACGGCGTCGCCGTACACCTGTGGGCGGTGCAGGCCGCCGACGGCGACTACAACCAGTCCGAGGACCTGGTCGCCGAGGCCGACGAACGGCGCGTCCTCGACCGTACGTGGATCACCAAGGCCGTACGAGCCAAGGAGCTCGGCGGGGTGTGCGCGCCGTCGCCCGTGCCCCGGCCCGAGATCGCGGCGATCCTCTCCGCACCGCTGCCCGAGTCCGCGCTCTCCTCGACGGGTGAGCGGCACGCGGAGGAGGGCGAGCACGGACCGTCGCCGGCGCCCTCGGAGAACGGCACGCAGGAGCGGGTGCCCGCGCCCAAGGGCGTACCCACCCCCAAGGACCTCGCCGCCCTGCGCGCCCCCGGCGTTCAGCCCGCCCAGCATCCGCCGAACGCGACCCTGCGCTGGTCCTCCGACAAGGGCTGGGTGGACCGCCCCGGTGTCGCCGCCGAACCGCCCGAGGCGGCCTCCATGCCGACGCTCGCGCAGCTGACCACGGCCGAGCAGCGGTGGGCCGACCGGGAGGAGGACATCACCACGGTCGGCGGCGACCCGTACGAGGTCGGACAGGTGTTCGCGCGGCGATGGATGGAGCGGCTCGGCGACCAAACTCATCTGCAGAAACTGTCCGGGATGTACCCGCGGATCCCGCACCGGATCGACGGCGAGCTGCTGCGGTACGCCGCCCGCTTCGGGCTGCTCGCACACAAGGACGACCAGATCGACGAGCACGACCGGTACGCGATCCGGGCCGGGTTCTGGCGGGAGATCGACGTGCGGACGGCCGCGGAACACGCCCCGGCGGGCGAGTGAGATCTTTTCCGGCGGATTTGTGGCCATGAGTCGACCCGGGAGCCGGCGAGGGTTCCCGACCCCGTAGTCTCGTCCCTTGTGAGTACGCGCGCGGCACAGGCATTTCGGCACGGTGACGATGTCGTGTGCGCGGTGCGCGGACTGACCAAGACCTATCCGGCGGTACGCGGCAGGCGCGGCGTCCCCGCGACACCCGCGGTGCGGGCCACCGACGACGTGCGGCTGGACATCCGGCGCGGCGAGATCTTCGGGCTGCTCGGACCGAACGGCGCGGGCAAGACCACCCTCGTACGCCAGCTCACCGGACTGATGCGGCCCGACCGCGGCAGCGTGGAGATCCTCGGGCACGACATCGTGCGGCACCCGGAGCGGGCCTCGCGGATCCTTGCCTACCTCGGCCAGGAGTCCACCGCCCTCGACGAACTCACCGTCTCCCTCGCCGCCGAGACGACCGGACGGCTGCGCGGCCTCCACGTACGGCAGGCGCGGGCCGAGCGGGACGCCGTACTGGACGAGCTGGGCCTCACGCCGCTCGCCGGGCGGCCGCTGAAGAAGCTGTCCGGCGGCCAGCGGCGGCTCGCGTGCTTCGCCGCCGCGCTGGTGGGGGAGCGGCCGCTGCTCGTGCTCGACGAACCGACCACCGCGATGGACCCCGTGGCGCGGCGGGCGGTGTGGTCCGCCGTGGACCGGCGGCGCGCCGAACGCGGGACGACCGTGCTGCTCGTCACCCACAACGTCATCGAGGCCGAGACGGTACTGGACCGGGTCGCGGTGCTCGACCGCGGACGGGTGATCGCCTGCGACACGCCGTCCGGGCTCAAGGAACAGGTCGCCGGGGAGGTCCGCGTCGACCTGGTGTGGCGCGAGGCGGCGCCCCTGCACGTGCCCGAGGTCGCCGCACTGCGGGACAGGGTCGTGGAGTCCGGGCGGCGCTGGACGCTCCGGCTCGCGCCCGACGAGGCCCGCGCCGTCGTCGCCACCGTCACCGGCGGGGCCGCCTTCGCCGCCCTCGACGACTTCACACTCGCCACGCCGAGCCTGGAGGACGTGTATCTGGCGCTGGGCGGGGCCGCGCGGCAGGGGTTGGTGAAGGTTTGAGCGCGCGGACCACCGTATCCGTACGGACCAGGGCGAACGCCGGAGTGAACCCGACTGTGAAAGGGAGCAGCGCCACGTGAGTGTCGTACCCGCCGAGGTTCTGCCCGGCAGTGCCCTGCCCGTCGAGGAGACGGTCCGCGAGGCGGCCGAGCTCGGGCCGCGTGCGAGGCTGTGGCCGTCGCTGTGCGCCGTGTACCGGGCGCAGCTGTCCCGGGCCCGGGTCGCGCGGATCCCGCTGCTGTTCGTGGCGACCTTCCAGTCGATCGGGATCATGATCCTGATGCGCGGGGTCGTGGACGGCGGCGGCGAGGCGCGGGCCGTGGTGGCCGGGTCGGCGGTGCTCGTCGTGGCGTTCGTGGCGCTGAACCTGCTCGCGCAGTACTTCGGCCAGCTGCGGGCCAGCGGCGGCCTCGACCACTACGCCACGCTGCCGGTGCCGCCGGCGGCGGTGGTGCTCGGGGCGGCGGGGGCGTACGCGTCGTTCACCGTGCCGGGGACCGTGGTGACGGCGGTGTTCGGCTGCGTGCTGTTCGGACTGCCTCTCTCGCACCTCTGGGTACTGGTCGCCGTGATCCCGCTCGCGGGCGCCGCCCTGTCCGGGCTGGGCGCGGCCCTCGGGCTGCTCGCTCCGCGGCCGGAACTGGCGACCCTGCTCGGGCAGTTGGGCATGTCGGCGGCGCTGCTGCTGGGCGTGCTGCCGGCCGACCGGATGCCGGAGGCGGTGCGGTTCGCACGGGATCTGCTGCCGTCGACGTACGGCGTGGAGGCCTTCGCCCGGACCTTCGGGCCGGACCCCGACTGGGCCTTCGTGCTCGGTGACCTCGCCGTGTGCGGAGTCGTCGGCGTTGTCTCGCTGGCCGTCGCCACCTGGGCGTACCGCCGGGCGGCCGTCCGGTGACGCGCCGCACAGGCGGGCCTGGCACGATGTCAGAGTGACCGCACCGCTGACTCCCCCTCCCCCGCCGCGTGACCAGTCCCCGCAGAACGAGTGGCAGCCGCCCGGTGGACAGGTGGCCCCTGCGTATCACGACGCCGGGCACGAGGCGTACGGCTCGCAGGAGCCGCACGGCTCGTACGGTTCGTATGGACAGGACGGGCCCGGAATGAAGACCGAAGTGCGGGAAGCCGCAGTGATCACCGTGGTCGTGGCGCTCGCCGGGGTGCTGCTCGGCGGGCTGTGGTGGTGGCTGGCGCCGAGCGTGCCGCTGGTCGGGGACGTCGTCGACAAGAACTGGGTCGTCTACCTCAGGGACACCGAGGGGGAGCAGGCCGCGGGCGTCGACGGAACGTTCACTCTGCTCGCGCTGGCCTTCGGTGCGCTGAGCGCGGTCGTCGTGTTTCTGCTGCGGCGGCGCGGGGGTGTGCCGCTGGTGGTGGCGCTGGCGGTCGGCGGACTGCTCGGGTCGCTGCTGGCCTGGCGGATCGGGGTGTGGCTCGGACCCGCGCAGGATGTGATCGCCCATGCGAAGGACGTGGGCAAGGGGGTCACGTTCTCGGCGCCGCTGAAGCTGGGGGCGAAGGGGGCGCTGCTGGCGTGGTCGTTGGCGGCGCTGGTGGTACATCTGGGGCTGACGGCGCTGTTCGGGCCCCGGGACCCCGAGCCGCACGGTCCCTATGAGCAGGGCCCGGTCCCGAAGGACGGGTACGGAGCCCCGCTGGCGTAGGTGGTCAGGTTCCCGGCGCTGGTCCTGGGGCGGGGTGGGTCGCGCAGCCCGGCGCTGTCGGGGTGCCGCCTCTCTTTGGGACGGGTGCCGCCCCAGCGGCACGGCTGCCCGCAGCTGGGCGGGCTGTGGGCAGGGGCCCGCTTCGGCTGC
>NZ_KQ949075.1:332383-344521 GCF_001514305.1 Streptomyces dysideae
CGCCTGTGGCTGGGCGGGCTGTGGGCGGGGGCCGCTCTGGCGGCGCGAGTGTCTCTGGCTGGGTGGTTGTGGGTGAGGGCCGCCCGAACGGCGGGAGAGCCCGCAGTTGGGTGGTTGTGGGTGGCGGACGCCTCGGCGGCGCGACAGTCCGCAGTTTGAACGGCTGTGGGTGGGGCCGCCCCGGCGGCACGGCTGCCCGCAGGTTGACGCGGCTGCGGGTGGGGTGCCGTCGCGGCGGCGGTACGTCCGCGCTGGGCGGACGGGATCAGGCCGGGCGGCTTCCGTGGTTTGAGCGGCCCTTCTTGGTGCGCCACTTGCGTTTCCGTGTTTTCTTCGACATGTCCCTTTTCCTTAACCGAGGAAGGGACCCGCGTCGAGGGGTCACGCACGCCCGATGGGTGCCAGCACCGCTTCTGTCAGCTTGGCGAGATCGTCCGGGGAGAGTTCGACCTCCAGGCCGCGGCGGCCCGCCGAGACGCAGATCGTGGTGTGTGCGGAGGCCGACGCGTCCAGGACCGTGGGGAGCTTCTTGCGCTGGCCCAGCGGGGAGATACCGCCCCGGACATAGCCCGTGGTGCGTTCCGCCAGGGCCGGGTCCGCCATCGCCGCGCGCTTGCCGCCCACCGCCGAGGCCAGGGCCTTGAGGTCCAGGGAGCCCGCCACCGGGACCACGGCCACCGTCAGGTTCCCGTCGACGTCCGCCACCAGCGTCTTGAAGACCCGGTCCGGCGAGACACCCATCGCCTCGGCCGCCTCCTCGCCGTACGAGGGGTGGGCGGGATCGTGGTCGTAGGCGTGCACCGTGTACGTCGCGCCCGCCGCCGTGAGCGCCACCGTCGCCGGTGTGCCGCCTGCCTGCTGCTGCTTCTTCGACTTCTTCGCCATGTCCGGCTGTTCCCCAAGCGTCGTACGTCAGTTGAGACTCGTCGGGCCGCGCGTCAGGTCGGACGCGGGCAGCGACGGCAGGTTACGGATGATCGCCGTCTCCGCGCGAAGGAGTTTCAGCTCGTCGCGCAGCCGGGACGCGGTGTCCGGGCACTGCAGCAGACGCTGTTTGGTGGGGGTGTCCAGCATCATCGCCGCCGCCACCAGGTAGGAGACGACCGAGGGCTGGTCGGGGAGTTCGGCCGCTGTCGACAGGGAGCGCTCACGGGCGCCGGCCAGGCGTTTCTGGTACTGGCGGAAGGCCCGCAGCACCCCTTCCGCCAGCGCCCCCGCCTCCTCGCCCGGCTCCTCCGGCAGCTCCTCCAGCTCCGCGGTCAGAAACGAGCCCGAGTCGTCCACGGACAGCAGACGAACACGTGTCGTCCCCGTCGCCAGTACCTCGAACGTGCCGTCGGAGCGCTCCCGGATCGTCGCCGCGTCAGCGATGCAGCCGACCCCGTTGAACGCCTTGAGCGGCTCGGGGCCGAAGCCCGCCGCGGGCCCGAGCTGGGGCAGGGCCGTCGGGTCCGGCATGCCGGGTGCGCTCGGGGCCACCTCGTGGCCGTCGCGGATCGCCACGACGGCGAACCGGCGTGGTTCGTCCTCGGGTGTCTTGAGCAGTTCGCGCATCATGGCGCGGTAGCGCTCCTCGAAGATATTCAGTGGGAGCACTAGCCCCGGGAACAGCACCGAGTTCAGGGGGAAGAGCGGAAGCCGGACGGTGGTCACGGCGCAGAAGCCTAGTGGTCGCCGGAGTGGGCGCGTCCGGCGCGCTCACTCCGTGGATACGGCGGCGGATACGGCGGCGTCTGCGCGGGCGCCGACCGGACGTCGGCGCGCACCTTCAGGAAGAGGCTCAGCGGGTCGTCCGACCCCCGGTCCCAGGGGAAGGAGGTGACGTACGGGCCGATCAGCCGCAGCTGGGCGAGGGCCTCGTCGCGGCGTCCGAGCCGCACCAGGACGTACAGCAGCAGGTTCCGGATCCCGGCCGGCCAGGGGTCGGCCGCCGGGAACCGCGCGGAGAGCGCGATGGCCCGGTCCGCCGCCGCGTCCAGCCGCTGCCTCGGTATGTCGGGCCCGCAGCCGTCGGTGAGATAGCCGAAGGCCGCCCGTGCCGGCAGCGCCTGGACGAGGGAGCCGGCCGGGGCGTCCTGCGCGGCCCGCTCGGCGAAGTCGAGGCACTCGTGGTGGGAGCCGTGCCAGCAGGTCGCCAGATACCGCTTGGCCGCCACATGGCAGCCGTAGTGGTGCGGGTCGCGGCGGACCGCCGCCTCCCACAGCTCCTCGACGTACTTGTGCCCGGCGTTCGCGCCGCGCGCGTGGTCCAGCGCGATCCGCCACGGCACCGGGTCGCGGTCGTGGCCGCGTGCCGCCGCCGTGATCAAGGGGCTCACATCGCGCAGCAGCTCCGCCCGCGCCGGGGACCGCCAGGCCCGGTCCAGCGCGAGCTGGGCGGTGACCAGCAGGGCGTCCGGGTCGTGCGGGGCGGCCGCGCACCACGCGTCCAGCCACTCGGCGCGCGCGCCCGCGAAGGCCGCCAGCCGTCTCGCGTACCGGTCGCGGTGCTCCCACTCGGCGTTCTCCCGGGTCACGGCGAGCAGCTGGGCCGCGGGCCCGTACTCGCCGCGCGCGGCCGCGACCAGCGCCGGTCCGAGCCGGTCGTCGGGCGCGTCGAGCAGCACCTCGTCGTCGGCGGGCAGCCCGGAGGCCGGGCGCGACGCGACGCGGGGCATCCGGACGGGCCGGATGAACAGAGGCAGCAGAGCCATAGTCACCCTTATGCGCCTAAACCGGCGCCGCGCTCGCGGACCGGGTTCTCGCCGTTGTGGTTGCGCAATTGATGGTTGCGGTGTGATGACCACTGACGAGCGGCGATGGTTGTGCGCCGTCCGGGTGACAGGTCAGTTCCTGCGCAGCAACCGCGTCGCCCCCGCCGCCACCGTCGTCGCCAGGATCCAGCCCAGCAGGATCATCGCCGCCGCCAGCCACTTCCAGCCGCCGCTGAGGTGCCAGAACTCGGCCTGCCCCAGGTCTATGACCGGCAGCAGCAGATCGAGGGCGAACAGGGCCGGGCTCCACTCCGGATGCTCACGGCCCTTGAGCGGCGACGGGTCGATGGACGCGAAGGCCACCGAACTCACCGCCCACAGCACCGCCATCCACACGGCGGCCCGGCCCGGCCGGTAACCATAGGCCACCGTCCAGTCCTGCACGTACCCCCACAGCTTCGCCGCGGGCGGCAGGGTCTCGCGGCGGCGGCGCTGCTTGGCGAGGAGCACCTCGCGCGCGTCCTCGTCCTCGCCGCCGGCCCGCAGCACGGCGGCCAGCCGCTCGTACGGCTCCGGGTTGTACTCGGCGGTCGCCGCCGCTACCCAGTCCAGCCGCTGGTCCAGCGGGAACGGGCCGCGCGGCACGAGGTTCTCGTAGCTGAAGCCGCCCATGTGCAGCCGGCCCGGGCCCGGCCAGGCGTCCGCCCGGTCCATCAGGTTGACGATCCGCGCCCCCGACAGCACGACCCCGCCCCGCTCCGGCCGCTCCCCGAGGAAACGGAGCTCGGGGGTCTGGATGCGGCGCATCGACAGCTCCTGCTCGTCGGTGAAGACGAACCGGGCCCGCTCCAGGTCGACCGCGTCCCCGAACCGCCCGTCGTCCAGCCGGACCCCGCCCTGGCACTCGAACCGCTGGATCCGCGTCCCGCGCGCGGGCGTCCTGCCGCTCAGCAGCGGACTGCCGACGCCCGCCGGGGTCAGGTACAGCGAGCGCCCGACGGTCAGCTGCGGGGCGTTCAGCGCGAGCCGCGTGTACGGGTTGACCAGCCGGGCGCCGCGCAGGCTCAGCGACACGCCGATCTTGGCGCTGCGCAGGCTCAGCTCGCCGTGCGACTCCAGCATCTCGGCCTGGAGGTCCTGGCCGACGGTGATGCCGTCCCCGGCGACCGAACGGCCGCTGCGGTCCCGGTAGACGACCGCCTGGTTGAGCAGCAGATCCGTACCGATCTGGGCGTCGGTCAGCCGGAGGCCGTTGTGGAAGCGGCAGCGCGGCAGATGCAGGTCGCCCTCGGTGTGCACCCGGGCCGCCTCGAGCCGCGGCACCGAGCAGTCCACCAGCCGTACGGTCGTGAAGTGGGCCTCCGGCAGCCGGACCTCCTGGTCGAAGCGGCAGCCGTTCATCTCGACGTACGGCACCACGGTGCCGCCCGCGAGGTCCAGCGTGCCGCTGATCCGCATGCCCACCAGCTTCAGCGACGAGACGCGGCCGGCGAGGGCGGGCGGGCCGTCCAGCAGCAGCCAGCAGACGATACGCGCGCGTACCGTCCGCTCGGGCCCCCAGGGATGCCCGCCGTGCGGATCGTCGATGACGGTGTCCCCGCTGCTCAGGTCGTACACACTGCCGTTGCGGAAGGCCTGCCACATCCCCATCTCGGCGGCGGTCAGCTCGTCCGGCGGGTCTCCTTCATGGATGCCGGCCCCCTCGGTCACGTTTCTTCCATCCCCCTCAACTACTCATGGGTTTCGCACAACCGTTCATGCCCGCTGAGTGACGCCATGAACGCTAGACGTGAAGAAGATCTTCCGGGTTCAGCTGGGGTTCTGTATCAGCCATTGATACGCGCGGACAGCGCTCATTTCGGGTCTGAGAGAATTACCCCTGTGATCTCCCGAATCGATCTGCGCGGCGACGCCCTCCCCGAGGGCCCCGCCCTGCGCGACCTGCTGCCCCGAGCCGACTTCGACGTTCAGGCCGCCCTGGAGAAGGTGCGTCCGATCTGCGAGGCCGTGCATCATCGGGGCGACGCGGCGCTGATCGACTTCGCCGAGAAGTTCGACGGTGTCCGGCTGGAATCGGTACGGGTCCCGGCGCAGGCGATCGCGGACGCGCTGGAGCAGCTCGACCCGGCCGTGCGCGCGGCCCTGGAGGAGTCCATCCGGCGCGCCCGGCTCGTCCACCGCGAGCAGCGCCGTACGACGCACACCACGCAGGTCGTGCCCGGCGGCTCGGTCACCGAGAAGTGGGTGCCGGTCGACCGCGTCGGCCTGTACGCGCCCGGCGGCCGCTCGGTCTACCCGTCCTCCGTGGTCATGAACGTCGTGCCCGCGCAGGAGGCCGGCGTCGAGTCGATCGCCCTCGCCTCGCCCGCCCAGGCCGAGTTCGGTGGTCTGCCGCACCCCACGATCCTCGCCGCGTGCGCGCTGCTCGGCGTCGACGAGGTGTACGCGGCCGGCGGCGCCACGGCCGTCGCGATGTTCGCGTACGGCACCGAGTCCTGCCCGCCCGCCAACATGGTCACCGGCCCGGGCAACATCTGGGTCGCCGCCGCCAAGCGCTACTTCACCGGCAAGATCGGCATCGACGCCGAGGCCGGCCCGACCGAGATCGCGGTCCTCGCGGACGAGACCGCCGACCCGGCGCACGTCGCCGCCGACCTGATCAGCCAGGCCGAGCACGACCCGCTGGCCGCCGCCGTCCTGGTCACCGACTCCGTCGAGCTGGCGGACGCGGTGGCGAAGGAGCTGGAGCCGCAGGTCGAGGCCAGCAAGCACATCGAGGACCGGATCGTCCCGGCTCTCAGGGGCAAGCAGTCCGCGATCGTCCTCGTCGACGGCGTCGAGGAGGGGCTGCGGGTGGTCGATGCGTACGGCGCGGAGCACCTGGAGATCCAGACGGCCGACGCCGCCGCGGTGGCCGACCGGGTCCGCAATGCCGGCGCGATCTTCATCGGCCCCTGGGCGCCGGTCTCGCTCGGTGACTACGCGGCCGGGTCCAACCACGTCCTGCCCACCGGCGGCTGCGCCTGCCACTCCTCCGGCCTGTCCGTGCAGTCCTTCCTGCGCGGCATCCACATCGTCGACTACACGAAGGACGCGCTGGCCGAGGTCGCGCATCACGTGGTGACGCTGGCGGAGGCGGAGGATCTGCCGGCCCACGGGGCGGCGATCAAGGCAAGGTTCGGGTGGAAGGTGCCTGAGAGCAAGTGAACTTCGGAATCGACGATCTCCCCGTACGGGACGAGCTGCGCGGCAAGTCCCCCTACGGCGCGCCCCAACTGGACGTCCCCGTACGGCTGAACACCAACGAGAACCCGTACCCGCTGCCCGAGCCGCTGGTCGAGCGGATCACCGAGCGGGTCCGTGAGGCGGCCCGGAACCTCAACCGCTACCCGGACCGGGACGCGGTCGAGCTGCGCACCCAGCTCGCCAAGTACCTGACCGACACGGCCGGTCACGAGGTCGGCCTCGCGAACGTCTGGGCCGCCAACGGCTCCAACGAGGTCATCCAGCAGCTGCTGCAGACCTTCGGCGGGCCCGGCCGTACCGCGATCGGCTTCGAGCCGTCGTACTCGATGCACGCCCTCATCGCGCGCGGCACCGGCACGGGCTGGATCTCCGGCCCGCGCAACGACGACTTCACGATCGACCTCGCGGCGGCGGAGAAGGCCATCGTCGAGAACCGGCCGGACGTCGTCTTCGTCACCACCCCCAACAACCCCACGGGCAACGCCGTCCCACCCGAGACGGTCCTCGCCCTCTACGAGGCCGCGCAGGCGGCGAAGCCGTCGCTGGTCGTGGTCGACGAGGCGTACATCGAGTTCAGCCACGGCGACTCGCTGCTGCCGCTGATCGAAGGTCGGCCGAATCTCGTCGTCTCGCGGACGATGTCGAAGGCCTTCGGCGCGGCGGGCCTGCGCCTCGGCTACTTCGCCGCGCACCCGGCCGTCGTCGACGCCGTCCAGCTCGTACGGCTGCCGTACCACCTGTCGGCGATCACCCAGGCGACCGCGCTGGCCGCCCTGGAGCACACCGACACGCTGCTGGGGTACGTCGAGCAGCTGAAGGCCGAGCGGGACCGGCTGGTCACCGAGCTGCGGGCGATCGGCTACGAGGTGACCGAGTCCGACGCCAACTTCGTGCAGTTCGGCAGGTTCGAGGACGCGCACACCACCTGGCAGCAGATCCTCGACCGGGGCGTCCTGGTCCGCGACAACGGCGTACCGGGGTGGCTGCGGGTCACCGCCGGAACCCCCGAAGAGAACGACGCGTTCCTCGACGCGGTACGTGAACTACTGAGCTTTGTGGGGGACACCCCCACACTCCCGAAGGAGCAGAGCGCATGAACCGCGTAGGACGCGTGGAGCGGGTCACGAAGGAGACGTCGGTCCTCGTCGAGATCAACCTCGACGGCACCGGCAAGGTCGATGTGTCGACCGGCGTCGGCTTCTACGACCACATGCTCGACCAGCTCGGCCGGCACGGTCTGTTCGACCTCACCGTGAAGACCGAGGGCGACCTGCACATCGACTCCCACCACACCATCGAGGACACCGCCCTCGCGCTCGGCGCCGCCTTCAAGCAGGCGCTCGGCGACAAGGTGGGGATCTACCGCTTCGGCAACTGCACGGTCCCGCTGGACGAGTCCCTCGCCCGGGTGACCGTCGACCTGTCCGGCCGCCCCTACCTCGTGCACACCGAGCCCGAGAAGATGGCGCCGATGATCGGCGAGTACGACACCACGATGACCCGGCACATCCTGGAGTCGTTCGTCGCCCAGGCCCAGATCGCGCTGCACGTGCACGTGCCGTACGGTCGCAATGCGCACCACATCGTGGAGTGCCAGTTCAAGGCGCTGGCCCGGGCCCTGCGGTACGCGTCCGAGCGCGACCCGCGCGCCGCCGGCATCCTCCCCTCCACGAAGGGCGCGCTGTGAACGGGCTGTCGACCGTCCTGATCGTCGTCGGCCTCTTCCTGGTCGGCGGCATCATCTCCTTCGTCAAGCAGCAGATGCCGAAGGGCCTCATCGTGCTGCTCTCGATCGCCGCCGCGATGTGCCTCGTCGCGGGCGTACTGCGGCTGGAGGTGTGGAGTTGAGCACCGCATCCAAGAAGGTCGTCGTCTTCGACTACGGCTTCGGCAACATCCGCTCCGCCGAGCGTGCCCTCGCGCGCGCCGGAGCCGACGTCGAGATAACGCGTGACTTCGACAAGGCCATGGACGCGGACGGGCTGCTGGTGCCCGGCGTCGGCGCCTTCGCCGCCTGCATGCAGGGCCTGAAGGAAGCGCGCGGTGACTGGATCATCGACCGGCGGCTGTCCGGCGGGCGCCCCGTCATGGGCATCTGCGTCGGCATGCAGATCCTCTTCGCGCGCGGCATCGAGCACGGCGTCGAGAGCGAGGGCCTCGGCGAGTGGCCGGGCTCGGTCGAGCCGTTGCAGGCCGACATCGTGCCCCACATGGGCTGGAACACCGTCGAGGCACCGGCCGGCAGCGAGCTGTTCGCCGGCCTGGACGCGGACGCGCGCTTCTACTTCGTGCACTCCTACGCCGTCCACGACTGGACCCTGGAGACCACGAACCCGACGATGACGGCCCCCCTGGTCACCTGGTCGACGCACGGCAAGCCCTTCGTGGCCGCCGTCGAGAACGGTGCCCTGTGGGCCACGCAGTTCCACCCCGAGAAGTCCGGCGACGCCGGAGCCCAGCTCCTCACCAACTGGATCGGAACCCTGTAGAGACATGGCCAAGCTCGAACTCCTCCCCGCCGTAGACGTCCGTGACGGCCAGGCCGTCCGCCTCGTGCACGGCGAGTCCGGCACGGAGACGTCGTACGGCTCTCCCCTCGAGGCCGCCCTCGCCTGGCAGCGTTCCGGCGCCGAGTGGCTGCACCTGGTCGACCTGGACGCCGCGTTCGGCACCGGCGACAACCGTGAGCTGATCGCCGAGGTCGCGGGGGCGATGGACATCAAGGTGGAGCTGTCCGGCGGCATCCGGGACGACGCGTCGCTGGCCGCCGCCCTCGCCACCGGCTGCACCCGGGTGAACCTCGGCACGGCCGCCCTGGAGACCCCGGAGTGGGTCGCCAAGGTCATCGCCGAGCACGGCGACAAGATCGCGGTCGGTCTCGACGTACGCGGCACGACCCTGCGCGGCCGCGGCTGGACCCGCGACGGCGGCGACCTGTACGAGACGCTGGAGCGCCTCAACAGCGAGGGCTGCGCGCGGTACGTGGTGACCGACATCGCCAAGGACGGCACGCTGCAGGGTCCTAACCTGGAGCTGCTGCGCAATGTGTGCGCGGCGACCGACCGTCCGGTGGTGGCCTCCGGCGGCGTGTCCTCTCTCGACGACCTGCGGGCCATCGCGGAGCTGGTCCCGCTCGGTGTCGAAGGCTCCATCGTCGGGAAGGCCCTGTACGCGAAGGCGTTCACCCTGGAAGAGGCCCTGGAGGCTGTGTCGTCATGACGTCGTCCGAAGCCGTGCGGCGCGTGCAGAGCGGAAGTCCCTGGGAAGAGTCCTTCGGCTTCGCACGTGCCGTCGCGGCGGGGGACCGCGTCCTGGTGGCGGGTACGACGTCCTTCAAGGGCAGTGTGCTGTACGGCGAGGGCGACCCCTACGAGCAGGCCAGGACGGCCTTCGCCGCCGCCCTGGACGCGATCGGTGAGTTCGGGCTCGGCGTCGAGTCCGTGATCCGTACGAGGATGTACCTGACCCACGCGCGCGACGTGGACGACGTCGCCCGCGCCCACAAGGAGCTCTTCGACGCGGTGCGCCCGGTCTCGACCCTGCTGGTCGTGGAGGGTTTCGTCGACCCGCGCATCCTGGTCGAAGTCGAGATAGAAGCATTCAGAGGAGCCGTGGATTCATGACCCTGGCGGTCCGAGTCATCCCCTGCCTGGACGTGGACAACGGCCGGGTCGTCAAGGGTGTCAACTTCCAGAACCTGCGCGACGCGGGCGACCCCGTCGAGATGGCCAAGGTGTACGACGCCGAGGGCGCCGACGAGCTGACGTTCCTGGACATCACCGCGTCGTCGGGCAACCGTGAGACGACGTACGACGTGGTGCGCCGCACGGCAGAGCAGGTGTTCATCCCGCTGACGGTCGGCGGCGGCGTCCGTACGGCCGAGGATGTCGACAAGCTGCTGCGCGCGGGTGCGGACAAGGTGGGCGTGAACACGGCGGCCATCGCGCGTCCCGAGCTGATCCGGGAGATCGCCGAGCGGTTCGGCCGGCAGGTGCTGGTGCTGTCGGTGGACGCGCGCCGTATGCCGTCCGGCTCCTTCGAGGTGACGACGCACGGAGGCCGCACGGGCACCGGCATCGACGCGGTCGAGTGGGCGCACCGGGCGGCCGAGCTGGGCGCGGGCGAGATCCTGCTCAACTCGATGGACGCGGACGGCACGAAGGACGGCTACGACCTGGAGCTGATCGCGGCGGTACGCATGCACGTCACCGTCCCCGTCATCGCCTCCGGCGGCGCCGGCAAGCTGACCGACTTCCCGCCGGCCATCAGGGCGGGCGCGGACGCGGTGCTGGCGGCGTCCGTGTTCCACTTCGGCGATCTGCGGATCGGTGAGGTGAAGGAGACGTTGCGGGGGGCCGGGCACCCCGTGAGGTGACGCCGTTGTCGTGAGCCCCGGCCACCGGGTGGCCGGGGCTTCTTCATGGGCAGATGCGAAAGAGAAATTGCGCAAAACATGTTGCGCAATTTTTCTTTCGTATCTACGGTTGGGGCATGGCAAGCCAGGAGAACCACCGGATCTCGGACATGGGCACGCTGAAGGCGATGGCCCACCCGCTGCGCCTGCGTCTGTACCGGGCGTTGTACATCGCCCGCACCGCGACCGCGTCACAGCTCGCCGAGCAGGTCGACGAGGCCGTCTCGCTGGTCAGCTACCACCTGCGGAAGCTGGCCGAGCACGGGCTCATCGAGGAGGCCGAACAGCAGAGCGCGGACGGGCGCGAACGCTGGTGGCGGCCCGCTTCGGAGGGCCTCACCATTCGCCACGAGGACATCAAGGACGCGCCGGAGAAGCTCGCCGCGCAGGGGGCGCTGAGCCGCACGCTCGTGGAACAGCGGGCCGCGTTCTACCGGCGCTACCTCGACGAGTCCGAGTCCTGGAGCGACGAGTGGCGCTCGGCAAGCCTGGAATCCGAGTACCTCCCGCGCCTGACCGCCGCGGAACTCGCTGAACTCCAGGACGAGTTGGACACCCTGATCAAGAAGTACCAGGCCAGGGGGAGGACCGCCGAAGAAGCGGGCGACAGCCAGGGTCGCGAGAACGTCGCCATCCACGTGTACGGATTCCCGTTCCGCGCCTGAGAGGACACCCGTGACCGCCCTCATCGCCCCGGCCGAGGCCACCGACAGACCCGCTCACCGCGACCCCAACGTCCTGCGCTGGCTCGCCGCCTACACCTCCTCGATGGTCGGCGACAGCGTCTACTACCTCGCTCTGTCCTGGGCGGCCGTCCAGGCCGGAACGCCCACGCAGGCCGGCCTGGTGATGACGGTGAGCGCCGTGCCGCGGGCGCTGCTGATGCTGGGCGGGGGAGTGATCGCCGACCGGTTCGGACCCCGCAGGGTGGTCATCGGCAGTGACGTCGTGCGCTGCGCGGCCGTCCTCTCCGTGGCCGTACTGGTCTTCGTCACCGACCCCGGGCTGTGGCCGCTCGCCGTGCTCGCCGTGGTCTTCGGCACCGTCGACGCCGTGTTCATGCCCGCCGTGGGAGCCCTCCCCGCGCGCGTGACGTCCCGCGGCCAGCTCGCGCGCGTGCAGGGCATGCGGGGCCTCGGGATGCGGTTCGCGAGCGTCGTCGGCGGCCCGCTCGGCGGCCTCGGAGTAGCGCTGGGCGGCGCGGCGGCGGCGTTCGGGCTGGCCGCCCTGCTGATCGCGGTGTCCGTGCCGCTACTGGTCTCCGTACGGATGCGGGACCTGCCCGCCGACGACAAGGCGACGGCCGCCGGCGGCACCGCCTGGCGCGATCTGGTGGCCGGCCTGCGCTACATCCGCCGCCACCGCGTCCTCGCCCCGCTGATGATCGCCATCACCCTCGGCGACCTCGGCTTCGTCGGCCCGCTCAACGTCGGACTGGCCCTGCTGGCCGACGAGCGTGGCTGGGGCGCCGCCGGGATGGGCTGGGTACTCGCCGGGTTCGGCACCGGAGCGGGGGCCGCCTCCCTGCTGCTGACCGTACGGGGGCGGCTGCCGTACGCCGGGCACGTCGCCGCGTACACGATCCTGGCGGGCTCGGTCGCGATCGGCGCCCTCGCCTACGCACCCGGCGTCGCCGTGGCCGTCGGCACAGCCCTGCTCGTCGGGCTGCTCGCCGGCCTCAGCGGCGCCCTGTGCGCGGCTCTGCTGCAGACCCAGTCCGACCCCGCCTACCTGGGCCGTGTCACCGCCCTCGCGAGCCTGGCCGGCCTCGGCCTGGCGCCGCTC
>NZ_KQ949075.1:345442-528831 GCF_001514305.1 Streptomyces dysideae
CGCCGCTCGGCATGCCGCCGGCCGCCGCGGCGATCGGCGTGTGGGGTACCGGCCCGGTGTTCGTCGTCAGCGCGGCGGTCTGTGGCCTCGGCGGCGTGGTTGCCCTGGCCGTCCGCGACCTCCGCCGCGCCGAACTGCCCTGACCTCACTCCTTCGGCTGCGCCAGCTGCACGAGATTCCCCACCGTGTCGTCGAGTACGGCCGTGATGAACGGCCCCTGCTCCTGCGGATCCTGCGTGAACCCGACCCCGAGCTTGCGCAGCCGCTCGTACTCCGCCTCGACGTCGTCCACGGAGAACACGATGCACGGCAGGCCCGCCTCGCGCACCGCCTTGCGGTACGGGTCCGCGATCGGGCCCTGGCCGGGCTCCAGGAGGAGCTGGAGGTCCGGCTGGCCGCCCTCGGGTGCGCCGACCGTGACGAACAGCGTGCCGCCGCCGAGGTCCATGTGCGTGCGGGTCTCGAAGCCGAGAACGTCCGTGTAGAAGGCGTGCGCCTTGGCCACGTCGTCGACGTACACGTTCGTCATCGCGACCTTGATCACAGGCGCGCTCCTCTCAGATGCCGAGCTGCTTCGTCTCGTGCAGCTTCGCGATCGCGTCCTTGTCGCCGTCCAGCTCGACGTCGGCCGCGTTCTGCCGGCCGTAGGTGAACAGCAGCAGCTCAGACGGCTCCCCGGTCACCGTCACCACCGGCGTGCCGCGGTGCGCGACCGCCGTCTGGCCGTTCGGGCGGCGCAGCACCACGCCCGTCGGCGCCGTGCGGCCCATCAGCCGGGCCGAGCGCTCCAGACGGGACCAGAGGGCGTCCTGGAAGACCGGGTCGAGCTCGCGCGGCGCCCAGTCGGGCCGGGCGCGGCGGACGTCCTCGGTGTGGACGTAGAACTCGATGGTGTTCGACATCTCCTCGACCTGCTTGAGCGCGAAGGGCGAGAAGCGCGGCGGGCCCGTACGGATCAGCTGGATCAGCTCCTCGTACGGCTTGTCCGTGAACTCCGCCATCACCCGCTCCAGGCGTGGCTCGAGCTGCTTGATCAGGATGCCGGCGGCGGCGTCGGGGCGGCGTTCGCGCACGACCACGTGCGCGGCCAGGTCTCGGGTCGTCCAGCCCTCGCAGAGGGTCGGGGCATCGGGGCCCTCGGCCTCCAACAGATCGGCCAGAAGAAGTCGTTCACGCTTGGCGAAGGTCGACATGCTGCCAGCCTACGACCGCTCCTCGGGTCCGCCCAGTGGACACCCGGCCGTGACTGTCAGAGGCGCGCGGCACAATGGCATCCATGACCACCAGCACGCCCCGCCGGCCCAGCCAGCTGGACCCCGAGATCGCCGCGCGCCTCAAGCGCAGCGCCGACGGGCTCCTCCCCGCCATCGCCCAGCAGTACGACACCGGTGAGGTGCTCATGCTCGGCTGGATGGACGACGAGGCGCTGCACCGGACCCTGACCACCGGCCGCTGCACGTACTGGTCGCGCAGCCGCCGGGAGTACTGGGTGAAGGGCGACACCTCCGGCCACTTCCAGTGGGTCAGGTCCGTCGCCCTCGACTGTGACGCCGACACCCTGCTGGTCAAGGTCGACCAGGTCGGCGCCGCCTGCCACACCGGCGCACGCACCTGCTTCGACGCCGACGTGCTGCTCAAGGACGCCACCGACGGCGCCGTCGGCACCCTCGGCGCCGATTCCGGCGTACCGGCCTCGGATCAGTAAGGTCAGCCGCCATGGACCTCGAGACGTTCCGCAAGCTGGCCACCGACCGCCGCGTCATCCCCGTCACCCGCAAGCTCCTCGCCGACGGCGACACCCCGGTCGCGCTCTACCGCAAGCTCGCCGCCGAGCGCCCCGGCACATTCCTGCTGGAGTCCGCGGAGAACGGCCGCACAGCGTTTCGATGGTCTCGCTACTCCTTCGTCGGTGTCCGCTCCGCCGCGACGCTCACCGCGCGGGACGGCCAGGCGCACTGGCTGGGCGCGCCACCCGTCGGCGTCCCCATGGACGGCGACCCGCTCGCCGCCCTGCGCGCCACCATCGAGGCCCTGCACACCCCGCACCAGGAGGGCCTGCCGCCCTTCACCGGCGGCATGGTCGGCTACCTCGGCTACGACATCGTGCGCCGCCTGGAGAAGATCGGCCCCGGCGAGCGGGACGACCTCGGGCTGCCCGAGCTCACCATGCTCCTCACCAGCGACCTCGCCGTCATGGACCACTGGGAGGGCTCGGTCCTGCTGATCGCCAACGCGATCAACCACAACGACCTCGACACGGGCGTCGACGAGGCCTACGCCGACGCCGTGGCCCGCCTGGACGCCATGGAAGCGGACCTGTCCCGTGCGGTCGCCCAGCCGCCCGCGGTCCTGCCGCCCTCCGAGCTGCCCGAGTACACCGCGCTGTGGGGCGGCCCCGACTTCCGGGTGGCCGTCGAGGACATCAAGGAGCGCATCCGCGCGGGCGAGGCCTTCCAGGTCGTCCCCTCACAGCGCTTCGAAACGCCGTGCACGGCCAGCGCGCTGGACGTGTACCGGGTCCTCCGGGCGACCAACCCGTCCCCGTACATGTACCTGTTCCGCTTCGACGGCTTCGACGTCGTCGGCTCGTCCCCCGAGGCCCTGGTCAAGGTCGAGGACGGGCAGGCCATGGTCCACCCCATCGCCGGTACCCGGCACCGCGGCGCGACCCCACAGGAGGACCAGGCCCTCGCCGACGAGCTGCTCGCCGACCCCAAGGAACGCGCCGAGCACCTGATGCTCGTCGACCTGGGCCGCAACGACCTGGGCCGGGTCTGCGAGCCGGGCTCCGTCGAGGTCGTCGACTTCATGTCGATCGAGATGTACTCGCACGTGATGCACATCGTCTCGACGGTCACCGGCCGGATCGCGGCCGGCCGCACCGCGTTCGACGTCCTGACAGCCTGCTTCCCGGCCGGCACCCTCTCCGGCGCCCCCAAGCCGCGCGCCATGCAGATCATCGACGAACTCGAGCCGTCCCGGCGGGGGTTGTACGGCGGCTGCGTCGGCTACCTCGACTTCGCGGGCGACTCCGACACGGCCATCGCCATCCGCACGGCCCTGCTCCGCGACGGCACGGCGTACGTCCAGGCCGGCGCCGGCATCGTCGCGGACTCCGACCCGGTCGCGGAGGACAACGAGTGCCGCAACAAGGCGGCGGCGGTCCTGCGGGCCGTGCACACGGCGAACCGGCTGGCGAAGTAGGGCCATTCTCACGTGAACCCCGGGTGACGGTTCGCCCGGGGTGCAGGCGATAGTGGGGTACGTGACAGCTGTACCGCACCCCCGTTCCGATGCCGCAGGACCCGCCCGGGCCGGCCGCACGAGTCTCGCCGTCGCTCTGCTCAGCGGGGCGCTCGGCGCGGCCGTGGCGCTGCTGGCGACCCGGCAGCAGTGGTCGGAGGGCACCGCGACCGTGGCCGGCGGCGCCTTCCCGCTGACCGCCTCCGGCAGCGACGTCACGGGCGTTCCCGCGGCCCTCGCCATAGTGGGCCTCGCCGCGCTCGTCGCCGTCTTCGCCGTCCGCCGCACCGGCCGCTTCCTGGTCGCCGCGCTCCTCGCCCTGGCCGGCGCCGGCACCGTCGTCGCCGCCCTCCTCGGCGCGTCCGACAGCTCCGCCCTGGACGAGAAGGCCGCCCAGGCCTCCGGCGACACCTCGGCCACCGTCGACGCCCTCAGCCACACCGCCTGGCCGTACGCCGCGGCCGCCGGCGGTGTCCTGCTCCTCCTCGCCGGACTGCTCGCCCTGCGCTACGGCCGCCTGTGGCCCGCGATGTCCGGCCGCTACGAACGCAACGGCGCCACCAGGCCACGCCGTACGGCCCCCGTCGTCGACCCCGACCGTCCCGAGGACCTCTGGAAGGCCCTAGACCGGGGTGAGGACCCGACCGGCGCGTAAGCGGGTCGGGCACGCCGTGACCCCCGGTCACTTCGCGCGCGGGCGTGCGGGACAATGACATCGAGCGTCCGGCTCAGACATGTACTCAGCAACGAGGAGCAAGCAATGGCGGGCAGCAGCCACGGTCACACCCCGGCCGCCTGGACCGGTGTCATGATCGCCTTCGTCGGTTTCTGCGTGGCGGGCGCCTTCACGGTGATGGCCAGCCCGGCGGGCTTCTGGGCCGGTATGGCGATCGTGGTCCTCGGCGGGGTCATCGGCTGGGTCATGAGCGCGATGGGCCTCGGCCAGCCGAAGAAGACCCAGCCCGTGGACCTCATGGACCGGCGCGCGCCGGCGAGCGTCGAGAGCTGATCGCGCGCGGCGGTCGCGTACGACGTGTCGGAGGGGCGGCCGGACGGCCGCCCCTCACGCGCGTGTGCGGCCCGGCGGGGGCACAATGCAAGACGTGAACGCCGACAGCCAGAGAGTGACACCGTCGCGGGCCGGAGCCGTACTCGGACGGCTGGCCGTCCCGGCCGGAGTGCTCGGGGCCGTCGTCGGGGCCTTCGCCTACGTCGCGGCCGTGGACCCCAACGAGCCCGGCCACTACCCGGCCTGCCCCCTGCTCCAGTACACGGGCATCTACTGCCCCGGCTGCGGCGGACTGCGCAGCGCCCACGCCTTCATCCACGGCGACTTCCTGACCGCGCTCCAGGCCAACGCGCCGGCCGTCGTCGGCTATCTGCTCTTCGCCGTGCTGTGGACCGTCTGGGTGGTCCGTGTCGGGCGCGGCAAGCCGGTACGGGTCGATCTCGGGCCGGCGCAGCTGTGGACAGCGGGTGCGTTGCTGCTGCTCTTCACGGTTGTCCGGAACCTGCCGTTCGGTGGCTGGCTGCATCCTTGATCAACTGGGGAACGTCCAGGTAGTGGGACCGGCGTCAACCGGATGCGAGGCCTACGCCCTCCTCCGGATACCATCGCAGTGACCACTGTTTTCTGCTAGTCAACCGTCTGGAAGGGGGCCGCTCGCGTGAGTGTGCTCGACGAGATCATCGACGGAGTCCGTGCCGACCTCGCGGAGCGGCAGGCGCGCGTCAGCCTCGACGAGCTCAAGGAGCGCGCGGCGAAGGCTCCCGCGGCCAAGGACGGCGTGGCCGCCCTGCGCGGCGACGGCGTCAAGGTCATCTGCGAGGTCAAGCGCTCCAGCCCGTCCAAGGGCGCGCTGGCCGCGATCGCCGACCCGGCCGGGCTCGCCGCGGACTACGAGGCGGGCGGTGCGGCCGTCATCTCCGTCCTCACCGAGGAGCGCCGCTTCGGCGGCTCGCTGGCCGACCTGGAGGCGGTACGCGCGCGCGTGGACATCCCCGTGCTGCGCAAGGACTTCATCGTCACGTCGTACCAGCTGTGGGAGGCCCGGGCGTACGGCGCGGACCTGGTGCTGCTGATCGTCGCGGCCCTCGACCAGTCGGCCCTGGAGTCGCTGATCGAGCGTGCCGTGTCCATCGGACTGACCCCGCTGGTCGAGGTGCACGACGAGGACGAGGTCGACCGCGCGGTCGACGCAGGCGCGAAGGTCATCGGCGTCAACGCGCGCAACCTCAAGACCCTCGAGGTCGACCGCACGACGTTCGAGCGGGTGGCGCCGGAGATCCCCGCCAGCATCGTCAAGGTGGCCGAGTCGGGCGTCCGCGGCCCGCACGACCTCATCGCGTACGCCAACGCCGGCGCCGACGCGGTCCTGGTCGGCGAGTCCCTCGTCACCGGCCGCGACCCCAAGACGGCGGTGGCCGACCTGGTGGCAGCGGGCACCCACCCCGCACTGCGGCACGGCCGAGGCTGATCTCCCGGTAGGCTGAGCGGCGATGAATCTGACGATCACCCTGGCGGCCAGGGACCCGTACGCCCGCCTCGCGCGTGGCTGCCGGCCCCGAGGCTGCCGTGCCCCCGCCCGCAGGGTGCACGGCCGCCGGGTGCGATACGTCATCGGCGACGAGCCGGGCCAGGTGAACGGCCGTCGATGGCAGCGCGCCCCTTAGGGGCGCGGGGCTGTGCCCGAATATGCGGCTCCACCGCATGGGCGCGACAAGCCACAGACGACCTGTAGCCGCCTGAAAGAACCCCGCCCCCACGGCGATCAGTGCCCAACACACACTCACCGTGAGGTTTCCGCATGCCCAGCGAGTTCTTCATCCCCGACCCCGAGGGTCAGGTACCCAGCACCGAAGGCTACTTCGGCGCGTTCGGCGGCAAGTTCATCCCGGAGGCCCTCGTCGCCGCCGTGGACGAGGTCGCCGTCGAGTACGACAAGGCCAAGCACGACCCCGAGTTCGCCCGTGAACTCGACGACCTGCTGGTCAACTACACAGGCCGCCCGTCGGCGCTCACCGAGGTCCCCCGTTTCGCCGCGGAAGCGGGCGGCGCCCGGGTGTTCCTCAAGCGCGAGGACCTCAACCACACCGGCTCCCACAAGATCAACAACGTGCTCGGTCAGGCCCTGCTCACCAAGCGCATGGGCAAGACCCGCGTCATCGCGGAGACCGGCGCCGGTCAGCACGGCGTGGCCACGGCCACCGCCTGCGCGCTGTTCGGCCTCGAGTGCACGATCTACATGGGCGAGATCGACACCCAGCGCCAGGCCCTCAACGTGGCCCGGATGCGGATGCTCGGCGCCGAGGTCATCGCGGTGAAGTCCGGCAGCCGCACGCTGAAGGACGCCATCAACGAGGCCTTCCGCGACTGGGTCGCCAACGTCGACCGCACCCACTACCTGTTCGGGACCGTGGCCGGCCCGCACCCCTTCCCGGCCATGGTGCGCGACTTCCACCGCGTCATCGGCGTCGAGGCGCGACGCCAGCTCCTGGAGCGCGCCGGCCGGCTGCCCGACGTCGCGATCGCCTGCGTCGGCGGCGGCTCCAACGCCATCGGCCTCTTCCACGCCTTCATCCCCGACGCGGACGTCCGCCTCATCGGCTGCGAGCCCGCGGGGCACGGCGTCGAGACCGGTGAGCACGCCGCCACGCTCACCGCCGGTGAGCCCGGCATCCTGCACGGCTCGCGGTCCTACGTCCTCCAGGACGACGAGGGCCAGATCACCGAGCCGTACTCGATCTCGGCCGGTCTGGACTACCCGGGCATCGGGCCCGAGCACTCCTACCTCAAGGACACCGGCCGCGCCGAGTACCGCGCGGTCACCGACGACGCCGCCATGCAGGCGCTGCGTCTGCTGTCGCGCACCGAGGGCATCATCCCGGCGATCGAGAGCGCCCACGCGCTCGCCGGGGCCCTCGAGGTCGGCAGGGAGCTGGGCAAGGACGGGCTGATCGTCGTCAACCTGTCCGGCCGTGGCGACAAGGACATGGACACGGCCGCCCGCTACTTCGGCCTGTACGACACCGACGCCGAGGTGGCGTCCAACGCCGGCGACGGCACCGCGGAGATCGAGGGGGACGCCAAGTGAGCGGCAACATCCAGCTGTTGACGGACACCCTGCACGCCGCCAGGGCCGAGGGCCGCGCCGCCCTCATCGCCTACCTCCCGGCCGGGTTCCCGACCGTGGACGGCGGCATCGACGCGATCAAGGCCGTCCTCGAGGGCGGTGCGGACGTGGTCGAGGTCGGCCTGCCGCACAGCGACCCCGTCCTCGACGGCCCCGTCATCCAGACCGCCGACGACATCGCCCTGCGCGGCGGCGTCAGGATCGCGGACGTCATGCGGACGGTCCGGGAGGCCCACCGGGGCACCGGGAAGCCGGTCCTCGTCATGACGTACTGGAACCCCATCGACCGCTACGGCGTCGAGCGCTTCACCGCCGAACTCGCCGAGGCGGGCGGCGCGGGCTGCATCCTGCCCGACCTCCCCGTCCAGGAGGCGGCCCTGTGGCGCGAGCATGCCGAGAAGCACGGGCTCGCGACGGTCTTCGTCGTGGCGCCCAGCAGCAAGGACGCACGGCTCGCGGAGATCACCGCGGCGGGCAGCGGCTTCGTCTACGCCGCCTCCCTGATGGGCGTCACCGGCACCCGTGAGTCGGTGGGCGCGCAGGCCCAGGACCTGGTCGAGCGCACCCGCGCCACCGGCACCGACCTGCCCGTCTGCGTCGGCCTCGGCGTCTCGGACGCCCGGCAGGCCGCCGAGGTCGCCGGCTTCGCCGACGGCGTGATCGTCGGCTCGGCCTTCGTGAAGCGGATGCTGGACGCGGCGGACGACGCGGCCGGCGTCGAGGCCGTGCGCGCGCTCGCCGGTGAGCTGGCGAAGGGCGTGCGCGGACAGGCGTAGCAAGGCATGACATTTGGTACAGGTCACTCGAACGGGTGGACCTGGGGCCGGGGAGGCGCTGGGCGCCTCCCCGGTTCGTTCTGCGGGTGTGAGTGAGAAGAATCGTGAGGGAAAGCGCACGGCCCGGGAGCGCCTGGCGGCAGAGCGCGAGAAGCACAAGGCCGCCGAGAAGCGGCGCCGCACACTGATCGTGGGCGCCGGCGTCGTCTGCGTCCTGGGACTCGCGGCGGTGATCGGCGTCATCGCGGCCAATGCCGGCAAGGACGAAGGCAGCGCATCGGCGGGCCCGGTCATGGCGCCCTCGGGGGCGAACGGCGAGGACAGCCTGGCGATCCCGGTCGGCAAGGAGAGCGCCAAGTCGACGCTCACGATCTGGGAGGACTTCCGCTGCCCGGCCTGCAAGTCCTTCGAGGACGCGTACCGCTCGACCATCCATGAGCTGACGGGTTCGGGTCAGCTGAAGGTCGAGTACCACCTGGCGACGATCATCGACGGCAACATGGGCGGCAGCGGCTCCCGCAAGTCGGCCAACGCCGCGGCCTGCGCCCAGGACGCCGGGAAGTTCACCGAATACCACGACGTGCTGTACGTGAACCAGCCCGCGGAGACCGACGACGCCTTCGCCGCGGAGAGCAAGCTGCTCGAGCTGGCCGGGAAGGTCGACGGCCTCGACACGGCCGCCTTCCGCAAGTGCGTCGAGGACGGCACCCACAACAGCTGGGTCGAGAAGTCCGCCGAGGCCTTCCGCAGCGGCGGGTTCACCGGCACGCCGACGGTGCTGTTCAACGGCAAGAACATCTACCAGGACCAGACGATGACACCGGCGAAGCTGAAGCAGATGGTGGAGGAGGCCGACAAGGGGTGACCGCCGCCGGCCCGGGGTGCCGCCCGTTATGGACCCGTAGCCGGGCTGCCTGCCGTCGGCGCCGCCCGGCAGGGTAGCGTCGATCCTGCCATGGAACTTGCCTACATTCCCAGCCCGTCGCGCGGAGTGCTGTACCTCGGCCCCATTCCGCTGCGCGGCTACGCGTTCTGCATCATCATCGGTGTCTTCGTTGCCGTCTGGCTCGGCAACAAACGCTGGGTGGCCCGCGGCGGGCGGCCCGGTACGGTGGCCGACATCGCGGTCTGGGCCGTCCCGTTCGGCCTGGTCGGCGGTCGGCTCTACCACGTGATCACGGACTACCAGCTGTACTTCAGCGAGGGCCGCGACTGGGCGGACGCCTTCAAGATCTGGGAGGGCGGCCTCGGCATCTGGGGCGCGATCGCGTTCGGTGCGCTGGGCGCGTGGATCGGCTGCCGGCGCCGGGGCATCCCGATGCCCGCCTACGCCGACGCCGTCGCCCCCGGTATCGCCCTCGCGCAGGGCATCGGACGCTGGGGCAACTGGTTCAACCAGGAGCTGTACGGGCGGTCGACCGACCTCCCCTGGGCGCTGGAGATCACGTCCTCGTCGGACGGGCGGGTGCCGGGCACGTACCACCCGACGTTCCTGTACGAGTCCCTGTGGTGCATCGGCGTCGCGGTGCTGGTGATCTGGGCCGACCGCCGCTTCAAACTCGGCCACGGGCGGGCGTTCGCGCTCTACGTCGCCGCGTACTGCGCGGGCCGGTTCTGGATCGAGTACATGCGTGTCGACGACGCCCACCACATCCTGGGCCTGCGGCTGAACAACTGGACCGCGCTGGCCGTGTTCCTGCTCGCGGTGGTGTACCTCGTGCTGTCGGCGAAGAAGCGGCCCGGGCGGGAAGAGATCGTCGAGCCCGGTGCGGCCGACGGTGACGATGCCGGTGCCTCCGGCGGTGCGGCCGAGAGCGATGCGGAGGCCGACGCGGAGGAGAAGGACGCCGCCGCGAAGGAAGACGCCGAGGACGACGCCAAGGACGGGGCCGAGTCGGCGAAGAAGAGCTGACCGGTTCGTCGTACGTCGAGTCGTACGTCGATGAGGGCGCCCGGAGTTTCCGGGCGCCCTTGTCGTGCTTGCCGTGCCTCAGCTTCTGCGGGCGAGTGACAGGGTTCTCCGCGCCGATGCCACCACCGACGCGTCGATGAAGCGGCCGTCCGGGAGGGCCTGGGCGCCCTGGTCCGCCGTCGCCGCTTTGATGATCGTTTCCGCCTGTTCGAGTTCCTCCCCCGTGGGCAGGTACGCGCGCTCGATCACCGGGAGCTGGCGGGGGTGGATGGCCGCCCGGCCCAGGAAGCCCAGGGCGCGGCCGTGGGCGCAGGAGGCGGTCAGGCCGTCCAGGTCGCGGATGTCGGGGTGGACCGACTGGGATGGTGGAGGCAGGCCCGCCGCTCTTGCCGCCACGACGACCCGGGAGCGGGACCAGTCGAGGCCCGCGTCGTCCCGTGCGCCCAGGTCGGCCCGCAGGTCCGCGTCGCCCAGCGCGATGCCGTGCAGGGACGGGTGGGCGGCGGCGATGGCGTAGGCGTGTTCGATGCCCAGGGCCGATTCCAGGAGGGCGTGGAGGGCCGGTGCGCCTCCGGCGGTGGGGGGTGTCGTCTCCGCGACGTGGATGATCTGGGCGGGGGCGGTCACCTTCGGGAGACGAAGGCCGGACACGCCCGGGAGGGCGGCCAGGGTGTCGAGGTCGGCTGCCGCCCAGGGGGTGTCCAGGGCGTTCACGCGGACGTGGACCGGAACCGGCTGGGGGGTGGTGAGGAGTTCGGCCGTGGCCTCGCGGGCGTAGTCCTTGCGGTCGGGGGCGACCGCGTCCTCCAGGTCGATCACCACCACGTCGGCGCCGGCGGTCAGGGCCTTGGCCACTACCCGGGGGCGGTCGCCGGGGGCGTACAGCCAGGTGAGGGGGTGCGGTCTCACAGGGCGCCCTCCTCGCGCAGGGCGGCCAACTCGGCCGGGGTCAGACCCAGTTCGGTGAGGAGTTCGTCCGTGTCGGCGCCGTGCGGGCGGCCCGCCCAGTGGATGGTGCCGGGGGTGGCGGAGAGGCGGAAGAGGACGTTCTGCATGCGGAGCGGGCCCAGTTCGGGGTCGTCGATCGTGGTGATGGTGTCGAGGGCCTGGTACTGAGGATCCGTCAGTACGTCGCGTACGTCCTGGATCGGGGCCACCGCCGCCTCCGCCTTCTCGAAGGCCGCGAGGACCTCGGTGCGGGTGCGGCGGGCGATCCAGTCGCCGACCGCCCGGTCCAGGACGTCGGCGTGGCGGGCCCGGTCGGCGCCCGTCGCGAACCACGGTTCGTCGATCAGGTCCGGCCTGCCGACCAGGCGCATCACCCGTTCGGCGATCGACTGGGCCGATGTCGAGACCGCGACCCAGGCGCCGTCCGCTGTGCGGTACGTGTTGCGCGGGGCGTTGTTGGCGGATCGGTTGCCGGTGCGCTCCTGTACGTATCCCAGCTGGTCGTACCAGGTCGGCTGAGGGCCCAGCGCGGTCAGGATCGGCTCGATGATCGCCATGTCGACGGCCTGGCCCTCGCCGGTGAGGTCCCGGGCCGCCAGTGCCGTCATCACGGCGTACGCGGTCGCCAGGCCCGCGATGGAGTCGGCCAGGCCGAAGGGCGGGAGCGTCGGGGGTGCGTCCGGTGCGCCGGTGACCGCGGCGAAGCCGCTCATCGCCTCGGCGAGGGTGCCGAAGCCGGGGCGGTGGGCGTACGGGCCGAACTGGCCGAACGCGGTGACGCGGGTGAGGATCAGGCGGGGGTTGACGGCGGAGAGTTCCGGCCAGCCGAGGTCCCACTTCTCCAGGGTGCCGGGGCGGAAGTTCTCGATGACGACGTCCGCGGTGGCGGCCAGGCGGAGGAGGGTGGCGCGGCCGCCCGGTTTCGAGAGGTCGAGGGTGATCGTGTGCTTGTTGCGGCCGAGGACCTTCCACCAGAGGCCCACACCGTTCTTCGACGGGCCGTGGCCGCGGGAGGGGTCCGGCTTGGTGGGGTGCTCGATCTTGATGACCTCCGCGCCGTAGTCGCCGAGCAGGGTGGCGGCGAGGGGGCCGGCGAAGAGGGTGGCGAGGTCCAGGACGCGGAGGCCGGTGAGGGGGGCGGGGCGCTGGGCTTGGCTCTGGGTGGGGCTCTGGTGTGCGGTGCCGGGTGTCGTCATGAGGCGTACTGCGTTTCGGTCTCCGAGCGGTACGGCATCGAGGTCATGGGCGGGGGGCCTCCGCGTGGGTGACGGTGTGGGTGAGTTGGGCGAGGGTGTCGAAGCCGGTGCCGTTGAAGTCGGCGACGGAGGTGGCGAGGCGGTTCTTGAGGGGGGCCGTCCAGCGGTCGGGGAGGGCGGTGGGGGTGCCGGCCAGGAGGGCGGCGATGCCGCCGGTTGTCGCGCCATTGGAGTCGGTGTCCCAACCGCCGGACACCGCACGGCAGATGGAGCCGGTGAAGTCGCCGTTCGCGTGGGTGAGGGCGGCGGCGATCAGGGCGGTGTTGGGGATGGCGTGGACCCAGTGGTGGATGTGGGCGTGGGTGGCGTGGAGTTCGTCGACGATCGTGTCGAAGTTCTCGTGGGTCTGGGCCAGTTGGATGGCGTGGGTGACTGCCAGGGACAGGCGAGAGGTCGGGGGGATCACTGTGAGGCCGGTGCGCAGGCAGGTGTGGATGTCGTGGTTGCCGGTGGCTGCCTCCGCGATGGTGGCCGCCGTGAACATCGCCGCGTAGACGCCGTTGGCGGTGTGGGTGAGGGTGGCGTCTCTGTGGGCCTGTTCCGCTGCGGCGGCCGGGTTGCCGGGGTTGGTCCAGCCGTGGACGTCGGCGCGGATCAGGGCGCCGATCCATTCGCGGAAGGGGTTGCGCCGGCGGGCCGTGTGCGGGGGGTTGATGCCGGTGAGGAGGTTGCGGTAGGCGATGCGTTCGGCTGTGAAGGTGCGGCCGGCTGGGAGTTCGTCGAGCCAGAGGGTTGCCACGTCTGTGGTGGTGAAGGACTTGCCGTGGCGTTGGAGCAGGAGGAGGTTGAGGAGGGGGTAGTTGAGGTCGTCGTCCTCTGGCATGCCGTCGATGTTCTCGGCGAGGGAGGTATGTGCCGAGCCGCGGTTCCAGGGGTGGGCGGTGAGGAGGCATTGAGGGACTCCCTTGGCTGTGAAGTATGTGTTGAGGGGCCAGTTGCCGGTGGGTTTGGCTAGTTGGCGGATGGCGTTGAGGGGGAGCTTTTCGACTGGTTTGCCCAGGAGGCAGCCGGCGGCTCGGCCCAGCCAGGCTGCTTCCAGGTGGGCCTGGGTGGGTGGGTTGGTCGCGGGCTGCGCAGGCTGTGCGGGCTGGTGTGGCCAGTTCGGGCACAGGGTCTTGATGCTTGCCAGGTCCGTTGGCTCTTGTTCCTTCAACTTGCTTGGCAGGTATGCCAGTTCGTCCAACAAGTCCTCTGCCAGCGTTCGTAGGTAACGCGACGCCGGTTCCGGTGACGCACCTGCCCGCAGCGGGGCCTCACGTCCGCCCGCTGCCCTCCATCTCGCCTCGATCGCCGACGGCTCCCGGCCGTCCTGGGCTGCCTGGCGGAGTTCGTGGCCCAGTAGGTCCTCCGGCTGGACCCAGGTCAGTCGGAGCATCTCGGGCCTCCCAGCTCCGTGAACGCCTGCTCGTGTGCTCGGCGGCGGTGTACGTCCCGTTCGTGGATCTCGCGGGTCACCCGGGTGAGCGTTGCCGCCGGTTCCCAGAGGTCCAGGCGGCTGGCCTCCGCCACCGTTTTCGACCAGTCCTCGGGGACCGGTGAGCCCAGGGCGCCTGCCAGCGCGCCGGCCATCGTGGCGGTCGAGTCGCAGTCCCTGCCGTAGTTCACCGCGCCCAGGACCGCTTGGCGGTGGTTGCCGCCGGAGACCAGCAACATGCCCAGGGCGACGGGGAGTTCCTCGATCGTGTGGAGGCGGGATGGGCGGCGGGCGTTCAGGGAGGGCTGCCGGTAGTCGGGGCCCACCGTGTCGTACGGCGTCACGGCCTCCCGGAGCGGGCCCAGTGCCGACTCGAAGTCCGTGTGGTGCGACGCCACTTCGCAGACCTTGTCGATTGCTGTTCGTGTGCCGTCCTTCGCCAGGGACAGGCAGGTCTTCACCACCGAGTCCGGTGTCGCGCCCGGTGTGCACGCCGCCGCCACCGCCGCCGCGAAGACGGCCGCCGCCTCTCGGCCGTACGACGACTGGTGTGCGCCGGCGATGTCCAGGGCCTCGGCGTATGCCCCGGCGGGGTTGGCCGCGTTGACCAGGCCGACCGGGGCCATGTACATCGCCGCGCCGCAGTTGACGATGTTCCCCACGCCTGCCTCCCGGGGGTCGACATGGCCGTAGTGGAGGCGGGCCACCAGCCATTTCTCCGCCAGGAAGATCCGTTGGAGGGGGAGGGCCTCGGCCTCCAGTTCCGGGATCCAGCGCGGGGTCGTCATCAGGTCCGGGACCAGGTGGTCGGCGATCGCGTATGCGTCCAGGTGGTCGCGGACCTGGGCGTAGACCTTGATCAGCGCATGCGTCATCAGGGTGTCGTCGGTGACGTGGCCGTCGCCCTTGTGATACGGGGCGATGGGGCGCGCCGTGCGCCAGGCGTCGCCGTTCCAGGGGCCGACGATGCCGTGGATGCGGCCACCGTGGCGTTCGACGATCTGGTCGGGGGAGTAGCCCTCGACGGGGCCGCCGAGTGCGTCGCCGACGGCTGCGCCGACCAGGGCGCCGGTGATGCGCTCCTCCAGACCGGCCTGACGGATTTCTGCTCCTTTGGGCGTCATGCCCAGAATCATCCTCCTGGTGGGGCCGGTCGCGTGGCTTCCAGGAGTTCGGCGAGTTCCACCAGGTCCGTGCCGGTGAGGCGGGGGAGTACGCAGCCGGAGAGGGTGCGGCAGGTGTCGCGCCAGGAGGCGGGGATCGACTCGCCGCCGGCCAACGCGCCGGTCAGCGCGCCCGCGAGTGCCGGTGCGGAGTCCGCGACTCGCGACAGACAGGCTGCCGCCGGTACCGCTTCCGCGATGCGGCCGCCCGCTGCCGTGGCCAGGGCGAGGGCTACCGGGACCGTTTCCGCGGCCGCGATGCCGTAGCTGTAGACGTGGTCGACGATCTGGTGTTCCAGGGCGGGGACCAGGGCGAACGCGCTGTCCGCGGCGCGGGCGAGGGTCAGGGCGTGGCGGGCGTTGCGGCCGATCTCCGTGGCTTCGGGGAGTTCGGTGAGGGCCGCTGTCACGCAGGTCTCGATGTCCTCGCCGGCCAGGGCGAGGGCCAGGGCCGCTGCCATCGCCCGTGCGCCGTGTACGCCGTCGCCGTCCTGGGTGTAGCGGGCGTCGAACTCGGCCAGGTCCGCGGCGCGTTGGGGGTCGCCGGGGTGGGCTACGGCCAGGACGCAGGCTCTTACGCAGGCCGCGTCGTCGAAGTAGTGCGGGTTGTCGTGGCCGGTGGCGGGTGGGCGTAGGCCGGTGGCGAGGTTGCCGAGGCCGGCTCGGACGGAGATGCGGGCGCGGAGGGGGAGGAGGGCGGATTCGACTTCGGGGGCGCGGGCTGCGGCGGCGGCGACCTCGCTGGCTACGGCGTTCCAGGTCAGGTCGATTGCGGCGCGGGTTCGGCGTTGTCGGCTGAGGTCGCCCAGGGCGGTGTCGTCGCCGGCGCGGAGTACGGCTTCTGCGGCGAAGGCTGCCCATTCGGCGTCGTCGGAGGGGCCCAGGCGGAGGGGTTCGGGGGGTTGGTTGAGGGCGATGGGGACGGGGAGGGTGGTTGTCGCGTTCTGCTCGGCGAAGGTGTCCAGTTCGCGGGTGAGGCGGCGGGTCCATTCGGGCATACGGGCGGCTCGGTGGCGGGCGGACGGCCAGCCGGCGGCGTCGCCTGCGGCCAGACCTAGCAGGAGGCCCTCGATTCGGCGGCGGGGGTGGGTGCGGGCTGTTTCGGCCTCGGCTTCGCCTTCGGCCATGTTGTTCCCACCCGCACCACCCATGACAGTTTCGTGGTCGGGTGCGGGTGGCCCTTGTGGGGTGGGCTCGCCGCCGGCGGCTGCGGGTTTGGTCTGGTTCGTGGTGTGCGTGGCGGTTTCGTGGTCGGGTGCGGGTGGCCCCTGCGGGGCCTCCTCGTCGTCGGTGGTCGCGGGCTCGCTCGGCTCCGCCGTGCCCCTGGGATCCGCGATGTCGAGATCGTCCGCCGGCGCCGTGGGCCCCGTCCCGACTGGCATCCCCTCGTCCCATGGGCCGGGCGGCCTCACCGGCCCGTCTCCGGCTGGTCGTCTGCCGCCAGGGTGAAGGCGTTCGGGCCAGGTGGCGGCCATGAGCCGTGGGGTACGGGGGGCTCACCGCGTACGGATTCGTTTGTACCCCACTTCCCGCCCTCCCCGGCCGTCAGCAGCTCCGCCACCTCCAGTACGTGATGGCCCGCCATCGCCGGCAGGCAGCTCCCCCGCGCCGGGCCGATCGCCCCCGCCCAGTCCGCCGGGATCGATGACGCCCCCTGCGTCGCACCTGCCAGCGCGCCCGCCACCGCTGCCGTCGTGTCGGCGTCGCGGCCCATGTTCACGGCTGTCAGGACCGCCTGGGTGAAGTCGCCGTCGGCCGCCGCGTACGCGCCGAAGGCGAGGGCGACCGCCTCGGGGGCCAGGTCGGTCCAGGGGTAGCCGCCGATGACGACCGCTGAGCGGACCGCCCGTTCGCCTCGGTGGGCGACGGCCACCGCACGGCGTAGGGAGCGGGCCGTCCAGGAGTCGTCGGGGACCACGGCCAGGGCCGAGGCCACCACAGCGACGGTCGGGGCGCCCGCCATCGCCGCCGCCACTCCCGCCGCCACCGCCTGGCCGCCGTAGATGCCCTCGCCGTCGTGGCTCACCGAGCCGTCGATCGCCACCAGGCGGGCGGCTTCGGCTGGGCGGCCCGCCGCGAAGACGCCGAAGGGGGCCGCCCGCATCGCCAGGCCGTCGCTCCACGCGTGGCGGTGCTGGGCCGAGATGGGGGCCGCCAGTCCTCTCCGGAGGTTCTCCAGCGTGCCGCGTTCACTGAAGCCCGCTCCCCGGAACGGGCCCTCGTCGCGGTCCGCGATCCACTCGTGCCAGGCCGCCTCCACATGGACGGGGGTGAGGGCCGAGCCGTGGCGGGCCAGGAGGAGGCCCGAGAAGATCGCGTACTCGGTGTCGTCCGTACCGGCCGGGGTGTCGGTGACATAGCCCGTGATGCGGCCCCACTTCGCGCGGATCTCCGACGGCTTCATGTTCTCGGCGGGCGCGCCCAGCGCGTCGCCCACGGCCAGGCCGAGCAGTGCGCCGCGGGCCCGCTCGCGGAGTTCGGCGGCGTTGTCGGGCGCCGGGACAGAGGGAATGCAGGCGATCGATGCCATACGCGGCCTCTCCTCTCAGGGGGCGCCTCCAGGGCGCTCGACCCTTTGCGGATCTGTCCCCGGGGAGGTGTTCCGCGCAGCCTCACGGGCCTCGGCGTCACCCGGTCGACATTTGTGCATGGTCTCGTTCGGATGAGCGGTTGAGGGTAAAGGTGCTGGTTAGCGCAGCCTTTCCTTGCTGGTGGAGCTGAAATTCCGGGCGTATGTTTGGCGTTGTCGAAAAGTAGAAGTTGTCCAAAGAAGCTTTCGGGGGGACCCTCATGGCCATCATCGACACCGAGGCGGCGTTGCACGTGGCGCACCGCGACAACCACACGCACCGGGACGTGAACGGCGGCTGGCTGCGGCCCGCCGTCTTCGGGGCGATGGACGGGCTGGTCTCCAATCTCGCCCTGATGACCGGTGTCGCCGGTGGGGTGGCCGGGCACCAGACCGTCGTGCTGAGCGGGTTCGCCGGGCTTGCCGCCGGCGCCTTCTCCATGGCCGCCGGTGAGTACACGTCCGTCGCCTCGCAGCGCGAGCTCGTCGAGGCCGAGCTGGACGTCGAGCGGCGGGAGCTGAGAAAGCATCCGAAGGATGAAGAGGCTGAGCTCGCTGCTCTTTATCAGGCGCGTGGTGTCGAGGTGGAGCTGGCGCGGGAAGTCGCCAAGCAGCTGTCCCGGGATCCTGAGCAGGCGCTGGAGATACACGCGCGTGAGGAGCTCGGTATCGACCCGGGTGACCTGCCGTCGCCGGTGGTCGCCGCCGTGTCGTCCTTCGGGGCGTTCGCGCTGGGCGCCCTGCTGCCCGTACTGCCCTATCTGCTCGGCGCGACCTCGCTGTGGCCGACCGTGCTGCTCGCGCTGGCCGGGCTGTTCGCCTGTGGAGCGATCGTGGCCAAGGTGACCGCGCGGACCTGGTGGTTCAGCGGGCTGAGGCAGCTCGCCCTCGGAGGTGCCGCGGCCGGTGTGACGTACGCCCTGGGCAGCTTGTTCGGAACCGCCGTAGGATAGTTCGGCTGCAGGTTATGCGTTGGGCCGCATAAGTAGCCGTTACTCGCTGGTTTCGAATGGTTAACCACCGGGCATGAGCCGTAAGCGCTGTGGGCAATGAGGCCTGCCGCGCATCCGCGAGGTGAGCGACGACGCTCGCCTCGCGCACGGGTCGAAGGGCAACGATCTGACCGATCTGTCCTGGAGTCCCCCCATACTTTCCGCCGCCGAGCGCGGTGCCCCCGCCGTGACCCCGCGGCGTCCGCATGTTGGAACGGAGTATCCGGTTCCCGAGGACCGCTCCATCATGTAACCTGCACGAAATTTTGCACTCACGCAGAGGGCCAACGTCGTCCCTCGGCAATCTGCATATGCCACATGACGACGACGGGAGAGCCGATGCGTACGCCGCGCCAGCCGTCCCAGCACTCCACGAATAGCCAGAACTGGTCGTTCATGGATGCTCGCCCTGCTGCGCAGGGTATGTACGACCCCCGCAACGAACACGACGCGTGCGGCGTCGGTTTCGTCGCCACCCTCACCGGCGAGGCGTCCCACACCCTGGTCGAGCAGGCCCTCACGGTGCTGCGCAACCTGGAGCACCGCGGTGCCACCGGCTCCGAGCCCGACTCCGGCGACGGCGCCGGCATCCTGTCCCAGGTTCCCGACACCTTCTTCCGTGAGGTGGCCGGATTCGAGCTGCCCGCGGCCGGTGGCTACGCCGTCGGTATCGCCTTCCTGCCGGAGGACTCCGCGGACGACGCCGTCTCAGAGATTGAGACGATCGCCGCCGACGAGGGCCTGACGGTCCTCGGCTGGCGCGAGGTGCCCGTCGCGCCCGAACTGCTCGGTGCCACCGCCCGGTCGACGATGCCGCTCTTCCGGCAGATCTTCGTCACCGACGGCGCCAGCAAGGACATCGCGCTCGACCGCAAGGCCTTCGTGCTGCGCAAGCGCGCCGAGCGGGAGGCGGGTGTCTACTTCCCGTCGCTTTCGGCCCGCACCATCGTCTACAAGGGCATGCTGACCACCGGCCAGCTGGAGCCGTTCTTCCCGGACCTGTCCGACCGCCGGTTCGCCTCGGCCGTCGCCCTCGTCCACTCGCGGTTCTCGACGAACACCTTCCCGAGCTGGCCGCTTGCGCACCCGTACCGCTTCGTCGCGCACAACGGTGAGATCAACACCGTCAAGGGCAACCGCAACTGGATGGTCGCCCGCGAGTCCCAGCTGGTCTCGGACCTGTTCGGTTCCGACGGCAAGGGCATCGAGCGCATCTTCCCGGTCTGTACGCCGGACGCCTCGGACTCCGCCTCCTTCGACGAGGTCCTCGAACTCCTGCACCTGGGCGGCCGTTCGCTGCCGCACTCCGTGCTGATGATGATCCCGGAGGCGTGGGAGAACCACGACTCCATGGACCCGGCCCGGCGCGCCTTCTACCAGTTCCACGCCACGATGATGGAGCCCTGGGACGGCCCGGCCTGCGTCACCTTCACCGACGGCAAGCAGGTCGGCGCGGTCCTCGACCGCAACGGTCTGCGCCCCGGCCGCTACTGGGTCACCGACGACGGCCTCGTCGTCCTCGGCTCCGAGGTCGGCGTCCTCGACATCGACCCCGCGAAGGTCGTCCGCAAGGGCCGGCTGCAGCCCGGCAAGATGTTCCTCGTCGACACCGTCGAGCACCGCATCATCGAGGACGACGAGATCAAGGCCGGCCTCGCCACCGAGCAGCCGTACGCCGAGTGGCTGGACGCCGGCGAGATCGAGCTGTCCGACCTGCCCGAGCGCGAGCACATCGTGCACACGCACGCCTCGGTCACCCGCCGCCAGCAGACCTTCGGCTACACCGAGGAGGAGCTGCGCGTCATCCTCGCGCCGATGGCCAAGGCCGGTGCCGAGCCGATCGGTTCGATGGGTACCGACTCGCCGATCGCCGCGCTGAGCGAGCGTCCGCGGCTGCTCTTCGACTACTTCACCCAGCTGTTCGCGCAGGTCACCAACCCGCCGCTGGATGCCATCCGCGAGGAGCTCGTGACCTCGCTGCGCTCCTCGCTGGGCCCGCAGGGCAACCTGCTGGAGCCGACCGCCGCGTCGTGCCGGACGGTCACCCTGCCCTTCCCGGTGATCGACAACGACGAGCTGGCCAAGCTCATCCACATCAACGCCGACGGCGACATGCCGGGCTTCAAGGCCGCGACCCTGTCCGGCCTGTACAAGGTGCACGGCGGCGGTGACGCCCTCGCCGCGCGCATCGAGGAGATCTGCGCCGAGGCCGACGCCGCCATCGAGAACGGCGCCCGCCTGATCGTCCTGTCGGACCGCCACTCGGACGCCGAGCACGCGCCGATCCCGTCGCTGCTGCTCACCGCGGCCGTCCACCACCACCTCATCCGCACCAAGCAGCGCACCCAGGTGGGCCTGCTGGTCGAGGCCGGCGACGTCCGCGAGGTCCACCACGTCGCCCTGCTCATCGGCTTCGGCGCCGCGGCCGTGAACCCGTACCTGGCGATGGAGTCCGTCGAGGACCTGGTCCGCGCCGGCACGTTCCTGTCGGACATCGAGGCCGAGCAGGCCATCCGCAACCTGATCTACGCCCTCGGCAAGGGCGTCCTGAAGGTCATGTCCAAGATGGGCATCTCCACGGTCGCCTCCTACCGCGGCGCCCAGGTCTTCGAGGCCGTCGGTCTCGACACCGCCTTCGTGGAGAAGTACTTCAACGGCACCGCCACCAAGATCGGCGGCGTCGGCATCGACGTCGTCGCCAAGGAGGTCGCCGCCCGCCACGCCAAGGCGTACCCGGCGAGCGGCATCGCGCCCGCCCACCGTGCCCTGGAGATAGGCGGCGAGTACCAGTGGCGCCGTGAGGGCGAGCCGCACCTGTTCGACCCGGAGACGGTCTTCCGCCTCCAGCACTCGACGCGTGCCAACCGCTACGACATCTTCAAGAAGTACACGGACCGGGTGAACGAGCAGTCCGAGCGGCTGATGACGCTCCGCGGTCTGTTCGGCTTCAAGACCGGTATTGATGGCCGCTCGCCGATCTCCGTCGACGAGGTCGAGCCGGTCTCCGAGATCGTCAAGCGGTTCTCCACGGGCGCCATGTCGTACGGCTCCATCTCCAAGGAGGCGCACGAGACCCTCGCCATCGCCATGAACCAGCTGGGCGGCAAGTCCAACACCGGTGAGGGCGGCGAGGACCCGGACCGTCTGTACGACCCGGCGCGCCGGTCCAGCATCAAGCAGGTCGCCTCCGGCCGCTTCGGTGTGACCTCCGAGTACCTGGTCAACGCGGACGACATCCAGATCAAGATGGCCCAGGGCGCCAAGCCCGGTGAGGGCGGTCAGCTGCCCGGCCACAAGGTGTACCCGTGGGTCGCGAAGACGCGTCACTCGACGCCGGGTGTCGGCCTCATCTCGCCGCCGCCGCACCACGACATCTACTCCATCGAGGACCTGGCCCAGCTGATCCACGACCTGAAGAACGCGAACCCGCAGGCGCGGATTCACGTCAAGCTGGTCTCCGAGGTCGGTGTCGGCACGGTCGCGGCCGGTGTGTCCAAGGCCCACGCGGACGTCGTGCTCATCTCCGGCCACGACGGCGGCACGGGTGCCTCGCCGCTGACGTCGCTCAAGCACGCCGGCGGTCCCTGGGAGCTGGGTCTCGCCGAGACCCAGCAGACCCTGCTGCTCAACGGCCTGCGCGACCGCATCGTCGTGCAGACCGACGGCCAGCTGAAGACCGGCCGTGACGTCGTCATCGCCGCGCTGCTCGGCGCCGAGGAGTTCGGTTTCGCGACCGCGCCGCTCGTCGTCTCCGGCTGCGTCATGATGCGCGTCTGCCACCTGGACACCTGCCCGGTCGGTATCGCCACCCAGAACCCGACCCTCAGGGACCGGTTCGCCGGCAAGGCCGAGTACGTCGTGAACTTCTTCCGGTTCATCGCCGAAGAGGTCCGCGAGATCCTCGCCGAGCTGGGCTTCCGCTCCATCGAGGAGGCCGTCGGCCACGCCGAGACGCTCGACGTCACCCGTGCCGTCGACCACTGGAAGGCGCAGGGCCTGGACCTGGCCCCGCTGTTCCACGTGCCCGCGCTGCCCGAGGGCGCGGTGCGCCACCAGCTGATCGAGCAGGACCACGGCCTGGAGAAGGCGCTCGACAACGAGCTCGTCAAGCTCGCCGCCGACGCGCTGGCCGCGGACTCCGCGACCGACGCCCAGCCGGTGCGCGCCCAGGTCGCGATCCGCAACATCAACCGCACGGTCGGCACCATGCTCGGCCACGAGGTGACGAAGAAGTTCGGCGGCGCGGGTCTGCCCGACGGCACCATCGACATCACCTTCACCGGGTCCGCGGGCCAGTCCTTCGGTGCCTTCCTGCCGCGCGGTGTCACGCTGCGCCTCGAGGGTGACGCCAACGACTACGTCGGCAAGGGTCTGTCGGGTGGTCGTGTCGTGGTGCGTCCCGACCGGGGCGCCGACCACCTCGCCGAGTACTCGACGATCGCGGGCAACACCATCGCGTACGGCGCGACCGGTGGTGAGCTGTTCCTGCGCGGCCGTACCGGTGAGCGGTTCTGCGTCCGCAACTCCGGTGCACTGGTGGTCTCCGAGGGCGTCGGCGACCACGGCTGCGAGTACATGACCGGCGGTCACGCGGTGGTCCTCGGCGAGACCGGGCGCAACTTCGCGGCCGGCATGTCCGGTGGCGTCGCGTACGTCATCGACCTCGACCGGGACAACGTCAACGTCGGCAACGTGGGCGCCGTAGAGGCCCTCGACGACGCCGACAAGCAGTGGCTGCACGACGTGGTGCGCCGCCACCAGGAGGAGACCGCCTCCACGGTCGCCGAGAAGCTGCTCGCCGAGTGGGATACCCCTGGAGGAGGGGTCGAGCGCTTCAGCAAGATCATCCCCAGCACGTACAAGGCAGTGCTCGCCGCCAAGGACGCCGCCGAGCGAGCCGGTCTCTCCGAGACCGAGATCACCGAGAAGATGATGGAGGCGGCGACCAATGGCTGATCCCAAGGGCTTTCTCAACCATGGCCGTGAGGTCGCCAAGTCCCGCCCGGTGGACGTGCGTCTCAAGGACTGGAACGAGGTCTACGTTCCCGGTTCCCTGCTGCCGATCATCAGCAAGCAGGCCAGCCGGTGCATGGACTGCGGCATCCCGTTCTGCCACAACGGCTGCCCGCTGGGGAACCTGATCCCCGAGTGGAACGACTACGCCTACCGCGAGGACTGGAGCGCCGCCTCCGAGCGGCTGCACGCGACGAACAACTTCCCGGAGTTCACCGGGCGGCTGTGCCCGGCCCCCTGCGAGTCGGCGTGTGTGCTGGGCATCAACCAGCCACCGGTCACCATCAAGAACGTCGAGGTCTCGATCATCGACAAGGCGTGGGAGACCGGTGACGTCGCCCCGCAGATCCCGGAGCGGCTGTCCGGCAAGACCGTCGCGGTCATCGGCTCGGGCCCGGCGGGTCTCGCCGCCGCCCAGCAGCTGACCCGGGCCGGCCACACCGTCGCCGTCTACGAGCGCGCGGACCGCATCGGAGGCCTTCTCCGGTACGGCATCCCCGAGTTCAAGATGGAGAAGCGGCACATCAACCGCCGTATCGAGCAGATGCGCGCGGAGGGCACCCGCTTCCGCACCGGTATCGAGATCGGCCGCGACCTCAAGGCGACCGACCTGAAGAAGCGGTACGACGCCGTCGTCATCGCCGCCGGTGCCACCACCGCCCGTGATCTCCCCGTCCCCGGGCGGGAGCTGACCGGCATCTACCAGGCCATGGAGTACCTGCCCCTGGCCAACAAGGTCCAGGAGGGCGACTTCGTGGCGCCCCCGATCTCGGCCGAGGGCAAGCACGTCGTGGTCATCGGCGGCGGCGACACCGGCGCGGACTGCGTGGGCACCGCCCACCGTCAGGGCGCGGCCTCGGTGACGCAGCTGGAGATCATGCCCCGCCCGAACGACGAGCGGAACCCGGTCGCGCAGCCCTGGCCGACCTTCCCGATGCTGTACAAGGTCACGTCCGCGCACGAGGAGGGCGGCGAGCGGGTCTACTCCGTCTCGACGACCCACTTCGAGGGCGACGAGGACGGCAACGTCCAGTGGCTGCACCTGAGCGAGGTCGAGTTCATCGACGGCAAGCTGACCCCGAAGCCGGGCACGGAGCGCAAGATCCCCGCCCAGTTGGTGACGCTGGCGATGGGCTTCACCGGCACCGACCGGGAGAACGGCCTCGTTGACCAGTTCGGCCTGGAGCTCGACGAGCGCGGCAACATCGCCCGCGACGCCGACTTCCAGACCAACGTCCCCGGCGTGTACGTCGCCGGTGACGCCGGTCGTGGCCAGTCGCTGATCGTGTGGGCGATCGCCGAGGGCCGCTCGGCCGCCCGTGGCGTGGACCGCTTCCTGACCGGCGCCAGCGACCTGCCGGCGCCGATCCGGCCGACGGACCGATCGCTGATGGTCTGATCCGCCGGATCAACAGACGTCCCGTACAAGGGCGTACGGAACACCAGACGGCGCCTGCCTACCTGTCCCCGACCGGACGACCTGGCAGGCGCCGCCGCATGTGTACTGCTTGCTCGGAGCGACCCAGGTGACGATGACGGCGCCGGCCACGGCGAGTACGCCGAAGAGGCCGAGCCGGGGGGCGGCCTCGACCAGGCGCCGGCTCTTCCGGGTGCGTTGCTTCTCGTACAGCAGCAGTCGGTTGGGCTCGCATGCGGTCGCCGTACAGCTGCGTGCCCATGAGGAGGGGGCGGATCTCGTCCTCGGCCAGCCGGAAGCGTTCCAGCGGCTCCTTGTACCGGCCTGGCAGGGCGCGCAGTTCGTCGGTCGTCACCCGGTCCGGGAGCCCGCGCAGCAGGGGCTGTGCCGTTGCTTCCGCGCCGAACGCTCGCACTGTGGCGTCCCCGGCGAGCGGCAGTTCCTCGACGGCGGCGTGCAGCGCCGGGTGGGAACAGCGCAACCGCACGGTGATGCCTCAGGTGTCGGCGGTGCGGCCCTCCCTGTCGTCGTAGTCGAGTCCGCCCAGCGCGCCCACCACCTCGCCGGCGAGCAGGGGTTCGTGCGCCCCCAGGTGGTCGACGAGGACACTGGAGAGCCGACGCGGGCTCGCGGCGAGCAGGCCCGCGGTCCACAGCAGGCGGGCCAGCTGGTGCCCATGCCAGTGATTCCCGCGTACGGGCTCGGCGTCGGCCCACTCGTTGCCGTGCTGAGTGTCGTTGACCCGTGGACTGAGGCCCGGCTTCACCGTGAGGTGCCCGAGTACCTGGCGTATCAGGCTGTCGATCTCCTGGCCCTGCACCGGTTCCGGCCGCCGAATCCCGACCGAGGGCTGCGCGACCTGGGGATACCGGGACGCGAGCTGCTGCAAGTTCCTCCTCCGCGTGGTCGGCGACCTTCAGGAAGGGGGCCGGTGGGTTGACCCGGGGCAGGGCGGCGGCGAGGGTCCGTGCGAACCAACTGCCCTCCACCGGGTCGGCGTAGGCGCGCTGCCCGGGGCCGCAGCAACCGCGCTCGGTGTCGGTCGTACCGGGTCAGCTTCTCCTTGGTCTTCCGGCCGTGCCCGGCATGCGGGAGGTCGTGGGCGTCGCTGGTGGTGGTCGCGGTCTCCTTGGTCTGAGGGCGAAGTCCGTGGTCCGCGACCACGAGGCGCTCAGCCGGCAGTTCGACTTCCTGCGCAAGCTGGACGAGCTGGCGGTGCCGGACCGGCGGGTGGTCGACAACGCCGGGTTCTTCCACGCCGGTTCGGACCCGCGAAAGGTGTCCGACGCGGAGCTCTACGACCGTCTCGTCGGCGAGTACCCGAAGTGGCTGGTGGCGGCGCGGGCGCGGGGGATCGTCCGGGCTTAGCCGCTCACCCGTCTGCCCACACCGCTGGCCCTGCGGTGACCGCCGTGCCACCCTGAGTGAGATCCGACGGGGAGGCGACGACGCATGGACGGCGCACGATCGGTGGACGAGGCGGCGGGGTCCGTCCGCTCCGGCAGGGAGGCTCCGGGCAAGGGCGAGAAGGTGGCCGACTGGGCCGACGGACGGCTCGGAATCTACGCGCTGGCCAAGTCCCAGATGCGCAAGGTCTTCCCGGATCACTGGTCCTTCATGCTGGGCGAGATCAGCCTCTACAGCTTCATCGTCCTGATCCTCACCGGCGTGTACCTCACGCTCTTCTTCGAGCCGAGCAGTGTCGAGGTCGTCTACAACGGCTCCTACGAGCCGCTCAACGGCATCATGATGACCAGGGCCTACGAGTCCACCCTCGACATCAGCTTCGACGTGCGGGGCGGGCTGCTGATGCGGCAGGTCCACCACTGGGCGGCGCTGGTCTTCGTCACCGGCATGCTCGTGCACATGATGCGGGTGTTCTTCACCGGTGCCTTCCGCAAGCCGCGCGAGATCAACTGGGTGTTCGGCTGGTCCCTGCTGATGCTCGGCATCATCACCGGCCTGACCGGCTACTCCCTCCCCGACGACCTGCTCTCCGGCACCGGCGTCCGCTTCGCCCAGGGCGCGATCCTGTCGATCCCGGTCGTCGGGACGTATCTGTCGTTCTTCCTCTTCGGCGGGGAGTTCCCCGGCCACGACATCATCTCGCGGCTGTACCCGGTCCATGTCCTGCTGCTGCCCGGGATCATGCTCGGCCTGGTGGTCGCCCATCTGACGCTGGTCTTCTACCACAAGCACACGCAGTATCCGGGCCCCGGCCGCAACAACAGGTCCGTGATCGGCATGCCCTTCCTGCCGGTCTACATGGCCAAGGCAGGCGGCTTCTTCTTCCTGGTCTTCGGCGTGCTGACGTTCATGGGCGCCATCGCCGGCATCAACCCCGTGTGGGCCTTCGGGCCGTACCGCCCGGACCTCGTCACCACGGGCGCTCAGCCCGACTGGTACCTGGGCTTCTCCGAGGGGCTGATCCGGGTGATGCCGGGATGGGAGATCAACGCCTGGGGCCACACCCTGGAGCCGGGTGTCTTCATCCCGTTCTCGCTGTTCCCGCTGATCCTGCTCGCGCTGGGCGTCTATCCCTTCGTCGAGGCGTGGATCACCGGCGACAAACGCGAGCACCACATCCTCGACCGCCCGCGGAACGTGCCCGTGCGGACGGGCCTCGGCGCGGCCTGGCTGAGTCTGTACGCGGTGCTGCTGATCGGTGGCGGCAACGACATCGTCGCCACCCATCTGCATCTGTCCATCAACGCGATCACCTGGTTCGTACGGGTGTCCGTCTTCGTCGCGCCGGTCATCACCTTCATGATCACCACGCGGGTCTGTCTCGGTCTCCAGCGCCGGGACCGGGCCAAGGTGCTGCACGGCATGGAGACGGGAACGATCAAGCGGCTGCCGGACGGTGAGTACATCGAGGTCCACGAACCCCTCGCGCAGGAACAGCTGTTCACCCTCACCCAGCACGAGCAGAACCCGCCGTACGAGGTCGGCCCGCTCGTCGACGCCCACGGCGTCCGCCGCAAGGTCAGGCGGTCCGAGCGGGTCCGGGCCCGGCTGGCCAAGGCGATGTTCGGGCCCGACACGCGGATCCCGAAGCCGACGGCGGAGGAGTACCGCGAGATCACCAGCGGCGACCACCACTGAGCACGACGGTCCGGCACTCGTCCGGCGTCCCCCAGGCCGTACGCAGGGCACGGGCCTTGGTAAGCCAGAGGGACAGGTCGTACTCCGCCGTGTAGCCGATCGCACCGTGCAGCTGAAGCGCGGTACGGGCAGTGGCGTGCGCCGCCTCACAGGCGGTGACCTTGGCGGCGGCGACATCGGCGGGATCCATGGTGAGGGCGGCGCCGTGGACCAGCGGCCGGGCGAACTCCAATCCGAGCTCGGCGTCGGCCAGCTGGTGCTTGACCGCCTGGAACGACCCAATGGGAACACCGAACTGCTTCCGCTGCCTGACATACGCGACGCTCCTGTCGAGCAGCGCCAGCCCGACACCGAGCGCCTGCGCGGCGGTGGCAAGACGGGCCCGGAGAACCGCCCGCCCGACGGCCACACCGACCTGAGGACCGACGGCGAGCACCTCCCCACCCGACGGCACACCGAAAAGCCGACGTCCCGGGTCGAGGGAGGGCAGGGGCCTGCCGGGCGGGGGAGCGAGGCGCAGCTCGGCCGCAGCGGCCGACTCGCTCACCGTCAGGCGTATGGTCGCCGCGTCGGCGTCCAGGGCGTATGGGGCCGTGGGCTTGCCGTGGCCGGCCGGCGGTGGTGTGCAGGTCAGTGTTGCCATCGTCTCGCCCGTCGCCAGCGACGGGAGGAAGCGCTTGGCGGGGCCGGGGTCCGGTAGTTCGGCGAGTAGGGCGGCCGCCGTGGTCGTCTCCACCAAGGGGCCCGGGACCGCGTGTCGGCCCAGTTCGATGAAGGCGACGGTGAGTTCGACGGGGCGCGGGCCCAGCCCCTCGCACTCCTCCGGGACGGCCAGTGCGAAGACTCCGGCCTCGGCGATACGGGACCACAGCGCGCGTCCACTCTTCCGCTCACCGCGGCTCCAGTCCCGTACCACCGAGGGCGTGTCCGCCGCCGTCAGCAGTGCGTTCAGGGAGTCGGCGAAGGCCCGCTGTTCGGCGTCGAGGAGGAAGCGCATCAGCGGCGTCCCTTCGGGAGACCGAGCAGGCGTTCGGCGATGATGTCGCGTTGGATCTCGTTCGTACCGGCGTAGATGGGGCCGGCGAGAGAGAAGACGTAGCGCTCGGACCAGTCTGTGTCCGCCAACTCGCCCTCCGCGCCGAGCAGATCGAGGGCCGTCTCGTGCAGCGCGATGTCGTACTCGGACCAGAAGATCTTGTTCAGGCTGGACTCGGGGCCGATCGACTCGCCATCGAGGAAGCGGGAGGCCGCGGCGTACGTGAAGAGTTGGTACGCGCGGGCGCCGATCAGGGCGTCGGCCACGCGGTTGCCCGCCTCCGGTGGGCTGCCCTGCGCCTGCCAGAGTCCCCGCAGGCGTTCGGCGCTCGCGAGGAAGCGGCCGGGGCTGCGGAGCATGAGCCCGCGTTCGTTGCCCGCCGTCGACATGGCGATACGCCAGCCCTGGCCGGGCTCGCCGATCACGTCCTCGTCCGGCACGAAGACGTCGTCCAGGAACAGTTCGGCGAAGGCGGGCTTGCCGTCCAGGCGGGCGATGGGGCGGACCGTGACGCCGGGAGCGCGCAGGTCGAACATCAGATAGGTCAGACCCTGGTGGGGCTTCGGGGCGTCCGGATCGCTGCGGAACAGGCCGAAGGCCCGGTCGGCGAAGGCGGCCCGCGACGACCACGTCTTCTGGCCGCCGAGCAGCCAGCCCCCGCTGGTACGAACGGCCCTCGACCTCAGGGAGGCCAGGTCGGAACCGGCTTCCGGTTCCGACCACGCCTGGGCCCAGACGACCTCACCGGTGGCCATGGACGGCAGGACGCGCGCGCGTTGCTCCTCCGTGCCGTGGTCGAAGAGGGTCGGGGCGAGCAGGCTGACGCCGTTCTGGCCGACGCGGCCCGGGGCGCCCGCCGCGTGGTACTCCTCCTCGAAGAGCAGCCAGCGGATCAGGCCCGCGTCCCGACCGCCGTACTCCGCCGGCCAGTTGACCACCGACCAGCGGTCGGCGGCCAGTTCCGCCTCCCACGCGCGGTGCGCCGCGAAGCCCTCCTCGGTCTCCAGGGAGGGCAGTGGCGTGGACGGCACATGGGACCGCAGCCAGGCGCGGGCCCCGGCGCGGAACGCCTCGTCGGCGGGGGTGAGCGAGAGGTCCACGGTCGCCGTCCTTCCTGAGAGACGCTTCCCTAACAAGTGTTTGGTAGGTTAGCGTGCTGCCATGACACACGTCGAGGCTCCGGCCTACGTTCCCGGGCACGGGCTGCTCGGCGGGCGCACGGCCGTCATCACCGCGGCCGCCGGCGCCGGGATCGGCGGAGCGACCGCGCGCCGCTTTCTGGAGGAGGGGGCGCGCGTGCTGATCAGCGACGCGCACCCGCGCCGGCTGAAGGAGTACGAGGCCGAGCTGGGCCGGGACTTCCCGGGTGCGGTGTCGGCGCTGCCCTGCGACGTCACCGACGAGTCCCAGGTGCGGGCGCTGCTCGACACGGCCGTACAGGAGCACGGACGACTGGACGTCGTCGTCAACAACGCCGGCCTCGGCGGCACCTCGCCGCTCGTCGACATGAGCGACGAGCAGTGGTCGCGGGTGCTGGACGTGACGTTGAACGGCACGTTCCGGTGCACCCGGGCCGCCCTCCGCCGGATGCGGGAGACCGGCGGGGCGATCGTCAACAACGCCTCCGTCGTCGGTTGGCGCGCCCAGGCCGGGCAGGCGCACTACGCCGCCGCGAAGGCCGGCGTGATGGCGCTGACACGGTGCGCTGCGGTGGAGGCGGCCGAGTACGGCGTACGGGTCAACGCCGTCGCGCCGAGCCTCGCCATGCATCCGCACCTCGCCAAGGTCACCACGCCCGAACTGCTGGCGGAGCTGACCGAGCGGGAGGCCTTCGGGCGGTACGCCGAGCCCTGGGAGGTGGCCAACGTGATCGTGTTCCTGGCGTCGGACTACTCCTCGTACATGACGGGCGAGGTCGTCGCCGTCAGCAGCCAGCATGCCTAGGACCACAATGGACACGTGCCGACCAAGAAGAAGCCCCAGGTGACCGCCACAGAGCCCCCCGCGGCTGCCGCCGCTCGCGACCGTCGCCGTGAACTCCTCGACACCGCCGCCGAGGTCTTCGCCGCGCAGGGCTACAACGCCACCACCGTACGCAAGATCGCGGACCACGCGGGCATGCTCGCGGGCAGTCTCTACTACCACTTCGACTCCAAGGAGTCGATGCTGGAGGAGATCCTGCGGACCTTCCTCGACGAGCTCTGGGACGGCTACGACACCGTCCTGGACGCCGAGCTGGACCCGCGCGAGACGCTGGAGGCGCTGGTCACCGAGTCGTTCCGGGAGATCGACCGGCACCGCGCCGCGGTCGCGATCTACCAGAAGGAGAGCAGACAGCTGGCGGTTCAGGAGCGGTTCGCGTTCCTCGCCGAGTCGCAGCGCAAGTTCGAGAAGGCGTGGCTGACCACGCTGGAGCGCGGGGTCGCCGCCGAGGTGTTCCGGGCCGACCTCGACGTCCGGCTGACGTACCGGTTCGTGCGGGACACGGTGTGGGTCGCCGCGTCCTGGTACCGGCCCGGCGGACAGCACAGCCCGGAGGAGATCGCCCGGCAGTACCTGTCGATGGTGCTGGACGGGATCGCCGTACGTACGTAACTCAATGGGGAGTCTGGGGAGTTGCCATGGCCGAGGCCTACATCGTCGAAGCGGTCCGTACGCCCGTGGGGCGGCGCGGGGGAGGGCTGAGCGGAGTCCACTCGGCCGACCTCGGCGCGCATGTGCTGAAGGAGCTGGTCGCGCGCTCGGGCGTGGATCCGGCCGCCGTCGAGGACGTCGTCTTCGGCTGTCTGGACGCGGTCGGGCCGCAGGCCGGGGACATCGCACGGACCTGCTGGCTGGCGGCCGGGCTGCCGGAGGAGGTGCCGGGCGTGACGGTGGACCGGCAGTGCGGGTCCTCGCAGCAGGCGGTGCACTTCGCGGCGCAGGGCGTGCTGTCCGGCACGCAGGACCTGGTGGTCGCGGGCGGCGTGCAGAACATGTCGATGATCCCGATCGCCTTCGCCTCCCGGCAGGCCGCCGAGCCCCTGGGCCTGTCCGAGGGCCCCTTCGCGGGCAGCGTGGGCTGGCGGGCGCGGTACGGGGACCGGCCGGTGAACCAGTTCGCCGGCGCCGAGATGATCGCCGCGAAGTGGGGGATCAGCCGACGGGACCAGGAGGAGTTCGCGCTGCGGTCGCATCAGCGGGCCGTGCGGGCGATCGACGAAGGGCGCTTCGAGCGGGAGACCGTGCCCTACGGGGAGGTGACCGTGGACGAGGGGCCGCGCCGGGACACCTCGCTGGAGAAGATGGCCGGGCTGAAGCCGGTCATCGACGGCGGCACGATCACCGCGGCCTGCTCCTCGCAGGTCTCCGACGGTGCGGCGGCGCTGCTGGTGGCCTCGGAGCGGGCGGTGCGCGAGCACGGGCTGACGCCACGCGCGCGCGTGCACCATCTCTCGGTGCGCGGCGAGGACCCGATCCGCATGCTGACGGCTCCGATCCCGGCCACCGCGCACGCCCTGAAGAAGACCGGCCTGTCGATCGACGCCATCGACCTCGTCGAGATCAACGAGGCCTTCGCGCCGGTCGTGCTGGCCTGGCTGAAGGAGACCGGCGCGGAGCCGGAGAAGGTCAACGTCAACGGCGGCGCGATCGCTCTCGGTCATCCGCTGGGCGCGACGGGCGTGAAGCTGATGACGACCCTGCTGCACGAACTGGAGCGCACCGGCGGCCGGTTCGGACTGCAGACGATGTGCGAGGGCGGCGGACAGGCCAACGTGACGATCATCGAGAGGCTCTGAGCCGCGCGTACCTCGCCGGATCACGAAGAGGCTGCGAGCCGGTCCCGTACCTCCGCGGCCTCCTTCATGATCCGCTCCACCAGCTCCGCGCACGACGGCAGGTCGTCGATCACCCCGGCGACCTGCCCGGACGCCATGACGCCGAGATCCGTACGGCCGTCCACCATCGTCGCCTTGAGCAGCATCGGCGTGTTCGCGGCGAGGAGGACCTGGCTCCAGGTGAGGTCGTTGCCGTGTCTCATGGCGAGGCCGTCGCGGACCAGTTGCCGCCAGGCCAGACCGGACAGCCGCCGGAAGCCGGCCGCGTGGCGCACCGCGTGCCACAGGGCTTGCGCGCGGCCGGAGTTCTCCAGGGAGGTCACCAGGTCCGTACGGAGCATGCGGTGCGGCAGCCCGTCCACCGCCCGCGTCACCGTCACGTCCTTCACCGTCGCCGCCAGATACCGCGCCTTCACCGCGTCCGGCACCGTCGAGTCCGACGTCAGCAGGAACCGCGTACCCATCGCGACCCCCGCCGCCCCGTACGCCAGCGCCGCGACCAGCCCCCGCCCGTCGAAGAAGCCGCCCGCCGCCACGACCGGGATCCGCACCGCGTCCACCACCTGCGGCAGCAGCACCGTCGTCGCCACCTCACCGGTGTGCCCGCCGCCCTCCCCGCCCTGCACGAGCACCGCGTCCGCACCCCATGCGGCGACCTTCTCGGCATGCCGCCGGGCGCCGACTGAGGGGATGACGACGACACCCGCCTCCTTGAGCTCGGCGATCAGCTCGGGCGAGGGCGCGAGGGCGAAGGACGCGACCCGGACGCCCTCCTCGACGATGATCCGCACCCGGTCGCCGGCGTCGGACGCGTCGGCCCGGAGATTGACCCCGAACGGCGCCTCCGTACGGGACTTCACCTCGCGTATCGCCGTGCGCAGCCGGTCGGGTGTCATCGTCGCGGAGGCCAGGATGCCGAGCGCGCCCGCGTTCGCCGTCGCGGAGACCAGACGGGGGCCCGCGACCCAGCCCATGCCGGTCTGTACGAGGGGATGGCGGACGCCGACGAGGCGGGTGAGGGCCGTCTCCATCAGGCGCTGACCTCCCTCGTGCGAGTGCCGTCCGGGTCGACGACCTCGCGGATCAGCCGCAGTTCCTCGGCCGTCGGTTCACGGGTGTACGGCACCTCGTCCGGGACGGTCAGCTCGAACCCGGTCGCCTCCCTGACCTGTGCCACCGTGACCCCCGGGTGCAGCGACGCCAGCCGCATCGACCGGTCGGGCGTGGCGAAGTCGAGGACGCCGAGGTCGGAGACGACGCGCGGGATGCGGTGGTAGCGGGCGCCGGCGGCGTGGTCGTGGCCGACCCCGCACACCATGTCGACCCGTTCGACGAACACCCGTCGGGAGTGCCGCGGCACCCAGTAACTCGTGGGGTTGTTGAGGGTGTTGACCGGCGCCCCGCGCACGCCGAGCAGCTGCCGGGCCGGCCGCGCCCAGTCGCCGATGCAGGAGATGTTCTGGTTGCCGTACCGGTCGATCTGGCTCGCGCCCATCATGACGTGCCGCTTCCCGCCGGTGACCAGGGCCAGGTGTGCGCGGTACGGCAGCCAGCCCTCGACAGTGCCGTCGAGGCCGACGAGCAGCGCCTCGCCGTCGGTCAGCAGCAGGTCGGGCGCGAAGGTGCGCTTGGCGAGGCGGGCGCCGAGAGAGGGGATCAGGCCCATGGGACTGGCGAGGATCTCTCCGGCGTCCCGCCATGCCTCGGCGCAGGCGATGACGCAGTAATCGGCGCGGGTGACTCCGTTCACGATCCCTCCCCCAGGTACCATGCCGCGAACTCCGGCCAGGGCGTGGTCGCGTACGTCTTCTGGAAGGCCTCGTCCCGCCCGTAGTCGGGGGCGCAGGACGTGAAGTGCGCCCCGTTCGGCGCTTCCACGACACCCGTCACCACGTGCCGCTTGATCAGCAGCGTCTGAGGGGCCGCCTCCTTCGTCAACTCGGCTGTGTCGACGACCCGTTCGCACGAGACGTACGCCGCGTCGGCCGCCTCGCAGAAGAGGTCGTCGAAGTAGGGGTCCGGGCCCAGATACTGTCCGTTGCCCAGCCGGTCGGCGCGGTTGACGTGCACCAGGGCCGCGTCCAGGCGCAGGGCGGGCATGGCCACGAACGTCTCCTGGTCCTCGTACGGCGAAGTCACCGTCTGCAGGCCGGGGTTGACCCGCATGACGTCCGAACCGACCCCCGCCCGCACCGGCAGGAACGGCAGCCGGTTCGCGGCCGCGTGCAGCCCCCACATGAACATCGCCTCGTCGATCTCCATCAGTTCGAAGGCGCCGCGTTCCCGGGCCGCGCGGTAGTGCGGTTCGAGGGGGATCGAGTCGAGGGTGACGAAGGCCGCGACCAGCTTGCGGATACGTCCGGCGGCGGCGAGCATGCCGACGTCCGGGCCGCCGTACGAGACGACGGTGAGGTCGGTGACCTCCGACCGGAGCAGGGCGCGCACCAGGGCCATCGGTTTGCGGCGCGAGCCCCAGCCGCCGATGCCGAGGGTCATGCCGCTCGTCAGCCGGGAGACGGCCTCGTCGGCGGTCATCGTCTTGTCCCTCATCTACGTACCCTCCTTGCCGAAGCCGTCGCGGACGCGGTCGGCGACCCCGCTGAGGTTGGCCTCGAAGGTGAAGCCCTGCTCGAAGCGGTAGCTGCGGCGTACGTCGACGGGGTCGATGCCGTTGATGGCGGCCTTGGCGAGCCGGAGCAGCGTCCCGTCCTTGGCGGTGATCTCGCGGGCCAACTCCAGGGCGGCAGAGCTCAGTTCGTCCCGCGGTACGACTCGCCACACCGAGCCGTGGGCGTGCAGCTCGGCCGCGGTCGCCGTACGCGAGGTGTAGTACAGGGCGCGCATCAGATGCTGCGGGACCAGCCGGGCCAGATGCGTGGCGGCGCCGAGCGCTCCCCGGTCGAGCTCGGGCAGCCCGAAGACGGCGTTCTCGCTCGCCACGATCGCGTCGGAGTTCCCGGCCAGCCCGATGCCCCCGCCCAGACAGAAGCCCTGGACGGCCGCGACCACGGGCACCTCGCACTCGTACACCGCGGCAAACGCCTGCGCGCAACCGGAGTTGGCGCCGAGCAGCGCGCTCTGCCCGCGCGCCTGGATCTCCTTGATGTCCACGCCCGCGTTGAACCCCCGCCCCGCGGCGGCGAGCACGACGCACCGGACCTCCTGGTCGCGGCCGGCCGCACGTACGGCATCGGCCAGCGCGTACCAGCCGTGCACGGGAAGGGCGTTCACGGGCGGGAAGTCGACGGTGATGACGGAAATCCCCTTTTCCGGGGACGAGGTGGAGACACTCATCGGCGCATCAGCTACCTTCCACCTAACGTTTGTTAGGTGGAAGGTAGCAGCGGATGGAGCTGAACGGGAAGCTCGCCGTCGTCACCGGCGGCACGCGCGGCGTCGGCGCCGGAATCGCCCGCGCCTTCGTGGAGGCGGGCGCGGAGGTGGTGGTCTGCGCGCGAAGACCACCGGAAGCGCCGGTGAAGGGCGCCGAGTTCGTCCCGCTGGATGTGCGGCACGCCGAGGCGGTACGACGCTTCTTCGCCGACCTCCCCGCCCTCGACGTCCTCGTCAACAACGCGGGCGGTACGCCGTACCGGTGCCTGGCCGAGACGGACGCCGAGCGGCACGCACGCGTCATCGAGCTCAACCTCACCGCACCGCTCACGGTCTCGCTGGCGGCCTACGAGCACCTGAAGAGGTCGAGGGGGTCGATCGTCATGATCGGCAGCGTCAGCGGCAGCCGCCCCTCGCCCGGATCGGCGGCGTACGGCGCGGCGAAGGCGGGACTGGAGAACCTGGCCCGCTCGATGGCCGTGGAGTGGGCGCCGGAGGTCCGGGTGAACACCCTCGTCGTGGGCATGGTCCGCACGGAGCTGGCCCATCTGCACTACGGGAGCGAGGACGGCATCGCGGCCGTCGCCGACACGGTTCCGCTGGGGCGCCTGGCCGAACCGGCCGACGTGGGCGGGGCGGCCGTGTTCCTGGCGTCGGACGCCGCGGCGTACATCACCGGGGCGTCCCTGCTCGTACACGGTGGCGGGGAGCGCCCCGCATTCCTGGACGCGGCAACTGCCCACAAGGAGACCTGAGATGACCGGAATCTGCGACGGCCGCGTCGTGGCCGTCACCGGCGCGGGCCGGGGTCTGGGCCGCGCCCACGCCCTCGCCTTCGCGGCGGAGGGGGCGAAGCTCGTGGTCAACGACCTTGGCGTCGGCCTCGACGGCACGCCCGGCGCCGACAGTCCCGCCGAGCAGGTCGTACGGCAGATCCGTGCGGCGGGCGGCGAGGCGGTCGCGCATGCCGGTGACATCGCGACGGGCGCGGGCGCGGCGTCCCTGCTGGAGGCGGCTCTGTCGGCATACGGCCGTCTCGACACTCTCGTCAACAACGCGGGTTTTCTGCGGGACCGGATGCTGGTCAACCTCGACGAGGAGGACTGGGACGCGGTGATTCGCGTCCACCTGAAAGGGCACTTCCTCCCGCTGAAGCATGCGGCGGCGCACTGGCGGGCGGAGGCGAAGGCGGGGCGCACGCCGACGGCCCGCGTCATCAACACCAGTAGTGGGGCCGGACTGCTGGGCTCGGTCGGACAGGGCAACTACAGCGCGGCGAAGGCGGGGATCGTCGGTCTGACCCTGGTCGCGGCGGCCGAGTTGAGCCGCTACGGCGTCCAGGTCAACGCGATCGCCCCGGCGGCCCGGACGCGGATGACGGAACGCACGTTCGCGGAATCGATGACGGCCCCTTCGTCGGGCTTCGACGCGATGGCGCCGGAGAACGTCTCGCCGTTGGTGGTCTGGTTGGGCTCGGCGGAGAGTGCGGGGGTGACGGGGCGGGTCTTCGAGGTGGAGGGCGGTCGGGTCACGGTGATAGAGGGGTGGAGGGCGGGGCCCGGGGTGGACAAGGGGGAGCGGTGGAGTGTGGGGGAGACGGGGGAGGCGGTGCGGAAGCTGTTGGAGGAGGCGGAGGTACCGGGGGAGGTGTACGGCGCGTAGGGCTCCGCCCTCTGGACCCCCGGCTGTGCTCGGCCGGGGTCTCGCCCGCACCTTCCAGCCCGTCCGGCGTTTGAGGTCAAGGACGGCCGTCCCCGTCCCCCACCCACCCGCTGAGGCTTCGCCTCTCGACGCCGGTCCGGATATCTCAGCCCGTCCGGCGTTTGAGGACAAGGCCCCTTCAGGGCCGGAGCAGGGGTCTGGGGGCGCAGCCCCCAGCGGGGTCGAAGGGGCGGAGCCCCTGGTGATGGGACGGGTAGGGGCGGCGGGGGCGAAGCACCTCCCGGCGCGCACCCCTACGTATCGCACTCCAACACCGTCCGGCACAGAGAACACCGCGCCCGCACCCGCCCCCGAACCGGCACCCTGATCCGCTGCTGGCACGTCGGACACGGAAACGACACCCGCAACGGCCCCCGCCCATCCGGCGTGAACGCATACGGCACCCCGGGCCGGGAACCGGCACCATGATCCTGCGCATGCCGCCGGTCACGGGCGTACCGCCGCCGCCCCGCCCACCCCGCAGCCGTCAGCGGAGGCTGCTCCGCATCGCGCCGCGCCTCGGCCATGCCCTTCACATACGCCGAGTACGCCTGCGGACTGGTGAACCACACCGACGGATCCTCACCGAAGACCAGCGCCCGCTTGGCGAGGACATAGCCGAACTCCTCCGGCGTCAGATACCCCAGCTTCTGCGAGGAAGCCGAGTCCTCCCGGTACGCGTCCAGCAGCAGCCACCCCGCCCCCAGATACGTCGCCGCCGTGTCCGTGAGGATCTCGTTGTCCCGCGTGCTGGGAAACGACAGGTCGAGGCGGTGCAGATACACATGCATCACCTCGTGCGCCAGCGCCGCCCCGATGTCCCGCCGATGCCTGCGGAACCGGTCGTTCAGCTCGACGAAGTACTCGGGCCCGGCGGCGAGTTCGACATTCGCCGCATGCGTCATCTCACGGAAGCTGACGATCAGCCGGGCGTCCGGCAGGTGATAGTGCCGGACCATCTCCCGGGCCACCCGCTGCGCCCCCAGATACAGATCATCGGTGTCGCAGAACGCCACGTCGGCGGGGGCCACGCTGGTCGCGAACGTCTGGATGGTGTCGTACGACAACCGCTTGTAGAGCGCGGTGATCGAGGCCCGCACCGTCTCCAGATGCGGGAAGCCGTGCTCGACCGGTCCGTCGTTCGCCACGTCCGTACCCCCATGACGCCTTGAACCCGATTCCACTCTACGGGGATGTGAGGGGATTTTCGCCGCTCGGGTTCCACACCCGGCACGTGAGATCCGTCCTTGTCATGTACCCCCCTCGCTCTTCATACTCCGGGGCGCCCAACCCCCTACACAAGGACGTACGTTGACGCTCAAAGCACCCACCAGAAGCGGTCTGACCCTGGCCAAGAGAGCCGCGGCCGTCGGCGCCGTCGCCCTCGCGGTCGCCTCCCTCCAGCCGGTCAGCGCGAACGCCGCGGACACCCGCGTCGTCGGAGGAACGCCCGCCGCGCAGAGCGAGTTCCCGTTCATGGTCCATCTCTCCATGGGCTGCGGCGGAGCGCTCTACAAGAAGGACGTCGTACTGACCGCCGCCCACTGCATGGAGGGTTCCGGCCCCAACCGGAGCATCACGGTCACCGCCGGTGTCTCCGACCTCAACTCCGCCGCCGCGATCAAGGTCAAGTCGACCAAGGTCAAGGTGGCCCCCGGCTACGACGGCTCCGGCAAGGACTGGGCGCTGATCAAGCTCGCCCGGCCCATCGACAAGCCCACGCTGAAGATCACCACAACCACCCGCTACAACCGCGGCATGTTCACGATCGCCGGCTGGGGCGACCCCAGTGAGGGCGCCGGCACCGGCACCACCAAGCTCCAGAAGGCCACCGTCCCGTTCGTCGCCGACCGTGTGTGCAAGCGGCACTACGGCAACCAGCTGATCTCCAAGGAAGAGCTGTGCGCCGGCTGGCAGCGCGGCGCCACCGACACCTGCCAGGGTGACTCCGGCGGCCCGATGTTCCGCAAGGACGACGCCGGCAAGTGGATCCAGGTCGGCATCGTCTCCTGGGGCGACGGCTGCGCCCGTACCGGCGTGCCCGGCGTCTACACCGAGGTCAGCACCTTCGCGAAGGACATAGCCCGGGCGGCGTCCGCACTGTAGACGGCCGCCGCGCGCCACGGAGCCGGGCACTGCCCGCTTCACACCGGCCGCAGGAGGACGGCGGACACCCCGCCGGACTCCGACTCGGTCCGGGCCGCCGTCTCCTGGAGCTCCAGCACCCACACGTCGTTGGCGCCCTCGCGCAGCACCGGGCCGGGCACGTACAGCGAGCGCTGCGGGCCCGCGGACCAGTAACGGCCCAGGTTGAACCCGTTGATCCAGACGAATCCACGGGTCCAGCCGGGCAGTTCGAGCCGCGCGTCCCCGGCGCCCCGCACGGGGACGGTGCCCCGGTACAGACCCCGGGCACCGTCCCCGTGCGGCTCCCCCAACGGAACGCCCTCGACGTCGTCCAGCGCGTCCAGCCGCAGCCCACGCGCGCGTACGCCGTGCAGATACTGCCGCTCGTGCAGGATCCCCCCCCCGGTGATCCCCTTCGACTCGCCGAGCCGCGGCCCGTAGTTGACCCGCCCCAGGGACTCCACCCACAGCTCCACGCGCGCGTACCCGGCGACGGGCTCCTTCAGCCGCGCGTCGTCCTCGGTGACCACACCGGCCCTCGCCCCGTCGACGTACACCACCGCCAGGTCCCGCAGCCCGCGCACGGTCAGCGGATGCGCCTCCCGCGGGCCCGGCACCGTCACCTCGTACCGCACCACACCCCGGTCGACGTCGAGCTCCTCGAAGGACGGCGGCACGGGACCGGCCACCTCCTGGCCGCCGCGTGCCTCCAGTACGCCGTCCAGGGGCGCCCAGCCCGTCAGGGCCACCTCGGCCGGGGTACCCAACGGCGCGGGCGGGGGCGGCGGTTCGGGCAGCGGGGCGGCGGCGTACGCGGCCAGCACCTCACGGAAGGCCCAGAACTTGTCCGTGGGGCGCCCGCACTCGTCGATGGGGGCGTCGTAGTCGTACGACGGCACATCGGGCTCCAGCGGCCCCTCGTGCAGCTCGCCGCCGCCCCGGTTGGCGCCCGCCCACCCGGCGAAGCTGGTGCCGCCGTGCGCCATGTACAGGTTCACCGACGCCCCGCACTCCAGGATCTCCCGCAGCGCCCCGGCCGCGTCCCCGGCGTCCCGCACGACGTGCCCGGCACCCCAGTGGTCGAACCAGCCGCACCAGAACTCCATGCACATCAGCGGACCCCCGGGCCGGTGTCGGCGCAGCGTCTCGAACGCCACGCGCGCGTGCGAGCCGAAGTTCACCGTGGCGAGGACACCGGGCACCGAACCCCCGGACAGCATGGGGTCCTCGGGACCGTCCGACGTGAACAGCGGCACCGTGACGCCGCTGTCCCGCAGCAGGCCCGCCAGGCGGCGCAGATACTCCGCGTCCGAGCCGTAGCTGCCGTACTCGTTCTCCACCTGCACCACGACCACCGGGCCACCCCGGCCGATCTGCCGGGGCACGGTCTCCGGCCCCAGCCGGTGCAGCCACCGCGCCACATGGCTCAGCCAGCGCTCGTCACGGGTACGCACGCGTGCCCCGGCCCCGGCCGTCAGCCAGTGCGGCAGCCCGCCGTTCTCCCACTCCGCGCAGATGTACGGCCCCGGCCGCACGATCGCCCACAGCCCCGCCTCCCGCACCGCGTCCAGGAACCGGCCCAGCGCCCCCACGTCCCGCCACCGCCCCGGACTCGGCTCGTGCAGGTTCCACGGAACGTACGTCTCCACACAGTTCAGGCCCATCGCCCGCAGCATCGCCAGCCGGTGCCCCCACTGCGCCTCGTGCACCCGGAAGTAGTGCAGCGCACCGGACAGCAGCCGCACCGGCCGCCCGTCCAGCAGGAAGTCCGTGTCCCCCACCGTGAACTCGCTCATGCGCCCCACCCTCACCTCCGGCGCCGATCACGTCCATGGACAAAGATCGGCGCCGGTTGGACGGAAACAACGGAAACAACGGAAGCAACGGAAACGACAGACGCGACAGGAACGACAGACGCGACAGAGAACGGAGCGGGGCCGCCGATGTACCACACCTGGATGCGGTTCCTCAGCCCCGGACCCGCCCACCACCGCCTCGGCCTCGTCTGCCTCGGCGTCGGCCTCCAGCACGGCGCCCTGCCCACCGTCGGCCCCCGCACCCTCGACCACCACGTCGCCGTCGTCATCAGCGCCGGCCACGGCTGGTACCGGACCCCCGACGGCCGCCGTACGCCCGTCACCGCCCCTGCACTGCTCTGGCTCACCCCCGGCATCCCCCACCACTACGCGCCCGACCCCCACACCGGCTGGGACGAGGGCTTCGTCGACTTCGCCGGACCGGCCACCGCCTCGTACACCGAACTCGGCTACATCGAACCCGACCGCCCCGTCGTGCCCCTCACCGACGCCACCGGCCCGCGCGGTGTCATCGGACGCATCGCCCGCGCCGCCCGCCGCGACAACCCCCTCCTGGAGGACGAGACCGGCGCCGCCGTCCACGAACTCCTCGTCGCCCTGTGCCGCGCCCGAGCCGACCTGGGCCCTGTCGTCGAATTCCCGCCTGCTCTGCGACGCCATGCACGCTCCCCCACTGCCTTAAGGGCGTGGGAGGTGCCCCCACTCGCCGCACCGGGCGAAAGCCCACGTGCAACCAGTACGAGGGCTTCCGCCCGGCACGCCGAGAGCACGCACCTGACGCCGCAGAGCCCGCCCTCCGGGCGGACGACGGGAATTCGACGACAGGGCCCAGCCCCCGACGGCGACCACGTCCTCAAGTCCCTCGCCCGCGACGCCTTCCTGCCCCTGACCGTCGCCGACCACGCCGCCCGGCACGGCATGCCCCCCGCCGAACTGCGCACCGCCGTCCGCCGCGGCGCCGGCTGCAGCCCCAAGGACTACCTCCTCGGCATCCGCCTCGGCCGCGCCCAAGGAACTCCTCGCCGGCACCGAACTGCCCGTCGCCGCCGTCGCCCGCCGCGTCGGCTACGACGACCCCGCCTACTTCTCCCGCCTGTTCACCCGCCGCGTCGGCACCGCCCCCGTCCGCTTCCGCGCCCAGCAGGGCCGCACCGTCCCCGGCGGCTGGAGCCACCAGGTCCCCGACTCCGACGATCCGCCGAGGATCGAACAAACGGCCAAGTGAAAGGCCACGTAGGCTGGTCCGCCATGACCACCAGCAACAACGGAACCGGTGACGTCGACCCCGCCGTCCGCGAGGAACTCGCCCGGCTGCGCGACAGCATCGACAACATCGACGCCGCCGTCGTCCACATGCTCGCCGAACGCTTCAAAGCCACCCAGCAGGTCGGCCACCTCAAAGCCCAGCACCAGCTGCCGCCCGCCGACCCCGCCCGCGAGGCCCGCCAGATCGCCCGCCTGCGCACCCTCGCCGAGAACGCCAAACTCGACCCCGCGTTCGCCGAGAAGTTCCTCAACTTCATCATCGCCGAGGTGATCAGACACCACGAGAGCATCGCCGAGGACACCATCAACGGCACTGCGCCCACGGCGAACTGACGCGCTTCGAGCCCTCCTGGGGAGTGACACCGGCGCCCGCGCGGAGCATGCTGCGCTGTGCACTCCTTGTCAGCTGACAAGCACTCCCCGTCAGCGCGACCATACGCTGGTTGTCCACCGTGGGAGGGACGTCGGGCCATGCCGTCGGATGCCAAGATCCTCATCGTCGACGACCACGAGGACACGCTGTACGCGCTGGAGAGCGCCCTGGCCCCGCTGGGCTACCGGCTCAGCCGCGCCACCAGCGGCGACGAAGCACTCAAGCACGTGCTCCGCGGCCAGGTCGGTCTCCTGCTGCTCGACGTCCGCATGCCCGGCGTCAGCGGCCTCGACGTGGTCCGCTACATGCGCCGCCTGGAACAGACCCAGCACATACCCGTCGTCCTGCTCACCGGCTTCGGCCCCGACCAGGGACTGTCCTCCACCGCCTTCGGCCTCGGCGTCGCCGACCTCGTCATGAAACCCATCGACCCCTGGGCCCTGCGCACCAAGGTCCGCTACCTCTACGACGCCCACCAACGCCACCGCGCCCTCGAACAGGAGGTCCGCGAGTTACGCGCCCTCGTCAAGGACCACACCGAAGCCCAGCAGACCGGCCCCCGCCCCGCCCTGCCCCACCCCGACGCCACCCGCGTACCACCCCAGCGCGACAGCCGGCCCGCACACCCCGCGCCGGACCGGACATAGCGCGCGTACCGATCCGCCTCTGTGCCACGTCAGCGCCATCAGGCAGCATGTCCTGCATGTCCGTACTGACGCGTGATGAAGCGCAGACCCGTGCCAAGCTCCTCGATGTCCACCGCTACACGATCGAACTCGATCTGACCACCGGTGACGACACCTTCGAATCCGCCACCGTCATCCGGTTCGCCCTGCGCGCCGACGCGGACACCTTCGTCGAGGTCAAGCCGGCCGAACTGCGCTCCGTCCTCCTCGACGGACAACCCCTCGACCCGGAAACCCTCGACGGGAACCGGCTCCCCCTGAAGAACCTCACCGCCGGCGACCACGAACTGCGCGTCCACGCCCGTATGCGCTACTCCCGCACCGGCGAGGGCATGCACCGCTTCACCGACCCCACCGACGGCGAGACCTACGTCTACACCCAGCTGTTCATGGACGACGTCCAGCGCGTCTTCGCCGCCTTCGACCAGCCCGACCTCAAGGCCGTCTTCGACCTCACCGTCAAGGCACCCGAACACTGGACCGTCCTCGCCAACGGCATCACCGACCACCTCGGCGACGGCCTCTGGCAGGCCGCACCCACCCCGCTGATCTCCACCTACCTCGTCGCCGTCGCCGCCGGCCCCTGGCACTCCGTGCGCACCGAACACCGCGGCCTGCCCTTCGGCATCCACTGCCGCCGCTCGCTCGCCCCGTACCTGGACACGGACGCCGACGAACTCCTCGAGATCACCCGGCAGTGCTACGACCGCTACCACGAGAAGTTCGACGAGCCCTACCCCTTCGACTCCTACGACCAGGCGTTCGTCCCCGAGTTCAACGCCGGCGCCATGGAGAACCCCGGCCTGGTCACCTTCCGCGACGAGTTCGTCTACCGCTCCGCCGTCACCGACACCGAACGCCAGACCCGCGCCATGGTCATCGCCCACGAGATGGCCCACATGTGGTTCGGCGACCTCGTCACCCTCAGGTGGTGGGACGACATCTGGCTCAACGAGTCCTTCGCCGAGTACATGGGCTACCAGACCCTCACCGAGGCCACCCGCTTCACCGACACCTGGACCGACTTCGGCGTCTCCCGCAAGGCCTGGGGCTACGACGCCGACCAGCGCCCCACCACCCACCCCGTCGCCCCCGAAGCCGTCGACGACACCGCCTCCGCCCTCCTCAACTTCGACGGCATCTCCTACGCCAAGGGCGCCTCCGCGCTACGGCAACTGGTGGCCTGGCTCGGCGAGAAGGACTTCCTCGCCGGCATCAACACCCACTTCGCCCGCCACAAGTTCGCCAACGCCACCCTCGCCGACTTCATCGAGTCCCTCGCCACCACCACCGAACGCGACGTCCACGCCTGGGCCGACGCCTGGCTGCGCACCACCGGCGTCGACACCCTCACCCCCACCGTCACCCCCGGCGACAACGGCACGTTCACCCTCACCGTCGCCCCCACGGGCAGCCGCCCGCACCGCATCGCCGTCGGCCTCTACGACCAGGACCTCGGCGACAACGAGGGCCACCTCACCCTCCGCGAACGCCTCGACCTCGACGTCCCGCACACCACCCCCCAGCCCATCGGCAAGCGCCCGGCACTGCTCCTCCTGAACGACGGCGACCTCACCTACGCCAAGATCCGCTTCGACACCGACTCCGCCGAGACCATCCGCACCAGCCTCTCCGGCCTGCCCGAACCCCTGACCCGCGCGATCGTCTGGAACGCCCTGCGCGACGCCGTACGCGACGGCGAACTCCCCGCCACCGCCTACCTCGAGGCCGCCCGCACCCACCTCCCGCACGAAACCGACCTCGCCCTCGTCCAGGGCGTCCTCGCCTTCGCCGCCACCCACATCGCCGACCGCTACGTCACCCCCGACGAGCGCCCCGCCGCCCTGGCCACCCTCTCCGCCCTCTGCCGCGACCTCATCCGCCGCACCGAGGACGGCGACCACCCCGGCCTGCGCCTCATCGCCGTACGCCACTTCATCGCCGCCGCCGCCCACCCCGACACCATCGCCGCCTGGCTCGCCGACGGCACCGTCCCCGGCGGACCCGAACTCGACCCCGAACTGCGCTGGCGCATCCTCGCCCGGCTCGCGGTCCTCGGCGCCACCGACGAGGCCGCCATCGCCGCCGAACTCGACCGCGACCCCAGCGCCACCGGCCAGGAAGGCGCCGCCCGCTGCCGGGCCGCCCTCCCCGACGAGGAGACCAAGGCCAAGGCCTGGGACGCCATGTTCGCCTCGGACAACCTCTCCAACTACCTCTTCACCGCCACCGCCCAGGGCTTCTGGCAACCCGAACAGGCCGACCTCGTACGCCCGTACGTCGCCCGCTACTACGACGACGCGGTCACCGTCGCCGCCCGCCGCGGCCCCGCCATCGCCGAAGCCGCCGGCCGCTGGGCCTTCCCCGCCCACGCCGTCGACACCGACACCCTCCACCTGGGCGAGGCCTGCCTGCGCGACGCCGAACCCATCCCGGCCCTGCGCCGCAAACTCGCGGACCAACTGGACGACCTGGGGCGGGCTCTGAAGGTCAGGGAGATGTAGCAGCACCCCGACAGGGGCGCGGGACCGCACACCTTTCCCGCCACGGGGCTCCGACGGCAGCCCCGGCGGAGCGCCTCGTACCCCCTCGTGCCCCCCTCGTACCCCCTTTCGGGTCTGACTCGTCGTACTTCCCGGGCGTGACCACGCATCCGCGTACAAGCTGGAACTCCCTCTGCCCAGCGCCCGGGAGGACACCGATGAGCACGCCGTCGTCGCTCGCTTCAGGCCCGGACGGCCCCCGCGCCCTGCGCCCCCTGCTCGACACCGTGCTCGACGCGCTGGCCGAGGGAGCCGAGGCACGCGGCGGCCCCCTCCCCGCGGGCGGCCCGCAGGCGGTCGCGGCCCGCGTACGGGACGCCGTCGGCGACGTACTCCCCGACCAGGGCGACCCGAACGCCCTGCACACCCTCGTCCGCACCTTCGCCGCACACTCCGCCGACCCCGCCCACCCCCTCTGCACCGCCCACCTGCACTGCCCACCCCTCGCCACGGCCACCGCCGCCGACCTCGCCGCCACCGCCCTCAACCCGTCCCTCGACTCCTGGGACCAGGCCCCGGCGGCAGCGGAACTGGAGAGGCTGGTGACCCGGGCCCTGGCAGGGGCGATCTACCCGGGCGGGGCAGCGGGGAGGGCCGACGCCCTCGTCACCACCGGCGGCACCGAAGCCAACCAGCTCGCCCTCCTCCTCGCCCGCGAAACCCACGGCGCCACCGTCCGGCTCGTCCACGGAGCCAACGCCCACCACTCCCTGCCACGCGCCGCCTGGCTCCTCGGCCTGCCCGAACCCGCCGTCGTCCCCGCACCGGCCGGCGTACTCGACCCCACCGCCCTCGACCAGGCCCTCAGCGCCCTCCCGGGGCCGTATGTCGTCGCCGCCACCGCCGGGACCACCGACGCCGGGCTCATCGACCCGCTGCCCGACATCGCCGACCTGTGCGCCGCCCACGGCGCCCGCCTCCACATCGACGCCGCCTACGGCGCGGGCCTCCTCTTCAGCGACCGGCACCGGACCAAGCTCACAGGCCTCGACGCCGCCGACACCATCACCCTCGACCTGCACAAACTCGGCTGGCAGCCCCTCGCCGCCGGACTCCTCGCCGTCAAGAACCCCCGCGACCTCACCGCACTCCACCAGCACGCCGACTACCTCAACGCCGATGACGACACCGACGCCGGCCTGCCCGACCTCCTCGGCCGCTCCCTGCGCACCAGCCGCCGACCCGACATCCTCAAGATCGCCGTCACCCTCAAAACCCTCGGCCGCACCGGACTCGGCACACTCGTCGACCAAGTCTGCGACCGCGCCCACCAGTTCGCCGACCTCGTCCACCACCACCCCGGCTTCGAGCTCTACGACCGGCCCACCATCAGCACCGTCCTCTTCCGCCCCGCACACACCACCGACGACGCCGTCGCCGCCGTACGCCGCACACTCCTCACCGACGGCCGCGCCGTCCTCGGCCGCGCCCACACCAACGGCCGCCTCTGGCTCAAAACCACCCTCCTCAACCCCCACACCCGGCCCGACGACCTGGCCGCCCTCCTGAAACTGGTGGAAGGAAACACCCCCCGATGACGACCCCCGCCCCCAACCCCCCACGCCAAGAGCCCGACGCACCCCGCGACCTGGTCGGCATCGGCATCGGCCCCTTCAACCTCTCCCTGGCCGCCCTCGCCCACCCCCTCCCCGCCCTCGACACCGCCTTCTACGAACAACGCCCCGCCTTCGACTGGCACCCCGGCCTCCTCATCGACGGCGCCACCATCCAAGTCCCCTTCCTCGCCGACCTGGTGACCCTCGCCGACCCCACCAGCCCCTGGACCTTCCTCAACTACCTCAAAACCCGCCACCGCCTCTTCCCCTTCTACTTCGCCGAGCGCTTCCACATCCAACGCGCCGAATACGACGCCTACTGCCGCTGGGTCTCGGAAAACCTCCCCGGCCTCCACTTCGGCCACCAGGTCGACGCCGTCCGCTTCAACCCCGAACGCGACGTCTTCGAGGTCGACTTCACCCAACTCGACACCGGCGGAGAAGCAGAGGCACTCGGCCGCACCTACACCCGCAACATCGTCCTCGGCATCGGCACCGAGCCCTACGTCCCCGACCCCCTCAAACCCCTCGTCGACGCCCCCGCCGTCCCCGTCATCCACGCCGCCGACTACCTCACCCACCGCGCCACCCTCCTCGCTGCCGACCACATCACCGTCATCGGCTCCGGACAGTCAGGCGCGGAGATCTTCCTCGACCTGCTCCGCCACCGCCCCGCCGGCCGCGAACGACTCCACTGGCTCGGCCGCACCGAGGCCTTCGCACCCATGGAGTACTCCAAACTCGGCCTCGAACACTTCACCCCCGACTACACCCGCTACTTCCACGCCCTCCCCGAAGGCGTCCGCGACCGCCTCGCCACGACCCAATGGCAGCTCCACAAAGGCATCGACACCGACACCATCACCGCCATCCACAGCGAGCTCTACCGCCGCACCCTCAACGGCGGCTGGCCCGACGCCACCCTCACGCCCGGCGTCCGCGTCCGCACCGCCGGCCGCATCGCCACCACCAAAATCGAACTCCACCTCGAACACGCCCAGCAGAACACCCGCTCCCGCCTCACCACCGACGCCGTCGTCCTCGCCACCGGCTACCGCGAACGCCCCCTCGACCGCATCCTCGCCGGCCTCGACCCCTACCTCCGCCGCGACAGCCGCGAACGCCCCCGCGTCGACGACCAGTACCGCCTGATCATGGACCCCTCCGTCACCGGCACCGGCTGCCACGTCTACGTCCAGAACGCCGAACGCCACACCCACGGCATCGGCACCCCCGACCTCGGCCTCGCCGCCTGGCGCAGCGCCACCATCCTCAACGCCCTCACCGGCCAGAACCCCTACCCCCTGCCCACCCGCACCGCCTTCACCACCTTCGGCCTCGAACCCCACCCCCAGATCCCAGCCCCCCGCCGGCCACAGCCCACGCTCACCCCCCTCGTCGACCAACGCTGAACCGACCGCAGGATCCCCCAGGAACGACGAACGGCGTCGGCACGGAAACACCCGCACCGACGCCGCAGCGCCACCCACTCACCTCACGCAACCCACGCCTAGAACACCGGCGTACCGTTCCGCGTCAGCTTCCACTCCACCGCCGCGAACTCCTTCGGGTCCAGCACCTTCTTCTCCGTCACCCACTCCGCGATCCGCGTCCGGATCTCCGTCGACTCCGCCCACAGCTCCTGCGCCGACGCCACATGCGGGAACGCGCCACCACCGTTCGCCCGGTAGTTGTTCACCGCGAACACGAACTGCTGGGCATCATCCAGCGCCACACCGCCATAGGTCACGTTCTTGATCCGCGAACCCACCGCCTGCGCGATGTCGATCTCGTACGAAAGACCCGACACATAGTCGTAGTTGTAGTCCGGACGCCCGTTCGCGTTCGTCAGCTTCTCCGGGTCCACCACCGCATCCGCGGCCGTCTGCACGAAGTACTCCGCCGAGTACTCCAGATACGCCTTCACCTGCGCACCCGTCATCAGCTTCGCCACCAGCGTGTTGTCGAACACATACAGACTCGACAGATCCCGGATCGTCACATCGCCCGCCGGAATCTCCGACGTACGCGAGAACGGCGACGCCTGCGCGATCACCGGCAGCGACGCGTACTCCGTACCCGCCAGCGCCGCCTTGACCACGTCCTCCTGTACCCGCGTGATCAGGTCGATGATCGGAACGTCCTTGTACCGCGCCTCGACCGTCGTCAGCGTCTCCGTCGCGGTACCGACGACCTGGTTGACATACGCCACGACGATGTCGTGCTCGTCCTTCAGCAGCTTGGTGATCCGCGGATCGTCGGCGACCGTCTTCGAGTCCCGCACCGTCGCCTTCACCGACTCGACCTTCCAGCAGCCCCTCTCGAAGACCAGCTCGAAGTCGAACAGGGACAGCCGCTCCGCGTAGCACAGCGGCTCCGACAACACGACCGTCCTACCGGTCTTCTCGTTCGTGACCAGCAGCTCCGCGATCTCCGTGTGCGCGTGCCCGACGAGGATCGCGTCGATCCCCGGCACCTGCTGCGCCACCAACGCCGCCGAGTTCTCGACGTACGGCAGCTGGTCACCGTACGAGGAAGTGCCGGAGGAACCGGAGTGCGCCGACACCACCACCACGTCCGCGCCCATCGACCGCAGCTTCGGCACCCACTTCGCCGCCTGCTCCTCCAGACCGGGGAAGACCATCTTGCCCTCGACGTACGCCTTGTCCCAGATCGCGATACCGGGGTTCGTCAGCCCCAGCACCGCCACCTTCACCGGCGGCGCGCCCTTCACCCGGAACGTCTTCATGAAGTACGGCGGGAAAGCCGGCTTGAGCGTCTTCGCGTCCAGCGCGTTCGCACCCAGCAACGGGAAGTCGCACTGCTCCTCGAACTTCCGCAGCGTCTCGATGCCGTAGTTGAACTCATGGTTGCCCAACGCCACCGCGTCATACCCGATCGCGTTCATCGCCTGCGCCATCGGGTGCACCGGACCACCCGCCGCGGTGATCGGGTCCACCTTCGCGTAGTAGTACGTCAGCGGCGTGCCCTGGATCGTGTCACCCGCGTCCAGCAGCAGCGTGTTGGGGGCACCCTTCTCCGCACGCACCTGGTCCACCAGCGTCGAGATCCGCGCCAGACCCTGCGCGTTGCCCTTCGCGTCCGTGTACTCCGCGTCCTTGAAGTAGTCCCAGTTGAAGATGTGACCGTGCAGATCGGTCGTCCCCATCACGGTCAGCGAGTACCGCTTCACCGGCCGGGACCCCTTGCTCATCTCCGCAGCCTGCGCCGCCGGAGCCGCGGCCCCGCCGGCCAGTGCCACCCCCGCCCCGGTCACGGCGGACTTCTTCAGAAACTTCCGGCGGTTCAACGGCATGTCTGGCCTCTCCTACGGGAACGATCAACGTCGCATTCCTGAACAACGCGCGTAGATTCTGACCCGTGCATGCCGAGCGGCAATAGCCCCCCCAGGTTTCGATCTGATGACCGAACCTGTGACCTCCCGGGACCAAAACCAATCAAGGGATGACAGAGTGGTACGTATGACGACCCCGACGAGCGACCACCCCCAACCCGCCGCCCCCTACGGCACCCCCGACGCCCCCCGCATCGCCGTCCGCGGCGAAGCCCACCTCGAAGTCGACCCCGAAATCGCCCGCATCGGCATCACCGTCACCGCCCGCGGCAAAGACCGCCGAGCCGCCCTCGATGACCTCACCCGCCGCAACACCACCGCCCTCGACCTCATCAAAACCTACGGAGAAGCAGTCGAACGACTCGAAACCGGCGCCTTCTCCATCACGCCGGAGCTGAAGGAAAAGGGCCGCGGCGAACGCATCCACGCCTACCACGGCCGCGTCCACATCACCGCCGAACTCACCGACTTCACAGCCCTGGGCGAACTCACCACACGACTGGCCGACTTGGACCTCACCCGAGTCGACGGCCCCTGGTGGGCCCTGCGCCCCGACTCACCCGCCCACCGAGAAGCCCGCCAACAAGCAGTACGAGAAGCCGTACAACGCGCGCGAGAGTACGCCGAAGCACTCGGCACCTCACTCGCCGCCCTCGTCGAACTCGCCGACATCGGCGCCGAGAACACCCCCGACTACCCACAGGTGGCCGGCAGCCGCATGCGCTCCATGGCCTACGCCACCGAAGACGCAGCCGCCGCCCCCCTCGACCTGGAACCCCAACGCCAACACGTCTACGCCCAGGTCAACGCCCGATTCACCATGGCACCACCACAGCTGTGATGGTCAGTGCCATGCTCATCGGAGCGCCCCGCCGCACAATTCAACACTTGTCAATAGCCCTTCACCCAAAGGTTGTTGAGTAGTCACGCACGACCAATTCTCTACCCGCCGGTAAGCCATAGGCTCGAAACATGCGCCGAGCGAAAATCGTCTGCACCCTGGGCCCCGCCACCGACTCGTACGACCAGATCAAGGCACTCGTCGAAGCCGGAATGGACGTCGCCCGCTTCAACCTCAGCCACGGCAGCTACGCCGACCACGAGGAGCGCTACCAGCGCGTACGAAAGGCCTCCGACGAGACCGGCCGCAGCGTCGGCATCCTCGCCGACCTTCAAGGCCCGAAGATCCGACTCGGCCGCTTCACCGAAGGACCCGTACTCCTTGAACGCGGAGACACCTTCACCATCACCGTCGAAGAAGGCACCGAAGGCGACCGCCAGACCTGCGGAACGACCTACTCCGGACTCGCCGGCGACGTCACCGCAGGCGAACGCATCCTCGTGGACGACGGCAAGGTCTGCCTGGAAGTCACCGCCGTCGACGGCCCCCGCGTCCACACCACGGTCGTCGAGGGCGGCATGGTCTCCGACAACAAGGGATTGAACCTCCCCGGCGTGGCGGTGTCGGTCCCCGCCCTGTCGGACAAGGACGAGGCGGACCTCCGCTGGGCGCTGCGCACGGGCTTCGACGTCATCGCCCTGTCCTTCGTCCGTAGTGGCCGGGACATCGACGACGTCCACCGCATCATGGACGAGGAAGGCCGCCGCCTCCCCGTCATCGCCAAGGTCGAGAAGCCGCAGGCGGTCGAGGCGATCGACGACATCGTTGCCGCCTTCGACGGCATCATGGTCGCGCGAGGCGACCTGGGCGTCGAAATGCCCCTGGAACAGGTCCCGATCGTCCAGAAGCGAGCGATCAAGCTGGCGAAGCGGAACGCCAAGCCGGTCATCGTCGCGACCCAGATGCTGGACTCGATGATCGACAACTCGCGTCCGACGCGCGCGGAGGCATCGGACGTGGCGAACGCGGTGATCGACGGCACGGACGCGGTGATGCTGTCCGGCGAGACGAGCGTGGGCAAGTACCCCATCGAGACGGTCCGGACCATGGCGAAGATCGTCGAAGCGGCGGAGGAGGACATCCTGGCCAAGGGCCTCCCACCCCTGACGGAACGCAACAAGCCCCGTACACAGGGCGGTGCGGTCGCGAGGGCCGCGGCTGAGATGGGCGACTTCCTGGGCGCCAAGTTCCTGGTCGCCTTCACCAAGTCCGGCGACACGGTCCGCCGCCTGTCCCGCTACCGCTCACCGATCCCACTCCTGGCCTTCACGCCGGAGCCGGCGACTCGCTCCCAACTCAGTCTGACGTGGGGGGTGGAGACGTTTCTGGGCCCGCATGTCGACTCGACGGATGCGATGGTCGACCAGGTGGACGAGCTGCTGCTGAAGTACGGCCGCTGCCAGAAGGGCGACACGGTCGTCATCACGGCCGGCTCCCCGCCCGGGGTCTCCGGGTCGACGAACCTCGTCCGGGTGCACCGCATCGGTGAGGATGACAGTCCCAAGTAGGCGAGTTGGCAGGGGCCCCTTTGTTGTGTGGGGTTAGTACTTGGGGCCTACGTGGATGTCCATCAGGGCTACGGAGGCCTTGCGGGCGATGGAGATGTTGAACGGGTCGCTGCCGCGAGCGAGAGTGGTCCACTTGACGCCGACCTTGTCGAGGGTGTCGGTGAAGAGCTTCCGGATGTCGTCCGACTTGTTGGAGAAGAAGTACCGGGGGTATTCGTAGCGCTTGCGCTGTCCGGCGACGGTCTTCTCGGTCCAGTTGGTGATCCGGCAGCCGTCCGAATGGATGAGGCCGCGGATGAACTCCCAAGGGTGTGCGTCGGCGATGGCTTGCTGCCAGGCCTCAAGAGCGATAGTGCGTTCGTGTTTCTTACCGGGGCCGTGCTGAGGGAACAGGCAGTGCAGGTGCTTCGAGTAGACCTTTACGTTGTGGCAGCCGATCTTGCGGACGCGGCAGACGGAGTTGTCGGGGAGGACTGCGCGCATCGCCTGTTCGCAGTCGTCCATGAGGCCGGGCCATGAATCGCCGCAGGCGATCACGAGATTGGGCACTCGGTGCTCGGAGTAGTGGCTGATGTGGCCATCGCCGAGGTAGAGGCCCAGTAGGTAGCTGTACGCGGGTTCGTCGAGGTCCCGTCCGTCGCACCGGGGACACTTGGGATCGTGCTTGCCTGGACACTCGCCGCGTTTCGCTCGGTCGAGGTGCTTCCAGTAGCTGACGGTCCCCAGCGGGACGCTGAGTTTTTGAGCGACATCCGCGTTCTTCACGCCGTTGCGCAGCAGCGTGAGCGCCTTTTGTCGAACCTCAGTGCCGTGAAAGTTCATGTGGACACTCTGTGTCACTGATCGTGACGGCGTGCAGTAAAAAGCGGATGTTCACGAGAACGTGAGCATCCGCTTCCTGGCTAGAAGTGCCGGGTACGGGATTCGAACCCGTATGTCCTTTCGGACAGATGTGTTTGAGACATCCGCGTAAGCCTGTTCCGCCAACCCGGCTGGCACTGCCGTGAGTGTACCGGGTCACCGCAGCTCCCCGCCTCTAGGTAGGCTGCATAGGCAGCAGCACCTGCCCGGCCCGCAACAAGGAGCCCCCGTGACCGCCCCCGAGTCGCCCCAGCCCGTAGACGCGCCCGACGACGAAAAGTCGCACGTGCCTCCGCTGACGACCCGTGTCGTCATTGCCGAGGACGAGGCGCTGATCCGGCTCGACCTCAAAGAGATGCTCGAAGAAGAGGGGTACACCGTCGTCGGTGAGGCCGGTGATGGTGAGCAGGCCGTCGAGCTTGCCCGTGAGCACAAGCCGGACCTCGTCATCCTCGATGTGAAGATGCCCAAGCTGGACGGCATCTCGGCGGCCGAGAAGATCGCCGAGGAGCGGATCGCTCCAGTGCTGATGCTGACGGCGTTCTCGCAGCGTGACCTCGTCGAGCGGGCCCGGGACGCCGGCGCGATGGCGTATCTCGTGAAGCCGTTCAGCAAGAGTGATGTCGTTCCGGCGATCGAGATGGCCGTCTCGCGGTTCACGGAGTTGAAGGAGCTGGAGCGGGAGGTCGCGGACCTCACGTTGCGGCTGGAGACGCGGAAGCTGGTCGACCGGGCGAAGTCCATCCTCCAGACGGAGTACGGGCTGACTGAGCCGGCTGCGTTCCGGTGGATTCAGAAGACCTCCATGGACCGTCGTATGTCCATGCAGCAGGTCGCCGAGGCGGTCATTCAGGACGCCGAGGAGAAGAAGGCGTCCAAGGGCTGATCCGGAGTCGCACATACGACGAGGCCCGCGCCCTGAACTACAGGGGCGCGGGCCTCGTCGTATGCACGAAGCGAGTGCGTGAGCGGTCAGTCCTCGCCGAGGTACGCCTTGCGTACCGACTCGTCGTGGAGCAGGTCCTGTCCGCTGCCGGAGAGGACGATGTTGCCGACCTCCATGACGTGACCGTGGTCGGCGAGGGAGAGCGCCGCCTGGGCGTTCTGCTCGACGAGCAGGATGGTGGTGCCCAGGGACTTGAGCTCGGCGATCGTGGACATGATCTTCTGCATCATGATCGGGGACAGACCCATCGACGGCTCGTCGAGCATGAGCAGCTTCGGCTGGGACATGAGCGCGCGGCCCATGGCGAGCATCTGCTGCTCACCGCCCGACAGCGTTCCCGCGGCCTGTTTGCGCCGCTCCCCGAGGATCGGGAAGAGGTCGTACGCCCGCTGGATGTCCTTCTCGATGCCCGGCCTGTCGTTGCGGAGGAAGGCTCCGAGGCGGAGGTTGTCCTCGATGGTCATGCGGGGGAAGATGTGCCGCCCCTCGGGGGAGTGGGCGAGTCCCAGCGAGACGATGTTGTGGGCGGGGATCTTCTTGAGCGACCTGCCGTTGAACTTGATCTGGCCGCCGACCGGCTTCAGCAGACCGGAGAGGGTGCGCAGGGTGGTGGTCTTGCCGGCGCCGTTGGTGCCGATGAGCGTGACGACCTCGCCCGCCTCGACCTTGAACGAGATGCCCTTGACGGCTTCGATCTTGCCGTAGGCGACCCGGAGGTCTTCGACTTCGAGCAGTGCGGTCATCGGTCGTTCTCCTTGCCGGGCGCGGCGTCCGTCGTGGTGTCGGCCTTCGCCTCGGCGGCCTCGACTTCGGCGATTTCCTCGTCGCCGGGGGAGTCCTCGAAGGGTTCGCCGAGGTAGGCGGCGATGACGCGTTCGTCGCCCTGGACGGTGGCGCTGTCGCCTTCGACGAGCTTTTCGCCTTGCACGAGGACGGCGACGCGGTCGCAGAGGTTGAAGATGAACCGCATGTCGTGCTCGATGACGAGGACGGCGATGCCCTTGTCGCGGATGGCGAAGACGAGCTCTTCGGTGGCCCGGGTCTCCTGGGGGTTCATACCGGCCGTCGGCTCGTCGAGGAGGAGCAGGCCCGGCTCGCTGGCCAGGGCTCGCGCGATCTCGAGCTTGCGCTGTTCGCCGTAGGGGAGGTTGCGGGCGAGGTGTTCGGCCTTGCTTGCCAGGCCGACGAACTCCAGGAGCTCCATGGCGCGTTCGCGGGAGGCGGCTTCGGCCTTGTGGAAGCCCGGGCCGCGCAGGAGCGCGGACCAGAGGCCCTCCTTGGTGCGGGTGTGGCGGCCGACGAGCACGTTCTCCAGGACCGTCATGTTGGCGAACAGGCGGATGTTCTGGAAGGTGCGGGCGATGCCGGCCGCGGTGACCTTGAAGGACTTGGGCGGCAGGACGTTGCCCTTGTAGCGGACTTCGCCCTCGGTGGGGATGTAGAGGCCCGTGAGGCAGTTGAAGAAGGTGGTCTTGCCGGCGCCGTTGGGGCCGATCAACCCGACGATCTCGCCGCTGTTGACGGTGAGGTTGACGTTGCGGACGGCCGTGAGGCCGCCGAAGCGCATGGTGACGCCGCGTGCGTCGAGGACGGTCTCGCCGGGGGCGGCGGAGCCGGGGGCGTCGTCCTTGATGGTGGTGTCGGTTGTCATCGTGGTCAGACCCCTGCCTTGCTGAGGACTGTGGGCGCTTCCGCGTCTTCGTGGAATTCGAGCTGGCGGCGCCGGTTCGGGATGAGGCCTTCCGGGCGGAAGCGCATCAGCAGGACGAGCGCGAGGCCGAAGGCGAAGAGCTGGTAGTTGCCGAGGAACTGGAGCTTGGCCGGGATCAGGTAGAGCAGTGCGGCGCCGACGAGGGGGCCGCTGATGGTGCCCATGCCGCCGAGGACGACTGCTGCGAGCAGGAAGGCCGAGTTGGGCGGGACGACGTGGGCGAACTGGTACTGCTCGGGGGTCACGGTGTAGGTGACGTGGGCCTGGACGGTACCGGCGAGGCCGGCCAGCGTGGCGCCGAGGGCGAAGGCGATGAGCTTGACGCGGAAGCCGTTGATGCCCATGGCGAGGGCGGCTGTCTCGTCCTCGCGGATGGCGATCCAGGCGCGGCCGATGCGGGAGTCGCTGCTGCGTCGGAAGACGACCACCACGACCAGAGTGATGACGAGCATCAGCAGGAAGTAGTTGGCGAACCGGGCGATGGTGAATCCGGCGATGCTGTGTTCCTGGCCGAAGTCGAAGCCGAGGATGTTGAGGTTCGGGATCGACGAGATGCCGTTGGAGCCGTTGGTGATGTCGGGGCCGGAGGTGCCGTCCAGGTTGAGGACGGCGATGCGGAAGATCTCACCGAAGCCGAGGGTGACGATGGCGAGGTAGTCGCCGCGCAGTCGCAGGGTGGGGGCGCCGATGATGACGCCGAAGACCATGGCGACCGCTCCGCCGAGGAGGGCGGAGGCCCAGAACGGCAGTTGGATGTCGAACGGTGAGGAGGGGGAGCCGGAGACCATGGCCGCGGTGTACGCGCCGACACCGAGGAAGGCGACGTATCCGAGGTCGAGGAGGCCGGCGAGGCCCACGACGATGTTCAGGCCGAGGGCGACGGTGGCGAAAATGAGGATGTAGACGCCGATGGTCGCGTACCGGTCGTCGGACTGGGTGAAGGGGAAGGCGGCGGCCGCGACGAATGCGCCGATCATGGTCACGTTGCGGTGCTTGGCGGTGATCGCCGAGATGCGGCCCACGAGTCCGGTCTTGGCGATGGCCGCGAAGCCGAAACCGGCGGTGATGAGGAAGCCGACGAAGAGTTCGTCGTATTCGGTGCCGATGCCGTAGGTGAAGACGGTGAGGCCGATGGCGAGCGCGGCGACGATGATCAGGATCTCGGCGTACGCGGGCAGCTTTCGGGCAGGGGTGGTGGTGCCTGTGGCGAGGGCGGCCTTGACGACGGAGACGGTGTGCCGTGCGTTGTGGCGGAACTGTTCCCAGCCGGTGTCCTCGGGGTCGATCGGGTCGGGTTCCGGCCGGTTGAAGGGCAGGGAGAGCGCGCCGAGGAGGGTGGCGAGGGTGGCGATGGCCACGATCCAGCCGCCGGGTTCGAGGTTGACGACGCCGCCGAGCTTGGTGCTGATGGCGATGATCGTGTACCAGGCGGTGGCGAAGGCGGCGAGCGCGGCCAGCTTGATGGCGCTGTCGGCGCCGGCGGGTACGAGCCAGCGCAGGCCCTTGACGCCGTAGGAGGCGAGGCCGAACAGCGTGGTCAGGGCGCCGCCGATGAGGACGAGGACCTGGAGTCCGCCGGGGTAGCCGTAGACGGTGAGGTCGCCGGGGAATGCGGCAGTCCAGGTCCAGGCGAGGAAGGTGGAGATGACGGTGAGGATGCCGCCGCCGGTGGCGAGGGCGCGGCCGATGCGCGGCGGGATGCCGATCAGGCCGGTGGGGGTGCCGGCGGAGGGGGTGCTGGGGGTCTGGGGAGCGCTGGTCTGTGTGGTCATCGGTGTCACGCCCTGTCCGCCACGCGCTCGCCCAGCAGGCCCTGGGGCCTGAAGAGGAGTACGAGGATGAGGAGTACGAACGCCCAGACGTTGGCCCAGGACTGGCTTCCGAACTGCTCCATGCCGGGGATGTCGGAGATGTAGGCCGTGGACAGTGCCTCGGCGACGCCGAGGACGAGGCCGCCGAGCATGGCGCCGTAGATGTTGCCGATGCCGCCGAGGACGGCGGCGGTGAAGGCCTTGAGGCCGAGGATGAAGCCCATGCGGAATTGGACCTGGCCGTACTTCAGGCCGTAGGCGACGGCTCCGATGGCGGCGAACGCGGCGCCGAGAGCGAAGGCGATCACGATGATGCGGTCGGTGTTGACGCCCATGAGTTTTGCGGTGTCGGGGTCCTGGGCGGTGGCCTGCATACCGCGTCCGGTGCGGGTCTTGAGGACGAAGTACGCGAGGACCGCCATGCTGATGGGGGCGGCGATCAGCAGGAAGATGTCACCGGTCTGGACGGTGACGTTGCCGACTTCGAAGGGTCCGCCGTCGATCTGCGGGAAGTTGATGGATTCCTTGGCGTCCGGGTACCAGGCCCATACCGCTTGCTGGAGGGCGAGGGAGAGACCAATGGCGGTGATGAGGGGAGCGAGGCGTGGTGCGCCTCGCAGCGGGCGGTAGGCGAACCGTTCCGCGCCCACGGCGACCGTGGTGGCGACGATGATCGCGCCGAGGAGCATCAGTGGCAGTGCGACCCACATGGATGTGCCGTTGGGCAGCACGTACAGATAGACCGTGAGAGCGCCGAAGCCTCCGGTCATGAAGATCTCGCCGTGGGCGAAGTTGATGAGCTGGACGATGCCATAGACCATCGTGTAGCCGATGGCGACCAGCCCGTACATGGATCCCAGTAGCAGGCCGTTGACCAGCTGCTGCGGCAGTTCGTTCACCGCATGTCCTCCGAGACGTTCGGATAGTCGAGGGATGTGACCGGACGAGTCCGCGCGGGGCGCCAGTGGTGCAGCGCCCCGCGCGGCTCATGAGTGGTGCGGGTGTGGGTCAGCCCGTGTAGGTGCCGGACTTCACTGGGGTCCAGACACCGTTCTCGACGGAGTAGACGGTGAGCTGCTTGTTGGTGGTGTCGCCGTATTCGTCGAAGGAGACCTTGCCGGTCACACCGTCGAAGGACACGTTCTGCACGGCCTCTGTGACCTTGGCGCGGGCGTCGCTGGGAAGTTCGCCGTCGTTGTCCTCGACGACCTTCTTGACGGCCTCGATGATCGCCCAGACCGAGTCGTAGGCGTAGCCGCCGTAGGCCTCGTAGGCCTCCTTGTAGCCCTCGGCCTCGTAGTTGGCGATGAACTCCTTGGCGGAGGCGAGCTCCTCGATGGGAGCGCCGACGGAGGTGGAGATGTCGCCCTTGCTGCCGGAACCCGCCAGCTTGATGTACTCGGGGCTGTAGATGGCGTCGCCACCGGCGAAGGTGATCTTGGCGCCTGCGTCCTTGATCTGCTTGGCCAGCGGGCCGGCCTGCGGGTACTCGCCGCCGTAGTAGACGGCGTCCGCGCCGGAGTTCTTCACCTTGGTGGCGACCGCGGAGAAGTCCTTGGTGTCGGGGTCGATGTGCTCGGTGCCGACGACCTTGCCGCCGAGCTTCTTGAACTCGTCGGTGAAGGTGCCGGCCAGACCGGCGCCGTACGTCTTCTTGTCGTCGATGACGAAGACGTTCTTCTTCTTGGCGTCGTTGAAGACGTACTGCGCTGCGAACGGGCCCTGGATGGCGTCCGTGGTCGCGGTGCGGAAGTAGGACTTGTACGTGCGGACCTTGTTGGTCTGCCAGTCCGCGCCCTGGGACAGGGCGGGGCCGGTGTTGGCGGGGGAGACCTCGACGAGCTTGGCGTCGTCGAAGACCTTCTGCATGGACTCGGCGACCGAGGAGTTCAGCGGGCCGACGACGCCGAGGACGTCCTTGTTGGCGACGAACGACGTGGCGTTCTGCTGACCCGCGGAGGGCTGTGCCTGGTCGTCAAGGGCCTCGATCTTGAAGGTTATGCCGTCGACGACCTTGTCTTTGTTGGCCGTCTTGACTGCGAGGTCCGCGGAGTTCTTGATACCGAGGCCCAGCGCGGACAGGTCGCCGGTCAGCGGGGCGTCGACGCCGATGACGACGGTGGTGCCACCGCCGGAGTCCGAGCCGCTGTCATCGTCGCGCGAGCCGCAGGCGGTGAGGGTGAGTGCTCCCGCCGCCAGCGCGGCGGTGATGGCGATGAGCGAACGTTGACGCACGATCAGCAGTCCTTTCCCTGGCACGGCCCTTCCTCGTGGAACGGGCCGAGTCGAGCGCTGGGCCGAAGATGGTTTGATTCCGGTGGCGCGGTGACTGGGCGTGACTCTAAGCGTGTGTAGGGAACGTGGAGGAGGGTCTGGTCAAGGCTGTGACGCTCTTGTTATGACACGAGGTAATGCAGAGCGGTACTCAGCGGGTGAATGAGCAGAATTCCGGCCGATTCGTCCGGTCCACATAGTGAGAACCTGCAGGACGCGCCGTAATGATTTCAGGAGTGTTTCCGACTTACACTCCTGACGCGGCCTCGCTGCCGCAGTAGGTTCGGAGGGCCTCTGAGAGGTCGTGCGCATAGCGCTCACCCAGGATGAAACTGTGAACCTGCATTGCGCGCGTATTACGCAGAGTTACGTCCAGGAAAGGCAGCCCGGCGTTCTGCGGCACATTCGCACATTCCGTCACATGCATGGTGATGACGATCTTGTGGGAGGAGCCGGCAGCGGTCCGGACGGGCAGACGCGGGGCTGATGAAAGAGAAATGCCGGAGTAGGGCTGGGTGACGCGCAGCACGGTGACCGGAGGGCCGGAATGCGTCGTGACCTTCACCGCGAAGCTGAAGGCCCCACGCGAAGCGCCGGCGGGTAAGGGCTCCTCGCCGAGGTAGCCGACGTCGACCACCAGGGAGGGGTACACCGCGGCGGCCGGCGGCGGTTCCTGCGGCCGCGTCGCGTAGAGGTAGCCGCCGCCCGCGAGGAGGACGGCGGCGATCGCCGTGACGAGGACGCTGCGGCGCCGGCGGGCGTACAGCCGCGCCAGGCGTCCGCGCCGAGGAGCGGCGAGCAGGGGGGCGCCGGGCTCGGGGGCGTCCCACGCGCGCGTGCCCTCACCGGGCTCGACAGGGCCGACGCCGCTCACTGCCACGGCCCGTCGGTCGGGCCGCCGGTGCGGTACCAGTCCTCACAGCCCGCACGCGCCTCGCGGTCGATCAGCTGCTCCGCCGCTTTGTCACCGTTGCGTCGCCGCTCGGCGCGGGCGGCGTCCACGACGTCCCTGAGGATCTCGTACTGCCCGTTGGACAGGCCCATCGACTGGTAGTCGCCGTAGGTGTTGTCGTCCAGCACCTCCCGGGACCAGTACGCGACGATGCGCGCGCACAGGTCCTCGGGCGGCGTGGCCCCGGAGGACGGCGAGGCGGAGCCGGCCGCCCCCGTGCCCGTCGCCGCGTCCTTCGTGCCGGATCCACCGCACCCGGTGGTCAGGCCGCCGGTCAGGAGCGCCAGCCCGAGCCCGAAGCCGAGCGTTGCCCCCCGCCGGAGGGCTCCTCCCGTTGTCATGCCTTGACGCTAGGCCGCCGGGTGCCCGGGATCAACGTCGTAGGACGGTCGAGTCCCGGGCCCGCTGGCACCGTGCGGTCAGGGCAGGGCGACGAACGGGGTGAGGAAGGCGCGGGCGGCCGGGGTGTCCAGGCGGTACGTCACGTTGGTCGCGTAGCACGCGCTGTCGCCGGTGATGGTGGTGGCCGCGAGGACGTTCCTGCCTCCGATCACCGCGAAGTTGGGGCCGCCGGAGTCGCCGTAGCAGGCGCCGCCGTTGCCCTGTGGTGCGGTCATCGCCAGGCGGACCCAGGAGTTGTTGAGGGCGTCGTAGGTGACGGGTGCCTTCATACGGACGCCGCCGCCGGGGTGGGTGTGGCCACCGGGGCCGCGCTGGGCCTCCTGGGTGCCGTATCCGGCGACGAACCAGTCGGTGGAGTTCAGCCCCTGCGGTCCGAGCGCGCCCAGCTGGTCGGCGGTGGGCAGGGCGGCCGGGGTGAAGGTCCAGCGGGCCTCGACCTGGCGTGCGGGGAGTTCGACGACCGAGATGTCGTGGGTGTCGGAGGCGGGTCCCGGGAAGCCGGGGTGGCTGTGGGCGGTGCCCTGGACGGCCACGGCCCTCGCCTGGGCGGCGGGGTCGCCGGGGTACTTCTGCGCGGCGGCGTCGAGGCCGGCCTGTACGTCCTGGTCGAGGGACACGTAGAACCGCACGTTGTCCGGCCAGTCGGTGGTGCAGTGCGCGGCGGTCAGGAAGGTGTCCGCGTCGATCATGGTGCCGGAGCAGACCCAGTCGACCCGGTCGGGGGTCGTGGGATCGCCGTCGTTGTCCCAGGTGGCGACGAGTGCGCCGACCTCGGTGCGCTCGGGGGCGGGCGTCGCGTTGTAGGAGTTGATGGCCGAGGACGGCAGCGCGGTGGCGAGCACGGCGGCGCAGGCCGCGGCGGTGACGGCGGAAGCGCGTAGGGCGGTCAAGAGAAACCCTTCTACAGGTGGGACACAGTGGGACGGGGTTCTCCTGTGGGGGTGGGGCAGCGCCAGTGAAGCGCTGTGGGGGCGGCCGCGACAAGGGCGTGGCCGCCGCTCCAGGGTTTTCCCTATGTGCTTCCTACGAGTGTCCTGGCGTTGATCAGCTCGCGGCGCGGACATGTTCGCCGTCGCCCGGGCGCACGTCGCGCAGCAGGCAGGTGAGCCGGGCGGTGCACACGCGGCGGTTCTCCTCGTCGCTGATCACGATCTCGTACGTCGCCGTGGACCGGCCCAGGTGCACCGGCGTGGCCACCCCGGTCACCAGTCCGGACCGCACTCCCCGGTGGTGCGTGCAGTTCAGGTCGACGCCGACCGCGATCTTGGTGCTGCCTCCGTGGAGCATCGAACCGACGGAGCCCAGCGTCTCGGCCAGCACCGCAGACGCGCCGCCGTGCAGCAGGCCGTAGGGCTGGGTATTGCCCTCGACCGGCATCGTGCCCACGACCCGGTCCGCCGAGGCCTCCACGATCTGCACGCCCATCCGCGTCCCGAGGTGTCCGGCGGAGAACAGAGCGGGGAGGTCGACGCCGAGCGAGGCGTACTCGTCGATGACCTCTTGCGGGAACTTCACGTGCTGCTGCTCGCCCATGGGGCCCGGCTCCGTTCGTCGTGATCAGTCGCTCGCTGAGCAAACGCTCAGTCGGTGGACGATTGTTCCAGACGTACGACCACGGACTTGCTGGCCGGGGTGTTACTGGTGTCAGCGGTGGCATCGAGGGGGACGAGGACGTTGGTCTCCGGGTAGTACGCGGCCGCGCAGCCACGGGCCGTGGGGTAGTGGACGACGCGGAAGCCGGGAGCCCGGCGCTCGATGCCGTCCTTCCACTCGCTGACCAGGTCCACGTACGAGCCGTCCGCCATGCTCAGGGCCTGCGCGTCCTCGGGGTTCACGAGGACGACGCGGCGGCCGTTCCTGATGCCCCGGTAGCGGTCGTCCAGGCCGTAGATCGTGGTGTTGTACTGGTCGTGCGAGCGCAGGGTCTGCAGGAGCAGGCGGCCCGCGGGGAGTGCCGGGTACTCGACCGGTGCCGCCGTGAAGTTGGCCTTTCCGGTGGCCGTCGGGAAGCGGCGCTCGTCTCGGGGGGCGTGGGGGAGGGCGAAGCCGCCAGGGCGACCAGCAGAACCAGTCACTCGCGCGTTGAAGTCCTCGAAGCCGGGGATCACCCGCGAGATGCGGTCGCGGATCGTGGCGTAGTCCTTCTCGAACTCCTCCCACGGCACGACCGTGTTCTCGCCGAGTACGCGGCGGGCCAGGCGGCAGACGATGGCCGGTTCGGACAGGAGATGGCTGCTCGCCGGATCCAGGCGGCCCCTGGAGGCGTGCACCATGCCCATGGAGTCCTCGACCGTGACGAACTGTTCGCCGCTGCTCTGGAGGTCGCGCTCGGTGCGGCCGAGGGTGGGGAGGATGAGGGCGCGGGCGCCTGTCACGGCGTGCGAGCGGTTGAGTTTCGTCGAGACGTGGACCGTGAGGCGGGCCCGGCGCATGGCCGCTTCCGTGACGTCCGTGTCGGGGGATGCCGAGACGAAGTTGCCGCCCATCGCGAAGAAGACCTTCGCCTCGCCGTCACGCAGGGCGCGGATGGCCCGCACGACGTCGTAGCCGTGCTCGCGCGGGGGTGCGAAGCCGAACTCCTTCTCCAAGGCGTCCAGGAAGGCGGGAGCGGGGCGTTCGAAGATGCCCATCGTGCGGTCGCCCTGGACGTTGGAGTGGCCACGGACGGGGCACACGCCCGCGCCGGGGCGGCCGATGTTGCCACGCAGGAGGAGGAAGTTGACCACCTCGCGGATGGTCGGCACGGAGTGCTTGTGCTGGGTCAGGCCCATCGCCCAGCACACGATCGTGCGCTGCGAGGCGAGGACCATGGCGAGGGCTTCCTCGATCTCCGCGCGCGTGAGGCCGGTCGCCGTCAGGGTCTCGTCCCAGTCGGCGGCGTCTGCGGCGGCCACGAACTCCTCGTAGCCGTGGGTGTGCTCGCGGACGAACTCCTCGTCGACGGCGCCCTCCGTGTCGAGGATCAGCTTGTTGAGGAGGCGGAAGAGGGCCTGGTCGCCGCCGATGCGGATCTGCAGGAACAGGTCGGTGAGGGCGGCGCCCCTGAGCATGCCCTGCGGGGTCTGCGGGTTCTTGAAGCGCTCCAGGCCCGCCTCGGGCAGTGGGTTGACGCTGATGATCTTCGCGCCGTTCGCCTTGGCCTTCTCCAGGGCCGACAGCATGCGCGGGTGGTTGGTGCCGGGGTTCTGTCCGGCGACGACGATCAGGTCGGCCTTGTAGAGGTCCTCGAGCAGGACGCTGCCCTTGCCGATGCCGATGGTCTCGGACAGGGCCGAGCCGGACGACTCGTGGCACATGTTCGAGCAGTCCGGCAGGTTGTTGGTGCCGAGCTCGCGGGCGAAGAGCTGGTAGAGGAAGGCCGCTTCGTTGCTGGTGCGGCCCGAGGTGTAGAAGAGGGCCTCGTCGGGGGAGGCGAGGGCGGTGATCTCCTCGGCGATGATGTCGAAGGCCCGCTCCCAGGTCACCGGCTCGTAGCGGTCTCCCCCTTCGGGGAGATACATGGGGTGCGTGAGGCGGCCCTGCTGGCCCAGCCAGTAGCCGCTGCGGGTGGCGAGGTCCGCGACGGAGTGCGCGGCGAAGAACTCCGGGGTGACCCGGCGCAGCGTGGCCTCCTCGGCGACCGCCTTCGCGCCGTTCTCGCAGAACTCCGCCTTGTGCCGGTGGTCCGGCTCCGGCCAGGCGCAGCCCGGGCAGTCGAAGCCGTCCTTCTGGTTGACGCGCAGGAGCGTCAGCGCCGTGCGCTTCACGCCCATCTGCTGCTGCGCCATGCGCAGGGTGTGCCCGATGGCCGGCAAGCCCGCCGCCGCGTGCTTCGGCTCGTCGACCTGCGGTGCGTCCTGAACCGGATCACCCTGGGGCGGCTTCGTTGCCATCGCGCACTCTCCTGTCGCGTACACATGTGCGTGTGAGGTACATCTCCGATCCTCGCACGCGGCACTGACACGACGGTCATGGGGCGGCAGCCATGGTTGCGGGGCGGCAGCCGTGGTCGCGGGCGGCCGGAACCCCCGATGGGGGCCGACTGTCAGTGGCGCGTGGCAGGATCGGGGGCGTGGCAGAGACAGCATCGAAGAAGACCGACAACACCTCCGGCGGCGACCGGCCCCGCCTGATGCTCATGGACGGGCACTCACTGGCCTACCGCGCGTTCTTCGCGCTGCCCGCGGAGAACTTCACAACCGCGACCGGCCAGCCGACGAACGCGATCTACGGCTTCGCGTCGATGCTGGCCAACACCTTGCGGGACGAGGCGCCCACGCACTTCGCGGTGGCCTTCGACGTGTCCCGCAAGACCTGGCGCTCCGAGGAGTTCACGGAGTACAAGGCGAACCGCTCCAAGACGCCGGACGAGTTCAAGGGCCAGGTCGAGCTGATCGGCGAGCTCCTCGACGCGATGCACGTGTCGCGGTTCGCGGTCGACGGCTTCGAGGCCGACGACGTGATCGCCACGCTGGCCACGCAGGCCGAGGCAGAGGGCTTCGAGGTGCTGATCGTCACCGGCGACCGGGACTCCTTCCAGCTGGTCAGCGAGCACACGACGGTGCTGTATCCGACGAAGGGCGTCTCGGAGCTGACCCGGTTCACTCCGGAGAAGGTCGTCGAGAAGTACGGATTGACGCCCGCCCAGTACCCCGACTTCGCGGCGCTGCGCGGCGACCCGTCCGACAACCTGCCGGGCATCCCCGGGGTCGGGGAGAAGACGGCCGCGAAGTGGATCAACCAGTTCGGGTCGTTCGCGGACCTCGTCGAGCGGGTCGAGGAGGTCAAGGGCAAGGCCGGGCAGAACCTGCGCGACCACCTGGAGGCCGTCAAGCTCAACCGCCGGCTGACCGAGATGGTGCGCACCGTCGACCTGCCGAAGACCGTCACCGACCTGGAGCGCGCGCCGTACGACCGCAAGGCCGTCGCGGTGGTCCTGGACACCCTGGAGATCCGCAACCCCTCACTGCGGGAGCGGCTGCTGGCCGTCGACCCGGGCGCCGAGGAGGCCGAGGAGACCCCGATCGTCACGGACGGCGTCGAGATCGACGGCACCGTGCTCGGCACGGGTGAGCTGGCGCCGTGGCTCACCGAGCACGGCGGCGAGGTCCTCGGCGTCGCCACGGTCGACACCTGGGCGCTGGGCACCGGCTCGGTGGCCGAGGTCGCGCTCGCCGCGGGCGGGGGCGCGGCCGCCTGGTTCGACCCGTCGCAGCTGGACGAGGCCGACGAGAGGGCGTTCGCGGCCTGGCTGGCCGACGCGGACAGGCCGAAGGTCTTCCACAACGCCAAGGGCGCGATGCGGGTCTTCGCCGAGCACGGCTGGACCGTCGCCGGGGTGACCATGGACACGGCCCTCGCCGCCTACCTGGTGAAGCCCGGCCGGCGTTCCTTCGACCTGGACGCCCTGTCCCTGGAGTATCTGCACCGTGAGCTGGCCCCCGCCGCGGCGGCCGACGGCCAGCTGGCCTTCGGCGCGGACGACGGTGCCGAGGCCGAGGCGCTGATGATCCAGGCCCGCGCCGTCCTCAACCTGGGCGAGGCCTTCGGGGGCCGTCTCCAGGAGGTCGGCGCGGCGGATCTCCTCGGGGACATGGAACTGCCCACCTCCGCGCTGCTGGCCCGGATGGAGCGGCACGGCATCGCGGCCGACCGGGCCCACCTGGAGGCCATGGAGCAGATGTTCGCGGGCGCCGTGCAGCAGGCCGTGAAGGAGGCGCACGCGGCCGCCGGGCACGAGTTCAACCTGGGCTCGCCCAAGCAGCTCCAGGAAGTCCTCTTCGGCGAACTGGGCCTGCCCAAGACGAAGAAGACGAAGACCGGCTACACGACGGACGCCGACGCACTGGCCTGGCTGGCCGGCCAGACCGACAACGAACTGCCGGTCATCATGCTCCGCCACCGCGAACAGGCGAAGCTGCGCGTGACGGTCGAGGGCCTGATCAAGACCATCGCGACGGACGGCCGTATCCACACCACCTTCAACCAGACGGTGGCGGCGACCGGACGGCTCTCCTCGACGGACCCGAACCTGCAGAACATCCCCGTCCGCACGGACGAGGGCCGCGCGATCCGCCGGGGCTTCGTGGTCGGCGAGGGCTTCGAGTCGCTGATGACCGCGGACTACAGCCAGATCGAACTGCGCGTGATGGCCCACCTGTCCGAGGACGAGGGCCTGATCGAGGCGTTCACCTCCGGTGAGGACCTGCACACCACAGTCGCCTCCCAGGTGTTCGCAGTCGACCGCTCGGCCGTGGACGCGGAGATGCGACGCAAGATCAAGGCGATGTCGTACGGCCTGGCGTACGGCCTGTCCGCCTTCGGCCTCTCCCAGCAGCTGAACATCGACGCGGGCGAGGCGCGTGCCCTGATGGACACGTACTTCGAGCGGTTCGGCGGCGTACGCGACTATCTGCGCCGGGCCGTGGACGAGGCGCGGGCGACGGGCTACACGGCGACGCTCTTCGGGCGCCGCCGCTACCTCCCCGACCTCAACAGCGACAACCGCCAGCGCCGTGAGGCAGCCGAGCGGATGGCGCTGAACGCCCCCATCCAGGGCACGGCCGCCGACATCGTCAAGATCGCCATGCTCAACGTGGGCCGGGCCCTGAGCGAGGCGCAGCTGGAGTCCCGCATGCTCCTCCAGGTCCACGACGAAATCGTCCTGGAAATCGCCCCCGGCGAGCGGGCGGCCGCGGAGGAACTGGTCCGCCGCGAAATGGCGAACGCCGTCCACCTCCGCGCTCCGCTGGACGTCTCGGTGGGCGTGGGCCCGGACTGGGAGTCGGCAGCGCACTAGGGGGTGTTTCGAAAGTCCTGTGCGGTGCCCGCGGTGTCCGGCGCGCCGAGAGCACGCACCGGACGCCGCTCCTTGACGGGCAAACGCTGCCTGCCGGGGCACCAGCCTCCGGCGGTCGGGCCGCAGATCCGTGACCGGCAGTCAAGCGGGGTACGCCCCGCTTGGCTGCCGCCCGTGGCTCCCGCCGACGGCTGTCCCTCCACGGCTGCCGCCCAGGGTGCGCCCGCCTCGGTTGTCGCCGGTCGAGGCCTGCGCAGTAGCCGCCGGTGCGCGGCCCGCGGGGTCTCGGCGGGTGCCGTCGGGGTGGGTGTCGCAGGGGTCCGGCTGGTTCGGCTCGGCCGGGTCACGCGGCAGCGGCTGCTCGCCGTGACGGCGGTTCTTGGGGGCCGGGCAAATTTCGCCGCGATGGTGAGCAACCACCGTTGCGTGGTCCGGCGGTGCCGAGTCCTCCCGCTGCCTGTTGGGACGCACCGGCCGTCACAGCCGTCCGCCCGCCGCCTCCCCATGCCGCCGCAACGGCGCGCAATCCCACGGCGCCCCACCGGCGGTGCCCACCCCACCGCACCCCCTGCCGGCCACCCCACCCACCCGCACAACCCCCACCCCACCCCCGGAGGACCCGTCACCCGCGTGGCCCCCGCGAAGGCGCCCCCCGTCCCGGGCGCCCGTAAAGATGCGGGCATGGGTATACGCACGCTTCACCGCCGGACGGCCCCGGCCCTCGCGGACGCGCACGTCGGTGCCGTCCCCACCCTGCCGTCCCCGTCGGTTCCGGTCTTCGCGGCCGGCGCAAGCACCGCCCGCATCCCCACCGACCTGATGACGTCCCTCCGGCGTCGGCGCCCCGGCCCCGCACCGCTCCGCCGGCGCCTGTGGGCCGACCTCGCCCGTGGCTGTCTGGCGCTCGCCCTCAACCGGCTCCCACGGTCACGCCCCGCAGGGCCCGTCACCGTGTTCGTCGCCGGCGCCCTCAGCGAGCGGCCGGACGGCTCGGCCGTGTCCCGGCCGCGTCCGCATCCGAACCCGAACTGTCAGGGACCGGGACCGGACGCCACACCCTGACGCCCACGGCGTACACCAGCACCCCCAGGACCAGTCCCGCGCCCGCGCCGAAGCACAGCGTCGGGATGACCTCCCAGGGCTTCGCCGTGGACCCCCAGTAGTCCCACCAGCGCGTCAACCGCTGCACCGCCGCCACCGTCGCGCACCCGCCGATCACCGCGCCGGCCCACCACCGGTCCCGTACCGACAGCGCCGGCACCCCCACCGGCGGGGCTGCGGGCGCCCGCCGTAGCGCCACGGCCACGAACGCGGCGATCACGACCGCGGCCACCGCCGAACCGCCGTACTGCAGGTACCAGTACAGAGGGGAGCCCGCCACCTCCCGGCCCAGGACGGGGAAGACCCGCATCCCCCACCGGTCGAGGTGCGTGAACGCGTCCCAGACGACGTGCGTGAGGGCGCCGAGGGCGGCCGAGACGTACCACCAGAGCACCGACGTCGGCCGTATGCGCGCGCGTGGCGTTCCGCAGCGCAGCAGTGCGGCCACCCGTCCCTGCCGCGCGCCCGGCAGGAGCGCCACCAACGGCTCGCGGATGAGCAGCCATACGCCCACCAGCGCCCAGGCGATCACGACATCCACCGTGAACACGCCCGGGAAGGAGTGCGTCACGTCGCCGAACTCCATCGCCCCGGAAAGGACACTCGCCGCGTAGTAGGTCATGTCAGGAGCGAAGGAACCTGCCACCAGTACGGCGGGCACCAGGCGGGCCCGGCCGGTTCCGTCGGTGCGTACGGCGGGCAGTACCGCCGCCGCATGACTCAGGGTGAACGGCAACGGGTCTCCTCGCGGCGGATGCTGGTGCCGCTCAGTATCGCTGACCGCCAAGTGGTAGAAATCGGGCACGAACGGGTGCCCCTGCAAAGGAAGTTGTCGTAGGGTCGCCTGGGTCACCTCGGGGGCAACCCTGGCGGCGGGCCGATCGTCACAACAGGGCGAGCACAGCAGACAGAGACGGGCGCCCCGGGGCGCGTCCATGGGAGGGGTTCACTCTATGGCGGCGCAATTCGGCAGGAGGCTGCGCAAGGGGGCCGCGACGACAGCCGTGGCCGCCGCCGCGGTCGCGGCGCTGTCCGCGTCCCAGGCTCCGGGGGTGTCGGTCGACGACCAGGGCAGACAGACCCCCGCCGGCGCCCAGCCGACCCCCGACGCAGTCGCCGACGACAGCGCGACCGGCAACTCGCCGTACTACACGGACCTGCCGCCGCTCAACAGCCCCAGCCCGAGCCCCTCGCCGACCACCGGCCCGTCCACCGCCCTGGGCGCGACCGAATCCGGCATACCCGCCACCGTCCTCGACGCCTACAAGAAGGCCGCCACCGCGCTGCAGGACGCCAAGCCCGGCTGCAACCTGCCCTGGGAACTGCTCGCCGCCATCGGCAAGGTCGAGTCCGGCCAGGCCCGCGGCGGCCGCGTCGACGCGAACGGCACCACGATCTCGCCGATCCTCGGCCCGCAGCTCAACGGCGTCGGCTTCGCGAACATCAGCGACACCGACGACGGCGCCTTCGACGGGGACAGCGCCTACGACCGTGCCGTCGGGCCCATGCAGTTCATCCCGTCCACCTGGGCGTGGGCCGGCCGTGACGGCAACGGTGACGGCAAGAAGGACCCCAACAACATCTACGACGCCGCGCTCGCCGCCGGCCACTACCTGTGCCGCTTCGGCTGGGACCTGTCCACCACGGCCGATCTCAACCGCGCGATCCTCAGCTACAACAACTCCCAGGACTACCTCAACACCGTCCTGTCGTGGCTGGAGTACTACCGCAGGGGCACCCACGAGATCCCGGACGGCACCGGCACCCTGCCCGACAACCGCAGCGACAACACCACCGGGGCGAGCCCCAAGCCGTCCCCCACGCCGCCCGCCGCGGACAAGCCGACCCCCAGTCCCGAGCCCCAGACGCCCGGCGGTGGCGCCACGAGCCCGACACCGCCCGGCTCCGGCTCGCCCACCACCCCGACGACGCCCACTCCCACTCCCACACCGACGCCCACCGACACGGTGGACCACCTGGAGGACGCCGGTACCGCGAAGCTCACCGCCATGGCGGGCGACGCGTTCACCCAGCGGATCAGCACCCGCGCCGAGACCGAGGGCGGCAAGGCCGTCGCCAAGGTCCGGGTCCGCTTCACCGTCGTCGGCGAGACGGACACCACCTTCACCAGCGGCGAGAACGTCGCCACGGTCGTCACCAACAGCTCCGGCGTGGCCGTCGCGCCCGCCCTGCGCGCCGGTGAGAAGACCGGCGACGTCACCGTCCGCGCCACCGTCGTCGGCCGGATGATCGTCGGCCTCGACTACACCGCCACCGTCACCGAGCGCGCCGCCGACACCCTGGCCCGCACCAGTGACACCGCGCTGACCTGCGTCCCGGGTGGCGAGTTCGCCGACCAGGTCGAGGTGAAGGCCACCTACAAGGGCGCCGCCGCGGACGGCGTCGCCGCCACCGCCACGCTCATCAAGTCGGCCGACGACCCCGCCGAGAACGACAAGGGCCCCTACTTCCAGGACGCCGACGGCAAGACCGTCCGCACCCTCACCGGCCTGAAGACGGACGCGAACGGTCTGCTGAAGCTCCCGAAGCTGTACGCCGACGACACCACCGGCACGTTCCTGCTCCGCATCAACACCGCGGGCGGCGCGACCCTGACGGTCGAACTGACCGTCGCCGCGGCCGAGTCGTCGCCGAGCCCGACCGAGACGGAGTCGCCGAGCCCGACCGAGTCGGAGTCGTCGAGCCCCAGCGCGTAGTCCTCCGTACGACAACGGCGGCGCCCCTCGGCCGAGGGGCGCCGCCGTTGTGTGCGCGACCTGTTCTCATCTCACCCGCCCGTTGCTACGGTGCCGAACCTGACGATGCATCAGTTCCAGTGCCGGCTCCGGGAGGCCCGTATGCGCGCCCTGATCGCCGCCGCGACCGGTCTCGCCGTCGCGCTCGCCCTGGTCCTCACGCTCACCGCCCTCGGCACCCCGGCGGGCGAGACGTCCCCCAAGCCGCTGCTGACGACGGTGCCGGCACACCCGTAACCGCCCGGGAGGGAGCCCGACATGCGCCGCAAGGCCAGTCTGATCCTGCTCGCCCTCGCCGTGTTCTTCGCCGCGCTGTCCCCGATGCTGCGCTGGTACGCCTTCCCCCGCCTCGCCAAGATCCCCGCCGGCCAGTACCAGGACATGGTCCTGGAGGCGAAGGACGCCACCCTCCTCGACTACGGCACGATGAAGGCGAAGAAGGTCTCCAAGGTCACCATCGTGCAGACCCTCAAGGGCAACGTCGAGGCCTCCGAGAAGATCGAGAAGACCGCGGGCCGCGACGTCGTCGTCTGGGACGGCCTGTCGTACGTCGTCGGCCCCGACGGCAAGATGGTCTCCAGGATCCCCGAGCGGTACATCTTCGACGCCCACACCCAGGAACCCGTCCACGCCACCGGCGAGATGGTCGACGGCGACCCGGTCAGGCGCGAGGGCATCGAGTTCAAATGGCCGTTCCTGACGGAGAAACGGGACTACGAGTACTTCGACGCCCAGGCCCGCGTGACCGCCCCCATCCACTACCGGGGCACCCAGGACTTCCGCGGCGTAGAGGTCTACTACTTCGAGCAGACCATCCCCTGGACCAACGTGAAACTCCCCAAGACGATGCCCGTCGAGGGCATCACACCGGAGTCCGTCGCCAAGACCGGCACGACCCGCTGGTACACCACGGTCCGCAAGTTCTGGGTCGAACCGGTCACCGGCGCCCCCGTCTACGGCGAGGAGATCCACAAGGAGGAACTCCGCGGCGGCACCCTCCTCGGCGACCGCGACAAGGTGACGGCGTTCGCGGGCCACGTCAAGATGCGCGAGGACTACATCGACCACACCGTGAACCTGGTCAACTCCCAGCGCGTCCTGGTCCTGCTGATGACGTCGTACCTGCCCTGGGGCTTCCTGCTGCTCGGCGGCCTGCTCCTGGCCCTCTCCCTCTACCTGGAGGCGAGAAGCCGCCGCCCGGCGGACCCGCGACCCGCCGAGTCCGCCGAACCCGAGCCGGTCAGCGCCTGAGCCGAGCGTTGGTGTACCGGGTCGGCTCGGCGGCGGCCGGGTCCTCGGGCCACGGATGCTTCGGATAACGGCCGCGCAGCTCCGACCGTACGCCCTTGTAGCCGTCCTTCCAGAAGGAGGCGAGGTCGGCGGTGACGGCGGCGGGCCGCCCGGCGGGGGAGAGGAGATGCACGAGCAGCGGCACGCCCGCGACGGACGGCGACTGCGCCAGCCCGAACATCTCCTGCAACTTCACGGCGAGAACAGGCTGTTCGGGATTGCCGTAGTCGATCCGGATCCTGGACCCACTGGGCACGGCGATCCGCTCCGGCGCGAGCTCGTCCAGCCGCGCCGCCTCCCCGGACGCCCAGGGCAGCAGCCGGCCGAGCGCGCCGCCCGCGTCGATCCGCGCGAGATCGGCACGCCGCCGGGCCCGCCCGAGCTCGGGCTCCAGCCACTCGTCCACGCGCGCGTGGAGGGCGTCGTCGGACACATCGGGCCAGGGCTCACCGAGCCGCAGACGCAGAAACGCGAGCCGCTGCCGCAGTACGCCGGCGTCGGCGGACCAGCGCAACAGACGGAACCCCTCGCGCCGCAGCCCCTCGAGAAGCGCGTCGCGTACGAGAACGGGGTCGGGGTTTCTGATCAGCCGCACCGCCAGCTCAACGGCTCCCAGCCGCTCCACGCGCCGCGCGACGACGTCTCCGTCGACCCAGTGCACCTCGTCCCGCTCGTCGAGCAGCGCCCCCGCCGTGAACCGCGCGACCTCCTCGTCGACCACGGCCCCGAGCCGCACACGCGCGTGCCCCTTCCCGACGGGGCGGTCGGCCACGGCCACGGCGATCCAGGGGGCTCCGCGCAGCCCGCTACCGTCCCCGGCCTCGGCGCGGGTCCCGGAGAGCATGAGGTAGGAACCGCCGTCGGCTTTGGCGACACGCTCGGGGAAGGCCAGAGCGGCAACGAGTCCTACGAGGCTGTCCTCCCCGGCGGTGGCCCACCGAGTCGCCCGCGACGGGCCCACGCCGCCGGCCGCATCGTCGGCTACGGCACCCGCCGAGACCTCGACGTTCACCTCCACCGGAAGACAGCCACGGGTGTGCGGGTGGGAAATGTCCGTCGAGACGGCCCGCAGCCGCCGCGCCTCAGCACGCCACCGCGTCGCATAGGCGTCACCCCCACGCCGCGCACCCCGCAGAGCAGCCGCCAGATCATCCCCGTACTCCCGCGGCGCCTCCTCGCTCAACAACGCGACAACCTCCGAGGCCCGCTCTACACCGACCAACGGAGCCGCATCCAACAACGCCCGCCCCAGCCGGGGATGCAACCCCAGCCGAGCCAGACGCCCACCCCGCTCCGTGGCCCGCCCGACGGAGTCCACCGCCCCGATCGCCGACAACACCGACCGGGCCGCCGCCATCGCCCCGCCCGGCGGCGCGTCCAGCAACGCCAGCCCGCCCGCCTCGGGATCTCCCCAGCACGCCACCTGCAACGCGAACGTCGTCAGGTCGGCCACCTTGATCTCCGGAGACGGAAAACGCGGCAGACGCGCGTCCTCGGCCTCCGCCCAGCAGCGGTACACCGCACCCGGCGCCTCACGCCCGGCCCGCCCCGCCCGCTGCCGCCCGGCCGCCTGCGACGCCCGGACCGTCGCCAACGCGCTCAGCCCCCGCGTGTGATCCACCCGAGGCTCCCGGGCCAGCCCGGAGTCGACGACCACCCGCACCCCGGGCACCGTCAGCGACGACTCCGCCACCGACGTCGCCAGCACCACCCGGCGCCGCGCCCCGCCGGCCAGCACCGCGTCCTGCACGGCCGCCGGCGCCCGCCCGTGCACCTGGAGCACCTCCACACCGCCCAGTTCACCCAGCTGCCCGGCGACCCGCGCGATCTCCCCGACGCCCGGCAGGAAACACAGCACGTCCCCCGACCGTTCCGCCAGCGCCCGCCGGACCGTCGACGCCACGTGCGTCAGCAGCGCGGGGTCGACCCGCATCCCGTGCGGCGGCCGCACCGGACGGGCCGACGGCGCCCACACCACCTCCACCGGGTGCGAGACACCCTCCGCCGCGACCACCGGCGCCCCGCCCAGCAGCCGCGCCCAGCCCTCCGCGTCCGTCGTCGCCGACGCCGCCACCAGCCGCAGCTCCGGCCGCAGTGTCTCCCGCACGTCCCACAGGAACGCCGCCACCGTGTCCGCGTCCAGATGCCGCTCATGGCACTCGTCGAGCACCACCACGTCCACGCCCGCCAGTTCCTGGTCGCGCTGCAGCCGTTGCAGCAGCACACCGGTCGTGACGACCTCCACGCGTGCGTGCCGCCCGACGACCCGCTCCCCGCGCACCGTGTACCCGACGCTCCGGCCGACCTGTTCGCCCAGCAGCCACGCCATCCGCCGCGCGGCGGCCCGGGCCGCGATCCGCCGCGGCTCGGCGACGACGACCCGCCGGGCCTGCCCCTCACCGAGCAGCCCCGCCAGCGCCAGCGGCACCAACGTCGTCTTGCCGGTGCCGGGCGGCGCGACCAGCACGGCGGTGCCGTGCCCCTCCAGGGCATCGGTCAGACCGGGCAGGGCGGTGCGTACGGGCAGCGCGTCCAGAGCGTCGTAACGGATCACGCCCCTAGTGTCGTACGCCTGGGAAACCGCCCCCTACGCGCGCGTGCACGCGAAAACGCGCCCACGCGCGCGTGCAGTCCTTACGGTCGCCTCAGTCCCGCTCGCACACGAAGATCGCCGTCCCCGGGATCAGATGCCCGCGCAACGGCGACCAGCCGCCCCACTCGGCCGTGTTCCAGGCCGGCCACTCCGGCTCCACCAGGTCCACCAGCCGCAAGCCCGCCGCCACGACGTCCCGCACCCGGTCGCCGACCGTCCGGTGGTGCTCGACGTAGACCGCGCGGCCCTGGTCGTCCTGCTCGACGTACGGCGTGCGGTCGAAGTACGAGCCCGAGACGCTCAGCCCCTCCGGGCCGGGCTCGTCCGGGAACGCCCAGCGGATCGGGTGCGTCACCGAGAACACGAACCGCCCGCCCGGGCGCAGGACACGGCGCACCTCGCGCAGCACCAGCACCGGGTCCGCGACGAACGGCAGCGCCCCGTACGCCGAACACGCCAGGTCGAAGGAGGCGTCCCCGAAGGGCAGCGAACCCGCGTCCGCGCACACCAGAGGGAACGATCCGCCGATGCGGAGCGCGTGCTGCAGCTGGCGGTGGGAGATGTCGAGCGCGACCGGACGGGCACCCTGCGCGGCCAGCCAGCGCGAGCACTGGGCCGCGCCGGCGCCGATCTCCAGGACGTTCCTGCCCTTCAGCTCCTCCGGCGGACCGAGGAGCTCCGCCTCGACCTCGTCGAGGCCCTCGGGACCCCACACGAACCGGTCGTCGCCGAGGAACGTGCCGTGTTCGACCTGATACTCGTCCGCGTTGCGGTCCCACCAGCCCCGGTTCGCCCGGGAGCTCTCCGCGACACCGGCGGCGCGTCGGGTGGCCTCCGGCTCGAACGCGGCCTCGGAGGATTCGGGCTCTTGGATGATCGGCTCCCTCGTCGTACTCTTCCGTCACCTTCTCTGGCGACGCCCTGTCCCCTTGGTGTCACAAGAGGGGTGTCTTGGGGCCGCGTGGCCTCAAGAGACAGTTCTTGTGCCGGGAATGCGGCGATCCGCCCCGGGTGTGCGCCTTCGCGCATTGACCCTGCCCGGCTGCCCCCGTATGCTACAAGTTGCGCTGCGGGCCTGCGCACCTCAGACGTAGCAGGCTGCGCTCGCATCTGTTGTATGTCCCCTCGGTTGTCGAGGCGCCACCACCAGTGTCGGTGGGGCGCTTCCTAGGCTGTCCGGCTTCTTCAGAGCGATACGGGCTCCCGGCGTAGCAGTACCTACGACTTCAATGTCCGTACCGGAGCCCTTTCCCACATGACGAGCAGCACCGAGACCACCGCAACCACCCCGCAGGTAGCGGTCAACGACATCGGTAACGAGGAAGCTTTCCTCGCCGCGATCGACGAGACGATCAAGTACTTCAACGACGGCGACATCGTCGACGGCGTCATCGTGAAGGTCGACCGGGACGAGGTCCTGCTCGACATCGGTTACAAGACCGAAGGCGTTATCCCGAGCCGCGAACTCTCCATCAAGCACGACGTCGACCCGAACGAGGTCGTCGCCGTGGGCGATGAGATCGAGGCCCTGGTCCTCCAGAAGGAGGACAAGGAAGGCCGCCTCATCCTGTCCAAGAAGCGCGCTCAGTACGAGCGTGCCTGGGGCACGATCGAGAAGATCAAGGAAGAAGACGGAATCGTCACCGGTACCGTCATCGAGGTCGTCAAGGGTGGTCTCATCCTCGACATCGGCCTCCGTGGCTTCCTGCCGGCCTCCCTCGTCGAGATGCGCCGCGTTCGCGACCTCCAGCCGTACGTGGGCAAGGAGCTCGAGGCGAAGATCATCGAGCTGGACAAGAACCGCAACAACGTGGTCCTGTCCCGCCGTGCCTGGCTGGAGCAGACCCAGTCCGAGGTCCGCCAGACGTTCCTCACGACCCTCCAGAAGGGTCAGGTCCGTTCCGGCGTCGTCTCCTCGATCGTCAACTTCGGTGCCTTCGTGGACCTGGGTGGCGTCGACGGTCTGGTCCACGTCTCCGAGCTGTCCTGGAAGCACATCGACCACCCCTCCGAGGTGGTCGAGGTCGGCCAGGAAGTCACCGTCGAGGTCCTCGACGTCGACATGGACCGCGAGCGTGTCTCCCTGTCGCTGAAGGCGACCCAGGAAGACCCGTGGCAGCAGTTCGCCCGCACCCACCAGATCGGCCAGGTCGTGCCCGGCAAGGTCACGAAGCTGGTTCCGTTCGGTGCGTTCGTCCGCGTGGACGAGGGCATCGAGGGTCTGGTCCACATCTCCGAGCTGGCCGAGCGCCACGTGGAGATCCCGGAGCAGGTCGTCCAGGTCAACGACGAGATCTTCGTCAAGGTCATCGACATCGACCTCGAGCGCCGTCGCATCAGCCTCTCGCTGAAGCAGGCCAACGAGTCCTTCGGTGCCGACCCGGCCTCGGTCGAGTTCGACCCGACCCTGTACGGCATGGCCGCGTCGTACGACGACCAGGGCAACTACATCTACCCCGAGGGCTTCGACCCCGAGACCAACGACTGGCTCGAGGGCTACGAGAAGCAGCGTGAGGAGTGGGAGCGCCAGTACGCCGAGGCGCAGACCCGCTTCGAGCAGCACCAGCAGCAGGTCATCAAGTCCCGCGAGGCCGACGCTGCCGCTGCCGCCGAGGGTGGCGAGGCTGCCGCTCCGGCCGCCTCCGGTGGCGGTTCGTACTCCTCCGAGGGCGCGGACACCTCCGGTGCCCTGGCTTCGGACGAGGCGCTCGCCGCGCTCCGCGAGAAGCTGGCCGGTGGCCAGAGCTGAACGCTCACTGAGCTGTAGCTCCTGACTGAGGGGCCGTACCTGGAAAGGTACGGCCCCTCAGACGTGTTCGGGGCGTCCGATGGGAATGCCCTCGGTCTGCACCACGTTGTGCAGTACGAACACGAGGAGGAGCGGTCACAGTGCTTGATCCGCAGGGTTTGTACGCATGGGAGCCGAAGGGCCTGGCTGTCGTCGACATGGCGCTCGCACAGGAATCGGCCGGTCTTGTCATGCTCTACCACTTCGACGGATACATCGACGCGGGCGAAACCGGCGACCAGATCGTCGACCGGCTCCTCGACTCGCTGCCCCACCAGGTCGTCGCACGGTTCGACCACGACCGGCTCGTCGACTACCGGGCCCGCCGCCCGCTGCTGACCTTCAAGCGCGACGCCTGGGCCGACTACGAGGAGCCCACGATCGAGGTGCGGCTCGTCCAGGACGCCACCGGCGCGCCCTTCCTGCTGCTGTCCGGGCCCGAACCGGACGTGGAGTGGGAGCGCTTCGCCGCGGCTGTCCAGCAGATCGTGGAGCGGCTCGGCGTCCGTCTGTCGGTGAACTTCCACGGCATCCCCATGGGCGTCCCGCACACCCGACCCGTGGGCCTGACCCCGCACGGCAACCGCAACGACCTCGTCCCGGGCCACCGCAGCCCCTTCGAGGAGGCGCAGGTACCCGGCAGCGCCGAGGCGCTCGTCGAGTACCGCCTCATGGAGGCCGGACACGACGTCCTGGGCGTCGCCGCGCACGTCCCGCACTACATCGCCCGCTCGCCCTACCCGGACGCGGCGCTGACCGTCCTGGAGTCCATCACGGCGGCCACCGGACTGGTCCTGCCGGGCATCGCACACGCCCTGCGCACGGACGCGCACCGCACACAGACCGAGATCGACCGGCAGATCCAGGAGGGCGACGAGGAACTCACCGCGCTCGTCCAGGGCCTGGAGCACCAGTACGACGCCGCCGCGGGCGCGGAGACCCGGGGCAACATGCTCGCCGAGCCGGTGGAGATCCCGTCCGCGGACGAGATCGGGCAGGAGTTCGAGCGGTTCCTGGCGGAGCGGGAGGGCGAGGGCTGAGGGCCGATCAGGCCTGCCGGGTGTTGATGTCAGTGGCAGGGCCTAAGCTTCCGCTCATGCTGAAGGTAGGCCTCACCGGTGGCATCGGCGCCGGCAAGAGCGAGGTGTCGCGGCTGCTCGTCGAGTGCGGGGCCGTGCTGATCGACGCGGACCGTATCGCGCGCGAGGTCGTCGCGCCCGGGACCCCCGGGCTCGCCGCGGTCGTCGAGGCCTTCGGCGAGGAGGTGCTCGCCCCGGACGGCAGCCTGGACCGGCCCCGACTCGGCTCCATCGTCTTCGCCGACCCGGACAAGCTCGCCGTACTGAACTCGATCGTGCACCCCCTGGTCGGCGCCCGCTCCCGCGAGCTCGAACAGGCCGCCGCCGAGGACGCCGTCGTCGTCCATGACGTCCCGCTCCTCACGGAGAACGGCCTCGCACCGCTGTACGACGTCGTGGTCGTCGTCGACGCCGGCACTGAGACCCAGCTGGACCGGCTGGTCCGGCTGCGCGGCATGACCGAGGAGGACGCACGCGCGCGTATGGCCGCGCAGGCGACCCGCGAGAAGCGCCTGGAGATCGCGGACGTCGTCATCGACAACGACGTACCGCTGGAAGACCTCCGGCGGCGTGTGAGGGACGTATGGGACGAGCTCGTACGCAGGGCACACGCGTCCCAGGAGCCCCGGCGGCCTCAGGAATAGCGTCCCCAGGAGGGGCGTTGAACCCTTCCAGTGAGGGAAGGACTCTGCCGTGCCCGAGACCAGCGGTTCGACCGGACGTACTCCGGAGACCCATGTCATCGACTTCCGTGCCGCCGAGCATCTGCTCGCCGCACGTGATCCGCGGGGCGCGGTGAAGCTGCTCGACGAGGTCATCGCCGCGCACCCGGAGAACACCGCGGCCCGGCTGCTGCGCGCGCGGGCCTTCTTCGCGGGCGCGCAACTGCGGCCCGCCGAGCTGGAGTTCACCATCGTCCTGGAGCGCGAGCCGGACAACGCGTTCGCGCACTTCGCGCTCGCCCGCACCTACGAGCGCCAGGGGCGGCACGACCTGTCCAAGCGGCACTTCCGTCTGGCGGCCGCGCTGGACCCGAACCCGGAGTACCTGAAGGCGGCCCGGTTCGGCTCCTGAGCGGCGGACAGGCCCTAAGGGCTCCGGTCCTCCGGTGGACGGTAGGGATGGTCCTCGATCGGGCGGTACGGCGGGACGTCACGGCCCGGCTGGTAGTGCGGGCCCTGGCGGATGTGTCTGAGGATCATGGCCATGTCGATGGTGACGACCAGCCACAGCACCCCGCAGGCGGCGGCCCACCCGGGCCGTCCGGCGAGCGTGAACGCGGCCGTCCCGAAGGTCGCCCAGAGCAGCCCCCACAGGCTCAGCCAGAACCGCAGCCGCAGTGCACTGCGCGCTGTCGCCGGCTCACTGCCCGTACGCATCGGGACCACTACTCCTGCTTCGGAACGTACTCTTCGTTGCGGACGTTCACAAAGGGGTCTGAACAGGGGGACGCGCGTGCTGCCGTATGGCGATGAGCTGGCCGAGGTGCTGCTGGACCTCGCGATACCGCACGAGGACATCAACGAACTCGTACGGATGCGCCGACGGGTGACGGACGACCCGGAGCTGCTGCGGTTCCTGGAGGCGTCGGTCGACGAGCTCGTCCGGGGCGTCGGGGAGATCGGCGACGGCCCGGCCGACTTGTCCGGGCTCGACTGGGCGTCGGGCGCCCTGCAGCGCTGCTTCCCCGTGTACGTGTTCGTCGCGGCGCTGCCCTACACACGCACGTACCACCGCGAGCGTGGCATCCCCGCCGACGTCTCCCGGCGTACCCTCGCCGATCTCGGACGGAACATGGCCGTGCATCGCAGGCGGTACGGCCTGGTCGGCGTACAGGCCCCGGGGTGGCTCGCCCATCACTTCCGCGGTGAGTTGTACCAGCTGGGGCGGCTGCAGTTCGAGCGGGCGCGGCTGGGGCGGCGTTCGGCGCCGGGGCTCGCCGCGGCCGGGCTGGACCTGGCGCCGGGGGAGCCCTGTCTGAACCTGCACGTCCCCGACTTCCACGGCCCGCTGTCCCCGGCCGCCTGCGACCGGTCCCTGGTGCTGGCCCGGGAGTTCTTCGCCCTGCACTATCCGGAGGAGTCCTTCCCGGCGGTGGTCTGCCACTCCTGGCTGCTGGACGGGCAGTTGAAGCGGTACCTGACGGCGGACTCCAACATCGTGCGCTTCCAGGAGCGGTTCCGGATCTCCCGCGCGGACGCCGAGCCGACCGACACCGAGCCCGTCCAGTTCGTGTTCGGCGACCCGGAGCTGCCGGTCCAGGAGCTGCCGCGGCGTACGGCGGTGGAGCGGGCCGTGGGGGACCATCTGCGGGCGGGAGGGCACTGGTACATCGGGCACGGGTGGTTCCCGTTCGGCGGTCGCGAGTGAAATTCCGGCGTACGGCGATGAGTTCCGGAGCATGCCCCGGTCCATCCCTGTGACAGCACCACGGACCGCTTCCCACAGGAGACCCTCATGTCCGAGACCACCGCCCCGCTCAGGTCCGGCACCGTCGTCGCCGAGCCCGCGACCGCCCGTGGCCGCCGCGCCCGTGTCGCCCTGCGCGGCCTGCAGGTGCTGCTCGCCCTGTTCTACGCGATCGCGAGCGCCCTGCCCAAGCTGATCGCACACCCCTCGGCCGCCGAGGGCTTCGACGAGATGGGCTGGGGCAGCGCGGGGATGTACACCATCGGTGTCCTCGAACTGGCCGGTGCGATCGCCCTGTTGATCCCGGTGCTGCAGTCGGTGTCCGCGGTGGCGCTGAGCGCGCTGATGGTGGGCGCGTTCGTCGTCCAGGTCACGGTCTTCGAGGGCGAGAACGCGGCCACACCGCTCATCCTGATCGTGCCGCTCGCCCTCGTCGCGTACGCGCGGCGCGGGCACAACGCGGATCTGCTGCGACTGGTCCGACGACGGTCCGGTCAGTGAACCTCGGGACGTCCACCGCCGGGTTGCCCCGGTCCGCCGAGTCCGCGCAGCGCGCGCAGGCGTTCCAGCTCCCGGCGGTCCCGCTTGGTCGGCCGGCCCGCGCCGCGGTCGCGGATGCCGGCCGGGGCGGCGGCCTCGCGCGGTGGCGGGGGCGGCGAGTTGTCGACGTAGCACTGGACCGCGACCGGGGCGCCGACGCGCTTGCGGATCAGGCGCTTGACGATGACGATCCGCTCCCGGTTCTCGTGCCGGAGCCGGACCTCGTCGCCGACGCGCACGGTGTGGGCGGGCTTGACCCGCTCGCCGTTCACGCGCACATGGCCGCCCTTGCAGGCGGTGGCGCCGATGGAGCGGGTCTTGACCAGGCGTACGGCCCAGATCCAGCTGTCGATGCGCACGGTCTCGCCGCTCTGCGGCCCGGCGGCCTCGGCGGCGGCCACAGCGGCGGCGATCTTCGGGTCCACAGCCGTGTCCTTGTCGTCGGCCGTCTTCGCATCGACGGCGTCCTGAGCGCCGGCCGTCCCGCCGTTCCTGTCCTGGTCACCCTCGGAAGCCATGCCTCGACCTTAATCCCCCGGACCAGGTGCACCGGGGGAATTTCCCGGCACTCATGGCCCGGCTCTACGGTGGTGCCATGGACGCACTGGCCGATCTCGACCGGCGGGTCGCGGGCTGCCGGGCCTGCCCGCGGCTGGTGGCCTGGCGTGAGGAGGTGGCCCGTACCAGGCGTACCGCCTTCGCCGACCAGACGTACTGGGGGCGGCCGGTGCCGGGCTTCGGGCCGCCGGACGCCCGGCTGCTGATCGTCGGGCTCGCCCCGGCGGCGCACGGCGGCAATCGGACCGGGCGGATGTTCACCGGGGACCGGTCGGGAGACGTGCTGTACCAGGCGCTGTACGACGTGGGTCTGGCGTCGCAGCCCACCTCCGTCGGGGCGGATGACGGTCTGGAGCTGTACGGCGTCCGCGTCACCTCGCCCGTGCACTGCGCCCCGCCCGCCAACAAGCCCACCCCGGGGGAGCGGGACACCTGCCGGCCCTGGCTGGTGCGGGAGCTGCGGCTGCTGCGGCCGACCCTGCGGGCGGTGGTCGTCCTGGGCGCCTTCGGCTGGCAGGCGACGCTGCCCGCGCTGGCGGAGGCGGGGTGGAGCGTGCCGAGGCCGCGGCCCGCCTTCGGGCACGGGGTGCGGGTTCCGCTCGACGGGATCGACCTCTTCGGGTGCTTCCACGTCAGCCAGCGGAACACCTTCACCGGGCGGCTGACGCCCGCGATGCTGCGCGAGGTGCTGCGCACGGCGGCGGAGGCGGCGGGGCCGGGGGCCGGGAATTGAGGCGACGGGACGGACGTCCGGGCGTTACGGTGCCCTGATGGCTCTCTACCCGGAGATCGAACCGTACGACCACGGCATGCTCGACGCCGGTGACGGCAACCGCGTCTACTGGGAGACCTGCGGAAACCCGCGGGGCAAGCCGGCGGTGGTGCTGCACGGCGGGCCGGGATCCGGCTGCACGCCGTACTTCCGGCGGCTGTTCGACCCCGCCGCGTACCGGATCGTGCTGCTCGACCAGCGCGGGTGCGGGCGTTCGACGCCGCACGCGAGCGTGTACGACACGGACATGAGCGTGAACACGACCGCTCATCTGCTCGCCGATCTGGAGCTGCTGCGGCGGCATCTGGGGATCGAGCGGTGGCTGGTGTGGGGCGTGTCATGGGGGTCGGTGCTGGGGCTGCGGTACGCGCAGACGCATCCGGCAGTCGTGTCCGAGCTGGTGCTGACCGGGGTCGCGACCGCGGCGAGTGCCGAAGTGGCCCTGCTGACCAGGGGACTTGGGCAGATCTTCCCGGAGGCCTTCGAACGGTTCCTGGCGGAACTGCCCGCCGACGAGCGGGACGGCGACCTCGCCGCCGCCTGCAACCGGCTGATCGAGTCGCCCGATCCCGAGGTGCGGGCGCGGGCGGCGCGGGCCTGGACGGACTGGGAGACGGCCTGCGTTCCCGCGCCGCCGCGGTCCGTCCCGCGGTACGAGGACCCGAGGTTCCGTATGGCCTTCGCCCGCACTGTCACGCACTACTTCGGCAACGACCACTTCCTGGGCGAGGGCAACGACGAGGGCGTGGTCCTGCGGGACGCGCCGCTGCTGAAGGACATCCCGGGCACGCTGGTGCAGGGCAGCCTCGACTTCGGGAACCTGCTCGGCGTCGTCTGGCGGCTCCGGCACGCCTGGCCCGGGAGTGAGCTGGTCGTCGTGGACGACGTCGGCCACAACGCGGGCGCGCCGGGTGTCGCGGCGGCGCTCGTGGCGGCGACGGACAAGTACGCGGTGCGCTAGGAGACTTACTCGGCGTCCTCGAACAACTGCCGTACCGTCGACCGGTAGTTGGTCCGCACGTGGGTGAGCGCGTGCGCGCGGGCCCGTTCCGGGTCGCCGGAGGCGATCGCCTCGTACAACTCGCGGTGTTCCACCAGTAGTTGGGGCCACTCCTCGTTGCGCCGGGTCATCCAGCGCAGCCGGCCGGCGACCGGTTCGAGGGCGGCTATCAGCAGGCTGTTGCCCGCCATGGCCACGATGCGGTCGTGCAGACGGCTGTTGACGTCCGTGATCACTTCGGCGTCCCCGGCCTCGGTCGCGACGGCCGCGCGCTCCAGGAGCTCCTCGACCTCGGCCAGGTCGGCCGGTGTCGCCTTCGACGCGGCGAGCCCGGCGGCGTAGACCTCCAGTGCCTCGCGCAGCTCGAACAGTTCCCTGACGTCGTTCGGGGTCAGTCGTCGTACGACCGTGCGGCGTGGCGTCTCGAAGTGGACGAACCCCTCGGCGACCAGTGCGCGGATCGCCTCGCGGACCGGTACCCGGGAGACCCCGAAGCGGTCGGCCAGCTCCCGCTCGACGAGCCGGTCGCCCGGGCGGAGGCGGCCCGCGATGATCTCCTGCCGGAGGGTGGCCAGGACGCGCTCGCGGACGGCGCCGAGGGGTTCGATCTTCGTCGTGGAGCTCATGAAGCCCATCTTCGCCGACTCAGGTGTGTTTTACGGAGCGTTAACAAAGGCGACATCGGTCGGAACGGTTGACGGGAGGACCATTACGGCTGTTTGGTATACCAAACCAAATGGCTGCAGCCCTCCGCTCCCTTCTAGGTCCCCCTTGCTCCTGGAGGCCCCGTGTCCCTCGCCGATCATGCCGAAGCCACCAGTACACCGGAGTTCGTCCCCGATCCCCGGCTCACCAACGAAGACCTCGCGCCCGCGGGCAAGCGCAACTGGAAGGTCTTCGACCTCTTCGCCATGTGGATGTCCGACGTCCACAACCTCGGCAACTACACGTTCGCGGCCGGCCTGCTGGTCCTCGGCATGAACGTGTGGCAGGTCTTCACGTCCCTGCTCGTCGGCTTCGTGATCATCTACATCGGCATGAACTGGATGGGGAAGATCGGCCAGCGCCACGGCGTCCCGTTCCCCGTCGTCAGCCGCATCAGCTTCGGCGTCTGGGGCGCCAACATCCCGGCGCTGATCCGGGCCGTGATCGCCATCATGTGGTACGGCATCCAGACCTACCTCGCGTCCGTGGCGGTCAACATCATGCTGCTGGCCGCCTGGCCCGGGCTGGAGTCCTGGACGCACAACTCCTTCCTGGGCCTGCACGGGCTCGGCTGGATGACCTTCGTCGCGCTGTGGCTGATCCAGGCGGCGATCATCAGCCAGGGCATGGAGTCGGTGCGGAAGTTCCAGGACTTCTGCGGGCCGGCGATCTGGCTCGTCATGATCGCGCTCGCCGTGTGGATCCTCGCCAAGGCCGGCTGGACGATCTCGCTCACCTCGACCCCGAACCCGGTCTCCGTCGGTGAGCAGTGGCGGCAGTGGTTCGGCGCGATCGGGCTGATCCTCGCCACCTACGGCACGCTGATGCTCAACTTCTGCGACTTCTCGCGCTTCTCGCCCGACTACAAGACGGTCCGGCGCGGCAACTTCTGGGGCCTGCCCATCAACTCGACGGCGTTCGTGGTCGTCTCGGTCATCGTCACGGCCGGCTCGATCGAGGTCTTCGGCAAGGCCATCACCGAACCGGCCTACCTGGTGGCCGAGATCGGCAACACCTGGGTGCTGGTGCTGGGCGCGCTGACCTTCGCCATCGCCACCATGGGCGTCAACATCGTCGCCAACTTCGTCTCCCCGGCGTACGACCTGGCCAACGTCTGGCCGCAGAAGATCACCTTCAAGGTCGGCGGCATGATCAGCACGGTGGCCGCGCTGGTGGTGACCCCGTGGAACCTCTTCTCCAACCCCACGGTCGTCAACTACTTCCTCGGCGGCCTCGGCGCCTTCCTGGGCCCGCTGTTCGGCGTGATCATGGTCGACTACTACTGGGTCAAGCGCGGCCGGGTGAACGTGGACGAGCTGTTCGACGCCCGGCCCGGCTCCCCCTACTACTACCGCAAGGGCGTCAACCCCAAGGCGCTGTGGGCGTTCCTGCCGGCGGCGGGTGTCGCGGCCGTACTCGCCCTGGTGAAGACCTTCAGCGACGTGGCACCGTACTCGTGGTTCATCGGTACGGCCCTGGGGGCCGGGCTGTATGTGCTGCTGTGCCGGTCCGAGCGTGCGGAGGACGCCGTGGTCACCCCTGAGAAGCCCGTGGAGGTATGAGCGGCGTGCGCATCGTCGTCACCAACTGCAACACCACGCAGGAGATGACCGAAGAGATCGTACGAGGTGCCCGGGCCGCCGCAGGCCCGGGCACCACCGTGACCGGGCTGACCCCCGCGTGGGGGCCCGAGTCGGCGGAGGGCTGGCTGGACAGTTACCTGTCGGCGGCGGCCGTCCTCGACGCGCTGCGGACGTACGAAGGACCCGCGTACGACGCCGTGGTCATGGCCGGCTTCGGGGAGCACGGGCGCGAGGGCGTCCGGGAGCTGGTGGACGTCCCGGTCGTCGACATCACGGAGGCGGCCGCGCATCTGGCGTGTCTGCTCGGGCGGCGGTACGGGGTCGTCACCACGCTGGAACGGTCGTGCGGGCAGATCGAGGACAGCCTGGAGCTGGCGGGGGTCGGGCGGAACTGCGCGGCGGTGGTGGGTACCGGGCTGAACGTCCTCGACCTGGGGGGCGAGGCCCGTACGGAGGCGGCGTTCCTGGCCGCCGCCGAGCGGGCGTGTGCGGCCGGCGCCGAGGTGCTGGTCCTCGGATGTGCCGGGATGACCGGGCTGCAGCAGGCGGTGGGGGAGAAGCTGGGGCTGCCGGTGGTCGACGGGGTCGGGGCGGCGGTGAAACTGGCGGAGTCGCTGGTGGGGCTGGGGCTGACGACCAGCCGGGCGGGGAGCTTCGCGAAGCCGGTGCCGAAGAGGCGGGTCTGGGGGCGGGGGACGCCGGGATAACCGGCTCGCCGGAATGTGCGGCTTTGGATGATCACGGGCACCACACGTACTGCGAGGCGGGGGTGGGGTCGGCGGGTGCCGGGATAACGGTCCGGATACTCACGGGCGCCACACATACCGCACGTCCGGCTCCCGCTCCTCGTTGTCGCTGCCGTCCGTGTACTCGACGGCGACGAAGCCGTGGCGCTCGTAGAAGCGGTGGGCGGGCCGGTTGACCTGGAAGGTCCACAGGCTCAGCCCCTCCGGACAGCGCTCCTTGGCGAGTGCCACGAAGCGGTCGCCGAGGCCGCTGCCGCGCTGGGCGGGGGCGAGGTAGAGCTGCTCCAACGACTCCTCGCCGAGGACCATCATCCCCACGACGGCGCTGTGCACCTCGGCCACCCAGGTCTCCTGCCGTGGCACGACCACGTCACGGAAGTACGCGCGCACCGCGTCGTCGGAGTGGGCCCGGACGACGGTCGGCAGCGCGGCGGCGAAGGACCGCAGCCAGACGCCGGCGACCGCTTCGGCGTCCGCGGCCTCGGCCCGGCGCAGGACGACCGTCCTCACGGACGCGACTCCTCCGGAACGACGGCCGTGGCCGTGATCTCCACCAACTGCCCCGTGTACCCCAGGCAGGCCACTCCGAGCAGCGTCGACGAGTGCGGACCGGCACTGAGCCCGGACGCCTCGACGACATCCCAGACGGCGGACAGCACCGCGGTCTCACTGCTCACGACGTACACGTCGGTGTACAGGACGTGCCCCAAGCCGCTGCCGACCGCCCGCAGTTGCTCCTCAAGGTTGGCGATCACCTGCTCGGCCTGCCGTACGGGATCCCCCGCCCCGACGAGGTTCCCCTCGGCGTCGAGCGGCACGGCCCCGGCGAGGAAGGCGAGCTTGGTGCCGGCCTCGACGACGGAGGCGTGGGAGTACGTGGGCGGAGGGAAGAGGGCGGGGGTGGTCACGCGACGGATCACGAGGGCGGACTCCTGGGGCGGCGTGGCGGACAACCTCCTGATCATCCGTGCCCGCGCCGGTGTCCGCATCCGAATTCCTCCGGACCGGCGCTCCGGGCTTGGTATGTCATCCCTGTGTCAACCCCGGGGCGGACCGTACTCCCGTTCGCGCAGCTGCCGTTCGCACTCCTGCGCAAGCTCGGGGTACGCCTCCGCGATGGCCGCGTGGACCCGGCGCCGCAGCAGCTCCTCGGCCGCCGCGCGCCCGGTGCTGCCGTGCAACTCGGCGAGGAGCTCGTCGTAGCGGGTCAGCCGATGGCGCAGGTAGTCGACCTGCCATCGCTCCAGCGCACCCGGCTCAGCACTCGCGACGGTGGCCGGCGCCGCCACATGCCCCCGGCGCCAGGACGCCCGTTCCTCGTCCCGGCGATTGCGGTGCTCGACCGCCAGCGCCGCCAGCTCGCGCGGGGCCAGCCGCGGCATGTCGACGGGCTCCGCCGCGATTCTTGCCAGGACCGCGCGCCGCCTGCGCAGCGCGGCGGCCCGCGCCCCGGCGGACCGGCGCGCGGCAGCGGCCGCCACGGCCCGGAACTCCTCGCTCCGCTCGGCGGCCTCGACTCGCTCGACGAGGTAGAGACGGGTCTTCGGGGCGGTGGGGAAGTGCGGGTCGCTGCGCATCAGATCGGGTTCACCAAGCAGTTGGCGCACCATCGCGGGGGTCCAGCCACGGGCGCGCAGTCCGGCGGCCGAGAGGTGAGTGCGCGGCGGTCCCTGCGCGCCGGCATCGCCCTGGCCCTCGTGGTTCCCCTCGTACGGCGTCATCACAATCCCCCGTCGTTACGCTGAGTGACGAGTTCATTGATAACGCGTGCCACTGACAATGGCCCTCAAGCAGCCGGAAGGAGCTGCCCCCGATCGAGGCGTCTCTCAACTCCCGGAACCGTCAGGACCCCTCTGACCTGCGGGGGGGGTGCCCCGTTCCGGGCGACCGTGGCGACCGGGGTGCCGGGAGGTCGATCAGGTCGCTGACGCCTGCCACTTCCTGCAGGGTCCGGGCCAGCGACACCAGTGACTGGCGTACGGCCGTGATCTCGGCGCGCAGGGCCTCGGCGTGCTCCCACGCCCGCTCGTACGCCACGGGATCGCGTCCCGTCGGACGCTGCGACTCGTACGCGGACAGTCGGGGATGCCACTGTGAGAGGAGCGGCCGCAGGACACGGTTGAGGACCGTGACCGCGAGGACGCCGAAGCTGACGTGGCCGGGGGCCAGGGGCGGGGCTATGTCGGGGCCGTAGCGGCGGAGGATCTCGCGGGTGGTCCCGAAGAAGGTGTACAGGGACGACAACGCCTCGCGGAGGAAGCCCTCCTCGGGATCGAGCTCCTCGACGGACACGCGCGTGACCAGCTCCAGGTACAGCTCCCAGGCCGCGCTGCGCTCCGCGTCGGCCGGTTCCCAGGTGCCCGATATCTCGCCGACGAACGGAATCGTCAGCTTCGCCGTGACCTGCGCCGGACCGCCCGGTCCACGCCGCCTGCGCTGTCTGCGTGCCATGATCGCCCTCCCCGGTACCCACAGTAGGGTAAGTCGCCGTGTGGGACGTCTTCCTCAGCTACAGCCGCGGTGATGTGGAGCGGGTCCGTCCGCTCGCGCGTGCGCTGCGCGACGGCGGGCTCGAGGTGTTCACGGACGAGACCGGAGTCGCGTCCTTCGCCGGCATCAGCGACACCATCCGCCGCGAACTGGCCCGCTCCAAGGCCCTGCTGGCGTTCTACTCCACCGGCTACCCCGAACGCGAGGCCTGCCAGTGGGAGCTGACCACCGCGTATCTGGCGGGACTTGGGGAGGGCGACCCGCGCCGCCGCGTCATGGTCGTCAACCCGGAGCCGGGGACCGGCCACATCCACCCCGTCGAACTGCGTGACGCGCGGCACGCCTCCGCCGACGACCTGGCCGCCCTCGTGGCCGACGTCCACGCGCACGTGGCGCGGCTCACCGGCCCGGTCACCGTCCAGGAGCGGGACGTACGCCGCCGTCCCCCGGGCGCGCCGCGACCGCGCCCCGACTTCCTCGGCCGCCTCTCCGAGCTCTGGCAGGTGCACTCCGCCCTGCACGCCCACGCCGCACCCCTCGTCACCGGCCGCGCCGCCGCCCACGCCGTGCAGATCCGCGGCATGGCGGGCATCGGCAAGACCGCGCTCGCCCAGGAGTACGCCGTCCGCTTCGGGGCCGCCTACCCGGGCGGCGTCTTCTGGCTGGACGGGCAGGCGTACGACGACGCCCTCCGGGCCACCGCCGGTGACGTCGGCGAACCGTTCCTCTGGATCGTCGACGGCGTCCCCACCGGTCGGCTCACCGCGCGCGAGATCGCGGCGATGGCCGCCCCGCACCCCCAGGGCCACACCCTCTTCACCCTCCGCAGCCGCGCCTACGACGGACTTGGCACACCGGTCGACCTGGGACCCCTCGACGCGCCCCACGCCCGCGTGCTCGTCGGCGGCGACGACGCGCTGGCCGAGGCGGTCGACGGGCACCCGCTCGCCCTGGCCCTCCTCGGCCGTGCCGTCCGCGCCGGACACCAGCCGTCCGCCCTCTACGGCCGCCTGCACGCCCGCGGCGCCTCCCTCCTCGACGCGCTGGCCGACGAGGACGTGACGGGCGCCCACGCGCGCGACGCCGACACGACGAACGCCGCCGACGTACTGCGCTGCGCGGCCGCCCTGCACCCCCTGCCGCTGACCGTCGAGGACGCCGAGCGCGTGCTGGCCGCCGCCGACCGGGTGCCGAGAGCGGTCGCCCACCGGCGTGCCGACGACGGCGTCGCCGAACTCCGCGTCCGCAGCCTGCTCGCGCCCCACGCCGACGGCAGCTGGTACCTCCACCCGGTCACCCTGCACGCCTGGCATCACCACGACCCGGCCCCCGCCCGCACCGAGGCGCTGCGGCACGCTGCCCTGCGTACCCTGTGCGGCCGCCGCGACCCGGTTACGCTGGCCTTCCCCGGTAGCCGGAGGGAGGCTCCCATGGCAGCACCCAGCGAGTCGGAACGGATGGCCGCCTTCGACATCCAGGTCGAGCTGGTCACCCGCATCGGGGTGCAGGAACTGGCACCGGGCACGGGCAGCCTGCGCGAGGCGCTGACGTCCCTGAAGTCGCTGATCGACTTCACGCGGGCGACGCTGCACACATACAGCGTCGGACTGGAGCGGGGCGCGGAGACGGGTACACCGACGGTGCAGAGCCTGGCGTACACCCTGATCAACGACGTCATCCGCCCGTTCACCAGCCGCTGGCACCCCCTCCTCGCCGCCTACGAGGCCCGCTGCCCGGCGGACGTCGCCGCGCCCGACCACGAGGCGGTGTGGCCGGAGGCGGAGCCGATGCGTACCGAACTGGCCGCCCTGCGTGAGCCGTTGCGGCGGATCGCCGAAGGGCTGGGCGGAATCTCCGGGGCGGACTTCGGGGTGGCGGCGACGAGCTGAGGTATGAGGTACCGGGACCCAATTGCGGAGAGGCAAGGATCACGGCTGCCTACGCTGCATCCCACACCCCCGCCAGCGACTGGGACCTGGCCGTCGACTACCGCGGCTCCTTCGACCCCGCTGACCTCCGCGCCGTCGGCTGGGAGGGCGAGGTGTCGGAAGTCGGCGGCTGGGGTGGCGGCGTCTTCAACGGGGGTGCGTGGTGGAGCCGCTGATGTTCCATCTCGCCGGGATTCCCAGCTACTTGGTCGTGGTCGAGCCGGCGGTCAACCAGGTGCTGCGGGGCGAGCTGCCACGGCCGGTGGGCTATCCGGAGAAGCTGGGCGTCCCCGCCGCCGAGCGCTGACGGGACGGCCCTGGCCACGCTCGCGTACGCGAAGGCCAACCATGCACCGGCCGGACGGCGGATGAGAAGCGGTTGTTGGAGCGGGCGGGGCTGCGCGAAGGCGACGGGATCATCAGCGGGTTGCGAACGGACCCGAAGGCAAGAATTAATCGTTCGGCCGGGCGGGATTGACGCTGCTAGCGTTCCTGACGTGGCGAAACTCAATCAGATCATCGCAGTTGAGAAGGGCATCAAGTCCAAGGCGCACCAGGACCTGACGGCCGCTCACCACGGGTTGCAGAAGCCCGCGTTGCTGGCCGGAATCTCACGTACGTACCAGCCGAAGGACGAGGAGGGCGAGCAGCTGCCGCCCGAGTCGACGCGGGTGCAGGTGAAGGCCGAGGACGTGCTGCGGGAGACCGCGGCGACCCTGACGCGGCTCTTCGACGTGACCGCCACCAAGGACTGGGCCAACTGCACCGCCCGTGCGGACGTGGAGGTGGACGGGCGTGTGCTGATCGCTGACACTCCCGTGTCCTACCTGCTCTTCCTCGAGAAGCAGCTCGTCGATCTCAACACCTTCGTACGGAAGTTGCCCGTCCTCGACGCCTCCGAGTCGTGGATGCAGGACCCGTCCACCGACGCGTGGAAGACCGAGCCGGTGCGGACGCTGCGTACCAAGAAGGTGCCCCGGAACCATGTGAAGGCCGAGGCGACCGACAAGCACCCGGCCCAGGTCGAGGTCTACTACGAGGACATCCCGGTCGGGTACTGGACGACCGTGAAGTTCTCCGGAGCACTTCCGGCGCGCCGGGTCAACGAACTCCTCGACCGGGTCGAGAAGTTGCAGCAGGCCGTGAAGTTCGCCCGGGAGGAGGCGAACGGCACCGAGGTCGTCGACCAGCGGGTCGGGGACGCCGTGTTCGGCTACCTGTTCGGGTAACACTCGCAGTAGTCGGATAGTCTCGAAGACTCCCCGGCCCAGGTGGCCGGGGTGCGCGAGGAGCGCAAGCTGAAGCTGAAGTTCGTCGTGATCAACGCGGCACAGACCGCGGTCAATCTCAGACTCTCGCTCCAGACTCAGCATTCGCCGCCGATCGCCGGATCGACCGGGCTCAGGCCCCAGGACGTCGAAATGCCGGTTCAAGTCCGGCCCGCACAGCTCGATGTGCGGTGGTCCAAAGGCAGGACGCGACGACATTACGACTGACCTGAGCCCTCAAGCGTGCCGGCGTGCGACATGGGCGGCATCACAGGGCCCGGGGGCAGGCTACGCCCTCGGGCCCGCTTCCAAGAACCCACCCTGGCTTGGACCCCACAGTCCACAGCCCGGCCACCCTCGCCTGGCCGGTCCAGGTTCCAGGTACCGAGGAGCATGTCGGGCCCCTTCCAGAAGCCGTACGACGAGCGGTGGTCAGGCCAGAGTGCACGTGCCCGCGCCGCCTGGACAGAGCCGCGCCGGGATGCGTGGTTCGCCCCCTCCGAGGGCACGACCGCGTCGTACGGTGCGTGCATGACGCCTTCTCCCGCAGGTCTCATCATCACCCGGTGCACGGTTCTCACGCACGACGATCAAGAACGGATCGGGTTCGCCGAGGATGCCGCCATCGTCGTGCGGGACGGGGTCGTCGACGCGGTGATCAGCAGCGCGGAGGCCGAGGACCTGCCCGCGACCGAGCGCCTCGAGGCGCGTGGCCAGGTCGCGATGCCGGGTCTGATCAACTGCCATACGCACGCCCCGATGGTCACCCTGCGCGGGGTCGCCGAGGACCTGCCCACCGAGGAGTGGTTCAACGACGTCGTCTGGCCCATCGAGTCCAACCTCACCGAGAAGGACGTGGAGTTGGGGGCGCGGCTCGCCTGCGCCGAGATGATCCGCGGGGGCGTCACCTGCTTCGCCGACCACTATTTCGCCATGGACGCGGTCGCCGCCGTCGTCGCCGAGTGCGGGATCCGGGCTCATCTCGGCGAGGCCTTCTTCTCCTCCCAGGGGCCCCAAGGGCGGGAGAAGTCCGCCGAGTTCGCGCTCCGGCACCGCGGCGGTGCCGACGGCCGTATCACCACCGCTCTCGCCCCGCACGCCCCCTACACCGTCGACGACGCAGACCTCACCGCCACTGCCGAACTGGCCCGCGAGCACGGCCTGCCCGTCCACCTCCACGCCTCCGAGAACCGCGACCAGGCCGACACCAGCCTCGCCCGGCACGGCGTCACCCCCATCGAGGTCCTCCAGCGCACCGGAATCCTCGACACGGACGTCCTCATCGCCCACGGCACCGGCATCCTCGACCGCGACCTGCCCGTCCTGGCCGCCGCCACCGGCCGTGTCGCCGTCGCCAGCGCACCCCGCGGGTACCTCAAGTTCGCCTGGCCCACGACCACCCCGGTCCGCGCCCTGCGTGACATCGGCATCCCCGTCGGACTCGCCACGGACGGCGCCGCCTCCAACAACTCCCTCGACGTGTGGGAGTCGATGGCGCTCACCTCCCTCATCCAGAAGTCGACCGAGGGTGATCCGCGCTGGCTGACGTCCCGTCAATCTCTGCACCACGCCACGCTGCAGAGCGCACGCGCCGTCGGTCTCGGTGACAGCATCGGCAGCATCGCACCGGGCCGCCGCGCCGACATCGTCCTCGTCGACCTCGCCGGCCCGCACACCCAGCCCGTCCACGACCTCGCCGCCACCCTCGTGCACAGCGCCCGTTCCTCCGACGTCCGCACGACCATCGTCGACGGGCGGATCCTGATGCGCGACCGCGAGCTGCTCACCCTCGACGTGCCCGCAGTCGTACGGGAGTTGGGGGAGCGCATGCCCGCCCTGCTGGACCGCAGCCACGGCAGGCGGATCCAGGACTACGACACATAGGCTGATCTCCATGGATCCCGCCGACGGCCTCATCGACCACCCGTACGACGTCTACCGGCGCCTGCGTGAGACCGCGCCGGTGCACCGCATCGCCGGCACCGACGGCCGGCCCGCCTGGCTCGTGACCCGGTACGACGACGTGCGCGAGGCCCTCGCCGACCCACGGCTGTCGCTGGACAAGAGCCGTGCGAAGGAGGGCAACTACAAGGGCTTCGCCCTGCCACCGGCTCTCGACGCCAACCTCCTCAACATGGACCCGCCCGACCACACCCGCATCCGCCGCCTGGTCGTCCGCGCCTTCACTCCACGCCGGGTCGAACAACTCCGTACGCCCATCCGCCGGACCGCCGATCATCTCCTCGACGCCCTCGGCCCGCAGGGCACCACCGACCTGATCGCCTCCTACGCCGCGCCGCTGCCCATCACCGTCATCTGCGACCTCCTCGGCGTCCCGGAGCGGCACCGGCGTGACTTCCGGGTCTGGACCGACACCCTCGTCGCCCCCGACCCCACCCGCCCGCGGGCCGCCAAGGAGGCGGTTGCGGCGATGCTCGGCTTCTTCACCGAACTCCTCGCGGACAAGCGCGAGGCGCCCGCCGACGACCTGCTCTCCGACCTGATCGCGGTACGGGACGAGGGCGACCGGCTCGGCGAGGACGAGCTGATGTCCCTCGCCTTCCTCATCCTCTTCGCCGGATACGAGAACACCGTCCAGCTCATCGGGAACGCGGTCCTCGCCCTCCTGGAGCACCCCGAGCAGCTCGCCCAGCTGCGCAAGGAGCCGTCCCGACTGCCCAGCGCCGTCGAGGAGTTCGCCCGCTACGAAGGCCCTGCCCTGCTCGCCATCCGCCGCTTCCCCACCAAGGACGTGACCATCGGAGGTGTCACCGTCCCCGCCGGCGAGACCGTCCTGCTCTCCCCGTCCGCCGCCAACCGCGACCCCGCCCGCTACCCCGACCCCGACCGCCTCGACCTCGACCGCGACACCTCCGGCCATCTGGCGCTCGGTCACGGCATCCACTACTGCCTCGGTGCGCCGCTGGCCCGAGCCGAGACCGAGATCGCCCTGGCCGCGCTGCTGGAGCGGTTCCCGGATCTCGTGCTCGGCGAGAGCGACGTACGGTGGCGTCCGTCCGTACGCGCTCGTGGCCTGCTCGCGCTCCCGGTGACGTACTCCCAGTGAAGTGCCCCCGGTGACAGGCGCCGAAAGATCTTCCCGAACCGGCGATGAGTTCCGCGCCCGTGCTCCAGTCACCACCAGAACGGACCACTGGAGCAGGAGGGACCCATGTCGCTTCCGGAGATCGTCTCGCGTCGGCAATGGCGCGCGGCACGCGAGGAGTTACTGGCCAAGGAGAAGGCGGCCACACGCGCGTGACGCGCTCAACGCCGAGCGGCGTGGGCTGCCCATGGTCGAGGTCGACGCGGAGTACGTCTTCGAGGGCGGCGACGGGAAGGCCACGCTGCTCGACCTGTTCGAGGGGCGGCACCAACTCGTCGTCCACCACTTCATGTTCGCCCCCGAGTGGGACACGGGCTGCCGCAGCTGCTCGGCGTTCCTGGACCAGATCGGGCACCTGGCCCATCTGGAGGCACGCGGCACCACGTTCGCGGCCGTGTCCCGGGCGTCGTATCCGAAGATCCTGCCGTTCAAGGCGCGCATGGGCTGGACCGTGCCCTGGTACTCGTCCTACGGCAGTGATTTCAACCACGACTTCGAGGTGACCCTGGAGTACGAGGGCGAACCCGTCGAGCGGCCGGGCATCAACTGTTTCCTGCGCGACCACGACCGGGTGTTCCACACCTACTCGACCTACGAGCGCGGCCTCGACGGGCTGGGTTCGACCACCAGCTTCCTGGACCTGACGGCACTGGGGCGGCAGGAGGAGTGGGAGAGGCCCGAGGGGCGCGCGTCGGCCCTCGGGGCGCCTGCGGGGAGCGAACGCATCCGGTATCACGACGAGTACGAGGAGTGACGCGGAGAGTGACCTTAAACGGACAAATGCCGAGAGTCTGCTCACACTCCGCGGTGGACGAGTGTCAACTACGTCTCAGTACCGTCACTTGGCGAGGCGTTCACCCCGTCGTTGGCGTTTAACTCATTGAGTACAGCGCTACATGGAGGTGCACGGTGAACGGGCGAACGGTGCTCATGCGCTTTCCCGCAGGCGGACCGCGCGGATCGTGGCCGGCGGAGGAGTTCGCGCAGGCGCGGCGGCAGGAAGGGCTGCCCGCCGAGGTCGTCATGGACCTCGCGACGGACGCGTTCCTGGTGATCGTGCGCGGCGACGTGACCGTGGACGCGGCGGCCTGAGCTCAGCCGGCCTTCGGCGCCGGCACCCGTGTCGTGAACTGTTCCGCCTGGAGCGAGTACAGCTCCGCGTAGACGCCACCGGTGGCCAGCAGCTCGTCGGGCGTACCGGACTCGACGAGCCGGCCCTGGTCCAGGACGTGCACCAGATCGGCGTGGCGTACGGACGCCAGCCGGTGGGTGATGAGGACAACGGTCTGCCCCGCGGAGGCCAGGGCGCGGATCTTCTCGAAGACCTCCAGCTCGGCCCGGGCGTCCAGGGCGGCCGTCGGCTCGTCCACGATCAGGATGCGGCCGCGCCGGTAGGCGGCCCGCGCGATGCCGAGCCGCTGCCACTGGCCGCCGGACAGCTCGTGCCCGCCGTTGAACTGGCGGGCCAGCAGGGTGTCCAGGCCACGCGGCAGGTCGGCCACCACGTCCTCGGCACCGGCCTCGGCGAGCGAGGCGGTCATACGGTCCTCGGTGAGGGGAGCCGAGGAACGGCCGACGGCCACGTTCACGCGCGCGGTGAACGGCCAGCGCTTGAAGTCCTGCGCCACCATCGCGATGCGTTCGGCCAGCTGGCGCCGGTCGGCGGTCGCCGCGTCGACGCCGTCCCACAGGACGCGGCCCCGGTCCGGGGTGTAGAGGCCGGCGAGCAGCTTGACCAGGGTCGTCTTGCCCGAGCCGTTCTCCCCGACCAGCGCGACGATGCGGCCCAGGGGGAGCGTGAGGGTGACGTCGTCCAGGGCGGGGCGGGCGGCCTCGCCCGGGTAGCTGAACGTGACGTTCTCGAAGCGGATCTCCCGGGGATCCTCGGGCAGCGGTTCCCCGCCGACCGGGATCGCCCGTTCGGCCGCCTCGACGTACAGGCGTTGCAGATCGCCCACGAACAGGGCCTCCTCGTGGAGCTGGTTGACCTCAAGGACGAGACTGTCCAGGCTCGAGGAGCCCGTCCGGATCGCGATCACGGCCGTACCGGCCACCGCCAGTGCCATCGCGCCCGCGAGCAGCAGCCCGCCGAGCGTCGCGTACGTCGCCACCGTCGCGATCCCGGTCCAGGCCGCCGCGATCAGGCCGGTCCGGGCCGCGAGCCGGGCCAGCCGCTCCTGCTCCGCCTCCGCCGTCTCCGACATCGCCCGGTAGTGCCGCAGCAGGAACGGGCCGACACCGTGCACGCGGATCTCGGGCGCGGCCGCCGGTTCGGTCAGCAGGCCGCTGATCAGATGGCCGGCGCGGGCGTGCTGCACCCAGGTGTGGAAGGACTCGTAGCGGCGCCGTGCGATGGTCAGGGCGCTCCAGGCGCTGGGCAGGGTCATCGTGGCGAGGAGGGGGAGCAGCGCCGGGTGCAGCACGGTCAGCACGCCCGCCGCCGCGATCAGTGAGATCGACGCGTTCACCACCCGGGTGCTGTACACGATCATGCGCCGGGCGGACGAGGCGCCGTACTGCGCGGTGTCCAGCAGCTTGTGGAAGGCGTGGTCCTCGATCGCGGCCAGCTCCACGGCCGCCGCCCGCTCCAGATACAGCTCCGTCGCCACCCGCTCCACCTTGGGCTCCAGACGCCCGGTGGCATACGTCGACGCCGCCCGCAGCAGCGCCGCGACCAGCATCACCGCGGCCATCGTGGCCAGCGCGGGGACGGCGCCGCGCAGCCGGTCCGCCAGTACGCCGCCGCCGATCAGCCGGCCCAGCACGCTGTTCACCGCCAGCAGGCTCACCGCCTGGGCCAGGCCCCGGCCCACCTCGGCCGCCAGCACCACCCGGGCCGCACCCCGGTCGGCCTGCCAGGCGAGCCGGAAGGCGGACGCCAGCAGGGCCGGCAGCCGGGTCACCATGGCCCGGAAGTTCAGCTCCAGGAAGGCGTCCCGGTGCTGGTTCCACCCCATGTCGTAGCGCAACGGGCCACCGAAGAGCAGCTGCTCCGACTCGGACACCTCGGGCTCGCCCGCGTCGTGCTTCTTTCCCACCGTCGATCTCCCCCGATCGCCAATCCCGGACGGACGGCCACTATCGCGGGGCGGACGGCTTCGGGGCAGGGCGTGAGTCGGGGAGGGTGATACGCGCGGGCGCACACCCGGGGCTTTGCGCGGCGCTTACGCGCTGACCTGCCGCGACCAGGAGGGTGTGGTGCCCGTGACCCGGCACAGCGCCAGATAGAGCGGAATCGGCGGCGTGTAGGGCAGCGTGCCGTCCGGCCGGTGGATCAGGCGCGGGATGTCGGGGACGAGCGCCCCCGTGGCGTACTGCGTGGGCGCCGGCCACTCCAGCGCGTAGTCGGAGTCGGACGGAACGATCCACCACCAGTGCGTGTCATCGGCGTAGACACATCCCACCCGGGGCAGCCGGGGCAGGACCAGCGGCCCGAATCGGGCGGGCATCGCCACCGCGTCGCAGCCCAGGGGAGCCGTCATACCGTCCGGGACCGCCAGCCGCCGGGGTGTTCCCGGGGTGCGCAGCCCGCGGCCCAGACGGACCAGGGTGTCCAGGCTCAGAACCTGGCCGCCGCCGGACGCGGCGCTCACCGGGTGCCCTCCACGCGGTGGTGGCCCTCCGGCTCGCCACCCGAGCCGCCGGCCGGGCCCGGTTTCGGGCGGGAACCCCAGCCCAGATCGCCGTACGGGACCGCGGCGCGGGGCAGCTCGGCCCAGACCAGTAGGCCGGGACCGTGCTGGAGGGCGCCCCAGGCGTGGCACAGGGCGTCGACGAGGAGCAGTCCCCTCCCACGCTCCTCCTCGGACCGCGGCCCGGACGGGTGCGGCCCACCCAGCTCGCCCGGCGCGCAGCCCTCGTCGCGCACCGCTATTCGCAGCAGGTCGGCGCCGTCGTGCAGCTCGCAGACGATATGGCTGCTCGCGGTGTGCACGATGGCGTTGGTGACCAGCTCGGAGACCACCAGGGCCGCCGAGTCGCAGGTGTCCTCACACACCGACCAGCCGTTCAGCCGCGCCCTTGTCAGGCGTCTGGCCTGCGCGGGAGAACCCGGATGGGCAGCCAGTTCGAAGCGGAACCGGCGCTCGGCAGCGGACGCCCTCAGGGGGCCTGCTCCCGTGGCGGCACCGAGGCCGGAGCGGCCTGCGGCGGCGTCTGTTCCTAAGGGCGCGGGCGGAATCACGCTTGCCACTATCGCCCCGCCGTGAACACTTGGCAAGTGTCACTCTGAAAATTGCAGAGTGCCGTGTGATGCCGTGGAAGGCCGTGGCACACTGCTCGCAACAGCACGTGCAGCGGCGCCAGTTGAGATCGACGGAGATCCACCCAGATCTTCGAATAGGTCTTCGAATGGCGCCGTAGGGCTGTCGGGAATCCTTGGTGACCGGGCTGTCAGGACTCTTATGGGAGGTGGAGCGTGAGCGAGCCGCGGTCCGCGCCGACGGTCGGTCAGGTCGTCCTCGGCCGACGCCTCCTCGACCTGCGCGAACGTGCCGGTCTCAAGCGTGAGGAGGCCGCCCGCATCCTGCGCGTCGCCCCCGCCACGGTCCGCCGTATGGAGATGGCCGAGGTCGCGCTCAAGATCCCGTACCTCCAGATGCTCCTGAAGGCCTACGGCGTCTGCGACGACGAGGCCTACGCCTTCGTCCAACTCGCCGAGGACGCCAACAAACCCGGCTGGTGGCAGCGGTTCCACGACATCCTGCCGGGCTGGTTCTCGATGTACGTCAGCCTGGAGGGCGCGGCCGCCCTGATCCGGTCGTACGAGCCGCACTTCGTGCCCGGTCTGCTGCAGACCGAGGACTACGCGCGCGGAGTGCTGAAGTCGGGCGCCATCGGCCAGACCGAGCCCGAGGACATCGAGGGTCATGTCGCGCTGCGCATGCAGCGCCAGGAACTGCTCACCCGTCAGGACGCGCCCCGCCTTTGGGTCGTGATGGACGAGACCGTGCTGCGCCGCCAGGTCGGCGGCCCGGAGGTGATGCGTGCCCAGATCGACCGACTGCTCGAGGCCACGAAGCTGCCCAACGTGACGCTGCAGGTGGCCCCGTTCGGCAACGGGCCGCACCCCGGCACGTACGGGCCCTTCGTGCTGTTCCGATTTGCCATGTCAGAACTGCCGGACATGGTCTACAGCGAGTACCTGACCGGCGCCGTCTACCTGGACGCGCGCAGCGAGGTGGCGACCCACCTCGAGGTCATGGACCGCATGGCGGCGCAGGCCGCTACGGCACATCGCACGAAGGAGATCCTCAAGGATCTCCGCAAGGAGCTGTGAATGGATCGCATCAAGCCGCGCAAACAGGTCTACAACGGTATGCCCGCGCGGGACTTGGGCAGCGAAGGCTGGCACAAACCGTGGAGCGGCGGCAACGGCGGCAACTGCCTGGAGGCGATGAAGCTCGCCGACGGCCGGATCGCCGTCCGCCAGTCGACCGACCCGGACGGACCGGCCCTGATCTACACCACCGACGAGATGACCGCGTTCATCCAAGGCGCCAAGGCGGGGGAGGCCGACTTCCTCCTGTCCTGACGTGTTGCTCTTTTCTCTCGCTCAACTCTCTTAACTTGGTGCTGAATTGATTACTCATTGTGTCTTACGGAGTGCCTCATGACCGCGATCGACACCAGCAGGCCCCATCCCGCGCGGATGTACGACTGGTACCTCGGTGGCAAGGACAACTACCCCGTCGACGAGGCCATGGGGCGCCAGATGCTCGCCCTCGACCCGCGGGTCCCCGTGATGGCGCGGGTCAACCGCGCCTTCATGCACCGGGCCACCCGCTGGCTCGCCCGGCAGGGCGTACGGCAGTTCCTGGACATCGGCACGGGCATCCCCACCGAGCCGAACCTCCATCAGGTCGCCCAGGAGACCGCGTCCGACGCGCGTGTCGTCTACTGCGACAACGACCCCATCGTGCTGGCTCACGCGGCGGCCCTGCTGCGCGGCACGGACGAGGGGGCGACCGAGTATCTGCAGGCCGACGTGCGGGACCCCGCCGCCATCGTCGAAGGCGCGCGGAAGGTCCTGGACTTCGGCCGGCCGGTGGCACTCTCGCTCATCGCGCTGCTGCACTTCGTCCCCGACGAGGACGGCGCGCACGAGCTGGTCGGCCGGCTGCTGTCCGAACTTCCGTCCGGCAGCTACCTGGTGATGAGTCACGCGACCGCCGACTTCACCCCCGAGGAGTCGAAGGCGGCGACCGAGAAGCTCAGGGCGGCGGGCGTCACCCTGGCGTTGCGCTCCCGCGCCGACTTCACCCGCTTCTACGCCGGCCTCGAACTCGTCGAGCCCGGCGTCGAGGTGCCGCACCGGTGGCACCCCGAGCTGGGAGAGGCGGTACCCGGGCAGGACGACGGGGTCATTCCCGGGTACGGGGCGGTGGGGCGGAAGCCCTGACCAACTCGCTTGCGGTCAGGGCCCTGTGTTCCGGTGCGTGACCAACTGGCTTACAGCCAGGACCACATGCGCCGGGGCGCGTCCACCAGGCGGCTGACGGCCACCACCGGGAGCGGCGGCTGCTCGGCCTTGCTGGGGCTGAGGTTCAGCCCGTAGTAGATCTGCTCGATCGACGGCGGTCCGACCGCGAGGTTGCGCCGGACCGCTGCCGACGACGACTGTTCCCCGATCTGTACCAGATAGGCGGCCGCCATCGTGCCCGTACGGCCGACTCCTGCACCGCAGTGCACGAACACCTTGCCGTCCGCGCCGCCGACGGCGCTCAGCAACTGCTGCACCTGCGCGGGCTTGGGCGTCTGCCCGTCCCGGATGGGCAGCCGTACGACCTTCAGCCCCCTGCGATAGGTTGCGACTGTCGCGGCAGGACATTGCCGGCGGGACAACACCGCGTCTGCGGTCGAGTGTCCGTGAACCTCAACCGCCAGGGTTGGAATCGCTCCCGTTGAGGGGGCGAGGATGTCAAATGCACACCAACGACGCACGGCGTGCGCAAGGTGGGCAAGAGAGAGGACCGTCTGCACAGAGGTCCCGTCGGGTGCGAGGCCGCTGCTCCTTAACTGAGAAGGAACAGGCGGCCCTCGCCCTCGCGGAGGCGGTGACCCTGGTGGCCGACGACGGCGTCCCGGACGACGTCTACACGGAGGCCGCGACCCACTTCGAGGAACGGGAACTGGCGCACGTACTGTCCCTGATCCTCACGATCAACACGTGGAACCCCGTGGCACTGGCAACGGCCAAGGTGGCGGGGACGGACGAGCGACGCTAGCGGCGGGGCCGTCCCATCGACGACGCCGACTACACAGTCATCGGCCGGTCATACGGCGATATCGGCGCCGGCAGCCGCGAACTCCCCGTCAGATGGCGATCGACGGCCGCCGCCACCGCCCGCCCCTCCGCGATGGCCCACACGATCAGCGACTGGCCCCGCGCGGCGTCCCCCGCGACGAAGACGCCGGAGGTGTTCGTGGCGAACCCCGCGTCCCGCGCGATCGTCCCGCGCGGCTCCGTCCCCAGCCCCAACTGGTCGATCAGCCCGTCCCCCCGGTCGGGCCCGGAGAAGCCGAGGGCGAGCAGCACGAGGTCGGCGGGAAGCGTCCGCCCGGTACCCGGTACCGGGCGGCGCCGCGCGTCGACCTCCACCAGGTGCAGCGACCGCACGTGCCCGTCCGCGTCCCCCGTGAAACGCAGCGTCGACGCCGCGAACAGCCGCGCGTCCGCGTCCGCGGCGGGCGCCGTCCCCAGGTCCCGCGCCTCCTCGTGCGCGGCCGACAGCCGGTAGATCTTCGGGTACGTCGGCCAGGGCTCGGCGTCCTCGTCGCGCTCGGCGCCGGGCAGGGCGTAGATGTCCAGCTGGGTGACGGACGCGGCACCCTCCCGTACGGCGGTGCCCAGGCAGTCCGCCCCCGTGTCACCGCCGCCGACGATGACGACATGCTTCCCGGCGGCGGACATCGGGGACCTCTCCAGGTCGCCCTCACACACCCGGTTGGCCAGCGGCAGATACTCCATCGCCTGCTGGATCCCCGCCAACCCCCGCCCGGGTACGTCCAGTTCACGCCACGCGGTCGCGCCCGTGGCGATCACTACGGCGTCGTAGCGCGCCCGCAGCTCCGCCGCCCCGACGTCCCGCCCGACCGCCGTGGAGGTACGGAACTTGGTCCCCTCGGCCCGCATCTGCTCGATCCGCCGCTCCAGATGGATCTTCTCCATCTTGAACTCGGGGATCCCGTACCGCATCAGCCCCCCGATCCGGTCGTCCTGCTCGTACACGGCGACCGTGTGCCCCGCCCGCGTCAACTGCTGCGCCGCCGCGAGTCCCGTGGGCCCCGACCCGATCACCGCGACCGTCCGCCCGGACAGCCGGTCCGGCGGCCGCGGCGGCGCGAACCCCTCCTCCCAGGCCCGGTCGGCGATGGCGCACTCGACGTTCTTGATGGTGACGGCCGGCTGGTTGATCGCGAGCACGCACCCGGCCTCGCACGGCGCGGGACACAATCGCCCGGTGAACTCGGGGAAGTTGTTGGTGGCGTGCAGCCGGTCCGCCGCCGCCCGCCAGTCCTCCCGGGAGACGAGGTCGTTCCACTCGGGGATCAGATTGCCCAGCGGACAGGCCTCGTGACAGAAGGGGACACCGCAGTCCATGCAGCGGTCGGCCTGTTTGCTGATGATGGGCAGCAACGCCCCGGGGACGTACACCTCGTCCCAGTCCTTGACCCGCTCCTCGACCGGCCTGCGGGGCCAGTCCTGGCGGGGGGTGGTCATGAAACCCTTGGGATCGGCCATGGCCGTCTTCCTCATGTGCGCGTGTGACGTGAGCCGTGCGTCATCGGGCGGCACTCTTCCGGCCACGATACGTCTCATCGGCCACTGGCGCAGAGTGCGGGACAGAGCTTTCTCCGGGCCGTCTCGGTCTCAGGCGAGGGCCAGAAGATACGACACCGCCGCGGCCGCCGAGGCGACCATGCGGACGTGATTCCATCCCGTCCACTCGCGGACGTACGTCGGCCAGTACGCGGCCGCCTCCGGAGTGCCCGGATCCATCCTGAGCAGCGCGTCGTTGCGCGGCACGTTCGCGACCATGGTCACCCCGAACGAGCCGAACAGAAACAGCGCACTGCCCAGCAGCAGCTCCACCCGCCCCTCGTCCGGCCACAGCACGAACGTCACCACCGCGAGCACCGAGCACAGCACCGCCGACCCGACGAACACGAGCATGAACGGCGGCCGCACAGCGGCCACGTTGATCGAGTTCATCGCGGCGACGCCCTGCGCGGGCGGCAGCGCGGCGAGCCCACGCATCACGAAGGTCGAGAAGGCGCAGAAGACCCCCGCCACCAGGCCGGTCCCCAGCACACCCAGCACCGTCAGCACGAAATACGGTCCATCGATCATGTCAACATCAACCCCCGGGTCCCGCCGAGATCTTGCCCGGCACCATCCGTCACCAAAAGTGAAATCCCGTACGAGAACGGTGACCATGGCCGAAGGTCGCGGGGGCATGCGCGAGCGTCCACTCACCACCCGCCTCGCATCAGACCGGCCCGCTCAGCACATCCGCCACCTCCCCTTTCCCCTCCCCCACCTCCTCCGTCCGCCACCCCCGCAGCGTCGCCTCCACCACCGCCGCGATCCGCCGCCGAGCCTCATGCCGTGGCACCCCGCTCATCAGCAGCTGGTCGTACGGCGTGTCCAGATGCCGTACGGACGCCACCACCGCCGACGTCACCGCCCGCTCGGACAACGCCCGCCCCGCCGCGCTCCGCCCCACCCGCCCGCTGCCCCGCACCGACGCATGCCCGGCGATGTCCCGCGCCCGGTCGTCCGGGCACCCGGGAAACAGCCGCCGTATCTCCGCCGCGAACGCCTCCGCGAACCGCACGTCCTGGACCGCCCGCCGCCGCGCGTCCCGCACCCGGCGTCGCCGTCGCGCCTCCGCGTCCGCCAGGCACCGCCGCTCGGCCCGGGCCAGCCCCGCCTCCTCGACGAGGACGCCCTGCCGCTCGTAGCGCCCCCGGCGCCGGTTGAACCGCACGACCACCGCCGACAGCGCGCTCTCCTCCCGCGACCGGCGCGTCAGCGCCGTGTCCCCGCGCGGCAGGAACACCAGATGCCCGAGATCGGCACAGCCGAGACACCGCGGCGCCCCTTCCTCCAGCACGAGCATCGGCAGCGGCCCTCGGTGACACTCGGTGCAGTGCCGCCGCCTGACGGGCTGGATGACGAGAAGTCCGGTGCGGGCCGTGGGAGTTGTACGGGCTGCCATACGTGGTTCATTCCCCCCTGACGGGCCCGGGGACCCCGCCGGAATCGAGCCCTCCGGGCACTACCGTCCGCCCGGATCGAACACCGACACCGCGTATACGGTGCCGCGTCGGCATCTCGATCTCGTCGAGCACGGCCACCGCGAGATCGGCATACGACAGGTCGGAGACGCCGTCGGGAACCCGCTCGCCGCCGAGCCGGTAACGCCCCGTACGGGCGCCGCCCGCCGCCAGCCCTCCGCCCGGCGTGAGCATGACCCAGTCGACGGCGCCGTCCACTTCCTGCCGTAGCCGCCGCAGGCCTGCCGTGTGCGCCGGCGCACACGGCCGTACCTCCGCCGGGAACGCCCCCGGATCGTCCATCACCGGCTGTTCGTCCGCCTGAGCGGGTTGGCGACAACCTCACGGTGACGAGCCGCCGGACCCCTGCGCGCCGAGCCCGCCGAACAGCGCGTCCGCCGCCTTCACGAAGAAGGCCGGATCGAGCGAGCCGAACCCCCGCTCCGGCCCACTGAACGGCGACACCGCGTGCACCGCGGCCACCTGCCCGCCCACGACCCCGGCGACCGACCCGGCATCGGTCACGTCACCGCGTACGAGTGACACCCTCCGCCGGCAGGGAGGGCCTGCTACCGCTCCGGATCCCGCCCCACGGCCGTCACCGCCCGCCCGGCCCGCCCACCGGCGCCGAAGACGACGATCCCCCCATGACCAGCCTCCTTGCCGGACACCGCCCTTCGGCGCCTGACCTGGACGTTAGAAGGAGTGATCCCGGTTACTTCAACGGTACGGGCGCCAGCCTCGACCGATGACCGACTCCGAACCCGATGCCACGGGCGGCGCCCGGCCGGGCCCCTGAACCCCGACATGTCCCATCCCGCCTGCCCCTGCGCCACGATCCCCTTCCGGGCGGCGGCAAGTGGACCGGGATGGTCATCCGCTGCCTCGAAACCGGCCCCCGCCGCTTCACCGAACTCCGTGTCCCCCTCCCGGCCATCACGCCCAAGGTCCTCAGCGGCACTCTGCGCGCCATGGAACGCGACGGCCTGCTCACCCGCACCCCGTACGACGAGAACCCGCCCCGTGTCGAATACGCCCTCATCCTCCTGGGTCGCACCCTGATCCCCCTCCTCGACACCGCCCGCGTCTGGAGCGGGACCCACCTGCCCCAGCCGCTTGCCGCCCGCCAGGACCATGAGCACGACGCCCCGGCCGCGCCCTGCCGCATGATGGCCGTGTGCGACTCGAAGCGATCACCTGGGACCGGCTCGGCGACCTCCTCGCCGACCGCCTGCTCGACCTGAAGCCGGCCGACGGCAGCCCCTGGCCGCGCGTCGCCTTCGACGGCGCCCCGGCGGCCCGCCCGGGCGACCTCGCCGAACGCGTCCGCGAGGCGCTGCGCATACGCGGCCGCCCCTCGCTCGTCGTCGGCACGGACGGCTTCCAGCGCCCTGCCTCGCTCCGCCTGGAGTACGGCCACCAGGACGTCGAGGCGTACTACAGCGGCTGGTTCGACACCGGCGCACTGTGGCGCGAGGTCTTCGGCCCCCTCGAACCGGGCGGCGACGGCCGTGTCCTGCCCGACCTGTGGGACCCGGTCACCGACCGCGCCACCCGCAGCTCCTACACCCAACTCCCACCCGGCGGTGTCCTGTTGCTGCACGGTCCCTTCCTCATGCGGCACTGGTTCCCCTTCGACCTGACCGTCCACGTCCTCCTCTCCCCGGGCGCCCTGCGCCGCCGCACTCCCGACACCGACCACTGGACCCTCCCCGCCTTCGAGCGCTACGAGCACGAGACCGACCCGGCCGGCACTGCCGACGTCCTGGTGCGCGCCGACGATCCGCGCCATCCGGCGTGGAGCGGTTGAGCCGACGTGGAGCGGTTGAGTCGGCAACCACTTGTGCCGCCGTGGCGATGGGCAGGAGCAGCCCGTTACCGCCGGGTTCCGGGTGCGTGGCTCCGGCGACGCGGCGAGAATGATGGGCGCCGGGACTAGCGGTGCGTTCCGCGCCGCGCCGGCCGTCCGGCACCGGGAGGTACCACATGACCACCGCCGGAGACATCATGCACCGTGGCGCCCAGTGGATCCCCGCCCACGAGACCCTGGACCGCGCCGCCCAGCTGATGCGCGACCTGGGCGTCGGGGCCCTGCCCATCAGCGACCAGAACGAACGGCTCTGCGGCATGATCACCGACCGCGACATCGTCGTCGACTGCGTGGCCATGGGCCACGACCCGGCCCGAGTCACCGCCGGCGACATGGCCCAGGGCACCCCGCGCTGGATCGACGCGAGCGCCGACGTCAGCGAAGTGCTGCGGGAGATGGAGGGGAACCAGATCCGCCGGCTCCCCGTCATCGAGAACAAGCGCCTGGTCGGCATGATCAGCGAGGCCGATCTGGCCCAGCATCTGACGGACGACCAGATCGCCGAGTTCGCCCACGGCGTCTACGCCAGGAGCTCGACGCACTGACCGGCCAGGTCACCGGGGCCGCCCTGCTCGTTCACCCCGCGCCAAGCCCCGCACCACGCACACCCCGCCCCCGTCCGGCCGACCACGCCGGACGGGGCACGCCGGGACCCGCCCAAGGGACGGATCAGAGCCAGCCGTTGCGCCGGAAGCCGCGGTACAGCACCACGCACGCGACGGATATCACACCTATGACCAGGCCGTAGCCGTACCTCCAGTGCAGCTCCGGCATGTGGTCGAAGTTCATGCCGTACACCCCGCACACCATCGTCGGAACGGCGATCACCGCGGCCCAGGCCGTGATCTTCCGCATGTCCTCGTTCTGCGCGACCGTCACCTGCGCGAGGTGCGCCTGCAGGATCGAGTTGAGCAGTTCGTCGAAGGCCGCTATCTGCTCCTTGGCGCGCAGCAGATGGTCGGACACGTCGCGGAAGTAGGCCTGTATCTCCGGGTCGACCACCCGGATCGGCCGGGTGGACAGATCCTCGAGCGGGCGGCTCAGCGGGACCACGGCCCGCTTCAGCTCGAGGAGTTCACGCTTGAGCTGGTAGATGCGCCCCGGGTCGACCCGCGAGCCATGTTCCGCGAACACGTCCGTCTCGACCTGGTCGATGTCCCCCTGCACCGAGTCGGTGACGCTCAGGTAGTCGTCGACCACATGGTCCGCGATCGCGTGCAGCACCGCCGCCGGTCCCTTGGCGAGCTGCTCCGGATCGGACTCCAGCTCCTCGCGCAGCGGGCCCAGTGAGCCGTGCCGGCCGTGCCGCACCGTGATGACGAAGTCCCGGCCGACGAACACCATGATCTCGCCGGTGTCCACCACCTCGCTGGTCGCCGTGAGCTCCTCGTGCTCGATGTAGCAGAGTGTTTTGAACACCGCGAACAGTGTCTCGTCGTAGCGCTCCAGCTTCGGCCGCTGATGGGCCTCGACCGCGTCCTCCACCGCCAGGGGGTGCAGGTCGAACAGCTCGGCGATGCCCGCGAACTCCCGGTCCGTCGGCTCGTGCAGGCCCAGCCAGACGAAACCGTCGCCGTGCTTGCGCACCCGCTCCACGGCATCGACCAGATCACCGCCCGCCGGGACCCGCACACCGTCCCGGTACGCCACGCAGTTGACCACCGAGGAGCCCAGCGGGGACCGGGCCGGATGGCTCAGGTCGACGCGCGGGCGCCGCCGGGCCAGCCGTGCCACCTTGCGGAGGCCGCCGACCCTGCTGAGGCCCGTGACCTTCCGCAGATTCCCTGCCATGGACATCTGGATCTCCTTGCGTGGATCTCCTCGCGCCACATCTCTGCGCCCTGGCGTGCCAGTTTGCCAGGTCTGCGAAAGGGGCGGGAAAGCCTGTGGGAACAGCGAGTTCCGCTTGGTTCCCGCCTGTGGACGACGGGACTTCCGGGGCCGTCCTGCCGAATTCCCGGCCGTCCGGCCGAGCGTCGCCCTCTTCGGACAAGCGGGGCAACTGGGATGATTGCGGCATGACGCGAACCGACGGGTATCTCCTCGACAACCGGCAGACCGAGGCGGGCGGGCACTCCGATGCCTTCGCCGCCCTCTTCGACCCCACGACGTTCCGGTACCTCGAAGGGTCCGGCATCGGACCCGGCTGGCGCTGCTGGGAGGTCGGCCCCGGCGGCACGTCCGTGGTGTCCTGGCTGGCCAAGAAGGTCGGCCCGACCGGCAGGGTCGTCGCGACCGGCCTCGACACCTCCCGCCTCGCTGCGGCCGCCCGCCCGCCGGTCGAGGTCCGCGTCCACGACGTCGCCGCGGACCAGGCGCCGGGGGAGGGATTCGACCTCGTCCACGCCCGGCTCGTCCTCGTTCATGTCCCCGACCGGGAACGGGCGTTGCGGTCGATGGTCCAGTCCCTGCGTCCCGGCGGACGACTCCTGATCGAGGACACCGACCTCGACCTGCAGCCCCTGCCCTGCCCCGACGAGTACGGCCCGGAACAGCAACTGGCCAACCGCCTCCGGCACGGCGTCCGCAAACTCCTCGCCGACCGCGGCACCGACCTCTCCTACGGCCGCAGACTCCCGCGCCTGCTCCGTGAGTCCGGTCTGCGCCGAGTGGAGGCCGACGCGTACTTCCCGCTCGCCTCACCCGGCTGCGCCGCCCTGGAGTCCGCCACGATCCGCCAACTCCGCGACCAACTCGTCACGGCACGCCTGGCCACCGACCAGGACATCGACCGCCACCTGACCAATGTCACCTCCGGCAACATGGACCTGGCCACGGTCCCGGTGATCTCGGCATGGGGGCGCAAGGGGTAGGCCGGGGCGGGAGTTGACGGCGGCGCGTGTGGTGGGGCCGGGCGGTGCGGGCCCGGATGTGGCTGGGTGCTGGGAACCAGGTGCCGACCAGTGCTGGTGTCGTGGCCCGGCTGCCGTGCGCTCTCCGTGGCCAGAGACCCCGTCATGTTCGGGCCGCCACGCCGCCGACCGCTGCCCTGCCGGTCACACACCCCGCACGCCACGCGCTGCCCCGTGCTTGCCGCGCCTGTCGGCGCCGGCCCCCTGCCCCCGCCCCTCACCCCACCACCGGCGGCCTTCCACCCACCCGTTCCACCGCCGACGCCCCCGCCCGGCACCCTTCCCGCGCCGCGTCCTCGGGCTCGGCGCCCGCGAGCAGGGCGGCGAGGAACGCGCCCGTGAAGGCGTCGCCGGCACCCGTCGTGTCCCTCGGTGTCGCCGATACGGCAGGGACCTGGGCGTACACAGTGCCGGCGCGGGCCACCAGCGCACCGGCCGCGCCCTGCTTGGCGACCACCAGCGGGAAGTGGCGGCTCAGCTTGGCCGCCGCGTCCGCCGCATCGGGCAACCCCGTGAGCAGACACGCCTCGTCACGGCTGGGCAGCAGGACGTCCACCCCGTCCACCAGCGCCAGGAAACGGTCGACGCCCAGCTCCACGAGGAAGCCCGCCGACGCCGGGTCCAGGCTCACCGGCACGCCACGCGCGCGTGCCGTCTCCAGGGCCACCGTCACCAGCGCCCGGCTCGGCTCGGAGAACAGCAGGTAGCCCGACAGATGCAGCCGCGCCACCCCGTCGAGCAGCGCGTCCGACCAGTCCCCGGGGTCGAGCCGCAACGACGCCCCACTGTCGGTGAGAAACGTCCGCTCGGCCGCGGCACCCCCGTCGACCAGGCAGATCACCGTCCCGGTCGGCGCCTTGGGATCGACGACGAGCCGGGGCCGTACCCCGCAGGCGGCCAGCTCCCGCTCGTGCCACGCGGCAGCCTCCGTGCCCACCCGTCCGAGCAGCCGCACCTCCGCACCGCCCCGATGCGCGGCCCAGCACGCCACATTGGCGCCCGCGCCACCCGGTACCGTCCGGATCGTCGCGGCCGTGTCCGTCCCCGAGGCGAGCGGGCCCCGGTGCCGGGCGACGACATCCGTGACGACGTCCCCGACGACCAGCAGCGCCCCGTCCGGTCCCGTCGTCACACCCCGGCCCAGGCCGACGCGATCCGCCCCGCCAGCCGTACGTTGCCCCGCACCGCCGCCAGATTGGCGCTCAGCGAGGCACCGTCGGTGTGCCGCACCAGGTAGTCCAGCAGGAACGGCGTGACGGCCTGACCGGTGATGCCCTCCTCCTCGCACGCGTGCAGGGCGTCGGCGAGCACACGCGCGTGCAGCTCGGGATCCAGTTGCTCCGCCTCCGGCACGGGGTTGGCGACGATCAGCGCCGACTCGGGCCCGTCGAGCGCGTCCTGAGCCCGCATCACGTCCGCCACCTGAGCCGGCGAGTCCAGCGTCCAGTCCACCGGGTGTCCCGAGTCGGACAGGTAGAAGCCGGGGAACCGCTCCGTGCCGTACCCGGCCACCGCGACGCCCAGCGTCTCCAGCCGCTGCAGCGTCGCCGGCACGTCCAGGATCGACTTCACACCCGCGCACACCACCGTGATCCGCGTCCGCGCCAGCAGCCCCAGGTCGGCCGACTCGTCCTGCGTCACCGTCCACTCCCGGTGCACCCCGCCGAGCCCGCCCGTCGCGAACACCCGTACGCCCGCCAGCGCCGCCAGCAGCGCGGTCGCCGACACCGTCGTCGCCCCGCTCACTCCGGAGGCCACCGCGAGCGGCAGATCACGGTGGCCCAGCTTGCGGATCCCGTCCTCGTTCGCGATCCGCTCCAGCTGCTCCTTGTCCAGGCCGACATGGGGCCGCCCGTCCAGCACGGCGATCGTCGCGGGAACGGCACCCTCCCGCCGTACGACGTCCTCCAGCTCCAGTGCCACCTGCAGATTGCGCGGGCGCGGCAGCCCGTGCGCGATGATCGTGGACTCCAGGGCCACCACCGGTCGACGCGCGTCGATCGCCTCACGTACTTCCTCGGACACCACCAGCACCACGCGGCTGCCTCCTGTCAGTCGTTCTTCCCTCATCTCTGGCGGGCGGCGCACCGGGTCAAACCCTTGCGACCTGTGGTGGACGACACCAGCCTGGGACGCATGACGGACAACACTTCACGTCTCGACCACGTCGTCCTCTGGGTGCGCGACCCGGTGACGTCGGCCGGCTTCTACGAGAAGACGGTCGGCATGACGCCCGTACGGCTCACCGACTACGCCGCGGGGACCGTGTCCTTCCCCTCCGTACGGCTCAACGACGAGACCATCCTCGACCTCATGCCGCTCACCATGGCGGAGCGCATGAAGATGCTCCCCGGTGCCGCCGACAGCGCGGGCCACCCGGTCAACCACGTCTGCCTGGCCCTGCCCGCCGACGACTTCGACGCCCTGCTCGCACGCCTGGAGGAAGGCGGGGTGCCCGTCTCGGACATCTCCCACGACTCCTTCGGCGCCCGCGGCATGGCCAAGCGCAGCTTCTACTTCCGTGACCTGGACGGGAACGTCTTCGAGGCCCGGCACTACGACTAGGTTTGCTGTCCCGGCGCGACGAGGGTGCCCACGCGCGTGTGGGCACCCTCATCGGGGCCTCACCCGGGTTGTACGCCGTCCAGCGCGCCGTGCGGGTTGAGCACGTACTTGCGGCTGGCGCCCTGGTCGAACTCGGCGTAGCCGCGCGGCGCGTCCTCGATGCCGATCACGGTCGCGTTGACCGCCCTGGCGATGTACACGCGCTCGTGCAGAATCGCCATCATCAGGCTCCGGTGGTACTTCATCACCGGGCACTGCCCGGTCGTGAGGCCGTGGCTCTTGGCCCAGCCGAGACCGAGCCGCACCTTCAGTGTCCCGGACCTCGCGTCCTCGTCGACCCCTCCCGGGTCGTCCGTGACGTAGCCCGGGGATGCCCAGCGCGCCGCCCGCGCGCGTGATGCCCATCAGCGAGTTGAGGACCGTCGCGGGCGCCTCCCCGGCATCCGGACCGTGGTCCCGGACCCCGAAGCCGACCGCGTCGACCGCGGCGTCCACCTCGGGCTCCCCGAGGATCTGCGCGATCTGCTCGTCCACGCCGCCGCGCGAGACGTCGACGGTCTCGCAGCCGAAGCTCCGCGCCTGGGCGAGGCGTTCGGCGTTGAGGTCGCCGACGATGACGACGGCGGCGCCCAGCAGCTGCGCCGACGCGGCCGCCGCCAGCCCGACCGGACCCGCCCCGGCGACGTACACCGTCGAGCCGACCCCGGCGCCCGAACGGACCACACCGTGGAAGCCGGTCGGGAAGATGTCCGACAGCATGGTCAGGTCGAGCAGCTTCTCGCGCGCCTGGTCCCGGCCCGGGAAACTCAGGAGATTGGAGTCCGCGTACGGCACCATGGCGTACTCGGCCTGCCCGCCGACCCAGCCCCCCATGCCGACATATCCGTAAGCCGCCCCGGGGCGCGCCGGGTTGACGTTCAGACAGATGCCGGTCTTGCGCTCCTTGCAGTTGCGGCACCGCCCGCAGGCGATGTTGAACGGTACGGAGACGATGTCGCCGACGTCGACGGTCTCGACGTCCGGCCCCCCGTTCGACGACCTCTCCGGTGATCTCGTGTCCGAGGACCAGCCCCTCGGGCGCGGTCGTCCGCCCGCGCACCATGTGCTGGTCGCTGCCGCAGATGTTGCTGGCGAGCACCTTGAGGATCACCCCGTGCCGGCACTTTCGGCCGACGTTCTCGGGAGCCACCCCCGGCCCGTCCTGGAGTTCGAGTGTCGGGTAGTCGATGGTCCTCACGTCCACCGGGCCCGGCTTGAGATGCGCCACTGCCCTGTTTCCGCTCATGCGTGATCGCCGTCCCTTCGGCTCCGGGTCTTCCGGAGGCCAGTCGGATGTCGGCGGCTGTGCGCATGGCGGAGTCTGCTACCGCGTCCGTCTCCCGGCCAGCCTTCGCGACGACCGGAATCAGCGGGCGGCCACAAAGCCCGCCGGCCGCCCGGTCCGCAAGCGCCCCCGCAGCGCCGCTCGGCGAGCTCAGCCGTTCGCGGGTACGTTCCTCTCCCGCTTGCTCCGCCTGCCCCGCGTGTGCAGCGCCAGCGCCGCCAGCGGCACGAGCAGACACGCGGCGGCGAAGTTCAGCCAGGCGTAGCTCGCCTGGGCGACCACGAGTCCGGCGGCCGCACCGCCGATACCCGCCGAGGCGTTCATGGTGAGGTCGGAAATCCCCTGCGCGGCGGCCCGCGCGGGCTGCGGCACGGAGTCCGTCAGCAGCGCGGAACCGGCGACGAGCGCCGCCGACCAGCCCAGCCCCAGCACGAAGAGCCCGGTGGCGGTCTGCCCGTGACTGCCCCCGGCCGTACCCGCGAGGAACACCGCGACGGCCAGCAGCCCCACGGCCAGCCCTATCCCCGCCATCCGCCCCAGCTGGTCCGACAGCCGGCCCATGAGCGGCGCGAACGCGTACATGCCCGCGATGTGCCCGCTGATGACCAGCCCGATCAGATCGATACTCGCGCCGTGGTGCGCGAGGTCGACCGGCGTCATCACCATCACCGACACCATCGCCGTGTGCGCCACGGCCACCGTCACCAGCGCGAGCCGCGCCCGCGGCGAGGCGGCCACGGCGGCCATCCCGGCACGCAGCGAGCGGGCCGCGGGAGACTGCTCCTCGGCCGGCGCCAGCGCACGCGCCGTCAGCAGCGGGTCGGGCCGCAGCAGTACGGCGACCACGACCGCGGATATCAGGAAGATCCCTGCCGCCCACAGGAAGGGCCCCGCGGCCGCGGTGATCCCGAGCCCGGTGACACTGCGGCCGGCGGGCGCAGAGATGTTCGGGCCGAGGACGGCCCCGATGGTGGTCGCCCACACCACGAGCGAGATGGCCCGGGCCCACCGCTCCGGCTCGGCCAGATCGGCGGCCGCGAACCGCGCCTGGAGATTCGCCGACGAGGCCGCGCCGAAGGCGGCCATGCCGCACAGCAGCAGCGGAAAGCTCCCGAACTTCGCCGCGACCACGACGACACCGGCTCCCACAGCGCCGATCAGATAGGCCAGGACCAGTCCGGGACGGCGCCCGCGCGCGGTCATCAACGCCGCGAGCGGCATCGACAGCACCGCCGTACCGGCGACGGTCGCGGTGGGCGCGAGCCCGGACAGCGACTCGGTGCCGCTGACCTCGGTGGCCAGGACGGCGGCGAGCGCGATGCCCGTGGCGACGCCCAGCCCGCCGAGAATCTGGGTCGCCATCAGCACCGCCGTCGTACGGCGCCGCAGGGCCGGCAGCCCGTCCGGCGTGACGGACGCGACGGGCTGCCGCTCGACGGCGATCACGACGTACACCCGGCCGTACGGCGCGCCGGACCGACGACCATCGGACGGCACACCGGCCCGGGTGTGGACACATGAGCGAAAAATGTGGTCACGGAGGCAGTCTCCCCCTCTCCTCCCGCACCCCCAACCCCTTAGAACAGCGGCTCGGGCAGCACCCCTTCCAGAGCGAGCAGCTTCCGCTTCGTCTCCAGACCGCCCCCGAACCCGCCGATGCCGCCGTTGCTCTCCACGACCCGGTGGCAGGGCACGACCACCGGCAGCGGATTGGCACCCATCGCCGTCCCCACCGCCTGGGCCGCACCGGGCTGACCCACCCGCCCGGCCAGATCGCCGTACCCGACGACCGCTCCGTACGGGACACCGGACGCCAGCTCGCGCAGCACCTGCCGGTTGAAGCCCGAGATCAGCGACCAGTCCAGCGGCAGCTCGAAGTCACGGCGCGCACCCGCGAAGTACTCCTCCACCTGATGTATCGCCTCGGCCAGCAGCGGCGAACCGGGCGCCTCGACGGGCTCGCCGCCCAGCCGGGACGCCAGCCGCTCGAGCGTCTTGGCGCGCACCTTCTCCGTCGCGTGGAACACGACGTTGACCAGGCCGTCGCGGGTCGCGGCCAGCAGCAGCGGACCGATGCCCGTCTCCACCACCGCCCACACAACCTGCTGCTCGTACTGCCCATGGCTGTCCATGCGCCCACCGTACGGCCCCCCACTGACAACGCCCGGGGAGCCGGTGCGGGCGGCTCCCCGGTGGCCCGGACTCAGGCGCCCGACAGCGCGTCCCGCACCACGTCGGGCGTGTTGGTGATGATGCCGTCCACGCCGTACCCGGCGACCCGCCGGGCGGTGTCCGCGTCGTTGAGGGTCCAGGTGAAGACCTCCAGCGGCCTGCCGTGCGGTCCCGTGAACGCGTGGACGGACGCGACGTAGCCCATGGAGAGGGACCTGTACGAGGGGTTGATCTGGTCCGTGAAGGCCGCGTACCCGGCCAGTTCAGCGACCGACGGCGTGCCGAGGAAACCGGTCTTGACGGCCGGTTTCAGGTCGTGGACGGTCCGCACACTGGCCGCGCTGAAGCTCTGCACGATCAGCCGGCCCGCCACATGCTGCCGGTCGAGCCAGCCCTCGTTGCTGAGCACCTTGAGGGTCTGCCGCTCGATGCCCGGATACAGGTCGGGGTTCTTGATCTCCAGAAGCAGCTTCTGGTGATGACCCTCCACCCGGTCCATGTACTGCTCCAGAGTCGGCACGCGCGCGCCCGCGTAAGCGGGGCCGAACCAGCTGCCCGCGTCCAGGCGGGCGATCTCGGCGGCGGTGAAGTCCTTCACCTTCCACGGTGCCCGCTCGGGGAAGATCTCCTCGACGTCGGTGGTGCGCTTCAGGTTGTCGTCGTGGATGACGACCAGCTCGCCGTCCTTGGTGCGCTGGACGTCGTTCTCGACCCAGCGGATGCCCAGCTCGGCCGCTTTGTCGACGGCGGCCAGGGTGTTCTCGGGCGCGTAGGCGGAGGCCCCCCGGTGGGCGATGACCGAAGGCCGCTCGTCGGCGACGTCGGCCGAGGCGTCGGAGATGGGAAGCAGGAAGGCGGAGGTCCCCAGGAGCGCGGTGGTCGTGGCGGCTGCAGCGCGTGCGTGCATGCGTACTCCTCGCATCGAGCGATCACGGAAAGCTCAACTGTGACAGCAGAGGGTCAACGGCAGAGGGGTACAGAATGGCCACAGGTTGAATGGAGTTGCCCGGGCCCGCTCACTGGTGCCGCACAACTGGGGCAAGGCCGTGTTTCTTTGTCGGAAAATCGTTCGACCATTCCAGTGGGGGTCATACTCTCTGCCTCAGCCCTGACCGCACGGGCGGTCCTGGGAGGGGGGCGCTTTTCAGGGAATTCCGGGACGCAAGAGGTCGGAAGGGCAGCCGCGCATGCAGGGCACGGTCGACGGATTCAGCTACGGCCTCGTCACACCACTGGTGGCCTACCTCATGGCCTGTCTCAGTGGTGCCCTCGGCCTGCGCTGCACCACCAGATCGATGCTCGTGTCGCAGTCCTGGCGACCAGGCTGGCTCGCCCTCGGCTCGGCGGCCATCGGCTCCGGCATCTGGACCGTGCACTTCATCGCGATGATGGGGTTCACGGTCAAGGAGACGCCGATCCACTACGACAAACCCATGACGTTCGCGAGCCTCGCCGTCGCCGTCGTCATGGTGGGCGTAGGGATCTTCATAGTCGGCTACAAGGGCGCGTCCGGAACTGCCTTGTTCACCGGCGGCACCATCACCGGCCTGGGCATCGCCTCGATGCACTACCTGGGCATGGCCGGCATGCGGCTCAACGGCAAGCTGGAATACAACACGTTCACCGTCGCCGTCTCCGTCGTCATAGCCATGGGCGCGGCCACCGCCGCCCTGTGGGCGGCCGGACAGGTCAGAGGGTTCCTGTGGAGCGTGGGTGCCAGCCTCGTCATGGGACTTGCCGTCAGCGGCATGCACTACACCGGCATGGCCGCCCTCAGCGTCCATGTCCACGGCACGGACGCGACCTCGGCGGGCGACTCGCCCGCGGCCCTGCTCGCGCCCATGATGGTCGGCCCGCTCGCCTTCCTGCTCCTCGCGGGCGTCGTGGTGATGTTCGACCCGCTGATGGTCATGGGGAAACCCGACCGGACCCGCGCCGAGCACAAGCCGGGCGTCCCGGCCCACCCCGTCGGCACCCACTCGGCCCGGCGCCCCGTGCTCCGCTCCCGCCGGAACTCCAACCACAGCGGCTCCCGCACCCCGCAGAACCACTGATCGGACCGCATTGTCAGTGGGGGGTCGTACGGTGGACTCCATGCGGCCCGTTTCCCACATCGAACGCACGGTGGCGCCCTTCGAGGTCGTCAGCCCCTACCAGCCCAGCGGCGACCAGCCGCAGGCCATCGCCGAGCTCGCCCGGCGCATCGAAGCAGGTGAGAAGGACGTCGTCCTGCTCGGCGCGACCGGCACCGGCAAGTCCGCCACCACCGCGTGGATGATCGAGAAGCTTCAGCGGCCCACGCTCGTGATGGCCCCGAACAAGACACTGGCCGCCCAGCTGGCGAACGAGTTCCGCGAGCTGCTGCCGAACAACGCCGTCGAGTACTTCGTCTCGTACTACGACTACTACCAACCCGAGGCGTACGTCCCGCAGTCGGACACCTACATCGAGAAGGACTCCTCGATCAACGAGGAGGTCGAGCGCCTGCGCCACTCCGCGACCAACTCGCTGCTCACCCGCCGCGACGTCGTCGTGGTCGCCTCGGTCTCCTGCATCTACGGCCTCGGCACTCCCCAGGAGTACGTGGACCGCATGGTCCCCCTCCGGGTCGGCGACGAGTTCGACCGGGACGAGCTGCTGCGCCGTTTCGTGGACATCCAGTACACGCGCAACGACATGGCCTTCAGCCGCGGCACCTTCCGCGTCCGCGGCGACACCATCGAGATCTTCCCGGTCTACGAGGAGCTCGCCGTCCGCATCGAGATGTTCGGCGACGAGATCGAGGCCCTGTCCACCCTCCACCCGGTCACCGGTGAGATCATCAGCGACGACCAGCAGCTGTACGTCTTCCCGGCCTCCCACTACGTCGCCGGCCCCGAGCGCATGGAGCGGGCCGTCAACGACATCGAGAAGGAGCTGGGGGAGCGCCTCACCGAACTGGAGAAGCAGGGCAAGCTCCTGGAGGCCCAGCGCCTCAGGATGCGCACGACGTACGACCTCGAGATGCTCCGCCAGATCGGCTCCTGCTCCGGTGTGGAGAACTACTCGATGCACTTCGACGGCCGCGAGCCCGGCTCCCCGCCGAACACCCTGCTGGACTACTTCCCGGACGACTTCCTGCTCGTCATCGACGAGTCGCATGTAACCGTGCCCCAGATCGGAGCCATGTACGAGGGCGACGCCTCCCGCAAGCGCACCCTCGTCGACCACGGCTTCCGACTGCCCTCCGCGCTCGACAACCGCCCCCTGAAGTGGGAGGAGTTCCAGGGGCGCATCGGACAGACCGTCTACCTGTCGGCGACCCCCGGGAACTACGAACTCTCCCGCGGGGACGGCGTCGTCGAGCAGATCATCCGCCCCACCGGCCTCGTCGACCCGGAGGTTGTCGTGAAGCCCACCGAGGGCCAGATCGACGACCTGGTGCACGAGATCCGCAAGCGCACCGAGAAGGACGAGCGCGTCCTGGTCACCACGCTCACCAAGAAGATGGCCGAAGACCTCACCGACTACTTCCTGGAACTGGGCATCCAGGTGCGCTACCTGCACAGCGACGTCGACACACTGCGCCGCGTCGAGCTGCTGCGCGAGCTGCGCTCCGGCGAGTACGACGTCCTGGTCGGCATCAACCTCCTGCGCGAGGGCCTCGACCTGCCCGAGGTATCCCTGGTGGCGATCCTCGACGCCGACAAGGAGGGCTTCCTGCGCTCCGGCACCTCCCTGATCCAGACCATCGGCCGCGCGGCGCGCAACGTCTCCGGCCAGGTCCACATGTACGCCGACAAGATCACGCCGGCGATGGAGCGGGCCATCGACGAGACCAACCGCCGCCGGGAGAAGCAGGTCGCCTACAACACGGCGAACGGCATCGATCCCCAGCCGCTCCGCAAGAAGATCAACGACATCGTCGCCCAGATCGCCCGCGAGGACATCGACACCGAGCAGCTGCTCGGCTCCGGCTACCGCAAGTCCAAGGACGGCAAGGGCGCCAAGGCCCCCGTGCCCGCCCTCGGCGGCAGGGCGGCAGGCGGCAAGGCCGCCAAGGGCAAGGCCAAGGCGACGGTCCCGACCGACCGCCCCGCGGCCGAACTCGCCGAGCAGATCGAGGAGATGACGCAGCGTATGCGCGCCGCCGCCGCGGACCTCCAGTTCGAGATCGCGGCCCGGCTGCGTGACGAGGTCTCCGAGATGAAGAAGGAACTGCGCCAGATGAAGGAAGCCGGCCTGGCCTGACCCGTACGCACTGTGTTGCAAGACCGACACAAAGCGCGGACCGGGGTACGACACTGTCAGTGCCCCTGCGTAGGGTTCTGGTCATCCGCGGACTCCGCGGCAACAGGGGAAGCTCGAGAGGGGAATCAGCGCGTGTCCGTCAACATGACCAAGGGTCAGGCCATCAGTCTGCAAAAGGGCGACGGCGGCAGCCTGACCGCGGTGCGCATGGGTCTCGGCTGGCAGGCAGCTCCCCGGCGAGGCCTGTTCGGCTCGCGCACGAGGGAGGTCGACCTCGACGCCTCCGCCGTGCTGTTCGCGGACAAGCAGCCGGTCGACGTCGTCTTCTTCCGCCACCTGGTGAGCGACGACGGCTCGGTGCGCCACACCGGCGACAACCTCGTCGGCGGTGTCGGCCAGGGCGATGACGAGTCGATCCTCGTCGACCTGGCGCGCATCCCGGTCCACATCGACCAGATCGTCTTCACGGTGAACTCCTTCACCGGCCAGACCTTCCAGGAAGTGCAGAACGCGTTCTGCCGCCTGGTCGACGAGACCAACGGCCAGGAGCTCGCCCGGTACACGCTCGCGGGCGGCGGCGCGTACACGGCCCAGATCATGGCGAAGGTGCACCGGACGGGCCCGGGCTGGACGATGACGGCCCTCGGCACCCCGGCCAACGGCCGCACCTTCCAGGACCTGATGCCGGCGATCCTGCCGCACCTGTAGGCCCGCCGGGCGGGCGGCACACGACAACAACAGCGACACAGGGGGACGAAGGCATGACGGCCGAGCTGGTGCGGGGGCAGAACCACCCGCTCTCCCAGGTCCGTCTGGAGATCCGGGTCTCGGCCGGCGCGCCGATCGTGGCCGGAGCCACGATCGGCGACGAGCACGGCAAGGTCCACGGCGCCGAGTGGGTGGCCCACCCGGGTGCCCCGGTCCTGCCGGGCCTGGAGGTCTCCCGGCAGGCCGCCGCCGACCACCGCCTCGCGGTGGACCTGGACGCCGTGCCGGATGCCGTGCACCGCGTCAGTGTGCTGCTCGCCCTGCCCACCGGGGCCGGCGGCCCGACCCGCTTCGGCGCCGTCCCCGCCCCCTCCGTCACTGTCACCGGCCTCGACGGCACCGGCGTCGCCGCCTACACCATCACCGGCCTGGAGGCGGAGTCGGCCGTCGTCGCGCTGGAGCTCTACCGACGCCAGGGCGCCTGGAAGGTACGCGCCGTCGGCCAAGGATACGCCGGCGGCCTCGCCGACCTCTTCACCGACCAGGGCCTGCCCGAGGCTCACCAACTCGCCGGAAGCATCAACGAGGCGGTGGCCCAGGGCCTGGCCCGCTCGGTCCCGGCACCCCCACCGCGCACACCGGACACCGACCGCTCCCGGCAGACGACCGCCCCGGCACTCGGCCCGGACCAGAGCGCCGGTCCCGCACCCCACGGCACCTCCGGGCGCGTACCACCCCAGCCGACCTCTCCGTACGGCACCGAGCCGCCGGCCGGCCAGCAGTCGACGTCGCCCTACGGCAACCAGGCACCGGGCGCGCCCGGGCAGCCGACCTCGCCGTACGGCACACCGGCCCCCGACACGCCAGAGCAGTCCGCGCCGCAGCCGTCGTATCCGGGCGGAGCCGGCGCCACGGACGCCTCCGCGCCCACTGCCGGCGGCCCGGTCAACTACAGCCACCCGCGCAGGCAGAACGCCGCTCCGCCGCCGCCCCCGCCGACCGCGCCCCCGGCCCAGCCCGAACAGCCCGCGCAGCCCGTCGCGGGCGACGCCACCGGCTGGTCCATGGACGAGCGGCTCTACAACCAGGTGTGGGGCATGTTCGAGGACCTCGCCCGCACCACGGCCGCCTACCGCAGCGCCGTCGACTTCGCCGACTCCCGTATGGAGAAGGAGCTCGACCAGGTCCTGTCCGACCCGCGCAGCCGGATCGGCGGACAGGGCGACGCCGCACGCGAGGCGGCCCGCGCCAAGCACGCCCAGCTCGTCGACCAGGCCAGGGCCGCACTCGACCGGGACATCACCCAGCTCACCGCCGAGTCCGAGGTCGTCGAACCCGCGCTGCCACCGGCGTACGCGCGCTGGGACAACCCCGTCTGGCACGGCTACCGGGTGCCGATGGAGATACCCATGGCCCTGCGCGTGGGCGACCTCCACCTGCCGGAGAGTGCCGAACTGCGTATCCCGTTGCTGGTCCGGCTGCCGCTCGAGCGCGGCCTGTGGATCGACAGCGGACGCGCCGGATCGCTCGACGGTTCCTTCACCGACTCTCACGACCTGCGGCGCCTCGGGATGGAGACGGCGGTGGCGCACGCGGCCCGGCTGCTCGCGGTCTATCCGGCGGGCGAGTTCACCGTGCATGTCATCGACCCGGCCGGCTCGGGAGCGCAGGCGCTGGCACCGCTGGTGCGGACCGGCGTGCTCGCGGCTCCGCCCGCGGCGGGCGCGGTGGGCGTGGCGGAGGTCCTGGCGCGGCTCACCGAGCGCGTCGACCTGGTGCAGATGGCGGTCCGCGGCGGCGCGGCCGACTCGCTCCCGCCCGGCTTCGACACTGCCGAGCAACTGCTGATCGTCAACGACTTCCCGCACGGCTTCGACGACCGTGCCGTGACCCAGCTGCGTTACCTCGCCGACGAGGGCCCCGCCGTCGGCGTCCACCTGATGATGGTCGCGGATCGTGAGGAAGCCGCGGGCTACGGCCCGTTGCTCGACCCGCTGTGGCGTTCGCTGCTGCGGCTGACGCCGGTGCCCGACGACCACCTCGCCGACCCCTGGGTGGGGCATGCGTGGACGTACGAGCCCGCGCTCGTGCCGCCGGGCAGCCAGGTGCTTCAGCAGGTGCTCACCCAGGTGGCGACGGCTCGCACCAAGTACACGTAAAGTCCCTCTGACCAGGGGATTTGGTCTCTCCTTTGCCAATCACTTTACCTTTTCTTGGTGATTGGGGTACTGTTCTTTGCACGGAGGGGAGTACTCCCTGTCTGCTGCGGCGTACCCGTCAATACGGATCAGGCCAGATCCCGGGGCGTCGGCCCATCCTGGGTGGAAGAGACCTCCGGCAGCGCGACGACGCTGGTCACTTGCCGTTACGTACTGCCGGAGGCGCAGTGGATGTTTCCGTGACCCTGTGGGTCCTGACCATCGTGGGCCTTGCCACCCTGATCGCGGTCGACTTCTTCATCGGCCGCAAACCGCACGACGTGTCCATCAAGGAAGCCGGGATCTGGACAATCGTCTGGATCGTCCTGGCCGGACTCTTCGGCCTCGGCCTGCTCATCTTCGGCGGCGGCCAGCCCGCCGGCGAGTTCTTCGCGGGCTTCATCACCGAGAAGTCGCTGAGCGTCGACAACCTCTTCGTCTTCGTCCTGATCATGGCGAAGTTCGCGGTTCCCTCGCAGTACCAGCAGCGGGTTCTGCTGGTCGGCGTGCTCATAGCCCTGGTGCTGCGCGCGATCTTCATCGCCGCCGGCGCCGCGATCCTCGCCAGCTTCTCGTGGGTGTTCTACCTCTTCGGCGCCTTCCTGATCTGGACCGCCTGGAAGCTCATCCAGGAGGCCCGGGCCGACGAGGCGGACGAGGAGTACGAGGAGAACAAGCTGCTGAAGGCCGCCGAGCGCCGCTTCGGTGTCGCCGACGGGTACCACGGCACCAAGCTGTGGATCCAGGAGAACGGCAAGCGCGTCATGACGCCGATGCTGGTCGTGATGCTGGCGATCGGCACCACGGACGTGCTGTTCGCGCTCGACTCCATCCCCGCGATCTTCGGCCTGACCCAGGACCCGTACATCGTGTTCACCGCCAACGCCTTCGCGTTGATGGGTCTGCGGCAGCTGTACTTCCTGATCGGCGGCCTGCTGAAGAAGCTGGTCCACCTCAGCTACGGCCTGTCGGTCATCCTGGGCTTCATCGGCGTCAAGCTGGTGCTGCACGCGCTGCACGAGTCCGGGGTCCACGTCCCCGAGATCTCCATCCCGGTGTCCCTCGGAGTGATCTGCTCGGTCCTGATCGTCACCACGATCACCAGCCTGCGCGCGTCCAAGAAGCAGGCGGCGGCCGAGGCGGCTCAGGAGCGGAGCGAAGGCGCCCCCAAGGACAGCATCGAGGCCTGACCGCGTCGGACGTAGCGGGAACCACCACCGGGAGCGGTGTGCGGCGAACTGCCGACCGCCGCTTCCGGCGTCCCGGCTCCCCACCGATGGCGAGGTGCCCGACATGCCCGACCTCAAGCGACAGGACCGGGCCCCACAGGACCGGAGTGCGGGGCCGAGGGGCTCCGCGACGATCCCCCATGATCACCGGCTCAGGTCACTCACCACCCGGTGGACGTCCCTCGTGCCGGTGCTCGCAGTCGTCCTGCCGGCCTTCACCCGGGGATGGGACCTGCCCGGAGCGGTCGTCGCGCTGGTGACGCTCCGTCCTCGCGGGCGCCGTCCTGGCCGCTGTCCATCACGCCGAGGTCGTCGCCCACCGGGTCGGCAAGCCGTTCGGCTCCCTCGTGCTCGCCGTCGCCGTCACGATCATCGAGGTCGCCCTCATCGTCCCCCTCATGGCGGACGGCGGCGACCAGAGCTCCATCCTCGCCCGGGAGGCCGTCTTCGCGGCTGTCATGATCACGTGTAACGGCATAGTCGGTCTGAGCCTGCTGGTTGCCTCGCCGCGTCACCGTACGGCGGTCTTCAACCCCTGGACCACCGGCGCCGCCCTCGCGACCGTCGCCACCTTGGCTGTTCGTGGCGATCCAGACCGTAGGGCACCGCGACTACTTCCTCCCCATCACCCGCCAGGGCGAGGTGATAACCGCCGACCACGCCGACGCGCCCTCCGCCCGCACCGCCCTGACGAGTCTCGGGCTACGGGGTCTTACCCTGATCGGCGTGGTCGGACTGGCCAAGGGCGTCTCGCCCACCATCGAGTACGGAGTGGACGTCGCCGGGCTGCCGCATGCCGTCGTCGGCGTGATCATCGCCCTGCTGGTGCTGCTTCCCGAGACCATCGCCGCACTGCGCGCCGCGCGCCACGACCGCGTACGGACCAGCCTCAACCTCGTGCTCGGCTCGGCGATGGCCGGCATCGGGCTGACCATCCCCGCGGTCGCCCCGGCGTCCATCTGGCTCTCCGGCCCGCTCGTGCTCGGCCTCGACTCCACCCACATGGTGCTGCTCGCCCTGACCGTGGTGGTGAGCTCGCTGACCGTGGTGCCCGGGCGGGCCACACCGCTCCAAGGCGGCGTCCACCGGGTGCTGTTCGCCGCGTGTCTGGAGCTCGCGATCAATCCATGACCGGCTCCGCCTTCGCCACGACCACCGGCACCGGACGCGTCTCCGGCAGCAGCGCGAAGCAGCCCAGACTGAGCAGCGCGATCCCCGTCAAATACGCCCCCACACCCCAGGGCACCCGGCCACTGTGCTCGACGAGGGCCGTCGCCACGATCGGCGTGAGCGCACCCCCGACGACCCCGCCGAGGTTGTAGCCGACCGCGGCACCGGTGCAGCGCACCCGCGGCTCGTACAGCTCCGGCAGATACGCGGCGATCACCGCGAACATGGTGACGAACGCGAGCATCGCGCCCAGAAAGCCGAGGAACATCAGCAGTGGCTCGCCCGTGGCCAACAGCGCGACCATCGGGAACATCCACACCGCGGCGGCCGCACACCCCGCCAGGCACAGTGGCCGCCGCCCGTACCGGTCGCCGAGCAGCGCCGCCACCGGCGTGAGCGAGCCCTTCACCAGCACCGCCGCCATGATGCAGGTCAGCATGACGGTACGGCTCACCCCGAGCCGCTCCGTCGCATACGCCAGGGACCAGGTCGTCACGGCGTAGAAGATCGCGTACCCGACCGCGAGCGCCCCGGCGGTCAGCAGCACCAGCCGCCAGTGGTCGCGCACAACCTCGGCGAGCGGCACGCGCGCGTGGTCGTCGATGCCGAGGAAGCTGGGGCTCTCGGCGAGCGACGACCGCAGCCACAGCCCCACCACGGCGAGCACCCCGGCCGCCCAGAACGGCACCCGCCAGCCCCACTGGGCGAACTGCGCGTCGGTGAGCGTCGCCGACAGCCCCAGCACGACCCCATTGGCGAGCAGGAAGCCCAGCGCGGGCCCGATCTGCGGGAAACTCGACCACAGCCCGCGCCGCTCGGCCGGCGCGTGCTCCACGGTCAGCAGCACGGCCCCGCCCCACTCGCCACCGAGCCCCAGCCCCTGCAGGAAACGCAGGACGAGCAGCAGCACGGGGGCGGCCACCCCGATCGTGTCGTACGTCGGCACGCACCCGACCGCAACGGTGGAGGCGCCGGTCAGCAGCAACGAGGCGACCAGGACCGGCCGTCGCCCGCACCGGTCCCCGATGTGCCCGAACAGCACCGACCCCAGCGGCCGCGCGACGAACCCCACGCCGAACGTGCCGAACGCGGCCAGCGTCCCCGCCAGCGGTGAGAACGTCGGGAAGAACAGCGGTCCGAGGACCAGCGCGGCCGCGGTCCCGTAGACGAAGAAGTCGTAGAACTCGATGGCCGTCCCGGCGAGCGAGGCGGCCGCAAGCCGCAGCATGGAGGGCGCCCTTGCGGTGCGTACGTCGTGCATGCCGCGTCAACTGGCCGCGGTGACTGTGGGTTACGGGGCGACTGTGTTCGTCAGTACGTGACGGTGATGCGCCGCGCCGGTCCGTCGACGCGCACCATGCCGCCGTAGGGGATCGCCAGTTGCGGATCGGTGTGCATCAGGTTCGGGCCGTGGTAGCCGACGATGCCTGTGTTGCGCAGGAACGCGAGGAGGTTCGTGTTGTCGCTCATCCCGAGGAACGGCTTCGGGTTCGCCCGGATCAACTCCCCGTCCAGCAGTGGCAGTACGGTGATCTGGTCGTCGCCGCCGGTCGACGCGAGGACCGGCCTTGATGCCGGGGTCGGCGAACGCGGTGTGGATGTCGTCGGCCCGCTCCTGCGGGGTCGAGCCCATCTTGCGGGTCGGGCCGGGTACTCGACCGGTTCGAGCTCGTGGTCCCTGCGCAGCCGCTCCAGGCCCAGTTCCTAGGGGCGCGGGAAGAGCCCGGGCAGGTCGCTGGAGGGCGAGATGACGGCTATGCGGTCGCCGGGGGAGGGCTTAGGGGGTACGAGACCACGGTCATCCCGGGAGGGTAGGACGCGTGGACCGGCCCGCGCACCGTGATAAACCGGGTCTGAGCAGCGGTCATCGACAGGCCGCCCACCTTGAACGGACCGGAGGAACCGTGCCCCGCACCCTGGCCAACGCCCCGATCATGATCCTGAACGGCCCCAACCTGAACCTGCTCGGCCAGCGCCAGCCGGAGATCTACGGTTCCGAGACCCTCGCCGACGTCGAGGCCCTGTGCGCCAAGGCCGCGGCCGCGCACGGCGGCACCATCGACTTCCGCCAGTCCAACCACGAGGGCGAGTTGGTCGACTGGATCCACGAGGCGCGGCTCAACCACTGCGGCATCGTGATCAACCCCGGTGCCTACTCGCACACCTCTGTGGCGATCCTGGATGCGCTCAACACCTGTGACGGCCTTCCGGTGTTGGAGGTCCACATCTCCAACATCCACAAGCGGGAGTCGTTCCGGCACCACTCCTATGTCTCGCTGCGCTCCGACGGGGTCATCGCGGGGTGCGGAGTGCAGGGCTACGTGTTCGGGGTGGAGCGGGTCGCGGCACTGGCCGGGGCGGCGCAGGCCGAGGCGTAAGTCACGTCGGCCTGGCGGGCGCCCCTTACAGCCGTCCCGCCTCCACGATCCGCCGCAGGAAACGCCGCGTGCGCTCCTGTTGTGGATCGCCGAAGACCTGCTCGGCCGTGCCGCGCTCCAGCACCACCCCACCGTCCAGAAAACAAACCTGGTCGGCGACGTCCCGCGCGAAGCCCATCTCGTGCGTGGCCAGCACCATCGTCATACCGTCGTCCTTCAGATCGCGGACGACGGTGAGGACTTCGCCCACCAGCTCCGGGTCGAGGGCGGCGGTGACCTCGTCGAGCAGCAGCAGCCGGGGGCGTACGGCCAGGGCGCGCACGATCGCGACCCGCTGCTGCTGGCCGCCGCTCAGCCGGTCCGGGTACTCGCCCGACTTCCCGCCGAGCCCGAGCCGCTCCAGCAGCTCACGCGCGCGTGCCTCGGCCTCCGCCCGGGACACGCCGTGCACGCGGCGCGGGGCGAGCGTGATGTTCTCCAGCACCGTCATGTGCGGGAAGAGGTTGTACGCCTGGAACACCACGCCGATACGGCGCCGTACCGCGTCCTGGTCGGCGCGCGGGTCGGTGATCTCCTCGCCGTCCAGCCAGATCGCGCCATCGTCGATGTCCTCCAGGAGGTTCGCGCAGCGCAGCAGCGTCGACTTGCCGGATCCGGACGCGCCGATCAGGGCGGTCACCGTGTGCGGGGCGACCTCGAGGTCGACGTCCCGCAGCACGACCGAGTCGCCGAAGGTCTTGCGCACGGACTCCATGCGCAGCACAGGGGCGTCGCTCACAGTGCACCTCCCTGGGCGCGACGGCGGTCCATCCGGGCCGTCACCCAGTCCGTGAAGCGGGTCATCGGGATGGTCAGCGCCACGAAGACCAGGCCCGCGACGATGTACGGCGTGTAGTTGAGGCTGCGGCCCACGATGATGTCGGCGGCCCGTACGGCGTCCACCGCACCGCCGATCGACACCAGCCCGGTGTCCTTCTGCAGCGACACCAGGTCGTTCAGCAGCGGCGGCACCTGACGGCGCACGGCCTGCGGCAGCACCACATGGCGCAGCGCCTGCCGGTTGGTGAGGCCCAGCGAGCGGGCCGCGGCGCGCTGCGAGGGGTGCACGGACTCGATGCCGGCCCGGAACACCTCGGCGACATACGCCGAATACGTCAGCGTCAGCGCCGTACCGCCCAACAGCACGGGGTCGACGGTCACGCCCTGCAGGCGCAGAGCCGGAACCCCCAGGACCACGATCATCAGATTGATGATCAGCGGCAGCCCGCGGAAGAAGTCGGTGTACGCGGCGGCCAGTGCCCGCAGGGGAAAGAACACCGGCCCGCGCAGCGTGCGCGCGACCGCTATGAGCATGCCGAGGACCAGTACCGCGACGCCGCAGACCAGCAGCAGCCGGACGTTGAGCCACAGCCCTTCGAGAACCTTGGGGAACGCCTCGCGCGCGTACTCCGCGCTGAAGAACGTCTCCTTGGTGCGCGGCCAGCCGGGCGCGTTGACGACGACCAGGTAGAGGACGACACCGGTGACCAGGGTCGACAGGGCGGCGATCGCGGTGGCGCGGCGGGCGCGCGCGCGTGTGTACCGCTCGCGCTCGATCCGCCGCTGGGACGGGACGTAGCCGTCGCCCCCGCCGGACATGTCGCCGTTGTCGTCCGCGTCCTCCTGGCCGGACTCCTCCTTGGTGACGGTCACTTGAGTACCGGAGCGTCGACGGCGTCGGACAGCCACTGCTTCTCGAGCTTCGCCAGCGTGCCGTCCTCACGCAGGGCGTCCACGGCGTCCGTCACACACGAGGTGAGCGCGCTGCCCTTGTCGAGCACGAGCCCGAACTGCTCCGGCGTACCGCCCTGGTTCTCGAACTGCCCCACGATCTCCGCGTCCGTCACCTCGGCCGCGGTGATGTAGAAGGCGGTCGGCAGGTCCACGACGATGGCGTCCACCTGACCGTTCTTCAGCGCCGACTTGGCCTGGTCGTTCTTGGCGTACGCGGCAGGCTCCTGCGCCGGCTCCACCACGTCGTTGATGTACTGGAGGCTGGTGGTGCCGACCTGGGCGCCCAGCTTGGTGTCCTTCAGGTCCGCGACGCTCGTCGCCTTCGCGGCCTTGGAGCCCTTCAGTGCGATGACGGCCTGTCGCACGTCGTAGTAGCCGGCCGAGAAGTCCACGGCCTTCTTGCGCTCGTCACTGATCGACACCTGGTTGATGTCGAAGTCGAAGGTCTTCTCGCCGGGCGCGAAGGCCTTGTTGAACGGCACGCTCTGCCAGACGACGGCGCTCTTGTCGTAACCCAGCTGCTGTGCCACGGCGTACGCGACCGCCGACTCGAAGCCCTCGCCGTTGGCGGGCTTGTCGTCCTTGAACCACGGCTCGTACGCCGGCTCGTCGGTGGCGATCGTCAGTTTGCCGGACGTCTCGGTGGCCAACTTGCCCTTGGCGCAGCTGTTCCCGGCCGACCCGGAAGGCGTCTCGGCGGCCTTCTCCTCCGGCTGCGGAGCGCAGCCGACGGCGGTGACGAGCAGGGCTATCGTTGCGGCGGCTACGGCGCGGCGCAGCGCACTGGGGGCAAGGTGCATGGCGGGAGATTGACAGTCCGCCGTCCCGTTTGTCGAGGTCACGCCGAGAATTGTCCGCATAGTGGGAACGCGTGTTGCATTCTCGTGAACGTGCCCCATGTCGACCGCCGGGGCCGCCGGTCGAGGGCGGGGATCGAAAGACCGGCGGCCCATGCCGCTCAGGAGCCGTCTTCCTGCGCGGGGCTGCTTCCAGTTGACCGCGCAACTACCCGCGACGGGAGCGCACGCATGCCACCGGCGTGTGTGAAGAGTTCACACGGGGCGCGCGGGTGGCGTGCGCGCGGGGCGCGTTGTACGGGAGTTCGCGCGGGGAGTACGTCACAAGTCCACGCTGGAGGCTGACTGATAGGCATGCGCGGGGTGCGTGTTGGGGAGCGAGCCGCGTGCGGAAAGGAAGGGAGCCTGCGCGAAGGGGGTGAGCGGGGCGTGCGCGCAATGCGCCCGCGGGGCCCGCCACGCGGAGGGCGAGCATCTCCCGCCCTGCGCGTGAGCTGCATCCCCGCGCCAGTGGCGCACACCCCGCGAGGGCGCGAGCTGCACAGTCCTGCGCGGGGCGCGAGATCCACGCCCCCAGCGCGTGCTGATCTCCGCACGACCCACTGCGCGGCCCGCAGGAGCAACCCGCCCCCTGGAGCGCCGATTCACCTCCGCACGTCGGCCACCATGACGCACGCCCGCCGGCCTCACCACCCCCGCGCGTGCCACTCCGGCAGATGCGGCCGCTCCGCGCCCAGCGTCGTGTCGTTGCCGTGTCCCGGGTAGACCCAGGTCTCGTCCGGCAGCGCGTCGAAGATCTTCGTCTCGACGTCGTGGATCAGGCTGGCGAACGCCTGTGGGTCCTTACGGGTGTTGCCCACCCCGCCCGGGAACAGGCAGTCGCCGGTGAACACATGGGGATGCCCGTGCGGGTCGTCGTAGACGAGGGCGATCGAGCCCGGCGTGTGCCCGACCAGATGGCGCGCGGTGAGTTCCACGCGCCCCACCCGGATGGTGTCGCCGTCGTCGACCAGGACGTCGGTCGGTACGGGGATGCCTTCGGCGTCGTCGCGGCCGGCGTAGGTGCGGGCGCCGGTGGCCGCGACGACGTCGGCGAGCGCCTGCCAGTGGTCGCCGTGCTGGTGCGTGGTGACGACCGACGCGATGCCGTCGTCGCCGATGGTGCCGAGCAGCGTCTCCGCGTCGTTGGCGGCGTCGATCAGCAACTGCTCGTCGGTGGCCCGGCAGCGCAGCAGATAGGCGTTGTTGTTCATCGGGCCGACCGCGATCTTGGTGATCATCAGGTCCTTGAGCTCATGCACGTCGGCAGGGCCGCCGACCGTCACCTGTCCGCTGTACGTCATGGCCGTCAGCCTATAGCGGGGGAGCGGCCCGAGGACGGTCCGCGTGCTACAGGGGCGGCAGCGTCGGCAGCGCCCCGCCCGCCACCCGCAGCGCGGCCCCGTCGCGGCGCCCGGCGAGCCAGCCGAGCAGCTCCGGCTCGGACCCCGTGGCGGTGACCTCGGGCGCACCCGCCTCTCGGCCCGTGCCCCACGCGCGCGTGCCGTCCGTGAGGCTCGTGGCCGGCACGTCGGGGTGCCCCCTGAACCGGTCGGCGAGGAAGTCGATCTCCCGCTCCACGAACTCCGCCGGAAGGTCCTCCAGCTCGTATCCGATCCCGAGGTCCACGTGGTGCAGCTCCACCTCCACCCACCGCCGGAACGGCACCCGGGCCGCCGTGTCGGTGACCCCGTTGCGCAGCTCCACCGTGCGCGACCAGTCCGCCGGCACGTCACACGCGTCCTGGAAGCGGGCCGCGCTCTCGCGCACGTCGGTCAGCTGGACGTCGAGGGGACGCGGGGCGTCCCGCTCGATGTCGGCGTCCCGGGCCTCGGCGGAGAGATACATGGGGCGGCCCTCGAGGACGTTCACGAGGGCGTCCGCGTTGCGGGCGAGATGGGCGAGGACGTGGCCGCGGCTCCAGCCCGGAAGCCGTGATGGCTCGGCCATGGAGGCGTTGTCCATCTTGGCGACTGCGCTGAGCAGCCGTTCGGTCGCGTCACGTACAGACGCCAGGTCACGAACGTGATCAATCATGCTGCTGACACTAGCCCCGCCACCCCTTTGGGTGAAGGTGGTGAACGAGTGCCGTAAATCGAATGTGCGTGCTATAGGGTCGGAAGCGGCGTCGGGCATGCTGGATGGCCGGGGATTGTTTACGCATCCGGGAATCCGACCGGCGTTGTCAGTGGCTCCCCCTAGTCTGAAGAAGCACGGGGGCCTCGCCCCTGTCACTTCTCTCAAGAAAGGTGCGGACCGGCGTGGCCGACCGTCTCATCGTCCGTGGCGCGCGCGAGCACAACCTGAAGAACGTCTCGCTCGACCTGCCGCGTGACTCGCTCATCGTCTTCACGGGCCTGTCCGGGTCGGGCAAGTCCTCCCTGGCTTTCGACACGATCTTCGCAGAGGGCCAGCGGCGCTACGTGGAGTCGCTCTCCTCGTACGCCCGCCAGTTCCTCGGTCAGATGGACAAGCCGGACGTCGACTTCATCGAGGGACTCTCGCCCGCGGTCTCCATCGACCAGAAGTCGACCTCGCGCAACCCGCGCTCGACGGTCGGCACCATCACCGAGGTCTACGACTACCTGCGGCTGCTCTTCGCGCGCATCGGCAAGCCGCACTGCCCCCAGTGCGGCCGCCCCATCTCGCGCCAGTCGCCGCAGGCCATCGTCGACAAGGTCCTGGAGCTGCCGGAGGGGAGCCGCTTCCAGGTGCTGTCGCCACTGGTGCGCGAGCGCAAGGGTGAGTTCGTCGACCTCTTCGCCGATCTCCAGACCAAGGGTTACAGCCGTGCGCGTGTGGACGGCGAGACCGTCCAGCTCTCCAACCCGCCCACGCTGAAGAAGCAGGAGAAGCACACCATCGAGGTGGTCATCGACCGTCTCACGGTGAAGGACTCCGCCAAGCGCCGTCTCACCGACTCCGTGGAGACCGCCCTCGGTCTGTCCGGCGGCATGGTCGTGCTCGACTTCGTCGACCTCCCCGAGGACGACCCGGAGCGCGAGCGCATGTACTCGGAGCACCTCTACTGCGCGTACGACGACCTGTCCTTCGAGGAGCTGGAGCCTCGCTCCTTCTCCTTCAACTCGCCCTTCGGCGCCTGCCCCGAGTGCACCGGCATCGGCACCCGCATGGAGGTCGACCCCGAGCTGATCGTCCCGGACGAGGACAAGTCCCTCGACGAGGGCGCCATCCACCCCTGGTCGCACGGTCACACCAAGGACTACTTCGGCCGCCTGATCGGTGCCCTCGCGGACGCGCTGGGATTCCGGACGGACATCCCCTTCGCAGGTTTGCCGCAGCGCGCCAAGAAGGCCCTGCTCCACGGCCACAAGACACAGATCGAGGTCCGCTACCGCAACCGGTACGGCCGCGAGCGCGTGTACACCACGCCCTTCGAAGGCGCCGTCCCCTTCGTCAAGCGTCGGCACAGCGAGGCCGAGAGCGACGCCAGCCGTGAGCGCTTCGAGGGCTACATGCGTGAGGTGCACTGCCCCACCTGTGAGGGCACGCGCCTCAAGCCGATCGTCCTCGCGGTCACGATCATGGAGAAGTCGATCGCCGAGGTCGCCGCCATGTCCATCAGCGACTGCGCGGACTTCCTGGGCGAGCTGAAACTCAACGCCCGCGACAAGAAGATCGCCGAGCGTGTACTCAAGGAGGTCAACGAGCGACTGCGGTTCCTGGTCGACGTCGGCCTCGACTACCTCTCGCTCAACCGCGCGGCCGGCACGCTCTCCGGCGGCGAGGCCCAGCGCATCCGCCTGGCCACCCAGATCGGCTCCGGACTCGTCGGCGTCCTCTACGTCCTCGACGAACCGTCCATCGGCCTGCACCAGCGCGACAACCACCGGCTCATCGAGACCCTGGTCCGGCTCCGCGACATGGGCAACACGCTCATCGTCGTCGAGCACGACGAGGACACCATCAAGACCGCCGACTGGGTCGTCGACATCGGTCCGGGCGCCGGCGAGCACGGCGGCAAGGTCGTGCACAGCGGCTCCCTGAAGGAACTGCTCGCCAACACCGAGTCGCAGACCGGACAGTACCTCTCCGGCAAGAAGGCCATCCCGCTGCCCGACATCCGGCGCCCGCACGATCCCTCCCGCAGGCTCACGGTGCACGGCGCCCGCGAGAACAACCTCCAGGACATCGACGTGTCCTTCCCGCTGGGCGTGTTCACCGCGGTCACCGGCGTGTCCGGCTCCGGCAAGTCGACGCTGGTCAACGACATCCTGTACACGCACCTGGCCCGCGAGCTCAACGGCGCCCGCAACGTCCCCGGACGGCACACCCGCGTGGATGGCGACGACCTCGTCGACAAGGTCGTACACGTCGACCAGTCGCCCATCGGCCGCACCCCGCGGTCCAACCCGGCGACGTACACCGGCGTCTTCGACCACATCCGCAAGCTGTTCGCCGAGACCACCGAGGCGAAGGTCCGCGGCTACATGCCCGGCCGCTTCTCCTTCAACGTCAAGGGCGGCCGCTGCGAGAACTGCGCCGGTGACGGCACCATCAAGATCGAGATGAACTTCCTCCCGGACGTGTACGTCCCGTGCGAGGTCTGCCACGGCGCCCGCTACAACCGGGAGACCCTGGAGGTCCACTACAAGGGCAAGTCCATCGCCGAGGTCCTGAGCATGCCGATCGAGGAGGCCATGGACTTCTTCGAGGCCGTCCCCGCGATCTCCCGCCACCTCAAGACGCTCAACGACGTCGGCCTCGGCTACGTCCGTCTCGGCCAGTCGGCGACCACCCTGTCCGGCGGTGAGGCCCAGCGTGTGAAGCTCGCCAGCGAGCTGCAGCGCCGCTCCACCGGCCGCACGGTCTACGTCCTGGACGAGCCGACCACCGGTCTGCACTTCGAGGACATCAGCAAGCTGCTGAGGGTCCTGTCCGGTCTGGTCGACAAGGGCAACACGGTCATCGTCATCGAGCACAACCTCGACGTGATCAAGACCGCCGACTGGGTCGTCGACATGGGTCCCGAGGGCGGCGCCGGCGGTGGCCTCGTCATCGCCGAGGGCACGCCCGAGGAGGTCGCCGCGGTCCCCGCCAGCCACACCGGCAAGTTCCTGCGCGAGACGCTCGGCGCCGACCGGATCAGCGACGCGTCCTCCGTGCGGGCCCCGCGTCGGACGGCGGCAAAGAAGACGGTCGCGGCCAAGTCGGTGGCGAAGAAGACGGCGACGGCCAAGACCACCACGGCCAGAAGCACCACGAGCACGACCGCCAACAACACCGCCACCAGCAAGGCGGCCGGGGTCACGAAGAAGGCCGTTCCCGCGAAGAAGACGACGCGGGCACGCAAGGCCTGAGACACACGGGCGACGAGCCTCGACAAATCCGGAAAAGTGCGGCGCCCCGCGGGAACTCCCCGCGGGGCACCGCACGTTGCACAGTCAGCCGCCCCGTCCCTGTGCGGCTCTGGCTCCTTGACTCCTGAACAGAGGAAACCGGAAGAGAGGCACAGCGCCCCGCTGCCGTACGTCCCGTCCAGGTCCCTCCTGACCCGTCCCGTCCGCGAAGGACCCCTAGATGTCCCCCAGTTCGGAGGCGTACGGCGGCTCAGCGCCCGCCCGGGAGCAGGTGATCGCCGCTGCGCGCGCGGCGAACCGCAGCAGCCGCGTCCAGCCGTCGGCGCCCAGTCCCACGAGCGCCTCGGCGGACAGGGCGTCCTGCGCGGACAGCCCGTGCAGCAGCGCCGCGTTCACGGTGTCGCCGGCACCGATCGTGTCCACCACGTCCACCTCCTCGCCCGGCACGGGGTACACCCTGCCGTCCCGGGTGAACGCGGTCAGTCCGTCACCGCCGTGGGTGATCACGACGGCGGCGGGTCCGGCGGCCAGCCACTCGCGCGGGGTGCCGCCCAGCCAGCGCGCGTCCTCCTCGGAGAGCTTCAGCAGCGACACCGACGGCAGCCAGCTCTTGAACCGGGCCCGGTAGGCGTCCGGGTCGGGAATCAGGCCGACCCGGATGTTCGGGTCGAGCGCGGTGAACACACTCTGCTCGGCGGCGCTCCGCAGGAGCTCCTCGTAGGCGCTCGCGCCCGGCTCGAGCACGAGCGAGCAGGTACCGAAGGACACCGCGCGCGTTGCGGCGGGCAGCTCCGCGGGTGCCGTGAACAGGCGGTCGGCGGTGCCCTCGACATAGAAGGAATAGGCGGCCGAGCCGTTCGCGTCGATCGTGGCGACCGCCAGGGTCGTCGGCTCCACGCCGCGCTGCACCGCCGACACGTCCACCCCCGCGCCCCGCAGCCCGTCGAGGAGGGCCTCCCCGAAGGCGTCGTAGGAGGTGCGGGAGCAGAAGGCGGTGGGGGAGCCGAGGCGGCCCAGAGCCACGGCGGTGTTGTACGGGCCGCCGCCGAGCGCCGGCTGCAGACCCGCGAGGGCGCCCGTGCCCTGCGGTACCAGGTCGATCAGGGCCTCACCGGCGACGACGATCACGAGACGGTTCCTTTCGCGGACTTCAGGGGCTGTGCCGACGGCCGGACGCGGCCGGGGTCACGCCCCGCCGGATCCTGCACGCCTGACTCGGGGCCGGCCGGCTTCATGGCTCTCTCGGACAGCTCCGGAGGTCCCGGACGCTCGGCGCAGCCGCACGAGGTGCGGTGGACGAACGTGCAGGGAAGGCGCACGGTCCGGGCGGGCCGGTCCGGCGCGGCGAGGCGGTCCAGGAGCACCCGCACCGCCTGGGCGCCGATCTCCTTGCTGGGCTGGGCGATCGCGGTGAGCCGGGGGGAGAACAGGTCCGCCCAGGCGAAGTCGTCGAAACAGCACAGCGCCATACCGCCGGGCACCGACAGACAGTGGTCGCGCAGGGCGCGCAGAGCTCCGATGGTCATCGCGTTGTTGGCGGTGACGAGTGCCGTGGGCTGCGCGTCGAGGGAGAGCAGAGCGGCGGTGGCCCGTTCGGCGCCGGCCGCCTCGGAGTCGCCGTGCACGACCAGACGTTCGTCGTAGGGAAGTCCCGCTGCCACGAGGCCCTGCCGGTATCCGCTGATCCGCTCACTGGTGGTGCTGAGCCCAGGCAGACCGGCGACCAGCGCGATCCGGCGATGGCCGAGCCCGGCGAGGTGGGTGACCACCCTGGCCATCGGTTCGGCACTGTCGGCGCAGACCTGGTCGAAGAGCGGGGCGCCCGCCGCCGGGGTGCCGACGATCCGGTCGAGGAACACAGTGGGCACGTTGTGGCGTCCGAGGTAGGCGAGGAGTTCACGCGGGTCCGCAGAGGGCGCGACGATCAGGCCGTCCACCCGTCGCTCGTGCAGGAGCTGAACGACCTTGCGTTCGTGCTCGGGGTCGTCGTGCGGATCGGCGATGAGGAGGCTGTAGCCGTGCTCCAGCGCACCGGCCTCCACACCCTGGAGGATCTCCGTGAAGTACGGATTGCTGATCGCCGACACGGCGAGCCCGATGGAGCGGGTGCGGGAGGTCACCAGGGAGCGGGCCAGGGTGTTCGGTGTGTATCCGAGTTCGTCGATGGCGTCCAGTACAGCCTGGCGGGTGTGGGCCAGCACCGGCCGGGTGCCGTTGAGCACATGAGAGACGGTCGCCACAGACACACCGGCGCTCCGTGCCACGTCGGCCATGGTCGGCATGCCGTCCCTCCCTGTGCCGCACCCGAGACCCGCCCACCGCGGTTCTTCTGGCCCGGAACGTATCCCATCCGACGCCAGACGTAAACGCTTGCGCAAGCGTTTACGTCCACCCAACCCCGCCCAATGCGGAAAGATCCCTGCCGGTATGGTCGGCCTGCAGAGCACCCCGATTGGAGACCCGCATGCCCGGCCGCCCCTCCCCGAGCCGTCGTACCGTCCTTCGAGGAGCGGCCCTCACGCCCGTCGCAGGGCTCGGCCTCGCCGCGTGTTCACCGGGCGAGAACAAGACGTCGACGACACCGACCGCGCCGGTCGACCTCGGTGCCCGGAGCGAGGTCGCCAAGGGGAGCGCCAAGCTGTACCGGGACCAGAACGTGGTGGTCAGCCGGGCCGAGAACGGCTCGTTGAAGGCCTACAGCACGCTCTGCACGCACGCGCGGTGCCCCGTCAACAAGCTGGAGGGGACGAGGCTCATCTGCCCGTGCCACGGCAGCGAGTTCGACGCCACGACCGGCGAGGTGCTGCGCGCGCCGGCCACCGTGCCGCTGACGGAGCTGTCGGTGGAGGAGAAGAACGGCAAGATCGTCGTGGGACCGACCGCCTGACCACCGGTTGAGCCGTCAGGAAGGCCGGCTCACTCCCACTCCCAGCCGATGCCCACGATCCCCGTCCGCATCCGCGGCTCGACGAGGTGGACCGAGTGGTGCAGCCCGCTGAGGGCCAGTTCCTGGCGGCCGCTACGGGGTGCCGCCGCCGAGTGCTGGGTGAAGCGGTGGCAGCGCAAGGGGAGGGCGTTCCCGGTGAACCGCACCTGGAGCGCGTACTGGCCGCCCGCCAGGTCGAAACCGCGGGCGTACTCGCGGCACACCCCCGCCGTGCCGTCCTCGACGCCGTAGCGGAAGAGGAAGGTGTCACCGGCCCGAAGCCGGGTGCCGAAGAGCAGCTCGGCGACGAGTGTCCCGGTGTCGTGGTGCCACCGGACGCGTCCCGTGCGGCAGTTCTCCTGGGCGTGCACCCTCATACGGTCGGGCGCGCACCCGGGGTCGCCGTGGTGGACGGCCACGAAGCGGTCGACGCCGTCCCGGTGGGCGCGCACGATGTGGTGCGACTCGCGCCCCGCCAGCTCGCGGCGCCCCCCGATCCGTATCTGCTCGTGGTGGGCGAGGGTGTGCAGGCCGCCGTCGACCGGGCAGTCCAGCTCGGCCAGCAGTCGTTCCAGCACGCCCGAGGCCGCCACCAGCGAGCGGTAGGAGCGGGCGGCGGGCTGCCGGGAGGAGGAGTGGTCGTCGCTCTCGGCGAGCAGCCGGATCAGGGACTCCTCCGGTAGCTGGAGGATCTCCTCCAGCGCCCGTACCGCGCGCAGCGACTCGGGGCGCTGCGGACGCCGGGCACCCTGCTGCCAGTAGCTCAGACTTGTCACACCGACCTTGACGCCGTGGCGCGACAGATGGTGCTGCACGCGCTGCAGTGGCAGTCCGCGGGCGGCGATGGCGGCGCGCAGGGCGACGTGAAAGGGGCCGCCCCGCAGGGCCGTGTCCAGTTCCGCGGTGCTGGCGGCGGCGATGTCCGCGTGCTGTGTGGCGTGCGGCATGCAGGGGCCTTTCTGTGACTGTTCACATCGGCTGGTCAGACCGTTCGCGCGGGTTGTCGGGGGGCCACCCCGTCGGCGCAGGGGGCGTCGTCACATCAGTGCGCCGTCGTTCACGGCCCCGAGTTCCTCCGCATTGAAGCGTGTTGACCAAGTCCCGACAACACTTGATGCCCAACAGCGGCGCACTCCTGGCCGAGTCGCGATCCGTGGACCTCAACTCGCCGCGCACGTACCATCGTTGTCCAGTACGTCCTTGATCGCACCGGCGGACAGGCCGACTTGTACAGAAGACCGCGGGCCGGACCGGCGGCGACGAGTTCCTCGAAGTCCTCGGGGGGAGTGCGTGGAGATCAGGATGACCATGGACGAGACGCTGCGGGCCGGCGCCGCCGGGCGAGACGCTGAGGTGTCGAGGTGGCCGAGTTCGAGAACCGCTACCTGCGCGCGGACCGCACCGAGCGCTGGCTCCAGTGGAGCGCCCGGCCGGTCCCTGAGGGGGCCTGATCTACGCCGCCGCTCGCGAGCAGGTCACCCGGCGATCCACCGGAGCGGGTGTTCGCGGTGGTCGCCGAGGAGGTCGGGGACCTGTTGAGCGCGGGAGCGGCGGCCGTGCTGCGGTACGAGTCCGACGGCCCCCTGACCGTGCTCGGCGCCGCGCACGGGACCGTGGACGAGGGCGGGGCGGCGGCCCGGGAGGCCGCCCGCACCCGGAGTGCGGCCCGGGCGGGGCATGAGTGGGGCGCCGATCATCGACGGCCGCCTGTGGGGCGTCATCGTCGCGTCCTCGCTGCTGGCGCCGCTGCCCGGCGGAACCGAGTCACGCCTGGCCGACTTCACCGAACTCATCGCCACCGCCGTCGCGAACGCCGACAGCCGTGCCCAGCTGACCGCCTCACGCGCACGCGGGGTGGCCGCCGGGGACGCCTCCCGGCGCCGCATCGAACACGATCTGCACGACGGCGTCCAGCAGCGGCTCGTCGCCCTCCAAAAGGCGGCCCGCACGATCCGTGAGCGCCCCCGGTCCGGGGGTTATCCACAGCCTCGTCGCGTTGTCACCCCCCGCCAGTAGGGTGTGAGACATGGCCGACCCCTCCAGCTACCGCCCCAAGCCGGGACAGATCCCGGACACTCCCGGGGTGTACAGGTTCCGCGACGAGCACCGCCGGGTGATCTACGTCGGAAAGGCGAAGAGCCTTCGCCAGCGCCTGGCGAACTACTTCCAGGACCTGGCGAGCCTCCACCCGCGCACCCGTTCGATGGTGACCACCGCAGCGTCCGTGGAGTGGACGGTGGTGTCCACGGAGGTCGAGGCGCTGCAGCTGGAGTACTCCTGGATCAAGGAGTACGACCCCCGGTTCAACGTCAAGTACCGCGACGACAAGAGCTATCCGTATCTCGCGGTGACGATGAACGAGGAGTTCCCGCGGGTCCAGGTGATGCGGGGGCACAAGAAGAAGGGCGTCAGGTACTTCGGACCCTACGGGCACGCGTGGGCCATCCGGGACACGGTCGACCTGCTGCTGCGCGTCTTCCCCGTGCGCACGTGCTCGGCCGGTGTCTTCAAGAACGCCGCCCGCACCGGCCGCCCCTGTCTGCTCGGCTACATCGGCAAGTGCTCCGCGCCCTGCGTCGACCGTGTCTCCGCCGAGGAGCACCGCGAACTGGCCGAGGAGTTCTGCGACTTCATGGCCGGCCGGACCGGGACGTACCTCCGCCGGCTGGAGAAGCAGATGACGGCGGCGGCCGAGGAGATGGAGTACGAGCGGGCCGCGCGCCTGCGCGACGACATCGAGGCCCTGAAGAAGGCCATGGAGAAGAGCGCGGTCGTGCTCGCCGACGCGACCGACGCCGACCTCATCGCGGTCGCCGAGGACGAGCTGGAGGCGGCCGTCCAGATCTTCCACGTACGCGGCGGACGCGTGCGCGGCCAGCGCGGCTGGGTCACCGACAAGGTCGAGGAGATCACCACCGCCGCCCTCGTCGAGCACGCGCTGCAGCAGCTCTACGGCGAGGAGACGGGCGACGCCGTCCCCAAGGAGGTCCTCGTCCCGGCCCTGCCCGACCCGGTCGAGCCGGTCCAGGAGTGGCTCACCGAGCGGCGCGGTTCGAACGTCTCGCTGCGCATCCCGCAGCGCGGCGACAAGAAGGCCCTCATGGAGACCGTGCAGCGCAACGCCCAGCAGGCGCTCGCCCTGCACAAGACCAAGCGCGCCTCCGACCTGACCACGCGCTCGCGTGCCCTGGAGGAGATCGCCGACGCCCTCGGCCTGGACAGCGCCCCGCTCCGGATCGAGTGCTACGACATCTCGCACCTCCAGGGCGACGACGTGGTGGCCTCCATGGTCGTCTTCGAGGACGGGCTGCAGCGCAAGAGCGAGTACCGCCGCTTCCAGATCAAGGGCTTCGAGGGGCAGGACGACGTCCGCTCCATGCACGAGGTGATCACCCGCCGCTTCCGGCGCTACCTCGCCGAGAAGGAGAAGACCGGCGAGTGGGCCGACGGCGAGAACACCCTCACCGACGGCGCCACGACCCTCACCGACGCCTCCGGGAACGTCCTCACCAACGGCCTCAAGGACGACGACGGCCGCCCCAAGCGCTTCGCCTACCCGCCCCAGCTCGTCGTCGTCGACGGCGGGCAGCCGCAGGTCGCGGCCGCCCAGAAGGCCCTGGACGAGCTCGGCATCGACGACATCGCCGTGTGCGGCCTCGCCAAGCGACTGGAGGAGGTCTGGCTGCCCGGCGACGACGACCCGGTCGTCCTGCCCCGCACCAGCGAGGGCCTCTACCTGCTCCAGCGGGTCCGCGACGAGGCCCACCGGTTCGCCATCACCTACCAGCGCGCCAAGCGCGCCAAGCGCTTCCGGGCCGGCCCCCTGGACGAGGTGCCCGGGCTCGGCGAGACCCGCAAGCAGGCGCTGATCAAGCACTTCGGGTCGGTGAAGAAGCTCCGGTCCGCGACAATCGACCAGATCTGCGAGGTCCCGGGCATAGGCCGCAAGACGGCCGAGACGATCGCCGCGGCCTTCGCCCGGGCGGCCCCGGCCGCACCCGCCGTGAACACGGCGACTGGAGAGATCATGGAAGACGAGGAACCCGGTACGACGGTGGATTCCTCGGGGGAGCCCGTGTCCGCGGGCGCCCCGGACGAACGACGGGGGCAGGAGAGATGACCGAGCACGAGACACAGCCCACAACCGATCCGGACCAGACACCCGAGGAAACCGGCGAGGATCAAGCTCAGCAGGACGCACGCCAGGAAGACGGAGCACAAGTGAGTACGGGCAACGAGACGGCCGGGGTCCCCGAGGCGGCCATCCCCGAGCTGGTGATCATCTCCGGCATGTCCGGGGCCGGCCGCTCGACGGCCGCCAAGTGTCTGGAGGACCTCGGCTGGTTCGTCGTCGACAACCTCCCGCCCGCGCTGATCCCCACCATGGTGGAGCTCGGCGCCCGCTCCCAGGGCAATGTCGCCCGGATCGCGGTCGTCGTCGACGTCCGCGGCCGCCGCTTCTTCGACAACCTCCGCGAGTCCCTCGCCGACCTCGACACCCGGGGCGTCACCCGGCGCATCGTCTTCCTGGAGTCCTCTGACGACGCCCTGGTGCGCCGCTTCGAGTCGGTGCGCCGCCCGCACCCCCTGCAGGGTGACGGCCGCATCGTCGACGGCATCGCCGCCGAGCGTGAACTGCTGCGCGAGCTGCGTGGCGACGCCGACCTGGTGATCGACACCTCCAGCCTGAACGTCCACGAACTGCGCGCCAAGATGGACGCCCAGTTCGCCGGCGAGGAGGAGCCCGAGCTGCGGGCCACCGTCATGTCCTTCGGCTTCAAGTACGGCCTGCCGGTCGACGCCGACCTCGTCGTGGACATGCGGTTCCTGCCCAACCCGCACTGGGTTCCGGAGCTGCGCCCGTTCACCGGCCTCAACGAGGAGGTCTCGGCGTACGTCTTCAACCAGCCCGGCGCCAAGGAGTTCATCGACCGCTACTCCGAACTGCTCCAGCTCATCGCCGCCGGATACCGTCGCGAGGGCAAGCGGTACGTGACCATCGCGGTCGGCTGCACCGGCGGCAAGCACCGCTCCGTCGCCACCTCCGAGAAGCTCGCCGCCCGCCTTGCCTCCCAGGGCGTGGAGACGGTGGTCGTCCACCGGGACATGGGACGCGAATGACAGAACGTAGTCCGCGGCTGAGCAGACTGCGCCGGGCGGCGCCCGAGGGACGCGCCGGCCGGCCCGCCGAGGCCCGCGGCGCCAGACCACGCCGCCGTGGCGCCCAGCCCAAGGTCGTCGCCCTGGGCGGCGGCATGGGCCTGTCCGCCTCGCTCGCCGCACTGCGCCGGATCACCGGCGACCTCACCGCCGTCGTCACCGTGGCGGACGACGGCGGCTCCAGCGGCCGCCTGCGCGACGAGCTGGGCGTGCTGCCGCCCGGCGACCTGCGCAAGGCACTGGCCGCGCTGTGCGGGGACGACGACTGGGGCCAGACCTGGGCCCGCGTCATCCAGCACCGCTTCCAGTCCAAGGGCGACCTGCACGACCACGCGGTCGGCAATGTGCTGATCGTCGCCCTCTGGGAGCAGCTCGGCGACCACGTCCAGGCCCTCGACCTGGTCGGCAGGCTCCTCGGCGCGCACGGGCGGGTGCTGCCCATGTCCGCCGTGCCCCTGGAGCTCCAGGCCCTGGTCAAGGGCCACGACCCGGCCCGCCCCGACGACGTCGACACCGTACGAGGGCAGGCGACCGTGGCCCTCACCCCGGGCGAGGTGCAGTCGGTGCACGTGGTGCCGCACGACCCGCCCGCCGTCCCCGAGGCCGTCGCCGCCGTCCTCGACGCGGACTGGGTGGTCCTCGGACCTGGATCGTGGTTCTCCTCGGTGATCCCGCATCTGCTGGTGCCCGAACTGCTGGACGCGCTCACGCAGACGAAGGCACGCCGGGTACTCTCCCTGAACCTCGCTCCGCAGCCGGGAGAAACCGAAGGCTTCTCCCCGCAGCGTCATTTGGAGGTTTTGGGACGACACGCCCCTAAACTCGCCCTGGACGTGGTGCTGGCCGACGAGGCCGCCGTGCCCGACCGCGATGTGCTCACCGAGGCCGCCAAGCGGTTCGGTGCCGCGGTCGAGCTGGCTCCGGTCGCCCGGAGGGACGGAACTCCGCGGCACGACCCGGAGCTGCTGGCCGCCGCGTACGACCGTATTTTTCGGATGCATGGAAGGATCGGCCCATGGCGATGACGCCAGCGGTGAAGGATGAGATCTCCCGGCTCCCCGTCACCCGGACCTGCTGCAGGAAGGCGGAGGTCTCCGCCATTCTGCGGTTCGCCGGCGGCCTTCACCTGGTCAGCGGGCGCATCGTGATCGAGGCGGAGCTGGACACCGCGATGGCGGCCCGCCGCCTCAAGCGGGACATCCTGGAGATTTTCGGCCACAGCTCGGAACTGATCGTGATGGCACCGGGCGGACTGCGCCGCGGCTCGCGCTACGTCGTGCGCGTCGTCGCCGGCGGTGACCAGCTGGCCCGGCAGACCGGCCTGGTCGACGGCCGCGGCCGCCCGATCCGCGGCCTGCCCCCGCAGGTGGTCTCCGGCGCCACCTGTGACGCCGAGGCGGCCTGGCGCGGGGCGTTCCTGGCGCACGGCTCGCTGACCGAGCCCGGCCGCTCGTCCTCCCTGGAGGTGACCTGCCCGGGCCCCGAGGCCGCGCTCGCCCTGGTCGGCGCCGCCCGCCGGCTGTCGATCGCCGCGAAGGCCCGCGAGGTGCGCGGCGTGGACCGCGTGGTCGTCCGGGACGGCGACGCGATCGGCGCGCTGCTCACCCGGCTCGGCGCCCATGAGTCGGTGCTGGCCTGGGAGGAGCGCCGGATGCGCCGAGAGGTGCGGGCGACGGCGAACCGTCTCGCCAACTTCGACGACGCCAACCTCCGCCGCTCCGCGCGCGCGGCCGTCGCCGCCGGCGCCCGCGTCCAGCGCGCCCTGGAGATCCTCGGTGAGGAGGTCCCCGAGCACCTCGCCGCCGCCGGACGACTGCGGATGGACCACAAGCAGGCCTCCCTGGAGGAGCTGGGCGCCCTCGCCGACCCGCCGCTGACCAAGGACGCCGTCGCCGGCCGTATCCGCCGTCTGCTGGCGATGGCCGACAAGCGCGCCCAGGACCTCGGTATCCCGGGCACCGAGTCCAGCCTCACCGAGGAGATGGCGGACAACCTCGCGGGCTGATCCTGACAGTCCCTCAACACGCCGGTGCCGACGCCCACTTGGGTGGTCGGCACCGGCGTTCTCCGTCCTTCGGGCACCCTTGACTCGATCATGAACTGTCATGAGCCTGGCTTCTGTTCGCTGCTGTGGCGGACAACTGCTAGGGGGGTTCATGAGACACAGAGCGAGATCGATCCTCGCTGTCGGCGCACTCCTGATCGGCGGCGCGGCACTCGCACCCATCGCACTCGCGGCGGAGAGCGAGGGCTCTCCCGATCCCGGCGAAGTCAAGGTCTTCTACGCGGAAGTCACCAAGCAGCAGGTACCCCTGCTGCTGGCGGCCGGCCAGGACGGCCACGAACTCAGCGAACAGGCGCCCGAGAAGGGCACGGCCACCGTCGAGGTCTACCTCACCGACGACCAGGCCGAGAAGCTCGAGAAGAAGGGCGTCGAGCTCACCGAACACACCCTCTCCGCCAAGGCCGAGAACCGCGTCGAGGACGCCGCCGAGGGCGTCTACCGCCCGTACGGCGGCAGCGGCGGCCTGAAGGAGGAGATCGTCAGGACCGGCCAGCAGAACCCCGGCCTCACCAAGGTCGTCTCCATCGGCAAGACGGTCAACGGCCAGGACATCCTCGCCCTGAAACTCACCAAGGGCGCGAAGAGGACCAAGGACGGCTCCAAGCCAGCCGTCCTCTACCTCTCCAACCAGCACGCGCGCGAGTGGATCACGCCGGAGATGACCCGGCGCCTGATGCACCACTACATCGACAACTACAAGACCGACAAGCGCATCAAGAAGGTCGTCGACTCCACCGAACTGTGGTTCGTCCTGTCCGCCAACCCGGACGGCTACGATTACACCTTCCAGGACACCGACACCCGCCTGTGGCGCAAGAACATGCGCGACAACAACGGCGACGGCACCATCGGCACCGGCGACGGCGTCGACCTCAACCGCAACTTCGCCTACAAGTGGGGCTACGACAACGAGGGTTCGTCCCCCAACCCCGCCAGCCAGACCTACCGCGGCGCGGTCCCCGGCTCCGAGCCCGAGACACAGGCGCTGGACGCCTTCGAGAAGCGGATCGGCTTCAAGTACGGCATCAACTACCACTCCGCCGCCGAACTCATCCTCTACGGCGTCGGCTGGCAGGTGGCCACCGAGACCCCCGACGACGTCATCTACGAGGCGCTCGCCGGCACCCCGGACAACCCCGCGGTCCCCGGCTACCACCCGCAGGTCTCCTCGGAGCTGTACACCACCAACGGCGAGGCCGACGGCCATGCCTCGAACGTCAACGGCATGGCGATGTTCACCCCCGAGATGTCGACCTGCCAGACCGCGTCCGGCCTCGACCCGGACGACCAGTGGAACGCGGCCGACTGCCAGTCGGTGTTCAACTTCCCGGACGACGAGAAGCTGATCCAGCAGGAGTTCGCCAAGAACATCCCGTTCGCGCTCTCCGTCGCCGAAACCGCCGCCCACCCCGACCGGCCGTCCTCCGCGGTCGGCCTGAGCGCCGCCGACTTCACCCCGGCCGCGTTCACCACCTCGTACTCCCGCGGCGCGGACCAGGAGATCTCCGTCGTCGTACGGAAGTCCGTGCGCGACAAGGAGCTCAAGTACCGTGTCAACGGCGGCCGTACGGAGGACATGGCGCTCAGGCACTGGAAGGGCGGCGAGACGTACGGCGGTGAGGACAACCTCTACTTCGACGAGTACCGGGCCAGGACCGCCGACGGCGACCCCGGCGACAAGGTCGAGGTGTGGTTCACCGGCGAGACGAAGAGGGGAAAGCCGGTCTCCAGCGAGCACTTCACCTACACCGTGGCCGAACGGCCCAAGGCGAGCACCCTCGTGGTCGCCGAGGAGGGCGCGACCGCCACACAGGCGCAGAAGTACGTCGACGCGCTCAAGGCCAACGGCCGCAAGGCCATCGTCTGGGACGTCGCCACCCAGGGCGCACCCGACGCGCTCGGCGTGCTGAGCCACTTCGACACCGTCGTCCACTACACAGGCGCCGGCGTCCCCGGCGTCGCCACCCAGCTCCAGCTGCGTGCCTTCCTCAACGAGGGCGGCAAGCTGATCGAGGCGGGCGAGCAGGCCGGCGGCAGCGTCGACCTCGGCGGCGGCACCCTGTCCAACGACTTCAGCCAGTACTACCTGGGCGCCTACACCCGTACCTCGACACCCGGAGCCACCGGCTTCACCGGCGCCGGCAAGCTCGGCGGCTTCACCGGCGCGCTCGGCGACGTCACCGGCAATCCGCTGGACCGGGCCGGCACGTACAGCGTGACGTCGGACGAGCTGCCCGCTGACACCTACCCCCAGTTCGCCAGTGCGGGCGCGGGCCAGTTCGCCGGAACCGTCAACCCGTACGGCCCGTACGCGGGCTCCTACATGGCGGCCGCCGTCCACACCGACAACGCCTACAAGCGCCTCACCCGCACCGTCGACCTCACCGGGGTGAGCGCCGCCGACCAGCCCACACTGCGCACGCAGCTCCTGTGGGACACCGAGCCCGGCTACGACAACGTCCTGGTCGAGGCCCACACGACCGGCGCCGACGACTGGACGACGCTCCCCGAGGCGGGCGGCGCCACCAGCACCACCGTGCCGGCGGAATGCGAGGCCGGGTACTACGCGGCCGGGCACCCCTGGCTGACGCACTACCTGACCGTGGCGGCCAGTGGCTGCACCGCGACCGGGACCAGCGGCTCGTGGAACGCCCTCACCGGCTCCTCCGCGGGCTGGCAGCAGGTCGGCTTCGACCTGAGCGCGTACGCCGGAAAGTCGGTCGAGATCTCGATCAGCTATGTCACCGACCCGGGCAGCGGCGGCCACGGCGTCCTCGCCGACGAGACCTCGCTCGTCGTCGGCGGCACGGCCACCGGGACCGAGGGCTTCGAGACCTCGCTCGGCGCCTGGAGCGTCGCCGGACCGCCCGCGGGCAGCCCGCCCGTCCTCAAGGACTGGGCGCGCACCGGAGCGCTGTTCCAGACGTACGGCGCGGTCACCACGGACGATACCGTGCTGCTGGGCTTCGGCCTGGAGCACGTCACCGCGGCGGCCGACCGCACGGCCCTGATGGGCAAGGCGCTCATGGCCCTCGAAGGGTGATCCGGCGACGTCACAAGGGGCCGACTCTCCGTAATCAGAAAGAGTGACGGGGTCTTCCGGCCTGGGCGGTCCGTACCCCTACTGGCAGGTACGGACCGCCCTGCCGGGTATGGGACATCTCGATGTCACCCCGGACGCTTCAGAGAGGTAGGGTCGTAGGCGGTCGGGGACATCCCATACAGCTCGCCGGTCTCGAAACCGGCGTACCAACGAGGAGATCGGTTCGTGACGATCCGCGTAGGCATCAACGGCTTTGGCCGCATCGGTCGTAACTACTTCCGCGCGCTGCTGGAGCAGGGTGCTGACATCGAGATCGTGGCTGTCAACGACCTGGGTGACACCGCGACCACCGCTCACCTGCTCAAGTACGACACCATCCTCGGCCGCCTGAAGGCCGAGGTGTCGCACACCGCCGACACCATCACCGTCGACGGCAAGACCATCAAGGTCCTGTCCGAGCGCAACCCCGCCGACATCCCGTGGGGCGAGCTGGGCGTCGACATCGTCATCGAGTCGACCGGCATCTTCACCAAGAAGGCCGACGCCGAGAAGCACATCACCGGCGGCGCCAAGAAGGTCCTCATCTCGGCTCCGGCCAAGGATGAGGACATCACCATCGTGATGGGCGTCAACCAGGACAAGTACGACGCGGCCAACCACCACGTCATCTCCAACGCCTCCTGCACCACCAACTGTGTGGCGCCGATGGCGAAGGTTCTCGACGAGAACTTCGGCATCGTCAAGGGCCTGATGACGACGGTCCACGCGTACACGAACGACCAGCGCATCCTGGACTTCCCGCACTCGGACCTGCGCCGCGCCCGCGCCGCCGCCGAGAACATCATCCCGACCACCACGGGCGCCGCCAAGGCCACCGCCCTGGTCCTCCCGCAGCTCAAGGGCAAGCTGGACGGCATCGCGATGCGCGTCCCGGTCCCGACCGGCTCGGCCACCGACCTGGTCGTGGAGCTGGAGCGCGAGGTCACCAAGGACGAGGTCAACGCCGCGTTCAAGAAGGCCTCCGAGGGTGAGCTGCAGGGCTACCTGGCCTACACGGAGGACGCGATCGTCTCCTCCGACATCGTCAGCGACCCGGCGTCCTGCACCTTCGACTCCTCCCTGACCATGGTCCAGGAGGGCAAGTCGGTGAAGATCCTCGGCTGGTACGACAACGAGTGGGGCTACTCCAACCGCCTCGTCGACCTGACGGTCTTCGTCGGCAACCAGCTCTGATCACCAGAGCAGGCACTTTGATGTGATCGCAGGGCTCGGGCAGCGCAGGGACGCGCTGCCCGAGCCCTGACTCACGTACAGATCAGCCCTCTTGGATCACGAGCCCTCCCAGGAGCCTTACTCATGAAGACGATCGACGAACTCCTCTCCGAAGGCGTCGCCGGCAAGCGGGTCTTCGTCCGCGCCGACCTGAACGTCCCGCTGGCCGACGGCGTCATCACCGACGACGGACGCATCCGCGCCGTCCTGCCCACCGTCAAGGCCCTCGCCGAGGCGGGCGCCCGCGTGGTCGTCGCCTCCCACCTGGGCCGCCCCAAGGGCGCCCCGGACCCCGCCTTCTCACTCGCGCCGGCCGCCGCGCGCCTCGGTGAACTCCTCGGCACCGACGTGGCGTTCGCGACCGACACGGTCGGCGAGTCCGCCACGTCCACGGTCGCCGGCCTCGCCGACGGTTCGGTCGCCGTCATCGAGAACCTGCGCTTCAACGCCGGTGAGACGTCCAAGGACGACGCCGAGCGCGGCGCCTTCGCCGACCGGCTCGCCGAACTCGCCGACGCGTACGTGGGCGACGGCTTCGGTGCCGTGCACCGCAAGCACGCCTCGGTCTTCGACCTCCCGGCCCGGCTGCCGAAGTACGCCGGCTACCTCATCGCCACCGAGGTCGGTGTCCTGAAGAAGCTCACCGAGGACGTCAAGCGGCCCTACGTCGTCGCCCTCGGCGGTTCCAAGGTCTCCGACAAACTCGCCGTCATCGACCAGCTGCTCGGCAAGGCGGACCGCCTCCTCATCGGCGGCGGCATGGTGTTCACCTTCCTCAAGGCCAAGGGGTACGAGGTCGGCGCATCCCTCCTCCAGGAGGACCAGATCCCGGTCGTCCAGGAGTACATCGAGCGGGCGAAGAAGAACGGCGTCGAGCTGGTCCTCCCCGTCGACGTGCTGACCTCCACCGAGTTCCCGGACCTGAAGACCAAGGCGCCGGCGAACCCCAACACCGTCGCCGCGGACGCCATCCCCGCCGACCAGCTGGGCCTGGACATCGGTCCGGAGTCCCGCAAGCTGTACGCCTCGAAGCTCGCCGACGCCGCCACCGTCTTCTGGAACGGCCCCATGGGCGTCTTCGAACACCCCGACTACGCCGAGGGCACCAAGGCGGTAGCCCAGGCCCTCATCGACTCCCCGGCCTTCACGGTCGTCGGCGGTGGCGACTCCGCCGCGGCCGTCCGCATCCTGGGCTTCGACGAGACTGCATTCGGCCACATCTCGACCGGCGGCGGCGCCTCCCTCGAATACCTCGAGGGCAAGACGCTCCCCGGCCTCGCCGCACTGGAGGACTGACCCCTAATGGCTGCATCTAATCTCTCTGGGCGCACGCCGCTGATGGCGGGCAACTGGAAGATGAACCTCAACCACCTCGAGGCCATCGCCCACGTCCAGAAGCTCGCCTTCGCCCTGGCCGACAAGGACTACGAGGCCGTCGAGGTCGCCGTCCTGCCGCCCTTCACCGACCTGCGCTCGGTGCAGACCCTGGTCGACGGCGACAAGCTCAAGATCAAGTACGGCGCCCAGGACATCTCGGCGCACGACGGCGGGGCCTACACCGGCGAGATCTCCGGTCCGATGCTGGCCAAGCTGAAGTGCACGTACGTGGCGATCGGCCACTCCGAGCGCCGCCAGTACCACGCCGAGACCGACGAGATCGTCAACGCCAAGGTCAAGGCCGCCTACAAGCACGGCCTGACCCCGATCCTGTGTGTCGGCGAGGAGCTGGAGATCCGCGAGGCGGGCAACCACGTCTCCCACACCCTTGCCCAGGTCGAGGGCGGTCTGAAGGACCTCCCGGCCGAGCAGGCCGAGTCAGTCGTGATCGCCTACGAGCCCGTGTGGGCCATCGGCACCGGCAAGGTCTGCGGCGCCGAGGACGCGCAGGAGGTCTGCGCCGCCATCCGCGGCAAGCTCGCCGAGCTGTACACCCAGGAGCTGGCCGACAAGGTCCGCGTCCAGTACGGCGGCTCCGTCAAGGCCGGCAACGTTGCCGAGATCATGGCGCAGGCCGACATCGACGGCGCCCTGGTCGGCGGTGCCTCGCTGGACGCCGACGAGTTCGTCAAGATCGTGCGCTTCCGCGACCAGTGAGTATGCGGTAGCGGCGATCCGTCGTACCCTGGCGGGGGCATAGCGGTGGCGCTGTGCCCCCGTCGTCTATCCAGATCCGAGGAAGTTGGTCCAGCCGTGGTTATGGGGTTCTCGATCGCCCTGATCGTCTTCAGCCTGCTGCTGATGCTGCTGGTGCTGATGCACAAGGGCAAGGGCGGCGGTCTCTCCGACATGTTCGGTGGCGGCATGCAGTCGTCCGTCGGCGGCTCCTCGGTCGCCGAGCGCAACCTCGACCGGATCACCGTCGTGGTCGGTCTGCTCTGGTTCGCGTGCATTGTCGTGCTGGGCATCATGATGAAGGTGAACAACTGACCGGCACGCACAATCCGTACGTAAGGCCCCATGTTCGGTACGCGCAGCTGAGCGCGGCCTATCATGGGGCTTGCGTCTAGGTATGGGGGCTGTAACTCCAATCACTGGACGCGCGTTGGGCCTTACGTAGACTGAGGCGCTCGCGGCGAAGCGATAACGCCGACTCGTTTCGCGGCACCATCACGCAGGGAGTTACGACCGTGGCAAGTGGCAACGCGATCCGAGGAAGCCGGGTCGGGGCGGGGCCGATGGGTGAGGCCGAGCGCGGCGAGTCCGCGCCGCGGCTGCGCATCTCCTTCTGGTGCTCCAACGGGCACGAGACGCAGCCCAGCTTCGCCAGCGACGCGCAGGTTCCCGATACCTGGGACTGCCCGCGCTGTGGCTTTCCGGCAGGGCAGGACCGGGACAACCCGCCGGACCCGCCGCGCACCGAGCCCTACAAGACGCACCTCGCGTACGTACGGGAACGGCGCAGCGACGCGGACGGCGAGGCGATCCTCGCCGAGGCGCTCGCCAAACTGCGGGGCGAGATCTAGGAGTTGAGAGCCGGCCAGGCACCGAGAGGGTGCCTGGGCGGAGCTGTTTCGCGCACCTGCGGACCCCCGCTCCGGGGCCGATTGTCAGTGGCGCCCTCTACGGTTTGTTCATCGGTTCTGTGAATCGACGAACCGCGAGGGGGACGTGTGGCGACGGCAGGGGCGGCGGGCGTGGATGCGCCCGCGTGGCGTGGGGGATTCGGGCGGCTGTGGACCGCTGCCGTGGTCTCACGCTTCGGCGACGCGCTGCGCACGGCGGCGCTGCCGCTCCTCGCCGTGCAGCTCACGGACGATCCGCTGGTCGTCGCCTCCGTCACCGCTTGCGGTTACGTCCCCTGGCTGCTCTTCGGGCTGATCGGTGGGGCCGTCGCGGACCGGGTGGACCAGCGGCGGGCGATGTGGGCCGTCGATCTGGTACGCGGCATGCTCGTCGCCTGCTTCGCGCTCGCCGTCGGCCTCGGGCACGCCTCCATCCTGCTGCTGTTGGCACTGGCCTTCGCGCTGACCACCCTCCAGACTCTCTTCGACAATGCCGCCACGGCCCTGCTGCCCTCCCTGGTGCCCCAGGAGGCCCTGGGCAGCGCCAACGCCCGGCTGATGACCGGGCAGCAGCTGGCCGGCGGCCTGCTGGCCGGGCCGTTCGTGCCGCTGCTGCTGACGATCGGGGCGGCGATGCCGTTCGTGGCCGACGCGGGCACCTATCTGCTCGCCGCCGCCCTCGTGGCGTCCCTGCGGGTACGGCCGCCCGAGCGGGAGCCACGTCCGGCCGGCAGCACACTCCGCGCTGAGACAGGGGAGGGGGTGCGCGCGCTGTGGCGGGACCGGGCGCTGCGGGCGGTCTGCGTGGCCACCCTGCTGTGCAACATCGGCATGGGCGCCCTGATCGCCACGCTGGTGCTGCATGTGACGGGCTGGCTGCACGCGGGCAACGCGGCGTACGCGGCCGCGATGACCGTGTACGCCGCGGGCAGCCTGGCCGGCGGCCTCCTCGCCCAGCGGATCGCACGGCGGACCGGGCGGGTCCGGGCTCTGCTGCTGGGCGGCAGTGTCCAGACGGCGTCCCTGGTGCTGATGGGGACCGTCCCGCACCTGGCCGCCCTGCTCGTGGGCATGCTGCTGCTCGGTGCCATGGGCATGGTGTGGAACGTCAACCAGGTCACGCTGATGCAGCAGCGCAGCCCCGAGTCCATGCTGGGCCGCATCGCCGCCGCCTTCCGCACGGCGTCCACCTCCGGCGCCCCGCTCGGCGCCCTCCTCGGCGGAGCCGTCGCGGGGGCGTACGGCCTGAACGCACCCGCCCTGCTGGCCGCGGTGGTGTTCGCCCTCGCGGTCACCTCGTTGATACCGGCACGCAAGCCGGACGTACCTGTTGTTGCGCCGGACGACGCCACGACGGCTCATGTCCAGCGCTGATCAATTAGGTTGGGACCGGCAGCGGGGCAAGGTGCGCAGCAGGGACAGGTAGTAGGAAAGAGGCTGAAGTCCAAGTGAACCAAGACGGCCGTACCAGGCTCAACCAGATGCCCGAGTGGACCGCTCTCGCCAAGCACCGCGAGGAGCTCGGCGCGGTGCAGCTGCGGGAGTTGTTCGCCGCGGACCCGGGCCGCGGCGCCGGCTACACACTGCAGGTCGGTGACCTCCACATCGACTACTCCAAGCAGCTCGTCACCGACGAGACCCTGCGGCTGCTGCGCGAGCTGGCCGCCGCGACGGACGTGTTCGGGCTCCGGGACGCCATGTTCCGCGGCGAGAAGATCAACACGACCGAGGACCGGGCCGTGCTGCACACCGCGCTGCGGGCGGCACGGGACGCGGTGGTCGAGGTCGACGGGGAGAACGTCGTCCCCGGGGTGCACGCCGTCCTCGACAGGATGGCCGGCTTCGCCGAGCGGGTCCGCACCGGCGCCTGGACCGGCCACACCGGCAAGCGCATCAAGAACGTCGTCAACATCGGCATCGGCGGCTCCGACCTGGGCCCGGCGATGGCGTACGAGGTGCTGCGCAGCTACACCGACCGCGACCTCACCGTCCGCTTCGTGTCGAACGTCGACGGTGCCGACCTGCACGAGGCCACCCGCGATCTGGACGCGGCGGAGACGCTGTTCGTCATCGCCTCCAAGACGTTCACCACGATCGAGACGATCACCAACGCCACCTCGGCGCGCAACTGGCTGCTCACCGAGCTGAAGGCCGGTCAGGACGCGGTCGCCAAGCACTTCGTGGCGCTGTCGACCAACGCCGAGAAGGTCGGCGACTTCGGCATCGACACGGCCAACATGTTCGAGTTCTGGGACTGGGTCGGCGGGCGGTACTCATACGACTCGGCCATCGGGCTCTCCCTGATGATCGCCATCGGGCCCGACCGCTTCCGGGAGATGCTCGACGGGTTCCGGCTCGTCGACGAGCACTTCAGGACCGCTCCCGCCGAGTCCAACGTGCCGCTGCTGCTGGGCCTGCTGGGCATCTGGTACGGCAACTTCCACGACGCCCAGTCGCACGCCGTGCTGCCCTACAGCCACTACCTCTCCAAGTTCACCGCCTACCTGCAGCAGCTGGACATGGAGTCCAACGGCAAGTACGTCGGCCGGGACGGACAGGAGGTCGACTGGCAGACCGGTCCGGTGGTGTGGGGCACGCCGGGAACCAACGGTCAGCACGCCTATTACCAGCTCATCCACCAGGGCACCAAGCTGATCCCGGCGGACTTCATCGGCTTCGCCGAGCCGGTCGCCGAGATGAGCGCCGAACTGAAGGCACAGCACGACCTGTTGATGGCGAACTTCTTCGCCCAGACGCAGGCGCTGGCCTTCGGCAAGACGCCGGACGAGGTGCGCGCGGAGGGGGTGCCTGAGGAGCTGGTGGCCCACAAGACGTTCCAGGGCAACCACCCGACGACCACGATCCTCGCGCGCGAGCTGACGCCGTCGGTGCTCGGCCAGCTCGTCGCGCTCTACGAGCACAAGGTGTTCGTGCAGGGCGCGGTCTGGAACATCGACTCCTTCGACCAGTGGGGCGTCGAACTCGGCAAGGTCCTCGCCAAGCGCGTCGAGCCCGCGCTGACCGAAGGCGCGGACGTGCCCGGCCTGGACGCGTCCACCCAGGCCCTGGTCGCCAAGTACCGGGAGCTGCGCGGCCGTTGATGACCGGGGATACGGGAAGCGGGCGGCGCGTTACGTCCGCTTCCCGTAGACTCCGTCGATCATGTGAACGATCACTCGGGGGAGTGCAAGTCGATGCTGTGGTTGCCTCACAAAGCGGCGCGGGCGTTGTTCCATCCGGCCTGGGTGCCGCCGTCGCTGGATCCGTCGCTGGACCGGCTCAAGCACCTCCGTGTCATCGCCGGGTTGGTCGCGGCCCTCGGTGTCTACACCTACGTCGAGGGCGGATTCGCCTTCACGGAGATGATGGACAACGCGGCGGTCGCCTGTCTGCTCCTGGTGTGCGTCACTCCCGTCGTGGTCGGCGTGATGCTCCACCTCTGGCGCCGCTCCGGCGCCGGGACCGTGCGCGAGCTGCGGGCGCCGCTCGCCAACCCGCTCAAGCTGCTTCTGCTGCTGGTCGCCGCGGACCTCGCGACCATGGGGCTCATCAACCTGTCGGCGCCGCTCCCCACCCTCGCGAGGCTGCCGTTCATGCTCGCGGGCATGTGGATGGCCCTGTTCGGGATCGCCGGTGCCTACCAGATCTCCGGCAACTTCTTCGGGCTGGCCGTGGTGCACCGCTGTCTGCCGCCGCTGCTCGCCATGGCCGCGTCCTGGGTGATGGCGCTGACCGACCTTGTCACGGGCGACCTGCACGGTCTGGGGCTCGCATTGGGCGTCCCCTTCATCCTGTGCGCGCCGGCGACGGTCTCGTGGATCGCGCTGGTGGAGATGGGCCGCCTCAGACGGACCTACGGCATCCGGCTGATGGCCCACCCGGCCACCCTGCCGCCGCTCCCTCCACCGCCGCCGCACGCGCCGAACGGCTTCATGCCGCCGCAGGTGAACCCGTACGGCCCGCCGCAGGTGAACCCGCAGGGCAATACCTACGGGCCCCCGCCAAGCCATCCCTACGCCCCGCTGCAAGGAAATGCTTACGGCACTCCGTACCCGCCCGGGCCCCAGAACCCATACGGCCCGTACAACCCGCAGAACCCCCACGGCCCATACGGCGGCTGATCCGCAGGGCCGCACCGGTCAGGCCACCGCGTTTCAGGCCACCGCGCTCAGCGTGTCCGCGAGCCGACGCCTGGCCGCACGTGCCGCCGGCAGCGCGGCGAGTCCGGCCGCGCCCAGCACCGCAGCAGCGCCGAACAGCACGAGCAGCATGGGCGACGGACCCTGCGCGATCCCCGCGCCGATGCCGCTCGACCTGCCCTGCGCATCGATCAGCCAGTGCGCAAGGGGTGCGCCCAGCGCCGTGCCGACGAGGACCGCGGCCAGGGTGGTGCAGGCGGTGGCCGTGACGGTGATCGCGGTGATCTGGCTCGGGGACAGGCCGATGGCCTTGAGGGCGAGCAGATCCCGCTCGCCCTCACGCACGGCACCGCCGATCGAGGTCAGCAGCTCGATGAGCCCGATGAGGGCGAGGACGGCGATCAGGCCGACCACGACTCCGCGCAGCGGCGAGAGCCCGTCGGCCGGATTGGTCACGGCGTGCACGTCCAGGTGGCCGTGCCCGGCGATGGCCAGCCGGTCGGCGACCTCGTGCGGGTCGGCGCCGGGGCGCAGCCGGAGCTGGTAGAGGCTGGGGGCGAGCTTCGGGTCGTTCTCGCGGAGGGTGTCGAGCGACGTGGAGATGACGCGGCCGGCGTTCTCCGGCTCGATGCTGCGGCCCACGATGTGCAGGATCTGCGGCTGGTCGCCCACGGTCATCCGCACCCAGTCGCCGACGCGCACATCCAACAGGTCGAGCAGTCCCTGTCCGGCCACTGCCTCGTCGCGGCCACGGGCGGGGCGGCCCTCGGCGAGGCTGTACGGATACGGGTCCTGGCGGGTGCCGAGGCCGCGCAGGGCGATGGTGGCCGTCTGGCCCGGCACGAGGGCCGCCACCTCGACGCCCGGGTGGGCGACGGCGACCTGCGGGTCGCGTTCCAGCAGGGCACGGGTGTCCCGGTCGCCGAGGCCGGCGTCGGCGTGGACGGTCAGCGCGGTCGGGAGGCCGATCTGCTCGGGGCTGCTGTGGAAACGGTCGATGGTGGTCCAGGCGCTCATCGCCACCACGATCAGCAGCAGCGGCAGCGCGAGCCGGGCGACCGTGGCGAGCGAGCGCCGACGTCGCGTGAACGCCTGGTGCCAGCCCAGCACCAGCGCGGGCGGCACTCCTGTCCCGAGCGCCCACTGCGCCACACCGGACAGCTGACCGGTCGGGCGAGGCGGGCGAGGCGTGGGCCGGGGTTCGGGGGCCTGGCGTACCGCGCCCGTCGGCTGTGCGGCCGGCCGAGGAACGGACTGAACGCCAAGGACCTCGTGCGCCCCGTCCGACGATCGGCTGGTGGGCTGCGGCGCAGGTCGCAGCCCGATGACCCGGCGCAATACGTCCCACAGTCGCTCGACCGGCCGACGGTTGGGCCGCAGTCCGAGGGCTCGGCGTGCCACTCCCGACCACCGTCCTCCCAGCGGCGCCGCCGCGGGCCGCGGTACGGGTACCGGAGGCACGCGTCCCGCCCGCCAGGCCGCGAGCCCGGTGGTCGCCCCGATGAACAGCACCGCGGCCACCGGCACCGCGAACAGTGCCGCCGTGTGCCCGGGCAGCCCCTGCCACACCCCGACCGCGTCTCCGAGGCGTCCGGGGATCCCGCTGCCCAGGGCCTGGGTGAGCGCCGCCGCGGCCACGGCGCCCAGCAGCGCGTAGGCGATGTGCTGGAGCAGAAAGACGCGGACGACCTGGCCGGGCGTGAAGCCGATCGCCTTCAGGACGGAGATGTCACGCAGATGGCCGCGGATACGGGTGCCGATCGCCCCGTGCACGGCGAGCCCGGCGGCGACCAGCGCGCCCAGGCCGAACAGACCCAGGACCTGCCCCAGCAGCCGGTTGTCGCCCTGTGCCTCGGCACGCGCCTGCTGCCAGGTGGAGACCTCGCTGACCGCACCGGCGCCCAGCACGGTGACGGCGCGCTGGACGGCGTAGTCCGTGTCGCCGGGGTCGGTCAGGCGCAGCCCTGTGACCTGGCCGCCGGGGTCGCGCACGGCGGACGGGAGGGCCCAGACCAGCCCTGGCTGCTCGCCCGGGCGGTAGCGCGGCTCGGCGCTGTCGGCCACGCCCAGGACGGTCAGCGACCGGGCCGTGCCGGGGAAGGTGAGGGTGTCGCCGGGTTCGGCGAGCAGGGCGCGGGCGAGACGGCTCTCCAGGACCACGCCGTCGCGGGTGGCCGGGTCCAGCCACTGCCCGGAGGTGATCAGCGGGCGGCCGACGCCGGGCCGCTCGGGCGTGCCGCGCAGTTCGACGGAGGCGCGGGCGCCGCGGGAGGCGAGGGTGGCGGAGGCGGTGGGGTAGGGGCCGGCGACGGACTCGACGCCGTCCAGCCCCGCCAGCTTCCGCGCCTCGGCGGACTCGCCGGTGTGGATCCACACGTGCGCGCCGTGCGCCTGGGTGAAGACGCGTTGCCAGGGGTTGGTGGCGTATCCGAAGAGCGCCGTGGCCAGCAGCAGCGAGGCGACGATGCCGGCGGTGGCGAGCACCAGGAACAGGGCCTCGCCGCGGTGCGTGCGCAGATCGGAGTGCGCCCAGCGCAGGGTGGCTCGCACGGGCCTCAGCCTCCTGGTCCGCGCGGGGCCGAACGGCACTCGGGCTGTCGCTCGCGCGCGGCGACGGAATGGTCGTACGGGCGCATCTCAGTCCCTGAGCTCCAGCACCCCGGATATGCCGGTGCGGTGCGACGGTGTGCCGTCCAGTTCCGCGTCGTCGGCGATCCGGCCGTCGAAGAAGCTGATCACCCGGTCCGCGGCGCTCGCCAGCCGGGCGTCATGGGTGACCAGCAGGATGGTCTGGCCGCGTTGGTGGAAGCGGGACAGCAGCCGCATCACCTCGCGGGTGCCCTTGCTGTCCAGGCTGCCCGCGGGCTCGTCGGCCAGCAGCAGCGGCGGATGGTTGACCAGGGCGCGGGCGAGGGCGACCCGCTGCTGCTCGCCGCCGGACAGCTCGCCCGGCATGCTCCGCTCCTTGCCGGCCAGGCCCAGCTCGGCCAGCAGTTCCTCCCGCTCGGCCCGCGCCCGCTTCGGCGGGACCCCGGCGAGCAGCGCGGGCAGCTCCACGTTGTCGGCGACCGACAGGTTCGACACCAGGTTGAAGAACTGGAAGACGATCCCGATGCGCTTCCTGCGCTCCACGGCCCAGCGCGACTCGGTGTAGGCGTCCGTGCACTCACCGTCCAGGTGGAGGCTGCCGCTGTCCGGCCGCTGCAGCCCGCCCAGCAGGTGCAGCAGCGTCGACTTGCCGGCGCCGGACGGACCGGTGATCGCCACGAACTCGCCCTGCCGTACGCACAGATCGACCCCGCGTACGGCATGCGCTGGGGCGCCTTCGCCGTAGTGCGTCTTGACCAGGCCCTCGGCGCGCAGCACAGGAGCGGGACGGTCGCTCGTTCCAGCGCTCACTCCAGCTCCTCCAGCTCTTCCTGGCACCGCTCCAGCCAGTCGAGGTCGGCCTGCAGGTGCAGCATCGCGCCCTCAATCAGCAGGTGGGCGATGCGGTTGTCCCGGTCTTCGGCGGCGGCCAGCTTCGACAGACTGCGCATGGTGTTGAGGTACTGGCGCCGCTGTTTGTTGATGAGGGCGATCCGGTCGGCGAGACCGGTCTGCGGGGCGAGGGCCAGCTTCATGAAGAACTCGTCCCGCACCCGTGGCTCGTCCTCGGGCTCCTCGAACCAGGCGCGCAGCGCCTCCCGCCCGGTGTCGGTGAGGTGGTAGACCTTCTTGTTGGGCCGGCTGGACTGCTCGACGTCCTCGCCCTCGATGAGTCCCTGCTTCTCGAGGCGGCCGAGGGTCACGTAGATCTGGCCGACGTTCGGCTGAGGGTACGCGGAGCCCAGCGTCTGCTCAAGGTCCTGCTTGAGCTCGTAGCCGTGGGCCGGGCCGCGGGCGAGCAGGGCCAGGAGGGCAAGCCGCACTCGTGCTCTCCTCCTCGCATCCTCAGTAATGTGCCGCAGGCCCTAGTATCGCCCATACCTAACAGGTATACATGGCCTCTGACTCCGGGCGAAGGTGCCCGGGGCCGGGGTGCAAGGAGGAACCTATGCGGTGGATACACGCCGCCGGTAGGGGTCTCCTCGTTCTCGTCGTGATCTTGACGGGTCATGTCGCCGCGGGCGCCCGGGCCGACGAGGGCGCCGCGGGCGGCCGGGGGCCACTGACCCTCGCCACCGCCGGTGACCTCACCGGCTATCTCGGCCCCCTGCTGGAGGGCTGGAACCGCAGGCACCCGGCCGAGAGGGTCACCCTCGTCGAACTCCCGGACTCCGCCGACGAGACCCACGCGCAGATGATCACCGACCTGCGCGACGGCGACCGGGGGCGCTTCGACATCCTCAACATCGACGTCAACTGGACCTCGGAATTCGCCGCGGCGGGCTGGATACGGCGCCTGCCGCGCGACGCCGTCCCGAAGCAGGCCTTCCTGTCACCGGTCGTCGACACGGCGACGTACGAAGGACAGCTGTACGCCGTGCCGTACGTCACCAACGCCGGACTGCTCCTCTACCGCAAGGACATCCTCGCCAAGGAGGGCCTCCCGCCGCCGCGCACCTGGGCCGAGCTGGAACGGGACGCGAAGACCATCGCCCCGAAGTACGGACTCGACGGCTACGCGGGCCAGTTCCTGCCGTACGAGGGTCTCACCGTCAACGCGGCCGAGGCCGTCTACTCGGCGGGCGGCACGATCCTCGGCGACGAGGGCGAGCGGGTCACCGTGAACTCGGCGGCCGCCCGTGAGGGCATCGAGTTCCTGGCGCGTGGCGTACGCGAGGGCTGGATACCGAAGCGGGCGCTGACGTACAAGGAGGAGGAGTCCAAGCAGGCCTTCCAGGACGGGCGCCTGCTGTTCCTCCGCAACTGGCCGTACGCCTATGTCGTCGCGTCGGCCAAGGGCTCCCCGGTCGCCGGCAAGATCGGCGCCGTACCGCTGCCGGGGCCGGACGGGCCGGGGACGAGTGTGCTCGGCGGCTCCAACCTGGCCGTGAGCACGCACTCGCGGTACCCCGAGTCGGCCGCGCGTCTGATCGCGTACCTCACCAGTGAGCCCGTCCAGCGCCAGGTCCTCACGCGGGGCGCGCTGCCGCCCGTACGGGCCGCGCTGTACGAAGATCCCGAGCTGATACGGCAGTTCCCGTATCTGCCGACCCTGCGCGCCAGCGTGGTCACGGCCGAGCCGCGCCCCAAGAGCCCGCGCTACGACCAGGTCAGCCTGGTGGTGCAGGCGGTCGTGCACGACGCGATGACCGGGCGCGAGACGCCCGAGGCCGCGGTGCGACGGCTGGCGCGCGAGCTTGCGACCATTCCCCGTCGATAGTTACCTGTTAAGTAACGCGGACGTCTCATTGAGGCTCTGCTTGCCCGGATAAGTCCGGATTTTACTGACCAACTCCTCGGCAACTTCTGCCCGCTCGTTGACACCCGTGCGACATGCCTACTTAACATGCATGCATAACCGTCACTCGCACAGACAGGTCCATGGGGTGATCAACGAGACCCACACCGTCCGCCGTTGGTGGCGCGACGCGGTGATCTACCAGGTGTACGTCCGCAGCTTCCTGGACAGCACCGGCGACGGCATCGGCGATCTCGCCGGGGTCAGGGCCGGGCTGCCGTATCTGAAGAAGCTGGGTGTCGACGGGATCTGGCTGAGCCCCTTCTACCCCTCGCCGCAGCACGACCACGGCTACGACGTGGCCGACTACTGCGACGTCGACCCGCTCTTCGGCGACCTCGCCGAGTTCGAGCTGCTGATGGCGGCCGCCCGGCGGCTCGGCATCAAGGTGCTCCTGGACATCGTCCCGAACCACTGCTCCAGCGAGCACCCGTGGTTCCAGGAGGCGCTCGCCTCCGCTCCCGGCAGCGCGGCCCGCACCCGCTTCCACTTCGCCGACGGCCGCGGCCCGGACGGCACCGAGCCGCCCAACAACTGGCACTCCATGTTCGGCGGCCCGGCCTGGACCCGGGTCACCGAGGCGGACGGACGGCCCGGCCAGTGGTACCTGCACATGTTCGCGCCCGAGCAGCCCGACTGGAACTGGCGCAACCCCGAGGTCGGCGCCGAGTTCGACCGGGTCCTGCGCTTCTGGCTGGACCGGGGCATCGACGGCTTCCGCATCGATGTCGCCGCCGGCCTCTACAAGCACCCGGAGCTGCCCGACTCCCCGGACCCGGAGGCCGACGCCCGCACCCGCGACTCGGTCAACCCGCTGGCCTGGAACCAGCCCGAGGTGCACGAGGTGTGGCGGCACTGGCGGGCGGTGTGCGAGGAGTACACGGCACGCGACGGCCGCGAACGGCTGCTGGTCGGCGAGGTGTCCGTGCCCACCGCCCGCGAACACGCCCAGTACGTCCGCGCCGACGAACTCCACCAGGCCTTCTTCTTCGACCTGCTCGGCGCCCCATGGGACGCCGACGCCTTCCGCAAGGTCATCTCCGAGGCCATGCAGGACATAGCCGGCACGGGCTCGACGGTCACCTGGGTCCTCAACAACCACGACCAGGTCCGCACCGTCACCCGCTACGGCGAACCCGCCACCGAGGCCAGGGGGTGTCTTCTGGATCAGGCCGGCGACGCGAGGTCTGGCGCGCACATCTGCGGCGTTGTCGTCGGTTGCCCATGCTCCGCGTCGACGCCCTCCTCCGCCTTGCAGCCGCACGCACCAGACCCCGCTCAGGTCGGCCACAACGCACCACCACCTCCTGCCGACCTGATCCAGAAGACACCCCCTGGCGGGCTCGGCGTCGCCCGCGCCCGCGCCGCCGCGCTGCTGATGCTGGCGCTGCCCGGAGCCGCGTACATCTACCAGGGCGAGGAGCTGGGGCTGCCCGAGGTCGTCGACCTGCCCGACGACGTGCTCACCGACCCGATCTTCCACCGCACCGGAAGCCGCGCCCGCATACGTGACGGCTGCCGCGTCCCGCTGCCGTGGTCGGGGCAGGCGTCCCCCTTCGGCTTCACCTCCGGTGCCGAGGGTGCCAAGCCGTGGCTGCCGCAGCCGGAGTGGTTCGCAGAGCACGCCACCGACCGGGCCCTCGCCGACACCCGCTCCTCCTGGCACCTCTACCGCGACGGCCTCCAACTCCGCGCCGCACTGCCCCAGTTGGGCGAAGGGGCGCTGCGCTGGCTGGACACCCCGCCCGGCGTCCTGGCCTTCGTCCGCGGCGACGACCTCGTGTGCGCCGTCAACTTCGGTACGGCACCCACCCCCGCGCCGGTCTCAGGCACCCCGCTGCTGTCCAGCGGCCCCTGCCCGGCCGGGGTGCTCCCCGGTTCGACGGCGGCCTGGTGGATCGCCGACGGCACGACCCTCTGACCCACCCCCACCCGTCAACTCCCCATCCCCGGAAGGGACATCAACGATGATGCAACGACGTACGACCCTGCTCACCAGCTGCACCGCCCTCGCCCTGACTCTCGGCGCGACCGCCTGCGGTGGCGGCGAACCGGTCGAGGCGGGCGGCGGTGACAAGGCGCTCAGCGGCCAGACGGTCACCGTGGCCGGTGTCTGGTCCGGCAGTGAGCAGAAGAACTTCCAGAAGGTGCTCGCAGCGTTCGCCGAGCAGACCGGCGCCAAGACGCAGTTCGTGTCCACCGGGGACAACGTCTCCACCGTCGTCGGCAGCAAGATCGAGGGCGGTAACGCCCCCGACGTGGTGATGGTCCCGCAGGTCGGCGTGCTCCAGCAGTTCGCGCAGAAGGGCTGGCTCAAACCGCTGTCGAAGACGACGCAGCAGTCGGTCGACGCCAACTACGCGAACGTGTGGAAGACGTACGGCAGCGTCGACAGCACGCTGTACGGCCTGTACTTCAAGGCCGCCCACAAGTCGACGGTCTGGTACAGCCCCGACGCGCTCACCCAGGCGGGCGTCGAGGCGCCGAAGACGTACGACGACATGCTGAAGGCCGGGCACACCGTCTCCGACTCCGGACTCGCCGCCTTCTCGGTCGCCGGCCAGGACGGCTGGACCCTCACCGACTGGTTCGAGAACATCTACCTCTCCCAGGCCGGACCTGAGAAGTACGACGCCCTCGCCGCCCACCAGCTGAAGTGGACCGACGCGTCCGTGGTCGAGGCGCTCACGACGCTCGGCAAGCTCTTCAAGGACAAGCAGCTGATAGCCGGCGGCCAGAAGGGGGCCCTCAACACCGACTTCCCGGGCTCGGTGGAGAAGGTGTTCGGGCCCAAGCCCGAGGCCGGCATGGTCTACGAGGGGGACTTCGTCGCCGGGGTCGCCAAGGACCAGTTCGGGAAGTCGATCGGCGAGGACGCGAACTTCTTCCCGTTCCCGGCGGTCGGCGGCGGTGAGGCGCCGGTGGTCAGCGGCGGTGACGCGGCGGTCGTCCTGAAGGACGGCAAGAACGCCGATGCCGGCATGAAGCTCCTGGAGTACCTCGCGACCCCCGGGGCCGCGGCCGTGTGGGCGGAGGCGGGCGGCTTCCTGTCCCCGAACAAGAAGCTCGACCTCGCCTCGTACGGCGACGACGTCACGCGGGCGACCGCCAAGTCCCTTGTCACGGCCGGAGATTCGGTCCGCTTCGACATGTCCGACCAGGCGCCGGCGGCCTTCGGCGGCACCAAGGGCGCGGGCGAGTGGAAGCTGCTCCAGGACTTCCTGCGCGACCCGTCCGACCCGAAGGGGACCGCGGCCCGGCTGGAGGACGCGGCGGCGAAGGCGTACAAGGGCTGACCGGCCATGACCGCGACGCTTGTGAAAGAGACGAGTCCGCCCCCTGTCGGGCTCGCCGACCGTGCGCGGCGCTTGCGACGGCGCGGGCGGATCATGGCCGTGCTGTTCGTCCTGCCCGCGCTGCTCCTGTTGGGCGCGCTCGTCGTCTACCCCGTGCTGTTCTCGATCGGGCGCAGCTTCTTCGACGCGTCCGGCACCCGCTTCGTGGGCGGCGAGAACTACACCGAGATGTTCCGCGACCCGGCGACCCTCAAGGCCGTCCGGAACACGGCCGTCTGGGTCGTCGTGGCACCGGCCCTGCTGACCGGCCTCGGGCTGATCCTCGCGGTGCTGGTGGAGAAGGTCCGCTGGGCGACGGCCTTCAAGCTGCTGCTGTTCATGCCGATGGCGGTGTCCTTCCTCGCCGCGGGCATCGTCTTCCGGCTCGCCTACGACGAGGACCCGGACAAGGGCGTGCTGAACGCGGCGGTGGTCTCCGTGCACGACGCCTTCACGGGCACGTCGGCGTATCCGACGGCCCGGGCGCGCGACGGCCAGGGGCTGAGGGCGGGGGCGGACGGCTCGTACCGGACGAGTGCGAGCGTGTCCCCGGGTGACGTGGTGGCGCTCGGGTTGGTCGGGGTTCCGCCGAAGGACCTGCCCGGCGGTGCCGTACCCGCGTACGCGGCGGCGAAGAAGGCCGCCTCGGACGAACTGCGCGGGGTCGTCTACCTGGACTTCACGCCCGGTGGGGGAGGACAGCAGGGCAAGGTCGACCGGCGGGAGAGCGGGCTGCCGGAGATGAAGGTAGAGGCGGTGCGCACCGGGCAGACGGTCGCCTCGACGACCACCGCGGCCGACGGCTCCTTCCGCTTCTCGGGACTGGAGGCCGGGTCGTACGCCGTGAAGCTGCCCGCCTCGAACTTCGCCGCGCCCTACGAGGGCGTCTCCTGGCTCGGCCCCGCGCTCGTCACGCCGGCGATCATCGGGGCGTACCTGTGGATCTGGACCGGCTTCGCGATGGTGCTGATCGGCGCCGGGCTCGCGACGCTGCCGCGGGACGCGCTGGAGGCGGCGCGGATGGACGGCGCGAACGAGTGGCAGATCTTCCGGCGGATCACCGTGCCGCTGCTGGCGCCCGTCCTGACCGTGGTGTTCGTGACCCTCGTGATCAACGTGATGAAGGTCTTCGACCTCGTCTACATCATCGCGCCCGGCCCGGTACAGGAGGACGCGACCGTGCTCGCGACGCAGATGTGGCTGGTGTCCTTCGGCGGCGGCAACAACCAGGGGCTGGGCAGCGCGCTGGGTGTGCTGCTCCTGCTGTTGGTGGTCCCGGCCATGCTCTTCAACGTCCGTCGTTTCCGAAGGAGTCAGCGATGAACGCGGTCAGGCGTGGCCTGGACAAGGGCCTGGTGCAGGCCTTCCTCGTGGTGGTCGGGCTGATCTGGCTGACTCCGCTGGCGGGGCTGCTCCTGTCCTCGCTGCGGTCGGCCGAGGACACGGCCCAGGGCGGCTGGTGGACGGTCTTCTCCAGCCCTGGGCAGCTGTCCTTCTCCAACTACTCGGCGCTGCTGAAGAACGCGGGGATCACGGAGGCGTTCTGGAACACGGTGCTGATCTCGGTGCCGACGACCGTGCTGGTCGTGGTCCTCGCGGCGCTCGCCGGGTACGCCTTCGCGTGGCTGGACTTCCCGGGGCGCGAGGCCGTCTTCCTGGTCGTGGTGGCGCTGCTGGTGGTGCCGGTGCAGATCGGACTGCTGCCGGTGGCCAAACTCTTCGGCCAGTTGGGGCTGTTCGGCACGATTCCCGGTGTCGTGCTGTTCCATGTGGCGTACGGCTTGCCGTTCGCGGTCTTCCTGCTGCGGAACTACTTCGCCGAGATGCCGAAGGAGATGCTCGAGGCTGCGCGGATGGACGGCGGCAGTGAGTGGCGGATCTTCATCCGGCTCGTCCTGCCGGTGGGGCGGCCCGCGATCGCCAGCCTCGCCATCTTCCAGTTCCTGTGGGTGTGGAACGACATGCTGGTGGCGCTGCTGTTCGCGGACAGCTCCGCGCAGCCGCTGACCGTGGAACTCCAGTCGCAGATAAGACAGTTCGGCAGCAACATCGATGTGCTGGCGCCGGGGGCGTTCGTGTCGCTGGTGGTGCCGGTGGTCGTGTTCTTCGCGTTCCAGCGGCACTTTGTGCAGGGGGTGATGGCGGGCTCGGTGAAGTAGCCCCTTCGACGAGCCCCGTTCAGGACCGAAGCGGGGGTCTGGGGGCGGAGCCCCCACGGGACGGGAATGGGTGGGGGCGGCGGGGACGAAACCCAACCCGCCGCACCCAACTCAAGGGGAAGCCGGGGGATACAGCGACCTCGGCAGCTGGGACGCCGCCGCCATGTCCAGAAGCCACAGCGTGCGGGCGCGGCCGTACGCTCCCGCCGCCGGCGCCTGGATCTCGCCCGCGCCCGACAGCGCGATCGCCGCGGCCTGCGCCTTGTCCTCGCCGGCCGCCAGCAGCCACACCTCACGCGCCGCCCGGATAGCCGGGAGCGTGAGCGTGACCCGGGTCGGCGGGGGCTTGGGCGCGCCGTGGACGCCGACGACCGTGCGCTCGGTCTCCCGTACCGCCGGGAGCTCCGGGAACAGGGACGCCACATGGGTGTCCGGGCCGACGCCCAGCATCAGGACGTCGAACGTCGGCACCGAGCCGTGGTTCTCGGGGCCCGCCGCCCGGGCGAGCTCCTCGGCGTAGGCAGCAGCCGCCGCGTCCACATCGGTGCCGTGGGGGCCGTCCGGCGCGGGCATGGCGTGCACGCGCTTCGGGTCCAGCGGCACCGCGTCAAGCAGAGCCTCGCGGGCCTGCGTGACATTGCGGTCGGGGTCGCCCTCGGGCAGGAACCGCTCGTCGCCCCACCACAGGTCGAGGCGGCTCCAGTCGATGGCGTCCCGGGCGGGAGCGGCGGCCAGCGCGGCCAGCAGGCCGTTGCCGTTGCGGCCGCCGGTCAGGACCACGGACGCCTGACCCCGGGAGGCCTGCGCGTCCACGATCCTGGTGATCAGCCGGGCTGCCGCGGCCTGCGCCATCAGCTCCTTGTCGCGGTGCACGACCAGCTGGGGAGTGCTCACTTGGCAGCCGCCTTCTTCACCGGGGCCTGCGCCGCCGCTTCCTTCGCGGGTGCCTTCGCAGCCATTTCGACGGGAGTGGCGATCGCTTCTCCTTTGGCGACCGGCTCACCACCCGACTCACCCTGCTCCTGCGTCTGCTCCGGAGCCTCGGTGCCCGGCTTCTTGGCAGCGGTCCCGTTCGAGGGGGCCAGCCGCTCCACCCCGAACCGCAGCGCCGACGCGTATGTGTCGTCCGGGTCCAGCCGCCGCAGTTCCTCACCGATCAGCTCGGCCGTCTCACGGCGCTTGAGCGCCACCGCACGGTCCGGCTGGCCCTGGATGGAGAGGGTGGCCAGCGAGCCGTCCGCCCGGTCCAGCACGATCGGGCCGCAGTCGGTGTCCATGCGGACCGCCGTCAGACCGGGGCCCGGCGACAGCGACCGCTTCACGGGAACGTCCAGCCGGTCCGCGAGCCACATCGCCAGCAGCTCACAGCTCGGGTTGAACTCCTCGCCCTCCACCTCGACGGCCCGCACCTCGCAGACCACCTGGTCCAGGGCCGCGGCCAGCATCGAACGCCAGGGCGTGATGCGGGTCCACGACAGGTCCGTGTCGCCGGGCGTGTAGGTGTCGGCGCGGGCGCCGAGCTCGCGTACCGGCTGCTCCGAGGCGTACGTGTCGGTCACCCGGCGCTGGGCCAGCGCGCCCAGCGGGTCGTTCGCCGGGTCGAGCGGCGCGTTCACCGGCCACCAGACCACCACCGGGGCGTCGGGCAGCAGCAGCGGCAGGACCACCGACTGGGCGTGGTCCACGACCTCGCCGTACAGCCGCAGCACGACGGTCTCACCGGTGCCCGCGTCCGCGCCGACCCGCACCTCGGCGTCGAGGCGCGACTGCGTACGGTCGCGGGGCGAGCGGGAGACGCGCTTGATGACCACGAGCGTGCGCGAGGGGTGCTCGTGCGACGCGTCGTTCGCGGCCCTCAGGGCGTCGTAGGCGTTCTCCTCGTCGGTGACGATGACCAGCGTGAGCACCATGCCCACGGCCGGCGTACCGATCGCACGGCGGCCCTGCACCAGCGCCTTGTTGATCTTGCTGGCCGTGGTGTCCGTGAGGTCTATCTTCATGGCCGCCGCCAGCTCCGTCCGTCTCGCTCGAGCATTTCGTCCGCCTCGACGGGGCCCCACGTACCGGCCGGGTACTGCGCCGGCTTGCCGTGCTTGTCCCAGTACACCTCGATCGGGTCGAGGATCTTCCAGGACAGCTCGACCTCCTCGGTGCGCGGGAAGAGGTTCGAGTCGCCGAGCAGGACATCGAGGATGAGCCGCTCGTACGCCTCCGGGCTCGACTCCGTGAACGACTCGCCGTACGCGAAGTCCATGGACACGTCCCGGATCTCCATCGACGTGCCGGGGACCTTGGAACCGAAGCGGACCGTGACGCCCTCGTCGGGCTGGACGCGGATCACGATCGCGTTCTTGCCCAGCTCCTCCGTCGCCGTGTGGTCGAAGGGGGAGTGCGGTGCCCGCTGGAAGACCACCGCGATCTCGGTGACGCGCCGGCCGAGGCGCTTGCCGGTACGCAGATAGAAGGGGACGCCCGCCCAGCGGCGGTTGTCGACCTCCAGCTTGATCGCGGCGTACGTGTCGGTCTTCGACTTGGCGTCGATGCCGTCCTCCTGGAGGTAGCCGACCGCCTTCTCGCCGCCCTGCCAGCCCGCCGCGTACTGCGCGAACACCGTGTCCCGGCCCAGGTCCTTCGGCAGTCGTACGGCACCGAGCACCTTGGTCTTCTCCGCGGCCAGCGCGTCCGCGTCGAAGGAGGCCGGCTCCTCCATGGCGGTCAGCGCCATGAGCTGGAGGAGGTGGTTCTGGATGACGTCACGGGCGGCGCCGATGCCGTCGTAGTAACCCGCCCGGCCGCCGATGCCGATGTCCTCGGCCATCGTGATCTGCACGTGGTCCACGAAGGACCGGTTCCAGATCGGCTCGAACATCGTGTTGGCGAACCGCAGCGCCAGGATGTTCTGGACGGTCTCCTTGCCCAGGTAGTGGTCGATCCGGAACACCTGGTCCGGGGCGAACACCTCGTGGACGACCTTGTTGAGCTCCTCGGCCGACTGCAGGTCGTGGCCGAAGGGCTTCTCGATGACCGCGCGCCGCCAGGAGCCGCTCGACTGGTCGGCCAGACCATGCTTCTTCAGCTGCTGGATGACCACCGGGAAGGAGCGCGGCGGCACCGACAGGTAGAAGGCGAAGTTGCCCCCCGTACCCTGCGCCTTGTCCAGCTCCTCGATGGTGGCGCGCAGCCGCTCGAAGGCGTCGTCGTCGTCGAAGGTGCCCTGCACGAAGCGCATGCCCTGGATGAGCTGGTGCCAGACCTCCTCACGGAAGGGCGTGCGGGCGTGCTCCTTGACCGCGTCGTGGACCTCCTGCGCGAAGTCCTCGTTCTGCCACTCACGGCGCGCGAAGCCGACCAGCGAGAAACCCGGCGGCAGCAGACCCCGGTTCGCGAGGTCGTACACGGCGGGCATGAGCTTCTTTCGTGACAAATCGCCCGTGACGCCGAAGATGACCAGGCCCGACGGCCCCGCGATACGCGGGAGCCGTCGGTCGGCGGGGTCACGAAGCGGGTTCGCTCCGGAACCGGAAAGAGGTGCCAAGATGTCAGCCCTCCGAAGGGGCGAGGCGCGCGAGCTCCGCCTCGGTCGACTTGAGCAGGTCGTTCCAGGACGCCTCGAACTTCTCGACGCCCTCGTCCTCCAGAACCTGGACCACGTCGTCGTACGCGATCCCGAGCTTCTCGACGGCGTCGAGGTCGGCGCGGGCCTGCGCGTACGTGCCGCCGACGGTGTTGCCGGTGATCTGCCCGTGGTCCTCGGTGGCCTGCAGGGTGGCCTCCGGCATGGTGTTGACCGTGTTCGGCGCGACCAGGTCGTCGACGTACAGGGTGTCCTTGTACGCCGGGTCCTTCACACCGGTCGAGGCCCACAGTGGACGCTGCTTGTTGGCGCCCGCGTTCTCCAGCTTCGACCAGCGGTCGGACGAGAAGACCTCCTCGTACGCCTGGTAGGCGAGCCGCGCGTTGGCGACGGCGGCCTTGCCGCGCAGCGCCTTGGCCTCGGCCGTGCCAAGGGCGTCGATGCGCTGGTCGATCTCGGTGTCCACGCGGGACACGAAGAAGGACGCCACCGAACGGATCAGCGACAGGTCGAGCCCGCGCTCCTTGGCCTTCTCCAGACCTGCCAGGTAGGCGTCCATGACCTCGCGGTAGCGCTCCAGCGAGAAGATCAGCGTGACGTTGACGCTGATACCGAGGCCGATGACCTCGGTGATCGCCGGCAGACCCGCCTTGGTGGCCGGAATCTTGATGAGGGTGTTGGGACGGTCGACCAGCCAGGCCAGCTGCTTGGCCTCGGCGATCGTCGCAGCGGTGTTGTGGGCCAGACGCGGGTCCACCTCGATCGACACCCGGCCGTCCTGGCCGCCGGTGGCGTCGAAGACCGGGCGCAGGATGTCGGCGGCGTCACGGACGTCCGCCGTCGTGATCATGCGGATGGCCTCTTCGACGGTGACCTTGCGGGCGGCGAGGTCGGCGAGCTGCTGCTCGTAACCGTCGCCCGACGAGATCGCCTTCTGGAAGATCGTCGGGTTGGTGGTGACGCCCACGACGTGCTGCTGGTCGATCAGTTCGGCGAGGTTGCCGGACGTGATCCGCCGACGCGACAGATCGTCCAGCCAGATCGCGACGCCTTCTTCGGAGAGGCGCTTGAGTGCGTCTGTCATGGAATTACATCTCCTACGTGTCGTATGTGAGCGTCAGCGCTGGGTTGCGGCGATCGATTCCCGCGCGACGGCGGCGACGTTCTCGCCAGTGAAGCCGTACTCGCGGAAGAGGACCTTGCCGTCGGCGGAAGCACCGAAGTGCTCCAGGGAAACGATGCGACCGGCGTCCCCGACGTACTTGTGCCAGGTGAGACCGATACCGGCCTCCACCGCGACACGCGCCTTCACGGAGGGCGGCAGGACGCTGTCCCGGTACCCCTGGTCCTGCTCCTCGAACCACTCCACGGACGGCATGGACACGACCCGCGTCGGCACACCGCCGGCCTGGAGCTGCTCACGCGCCTCGACGGCGACATGCACCTCGGAACCGGTGGCGATGAGGATGACCTCGGGCGCAGTGTTCTGCCCTTCGGGCCCTTCGGCCTCGAACAGGACGTAACCGCCCTTCGCCGTATCCTCGTTGGGCTCGTACGTCGGCACGCCCTGGCGGGTCAGCGCCAGACCGTGCGGGGCGCCCTTGCCGAAGACCTTGGTGTGGCGCTTGAGGATCTCGCGCCAGGCGATGGCCGTCTCGTTGGCGTCGGCCGGGCGGACGATGTTCAGACCGGGGATGGCGCGCAGGGAGGCGAGGTGCTCGACCGGCTGGTGCGTCGGGCCGTCCTCACCGAGACCGATGGAGTCGTGCGTCCACACGTACGTCACCGGCAGGTGCATCAGCGCGGACAGGCGCACGGCGTTGCGCATGTAGTCGGAGAAGACCAGGAACGTGCCGCCGTAGATACGGGTGTTGCCGTGCAGCGCGATGCCGTTCATCTCCGCGGCCATGGAGTGCTCGCGGATACCGAAGTGGATCGTGCGGCCGTACGGGTCGGCCTCCGGCAGCGGGTTGTCCGCCGGCAGGAACGACGACGTCTTGTCGATCGTCGTGTTGTTCGAGCCCGCCAGGTCGGCCGAGCCGCCCCACAGCTCCGGGATGACCGCACCCAGCGCCTGCAGGACCTTGCCGGACGCGGCACGCGTGGCGACGCCCTTGCCCGCCTCGAAGACCGGGACCTTCTCCTCCCAGCCCGTGGGCAGCTCACCCGCGGCGATACGGTCGAACTCGGCCGCGCGCTCCGGGTTGTTGTTGCGCCACTCCTGAAGCCGCTTCTCCCACTCCGCCTTGGCCTGACGGCCGCGCTCCAGCGCCTTGCGGGTGTGGGCGATGACCTCGTCGGTGACCTCGAAGGACTGCTCCGGGTCGAAGCCGAGGACACGCTTGGTGGCCGCGACCTCCTCGTCGCCGAGCGCCGAGCCGTGCGCGGCCTCGGTGTTCTGCGCGTTCGGGGCGGGCCAGGCGATGATCGAGCGCATCGCGATGAACGACGGCTTGTCCGTGACCTGCTTCGCGGCCTCGACGGCGGCGTAGAGGGCCTGCGGGTCGAGGTCGCCGTTGGCCTGCGGCTCGACGCGTTGCACATGCCAGCCGTACGCCTCGTACCGCAGAGCGGTGTCCTCGGAGACGGCCGTCTCGGTGTCGCCCTCGATCGAGATGTGGTTGTCGTCCCACAGCAGGATGAGGTTGCCGAGCTTCTGGTGGCCGGCCATCGAGGACGCCTCGGCGGAGATGCCCTCCTGGAGGCAGCCGTCACCGGCGATGGCGTACACGAAGTGGTCGAACGGAGACTCGCCCGCGGGCGCCTCCGGGTCGAACAGACCGCGCTCGTAGCGGGCGGCCATGGCCATGCCGACGGCGTTGGCGACACCCTGGCCCAGCGGGCCGGTGGTGGTCTCGACGCCCACCGTGTGGCCGTACTCCGGGTGACCGGGGGTCTTCGAACCCCACGTCCGGAACGCCTTCAGGTCATCCAGCTCCAGGCCGAAGCCGGCCAGGTACAGCTGGGTGTAGAGGGTCAGGGACGAGTGGCCGGCGGACAGCACGAAGCGGTCGCGCCCGACCCAGTCGGCGTCCGCCGGGTCGTGCCGCATCACCTTCTGGAAGAGGGTGTAGGCGGCAGGCGCCAGGCTCATCGCCGTACCCGGATGGCCGTTGCCGACCTTCTGTACGGCATCGGCGGCCAGGACGCGGGCGGTGTCGACGGCCCGCTGGTCCAACTCGGTCCACTCGAGGTCTGTGGTGGTCGGCTTGGTGCTCACCCTGGGTCAGGGCTCCTCTCCACATGTCACGCATGTCGAATGCCGGTGCACTGGGCGCCCACCGGCCGTTGTCGAGCCTACCCCCGTAAGAACGTGCATTTTTTCGAGTCATTCCAGACTGCCGGGAGTCATGGGGACGCGCCTCCCGACTGGGCTGGACGGCATCCGGCAACTGAATACGCACCCGCTCGTTCGAGTGCTCAACGGAGTGCCGTCCGGCTCGTCCGGGAGGCCTGCTCAACACGACCCCACCCCCGCGAATGTCCGGGTCTGGGCAACGTCTACAGTGGCGTGGTACGCGCGAGCCTTTACCGGGACTTCACAGGGGGAGGCTTGCTGGGATGTCTCTGTCAGGGGTGTGCGTGACGGCCGTTGAATCCCGTCCAGCGGGGATTATCGGGACGAGCCAGAGCCCGAGCCACCGGCCGTTCGGGGCCCGTGTCAAGGCGTTCGTGGCGCTGACCAAGCCGCGGATCATCGAGCTGCTGCTGATCACCACCGTTCCGGTGATGTTCCTCGCCGAGCAGGGCGTGCCCGACCTCCGTCTGGTGCTCCTCACCTGCCTCGGCGGCTACCTCTCCGCCGGCGGCGCCAACGCGCTCAACATGTACATCGACCGCGACATCGACGCGCTGATGGACCGCACCTCGCAGCGCCCCCTGGTCACCGGCATGGTCAGCCCCCGCGAGTGCCTCGCCTTCGGCATCACACTGGCGGTCGTCTCGACGCTCCTGTTCGGCCTGGCCGTCAACTGGCTGTCCGCCTGGCTGTCCCTCGGCGCACTCCTCTTCTACGTCGTCGTCTACACGATGATCCTCAAGCGGCGTACGTCGCAGAACATCGTGTGGGGCGGCATCGCCGGCTGCATGCCGGTCCTCATCGGCTGGTCGGCGGTGACGAACTCCCTCTCCTGGGCGCCGGTCATCCTCTTCATGGTGATCTTCTTCTGGACTCCGCCGCACTACTGGCCGCTGTCCATGAAGGTGAGGGAGGACTACGCACGCGTGGGCGTGCCGATGCTGCCGGTCATCGCTTCCAACAAAGTGGTCGCCAGGCAGATCGTCATGTACAGCTGGGTGATGGTGGCGGTCTCGCTGCTGCTGACCCCGCTCGGCTACACGGGCTGGTTCTACACGCTGGTCGCCCTGGTCGCGGGCGGCTGGTGGCTGTGGGAGGCACACTCCCTCCAGAACCGCGCGAAGGCGGAGGTGACGGGCGCGAAGCTCAAGGAGATGCGCCTGTTCCACTGGTCGATCACCTACGTGTCGCTGGTGTTCGTCGCGATCGCCGTGGACCCCTTCCTCAGGTAGACGTTCCTCACGTGGACGCTGAGGCAAGCGTCACGCACCCCGCACGTCGCCGTTCGCTCTACCCGTCGGTAGCATCCTGGCCATGGCAGACACGCAGCAGGTTGACGCGAAGGCCGAGCGCAGGGCGGCCAAGCTGGCCAAGCAGATCAGCGCCTTCTCCAAGGCACACGGCGGCGCCGAGGGTCAGGTCGCGTACATCGGGGAGCGCGGCGCCCGGATCGTCCTCGTCGGTGAGGACGGCGGCTGGGGCGACCTGGTCGCACCCTCGTACGAGATCGCCGAGAAGGCCGTGGAGAAGTCCGGGATCACCGTCCACGAGGACTTCGACGGCGAGTTCGCGGCCAAGGTGAAGACCGGGCCGTACGAGTGGACGCGCATGGCCGGGATCCAGGTCGGCGGCCCGAGCAACACCTGACCATCCGCACGACGGTGGCCGACAGGGCTCGGTCATTCACACAGAGTGTGTGACACCAACACCTGATGCCCGGTTCACCCGTTAGGACGTGTAGTACGGCACGGTCCAGTCACGGGAGTCCGGATGATCGAAACGCCGTCCCTCGTGGACCAGTACTGCCACGGCGTACTGAGGACGGAGCTGGGCCTCGGCACCTTCGAGGCCCAGCTGGCCCGCACCGAGGGCCCGCCCGCGCCGGGCACGAGCCTCTTCGACACCCAGACCGGTTTCGCCGTACGCCGCTGGTGCCCCCCGCTGCTCGGCCTGGAACCGCACTGCCCGCCCGCCCGCTATCTCGCCCGGCGCCGTGAACTCGGCGTACTGGAAGCGGGCCGCCGGCTGCTGCGCGGCAGCGGCATCACGACGTACCTGGTCGACACCGGCCTGCCCGGTGACCTCACCGGCCCCTCCGAGATGGCGTCCACCGCGAACGCCGAGGCCCACGAGATCGTGCGCCTGGAGCTCCTCGCCGAACAGGTCGCCGACACTTCCGGCACCGTCGAGTCCTTCCTCGCCAACCTCGCCGAGTCGGTGCACGGGGCCGCGGCCAACGCCGTCGCCTTCACCTCGGTGGCGGGCGTACGGCACGGACTCGCCCTCGCGCCCGAACCGCCGGGGCCGGGGGAGGTACGGGGTGCGGCGGGGCGCTGGCTGGCGGGGCGCCGGGTCGGCGGGGAGCTGAGCGACCCCGTGCTGCTGCGGCATCTGCTGTGGATCGCGGTGGCGTCGGGGCTGCCGCTGCAACTGCACGCGGGGCTGGGGGAGCCGGGGCTGCGGATCGACCGTACGGATCCGGTACTGCTGACCGACTTCGTGCGTGCCACGGCCGGCCTCGGCACGGACCTGGTGCTGCTGCACGGCTACCCGTACCACCGTCACGCCGCCCACCTCGCCGGCGTCTTCCCGCACGTCTACGCCGACTCGGGCGCCGCACTCGTCCGCACCGGCGCCAGGGCCGCGACCGTCCTGGCGGAGATCCTGGAACTGGCCCCCTTCGGCAAGATCCTCTTCTCCAGCGGGGCCCATGGGCTGCCCGAGCTGCACGTGGTGGGGGCGCGGTTGTTCCGCGAGGCGCTGGCGCGGGTGCTGGGCGGCTGGGTGGCCGAGGGGGCGTGGTCGCTGGCGGACGCGCAGCGGGTGGCCGGGTTGATCGCGGTGGGGAATGCGCGGCGGGTGTACGGGCTGGAGTGAGCTACGCCCGGGAACCTACGGTCGCCTCGGCCGCAGGCCCCGGGATGCCGGCCAGTTCGGTCTCCGGCCGCTCCCGCAGCGCCAGCAGCACCCGCAGCACCGCGATCCATGTCAGGGCCGAGCCGAGCATGTGCAGGCCGACCAGGATCTCCGGGAGGTCCGTGAAGTACTGGACATAGCCGATGACGCCCTGGGCGAGCAGGATCACGAACAGCTCGCCCGTGCGGGACAACGGCCCTTTCGGCGCGTCGACCGCCTTGAGGACGAACCACAGGGCGAACGTCAGCGTCACCACGACCCAGGCCAGTACCGCGTGCACCTTGCTGACCGTCTCCCAGTCGAGCGGCATCCGCTCGACCTCGCTGGAGTCGCCCGCGTGCGGCCCCGCGCCGGTCACGACCGTGCCGACCAGGATCAGCAGCACGGAGGCCGCGACCAGGAACCACACCAGCTGCTGCACGGACTTGCCGACCAGCGGACGGGGCGCCCCGTCACCTTCCCTCGTGCGCTGCCACATCACCGTGGCGACCGCGATCAGCGCCGACGTCGCCACGAAGTGCGCCGCGACCGTGTAGGGGTTGAGGCCGACCAGCACCACGATGCCGCCGAGGACGGCGTTGCTCATCACGACCCAGAACTGGGCCCAGCCCAGCTTGGTCAGGCCGCGCCGGTACGGCTTCTCGGAGCGCGCGGCGATGATCGCCCAGCCGACGGCCGCGCACAGCACGTACGTCAGCATGCGGTTGCCGAACTCGATGGCGCCGTGCAGGCCCATCTCGCTGGTCGCGGTGAGCGAGTCGGCGGTGCACTTGGGCCAGGTCGGGCAGCCGAGGCCGGAGCCGGTGAGCCGCACCGCACCGCCGGTCACCACGATGACCACGGACATCACGAGCGCGGCGAGGGCCGCACGTTGGACCGTCCTGGGGTCTGGGGTCCAGCGTGCGGCGATGAAGGCGAGCGGGTTGCGCGCGGCCGCCATGGCGTCGGCGCGGGTCACTTTTGGCACGCGCCCTATCGTAGGCGGCCGCTTGTGCACGCTTTCACGAGGGTCCCGCTCTGTCTCACTCCCAGCGGAACCAGCGTCCGGCCGCGGTCAGCCCGACGACCGCCCAGACGGCGAGGATCCCCAGGTCACCCCAGGGCATCCCGGCGCCGTGCCGGAGCACGTCCCGCAGGCCGTCCGACAGTGCCGAGATGGGCAGCAGGCCCAGCACGTCCTGCGCGCCGGCCGGGAACTTGTCCAGCGGGACGATGACGCCGCCGCCCATGAGCAGCAGCAGGAAGACGAGGTTGGCGGCGCCGAGCGTCGCCTCCGCCTTGAGCGTGCCGGCCATCAGCAGGCCGAGGCCGGAGAAGGCGGCGGTGCCCAGGACGAGCAGGAGCAGGACGGCGACGGGGTTGCCCTGCGGTGACCAGCCGAGCGCGAAGGCGATCACTGTCAGCAGGACGATCTGGAGGACCTCCGTGACCAGCACGGACACCGTCTTCGCGGTCATCAGGCCCCAGCGGGGCAGCGGGGAGGAGGCGAGCCGCTTCAGCACGCCGTACCGGCGTTCGAAGCCGGTCGCGATCGCCTGGCCCGTGAACGCGGTCGACATCACGGCGAGCGCGAGGACGCCGGGCGTGAGGAAGTCGACGGCCTCGCCCGCGCCGGTGTCGACGATGTCGACCGTGCTGAAGAGGACCAGCAGGAGGGTCGGGATCACGACGGTGAGCAGCAGCTGTTCGCCGTTGCGCAGGAGCATCTTCGTCTCGAGGGCCGCCTGCGCCGCGATCATGCGGGGGAGGGGGGCCGCGCCCGGCTTCGGGGCGTACGTACCGGTGCTGACGGTGGTCAC
>NZ_KQ949075.1:528856-593186 GCF_001514305.1 Streptomyces dysideae
AAAGACATCTTCGAGGGTGTGCCGTTCGACCGAGATCCTGTCCGGTATCACCCCGTGCTGCGCACACCACGACGTCACCGTCGCGAGCAGCTGTGGGTCGACCTTGCCGACGACGCGGTACGAGCCGGGTGTGAGCTCGGCGGCCGTGCAGTCCGCCGGGAGTGCTTTCAGGAGCGATGCCACGTCCAGTCCCGGGCGGCCGGTGAAGCGGAGGGTGTTCTCGGCGCCGCCGCGGCACAGCTGCTCGGGGGAGCCCTGGGCGATGACGCGGCCGGCGTCGATGATCGCGACGTCGTCGGCGAGCTGCTCGGCCTCGTCCATGTGGTGGGTGGTGAGGATGACGGAGACGCCGTCGGTGCGCAGGTCGCGGACGAGGTCCCAGGTGGCGCGGCGGGCCTGCGGGTCGAGGCCGGCGGTCGGCTCGTCGAGGAACACCAGTTCCGGGCGGCCCACGACGGCCATGGCGAGCGCGAGCCGTTGCTGCTGGCCGCCGGACAGCCTGCGGTACGTGGTGCGGCCGCAGCTGCCGAGGCCGAGGCGCTCGATCAGGGCGTCCACGTCCAGGGGGTGTGCGTGCAGCTTGGCGACATGGCGGAGCATCTCGTCGGCGCGGGCGCCCGAGTAGACGCCGCCGGACTGGAGCATCACGCCGATGCGGGGGCGCAGGGTGCCGGACTGTCTCACCGGGTCGAGGCCCAGGACGCGTACTGTGCCGGAGTCCGGCCGCCGGTACCCCTCGCAGGTCTCGACCGTCGTCGTCTTGCCCGCGCCGTTGGGGCCGAGTACGGCGGTCACGCCCGCCTTGGCCACCAGGTCGAGGCCGTCCACCGCGGTCTTCGTGCCGTACCGCTTCACCAGGGCCTGGACCTGGATCACGGGCTCAGTTCGCATGGGTCCAGAGTCTAGGTACGCGAGCGGTCCCCCAGACCAGGGGGTTCACATCTCGTCCTCGCGGGACCGGTGCACGGCCAGCCACCGCTCGGCATAGGCCACGGCGTCGGCGACCGGGAACAGCCGTACGTCGGCGGCGCCCACTGCGCCGCGTAGGACGGGCCGGTCCCGCTCGAAGTCATGCCCGAGTTCGTCGAACCGGTCGTCGGTGATGGACACCTCGGTCACGACTTCCCAGCCCGTGGGGCCCGGCCGGCCGACCTTCACGAGCGGCGTCGGTATGCGGTACTCGGCCAGGTGGAAGCTGGTGCAGGCGTCGTAGCCGGCGCCCATGAGGAGCACGCGCGCGTGGAGCGCCTCCAGCCGCGCGAGCGGGCTGCGCTCGCCGAGCCGGCAGTCGGGGGCGTGGCCCTCGGTGATCTCGGCCGCGCGGGGGCCGACCGCCGCGAAGGATGTCTGCGGGTGGGCGCTGCGCAGGGCGTCCGGCCAGTTCCGTACGGTCTCCGGGATCACGCCGACCCCGCGCGTGGGCGTGACCTGGGGGTCGTAGGCGGGCATGGTGGCGCGGATCGTCTCCCACCAGTCCTCGGGCACCGGTGGATTGCCCCACACGGCCGGGTCCGAGAGGTCGCCGGTCTGGGTGGGGACGACGAGTGTGCCGTCCGGACCGAGGGCGTCGAGGAGTCCCTGGACGACCGCGACGGGTCCTCCGCAGACCCAGCCGAGTGAGCTGAGCGAGGAGTGGACGAGGAGGGTCTCACCGCTTCGGACGCCAAGCTCTCGAAGCTGCTCGGCGACGCTGTCCCGGGTGACAAGAGGCCCGGTCGGAGGGGGTGTGGGCATGGTTCGGGAGTGTTCCGGACGAGGGGGCGCGGTGCCACCGATTTGATCGATCAAAGATCGTACCCGCAGGTCAGATTAGGTATGCCTAAGTGACGTAGGGCACCGTCCGATGGTCTGGACGCGGCTTGCCTGGTCTTGAGGAATTACGCAACAATGGCGTTGTGAAAAACGTCGGCGTGACTCGGGGCACCCCCACGGGGACCCCTCAGGAGGAGCTTGCGACCGGGGAGCGTTCCACACGCAACCGGGTCGCGCGGTCCATCCTGGACCACGGCCCGTCGACCGTCGCCGAGCTCGCCGGACGGCTGGGCCTGACGCAGGCGGCCGTACGGCGGCATCTGGACGCGCTGGTCGCCGACGACGTCGTGGAGGCGCGGGAGCAGCGGGTGTACGGCGCGCGTACGCGCGGGCGGCCCGCGAAGGTCTTCGCCCTCACCGATTGTGGCCGCGACGCCTTCGACCAGTCGTACGACAAGCTCGCCGCGGACGCGCTGCGCTGGATCGCCGAGCGCGAGGGCGGGCAGGAAGCGGTCGCCGCTTTCGCCCGGGCCCGGATCGCCGCCCAGGCGCGCGCGTACCGCAAGGCGGTCGAGGCGGTCACCCCCGACAAACGCACAGAAGCGCTGGCCAAGGCCTTGAGCGTGGACGGGTACGCTGCTACGGCGCGCAGCGCCCCCCTCCCTCAAAAGGGCGAGCAGCTCTGCCAGCACCACTGCCCGGTGGCCCATGTCGCGGAGCAGTTCCCCCAGCTGTGCGAGGCGGAGACGGAGATCTTCGCCGAGCTGCTCGGGACGCACGTCCAGCGGCTGGCGACCATCGCCCACGGCGACGGCGTCTGCACGACGTTCATCCCGAAGATTTCCCACACGCAACTTGACAGTCACCACGCATCTGCAAGCACGGCCGGGAGGAACCCCGCATGACTCTCCCCACGGAGACTGCCCACCCTGAGCTCGAGGGCCTGGGCAAGTACGAATACGGCTGGGCCGACTCCGACACGGCCGGCGCCTCTGCCAAGCGCGGCATCAACGAGGACGTCGTCCGCGACATCTCGGCGAAGAAGAGCGAACCGGAGTGGATGACCAAGCTCCGGCTCAAGGGCCTGCGCCTGTTCGACAAGAAGCCCATGCCGAACTGGGGCTCGGACCTGTCGGGCATCGACTTCGACAACATCAAGTACTTCGTACGTTCCACGGAGAAGCAGGCGGAGTCCTGGGAGGACCTGCCCGAGGACATCAAGAACACCTACGACAAGCTGGGCATCCCGGAGGCGGAGAAGCAGCGCCTCGTCGCCGGTGTCGCGGCCCAGTACGAGTCCGAGGTCGTCTACCACCAGATCCGCGAGGACCTGGAGGAGCAGGGCGTCATCTTCCTCGACACCGACACGGCCCTGAAGGAGCACCCGGAGCTCTTCAAGGAGTACTTCGGGACCGTCATCCCGGTCGGTGACAACAAGTTCGCGTCGCTGAACACCGCCGTGTGGTCGGGCGGCTCCTTCATCTACGTGCCGAAGGGCGTGCACGTCGAGATCCCGCTCCAGGCCTACTTCCGGATCAACACGGAGAACATGGGCCAGTTCGAGCGGACCCTGATCATCGTCGACGAGGGTGCGTACGTGCACTACGTCGAGGGCTGCACCGCGCCGATCTACAAGTCGGACTCGCTGCACTCCGCGGTCGTCGAGATCATCGTCAAGAAGAACGCCCGCTGCCGCTACACGACCATCCAGAACTGGTCGAACAACGTCTACAACCTGGTCACCAAGCGTGCCGTCGCCTACGAGGGCGCGACCATGGAGTGGATCGACGGCAACATCGGTTCCAAGGTGACGATGAAGTACCCGGCCGTCTACCTGATGGGCGAGCACGCCAAGGGTGAGACCCTCTCCATCGCCTTCGCGGGCGAGGGGCAGCACCAGGACGCCGGCTCCAAGATGGTCCACATGGCGCCGAACACGTCCTCCAACATCGTGTCGAAGTCCGTCGCCCGCGGTGGCGGCCGTACCTCCTACCGTGGTCTGGTGGAGATCGGCGAGGGCGCCCACGGCTCCAAGTCCAACGTGCTCTGTGACGCGCTGCTCGTCGACACCATCTCCCGCTCCGACACGTACCCGTACGTGGACGTCCGCGAGGACGACGTGTCCATGGGCCACGAGGCGACCGTCTCCAAGGTCTCCGAGGACCAGCTCTTCTACCTGATGAGCCGCGGTCTGAGCGAGTTCGAGGCGATGGCGATGATCGTGCGCGGCTTCGTCGAGCCCATCGCGAAGGAGCTGCCCATGGAGTACGCACTCGAGCTCAACCGGCTGATCGAGCTGCAGATGGAAGGCGCGGTCGGCTAAGGCCCGCCCTCCGCAGACAGCTAGCGAAATCTGACGTAGGAAAGAGAGCAGACCGACAGCCATGGCTGAGGCTCAGAACTCCCCCACCCTCAACTCCGTTCGGGCGGGGGGACCCCCGTCCGTGGGGTCCACCACCGCGGGCCAGATCGCGGTGGCCGCCGAGTCGACCGTCGCCACGCGCATGAGCGCGCCCCCGTCCTTCGACGTCGCGGACTTCCCGGTCCCGCACGGCCGCGAGGAGGAGTGGCGGTTCACCCCGCTGGAGCGCCTGCGCGGGCTGCACGACGGCACCGCCGTGGCGACCGGCGACGGCCTGCAGGTCACCGTCGACGCCCCCGAGGGCGTCGTCGTCGAGACCGTCGGCCGTGACGACGCGCGGCTCGGCAAGGCGGGCACCCCGGTGGACCGCGTCGCCGCCCAGGCGTACTCGGCGTTCGAGAAGGCCGGTGTCGTCACCGTCCCCAAGGAGACGGTGCTCACCGAGCCGATCCGTATCGCCGTGCACGGCGAGGGCGGGGTCGCCTACGGCCACCAGGTGATCGAGCTGGGCGCCTTCGCCGAGGCCGTCGTCGTCATCGACCACACCGGTGACGCCGTGCTCGCCGCCAACGTCGACTACATCCTGGGCGACGGTGCCAAGCTGACCGTCGTCTCCGTCCAGGACTGGGACGACAAGGCCGTGCACGTGGGCCAGCACAACGCGCTGATCGGCCGGGACGCCACCTTCAAGTCGTTCGTGGTCACCTTCGGCGGCGACCTCGTACGCCTGCACCCGCGTGTCGCGTACGCCGGCACCGGCGCCGAGGCCGAGCTGTTCGGCCTCTACTTCACCGACGCCGGTCAGCACCAGGAGCACCGCCTCCTCGTCGACCACAACACCCCGCACTGCAAGTCCAACGTCGCCTACAAGGGCGCGCTCCAGGGCGACGACGCGCACGCGGTGTGGATCGGTGACGTGCTGATCGAGGCCAAGGCCGAGGGCACGGACACGTACGAGATGAACCGCAACCTGGTCCTGACGGACGGGGCGCGCGTGGACTCCGTACCGAACCTCGAGATCGAGACCGGCGAGATCGTCGGCGCCGGCCACGCCTCGGCGACCGGCCGCTTCGACGACGAGCAGCTCTTCTACCTGATGGCCCGCGGCATCCCGGCCGACGAGGCCCGCCGTCTGGTGGTCCGGGGCTTCTTCGCCGAGCTGGTCCAGCAGATCGGCGTCGACGACATCGAGGAACGTCTCCTCGTGAAGATCGACGAGGAGCTGGAGGCGTCGGTCTGATGGCTGCCTCTTCGACGTTCCTACGCGCCTGTGGGCTGAGCGAGCTGGAGGAGGACACCCCGAAGCGGGTGGAACTCGACGGCACGCCGGTCTCGGTCGTGAAGACCGAGGGGGAGGTGTTCGCGATCCACGACATCTGCTCGCACGCGAACGTCTCGCTCTCCGAGGGCGAGGTGGAGGACTGCCAGATCGAGTGCTGGCTGCACGGCTCCAGCTTCGACCTCCGCACCGGCAAGCCGTCCGGCCTTCCCGCGACGCGCCCCGTCCCCGTATACCCCGTAAAGATCGAAGGGGACGACGTGCTCGTCTCCCTCACCCAGGAGTCCTGAGGCACCCATGGCAACGCTTGAAATCCGAGACCTGCACGTCACCGTCGAGGCCGACAACGCCACGAAGGAGATCCTCAAGGGCGTCGACCTCACCGTGAAGCAGGGCGAGACGCACGCCATCATGGGCCCCAACGGCTCGGGCAAGTCGACCCTCGCCTACTCCCTCGCGGGTCACCCGAAGTACACGATCACCGGCGGCACCGTCACCCTCGACGGCGAGGACGTCCTGGAGATGTCCGTCGACGAGCGCGCCCGCGCGGGCCTGTTCCTGGCGATGCAGTACCCGGTCGAGGTCCCCGGCGTCTCGGTCTCCAACTTCCTGCGCACCTCCGCCACCGCGATTCGCGGCGAGGCCCCCAAGCTGCGTACGTGGGTGAAGGAGGTCAAGGAGGCCATGGAGCGCCTCAACATGGACCCGTCCTTCGCCGAGCGCAACGTCAACGAGGGCTTCTCCGGCGGTGAGAAGAAGCGCCACGAGATCCTCCAGCTCGAGCTGCTCAAGCCGAAGGTCGCGATCCTCGACGAGACGGACTCCGGTCTGGACGTCGACGCGCTCCGTGTCGTCTCCGAGGGCGTCAACCGCGTCCGCGAGAGCGGCGAGGTCGGCACCCTGCTGATCACGCACTACACGCGCATCCTGCGCTACATCAAGCCCGACTACGTCCACGTCTTCTCCGCCGGCCGCATCGTCGAGTCCGGCGGCGCCGAACTCGCCGACAAGCTGGAGAACGAGGGCTACGAGGTCTACACGAAGGGTGGCTCCGTGAGCGGAGCGAACTCAGAGGAGGAAGTCGCGTGACATTGCTGCCGGGCCTCCTCGACACCGAGGCGATCCGCAAGGACTTCCCGATCCTGGACCGTCTGGTCCACGACGACCGGAAGCTCGTCTACCTGGACAACGCGGCGACCTCGCAGAAGCCGCGCCAGGTACTGGACGCCCTGAGCGAGTACTACGAGCGCTACAACGCCAACGTCCACCGCGGTGTGCATGTGCTCGCCGAGGAGGCCACGGCGCTGTACGAGGGCGCGCGTGACAAGGCCGCCGAGTTCATCAACGCGCCCAGCCGCGACGAGGTGATCTTCACGAAGAACGCCTCCGAGTCGCTCAACCTCGTGGCCAACATGCTCGGCTGGGCCGACGAGCCCTACCGGGTGGACCACGAGACCGAGATCGTCATCACAGAGATGGAGCACCACTCCAACATCGTGCCGTGGCAGCTGCTGGCGCAGCGCACGGGCGCGAAGCTGAAGTGGTTCGGCCTGACCGACGACGGCCGCCTCGACCTGTCCAACATCGACGAGATCATCACCGAGAAGACGAAGATCGTCTCCTTCGTGCTGGTGTCGAACATCCTGGGTACGGTCAACCCGGTCGAGGCGATAGTGCGCCGCGCGCAGGAGGTCGGCGCCCTGGTCTGCATCGACGCCTCGCAGGCCGCGCCGCACATGCCGGTCGACGTGCAGGCTCTGCAGGCCGACTTCGTGGCCTTCACCGGGCACAAGATGTGCGGCCCGACCGGCATCGGTGTGCTGTGGGGCCGCCAGGAGCTCCTGGAGGACCTGCCCCCGTTCCTGGGCGGCGGCGAGATGATCGAGACGGTGTCGATGCACTCGTCGACGTACGCTCCCGCCCCGCACAAGTTCGAGGCGGGCACGCCCCCGATCGCGCAGGCGGTCGGTCTGGGCGCGGCCATCGACTACCTGAACTCGATCGGCATGGAGAAGATCCTCGCCCATGAGCACGCGCTCACCGAGTACGCGGTGCGGCGTCTTGCGGAGGTCCCGGACCTGCGGATCATCGGCCCGGCCACGGCCGAGGACCGGGGCGCCGCGATCTCCTTCACTCTCGGGGACATCCACCCGCACGACGTGGGCCAGGTCCTCGACGAGCAGGGCATCGCGGTCCGTGTCGGCCACCACTGCGCACGGCCGGTCTGCCTCCGCTACGGAATTCCTGCGACCACGCGAGCGTCGTTCTATCTGTACTCCACGCCGGCCGAGATCGACGCTCTGGTCGACGGTCTGGAGCACGTACGGAACTTCTTCGGCTGAGGGGCGTGCTGATCAAGGTGAAACTGGATTCCATGTACCAGGAAGTCATCCTGGACCACTACAAGCACCCGCACGGGCGTGGTCTGCGGGATGGCGACGCCGAGGTGCACCATGTGAACCCGACCTGCGGCGACGAGATCACCCTCCGTGTGAAGTACGACGGCACGACGATCAAGGACGTCTCCTACGAGGGCCAGGGCTGCTCGATCAGCCAGGCCAGCGCGTCCGTGCTGAACGACCTGCTGGTCGGCAAGGACCTGTCCGACGCGCAGAAGATCCAGGAGACCTTCCTGGAGCTGATGCAGTCCAAGGGGAAGATCGAACCCGACGACGCGATGGAGGAGGTGCTGGAGGACGCGGTCGCGTTCGCCGGTGTCTCCAAGTACCCGGCCCGGGTCAAGTGCGCCCTCCTCAGCTGGATGGCGTGGAAGGACGCGACGGCCCAGGCCCTGGGCGGAGCCGACGCCGAAAGGAAGACGGCATGACCGACACCGTGGAGATGAAGCCGGCCTCCGAGGAGGAGGTCCGCGAGGCCCTGTACGACGTCGTCGACCCCGAGCTGGGCATCGATGTCGTCAACCTCGGCCTCATCTACGGCATCCACATCGACGACGCGAACATCGCGACGATCGACATGACCCTGACCTCGGCGGCCTGCCCGCTGACGGACGTCATCGAGGACCAGGCCAAGTCCGCCACGGACGGCCTCGTCAACGAGCTCCGCATCAACTGGGTGTGGATGCCGCCGTGGGGCCCCGACAAGATCACGGACGACGGCCGGGAGCAGCTCCGGGCGCTGGGGTTCAACGTCTGAGATCAGCTGACCGAAGCAAACGGTGACGCCCCTTGGGCGTCGCCGTTTCTCGTGCCCTCAGGCCGCCCCGTCCACCAGCCAGAACGTCGAGTCCGAGATGAACAGCTCGCTGTGCTGGTACGGGTCCAGGCGGATCTGGAAGTTCTGGTGGCGGAGGTAGCGGCCGGGGTAGTTGACCGACTCCAGCATGGTCGCGCCCGAGTGGGGTGAGGTGCGGGGGCAGAAGGTGGCGTCCTTCTTGAAGAGGGACGAACCGTCGTTGCGGTCGGCGCGGAGGAGGAATTCGCGGTGGCGGAGGTAGGCGCCGTCCGTGGTCGCGAAGGAGTAGCAGGACGTGTCGGCCAGGCCCTTGACCAGTTTGAAGGCGGAGGCGGTCGGGGCGAGTTTCACGTAGCTGCCGCTCACCTGCCAGTAGCGGTCGGGGTAGTTCACCGAGCGGACCGACTTCCAGTTCACCGCCGGAGGCTTGGGGGTGGGCGAACCGGGCTCGGTGGACGGGGACTTGGACGGTTCCGCCGCCGGTGACGGGCTGGTGCCGTGCTGGCGGGGTTCCGTCGTCGTGGCCCGTTCCGTCGGGAGGGCGCTCTTGCCCTTGGGCGGGACGGCCTCCGTCTCCGACGGGGTGGCGAACGAGATCAGGCCGGGGCCCGTCGTGTTCGCGGCGGCGCCCGCACCTGACCGGTCGTCAGCCGCCTTGTCCGTCACGGCTATTGCCGTCACGCACGCGACGACGGTGGCCACCGCCATGGTGCCGGCCAGCCACAGACGGCGAGTGCCCGGCGCCCGGGAGGTGTCCGGAGTCCAGCCGTTCTCCCACGGTTGGTCCTCGGCGGGCCGGGGCTTGTTGTCTGGCATGCGCTGTTCCTCCAGCGGCGTCATGAGGCGACGGCCGCGGCTGCGATGGCCCGGTATGTGAACGGTGAAACACTAGTGGACCCAGTGCTCGCGGAGCAGCCGTTTGCGGCGAGCGGTTCTCACCTCTGTCTCACCCTCCTCTTCCACATCTCTTTCTCAGGGCAGGCCAAGGTTCGTCTCATGCGGCGGCACCAGCGTGGAAACGTGGGTACACCCGCACCTGCCTCCGCCACCCGGCCCGTGTTCGTCCTCGGCTGTGCCCGCTCCCGAACGACGCTGCTGCAGCTGATGCTGCACGCCCACCCCCGGATCGCGCTGCCCCCCGAAACCCGCTTCGTATTGCCCGCCTACGAGGGCCGGCTCCGTTTCGGGGACCTGCGCGACGCCGACAACCGCGCCGGGCTCGCCCACTGGATCACCGGCCGGAAGGAGACCCGGTTCCATGAACTGGGGCCTGTCCGGCGGATCATGCCGCAGACGCGGGGGCTGGCACGCCCATCTGCCGCGTTGTCGTCGGTCGCCGACTCCCCCACTCTCGACTTCGCACGAGCTGCGCTTCGAGGACCTGGTGGCGGACCCGGAGCCCCAACTCCAGTATCTCTGCGCCTGCTTGGGTGGGGAGTACGACCCCGGCATGACCGAGCCGCGCCGGCCGGACCGTACCGCCGTACCCGCCCGCAAGACCTGGCACCGGCGCACCCACGGCGCCCTGGACGCCTCCCGGACGGGCAGCCGGCAGCGGCGGCTGACGCCGGATCAGTTCCGCCTGTGCGAGGCGGTACTGGGCGAGCGGTGGTCCGCAACGGCTACGAACTCAGCGGCGCCGTCCGCCCCGGCCCCGCCGAGCTCCTCCGCTACCTCCGCGTCTCGGCACTGCGCCGCGCCGCGCACGCCAAGCGGCGGACGCTCGACCGTCTGGCACGGGTGCGCGAACCGGGTCCCGTGGCCGTCCAGCCTTGATGTGTACGGGCGTACGCATCGTTGTGTACGCTTGTACGCATGGGATTCCTTCTGCTCGCCGGAGCCATCGCGGCCGAGGTGGCCGCCACGACCGCCATGAAGTACAGCGACGGCTTCAGCAGGCTGTGGCCCTCGCTGCTGACCGGCCTCGGTTACGTCGTCTCGTTCGCGCTGCTCGCCCAGACGCTGAAGACGGTCTCGGTCGGCACGGCGTACGCGATCTGGTCCGGCGCCGGTACCGCGGCCATCGTCGCCATCGGCCTGGTGTTCCTGGGGGAGGGGATGACCGCCGCCAAGGCCGCCGGCATCGCGCTGATCATCGTCGGCGTGGTGGTGCTGAACCTGGGAGGTGCGCACTGATGGCCCGGCGTCACGACCCCGAGCGGCGGCAGCGGATCATCGACGCGGCGATCCGGGTCGTCGGCCGGAAGGGCCTCGCCGGCCTGAGTCACCGCTCGGTCGCCGCCGAGGCCGACGTGCCGCTCGGCTCGACGACGTACCACTTCACGACCCTCGACGAGCTGATGGTCGCCGCGCTGCGGCAGGCCAACGAGTGCTTCGCCGAGCTGATCGCGGCGCGCGGCGGCCTGACGGGCCCCGGCACCGACCTGGCCGCCGAACTCGCCTCCTTGACGGGCGAGTGGCTCGCGGGCGACCGCACCGGCGTGGAGCTGGAGTACGAGCTCTACCTGGCCGCTCTGCGCCGCCCCGCCCTGCGCCCCATCGCCGCCGAATGGGCCGAGAACCTAGCCGCTCTGCTGTCCCGCCACACGGACCCGGCCACGGCCCGGGCCCTGGTGGCCATGCTGGACGGGATCTGTCTCCAAGTACTGCTCACGGACCAGGCGTACGACGAGAAGTACGCGCGCGAGATGATGGCCCGGATCATTCCGGCGAGCCCAGCCGCCTGACCGCCGCCAGCGCCTCCTCCACGCTCGCCACGACGTCCGGCACCGGATACTGCACGTCCCGCACCACTCGCTCCCGGTCGACGACGAGCGTCAGCCGCTTCAGCCGACTGGCGCCCGCCGCCCGGAACGTCGGCAGCCGCAGGGCCGCGATCAGCGACAGCCCGGCGTCGGACAGCAGCGGAAAGCGCAGCCGCTCCCTCTTCGCGAACTCCCGCTGCTCGTCCGGGCGTTGGGTGGAGACACCGTGCACGGTGGCGCCCGTGGCGGTGAAGTCGGCGAGCCGGTCCCGGTAGGTGCAGGACTCCAGGGTGCAGCCGGGGGCGCCGGGAATGTCGTTCCAGCCGGGCGGGTAGGCGCCGGCACGCGCATAGGCGCCCGGGAAGCAGTACAGGACCGTGTACGGGGTGTCCGCGGCGACCGGATCGCGCGGCTCGCCGTCGTGGTCGGACAGCCGCAGCTCGGGAATCCGGGTGCCCACCAGCTCGTGGACCCGCTGGGCCTCCAGGGACGCCTCCGTCGCCGTGGCCGTCGTGCTTCCGTCGCCCAGGACCCAGGCGTCTCCCCAGTCCTGGAGGGCGACGAGCACCGGCAACAGGGCCCGGCCGCGCGGAGTCAGCCGGTACTCGTGGCGCACCGGACGGTCCTGATACGGCACCCGCACCAGTACCTCGGCATCCACGAGAAGCCGCAGCCGTTCCGTCAGCACCTTGCGGGACATGCCCAGTTCACGCTGCAGCTCGTCGAAGCGATGCACGCCGCGTGCCGCGTCCCGGACGATCAGTAGCGTCCACCAGTCGCCGACGACGTCCAGGGCCTGCGCGATGGCGCAGCTGGAGTCCTCAAGGCTCGTTCTGCGGGCCATCGGCCCGCCTCCCTTCGTCCGCCGGCGGTTGACCCGAGGTTGCCATGCTGACATGGTTAGTTCCCAAAAGGAACTCACTGGGGAGGGTGACGGGTGCGGACACTGAGGGACGTCCCCCGCACGGTCTGGCTGCTGGCCTGCGGCACCTTCGCGAACTCGGCGATGAGCGTCGCCTTCGCCTACCTCTTCCTCTATCTGACCGGCCCGCGCGGCCTCGGCGCCGGCGAAGCGGGGCTGCTCAGCGGCATAGGCGGAGTCGGCCTGGTCGCGGGCAACTTCACCGGCGGCTGGTTCGGCGACCGGTACGGCCACCGGCGCGTGCTGCTCGCGTCCGCGGCCACGGCCGGGCTGGTCCTGGCCGCCGTACCCCTCCTGCCGACACCGCTGCTCTTCGCCGCACTGCCCGTCGCCGAGTACGCCGCCGGAGTACAGCGCGCCGCGAACTCCACGCTCGTCGCCGCCGTCGTGCCCGAGGGAGCGCGGCGCCAGGCGTTCGCGGTGGTGCGGGCGGCCGGCAACGGCGGGTTCACCGTCGGGCCGGTGCTCGGCGCGCTGGTCGCGACCCGGCTGTCGTACGACTGGCTCTACGTCGCGGAGGGCCTCGGCGCGCTCGGGCTCGCGTGCTGGACGGCCCGGGTGGTGCCCGCGCGGGTGACGGGCGGTGCGCGGCGGAAGGAGGACCGGAACGGCGGCGGGCTCTGGCCCGAGCTGCGGGCCCGCCCGGCCGTGCTGGTCCTGCTGGCGGCGATCCTCGTCACCGACGTCGTCTACCGCCAGCAGTACTCGACCTTCCCCGTCCACCTCGCCGACCACGGCCTCGACATCGGCGTCTACGGGGCGCTGCTCGCCGTCAACGGCGGCATCCTGCTCTGCCTGGAACTGCCCGCCGCACTCGCCCTGCGCCGCCGCTCCCCGCTGCACATCGTGGGCTCCGGCCTGCTGCTGGTCGGGGCCGGCTACGGCGTACTGCTGCTGGGGGCCGGCCTCGCCACGGCGGTGGCGATGATGACGCTGCTCACCCTCGGCGAGCTGCTGTACAAGACGACCGCCACGGCCTACGTCGCCGATGAGGCCCCCGACCACGTCCAGGGCCGCTTCCAGTCGCTCTACGCCGGGGCGTCGATCAGCGGCATGGTCCTGGCCGCGCCGCTGGGCGGTCTGGTGTACGAGACGGCGCCCGGAGTGCTGTGGCCGGTGTGCGCGGGGCTGGCGGTACTGGCGGGCGTCGCGGTGCTGGTCGCCGGTCGGCGCAGCTCAGCCCGGTCGGCGGCTGCCCGGCACGTGAGACGTGCTCCCACCGGTTCGCCCCCGCGGGCGGCGTCACGTTAGGTTGCCCTCATGACCGACACGACTGCTCCTCGCACCACCGGCGCCGTTGCCGCCGGCCTCGCCACCCTCGCCGCTGACGGCACCGTTCTCGACACCTGGTTCCCCGCCCCCGAACTGAAGGCCGAACCCGGCCCGTCCGGCACGGAGCGGCTGTCCGCCGAGAAGGCCGTGGAACTGCTCGGCGAGGGCGCCGCCAAGGCGCTCGGCCCGGACGCCCGCCGGGGCGTCGAGGTGGTCGCGGTCCGCACGGTCATCGGCTCCCTCGACGACAAGCCCATCGACGCCCACGACGTCTACCTCCGCCTCCACCTCCTCTCGCACCGGCTGGTCAAGCCGCACGGCCAGAGCCTGGACGGCATGTTCGGCTTCCTCGCCAACGTCGCCTGGACCTCCCTCGGCCCGGTCGCCGTCGACGACGTCGAGAAGGTCCGGCTGAACGCCCGCGCCGAGGGCCTGCACCTCCAGGTGACGTCGGTCGACAAGTTCCCGCGCATGACGGACTACGTGGCCCCCAAGGGCGTCCGCATCGCCGACGCCGACCGGGTCCGCCTGGGCGCCCATCTCGCCGAGGGCACCACGGTCATGCACGAGGGCTTCGTGAACTTCAACGCCGGCACCCTCGGCACCTCCATGGTCGAGGGCCGTATCTCCGCGGGCGTCGTCATCGGCGACGGCTCCGACATCGGCGGCGGCGCCTCCACCATGGGCACGCTGTCCGGCGGCGGCAACGTGATCATCTCCATCGGCGAGCGCTGCCTGATCGGCGCCGAGGCGGGCGTCGGCATCGCGCTCGGCGACGAGTGCGTCGTAGAGGCCGGTCTGTACGTCACCGCCGGCACCCGCGTCACCATGCCCGACGGCCAGATCATCAAGGCCCGCGAGCTGTCCGGCGCCTCCAACATCATGTTCCGCCGCAACTCGGTCACCGGCACGGTCGAGGCCCGCCCGAACAACGCGGTCTGGGGCGGCCTGAACGAGATCCTGCACAGCCACAACTGACCCGCCCGCGCTCACGTACGGGTTACCCAGCGTGACCTCGCGGTGGTTTTGGCAGATGAACGGGTGGACGCTTCAGTCCGATCAGACGCCGAACCGACGAAACGAGGGACCTGGGCATGAGGAACGAGCGGGCGCGAGGCGTGGTGCGCTGTCTGACGGGAGTGGTCACGGTGGCGGCGGCCTGCTGGCTGCCGGCCGGCACCGCCCACGCCGACGAGACCAACACGGCCTCGCACAACGGCCCCCGCATCGGGCTGGTCAACGTGGGGCAGGTAGATGACCCGATGGAGGATGTGCTGGAGCACTTCCTGCTCCTCGGCGACGGGTACCGCTGGGGCTGATCGGCACCGGGTACAGCGCGGGGCCGGGGCCGTACCGCACGCGAACGCGGTACGGCCCCGGCCCTTTCGGCTCCCGGAGCCGGTCTTCGCCCAGCGGTGAGGTGATCAGACGGCCGGCAGCCGCTCGTACGCCACCAGCAGCCCGTCGATCGCCTCACGGTCGGCGGGCCGCAGGGGTGCGCGGACCGGGCCTGCGGGCAGGCCGAGTTCATTGAGTACCGCCTTGACGGTGACCGTGCCGGGCAGACCGGCCGACATCATCGACTCGATGAGCGGCGTGGCACGTTGCTGCCGCCGGACCGCTTCCGCCGTGCCGCCCGCGTCGAACACGTCGAGAACCGCCCGGAGCTGCGCCGGGACGACGTTCGCGACCGTGCTGATGTACCCCGCCCCGCCCACCGCGTACAGCGCGAGATTGTGCTCGTCGCAGCCCGCGTAGTACGCCAGCTCCGTGCGGGACAGCACCTTCTGGGCGGCGAGGAAGTCGTAGGAGCAGTCCTTCACCGCGACGATCCGTGGATGCTCGGCAAGCCGGACGATGGTGTCCGGCTCGATGCGGGTGCCGGTGCGGCCCGGGATGTCGTACAGCGCGAGCGGCAGCCCGCAGGCGTCGGCGACCTCCCGGAAGTGCGCCTCCAGCGCGTCCTGCGGGGGCTTGCTGTAGTAGGGCGAGACCACCAGCAGCCCGTCCGCACCCGCCTTCTCGGCCGCCAGCGCCAGCTCGACGGTGTGCCGGGTGTCGAAGGTGCCCACCCCCGCCACGACCGTCACCCGGTCGCCCACCGCCTCCCGGACCGCCGCGACGAGCGCCGCCTTCTCGGCGTCCGAGGTGGTCGGCGACTCACCCGTCGTACCGGACAGCACCAGCCCGTCGCACCCGCCCGCCACCAGCCGCACGGCAAGCCGCTGCGCACCGTCGAGATCGAGCGCGCCCGCCTCGGTGAAAGGCGTGATCATGGCGCAGAGCGCGCGGCCGAAGGGCGGGGCGGAGGAGCCGAGGTAGGTCATAGGAGCAGTCTCGGCACGACGACCGTGAAGCTCCACTTAATTCTGCTACGAGATATTGGTAAGGGATGCTGTGTGATGAGGGTGAAGGTCCCGGCCGCCCGATGAGGGTTGCCAACAGTGGATCGGTTTGCCTGGTTTTCCTGGGTGTTGCTGTGCTTCTTTCGGTCTGCTCGGGCTGTTTTCGATTGCTGCGTGACCTTCGCGGGTGGGGTGCGTTGTGTAGGTGAGTCCGATGATCGGACAACAGGTCGCAATCGGGCGGGAGGTGGACGGTGCGGCGGAAGATCCAGCTGGCTGAGGGGGAGACGGAGCGCCTCGCGTGTGCCTCGGCGTCCGCGTTCAGGGGCCTGGACACGGTCACCGGCGAGGTGCTGGGCGCCGAGGCGCTGGCGGGGCGGGTGGGCTGGCTGACGTCCCTGGTCGAGACGCTGTGCACCGAGGTGACCGCGGCGCACTGGAATCGGCCCGACCTCGCGCGACTCGCCTCTGGGAGGGACCGGTCGGGTGCCCGGCTGCCGTCGAATGCGTGGATGGCGGTGCGCACGCTGGGCTGGGGTGCGAGTGTGCCGGAGGGACTTTATGTGCCGGACCGGGTGTGCAGGGTGGCCGAGGAGCAGGCCGGGCGGGCGCTGCGGTCGGCCTGGTGGCGCAGTGAGATCACCGATGCGGTCCTGGCCACCTGGCCCACGGGGCCGGATGCCGATCCCATGCGGCGCACCGAAACCGAGTGGGCGGCGTTGCGGGCGGCGTGTCCGGACGGGCAGGCGGTGGCGGCTTCGGTGCTGCGTGCCCGGACCCGGCAGGTGGTCGCCTTCCACGTGGCGTACGGGCATCTGCCGGTGGATGTCTGCGCGCTGGAGTCAGCTCCGTCCGGTGGGCGGCAGGTGGTGCTGGCCGCCGCCGACAAGCAGCTGTGCACCCTGACCCGCTGCCCCGACGACCCCGCCCGCTATGGGGTGCTGAATGTGCGGCTGCCGGTGCGCCCCGATCCGCGCACCCGCGCGGACTGGCACCCGGCCGTGATCCGCTTCCGGCTGCCCCCGACCATCCCGCTGGGCGCTGCCCTGCACGCGCCCACGCTGCGCCTGCGTAGCGGTCGGCTCCGGCTGGATGTCGCGTTCACCAGCGCCGCCCCCACGACCCGAGCGGGCGGGCACACCCGGGCGGTGGCCTTCGACTACGGCCTGAACACCCTGCTCACCGGCGGCACCCTGACCCTGACCGGCGGAGCCCAGCCCACCGTCCTCACCGACGGGCACCCGGTCTTCTTCCGCCCGGACGGGGTGCTGGCCAAGGCCGACCGCCTCCGCCTCCTCGGCGAACAGCTGTGGACCAAGACGGTCCATCTGCAAGCCCTCCTCGACGGCCGCACCATGGCCGGGCAGTGGCCCGAGCCGCTCACCACAGCGAAGCTGGCGGTCCTTCAGGCCGAGCACGCGGCGGTCAGCAGGCGGCGGACGAAACTGAATGAGCAGCTGGCCAAGGCCGCCGCCCGCTTCATGGTCGAGACCGCCCGCGCCGCCGGGGCCACGGTGATCTATCTGGAGGATCTGCGGGACATGGAGGCGCGCGGCAAGGGCCGCACCCTCAACACCCGCCTGTCCTCCTCCGTACGCGGGCAAATCGTGGCCCACACCCGCCACCAGGCCGCCGCCCACGGGATCGCGGTGGTCATCGTCCCGGCCCGGGGCACCTCGAAGTACTGCCCCCGCTGCCTGAGCGTCTTCCGCCACCACGCCGCCCCCGACAACCCCAAGCCCGGCTGGAAATGGGCCACGTGCCCCGATACGGACTGCGGGTACAGCGCGGACCGGGATGTGGCCGCCTGGCAGCGGATCGGCGCACGCGGGCTGACCCACCAGCGCACAACCGTCCTGGACCGGAGCAGCGGCACGTACGTGATCCGCCGCACGGTCAAGGAACTGGACCAGCCGGTCCGGCACACCTCCCACCCCGATCCCGTCACCTCCTCCGGTCTGCCGCAGCCCCGCGCCACGGCAGACCGGACGAAGACGGGGCCGACAAGAAACCGCCCTGTGCCCAGGCAGCGACGCAGGGTCCCCGCCCCACCCGCAACCCCCGCAGCACACACCGCTGCTACGGGTCCGGGTGGAAAGCGTCCGGCGGGGCGGCAGCCCCAGTCTCCGAGGCGTCACCCCCAGTGGCGCGGACGGCGGCAGGCACCGCACACGATGAGCACCCCCACCCAGCACCAGCCCCGTGGGGCCAGACTCGGCGCAGGCTTCCACCTGCACACCCACGCCACCCCCGTCAGACGACAGGGACGGCCATCCGGGGAGCCGAGATCCTCTTCCCAGGGCCGGAGCCGGGCCGAAAACCCAGCCCCACCCAGGAAAACCTAAGCTCATCTGCGACGCTGCGGCTTCCGGAGGAACGCCCGACGGAGCCGCCGACCGGATACAAGATCGCCCACCCGGTGCTGTCCCAGGACGGCACCCGGGCCGGGTTCACCGGTGTGTCGCTGGGCGGCGCGCTGCCGTACGGAGTCCTGGCCGACGCGTCCTGTGTCTACGGCCTGCGGCACCGGGCACCGCACCGCCGCTGCGACTGCGGCTTCCACTGCGTGCACGACCGTACGGCGGCCGAGGCGCTGCTGTGCACGGCCGAGCACCGGACGGCCGTGCTGCTCGAGGTCACCGTGCTCGGCCGCTACCTCCGCTTCGAGTTCGGCTTCCGCTACGCCCGCCAGCGCGTGCGCACCGCCACCGTCGGCCACTGCGCCTGCGGCACGGTGGCGGTCGCCCTGGCCGACGCCGGCTGGGGCCGCCCCGGCCGACTCGCGCTCGCCCCCTCCTGCGCGGGCTGCCTGCGCGGCCGTACGTCCGTCTCGCTCGCTGGGTTCGCCCGGCTGGCCGGGTACGGGCTGCGGGTGGTGGCCGGCAGTGGTGCCGCGCTGCCGGTGGCCGATCTCGGTGCGGCGGACGGGCTCGGCGTGCCCGAACTCGCCGCCGAGGCCGCACTGTTGCAGGCCCGCCTCGACTGGTTCGAGAGCCAGCTGACCCGGCTCGGCGAGCGCGGACCCGGCGACGGACGGAAGGGGTAGCCGGGGCCGGGCCGGGTACCCGGGTGTTCCGAAACCGAGAGGAGGCGGAGCACCGTGACCGGGACCACGGACGCCGAGCTGAACGGACGGCACCACTCGGTGGGCGAACTCGTAGGACAGGCCACCGAACAGCTCTCCGTGCTCGTACGACAGGAAGTCGCCCTCGCGAAGGAGGAGCTGGCCGAGAAGGGCCGGCGTGCCGGACGCGGCGGCGGGCTGCTGGGCGCCGCGGGCGCCGTCGCCTACGCCGCTCTGCTCGCCCTGGCCGGCACGGCCACCGCCGCGCTCTCGCTGACGCTGCCCGTCTGGGCCGCGGCACTCGTCGTGACGGCGGTGCTGTTCGCGGTGGCGGGCGTCCTCGCCGCGATGGGCCGCGCCCAGGTGCGGCGGGCCGCACCAGCGAAGCCCGAGGAGACGCTCGGCAGCGTCAGGGCCGACGTCGAGGAGATCAGGGAAAGGGCACACCGATGACGGACAGGGCAGCGGGGGAGACGGGCGGCGGCGAGGCTCGGAAGGCTGGTTCCGCCGGGATACCGGACGAGGAGACGACGAAGGCCAGGCTCGCGGGCCAGGCGAGTGCTGAGGCTGCGCAGGCTGGTGCCGGGGGTCGGGTGGGGGATGAGGCTGCGGGGGCCCGTTCGGGGGGCCGGGCGGAGACTGAGGCTGCGGAGAGTGGTTCTTCAGGAGGCCGGGCGGGGGATGAGCCTGCCAGGGCCGGTTCGGAGGGCCAGGCGGGAGCTGAGGCTGCGCAGGCTGGCTCTGAAGGCCAGGCTGGGGCCGACGCCTCGAAGGCCGGTTCGGCGGGTGGCGGGGGCGCGCAGTCTGAGGCGGCGGGGGCCGAAGGTAAGAAGTCTGCTCCGGCGGGTGCCGGGGACGCGCAGTCTGAGGCGGCGGGGGCCCCAGGTACGCAGTCTGGTCCGGCGGAGGCCGAGGGCGTCTCCGGCGCCGCGTCGGCCGCCAGGGCCGCCGGGGGCGATACGGCGGCTGGGGCGACCGCCGCCGGGAAGGCCGCCGGCGGTGCCAAGGGCCCCGAAGAGCTGCGGCAGCAGCTCGCGCAGACCAGGCGACAACTCGGCGAGACCGTCGAGGAGTTGGCCCGGAAGGCCGATCTGAAAGGCCGGGCCCAGACCCGGGCCGCCGACCTCAGGGACAAGGCCGGTGCGATGACCGTGCAACTGCGCAGCAGCGCCGCACAGGCCGGTCACGTCCTGCAGGACAAGGCCGCGAACGCCGGTCACACGGTGCACGACAAGGCGACCCACGCCGGTCACACCGTCGAGCACGGCGTGCCGCGTCCGGTCCGCACCGTCGTCCAGGCCGGGCTGCGGCATCCGCGTCCGGTGCTGGTCGCCGGGGTGGCGGTGGGTGCCGTGGTCGCGACGGAGGTGCTGCGGCGTCGGCACGACGGGCGCCACTGGACCAGCGGTCACAGGGCACCGAGTCACCGAGCCACCGGGCCAATGGGTGGCTGAGCCATTGGCCCACCGGCCCACCCGCACCCCACACTTGACCTGAAGCTTGGTTGAGGTCGGAGGGTGGTCGACGCAAGCCCGCGAGCACGCAAGCGCATCGCATCGACCCCCACCCCCGGAGGCCCGGCATGACCCGCCGTACCGACGCCCACCCCGACCTCACCCGCCCCGAAACCGGCGCCCCCTTCTTCAGTATCTGGCGTGTCGGTACTTCCGAGCGGCAGCGACGGACCGTTGAGGCCATCGCGCGCACCTGGGAACGCCGTCCCTGGCCGGTCCGTGACCTCCTCGGCTACCACGTCTACACCGGGCATGACGGCACGACCCTCCTCCATCACTCCCAGTGGGCGAGCGAGCCGGCCTACGAGGCATTCCGGAAGACCCAGCGCCAGGAGCGCAACGACGAGATCGACACCGCCGTACCCGGCGTCGAGCGCGTCCAACTCGACCGTTACCGGTACCACCGCAGCGCGGCACGCGCCGCCGGCGACCAGCGTGTGCCGGGCCTGATCGTGACCGTGCGGGTCGACTTCGAAACCGATGCGGCCGAGAAGCGCGGCGACTGGATCGACCTCGTGCTGCGGTCCGGCACCGGCCCGGTCGCCGAACGCGGTCTGATCGCCGCCCACTTCCACCTCTCCACCGACGGCACCCACGTCCTCAACTACGCGGAGTGGGAGACCGACGAGGCCTACGACAAGGCCATCGCCGCGCCCGTCGACGCGGAGTGGGAGCGGGTGCGGACGTATCCCGGGATCAAGGGCTTCACCGGCAGCCGCTACACCCACGCGGTCGGCCTCGTGCCCGACTGACCGAACACTTACCTCGTCTGGACAAAAAAAGTTTTCGGTGAGAGGGTGGACGCATGCTGGACGTGACCGTGATCGAGGACCCCGAGGCCGCCGCCGTCTCGCTGGACCCCATAAGGGCCCGGCTGCTCGCCGAGCTGGCGGGCGGACCCGCGTCGGCCGCCATGCTGGCCGGCAAGGTCGGACTGCCCCGGCAGAAGGTGAACTACCACCTCAAGGCACTGGAGCGGCACGGCCTGGTCGAGCTGGCCGGGGAGCGCCGCAAGGGCAACGTCACCGAGCGGCTGATGCAGGCGACCGCCGCGTCGTACGTGATCTCGCCGCTCGCGCTGGCCGCCGTACAGCCGGACCCGGACCGTTTCCGGGACCAGCTGTCCTCCCGCTGGCTGCTCGCGCTCGGCGCCCGGCTCGTCCGGGACGTCGGCTCGCTGATCACCGGCGCGGCGAAGGCCCGCAAGCGGCTCGCCACGTTCGCGCTGGACGGCGAGGTGCGCTTCGCCTCGGCCGCCGAACGGGCCGCGTTCGTACAGGAGTTGACGGCGGGCGTGAGCGCGCTGATCGGCAAGTACGACGCCCCCGACGCCGAGGGCGGCCGGGACCACCGGATCGTCGTCGCCGTCCATCCCACGGTCAAGCCCCAGCACCCTGAACTCGACAGCCAGTAAGCAGGAGCCCACCATGTCCAAGGAATTCGAGATCGCCCGGGAGTTCGAGGTCGACGCCACGCCGGAACAGGTGTGGGACGCGTTCACCAACACCACCGGCGGCTGGCTGTGGCCGTCGGAGCCGCCCGAGCCGCGTGTGGGCGGCAAGGGCGCGATGGGCTCGACGGTCACCGCCTGGGACCCGCCGCACCGTTACAGCAACCGCATCGAGGACGCCGAGGGCATCGCCGAGCAGACCCTCAACCAGCTCGACTACACCATCGAGCCACGCGACGAGGGCCGCCGCGCCTGGGTGCGGTACGTGCACAGCGGCATCCTCGTCGACGACTGGGACAACCAGTACGACGCCGCGAACCGGCACACCGACTTCTATCTGCACACCCTGCGGGAGTACCTGGCCCACTTCGCGCCCCGGCCTGCCGCCTTCGCGACCTTCGACGGACCTGAGGCGTCGAAGGCCGCGGACGCCCTCGTCGCCGTCGGACGGGCGCTCGGTGTCGGGGAGGACGTGGCCGCCGGGACGCGGGTGCGGGTCAGCGGACCCGACGAGTTCGACGCCGTGGTCGACTTCCGCAGCGCGTACTTCATCGGGCTGCGCACGGACCGGGGCCTCACCCGCGTCTTCGGGCGCAACCACTGGGGCTACCCGGTCGGCATCTCCCTGCACGACTTCACGCCGGGCGCCGACATCAAGGAGTGCGAGGCCGCCTGGCAGGACTGGCTGAACGGCGTGTTCAGCCAGTCCTGAGGACCACTGCCGGTTACGGCTTGAAGCGCAGCACCTGCGGGTCGTGGTCGCTGATCTGGTCGTGGAACTCCGAGTTGATGTGCACGCTGTCGTACTCGAAGTCGCAGGACCACCGGATCGACGGGCTGATCAGGATCTGGTCCAGGACCTGGCTGTTGCCCTGGTAGTCGTAGCTGTAACGCTCGCTCTTCGGCAGCGACTTGATCGCCGACCAGAGCGCTCCGTCCTTCTCCAGCAGCTTGGTGGTGCCGGAGAACTCGAAGTCGTTGATGTCGCCGAGCGTGACGACGTCCGCGTTCTTCTGGGTGGCCAGGATCTCCTTGACGAACGCGTTCACCGAGGTCGCCTGGAGGTGGCGCTGGGTCTCCGAGCTGCGGGCCGGCGGCTGGTACTGCGAGTGCAGCGCCTGGTCGCCGCCCTTGGAGGCGAAGTGGTTGGCGATCACGAAGACCGAGCGGCCGCGGAACACGAACTCGCCGGCCAGCGGCTTGCGGCTGTCCTCCCAGGCCTCGTTCGCCGGGTCGATACGTCCCGGGGAGACCGTCAGCGCCGCCCTGCCGTACTTCTTGGTGACCCCGACGGCGGTCGTGGCATCGCCGCCCGCGCGGTCCGTGAAGGAGACCCGCTCCGGGTTGAAGAGGAAGACGTTGCGGATGTTGCCGCCGGGCTGGCCGCCGTCCTCGCCGTCGACCGGGTCGACGGAGCGCCAGTCGTACGCCGGGCCGCCCGCGGCGACGATCGCGTCGATCAGCTTGCGCACCGTCTGGTCGGCGGCGACCGTACCGTCGTTCGTCCTGCCGTTGTTGTCCTGGATCTCCTCCAGGGACAGGATGTCGGGCGACTTCAGGTTGTTCACGATCGCGGTGGCGTGCTCTTCGAAGCTGGCGTCGGACGGGTCGAGGTTCTCGACGTTGTACGTCGCCACCGCCAGCTCACCGCTGCGCTGCTTGCGGGTCGTCTCCCGCTGCAGGCCACCGGCCTTGATGCTGCCGAGCTCGCTCGCGACCAGGGTGTAGCCGCCGAACCGGGTGTAGTCCAGCGGGCCCGTGGTGGTGCCGGCGAGGGTGTCGCCGACGTTCGCCTTGGGGAAGTCGGCGGCCGCGCCGAGGGACTGGATCTGGAGGCGGCCGGTGTTCTGGGACGCGTAGGAGCCGTAGACCGTGCCACCGCGCCGGTTGGCGTTCTCGCGCGGCTTCACCGTGACCCACAGCTCGTTGAACGAGTCGGTGGCGGTGACCACACGGGCGTCGGCGACCCGGACGTTCATGTGCTCCAAGGACTCGTAGTAGTCCAGGGCGTACGCCGAAGGCTTCAGCGGCAGGCCGTTGACCGAGCCGTTCGCGGCGGTGTCGCCGGCCGGAGCGTAGGCGGCCGGTACGGACTTGGCGTCGATGACCACGGCGGCCGGGGCGGCGTTGCCGCTGGAGACGACGGTCACCGTGGGCTTGGTGATCTCGGTGATCGACTGGTTGCCGGTGGAGTTGCCACCTGGGACGTACTCCTGGATCGTGCCCGACACCGTGACCGCGTCGCCCACGGCGACGCCCGTCGGGGTGGAGTTGGTGTAGACGAAGATGGCCTCACTGGTGGCCGGGTCGGCGTCCGCGTCCGGATCCTGGATCCAGAAGCCGCGGGACGAGCCGTAGGTGCGTATGCCGGTGACGATTCCGGCCACATCTGTGACCTGCTGGCCGGCGTACGGGGATGTGCGCGTGGTGCCCTGGATGTCATGGATGCGCAGGGTGTCGGCCTGCGCGGTCGACGTCAGGACGATGGTGGACGCCGCGGAACAGACGGCGGCGACGGTGAGCGCGGCGATACGCGCGGACTTCTTGCTCGGCAACGGGATCCCTCCGGGGACATGCGTGGGTGCCGGGACGAGGGTGGTGCGTGGAACGGTGGGAGCCGCGACCGGTGGGGCGGTGCGACGCGCGTAGAAAATACAGTGAACAGATGTCCGACACATTTCTACGCGCGTAATCTCCTGCCTGGTCAGGCCACTTGTCAAGGTTTCAGCCAAGTACGGTGGCTGACGGGGAGATGAACCGGGCGGCATGGGTGGAAATCCGTCTAGGCTGAGCGGCTGAGCCGTGACGTGTACGGCCCTGATGGCGCTCTAGGAGAAACAGCCGATGTCAGACAGCTCCCCCCTGCCGCCGGTGCGGCTGCATCCCGAAGCGGAGCTGGCGCGGGACGCGCTGTCCAGGCCCCTGCTTTCCCGGGCCGCGCGGCTCGCCCGCTGGGCCGGCCCTGACACCCGCGTCGACGCCGGGGGCGGGCTCGTCGACGAGCAACTTCCGGCCGCCGCCGAGCTCCTCGGGCTGACCGGCGACGAGGCCGCCGCCTACGCGAGCGAGGCCTGGCGGGTCGCCGTCGACACCGGGCTCGTCGAGATCACCGACGAGGAGGCGGGCACTGTTGCCGCCGGCGAGGATCTGGCCCTGCTCACCGGCGGTTCACCGCACGATGTGCTCGCGGTGTGGCTGGCGGCACTGGAGACGGTCCTCGCCGACGCGAGCGTGCCGGACATCGACGGGCTGGGCGATGCCATGGGCGAGGGCGGCGCAGTCGACTTCTCCTCCCTCGACTGGGACCCGGAGGCCGAGGCGGAGTTCCTCGACGGGGTGCTCGGCAACCTGTACCTGCTGACGGTCAACGAGGACGGCCCCGGCGACGGCCCCGTTCCGCTGCCCGCGCTGGCCGCGTCGATGATCGTGCCCAGCGACATGGGCGAGCCCACCAACGACATGCTGGAGCAGGTGTCCGACGCGATGATGCGCCTGGACGACCAGTTCCGGCTGCTGGAGCCGGTCGGGCTCGTCGAGTACCAGCCGGTCGACGAGGCGCTGATGGCCGACATCGACGAGGAGCCCGCCGCGCCCGTCGACGACACCGACGTCTCCCGCTACGGCATGGTCCGGCTCACCCCGCTCGGGCTGTACGGGCTGCGGGCCCGGCTGCTGGAGGCAGGGTTCCAGGCGCCCGCGGTCGGCGACCTCGCGGACAAGGGCGCGGACGCGCTGCTCGACGGCACGGCGACCTTCCCGCAGTCCGCCGCGCAGGCGGAGACCGAGCAGTGGCTGGACCGCCGTGAACCCCTCGCCGCGGCTCGGGAGTTGCTGGCCGCGGCACGCGGCCTGGACGCCGGTGCGCCGCTGCGGCGGCTGCGCTGCCAGCAGGCCCTGTCGCTGGTGGGCGCGGAGGCCGAGCCGGCGCTGCGGGAGGTCCTCGACGACGCGGAGCTGGGCGGGCTGGCCAGGGTGTGGCTGACCGAGCACGGCTTCTCCGACGTACCGGTGCCGTCCGAGGCGATGGTCTTCTGGCTGACCATCGACACGGTGGCCGCGCAGCTCGCGGCCGAGGGCAACTCGGAGGAGCTGAGGGCGCTGGTGCAGGGGCTGGCGGCGCAGCACAGCGGGTTCTTCACGGCGGTGTGGCGGGTGGAGCATCCCGCCACCGCGGATGTGCTGGAGGCGATGGGCCGGCTGCATCCGGACAGGCGGATCGCCAAGGAGGCCAGGAAGGCCGCGTTCAAGGCGCGTTCGCAGCAAGGCGGTTGAGAGACATGCCCGCGACCCACGGCAGGTGCCTGAGACGGGTTCACACAAGCGGGCCGGACGAAGTCGCCCGGAAGCGGCAGCGGCGTTGGCGCTCTTGCCTGTCGCCGCGATTGACATCTAACATTTCAGTTCATGGCCATCCGACCCGTACCCCGCACCCTCCTCAGGGACCGCGCCTACGCATCGATCCGGGACGCCATCGTGGCCGGGGAGATCGAACCCGGCGCGGTGGTGCGGGACGCCGAGCTCGCCGAGCGGCTGGGGCTGTCCCGGGCGCCGGTGCGGGAGGCCTTCGCGCGGCTCGTGGACGAGGGGCTGCTGGAGAGCAAACCGCAGAGCTATACGCGGGTGACGCCGGTCGTCGCGTCGGATGTACGGGACGCGGCGGCCGTGGTCGGTGCCATGCACGAGCTCGTGACACGGGTCGCCGTGCCCCGGCTGACCGGCGCCGACCTGGACGTCATGCGTGCCGCCAACGAGCGGTTCGCGGCGGCCGTCGGTGCCGGTGACGTGGACGGCGCCCTGCACGCCGACGACGAACTGCACGACGTGCTGGTCCGGGTGGGCGGCAACCGCGCCGCCGCCGCGACCGTCGCCCGCTACACCCCGCTCATCCGCCGCCTGGAGCGACGCCGCTTCGGCGAGGGCGGCGCCTGCCGTTCGGCGGGACTGCACGAGCGGCTGATCGAGGCCTGCGCGCACGGTGACACGGACGAGGCGGTCCGGGTCACCGCGGAGATCTGGCGGGGCCTGGAGGAGCTCGCCGCCGACGTTCCCTGAAGCCCGGAGAACCCTGGAGGCTCCCGTGTCCCTTTCCTCGTACGAGCGTTACCCCCTGCTCTTCGGCCCCTCGCCGGTCCACCCCCTGGAGCGCCTGACCGCCCACCTCGGCGGCGCCGCCCTCTGGGCCAAGCGCGAGGACTGCAACTCCGGGATCGCGTACGGCGGCAACAAGACCCGCAAGCTGGAGTACCTGGTCGCCGACGCCCTCGCCAAGGGCTGCGACACACTCGTCTCGATCGGCGGCGTGCAGTCCAACCACACCCGCCAGGTCGCCGCCGTCGCCGCCCGGGCCGGGCTCAAGTGCGTACTGGTGCAGGAGAGTTGGGTGGAGTGGCCCGACTCCGTCTACGACAAGGTCGGCAACATCCTCGTCAGCCGGCTCGCCGGAGCCGACGTACGGCTGGTGCGGGCCGGGTTCGGGATCGGCTTCAAGGAGAGCTGGGAGCAGGCGCTCAGGGAGGTCGAGGAGGGAGGTGGGAAGCCGTACGCCATTCCCGCCGGAGCCTCCGACCATCCGCTCGGCGGACTCGGCTTCGCCGGGTGGGCGTACGAAGTCGCCGAGCAGGAACGGGAGTCGGGGGTCTTCTTCGACACCGTCGTGGTGTGCTCGGTGACCGGGTCCACCCAGGCGGGCATGGTCGCCGGGTTCCGGGCGCTGGAGGAGGCGGGCGGGCGGCCGCGCCGGGTGCTCGGCATCGACGCGTCGGCGAACCCGGGCCGCACCCGCGAGCAGATCGCGCGGATCGCCCACAACACCGGTCAACTCATCGGCGTCAAGGCGGAGTTGACCGAGTCGGATGTCGAGCTGGACGAGCGGTACCACGCGGGCACGTACGGCATCCCGGACGAGACGACCCTGGAGGCGATGCGGCTCGCGGCCCGCACCGAGGGCATGGTCACGGACCCTGTCTACGAGGGGAAGTCGATGGCCGGGATGATCGACCTGGTCTCGCGCGGCGAGATCGGGCGGGAGTCCACCGTGCTGTACGCCCACCTCGGCGGGCAGCCGGCGCTGAACGCGTACAGCGCGCTGTTCTGACTTCACAGGATGAACCGGAGGACGCGCCGGCTTTCGGGCCGGGGAGGAATCCGGCTTCCCGTGTAGCGGGGCAGGGGGAGCCGGATCACCACCGGGCGATCCGGCGTCCGCCACCTGTGGTGGCGAGGGCGTCCTCCAGTAGGTGCAGGATCTCGGAGTTGATGGACCGCCGGTCGGTAGCGGCCTGTGATGGCCGGGGCGCTGATGAGCGTCGTGCCGCTGATCGTCGTGTTCCTGCTGGGGGCGCGGCACTTCCTGCGGGACCTGGCGGCGGGGGCGACGAAGATGTCACGGGGCCGGCGCCGCGGCTGGGGTCGTACGCGCCGGGCGCCCCTGTGGGTGGGGGCGCCCTGGACGTCGGACGGGGGTGCGGCGGGGCGACTACAGCGCTTGTGCCGCCGGCTTCACCATGCCCCGTACCGTACGGGACTTCACGAAGTCGCCCATGGCCGTCATGTCCCACTCGCCGGAGAACTGGCGGACCAGCTTCGCCATCATCACGCCGGTCTGTGCCTCGGCGTTGGTGAGGTCGAAGCGGACGAGTTCCTCGCCGGTTCCGGCGTCGATGAGGCGGCAGTAGGCCTTGGCGACCTCGGTGAACTTCTGGCCGGAGAAGGAGTTGACCGTGAAGACCAGGCCGGTGACCTCCTGCGGGAGGCGGCCGAGGTCGACGGTGATCACCTCGTCGTCGCCGCCGCCCTCGCCGGTGAGGTTGTCGCCGGAGTGGCGGATGGCGCCGTTGACGATCTGCAGCTTGCCGAAGTAGCAGCTGTCGATGTGGTTGCGCTGCGGGCCGTACGCGATCACCGAGGCGTCCAGGTCGATGTCCTTGCCGCGGAACGCCGGCTCCCAGCCGAGGCCCATCTTGACCTGGGAGAGCAGGGGGTGGCCGCCCTTGACGAGGGAGACCGTCTGGTTCTTCTGGAGGCTGACCCGGCCCTTGTCGAGGTTGATCTTCCCGGCGCCGGGGGCGGGGGCGGCCGGGGGAGCGGGCGGTGCCGGGGGAGCGGCGGGTGTGGGCGTGGAGAGGGGCGGGGCCGGCGGGGTGACCGGGGGCTGCATCGTGGGCTGGGGCGGGGCGACCGGGGCCGGGGCCGGTTCCTCCACGGTGACGCCGAAGTCAGTGGCGATGCCGGCCAGGCCGTTGGCGTACCCCTGGCCCACCGCGCGGGCCTTCCACGCGCCGTTGCGGAGATAGATCTCGACGATCACCAGGGCCGTCTCGGAGCCGAGCTGCGGGGGTGTGAACGTGGCCAGGACGCTGTTGTCGTCCGCGTTCCTGATCGTCGCCGTCGGTTCGATGCCCTGGAAGGTCTGGCCGGGGGCGTCGGGGCTGGCGGTGACGACGATCTTCTCGATGCCCGGGGGGAGAGTGGCGGTGTCGACCGTGATCGCGTCGGGGGCGGTGCCGCCGCCCGAGCGGTAGGTCACGCCGGGGCCGGCGGGCTGGTTGTAGAAGATGAAGTCGTCGTCCGAGCGCACCTTGCCATCGGCGGTGAGCAGCAGGCCCGATACGTCTAGCCGCACCGGGGCGGCGACGTCCACCGTCACGCGCGCGGTGGGGAGGGGGATGTTCGAGCCGGGGGTCATAGCTGTCATGCCCCGTGAACGAGCGAACCCGTTTTACCGTTCCCTTACCTGGCCGCCAATTGGGTCAGCGGGCGTTGCGGGGGTGGTTGCGGGCGGTGCGTTCGTTGCCGCGTTTGTAGTTTCCCGTCCAGCGGGCCATGACCAGTTGGGGGTCGCCGGATTCCACCTCTGTGAGGAAGCGGGTGGCTCGGGGGCCGCGGAGGGTGGTGGCGGGGTGGGTGTGGTGGGTGATCGTGACGGTGCCGTCGGAGTGGTGGGCGTAGGTGAAGCCGTGGGGGCGGGGCATGGGGGGGATGGTAGGGGGTGGGTGTGTGGCGGGCGGAGGGATTTTTCGCCCCCGCCGCCCCTACCCGTCCCATCCCCAGGGGCTCCGCCCCTTCGACCCCGCTGGGGCTGCCGCCCCAGACCGCGCTCCGGCCCTTAAGGGGTCTTGTCCTCAATCGCCGGATGGGCTGGATGATCCCGACCGTAAACGGGTGGTGGGTGGGCATAGGCCGGGGGTCCAGGGGGTGGTGGAGCCCCCTGGAAGACGGTCACCGTGCCTACGGCACCACCACGATCTTGCGGCCCACCCCCGCCGCGAACTGCTCCAGCGCCTGGGGGTACTGGTCCAGGGGAATGCGATCGCTGATGAAGATCTCCGGATCCAGGACTCCGTTCGCGAACAGTTCCGCCGCTCGCTCGAAGCTGTGCAGGACAGCCATGGAGCCGGTGATGGTGATCTCCTGGTTGTAGATGCGGTACGGGTCTATCGTCACGCGCGTCGCGTAGTCCGCCACCCCGAACTGGAGGAAGGTGCCGGCCTTTGCGACCCGGTCCAGGCCGTCCTGGATCGCCGCCGCGTTGCCCGTCGCGTCGACCACCAGGTCCCAGCCCTGCGGCCGGTCCAGCTCGTCGGCGTGGGCCGCGGACGCCGACACGCCCAGGCGGCGCGCTGTTTCGAGGCGGGTCGGGTTCACGTCCACGATGTCCACGCTCGCCGCACCCGTCCGCTTGGCCAGCTCCAGCATCATCAGGCCCATCGTTCCCGAGCCGTAGATCAGGACATGGGCGCCCAGGCGTGACTTGAGGACGTCGTAGCCGCGGACCGCGCAGGACAACGGCTCCACCAGCGCCGCGTCCTGCGTGCGGACGTGCTCCGGCAGCTTCGCGCAGTTCGCGACCGGGGCCACGGCGTACTGCGCGGCACCGCCCGCCGTCGTCACGCCGATCGCCGCCCAGCGTTCGCAGAGGTTGTTGTGGCCGGTACGGCAGTTCCGGCACTCGTAGCAGTACAGGGACGGGTCCACCGCCACCCGGTCGCCCACCGTCAGCTCGGTGACCTGGGTGCCGACGCCGACCACCGCGCCCGCGAACTCGTGCCCGGGCACGATCGGCAGCTTCGGCGCGAACTCGCCCTGCAGGATGTGCAGATCCGTACCGCAGATGCCGCATGCCGCGACCTCGACGACGACCTCGCGGGGGCCCGGCGTCGGGTCCGGGACCTCGCTGACGACGGCACGGCCCACGGACTCGATGACGGCGGCCTTCATTTCACGGCTCCCAACGACAGGCCCTGGACGAGTTTGTCCTGGGCGGCGAACCCCGCGGCGAGCACCGGCAGGGAGATGACGAGCGACGCGGCGCACACCTTGGCCAGGAACAGGCCCTGGCTGGTGATGAAGCTCGTCAGGAAGACGGGGGCTGTCTCGGCCACCACGCCGGTCAGCACCCTCGCGAACAGCAGCTCGTTCCAGCTGAAGATGAAGCAGATCAGGGCCGTCGCCGCGATGCCGGGCAGGGCGATGGGGGCCACCACGCGCCACAGGATCGTCGGCAGTTTCGCGCCGTCGATCTGCGCGGCCTCGATGATCGCGGCCGGTACCTCGGAGAGGAAGGACTGCATCATCCACACCGCGATCGGCAGGTTCATGGCCGTGTAGAGGATGACCAGCGCCCAGACGTTGTCGAGCAGGCCGGTGTTCTTCGCGAAGAGGTAGATCGGCAGCAGGCCCGCCACCAGCGGCAGCATCTTGGTGGACAGGAAGAAGAACATGACGTCGGTCCACTTCTTCACCGGCCGGATGGACAGCGCGTACGCGGCCGGCAGCGCGAGGACCAGGGTCAGGAGCGTCGAGGCCACCGAGGCGGTCATCGAGTTGATCAGCGCGGGCCAGGGGCTGGCGCCGCCGTCCACGCCGAAGAACCCGCGGTAGCTGTCCAGGGTGAGCGAGGCGGCGATTGAGGGTGGGTTGGTCGCCGCGTCCGACTCGGAGTGGAAGGACGTCAGGACCATCCAGAGGAGGGGCAGCACGAACAGGAGGCCGGCCAGCCAGGCGGTCATGCCCAGGGCGGCACCTTGGAAGCGGCCGCGGAGCATGGGGCGCCGGGGGGCGGTGGTGGTGACGGCGGTCATCAGCGGGACACCTCCGCGCGGAACAGGGACGACACGACGCGCAGGGCGAAGGTCGCGAGGATGAGCGAGCCGATGACGACGATCACGCCGGCCGCCGAGGCCAGGCCGTTCTCGTGCGCCTGGTAGAAGGTCTGGTAGATGGTGTACGGCAGGTTCGCGGTGCCGAGGCCGCCGGAGGTGATGGTGTACACCGCGTCGAAGTTCTGCACGATGTAGATCGAGCCGAGCAGCACGCTCAGTTCGATGTAGCGGCGCATGTGCGGCAGCGTGATGTGGACGAACATCTGCCAGTCGTTCGCGCCGTCCATGCGGGCCGCCTCGATCAGCTGCGAGTCACGGCTCTGCAGTCCGGCGAGCAGGATCAGCGTCATGAACGGCGTCCACTGCCAGATCAGCGAGGCCTCGACCGCCATCAGCGGCATCTCGGAGATCCAGTCCGGCTGGACCGCCCCGTCTCCTCCGATCCAGCGCAGGACGCCGTTGAAGAGGCCGTACTCGGGGTTGAACAGCACGTGCTTCCACAGCAGCGCGGCCGCGACCGGCACCAGCAGGAAGGGGGCGATGAGCATCGTGCGCACGGCGGCCCGGCCCCGGAACTTCCGGTCGAGCAGCAGCGCCAGTGCCATGCCCAGCACCAGGCTGACGAGGACGACCGTGACGGTCAGCAGGACGGTCGTGCCCACCGACTTGCGCAGTTCGGGGGTGCTCAGCACCTCCGAGTAGTTCGCGAAGCCGGCGAAGTGGCGGTCGTCCGGGTAGAGCGCGTTCCAGTCGAAGAACGAGATCACCAGGGTGGCCACGAAGGGCAGCTGCGTCACGAGGATCATGAAGATCAGCGCGGGCAGCAGGGGGGCCCGGGTGGCCCAGGCGCGCATACGGTTCGGCCGCCGGGCCGCCGGCCGCTTGGCGGCGGCGGCGACCCGGGTGGGGGGAGTGGCGACGGTCATGATCCCTCGTACTTCTTTCCTACGGTCTCGGCGAACTCCTGTGCCTTCTTCAGCGCGCTGTCCACGGACTGCCGTCCGGCGATGGCGGAGCTGATCTCCTGGGAGACCTTGGTGCCCAGGTCGGTGAACTCGGGGATGCCGACGAACTGGATGCCGGGCGCGGGCCGGGGCTGCACGCCCGGGTCCTCGGGCTTGGCGCCCGCGATGGCGTCCCGGGTGACGTCGGCGAAGGCGCCGGCCTCCTTGCGGTACTCCGGGATGTCGTAGGTCGAGGCCCGCTTGCCGGCGGGCACGTTGGCCCAGCCGATGGTCTCGCCGACGAGCTTCTCGTAGTCCTTGCCGGAGGCCCAGGAGATGAACTTCCAGGCGTTCTCGGCGTTCTTGGACGCCTTCTGGACGCCCCAGGCCCAGGTGTAGAGCCAGCCCGAGCTGTCGGTCTTCTCGACCGGTGCCGGGACGTAGCCGATCTTGCCCTTGACCGGGGAGCCGCTCGCCTCCAGGGAGCCGGCGCCGGCTGTGGCGTCGTACCACATGGCCGTCTTGCCCTGGGTCATGTTGTTCAGGCACTCGGCGTAGCCGGACTGGGCGGCGCCCGCCTCGCCGTGCTTGCGGACCAGGTCGACGTAGAACCGGGTGGCCGCCTTGAACTCCTTGGAGTCCACCTGTGCCTTCCAGTCCTTGTCGAACCAGGTGCCGCCGTAGGTGTTGACGACCGTGGTCAGCGGGGCCATGACCTCGCCCCAGCCGGGCAGGCCGCGCAGGCAGATGCCCTTCATGTCGGCCTCGGCCTCGTCCACCTTGGCGGCGATGTCGGCGACCTGCTGCCAGGTGGGCTTGCCGGGCATGGTCAGGCCCGCCTTCTCCAGGACGTCCTTGCGGTACATCAGGAAGGAGGACTCGCCGTAGAAGGGCTCACCGTAGAGCTTGCCGTCCTCCGCGGTGAGGGCCTGCGTCATCGGGGTGAGGATGTCGTCCTGGTCGAAGGCGGTGTCGCTCTTGACGTAGGAGTCCAGGGAGTGGAGCCAGCCGTTCTTGGCGTAGATCGGGATCTCGTAGTTGCTGAGGGTGGCGACGTCGTACTGGCCGGCCTGGTTGGCGAAGTCCTGGCTGATCTTGTCGCGGACGTCGTTCTCGGGCAGCACGGTGAAGCTGACCTTGATGCCGGTTTCCTTGGTGAAGTTGTCGGCGGTGAGCTTCTGCAGCTCGACCATCTGCGGGTTGTTCACCATCAGGACGTTGATGGAGTCGCCGCCGCCGGCTCCGGACCCGCCGGCGCCCGAGCAGGCGGCGAGTGAGGTGATCAGCGTCCCTACGGCTGCCACGGCGAGGGAGGCGCGTGGCGCGCGTCGGCTCTGGGTTCGCATGAGGTACTCCTGGACAATTAGGCGTAAAGGGGACGGGAGTTGGGGTGGGGGTGCCGTACGGGGTGGTTCAGTTGGTTTTGCCGGCCCTTCGGGTGTGGGGGTGTCGGGTGCGGCTCGTACGTCAGACGCGGATGACCTGGGGCCCGAGCAGGGAGTAGCGGTGGGCCTCCGCCGCGGGGAGCAGGGTGCTCGTCACGATCGCCTCCAGTGCGCCGATCTCCGCGAACCGGCAGAAACTGACCGCTCCGAACTTGGTGTGCACGCCCGCGAACACCGTGCGGCGCGCGGCCCGGATGGCCTGCGCCTTGACCTCGCTGACGGCCGGGTCGGGGGTGGTGAGGCCGTGTTCGCGGGAGATGCCGTTGGCGCCGATGAAGGCGAGGTCGATGACGAAGCCGGCGAGCATCTTCGTCGTCCAGTGGTCGACGGTCGCCAGGGTGCCGGTGCGGACCCGGCCGCCGAGCAGCAGTACCGAGATGCCCTCGGCCTCGGCGAGCGCGCCCGCGACCGGCAGGGACGCGGTGACCACGGTCAGCGGCCGGTCCCTGGGGAGTGCCTCGGCGATGAGCTGCGGGGTGAAGCCCTCGTCGACGAAGACCGTCTCGGCGTCTCCGAGCAGCTCGGCCGCTGCGGTCGCGATCCTGCGCTTCTCGGGGACGTGGCTGGTGGCACGGAAGGCGAGCGTCGTCTCGAAGCCGGCGCTCTCCACGGGGTAGGCGCCGCCGTGCGTACGGCGGAGCAGCCCGTGCTCCTCGAGGACGCGCAGATCCCGTCGTACGGTCTCCTTGGCCACGCCCAGTTCGGTGGCGAGCGCGGTGACGTCGACCGAGCCGGTGGCGCGGGCGACCCGCACGATCTCCCGCTGGCGGTCCTCAGCGGTCTTGGCCGAATTCGCCGTCGTCATCGTCGACACCTGCTTCCGTGCTGTGGTGCTGGGCTCGATCGTCTTCGCCGTGTTCGAGCCGGTGCTGCCCGTTCGGGCCCTGTGGAGCCCATGGGGGAAGTTCTACAGCGGCGATGAGGTGCTGAACAGGCCTGTTGTCGATCCGATACTGCCCGTTTGCGCCCGTTTGGCGCGGGGCGTGCCCGCCTCGGACCTGCGCGGCCGCACGTCCGGGCGTGAGATCGGGCAGCACGGATGCCCGAATGGGGGAGCGGGCGGGCCCGTTCGGTGCCCGCCCGCTCCCGCGAACGCCTGTTTTCCGTCGTGTAACGGCTGGTTTCCGCCGGTCGGCCGGATCAGTAGGGCCAGATCGGCGGGTCGCTCACGAAGTGGCCGCCCAGACAGGCGTGCGCGATGTTCTCCGGGTCGAGCTCGCCCTGCTCGGCGATCAGCTTCTCGGCGTACGGCTCGGAGTCGTCCTGGGGGTCGTAGCCGAGGGTGCGGGCGGTGGTCAGGTCCCACCACAGGCGGGTGTTCGCGGAGGAGCCGTAGACGACCGTGTGCTCGACGTTCTCGGCGGTCAGGGCCGCGTGGAAGAGGCGGGCGCCGTCGGCCGGGCTCATCCACAGCGAGAGCATGCGCACGCTGGTCGGCTCCGGGAAGCAGGAGCCGATGCGCACCGACACCGTCTCCAGGCCGTGCTTGTCCCAGTAGAACTGCGCGAGGTCCTCGCCGAAGGACTTGGACAGGCCGTAGAAGGTGTCCGGGCGGCGCGGGGTGTCGACGGGGATCAGGGGGGCGTCGCCCCGGGGGCGGGGGGTGAAGCCGACTGCGTGGTTGGAGGAGGCGAAGACGACGCGTCCGACGCCCTCCTCGTGGGCGGCCTCGTACAGGTTGTACGTGCCCTCGATGTTGGCCCTGAGGATCTTCTCGAAGGAGGCTTCCAGGGAGATGCCCGCCAGGTGGATGATCGCGTCGACACCCCGCACGGCCTCACGCACGGCCGTCTTGTCGGCGAGGTCCGCGACGATCGCGTCCGGCTCGTCCTCCACCGGGTGCAGGTCGAGCAGGCGCAGCTCGTAGCCGTAGGCCGGGAGAAGGTCCCGCATCAGGGTGCCGAGGCCGCCGGCGGCGCCGGTGAGCAGAACGGTGCGGGGTGCGGGCATCCTCGGTTCTCCTTGGGGCGGCGGCCGTATGCGTGCACGGTATTCACATTCGTGGACACGCTAAGGATCGCCGGCCCGCCCCGTCAAGTGTGGCGCGGAGCCGGGAAATCCGCTCCTGAGTTGCGGGTTTGTGCGCTTGACCGGCTCTGAGGCGGCTTCATAGGGTGGCATTGTTCAGAAATGTAGACGTCGATCAGAAGAATGCACGCGCCTGTTCTAGGGAGAGCCCGTGACCGCTGCCCCCCTCGCCGCTCGCCTCAGCATCCCCAGCGGGCCGCTGTTCTTCCCCGTCACCGCCTACGGCCCCGACGGCTCCCCCGACCTCGACGCCTACCGCGCGCATGTGCGCCGCGGGGTGGAGGCCGGGGCCGCCGCCGTGTTCGCGTGCTGCGGCACCGGGGAGTTCCACGCGCTGACGCCCGAGGAGTTCGAGACGTGCGTGCGGGCGGCCGTCGAGGAGACGGCGGGACGGGTGCCGGTCGTCGCGGGCGCCGGCTACGGCACCGCCCTCGCCGTGCGGTACGCGAAGCTGGCCGAGGGCGCCGGGGCGGACGGGCTGCTCGCCATGCCGCCGTATCTGGTGATCGCCGGGCAGGAGGGACTGCTGCGGCACTACCGGGAGGTGGCCGCGGCGACCGCCCTCCCCGTGATCGTCTACCAGCGCGACAACGCCGTGTTCACCCCGCGGACCGTCGTCGAGCTGGCCCGCACGGACGGCATCATCGGCCTCAAGGACGGCCTCGGCGACCTCGACCTCATGCAGCGCATCGTCAGCGCCGTACGCACCGAGGTCCCCGGCGGCTTCCTCTACTTCAACGGTCTGCCGACCGCCGAGCAGACCCAGCTCGCCTACCGCGCCATCGGCGTCCCCCTCTACTCCTCCGCCGTGTTCTGCTTCGCACCCGAGATCGCGCTCGCCTTCTACCGCGCGCTGGAGTCCGGTGACGCGCCGACGGTGAACCGGCTCCTGGACGGCTTCTACCGGCCCTTCGTCGAGCTGCGCGCCCAGGGCCGCGGGTATGCGGTCGCCCTCGTCAAGGCGGGGGTACGGCTGCGCGGTCTCGATGTGGGCGAAGTCCGGCCGCCGCTGCACGAGCCGAGCGAGGATCATGTCAAGCAGCTCGCTCAGATCATCGAGCGCGGGTATGCGCTGCTGGAGGAGGACCGGTGAAGGCGTCGACTTTCGTCTACCCCTGGGACGTCAACGGAGACCCGGAGGCCCCCGCGAGGATCGCCTCCCTCGGGGTGCGGCAGGTGACCCTGGCCGCCGCTTACCACTCCACCCGCGCCCTCACCCCCCGCCACCCGCGCCACCGCATCGTCACCGCCGAGCACGCGGCCGTGCTGTACCCGACCGACGGACGCTGGGACGGCCGTGAGCTGCGCCCGTACCCGGCCGGCGACTGGGCGCCCGGGGACGCCTTCGGCGAGGCCGCCGCCGCGCTCACGGACGCCGGTCTCGAGGTGCACACCTGGGTGGTCCTCGCGCACAACTCCCGGCTGGGCGCCGAACACCCGGACACCTCGGTCGTCAACGCCTACGGCGACCGCTACCCGTGGGCCCCCTGCATCGCGCAGCCCGCCACGCGCGCGTACCTCGTCGAGCTGGCCGCCGAGGCGGCCGTACGGCCCGGAGCGCGTGGCACCGAGCTGGAGTCCCTCGGCTGGTACGGGCTCCAGCATCTGCACGCCCACGACAAGACCGGCGGGGTCGGGCTCGGGGATGCCGGGCAGTACCTGATGGCGCTCTGCTTCTGCGTGACGTGCCGCGAGGGGTACGCGGAACAGGGTCTGGACGCCGACGAGCTGGCCGCCGCCGTGCGGGCCGCCCTGGAGCCGCTGTGGCAGGGGTCGGCCGTCGACGAGGGCTGGACGGGGGTCGAGAAGCTGCTCGGCGGGCCGAAGGCGGCGGCCACGCGCGCGTGGCGCGACGCAACCGCCCGTACCTTGCAGGAGACGGCGGTCCGCGCGGTCCGCGAGGCGGCTCCCGAGGGCTTCCAGGTGCTGCTGCACGCGGACCCGGTGACGTACCACTGCGGCGCCAACCCGGGCGTCGACCCCGAGCACATCCTGTCCGTCGCGGACGGCGTGGTCGTACCGTGCGCGGGCGGCCCCGGCCTGCTGGCGCCCTTCGCCGGGCAGCGCCGCGACGGCGCCGTCATCGCCGCCAACTTCGGCGTGGTCTCCGGGATGGGCGGCAGCCCCGGCACGCTGGCGTCCGACGCGGCACGCGCGCGTGAGCTGGGGGCCACGGAGATCCGGCTCTATCACGCGGGGTTGGCGTCGGACGGGGACTTGGCGGCGGTACGGGAGGCGCTCGCCGGGTTCTGAAACAGCGGTGCGGTCGTCACCAGCCATACCGCGCCCAGTACGGCCGACAGCAGCCGTACGTCGAGGAGTTCCACGAGTGCCGCCCCCACGGCCAGCCCGATGACGTTCGGCGCGAAGACGAGCGTGTTGGCCGTGGCGACCGTACGGCCGAGCAGCGCGTCCGGTGTCTCGCGCTGTACGGCGGTGAGCGCGGCGATCAGGACACAGGGCAGGCCCGCGCCGATCGCCGCGCTGCTCACCAGGGCCAGGGGGTCGGACGGGACGGCCCGCAGCCCCACCGCGGCGGCCGTGAGGGCGATGCCGTACGCGGCGAAGCGGCGTTCGCCGAGACGACGCAGCGCGGGCCCCGAGAGCAGCCCGATCGCCACCGAACCGGCGCCCTGGACGGCGTACAGCACACCGGCGTACGTGGGGGCGTGCCCGAGGGTGTCGATGAAGGCGTAGACCATCGCCCCGTTGAGCCCGGCGAAGAGCATGGTGGTGCCGCCGGACAGGACCAGGGGGCGCAGCCGGGGGTGCGTCCACAGGTGGCGGGCGCCCTCGGTGGTCTGCGCACGCCAGTTGCCGCTCGGCGGCCGGGGCCTGCTCTCGCGGGCCCGCAGGCAGGCGTACAGGCCGGTCGCGACCACGAACGTCGCGGCGTCGAGCAGGGCCACGCTCGGGCCGCCGTACGCCGCGTAGACGCCGGCGCCGGCCAGCGGGGCGAGGAGTTTCATGCCCTCGGCGGCGGTCATGCGCAGTCCGTTGAAGTCGCCGAGCAGGGAGGGGGAGACGGCGTTCGCGACGAGGGCCGACTCGGCGGCGTCGTGGACGACGCCCGCGGCGCCGTAGACGAACAGGACCGCGAACAGGAGCCAGAGGCGGCCCGGGGAGTCGACGGTGAAGAGGGTGAGCAGGAGGGCGGCCAGAAGGAGGTTCGCGCCGATCAGCAGCGGTTTTCGGCGATGGGGGAGGTCGGCGAGCGTGCCGAGGAGGGGGCCGGCCAGGGTGGGCGCCCACATCGCGAGCAGGCACAGCGCGGCCAGGCCGTCGGAGCCGGTGAGGTCCTTGACCCAGACGCCGGATGCCAGCCACAGCGCCGACGTGCCGAAGCCGGAGACGACAACTCCGGCGAGACAGAGGCCGGCGTTGCGGTCGCGCAGGACGCGCAGGAGTGTCCAGGTGGTGGTCGTGGTGGTCGTGGTGGTCGTCATGCCAGGTCATCGTGGATCTAAGGCGGGGGGGCGCGGGATCGGGCAGGTGCCTTAGATATGGCGGTGCTGTGCCGGTGAGCGATGAGTTTTGTGCGCGCGGTCGGTCCACCTTTCAGAGCCGGTGCAGACCGGACCCGTTCGCGTGAGGAGCACCGATGACCGACCACCCGATCCTCGACCTCGGACCCCAGACCCGCGTCGTCGCGCAGCTGGTGGAGGGCGTGCGTGACGATCAGCTGGCGGACGGGACGCCGTGCCCGGGTTACGCGGTCCGCAACATGCTGGGCCACCTGGCCGGACTCTCCGTCGCCTTCCGCGACGCCGGCCGCAAGGACCTGGGCCCCACGACCGACACCAGCCCGGAGGCCGCCGTACCGGACATCGGCCCCGGCTGGCGCGAGGAACTGCCCAAGGTCCTCGACGAACTGGCCGAGGCATGGCGCCACCCGGCCGCCTGGACCGGCGACACCCGCGCGGGCGGCGTGCCGCTGACGGGCGCGGAAGCGGGCGCCGTCGCGGTGAACGAACTGGTGATCCACGGCTGGGACCTGGCCCGGTCGACCGGTCAGGAGTACGAGCCCGACCCGGGCGCGCTGCAGCTGTCGTACGGCATGCTCCTCGCGGCCGCCGACGACCCGAGCCGGGGCGGCGGCATCTTCGGTCCGGTCGTGCCCGTACCGAACGACGCGCCCCTCCTCGACCGTGCGATCGGCCTGAGCGGCCGGGACCCGGAGTGGACGCCGTAGCGCCCGCAGCGGTACCGGTGATCACTCGATCGGGGTATGCGCATGCGTTCGGCCGCCGCGCCCCGCGCACATGGATACCGTCGGCGCCATGCCCGTCAGTGCACCACGAATCCCTGCACCAGGTGTTCCAGCAGGACACCAAGCTGCTCGTCACCTCGATGCAGGGCCTGCTCGGTCTCTCCATCGGACCGGTCCTGGAGATCACACCGCTCGACACCGTCACTACCGAGCTGATGCCGGTGGAGAGACGGGTCGACGCCCTGTTCCAGCTGGACACGGAGAAGACGCGCTATGTCGTGGCCTTGGAATCCCAGGGGAAACCCGACGCGGACAAGCGTCGCTCGTGGCCGTACTACCTGGCGTACCTCGGTGAGCGGTACGACGCCGACGCCGTGCTGATCGTGCTCACCGACGAACCGCTGACCGAGCGGTGGGCCGCACAGCCGATCGCCTCGGGTTTCCCGGAGCGGCCCTCGCTCATCGCCCAGCCGCACGTCCTCGGTCCGACCAGCGTTCCGCTGATCAGCAGCGCGGACGAGGCGCGCGGCGACATCGCCCTGTGGGTGCTGTCCAGCCTGGTTCATGGTCGCCGGCCGGCGAACGCTGGCATACTGACCGCACTGGCCCAGGAGCTCAAGGACATGGACCCCGACGAAGCGGTGGTCTACGCCGAGTATGTGGAGGCCGGCCTCACGGGCTCCGAAGTCGTCGAGATCTGGAGACAACTGATGAGCACCAAGATCTTCTACCGTTCCGCGGCAGCCCAGCAGGTCCGCGCGGAGGTCCGTGAGGAGGTCCGCGCGGAGGAGCGGGCGCAGGCGGTACTCATGGTGCTGGAACGGCGTGGGCTGGAGGTCCCGGACGGTGTGCGTGAGCGTGTGCTGTCCTGCCGTGACTCCGAGGAGCTCAGCGCTTTGGTGGACCGGGCCTGGGAGGTTACGCGTGCGCAGGACCTTTTCGGTGACTGACACCGGTGGCCTGAGCACCAAGATCTTCTACCGTTCCGCGGCAGCCCAGCAGGTCCGCAAGGAGGGCCGCGCGGAGGTGTGGGCGCAGGCGGTACTCATGGTGCTGGAGCGGCGTGGGCTGGAGGTCCCGGACGGTGTGCGTGAGCGTGTGCTGTCCTGCCGTGACTCCGAGGAGCTCGGCGTTGTGCTGGACCGGGCCTGGGAGGTCACGGAGGTCACGCGCGCGCAGGATCTCTTCGGCGACTGATATCGACTGACAGCCCCCATGCCCCTCAGCCTCACCGTCCTCGGCACCGCCTCCCCGCACCCCGCCCCCGATCGCCCCTGCTCCGGCTATCTGCTATGGGGCGGGGGCGCTGAGGTGTGGGTGGATGCGGGTACGGGCACGTTCGCGGAGTTGCAGCGGCACACCGATCCCCGGCGGCTCACGGCGATCTGGATCTCGCATCTGCACGCCGATCACACCACCGATCTACTGGCCGCCGTGTACGGGCTGGCCTATGGCGGCCTCACTCCGGACGCGCCGATTCCGGTCTATGCGCCGGCTGACTGCGGGCAGCGTCTCGCCGGGTTCTTCGGGCGGGCGGACGCCGGCTTTCTGAGTGGCATCCTCGACTTCCGCTCCCTGTACGACGGCCACACCGCCCGGCATGGCGACCTGCTGCTCACCTCGCGTGCCGTCGTGCACGACGTCGAGGCGTACGGGCTGCGGGTCGAGAGCGGCGGGCGGGTGCTCGCGTACTCGGGGGACAGCGGTCCCTGCCCCGCACTCACCGAACTCGCCCGCGACGCCGACCTGTTCCTGTGCGAGGCCGACATCGACGCACATCGCGAAGGCAAACAGGTGCACCTGACGCCCGAGGACGCCGGAACCGCCGCCCGCCGGGCAGGGGTTCGGGAGCTGTGCATCACCCATGTCGGGCCGACGCTCGCCCCGGAGGCAGCGACCGCTCGCGCCGCCGCGGCCTTCGGCGGGCCGACCCTCACCGCGCGCGAAGGCCACGAACTGCGCGTCTGATCGGCAACCACAACTTCCTTTGTCAGAAGCATTGACGAAACACAGGGACGCTCCTACCTTCAACGCGTCGTACTTCGTACGTCATATATGAGACGCGATACGTGAGATCCGATACGCGAGATCCGAGAGGCGCGCATGACCTCTGTGCCCACGCCGATCCCCTCCCGCACGCAGTATGTGCTGGAGGAGATCAAACGCCGCATCCTCACCGGGCAGTTGACGCCTGGTCAGGCCCTGGTCGAGACCGAGCTCGCCGCGCAGTTCGGGGTGTCCAAGACCCCGGTGCGGGAGGCGCTCAAGACCCTGGCCGGGACCGGGCTCGTCGTGATGAACCAGTACAAGGGCGTCACGGTGCGCATGGTGGACGCGGACATGGCGCGCGAGGTCTACGACGTGCGGCTGCTCCTCGAACCCGAGGCGCTGAAGCGGGCCGTGAAACGCGGGGCGTCCCTCGACGCCGCACGCGACGCGCTGACCCGCGCCGACGACGCCACCGACACCGCCGAACGGTCCCTTGCCAACCGGGAGTTCCACCGCGCCCTGTACCTGCCGTGCGGCAACCCGCTGCTCGGCCGGATGCTCGACGAGGTCCGTGACCAGGCGGCCCTCGTCTCGGCCGTCGCCTGGGCCGCCTCCCCCTCCTGGGAGCGGGAGGCGGGCGAGCACCGGGAGATCCTGCGGCTCGCCCTCGACGGTGACGCCGACGGCGCGGCGCGCGCCCTCCACGCCCATATCGCGTCGTTCGTCGAGCGGGCCTTCCCGGCAGCGGAGTCCGGGGCCCAGGGAGAGGACGGTCAGGCATGACAGCGACGTTCGAGACCCAGCGGACGGCCCTGGCCGACGTGGTGGCGATCCCGGTGACCCCGTTCGCCGAGGATGGCACCGTCGACCGGGACGTCCACCGGGCCCTGCTGCGTCGTCTCCTCGACGGTGGGGTCAGGACCCTCACCCCCAACGGCAACACCGGCGAGTTCTACGCCCTCGCCCCCGAGGAGCGGAAGCTCGTCACCGAGCTGACCATCGAGGAGGTCGGGCAGCGGGCGGCCGTTCTCGTCGGTGTCGGCCACGACGTGCCCACCGCCATCGCCTCCGCCCGGCACGCCCGCGAGCTCGGCGCCCAGATGGTGATGGTCCACCAGCCCGTCCACCCGTACGTCTCCCAGACCGGCTGGGTCGACTACCACCGCGCCATCGCCGCGGCCGTGCCCGAGCTCGGTGTCGTCCCGTACATCCGCAACGCCCAGCTCAGTGGCCTGCGCCTCGCCGAGCTCGCCGACACCTGCCCGAACGTCGTCGGCGTGAAGTACGCCGTCCCGGACGCCGCCAGGTTCGCCGCCTTCGCCCGGGACGCGGGACTGGAGCGGTTCGTCTGGGTCGCCGGACTGGCCGAGCCGTACGCCCCCTCGTACTTCTCCGCGGGCGCCACCGGCTTCACCTCCGGGCTGGTGAACGTCGCCCCCGCCGTCTCCATGAACATGATCGAAGCGCTTCGATCCGGGGACTATCCGGCCGCGATGAAGGTCTGGGAGCAGATCCGCCGCTTCGAGGAGCTGCGCGCCGCCAACGGCTCCGCCAACAACGTCACCGTCGTCAAGGAGGCCCTCGCCTCCCTCGGCCTGTGCCGGCGCGACGTCCGCCCGCCCAGCAGCCACCTGCCCGAGGACCAACGGGCGGAAGTCGCCGCCATAGCCGCCGGATGGTCGATATGAAGTCCCCGGAAGAGCTCAGAAGCCATCAGTGGTACGGCACGGACGGGCTCCGCTCCTTCAGTCACCGGGCCCGCACCCGCCAGCTCGGCTATCTGCCCGAGGAACATCTCGGCAAGCCCGTCATCGCCATCCTGAACACCTGGTCCGACATCAATCCCTGCCACGTGCATCTGCGGGACCGCGCGCAGGCGGTGAAGCGGGGGGTGTGGCAGGCCGGGGGTTTCCCGCTCGAGTTCCCGGTCTCCACGCTCTCCGAGACCTTCCAGAAGCCGACCCCGATGCTCTACCGCAACATGCTGGCGATGGAGACCGAGGAGCTGCTGCGGTCCTACCCGGTCGACGGGGCCGTGCTGATGGGCGGCTGTGACAAGTCCACGCCCGCGCTGCTCATGGGGGCGGCCTCCGTCGACCTGCCGGCCGTCTTCGTGCCCGCCGGGCCCATGTTGCCCGGCCACTGGCGCAACGAGGTCCTCGGCTCCGGCACCGACATGTGGAAGTACTGGGACGACAAGCGCGCCGGCCTCATCGGCGACTGCGAGATGGGCGAGCTGGAGAACGGCCTCGCCCGCTCTCCCGGCCACTGCATGACCATGGGTACGGCGTCCACGCTGACCGCCGCCGCGGAGGCCCTCGGCGTCACGGTCCCGGGGGCGTCCAGCATCCCGGCCGTCGACTCCGGGCACGACCGGATGGCCGCCAAGGCCGGCATGAGGGTCGTCGAACTGGTCCACAAAGACCGGAAGTTGAGCCACATCCTCACCCGGGACGCCTTCGAGGACGCCGTCACCACCGTCCTCGGCCTCGGCGGCTCGACGAACGCCGTCATCCACCTGATCGCCATGGCCGGACGCGCGGGCGTCAAGCTCACCCTCGACGACTTCGACCGCGTGGCCCGCACGGTTCCGGTCCTCGCCAACGTCCGGCCCGGCGGTCGGACGTATCTCATGGAGGACTTCCACTTCGCGGGCGGCCTGCCCGGGTTCCTCTCCCGGATCCCGGACCTGCTCCACCTGGACCGGCCGACCGTCTCGCACGACACGATGCGCGAGCAGATCGCCGGCGCCCAGGTGCACAACGACGATGTCATCCGGCCGCGGGACAACCCGGTCGCCGACGAGGGCGGGGTCGCCGTCCTGCGCGGCAACCTCTGCCCGGACGGCGCCGTCATCAAGCACATCTCCGCCGAGCCGCACCTGCTCAAGCACACCGGCCCCGCGGTCGTCTTCGACGACTACAGGACCATGCAGCGGACCATCAACGACCCGTCGCTGAACATCACCGCCGACAGTGTGCTGGTGCTGCGCAACGCCGGGCCCAAGGGCGGTCCGGGCATGCCCGAGTACGGCATGCTGCCGATCCCCGACCATCTGCTGAAGCAGGGCGTACGGGACATGGTGCGGATCTCCGACGCCCGGATGAGCGGCACGAGTTACGGCACCTGCGTGCTGCACGTCGCACCCGAGTCGTATGTCGGCGGACCGCTGGCCCTCGTCCGCACCGGGGACCAGATCACCCTGGACGTCGAGGCGCGCTCTCTTCAACTCAACGTGGACGGCGTGGAGTTGGAGCGCAGGAGGGCGGAGTGGACGCCGCCGCCCGCCCGTTACGAGCGCGGCTACGGCGCGCTCTACAACGAGCAGATCACCCAGGCCGACACCGGCTGCGACTTCGAGTTCCTGGCCCGTCCGGGCAAGGTCGCGGACCCGTACGCGGGCTGAACCGCAGCACCACCCATACGAACGCGCACACCCCTGCACAGAGAGAAAGCGCTTCCCGCACCAGATCGCACGACGCACGCACGACGCACGCACGACGCACGCACGCACGACGCACCAGAACGGAGAACTGTCATGGCCCAAGCCGCAGCCGTGGCGAAACCGCCCGCGCCACCCCGGCGGCGCCGTGCCTCCGCCACGCCGCGCAGGCTGCCGTACCTGCTGATCGCGCCGGCGGTCCTGCTGATGCTGGGCTTCATCGCCTACCCGGTCATCAGCGTCTTCTACTACAGCCTGCAGAACTACAACCCCACCAAACCGTGGCGGAACGGCTTCGCGGGCTTCGACAACTTCGTGCACGCCTTCACCGACGACCCGCTGTTCTGGGACACGCTGGTCTTCAGCGCCAAGTGGGTGGTCGTCGAGGTCGGGCTGCAGCTGCTGTTCGGTCTGGCGCTGGCGCTGATCGTCAACCAGACCTTCGCGGGGCGAGGGCTCGGCCGGGCGATGGTCTTCTCCCCGTGGGCCGTCTCCGGCGTGCTGACCTCCGCGATCTGGGTGTTGCTCTACAACTCCCAGACCGGCATCACCCGTTACCTCGCCGACATGGGCATCGGCTCCTACGGCACCAGCTGGCTTTCGGACACCGGGACCGTGTTCTGGGCCGCGGTCGTCGCCGACCTGTGGCGCGGCGTGCCCTTCTTCGCGATCCTCATCCTCGCCGACCTCCAGTCCGTCTCGAAGGACCTGTACGAGGCCGCCGAGGTCGACGGGGCCAGCCGGATCAAGCAGTTCTGGCACATCACCCTGCCGCACCTGAAGGACGCGATCATCCTGTCCACGCTGCTGCGCGCGGTGTGGGAGTTCAACAACGTCGACCTGCTCTACACACTGACCGGCGGCGGACCCGCGGGCGTGACCACGACGCTGCCGCTGTATATCGCCAACACCAGCGTCGACGCCCACAACTTCGGCTACGCGTCGGCCCTGACCACGGTCGCGTTCGTGATCCTGCTCTTCTGCTCGATCGTCTATCTGCGGCTGAGCAAGTTCGGAGGCGAGAACAAGTGACAACCAAGGAGGCCATCGCGGTCGCCCCCGCCCCCGCGCCCACCGTGCCCGAACCGCCGCGGCCGGCGAAGAAGAGCCGCCGCGCCTGGGACGAGGCCCCCCGCTGGCAGATCTACCTGCCGCTGGGCATCTACCTCGTCTTCACCCTGATCCCGTTCTACTGGATCCTGCTCTTCTCCCTGCGCCCGGCCGGCTCCACCTCGCTCGTGCCCTGGCCGATGACCTTCGACCACTTCGAGAAGGTCTGGACGGAGCGGAGCTTCGGCATCTACTTCCAGAACAGCGTGCTCGTCGGGGTCGCGACCCTGTTCATGACGACCCTGGTCGCACTGGCCGGCGGCTACGCGCTCGCCCGGTTCGACTTCAAGGTCAAGCAGGTCTTCATGCTGGCCCTGCTGTGCTCCCAGTTCGTGCCCGGCGCGCTGCTCCTGGTCCCGCTGTTCGAGATCTTCGCCGAGCTGCAGATGATCAACTCTCTCGGCAGCGTCATCATCGCCGAGACGGTCTTCCAGCTACCGCTGTCGATCATCCTGATCAGCAACTTCATCAAGAACGTGCCGTACTCCCTGGAGGAGGCCGCCTGGGTCGACGGCTGCGGCCGGATGAAGGCGTTCCGGATCGTCGTCCTGCCGCTGCTGCGGCCCGGCCTGATCGCCGTCGGCTCCTTCGCCTTCGTGCACTCCTGGAACCACTTCCTGTTCGCCCTGATGTTCCTCAACAACCAGGAGAAGCAGACCATCCCGGTCGGCCTCAACACCCTGATGGGCGCCGACAGCGTCGACCTCGGCGCGCTCGCCGCCGGCGGCATCGTCGCGGCCGTACCCGTGGTGATCGTGTTCGCCTTCATCCAGAAGTGGCTGATCACGGGCTTCAGCGCGGGGGCGGTGAAGGGATGAGACTCCGCCACATCATCGCCACCACCGCCCTGCTGGGACTGCTCGGCGTCCCCGCACACGCCGACGACGCCCGCGACATCAGCCGCGACACCCTGCCCGCGAACGACGGCTGGGCGGCGGCCGACGGCGGCACCACCGGCGGTGCGGCGGCCGACGACGCGCACGTGTACACGGTCACCGACCGCGCCGGACTCGTCCGCGCCCTCGACGGCGGCAGCGACACCCCGAAGATCATCAGGATCGCCGGGACCATCGACGCCAACACCGACGACGACGGCGACCGCCTCACCTGCGCCGACTACGCCACCGACGGCTACAGCCCGAAGCAGTACCTCGCCGCCTACGACCCCCGGACCTGGGGCTCCGCCAAGCCCAGCGGCCCGCAGGAGGAGGCCCGCCAGGCGTCGGCGGCCCAGCAGGCCGAGCGTGTCGCCCTGACCGTCGGCTCCAACACCACCATCGTCGGAATCGGTGACTCCGGGAACACAGCCGTCCTCAAGGGCGGCAGCCTCCAGCTCAAGGGCGCGAACAACGTCATCGTCCGCAACCTCGAACTTCGCGACGCCTACGACTGCTTCCCCGTCTGGCAGCCCAACACCGGCGGCCTCGGCGACTGGAAGACGGCGTACGACAACATCTGGCTGCGCGGCGCCACCCATGTGTGGATCGACCATGTGACCGTCAGCGACAAGGGTCACCCGGACGAGAAGGAACCCACCTACTTCGCCCGCAACTACCTCCGCCACGACGGCCTGCTGGACATCACCAACGCCTCCGACCTGATCACCGTCTCCTGGAGCCGGTTCGCCGACCACGACAAGGCGATGCTCATCGGCAACGGCGACACGGCGACGGGCGATCGCGGCAAGCTCCGGGTCACCCTGCACCACAACGAGTTCGAGTCCGTCGTCCAGCGTGCGCCCCGCGTCCGCTTCGGACAGGTGCACCTCTACAACAACCGGTACGTCGTCCCGGCCGACACCCACGACTACCGCTACTCCATCGGCGTCTCCACCGAGTCCGGTGTATACGCCGAGAACAACGCCTTCCACACCCCCGGCCACATCGAGGTCGCCGACCTGGTCAAGAGCTGGAACGGCACCGCCTTCCACCAGACCGGAACTCTCTTCAACGGCTTCCCGGTCGACTTGCTCGCGGTCTACAACGCCTACAACTCCGGCAGCGAAAGTGATCTCACGGCCGACGTCGGCTGGACACCTACCCTGCACGGAAAGATCGACAGCGCCGGAACGGCCGACCGAGAGGTGGCACGCGGCGCGGGCGCAGGGAGGATCCCATGAGCACTGCCGTACCCATCGTCCTGGCGGGCGCGCGCGGCCACGGCCGCTGGCACCTGGACAACATCCGCAGGCTCCAGGACAAGGGGATCGTCCGCCTGGCGGGCATCTGCGAGCTGACTCCCCTGACGAGAGCGGAGCTCCCGGAAGGCCTGGGCAGCCCTGAGCAGTCCGCCGACTTCGGCGTCCTTCTCGACTCGACCGGCGCCCGGATCGCGGTGATCTGCACGCCGATCCCGACGCACACCGACCTGGCCCTGGCGGCCGCGCGGCGTGGCGTGCACATCCTGCTGGAGAAGCCGCCGGCCCCGTCGTACGCGGAGTTCCGGCGGATGGCCGACGGGGTCGCCGAGGCCGGGGTCGTCTGCCAGATCGGCTTCCAGTCGCTGGGCTCGCACGCCGTGCCGGCGATCCGGACGCTGATGGCCGAGGGTGTCATCGGCGAGGTCGTCGGGATCGGCGGGGCCGGTGCCTGGGCGCGGGCCGAGGCCTACTACCGGCGGGCGCCCTGGGCGGGCAAGCGGCGGCTGAACGGCGTCGACGTGATCGACGGGGTGCTGACCAACCCGCTCGCGCACGCCGTCGCCACCGCCCTCGCCCTGGGCGACACCGTGCGCGCCGAGGACGTCACCGCCATCGAGACCGAGCTGCTGCGCGCCAACGACATCGAGTCCGACGACACCTCCTGCGTCCGCGTCACCACCGCGCAGGGCCGCCCGGTCGTCGTCGCCGCGACGCTCTGCGCCGAGGACCCCGACGACCCGTACGTCGTCGTCCACGGCGAGCGCGGGCGGATCACCTTCTGGTACAAGCAGGACCGCGTCCTTCTCCAGCGCGCGGACCACGGCCCCGAGGAGTTCGAGTACGGCCGCACCGACCTGCTCGAGAACCTGGTCGACCACCTCACCGACGGCACCGACCTGCTGGTCCCCCCGGACACGACCGGCGCCTTCATGAAGGTCGTCGAGGCCGTCCGCCTGGCCCCCGACCCGGCCCCGCTGCCCGAGCAGGCCTGGCAGCTGCTCCCCGACGAGCAGCGCCGGGTCGTCCCCGGCATCGACGGCCTGGCCGCGGCCGCCGCCGACACCCTCGCCCTCTACTCAGAGCTGGGCGCCCCCTGGGCTCTCCCGGCGAGAACGAAAGAGGTGAGCACCTGATGACCCCCCACGACACCGCGGTGCTGCGCGTCGCGGGACGCCCCGTCGGCCGGTACGTCACCCGGCCCGAACTGCCGGCCCGGCTCTCCCCACGCCCGTACCTGCACCCCGTCACCACCCTGGCCGGCACGGCGGTCACCGAACTCAGCCCCGCCGACCACACACACCACCTCGGCGTCGGTGTCGCCGTTCCCGACGTCGAGGGGCACAACTTCTGGGGCGGACGCACCTTCGTCCGCGACCAGGGCCCGACCGAGCTGGACAACCACGGCGCCCAGCGGCACACCGCCTTCCAGCTGCGCGACCCCGACGGCTTCGTGGAGGAGCTGCGCTGGGTCGCCTCGGGAGCCGAGCTGCTGCGCGAACGCCGTACGGTCGCGGCCACCGAACTCACCGATGTGGCCTGGGCGTTGGACTTCACCTTCTCGCTGACCAACGTCACGTCAGGCCCGCTGTCGATCGGCAGCCCTGCCACCAACGGACGCCCCGGCGCCGCCTACGGCGGCTTCTTCTGGCGGGCCCGCAAGGAGGACTCGGAGCCGGACGTCTTCACGCCGGACACCGAGGGCGAGGAAGCCGTCCACGGTAACCGCGCCGACTGGCTGGCCCTCGTCGGCACCGGCTGGACGCTGGTCTTCGCCGGGGCGACGGACCGGACCCGCCGGGACCCGTGGTTCGTGCGCACCGCCGAGTACCCGGGCGTCGGCTCGTCCCTCGCGCACGACGAGCGGGTGCCGATCGAGCCGGGCGACACCGTCGTACGACGTGTCGTCACCATCGTCGCCGACGGCCACCTCGACCGGGACGCGGCGGGTGCCCTGGTCCGCAAGGCGGTGAGCCCGTGACCACCGAGACCTACACCAACCCGATCCTCGACGCCGACTGGTCCGACCCGGACGTCGTCCGCGTCGGCGACGACTTCTACCTGACCGCCTCCAGCTTCGGCCGCGCCCCCGGGCTTCCCCTGCTGCACTCCCGGGATCTGGTCAACTGGACCCTGGTCGGCCACGCCGTCGAACGTCTGGAACCGGCGGAGGAGTTCGCCGTGCCCCGGCACGACTGCGGCGTCTGGGCACCCTCGCTCAGGCATCACGACGACCGTTTCTGGATCTTCTGGGGCGACCCCGACCAGGGCATCTTCCAGGTCAACGCCCCCGAGATCCGCGGCCCTTGGACCGGGCCGCACCTGGTGAAGGAGGGCAAGGGCCTGATCGACCCCTGCCCCCTCTGGGACGACGAGACCGGCGAGGCCTACCTCGTGCACGCCTGGGCCAAGTCCCGCTCCGGGGTCAAGAACCGCCTCACCGGCCACCGTATGCATCCCGACGGCACCGGACTCCTCGACGAGGGCAAGCTGATCGTCGACGGCGACCGGATCCCGGGATGGTTCACGCTCGAAGGCCCCAAGCTCTACCAGCACGACGGCTGGTTCTGGATCCTCGCGCCCGCCGGGAGCGTGGAGACCGGCTGGCAGGGCGCCTTCCGCTCGCGCGGGTTCTTCGGGCCGTACGAGGAGAAGATCGTCCTCGAACAGCAGGAAACCGACGTCAACGGCCCGCACCAGGGCGGCTGGGTGCGCACCCCGTCCGGTGAGGACTGGTTCCTGCACTTCCAGCAGAAGGGCGCCTACGGCAGGGTCGTCCACCTCCAGCCGATGCGCTGGGGCGCCGACGGCTGGCCGGTGCTCGGCGACGACGGTGCCCCCGTCGCCGTACACGCCAGGCCCGACCTGCCGCCACAGCCGGCCGCCGCGCCCGCCACTGACGACGACTTCCCCGGCGGACGCTACGGCCGCCAGTGGCAGTGGACGGCCAATCCTCCCCCTCTCTCGGCTTCGCTCGAGCGGGGGGACCCCCATGCCGGCTGGGCCACCCAGCACTCCGGGGACGGCCTGCGGCTGACCTGCGTCCGTTCGGCCGACGCGCACGACCTGCGCAGACTGCCGAACGTCCTCACCCAGCGGATGCCGGGCACACCGTGCGCGGTCGAGGTCGAGCTGCGACTCGACAGTGACGAGCCGGGGGCGCGGGCCGGGTTCGCGGTGCTCGGGGACGCGTTCAGCTGGATCGGACTCCAGCGGGGCGCGGACGGGGCGGTGCATGTCGTGCACCGGTTCGCGGAGGCGGTCGCTGAGAGGGAACGGGACGCCGGTCATCCGAGGCTCGCGCCCGAGGGGCGGGTGCGGCTGCGGGTCGAGATCGGAGCCGGGGCGCGGTGCCGGTTCTTCTACGACATCGGTGACGGCCCGCGGTCGTCGGGTCCCGTTTTCGCCGCCACCCCGTGGCGCTGGGTCGGCGCCTTACTGGGGTTGTTCGGTCTAGCTCCCGCCGGTCAGGGACACGCCGGCGCGGGGACGTTCACGCAGTTCAGGATCAACGCCTTGTAACTCACCCCACTTGTAACGCCTGTTGGGAGCCGCAATGACGCACCTCCGTAGCAAGCGCTTGCCAGGAGTCGGCCCGGGAGCCGGCAGAACCCTGGCCGCCGTCGTGGGCCTGGTGGCCGCACTGGGCCTCGGGGCGATCGGGGAGGCGAAAGCCGCCCCTGCCGCCTCGGACACCACGACGTCGGCCGCCCGCTGGACCGACCGGCCCCATGGTTTCGCCTCCGTCGCCGGCGGCACCACCGGCGGGGCAGGAGGCAGGATCGTCACGGTCACCGACCAGGCCTCACTCGTGAAGTACGCGGCGGCGGAAGAGCCGTACATCATCCGGGTGTCGGGGTCCATCGACGTCGAACCCTTCGGCTCAAACATCGTCGTCGGGTCGGACAAGACCATCGTCGGCGTCGGCGACACCGGCGAGATCGTCCACGGCGAGCTGCACCTCAACCCGGGCACCAGCAACGTCATCATCCGCAACCTGACGATCCGCGACTCCTACGTCGAGGGCGACTGGGACGGCAAGACCACCGACTTCGACGCGATTCAGATGGATACCGTCGACCACGTCTGGATCGATCACAACCGCTTCACGCACATGGGTGACGGGCTGCTCGACATCCGCAAGGACAGCCAGTACGTCACCGTCTCCTACAACCAGTTCACGAACCACAACAAGGCGTTCGGGATCGGCTGGACCACCAACGCCAAGACACAGATCACCATCGACCACAACTGGTTCACCGGCACCAAACAGCGCAATCCCTCCGCCGACAACTGCGCCTACGCGCACCTGTACAACAACTACTTCACGGACCAGGTGCACGACGGCGACCCGGTGTGGACGTACGGCAGCTGGGCGCGCGGCCGGACCAAGATGGTCCTGGAGAACAGCTATTACGACGGCGTCCAGCACCCCTACCAGGCGGACGCGACAGCCGAGTTGGTCGAGCGCGGGTCGATCCTGAGGAACACCACCGGTCGGCACGACGAATGGGGTGACGCCTTCGATCCGCGGGACTTCTACGGGTACCGGCTGGACCCGGCCACCGCCGTCCCGGCGCTGGTGACGCAGTTCTCCGGGCCGCAGGCACGGATCGGTGACTCCGTGACGCTGCACGTCCCGGGCGACTACCCGACCGTGCAGGCCGCTGTGGACGCCGTGCCGAGCGGGAACGCGAGCACGGTGACAATCGCGGTCGCGCCGGGCACGTACCGGGCGAAGGTGCACGTCCCCTCGAACAAGCCGAACATCGTGCTGCAGGGGACTGGACAAGATCGGTCCGACACCGTCATCGTCTACGACACGCCTGCCGAGTACGGCGGTTCCACCGGAAGCGCCACCGTGCGGATCGACGCCAACGACGTGACCGCGCGCAACCTCACCTTCAGCAACGACTTCGACGAGGCCGCGCACGAGCTCAGGGGCGAGCAGGCGCTGGCGATGAAGACGAACGGTGACCGGATCGTCTTCGAGAACACCGCCTTCCTGGGCAACCAGGACACCCTGATGACCAACAGCCCCAGGCTGACCACCGTCAGCCGGGTCTACATCCGCGACTCGTACATCGAGGGCGACGTCGACTTCATCTACGGACGCGCGACCACCGTCATCGAGCGCTCCGTGATCCGGGCGCTCAACCGCGGCTCAACCACCAACAACGGCTGGATCACCGCCGCCTCGACCTGGACGGGGAATCCGTACGGCTTCCTGATCACGCGGTCGGAGATCGTCAGTGACGCGCCCGACGGGAGCTTCCACCTCGGGCGGCCCTGGCACCCGGGCGGTGAACTGGAGGCCGTCGCGCAGGTGCTGATCCGGGAGACCGAGCTGCCGGCGGCGATCAAGTCCTCACCCTGGACCGACATGAGCGGGTTCTCGTGGAAGGACGCGCGGTTCACCGAGTACCAGAACTACGGACCGGGAGCGGCTGTCACCGCGGACCGGCCGCAAATGAGCGACGAGGACGCCGGAAGCCACACCGTCGCCGACTACCTCAAGGGCACTGACGGCTGGATGCCGTACGCCCGTCACTGACCCCCACAACTTCACATCTCTGTTTGATCCAGAAGAAGAGAGCCGACCATGAAGATCAACAATCGCAGGAGCAGCACAGGCGGGCGCCGCATGTCGGCCGCCGTCGCCCTGAGCGCCGTGCTCGCCCTGACCGCCACCGCCTGTGGTGACAGCGGCACGAGCGGCGACACGGGCGACGAGGGCAGCGGCACGGGAGAGATCGTCTTCTGGGACAACAACGGTGGTGTCCGCACCGACATCTGGAAGGAGATCATCGCCGACTTCAAGAAGGCGAACCCGGACATCAAGGTCGAGTACGTGGGGATCCCGTCCACCGACTACCAGTCCAAGGTGGACACCGCCATCCAGGGCGGCGGCCTGCCGGACGTCGGCGGCGTCGGCGCGGCGATGCTGGCCGGCTTCGCCGCGCAGAACGCGCTGGAGCCGCTGGACGACCGGTTCGGCAAGTCCTCGCTCAACGGCAAGCTCAACGAGGACATGCTGACGTCGATGAAGGCCGCGGGCGGCGGTGACGACAAGCTGTACTCGGTTCCGACCTCCGCGAACAACGGTGTGCTCTACTACCGGACCGATCTGTTCGACAAGGCAGGTGTGGACGAGCCCGCCACCTGGGAGAAGTTCTACGAGGCCGCGGAGAAGCTCACCAACGCCGGCAAGAACGAGTTCGGTTACACCATCCGCGGTGGCGCCGGCTCCATCGCCCAGGCCCTGGACGCCATGTACGGACAGTCCGGGATCACGTCCTTCTGGGACTCCAGCGGTGAGAAGACGACCGTCAACGACCCGAAGAACGCCGAGGCGCTGGAGAAGTACGCGGCCCTCTACAAGAAGGTCACGCCGGCCGCCGACCTGAACAACGACTTCACCAAGATGGTCGCGCAGTGGGACTCCGGCACGATCGGGATGCTGAACCACAACCTCGGCTCCTACCAGGACCACGTCAAGGCGCTCGGGGTCGAGAAGTTCCGCGGCATCCCGCAGCCCACGGGCCCGGACGGCAAGCGGGTCCAGGTCTCCAACCCGGTCGACGGCCTGGGCGTGTTCAAGACCTCCAAGAACAAGGAGGCCGCCTGGAAGTTCATCGAGTTCGCCGTCTCGCACGAGTCGAACTCCAAGTGGAACGAGTCGGCCGGTGCCATCCCGTCCCACACGGAGGCCGCGAAGGATGCCTGGATCTCCAAGGCCGAGCCGACCAAGCTGGCGGCGGAGGCGCTGAACGACGGGTCGACCTCGATCGTGCAGCTGCCGTACTACCTGCCCGACTGGAACTCCATCTCCAAGGCCGACAACGAGCCGAACTTCCAGAAGGTGCTCAACGGGGACATGAGCGCCAAGGACTTCCTGGACACGTTGGCCGAGCAGCTCAACGAGGCTCAGACCGAGTGGAATTCGCGTAACGGCTGATTCTGCTGCCGGGTTTCGCCGTAGGACGGCCTGTGGTCTGCAGGCTGCGGGCCGTCCTTGGCTGGTCGCACCTACGCGGCGGAGCCGCAAATCGGTACAGCCCAGCGCCCCTAGGGGCGCTGCCACCCCCCACGTTTGAAAGGCACCACTGAACGCACATCCCCAGAAAGGCACTCCCCCGTGTCGCTCACCCGTAGACAGATCACCCTGGCCGCCCTGGCCGCCGCTCCGCTCGCTCTCGCGGCCACCGGTACGGCTCACGCCGGATCGGGTCACCGCCCCCGCACCCTCTTCATCGCCGGTGACTCCACCGCCGCCCAGAAGTACGCCGACGCCGCGCCCGAGACCGGGTGGGGTATGGCTCTCCCCTTCTTCCTGCACAAGGACCGGCCCGTTTCCAACCACGCGGTGAACGGGCGCAGTTCGAAGAGCTTTGTCGATGAAGGTCGGCTTGACGTCATCCTCGCCGCCATCCGGCCCGGCGACTTCCTGCTGATCCAGTTCGCGCACAACGACGAGAAGGTCAGCGACCCCGCTCGGTACACCGAGCCCTGGACGACGTACCAGGACTATCTGCGCATGTACATCGACGGCGCCCGGGCCCGTGGGGCGCGGCCCGTGCTCGCCACCTCCGTCGAGCGTCGCCGGTTCGACTCGGCCGGCAACGCCAGGCCGACCCACGGCGAGTATCCGGCGGCGATGCGCGCGCTCGCCGAGCAGGAGCGCGTGCCGCTGCTCGACCTTCAGGCCCTGTCCCTCGCGCTGTGGCAGCAGCTCGGCGTCGAGGAGACGAAGAAGTACTTCAACTGGACCGACACCGAGCAGGACAACACGCACTTCAATCCGCCGGGCGCGATCGCCGTGGCGCGTCTCGTGGCACAGGAGCTGCTGCGCACGCGTGTGCTCGGCCCGCAGGACGTGCACCGGCTCGACGAGGAGATCCCGGAGTCCTGGATCACCTGGCCCGAAGCCGCCGCGTAACCGAGTCCCCCAAGAGCAGAAGAGAGAGCCGCACAGTGAACGCACATGTCTGGCATGCGCATGCCATGGGAAGAACGGCCGTGCTCGTCGGCTGCACCGCGCTCGTCCTCGGCCTCACCGGGGCGAGTGCTCAGGCGCACGGCCGTGATCTCGGTCGTGAGGTCCTCGCCGCGGGCGACGGCTGGGCCTCGGAGGGTGCGGGGACGACCGGCGGTTCGGCCGCCGACTCCGCGCACGTCTACACCGTCACCACCTGGGAGGAGTTCAAGGCCGCTCTGAAGGATGGCGGCGACGCGCCCAAGATCATCAGGGTCAAGGGCATGATCGACGCCGTCTCCCGGGGCTGCGACGCCTTCGCGGCCGAGGGCTACGACTTCGAGCAGTACCTCGCCGACTACGACCCCGCCGTCTGGGGCAACGACACCCCGGTCAGCGGCGAGCAGGAGGACCTGCGCGACGCGTCTGCCGACAACCAGGGCAGGGCCATCAGGGTGAACGTCCCCTCCAACACCACCATCGTCGGTGTCGGGAAGGGCTCCGGGATCCTCGGCGGCAGCCTTCAGGTCAAGGGCGTGGACAACGTCATCCTCCGCAACCTCGCCGTCGAGGCCCCGATCGACTGCTTCCCGCAGTGGGACCCGACCGACGACAACAAGACCGGCGCCTGGAACTCCGAGTACGACGGTGTCGTCGTCTACGGCTCCACCCATGTGTGGCTCGACCACAACACCTTCACCGACGGGCGCTACCCCGACAGCACCCTGCCGTCGTACTTCGGGAAGGTCTTCCAGCAGCACGACGGGCTGGTCGACATCGTGCGCGGCGCCAACTACGTGACCGTGTCCTGGAACTCGTTCAAGGACCACGACAAGACCATGCTGATCGGCAACAGCGACAGCGCCGCCGCGACCGACGCCGGCAAGCTCAAGGTCACCCTGCACCACAACCGCTTCGAGGGCATCGTCGAGCGTGCGCCGCGCGTGCGGTTCGGGCAGGTCGACTCGTACAACAACCACTTCGTGGTGACCGAGGACCAGAAGTTCGGCTACGTCTTCGGCATCGGCATCGAGTCGCGGCTGTACGCCACCGACAACGCGTTCTCCCTGCCGGCCGGCGTCAGCGCGGCCCGGACGCTGAAGAAGTGGAAGGAAGCGCCGCTCACCGCAGAGAACAACTACGTCAACGGCAAGCTGACCGATCTGATCGCCGTCCACAACGCCGAGATCCCCGAGGAGACCCTGCAGTCGGGCGCCGGATGGACGCCGACCCTGCGGACGAAGGTCCATTCGCCGCAGGCGGTGCCGTGGATCGTCGACGCCCTCGCGGGCGCCGACCGGCTGTACTGACGTACCCCGACGGGCCGGGGCGCGCGTCGCCGCCCCGGCCCCGGCAACCCCCCCTCCGCGAGGCAGTACCCGACCCATCCTGTGCACGAGCCGCACCTCGAAGGAGCACAACCATGCCTTCACCCCACCTCCAGCTGCCCTTCTCCAGAAGGGGATTCCTGATGGCGAGCGCCGGTGCCGGCGCCGCGCTCGCCCTCGGGCCGGTCCCCGCACGGGCCGCCGACGCCCGGTCCTGCCCCTTCGGCCGTTATGGCTCCCCGGCCGACCGCCTGACCGAGCGAACCCTGTACGTCGACTCCCACGGCCAGGGCGACTTCACCACCGTCCAGGCCGCCGTCACCGCCGCGACCGGCAGCGGCTGGACCCTCGTCATCGCGCCGGGCACCTACCGGGAGACGGTCTCCGTCGACCGCTCCCGCACGGAGATGACCTGGCTCGGCGCCGGCGACGGCCCGCGTGACGTCGTCATCGTCTACGACAACGCGGCCGGCACCCCGAAGCCCGACGGCTCCGGCACCTACGGCACCACCGGCTCGGCCACCACCACCGTCCGGGCAGACGGCTTCACCGCCCACCGGATCACCTTCGCCAACGACTTCCTGCGCGCCGAGCACCCCGAGATCAGCGGCACCCAGGCCGTCGCCATCAAGGTGCAGGGCGACCGCTCGGCCTTCCACCACTGCCGCTTCCTCGGCCACCAGGACACCCTGTACGCCGACTCCAACTCCTCCACCCTCTTCGCCCGCCAGTACTTCTCCCACTGCTACGTCGAGGGCGACGTCGACTTCGTCTTCGGCCGGGCCACGGCCGTGTACGAGCACTGCCACTTCCGCACGCTCACCCGCACGGACCTCTCCTCGGCCCCGTACGGCTTCGTCTTCGCCCCCTCGACCGAGGGCGCCAACCCGCACGGCTACCTGGTCCTGCGTGGCCGGGTGACGAGCGAGGCCCCCGACGCCCACTACAAGGTGGCCCGCCCCTGGGTGCCCAGCTCCAGCGCCACCGCCCGCCCCATGCTCACCGTCCGGGAGACCTGGCTCGGCCCCGGCATCGACGCGGCCGCGCCCTACGCCAACATGCGCGCCGACCACCCCTGGCAGGACCAGCGCTTCGCCGAGTACCGCAACACCGGCCCCGGCGCAGAGATCACCGTCCCCGAGAACCGGCCCCAGCTGACGGACGAGGAGGCCGCGGCGCACACCCGCGAGGCCTACCTGGGCGGCTGGGCGCCGTGGAAGGAGTGCTGAGATGCGCCGGCGCACACTGCTCGCCGGAATCGCCGGCGGCCTGGTGGCCGCCGGCACCGCCCCCGCCTTCGCCGACGCCCGCCGCCGCGTCCTGCACGTCCGTCCCGGCGACTCCGTCCAGGAGGCCGTGGACGCGGTGGACGGCCCCGGCTGGACGATCGTCGTGCACCCGGGAACCTATCGCGAGGTCGTCAAGATCCCGGCTGAGAAGGCTGAGCTGACTCTGCGTGGCGCCGCCCGCGACCCACGCGCCGCGGTGCTCGTCCACGACAACGCGAACGGCACGAAGAAGCCCGACGGCACGACATACGGCACCGCAGGCTCGGCCACCTTCACCTCGGCGGCCCCCGGCCTGACCGTCCGCGACCTGACCCTCGCCAACGACTGGCTGCGCGCCGACCATCCCGACATCACCGGCACCCAGGCGGTGGCGGCGTACGTGACGGGGGACCGGTCGTACTTCGAGAACGTCCGCCTCCTGGCCCACCAGGACACCCTCTTCGTCGACACGAGTGCCCTCGACGCCTTCGACCGGCAGTACTTCCACCGCTGCTACATCGAGGGCGACGTCGACTTCGTCTTCGGGCGGGCCACGGCCGTCTTCGAGGACTGCCACTTCCACACCCTGCAACGGGAGGTGAACTTCATCCCCAAGGGCATGGTCTTCGCCCCGTCCACGGCCCGCGCCAACGCCTACGGCATCCTCGCCGTCCGCTGCCGCATCACCTCCGGCGCGGAGGACGCCGCGTACAAGCTGGCCCGCCCGTGGGTGCCGTCGTACGAGACGACCGCGTGGCCGTCCCTGGTCGTGCGGGACACCCGGATCGGGCCCGGCATCGACCCGGTGGCGCCGTACACCAACATGCGGGAGGCCTATCCCTGGCAGACCATGCGGTTCCGGGAGTACGGCAACAGCGGCCCGGGTGCGGTGATCACTGTTCCGGAGAACCGGCCTCAACTGACGCCCGGTGAAGCCGAGTTGCACACCAGGAAGGTATATCTCGGCGACTGGCGCCCCCGTGCGTAGGGCCGCTGTCGCCCTCCTCGCCTGTTTGTGCCTGTGCTGGCCGACGTCGGCCTCCGCCGCCCCCGGCCCTGGGCGCGAACCCGTCGGCTGGGCCGCCACCGGCCCCGGCACCACCGGCGGCGCGGGCGGCACGACCTGGACGGTGCGCACGCGCGCCGAGCTCAAGGAGGCCCTGGCCAACCGGGGCGACCCCACGGCACCCAAGGTGATCAGGGTCGTCGGTGACATCAACGGCCATGAGGCGGACGACGGTTCGCTGCTCGGGGAGCAGGACTACGCGCCCGGATACGACCTCGCCAAGTACATGTCCTGCTTCGGTGCGGACGGGGCCGTCTGGTCCGACACCCGTCACGACTACTGCAAGCAGCAGCGGCAGCTCCGGCAGACGGGGTCGAACAGGGAGAAGGCCCAGATCCAGCTGACCCTGCCGAGCAACACCACGCTCGTCGGTGCCGGCGACGACGCCCGCCTTCTCGGGGTCTTCCTGACGGTCAACACCGGCACGAACATCATCGTCCGGAATCTTCATCTCGAGGCCCCCGTCGACCACTTCACCACCTGGTCGCCGGGCGACGGCACACAGGGCAGCTGGAACGCCCGCTTCGACGCCATGACCGTCGTCACCGGCAAGCACATCTGGGTCGACCACTGCACCTTCACCGACGGCCGCTTCCCGGACCGCTCGGCGCCCATCGGCTTCCACGGCGAGCGCGTCCAACGGCACGACGGACTGCTGGACATCGAGGACGGCTCCGACTTCGTCACCGTCTCCGGCAGCCGGTTCGACGACCACGACAAGGCGATCCTCATCGGGTCGGGCGACGGGCGCGGTGACCGGGACCGGGGGCATCTCAAGGTGACCTTCGTCCGGAACCTCTTCACCGGCATCGCGCAGCGCGCCCCGCGCGTCCGCTTCGGGCAGGTGCACGTCGTCAACAACGTGTACCGGGGACGGGCGGACGGCACCCTCTACGCCCTCGGCGTCGGCGTGGAGTCCTCGATCTTCTCCGAGCGCAACGTGTTCCGCTACCGGGGCGGTTCCCCGTCCCTCACCGTCGCGCACTACGGCGGCGCGCACTTCCGCGACACCGGCTCCTGGTTCAACGGCCGCCCCGCCCACCTGAACGAGGTGGCGACCGGCCTCGGCCTCAGTACCGGCGTCGGTTGGCACCCCGCCGACGTCTACGACTACCGGCCCCTCACCTCCGCGGCGGCGGTCGAGCGGTACGTCCTGCGGCACGCCGGGACCGGGAGGCCGTATGGACGCCTGTGAACTCCCCGGCTTCCATCAGGCCCTCAAGGACGAGCTCGACTTCCCCCTCGCCTGGGGCACTTCGCCCCTCCGTGACTTCCAGGCGTGGCAGCGGGCCGCACGGGACAAGGTCGAGGAGCACCTCGTCGTCGAACGGCAGGACGGGACGCCATATGCCCCCGCATACGGCGAACCCTCCCAAGGCGACGGCTACACCCGGCAGTTGCTGACCCTCTCCCTCACCCGCCACACACGTGTCCCCGGCGTCCTGCTCACCCCGCACGGCACCGGCCCCTTCCCCGCCGTACTCCTCCTCCACGACCACGGAGCCAGGTTCGACATCGGGAAGGAGAAACTCGTCCGGCCCTGGTACGACGACAATCGCCTCGCCTCTGCCCAGGCATGGGCCGACCAGCACTTCAGCGGGCGCTTCGTCGGCGACGAGCTGGCCCGGCGCGGCTATGCCGTCCTCTGCCTGGACGCGCTCGGCTGGAGCGACCGCGGACGTCTCACCTACGAGCGGCAGCAGGCCCTGGCCGCCAACCTCTACCAGCTCGGCTCCTCCCTCGCCGGGCTCATGGCGCGCGAGGACCAGCGCGCCGCCGCCTTCCTGGCCGGCCTCGACCGCGTGGACGCCCGCCGCGTCGCCGCCGTCGGGTTCTCCATGGGCGGCTACCGCGCCTGGCAGACCGCCGCGCTCAGCGACCACATCGCCGCCGCGGCGAGCGTCGGCTGGATGACCGGGCTGAAGAAAATGATGGTGCCCGGCAACAACGCGCTGCGCGGGCAGTCGTCATACCACATGCTCCACCCCGGGCTCGCCCGATTCCTCGACATCCCCGACGTGGCGAGCATCGCCGCCCCCAGGCCGATGCTCTTCCTCGCCGGCGAGCAGGATCCGCTGTTCACCGCCGAAGGCGTCCAGGCCGCGTACGCCAAGCTGCGCGCCGTCTGGCAGTCCCGTCACGCCGAGGAGCGGCTCCGTACCGAGATCTGGCCGGGGCTCGGCCATGTCTTCACCGAGCCGATGCAGGACGAGGTCCTCTCATGGCTGGGCTCCGTCCTGTGACCGTCCCCATCCCCACCCCGCACGACGAAAGGACCCGCACTCCATGTCTCGTCGTACCGCTCTCACGGCCACCGCGGCCCTGATCCTCGGCGCCGGACTCGCCGCCCTCCCCACCCAGGCGCAGGCCGCCACCGTGGTCGTCAGCAACTCGGCCGACCTGTCCAACGCCATCAAGAACGCCACGCCCGGCACCGTCATCCAGGTCCGCGGCGGCACCTACTACCCGACTGCCACCCTGCAGTCCACGGCCAACGGCACCTCCTCGTCGCCGGTCACGCTCACCGCGTACGGCTCGGAGACCGTCAAGATCGACGGGTCCTCGCTGCCCTCCGGCTCCTGGATCTTCAAGCTCACGGCCGACTACTGGAACGTCTCGAAGATCACCTTCCAGAACTCCCCGGACAGCGCGGTCGTCTGCCAGTCCTGCACCGGCACGAACTGGAACAACATCAGGACCATCAACGGCGGCGACTCCGGCTTCACACTCACCGGCGACGGCACGGTCAACAACACCGTGAAGAACATCGACAGTTACGGCCACTACGACGCCGCCACCCACGGCGAGAACGCCGACGGCATCGCCGTCAAGTACGGCTCCGGCAGCGGGAACCTCATCACCGGGGCCCGCCTCTACAACAACTCCGACGACGGCCTGGACTTCTGGTCCTTCTCCTCGGCGGTCACCGTCGAGCACACCTGGGCCTTCGGCAACGGCAAGAACCGCTGGGGCGACTCCGCCTTCGCGGGCGACGGCAACGGCTACAAGCTGGGAGGCGACGGCGAGGTCGTGGCGCATGTCATCAACAACTCCGCCGCCTGGGACAACGCCGGCAACGGCTTCACCGAGAACAGCAACAAGGGCGCCATCGTCATCAACCGCACCACCGCCTACGCCAACGCCAAGTGGGGCTACTACTTCGCCACCGGCGCCGCCCGCCTCGGCAAGAACCTCGCCGTGAGCAACGGCGGCGGCTCGGTCAACAAGGGCGGCTCGGTCGTCTCGTCCGGCAACAACTGGGACTCCGGGATCTCCACCCCGTCCTTCCGGTCGACGGACGCGACCACCTGCTACAACGCCCGCCAGTACGACGGCTCCCTGCCCGCCACCACCTTCCTGACCACGGGCAGCACGACCATCGGGGCGACGATGGACTGACCGAACCAGGACGCGAGGCCCGCTTTCGT
>NZ_KQ949075.1:593664-611413 GCF_001514305.1 Streptomyces dysideae
TCACTCGCCTGGGCCCGTACCGGCTTCACCGACTCCAGCGTCGGCACCACCGGCTTGATCGTCCCGTCCGCCGCGAACTCCAGGCGGTCGATCGTCGTCTCCCGGTGCATGCCGTCCCCGCCCGGCTTTCCGGGGCCGTTGAGGGCGAACCGGTGGTAGACGGCGTACCAGTCGTCGGTGCCGGGCGTGTTCACCACGGAGTGGTGGCCGGTGCCGAGGATGCCGTACTCGGGACGCTTGGACAGGATCGTCCCCTTCTTGGTCCACGGGCCGAGCGGGGACGGTCCCGTCGCATAGGCGACGTGGTAGTTCTCGCTGCGGGTGTCGTCCTCGGACCACATGAAGTAGTACGTGCCCTGGCGTTTGATCACGAAGGTTCCCTCCCGGAAGTTGTCCGGGGTGATGTCCTTCACCTGGGCCGCGTCGAACGACACCATGTCGTCGTTCAGCGGGACGACGTACCCGTGGCCGTTGCCCCAGTAGAGATACGCCGTCCCGTCGTCGTCCGTGAACACCGCCGGGTCGATCATCTGGCCCTGCAGCGAACCTCCCTTGGCGACCAGCGGCTTGCCCAGCGCGTCCTTGAACGGGCCGGCGGGGGAGTCGGCCACCGCGACGCCGATCTGCTGCTCGGCGCAGAAGTAGAAGTAGTACTTGCCGTCCCGCTCGGCGATGGCCGGCGCCCACGCGTACTTGTCCGCCCATGACACGTCCGGACCGAGGTCCAGGATCACGCCGTGGTCCTTCCAGCGGACCAGGTCCTTCGACGAGTACGCCTTGAACTGTGTGCCGCCCCAGCCCTGGAAGCCGTCCGTCGTCGGGTAGATCCAGTACTCGCCGTTCAGGTAGTGGACGTCCGGGTCGGCGTTGAGGCCGGGCAGGGTGGGGCTGTTGGTGCGTACCGCCTCCACCGTCCAGGTGCGTCGGGTGCCGTCCGCGGCCGTCACCGTGTACGTCTGCGGCTTGCGGAAGTCGCGCCGGGTGCCGGAGCGCGGGCTGAGCGTGGCGCCCTCGCCGGCCCACAGCTTCGGGGCGAGCCGGGAGAGGCCGGCGTCCGGCCGCATCGGGAGGACAACCTTCGAGGCGCTCTCCGTGACGATCGCGTACCCCTTCTGGTCCTTCGCCGTCGCGTCCACGACTGACGCCGGGGACGCCGGATAGGCGGCCAGTAGCCGGTCGTACTCGGCCTGCGTCACCGGAATCACCGTGCCGTGCCGGGGACTCGCCGGAAGCTGGAAGCTCTGCGAGGGGGTCCACTTGCCCGAGTCGAGGTCGGTCGTCTCCAGGGGGAGGTAGCCGCGGCCGCTGTACTCGTCGACGAACAGGTACCACTTCTCCTCGGTGTTCGACTTGAACACCGTCGGCCCCTCGCCGCGGTCCATCGCGCCGCTGCCGATGCAGTCGGCCACGAAGTCGTACTTGGTCGAGGTCAGCGACGTCGACTTCTCGGCGGTGATGAACTTCGAGCAGGGCGAGCCGGAGGAGGGGTCCCGCTCGTCCTTGGTGTAGCGGTAGTACGTGCCGTTGTGCTGCACGACCGTCGAGTCGATGACCGAGTAGCCGGGGTCGTTCCAGACCTTCGGCTCGCTGAAGGTGCGGAAGTCCTTCGTGGTCGCGTACAGCATCTTGTTGTACGTCGATCCCGTGTGGTCGGGATCGTCGTCCGCGTACAGCTTCGACGCCCAGAAGACGACGTACTCACCGAGCGACTGGTCCCAGTAGGCCTCCGGCGCCCAGGTGTTGCCCGCGTTGTCGGGGGACACCTTCACCAGCCGCTGGTCGGTCCAGTGGACCAGGTCGGTGGACTCCCACACCATGATCGACTTGCTGCCGTGCCGCTGGACCTGGTCCCAGCTGCCGCTGCTGTTCTGGTACATCCGCAGGTCGGTGGCGATCATGTAGAACCTGTCGCCCTCGGGGGAGCGGATCACGAACGGGTCGCGCAGGCCCTTCTCCCCGATGGTGGAGGACAGCACGGGCTTGCCGGCGTTCAGCTCACGCCAGTGCAGTGCGTCGTTGCCACGGCTGAGGGCGTAGCGGATCTGCTCGCCGTCGGCGGTGCTCTCGCCGGTGAAGTAGGCGAAGAGATAGCCGGCGTACTTGGGGTCTTTCACGGGTGGGGCTCCGGAGTTCGCGGTACTGGGGGGTGTGGTCAGCAGGCCGAGCAGGAGGGCGAGGAACGGGATCAGGAGAGTGCGGGCGGTGCGGGGGCGCATGACACATCCTGTTGGGGTGTGGGGGTTCCGTTGGGGGGTTCTGTTCGTTCTACTGTCTCGGAGTGTTATCGGCGGGGAACAGGGCGTCAATCGGTGTGCGGGTGGCAGGGCGGACCGAAACTTTCGCCGGTCTTCGAGACGCGGCAACCTTTGCGGGTACGGCGGCGACCAGGTGTCAGAAGCGGGCCGGGGCGGCCCCTCCGGCCCGCTTCGCCCCCATCCCCGAGGAAAGGAACGCCCCGTGCTGCTGGGCACCGGACGCCACCGCAGGACCCGCACCCTCTCCATCGCCGCGGCGGTGGCCGTCGCGGCGGGGGCGGGCGGCGTCCACCTCGGCCTCTCCGGCGACGGCGCCGAGGCCGCGGCGACGACGATCACCGTGTCCAGCACCGCCCAGCTGGAGTCGGCGGTCAGGAACGCCGCCGCCGGTACGACCATCCAGGTCCGCGGCGGCACGTACTACCCGACGGCGACCCTCAAGTCCACGGCGAACGGCACCGGTTCGGCGCGGATCACCTTGCGGGCGTACGGCAGCGAGAAGGTGAGGATCGACGGCTCCAAGCTGCCGGACGGATCCTGGCTGGCCGGGATCTACGGCGACTACTGGACCGTGCAGAACCTCACGTTCCAGAACTCCCCGGCGCAGGGCTTCGTCGTCACCTCGTCGGTCGGGGGCGTCTTCAGGAACCTGGTCACCGCGAAGAACGGGGACTCCGGGTTCACGCTGCGGGGCGACGGCACGATCGGCAACCTCGTGCAGAACCTGGACAGTTACGGCAACTACGACCTCGCCGGGCACGGGCAGAACGCCGACGGGATCGCCGTGAAGTTCGGCTCCGGATCCGGCAACAGGATCACGGGCGCCCGCCTGTACAACAACTCCGACGACGGCCTCGACCTGTGGCAGTTCTCCTCGCCGGTCACCATCGAGCACACCTGGTCCTTCGGCAACGGCAGGAACCGGTGGGGCGACTCGGCCTTCGAGGGCAACGGCAACGGGTTCAAGCTGGGCGGCGGAGGCGCCTCGGTCGCGCACGTCGTCAACAACAACGCGGCCTGGGACAACACACAGCACGGCTTCACCGAGAACTCCAACACCGGCGCGATCCTGCTGAACCGCAACACCGCCTACACCAACGCCGGGTCGGGCTACTACTTCGCCACCGGCAAGGCGCGGCTCGCCCGCAACCTCGCTGTCAGCAACAAGAAGGGCCTGGCCAAGGTGGGTTCGTCCACGGTCTGCGCGGCGAACAACTGGGACAGCGGTGTGTCCACCCCGTCCTTCAGGTCCACGGACGCGGCGACGGCGTACGGAGCCCGTAAGCCGGACGGCGCGCTGCCCGCCACGTCCTTCCTGACGACCGGCTCGACCATCATCGGCTCCACGATGAACTAGGGCGTGTTTCGAAAGTAGCGTCGTCCGCCCGCCGGGCAGACGGGACTTTCGAAACACGCCCTAGCTCTCCGGAGAGATGAACGCCCCGCCGGTCGTCACCGGCGGGGCGTTCGTGTTGCCGGCTGAGGGGGGCTCGAGCCGGCGCTGCTGGCACCGAGGGGGGCTCAGGCCAGCAGGTCCATGCAGTCGAACGACGTGCCCGGGCTGAGGAAGGCCGAGCCGGTCGAACCACTGACGATGTTCAGCTTCAGCACGTTGTACTGAGCGGGGTCCGTCTTCCACGCACTGTTAGGGACGTGGAAAGTGAACATGTGGTTGTTCCCCCGGTAGGAACCCGTGGTGAGGGAACGCGTCGAGGGTTGTGAGGGAGCCGTGGGGACGGCCGAGACCCAGTCGTTCACGGTGACGCGCGGACGGCCGTTGAGGAAGGCGTCCGTGACCCCGACGCGCAGGGTGTGCGCGGCGGCTGCCTGCTTTTCGGTCAGCCTGAAGTAGAGCAGGACGCCGTCGTTGACGTCCTTCCACAGGTACGCCGGGAAGGACGCCGCCTCGCTGCCACTGCCGATGGTGACGTTGCCGGTCCACTTCGCCGCGCGGCCGTCGGACGGATGCGCGTACGTCATCAGCTTGGCGTTCTTGAACTCGCCGGGTGTGCCGTCCCAGTCGCCGAGCCGCCAGAGGGTCTTGGCGGTGGACGGGTCGCCGGTGATCGTGAGGCTGTGCAGGGACGTCGTACCGCCCGCGGTCACCTTCACCGTGTCGGTGTGGACGGCCAGTTCGCCCTTGTAGACGGTCAGTGTGTACGTCCCCGGCAGCATTCCCTTGCAGGAGTACGCCCCCGTGCCGGCCGCCGCCTTCGCCCAGTACTGCGCGTCCGCGTTCGCGAAGCCCACGGTGTACGCGTACTTGGCGTCCATCCCCTTCAGACCGACGCCCGCGACCTTGCCGCGGCCGGACGCGCCGACCCAGCCGGTGATGCCGAGGCCGTCCACCCAGGAGGTGCCCAGCTTGGCGGCGAACAGCGACGACGAGGGCGTACCGCCGTTCGTGAACGACAGCACGAACGGGCCCTGGAGACCGAAGCGCTGGGCCTCCGTCTGTGCCTGGTTGTAGTGCAGGATCTCGTACAGGGCGGCGCCGCCCTCGTTGGAGTGGCGCAGCAGCGAGCGGTAGAACGGGCCGCCGGACGCCTTCTCGTGGTTGGAGCGCACCAGATACAGACCGACCGAGCCGGTGGTGAAGCCGATGTGGTCGTAGTCGATGACCCGCTTGCCGGAGAAGTGCTTCGAGTGGGTCGTGCCGTCCGCGCGCTTCCAGACGTCGCCCGCCTCGATGACCTTGTCCGAGGCCTCCACCCAGGAGTCCGGGCCCTCGTTCGGGAAGATCCCGGGCTTGAGGCGGACGATGTAGCGGGTCGCGGTGAAGGAGGCGTCCTTCTTGTCGGTCCACAGGTAGACGTTGTTCTGGCCGCTGCGGGCCGCGTACCACTGGGTGATCGCGCCGTGCACGATCTTCACGAGGATGGTCGACCCGGACTGCTTGATGCTGACCGTGGACGCCCCGAGCCCGGACTCGACGTGCGAGTGCCTGCCGCCGTACCCCTCGTACTCCTTGCCCTTGTAGACCAGGGACGTGATGTCGCCGGTGGACTTGGAGACCTTGAAGACCAGCGAGGCCCCGGTGCCGACGACGTAGTTCGTGCCGTCGTCCGTGTAGCCGAAGGCCGCGGCGGACGCGGACGAGAGGAGGCCGGTACCGCCCGCGACGGCCGCGCCGGTGGCGGCGATGCCGATCGCGGAGGCCCCGAGCACCCGTCGGCGCGTGAGGTGTCTCTTGTGCGTGCTCAAGGGGGAGCCGTTCCTTGCGTGGGAGGAGAACCTTGTGCCTCCTGGTCGCCACCCGCGCGGAAAGGGTTGCCGCCCTTCCGGAATTTCTTCACGAATCCCCGTCGGACGTCGAGTCGTCGCCGTCGAGCGCCGCGAAGCCGCCCGCCACGGCCAGCTGTTCGCCGCCCGCCGTGGCCGTCATCGCGTAGCTGTCGTCCTGTGCGTCCCGGCCGCCGCGCTCATGGTTGTACTGCCCCGCGAACACCCACTCGCCCTTCGGGACCGTACGGCCCTCCTTGAGTACCCAGGTGTAGACGAGGAAGCCGTCCCGCTCGCCGACCGTCAGCGTGAAGTCGGCCTCGGGCAGGGCGCGCCAGGCGCCGGAGGAGGTCACCCCGCCGGTCTGCGCGACCTTCAACTCGACGGTGAGGGCGGTCAGTTGCTCACTGGTCTTCAGGGTCAGATTGCTCTGCGCCCAGAAGTCGTTGCTGTGCGGGTCGACCGAGCCGTGCGACCACAGCGGGCCGTCCTCCTCACCGGCAGACGGCCGCACGGTGACCGACGGCGGCTGCTGGGACGGTGAACTGCTCGGCCTGCGCGTCTCCTTCGGCTTCTCCGGCTTCGGCTCCACCGGCGGAACCGGCGCCCGGCTCGTCGCGTCCGGCGTGGGCGTGGGCGAGGTCGCCACCGACTGCTGCGGGGTGTCCTCCTTCACGGCGGACGCCACCGCGTAGCCGCCGACCGCGAGCACACCCGCGACCGCGGCCGTGGCGGTCACCACCCGGAACCAGCCGTACACCGGCGGACGCGTCGCCCGGTGGTCGGGGCGGGTCTGTTCGGCCATGCCGCGCTCGATCCGGGCCAGGATCCGCTCGCGGTTCGGCTCGTGCGCCTCGGCCGCCTCGTGCAGCTCGGCGCGCAGTCCGTCGTGCACGTCCCGCTGCATCATCGGTCCCTTCCTCCGGCGTCGCCGGTGCGCGCCATGGCCGCGTGCACCTGGAGCGGGGCGGCGCCCTGTGTCCCGAGCAATCGCTGCAGCTCGGCCATTCCCTTGGAGGTCTGGCTCTTCACCGTACCGACCGAGACACCCAGGGCGAGCGCGGTGTCCTTCTCCGAGAGGTCGAAGGCGTGCCGCAGCACCACACAGGCGCGTTTGCGGAACGGAAGTCTACGCAACGCCTCCTGTACGTCGACGACCCCCGCCACGTCCGGGTTCTCGGTCCTCTCCTCGCGCTGCGACCAGAACAGGGCGACGCGCCTTCGCTCGCGCACCGCGCTGCGGATCTTCGTACGGGCCAGATTGGCCACGACCCCGCGCGCGTACGCGGCCGGACGGTCGGCCGCGCGTACCCGGTCCCAGCGGTGCCACAGCGCCAGCAACGCGTCCGCCGCCAGATCGTCGGCGCTGTCCGCCTCACCCGTCAGCAGATGGGCCAGCCGGGACAGTTCGGCATAGTGACGCTCGAAGAAGGCATGGAACTCCACGGAGGCGGCGTCGTCGACGACTGTGCCCACGGGCGACCCCTCCTGCTATGAGTGGCATGTGTATGACATGTGATAGTCCGGAGATCATCTGGTTGAGGTCGGGAAGCGTAGCAGTGATCGCGCACGCGCTTCGCACGAGGCTTCGAACGCCGTATGGAGATTCGTACGGTGAGCAGCTCTGATTCCGTAACACGGAGAAAACCTGAAACGAGTTCAACACAGGAACAATCCAGCCAGCATCCGCACACTGATCAGTCAGGCAACAAGGAGTAACCCCCATGTCCGATACCGAGAAGGTGGCCGACCGGCCAAGTGCCGCGCCCCCCGGCGCGAACAGCGTCGACCGGTTCTTCAAGATCTCCGAGCGGGGATCCACCTTCGCCCGCGAGATACGCGGCGGATTCGCCACGTTCTTCACGATGGCCTACATCCTTGTCCTGAATCCCATCATCCTGGGCAGTGCGAAGGACAAGTTCGGCGACCAGCTGGACCCCGTCCAACTGACCACCGCCACCGCCCTGGTGGCCGCGGTCATGACGATCATCATGGGCGTCGGCGGCAACCTGCCCCTCGCGCTCGCCGCGGGCCTCGGCCTGAACGCCGTCGTCGCCTTCCAGATAGCCCCGCTGATGGCCTGGGACGACGCGATGGGCCTGGTCGTCCTCGAAGGCCTGCTGATCTGCGTCCTCGTGGTCACCGGTCTGCGCGAGGCCGTCATGCACGCCATCCCGCAACCCCTCAAGCAGGCGATCAGCGTCGGCATCGGCCTGTTCATCGCCTTCATCGGCTTCGTCGACGCGGGCTTCGTCACCCGTATCCCGGACGCCGCGAACACCACCGTGCCGGTCCAGATCGGCACCGGCGCCCTCACCGGCTGGCCGATGCTCGTCTTCTGCCTCGGCGTGCTGCTGACGATCGGTCTGCTCGCCCGCAAGGTGAAGGGCGCCATCCTCATCAGCATCGTGACCATGACGGTCCTCGCGATGATCATCAACTCCATCGCCGACGTGAAGACCTGGGGTCTGACCACGCCCGAGTGGCCGGGCACCGTGTTCGACACCCCCGACTTCGGACTGATCGGCGACTTCAGCCTGTTCGGCGCGTTCGGCGAGACCACCGTCATCACGGTCGTCCTGCTGATCTTCACGCTGATCCTGTCCGACTTCTTCGACACGATGGGCACCGTCGTCGGCGTCAGCGCCGAGGCCGGACTCCTCGACGACCAGGGCAAGGTGCCCAACCTGGGCCGTGTGCTGCTGATCGACGGTGCCGCGGCGGTCGCGGGCGGCGCGTCCTCGTCGTCCTCGGCGACCTCGTACATCGAGTCGGCGGCGGGCGTCGGCGAGGGCTCCCGCACCGGCTTCTCGAACCTGGTCACCGGCGGCCTGTTCGCGGCGGCGCTGTTCCTGACCCCGCTGCTCACGATCGTCCCGCTCCAGGCGGCCGCCCCGGCCCTGGTCGCCGTCGGCTTCCTGATGATGACCCAGGTCAAGCACATCGACTGGGACAAGTACGAGGTCGCCATCCCGGCGTTCCTGACGATCGCCGTGATGCCCTTCACGTACTCGATCACCAACGGCATCGGCGCGGGCTTCCTCGCCTACGTGGTGATCAAGGTCGTCCTCGGCAAGGCCAAGGAGATCCACTGGCTGCTGTGGGGAACGTCGGTGCTGTTCCTGGTGTACTTCGCGATCGATCCGATCGAGCAGATTCTCGGAGTGAAGTGAACTGCGGGGACAGCCCCTTGGGGGTTGTCCCCGTTCGCTCTAACTCCTGAGTGCCGCCTCCATCATGGCCTTGGCCACCGGTGCCGCCAGCCCGTTACCGCTGACCTCGGACCGGGCCGCATCCGACTGCTCCACCATGACCGCCACGGCGACCTCCTTGCCGTCGGCCTTCGCATACGACGTGAACCAGGCGTACGGCGTCTTGCTGTTGTTCTCACCGTGCTGAGCCGTACCGGTCTTGCCGCCCACGGTCGCACCGGAGATCTGCGCGTTCGTGCCGGTGCCCTCGTCGACGACGGTCTGCATGGCCGACTGCAACTGCTCGGCGGTGTCGGAGCTGACGATCTCCGTCGTCCCCGCGTCGTCGTCGTAGTTCTTCAGCACGTCACCGCCACCGTCGGTGATCTGCGAAACCATGTGCGGCGAAACCAGCTTGCCGCCATTGGCGATGGCCGCCGACACCATGGCCATCTGCAACGGCGTCGCCGTGACATCGAACTGGCCGATGCCCGTCAGCGCGGTGGAGGACCTGTCCATGTCCGACGGGTACACGCTCTCGTACGCCCGCACCGGCACATCCTGCTCGGCGTTGTCGAAGCCGAACTTCTCGGCCATCGCCTTCACCTTGTCCTGGCCCAGGTCGACGGCCATCTTGGCGAAGACGTTGTTGCACGAGTACTGCAACGCCGTGCGGATCGTGGCGTTCTCGCAGGGCGCGGACGAGTTCTCGTTGCGCAGCACGGTCGTCGTGCCCGGCAACGTGTACGGGTCCGGACTGTCGGTCCGGTCGTCCACCGACGAGTACAGCCCGTCCTCCAGCGCGGCCGCCGCCACGACCAGCTTGAACGTCGACCCCGGCGGCAGCGGCTGCCGCAGCGCGCGGTTGGTCAGCGGCTTGTCGGAGTCCGCGTTGAGCTCCTCCCAGGCCGCCCCCGCGGTGTTCGCGTCGGTCAGCGACGACGGGTCGTACGACGGCGTCGACACGACGGCCAGGATCTTGCCGGTCGTCGGATCGATCGCGACCGCCGCGCCCTTGTTGTCGCCGAGCGCCTCGTATGCCGCCTTCTGCACGGCCGGGTCGATCGTCGTGACCACGGTGCCCGGTTCCGCGCGCTCGTTGGTGACCGTGTCCATCACGGTCTTCAGACGGGTGTCCGTGCCGTTGAGGAGGTTCGCGTAGATGCCCTCCAGTTGGGTCGGCTGGTACGCCTGCGAGGCGAAGCCCGTCACCGCCGCGTACAGCGGGCCGTCCGTGTACGTGCGCTTGTAGTCGAGGTCGCTGCCCTTCGTCTTCGCCGAGCCGGTGACCGCCTCGCCGGCCACGATGATGTTCCCGAGCGGCTCCGCGTACGTCGTGATCGCGTTGCGCCGGTTGTCGCTGGCGTCCGCGAGCGCCTGGCCTTCGTAGAACTGCACCCAGGTCGCCCTGACCAGCAGGGCCAGCACCAGGAGCAGCGTGAAGACGGACGCCCGCCTGATCGTCTTGTTCATCCCGCTCAGGAAGACGACCGGGGGAAAGTGAATCGTTCCCTTCCGCCCGTTTTCTCATCGAGCGTTCATGAAACCGGCCTCACTCCTCCAGCATGAGGACCAGCTCCTCGATCTCCTCGCCCCGGGCCTGGGCGAAGCCCGTCGCCCTCGCGGTCACCCGGAAGCCGCACTTGCGCAGCACCCGCAGCGACCCCTCGTTGTCCGCCGCGGCCCGCGCGTACAGCGGCCGCTCGGGCACCTCCGTCAGCAGCCCCCGCAGCGCGGCGGTCGCGACGCCGCGCCCCCAGTACGCCCGGTCCACCCAGTACGTCACCTCGCGCTCGCCCGGCTCCCCGTACACCGCCGCGCTCCCCACCACGTCACCGTCGGCGAGCACCGTCCGCACGACGTCGGCCGAGGTACGGATCCGCTTCCAGCGGGCGTCGAAGGCAGCCCAGTCGGCCGGATCGTCGGGCGTGAAGGCCGCCATGCGGAGGGCCTCGGGGTCGTTCATCTGCCGATAGAAGACCGGCAGGTCGCTGTCGTGGACCTCGCGGAGCGCGACATTCATGGGTCAGAGCCTCCGGGTGGCGAGCGTCAGTCGGTCGCGGGCGTCGAACAGGGCGTCCTTCACCATCTGTTCGTGCGCGGGGGTCAGTCGGGCCACCGGCACCGAGCAGCTGATCGCGTCACGCGCCGGCGTGCGGTACGGGATCGCCACGCCGAAGCAGCGCAGGCCCAGCGTGTTCTCCTCGCGGTCCACGGCGAAGCCCTGCTCCCGGACCTGGTGCAGCTCCTCGATGAGCTTCTCCCGGTCGGTGATCGTGTTCTCGGTCAGGGCGGGCAGCGTCTCGGGCAGCATCTTGCGGACCTGCTCGTCGGTGTACGTGCTGAGCAGCGCCTTGCCGAGGGAGGTGGAGTGGGCGGGGAGGCGGCGGCCGACGCGGGTGAAGGGGCGGAGGTAGTGCTGCGACTGGCGGGTGGCGAGGTAGACGACGTTCGTGCCGTCGAGACGGGCCAGGTGGATGGTCTCCGTCGTGTCGTCCGACAGCCGGTCCAGGGTCGGCCGCGCCGCCGCGACCACCTCGTCCCCGTCGATGTACGACGTGCCGACCAGCAGCGCCCGGACGCCGATGCCGTACCGTGTGCCCGTGGCGTCCGTCTCCACCCAGCCCAGCTCCACGAGCGTACGCAGCAGCATGTACAGACTGGACTTGGGATAACCGACGGCCTCCTGGACCGCCGCGAGGGAGTGCATACCGGGGCGCCCGGCGAAGTATTCGAGCAGTTCAACCGTTCGTACCGCGGACTTGACCTGCGCCCCGCCGCCCGTCTCGCCAGCCGACATCGCCCTTGACCCCTTCGTTCGACGGGAAATAGTCTCCAACAGCATATTCATCATCAGAGACGGCGTTCAGCATATCGAACGACCTGGTGAATGACCCAGATACATGTGGAGGGACCCGCGGTGGCAGCAGCACCAGTCTGGAGTGTCGACCCCCGAACCGGGAAGCAGCGTGAACAGGTTGCGGTGGAGGCCACAGCCCAGGAGGTGGACGCCGCCGTCCGCGCCGCGCACGACGCGCGCGGCGCTCTCGCCGACCGCACGGTCCGCGCGGCCTTCCTGCGCACCGCCGCCGACAAGCTGGAGGCCGCCAAGGACCAGCTCGTCGAGGCCGCCGACGCCGAGACCGCGCTCGGCCCGGTCCGCCTCACCGGCGAGCTCGCCCGCACCTGCTACCAGCTGCGGGCCTTCGCCGGCATCGTCGACGAGGGCGCCTTCCTCGACGTCGTGATCAACCACCCCGACGCCACCGCGACCCCGCCGATCCCGGATCTGCGCCGCTACAAGGTGCCGCTGGGCGTCGTCGCCGTCTACTCGGCCTCCAACTTCCCCTTCGCCTTCTCGGTCGCCGGCGGCGACACCGCGAGCGCGCTGGGCGCGGGCTGCCCGGTCGTCGTCAAGTCCCACCCCGACCACCCCGGTCTGTCCGAGCTGGTCGCCAAGGTGCTGCGGATGGCAGCCGCGGAGCACGACATCCCGGTCGGCGTCGTGGGCCTCGTCCACGGCTTCGAGGCGGGCATCGAGCTGATCAGGCACCCGCTGGTCGCCGCGGCCGGCTTCACCGGCTCGATCCGGGGCGGCCGGGCGCTGTTCGACGCGGCGGCGGCGCGGCCGGTGCCGATTCCGTTCCACGGTGAGCTGGGGTCGCTGAACCCTGTCGTGATCACCGAGGCCGCGGCGGCCGAGCGTGCGGAGGCCATCGGTACGGGGCTCGCCGGCTCGATGACGCTGGGTGTCGGGCAGTTCTGTGTGAAGCCGGGGCTGGTGCTGGTGCCGTCCGGGGCGGCGGGTGACGGGCTGGTGAAGTCCCTGACCGATGCCGTCAGCGACACCGAGGCGGGCGTCCTGCTCGACCACCGCATGCGGGACAACTTCATCGCCGGTGTCGCCGAGCGCGTCGAGCTTCCCGACGTGGACTCGCCGGTGACGCCGGGCGCCGGCAGCGAGCACACGGTGAGCGCGGGCTTCCTGACGGTTCCGGCGGAGAGGCTGGCCGGCGAGGGGGCGTACGACCTGCTGCTGGAGGAGTGCTTCGGTCCGGTGACGGTCGTGGCCCGCTACGACGACGACGCGCAGGCGCAGGCCGTGCTGTCCCGGCTGCCGGGCAACCTCACGGCGACGGTTCATCTGTCGGAGGAGGAGGCGGCCGGTGAGGGGCGCGGCGCGGAGATTCTCGCCGAGCTGACGCCGCTGGCCGGGCGTGTGCTGGTCAATGGGTGGCCGACGGGGGTTGCTGTGGCTGCGGCTCAGCATCACGGTGGGCCTTACCCGGCTACGACCTCCACGTCGACCTCTGTTGGCGGTACGGCTATTGAGCGGTGGATGCGGCCGGTTGCGTATCAGGGGGCGCCTGAGGCGCTGCTGCCGAAGGAACTGCGCGACGACAACCCGTTGGGGCTGCCTCGTCGGTTCAACGGCAACCTCGAGCGGTAGCCGCGCCCCTCAAGGGCAATGCAGCTCGCCTGAGAGAATGAGTGGATGGACGTGGAGCTTCCCGAACTGCCCTTTCCCCTCCGTACTTACGGGCCCGACGGCAACTGGTCCTACGAGGACGGAGTCCTCACCGGGTGGGCCGGGCCCCGCCAGGACCGCTTCGTGCCCCCCACAGATGAGGCCCTCGACCCCGCCTCCGATGCGCCGCGGCTGCTGGGTGCGCCCGAAGGGGACTTTCAGCTGATCTCGCGGGTCACCGTCGGGTTTGCGGGGGCGTTTGATGCCGGGGTGCTCTACGTCCATGTCGGTGAGCGGGCCTGGGCCAAGCTCTGTCTGGAGTACTCCCCGGACGTGCCCACCGTCTGCACGGTGGTCACCCGGGGGCACTCCGACGACGCCAACTCCTTCACTGTGGAAGGGAGTTCGGTCTGGCTGAGGGTGAGCCGTACGGGGCGTGCCTTCGCCTTCCACGCCTCCCGGGACGGTGAGCGGTGGACCTTCGTCCGGCTGTTCACCCTGGGGGAGGAGAAGGAGACCGGTGCCGCCCTGGTCGGCTTCATGGCGCAGTCGCCGATGGGGGAGGGGTGTGTCGTTACGTACGACCACATCTCGTTCCGACCGAGCTGGCCGCAGGACCTGAGAGACGGAAGCTGAACGTCGTACGTCCGCATTCGCTCCGCGACCGGGCGGCGCGCATCGTGTGCGCGGTCCGGGCATGCGGGGGCGGGTTTCCTCACGCCCCCGGGCTCCTGAGGCGGCCTGGACGGTCCGATGCCCGCAACGATCGCTCTGGCCGCTGCGGGGCGGTGCCATCCGTCGCCGGATCGGGTGCCCGAGGGCGCGTCGTCCGATCGCGATGCTTGCGGCATCGTGCCGGGTCATGGTGCGAGTCTTGCTGGTGAGGGGCTGCTGCCAATGCCGGGTGCCCCACCGGGAGGCGTACGCGGGGTCGACCGCGACGATCGCCAGGCCCTGCTCAGCGGCCATGGACACCCCATGACCGGGAACAACTCCGCTCACCTGAACCCACTGCAACCCGGCGCCGGCTGTTCCAGTCCCGCTCTCGGGGTCGTCCTCTGCGGCGACTGTCCCACCAGTGCATCGAGCACGCGAGGGGACTCCTGGAGACCCCGCCCCCGCCCATGGACCAGGTGGCCCGCGGCTGCGGCCTGGGCACCGCCGGCTCGCTCCGCGCACACCTGGTCCGCCGTACGGGCCTCACACCGAGCGCCCACCGCGCGCAGTTCAGCCGGCTCGGAACCGTCGGCGCCGCGGACACGTCCAACGCTGCATGATCAGAACTGCCCCGTCCCTGGTGATCAGAACCGCCCTGCCCTGCGAGGCGGCGGCCGTGGCCGCGCTCCACCAGCGCGCGAGGTCGACGTACTACCCGGACGGCCTCCCGGACGACGGCATCGACTGGACGGCCCGGTGGGCCGAGGCCATCGAGCGGCCCGACACCCATGTGCGGTGCGCGGTGCGCGACGCCGCCCTGGCCGGCATCGCCTCCTTCCGCACCCCGGAGGGCGCCCCCGCGGAAACGGTCAAGCTGTTCCAGTTCCATGTCGACCCCGACCGGTGGCGCTCCGGCGTCGGTACGGCCCTGCACACGGCCTGCGTCGAGGAGTGGCGGGCCGACGGCAGGCGGACCGCCGTACTGGACGTGCACGTCGACAACCACCGTGCCCAGGCCTTCTACGCCCGCCAGGGCTGGATCCCGGACCCGGAGCAGCCGCTCGCCCAGGGTGATCACCATCTCGGCCTGCGTTTCTCCGTGCGCGGGGAATGACCCCGACCAGTTGAAGGTTCACGTACTTGGCGGAGGGAGTCTCCGTAGCCGTACGACCTGGAGAGAGAGCCGAAGACATGCGCGTCGAGATCTGGAGCGACATCGCCTGCCCCTGGTGCTACGTGGGCAAGGCCCGTTTCGAGAAGGCGCTGGCGGCCTTCCCGCACCGTGACCAGGTCGAGGTGGTGCACCGCTCCTTCGAGCTGGACCCGGGGCGCGCCAAGGGCGACATCGAGACGGTCACCAGCATGCTCACCAAGAAATACGGCATGAGCGCGGCCCAGGTCGACGCCGGCGAGGACAACCTGGCCCAGCTGGCCGCCGCCGAGGGCCTGGGATACCGCACCCGTGGCCGCGACCACGGCAGCACCTTCGACATGCACCGGCTGCTGCACCTCGCCAAGGAGCAGGGCAGGCAGGCCGAGCTTCTCCAGGTCCTCTACCGGGCCAACTTCGCCGACGAACGCTCCGTCTACTCCGAGGGCGACGAGCGGCTCGTGGGACTGGCCGTCGCCGCCGGCCTGGACGCCGAGGACGCCCGCAAGGTCCTCGCCGACCCGGACGCCTACGCCGACGACGTCCGCGCCGACGAGCGCGAGGCCGCCCAGCTCGGCGCCGGCGGCGTGCCGTTCTTCGTCCTCGACCGCAAGGTCGGCGTCTCCGGCGCCCAGCCCGCCGAGGTCTTCAGCCAGGCCCTGACGCAGGCGTGGGGCGAGCGGCAACCGCTCCAGCTGATCGACAGTGGGGACGCGGAGGCCTGCGGTCCCGACGGGTGCGCGGTGCCGCCGCAGCACTGAGCAACGGTGCAGGTCAGGGGCGATAGATAAGCGTTCCTTAGGGGAACCACGTAAAAAATCGCAATGGACGAGGGGATTGTGCGGGCCCACAGTGGACCCATGGAGACCTTCGAGAGCCTCGTCCGTGCCGAGTTCGCCCCGAAGAACACTTTTCTGAACACCGCGAGCAGCGGGCTCCTGCCCGCCCGCACCGTCGCCGCGCTGCACCAGGCCGTGCAGCTCAGGGCCGACGGCGCGCCGCTGGACCCGCTGTTCGAGGACGTCGAGGCCGCCCGGGCGTCCTTCGCGCGGCTGGCCGGCGTCCCGGTCGGCCGGGTGGCGGCCGGCTCCTCGGTCAGCGCGTACACCGGGCTGGTCGCCGCCTCGCTGCCCGCGGGCGCCGAAGTCGTCACCGCCGAGGACGACTTCACCTCCGTCGTGAACCCCTTCCACGTCCGCGGCGACCTCAAGGTGCGCATCGTGCCACTGGAGCGGCTCGCCGAGTCCGTCCGCCCCGGCACCGCGCTCGTCGCGGTCAGCGCCGCGCAGTCCGCCGACGGCCGGATCGCCGACCTGCCCGCGCTCCGCGAGGCGGCCCGGGAACACGGCGCCCGCACCTACGTCGACTTCTCCCAGGCCGTCACCTGGCTGCCCATGGACGCGGACGCGTACGACTTCACCGTCTCCGTCTGCTACAAGTGGCTGCTCGGCCCGCACGGCGCGGGCTTCCTCGTCGTCCCGGAGGACTTCGGCGCGCTGACGCCGATCCTGGCCGGCTGGGTCGCCGGGGAGAACCCCTGGGACAGCTGCTACGGCCCGGTCACCGAACTCGCCCACTCCGCCCGCCGGTTCGACCTGCCCCCGGCCCTCTTCAGCTACACCGGAGTGCGCCACTCCCTGGCCCTGCTGGAGGAGCTCGGCGTGGACGCCGTACGCACCCACGACCTCGCCCTCGCCGACCGCTTCCGCGCCGGCCTCGCCACCCTCGGCCATGCGCCCCTGCCCGCCCCCGGCTCGGCGATCGTCTCCGTCCCCGGTCTCGGCCACCGCCAGCCCGAGCTGAGCAGGGCCGGCATCGAGGTCTCCAACCGCGCGGGCAACCTGCGCGCGTCCTTCCACCTCTACAACACGACCGCCGATGTCGACCGGCTCCTGGACGTGCTGTCTTCCTGAACCACTGGCGCGGGCCGGGCCGGGACGCCAGGAAGGGCACGTGGAGTCCACCGGCGATCCGTTCGTACAGCCTTCCGCCGACGCGGAGTTGCACCGGCGGCTGGTGTACGGCGACGAGTCCGCGCTGGCCGAGGCGTACACGGCGTACGGCTCTCTGGTGCGGCGGATCGCCGTGCGGGTGACCCGTAGCCCGGCCGCCGCCGAGGATGTGGCGCAGGAGGTCTCCGCCCACCTGTGGAGCCGGCCGTACGCCTTCGACGCGGGCCGCGGCTCGCTGCGCACCTGGCTGTCCCTGCTCGCCCACCGGCGGGCCGTGGACCGGGTGCGCAGCGAGGCCCGGCACCGCAAGGCCGCCGGCGCCGACGACTCCGCCCTGCACACCCTCCCCGACGCAGGTCCCGGCCCCGACGAGACGGTCGTCGACCGCGAACGCTCCCTCCTCCTGCACTCCGCGCTCGAGCGAACTCCCACAGCCACAACGCGAAGTCGTACACCTCGCCTACTTCGCGGGCCGCACCTACCGCCAGGCCGCGGTGGAGCTGGGTATCCCGGAGGGTACGGCCAAAACCCGGTTACGCACCGCCCTGCGCACCTCGGCTGCGTCCTTGGCGGATTCGGCCGACCCGCCCGACCCCGCGCTGGAAAGGGGCGCATGATGGCGAGAGGGGAACGCTCGGGGAAGGAGGTGCGCTGCGATGACCGATGATCACGACGCGGTACGCGACCTGCTGGCCGCCTGGGCCTTCGGCGCCCTCGACCCGGCCGACGAGAAGACGGTCCCGCCCCACCTGGCCGAGTGCGAGAGCTGCGCGGCGGAGGCGGCACGGTGGCAGGAGACGGTACGGCTACTGGACGGGCCGCCGCCGGCCGCTCCCGGAGGGCCGGCCGGAGGC
>NZ_KQ949075.1:612091-731283 GCF_001514305.1 Streptomyces dysideae
GGGCCCGGCGGCCCCGTGCATGCGGGCGAGGGCGTGGCAGAGAGGCGGCCGGTCCGGCCTGGCGCCTTTGACCGTTCAGTCGGCGACGTGCTGTCCTTCGCCCTGCGAGGCCGCCCCGCCGTGCCTCCGGTGGCCGCCCACGCCGCCCCCTACGCCGCCGCCGTCGCCGGGCTCAAGGCGCTGCTGCCCGAGATCGACGGCCGGTGGACCACACCGGTCGTGCACGACTGGGACGTGCACGCGACCGTCGCGCATCTCCTCGCCGCCGACGAGCATCTGGCCGGACGGCTCGGTGTCGACGCGCGGGTGCCGCCCTCCAGGATCGAGGACGGTACGCGGTGGGAGGACGCCTGGAACCGGCGCACCGCCGACGTCATCGCCCACGAGCACGGCCGTACGCCCGAGGAGACCGTCGCCGACTGGTCCGCGCAGGCGGCCGCGCTGCTCGCCACACCCGAGGCACACGATCCCGAACTCGCCGCCCGCGCCGTGACGTTGATGGGGCTGCGGCTGCCCATCGCCGACCACTTCGTGGTGCGTGCCTTCGAGGCCTGGATCCATACCGACGACATCGGCCGCGCCCTGGGGCTCACGGTGCCGCCACCGCCCGAACGGCACCTCTGGCAGCTGGTCCGCCTCGCCGTCCGGATCCTCGGCCTGGCCCTCGGACCCACCGCGCCGCCGGTGCTGTTCGCGGTCACCGGCGGCGAGGAATGGGTGCTGGGCTCCGAGGACGAGCCCGTACGGGGCGAACTCACCCTGGAGCCCCTGGACTTCTGCCTGTTGGTCGGCGGACGGTACGCACCGGACGCGGTGCCGCGCGGGGCGACCGGCGACGACGCGGCCGTACGGAACGTGCTGGAGCGGGCGGCGTCACTGGCGTGGTTGTAGCCGCCGCCTGTGACGCCGCCCGCTCCGGAGCGGTCGGCTCACTTCACCGGAGTGAAGTCCCTCGCTCCGATGAACTCCGGACGTCGTACCGGCGCCGCGAACGGCTCTACGGCCTTGTTCTCCACGCTGTTGAACACGATGAACACGTTGCTGCGCGGGAACGGCGTGATGTTGTCGCCCGACCCGTGCATACAGTTGCAGTCGAACCAGGTCGCCGAACCGGCCCGGCCCGTGAAGAGCTTGATGCCGTACTCGCTCGCCATGGCGGTCAGCGCCTCGTCCGACGGCGTGCCCGCGTCCTGCATCTGGAGGGACTGCTTGTAGTTGTCCTTCGGGGTGGCCCCCGCGCATCCCAGGAACGTACGGTGCGAGCCCGGCATGATCATGAGCCCGCCGTTGGTGTCGTAGTTCTCGGTCAGCGCGATCGAGACGGACACCGTGCGCATGTTGGGCAGACCGTCCTCGGCGTGCCAGGTCTCGAAGTCGGAGTGCCAGTAGAAGCCGCTGGCCCCGAAACCGGGCTTGACGTTGATCCGTGACTGGTGGACGTACACGTCCGAGCCGAGGATCTGCCGGGCCCGCCCGACGACCCGCTCGTCACGCACGAGACGCGCGAACACCTCGCTGATCCGGTGCACTTCGAAGACCGACCGGATCTCCTTGGACTTCGGCTCGATGACCGACCGCTCGTCCTGCCGGATCGCCGGGTCGGTGACGAGCCGCTCCAGCTCCTGCCGGTAGACGGCCACCTCGTCCTCGGTGATCAGCTGGTCGATGGCGAGGAAGCCGTCCCGCTCGAACGACTCCAGGCCGCCGACGGGGATCGGGCCGGGCGCGCCGGGTGCGGACCAGACGACGGGGTCCCGGCGCGGGACCGACTCCTCGGTGGCGCCGCGGCTGGGGTACAGATCGGTGACAGTGGTCATGGGGTTGTCACACCTCCTCGGGCTCGGTGAGCAGTGGGTAGACGCCGTTCTCGTCGTGGTCCTCGCGGCCGGTCACGGGCGGGTTGAAGACGCAGATGCAGCGGAAGTCCTCCTTGATCCGCATCGTGTGCCGCTCGTGGCCGTCGAGCAGGTACATGGTCCCGGGCGTGATCGTGTACTTCTGCCCGGTCTCGTCGTCGGTGAGTTCGGCCTCTCCCTCGACGCAGATGACGGCCTCGATGTGGTTCGCGTACCACATCGATGTCTCCGTACCCGCGTACAGGATCGTCTCGTGAAGGGAGAAGCCGACCTTCTCCTTCGCGAGCACGATCCGTTTGCTCTCCCAGGTGCCGGACGCCGCCTTCACATGCCGGTCGGTGCCTTCGATGTCCTTGAACGAACGGACGATCACGGTGCTGCGATGCCTCCTTGGTGGATGTGCTGATGCGGTCAGGCGGTTTCGCGGACGGCGCGGGCGAGGATGCTCAGCCCCGCGTCCAGTTCCTCGGGCGTGATGGTGAGTGCCGGCAGCAGCTTCACGACCTCGCCCTCCGGGCCCGACGTCTCGACGAGCAGGCCGAGTTCGAAGGCGCGCTTGGCGATCCGCCCGGCCCGCTCCTTGTCGTGGAACTCCATGCCCCACACGAGCCCGCGGCCCCGGTACTCCTTCACGTCGGCGACGTTCTCCTCGGTGATGGAGATGAAGGACTGCTCGACCTGCTCGCCGCGGGCGCGGGTCTGCTTCTCCATCACGGAGCCGTCCGCCCAGTACGCCTCCAGCGCGGCGGTGGCCGTGACGAAGGCGGGGTTGTTGCCGCGGAACGTGCCGTTGTGCTCGCCCGGCTCCCAGATGTCCAGCTCGGGCTTGAACAGGCACAGTGACATGGGCAGTCCGTAGCCGCTGATCGACTTGGACACGGTGACGATGTCCGGGGTGATGCCCGCCTCCTCGAACGAGAAGAAGGCACCCGTACGCCCGCAGCCCATCTGGATGTCGTCGACGATGAGCAGCATGTCCTGGCGCTCGCACAGCTCGGCGAGCGCGCGCAGCCACTCCGGGCGCGCGACGTTGATGCCGCCCTCACCCTGGACGGTCTCCACGATCACGGCGGCGGGCTTGTTGAGCCCGGAGCCCTGGTCCTCGAGCAGCCGCTCGAACCACAGGAAGTCCGGGACCTTGCCGTCGAAGTAGTTGTCGAACGGCATCGGCGTCCCGTGCACGAGCGGGATGCCCGCACCGGCCCGCTTGAAGGCGTTCCCGGTCACGGCCAGGGAACCCAGCGACATCCCGTGGAAGGCGTTGGTGAACGACACGATCGCCTCGCGCCCCTTCACCTTCCGCGCCAGCTTGAGAGCCGACTCCACGGCGTTGGTGCCGGTCGGCCCCGGGAACATGACCTTGTACGGCAGGTCACGCGGGCGCAGCACCAGGTTCTGGAAGGACTCCAGGAAGGCGCGCTTGGCGGAGGTCGACATGTCGAGCCCGTGCGTGACGCCGTCGCGCTCCAGATAGTCGATCAACGCCCGTTTGAGGACGGGGTTGTTGTGCCCGTAGTTGAGCGAGCCCGCTCCGGCGAAGAAGTCGAGGTACTCGTGGCCGTCCTCGTCGTACATGCGGCTGCCGCGCGCACGGTCGAAGACGGTGGGCCAGCCGCGGCAGTAGCTGCGCACCTCGGACTCGAGGGTCTCGAAGACACTGAGGTCGGGCTGGGTGATGGTCACGACGAATCGCTCCTCGTTGCGTTGCGTGGGGGGTCAGGCAGAGGGAGTGAGGGAAAGGGGACCGATGCGGTACAGGACTTCGGGGTCGTGCGGGCCGTCCGGGAACAGCCCCGTGTCGAACAGGACCTCCCGCTCCACGGCGGCGCCGTGCCGGGCGGCGTACGAGATGAACAGCCGCTCGGAGGCCGTGTTGCCCGGCGTGATCGTGGTCTCGACGCTGCTCAGCCCGCGCTCGGCGCCGACGCGCGAGGTCAGTCCGTCCAGCAGCGCGGCGGCGAGGCCGTGTCCCCGGTACGCCGCGTCGACCGCCACCTGCCAGACGAGCAGGGTGTGCGGCCGCTCCGGCCGTACGTACCCGGTGACGAAGCCGACCGGCTCCCCGTCCGCGCCACGCGCCACGGCGGAGGTGCCGGCGAAGTCCCGGCACCACAGCAGATAGCTGTACGAGGAGTTCAGGTCGAGGTTTCCGGAGTCCTTGGCGATACGCCAGAGCGCGGCCCCGTCCGCCACCGACGGGCGGTCGATGAGCAGGTCTGCTTGTGCGGCAGTCATGCGAATTGAATTTACCCAGGGAAATTCGAAATTGCATGGACGGGTGGGGTTACGAACGGGTGGCACCTGTGTTATCACGCGGGCGCGAGTAGGCGCATGAGGAGGTGCCGATATGCGGTGGTTTGTGCCCCATAAAAGGCGCAAACCACCCGCGATGTGGAACGCGTCACACCTGTGTAACCCTCACGAGACCTGCCCGAATTACACCGGTCCGTGTTCGTCAAATCTTTGTGTTTAGGTCCGGGGAAAGCGGGCAGAAGAAAACGGGGAGCTGCCTTGATAAAGAATTCCGGAATTACATTTAATTCAGGCGCCCGTCACTCCGTCGACCCGCTCCCGCAGGATGTCCGCGTGACCGTTGTGCCGGGCATACTCCTCGATCATGTGGATGAGCACCCAGCGCAGGCTGACCTCGAGACCGGCGAACGGCTCGTCGACCATCCGTCCGACGTCGTCCAGCGACCGCCCGGCGCACAGCTCCTGCCCCCGGGCGATCTCCCGACGCCACACGTCGAGCGCCTCGTCGAGCCCGCGCTCGGCGTCGAGGACGTATCCGTTCCCCTTCCCGTACACCGGCGGCACGTCCAGCCCGCCGATCACGCGCTGGAACCAGTTCCGCTCCACCTCGGTGAGGTGCTGCACCAGTCCGAGCAGCGTGAGCCGGGACGGGTCGGCGGAGGTACGGCGTACCTGGGTGTCGTCCAGTCCCGCGCACTTCAGCTCCAGTGTGGCGCGGTGGAAGGCGAGCCAGCTCTCCAGCATGGGGAGTTCGGCGCCGGTCATGAGGGGGATGGGGCGGCCGTCGGGGAGGGTCATGGGTGTGTGGGGAGTCATGCGGGGAGCATGGCACGGGGGGACCCCCTCCGACTGTCGACTTCTTAGGTCGGGCGGCCCCGTAACCATGGGTTTGATTTGAGAGCCTCAAACTTCTCCTTATAATCGGAACCCATAGTTCCCTCATTGGAGGCTTCCCGTGAAGACGATCCTCGGGCGCCGGACCCGCGTCCTGGCCGCCACCACCGCGACGGCCGGCCTGGTGTTCGTGGCCGGCTGCTCCTCGGACGACGGCGGCGCGAGCGGTACGAAGACCGCCGCCGGCGGCGTCGAGCTCGTCAAGGCGGGCCGGCTCACCACCTGCACGCACCTGCCGTACCCGCCCTTCCAGTCGGAGATCGACGGCAAGGTCCAGGGCTTCGACGTCTCGCTGATCGACCTGGTCGCCGAGGACCTCGGTGTCCAGCAGGAGATCGTCGACCAGCCCTTCGAGAACTTCAAGACCGGCGGGTCCCTCAACGCCGGCCAGTGCGACCTCGCCGCGGCCGGCATGACCATCACCGACGAGCGCAAGAAGAACGTCGACTTCTCGGCCCCGTACTTCGAGGCCACCCAGGCCGTCCTGGCCGACAAGAAGAGCGGCATCGGCTCCTTCGCGGACCTCAAGGGCAAGAAGGTCGGCGCCCAGGCGCAGACCACCGGCGAGGACTACGCGAAGAGCCAGGGCCTCGACCCGGTCTCCTTCGAGTCCTCCGACGCCGTCCTCAACGGGCTGCGCACCGGCCAGGTCGACGCCGTCGTCATCGACTACCCGGTCGTCCAGGGCTGGCTGAAGACCAAGGCCAACGCCGACGCGTTCGAGGTCGCCGACAACATCAACACCGGTGAGCAGTACGGTTTCACGGTGAAGAAGGGCAACAGCAAGCTCGTCGCCGCCATCAACAAGGCGCTCGCGGACGCGAAGTCGGACGGCACGTACAAGAAGCTGTACGAGCAGTGGATCGGTCCCTATGACGAGCCCGCGGCGTCCGCCTCCCCGGCTGCCTCCTGACCCTCATGACCGATACGGACGTACAACTCCAGCCGAAGAAAAAGGGACTGACCCGGCGTCAGAAGCGCCGCCTGTCGCGCGGCGCCCAGTATGTCGTCTTCGTCGCGGCCGTGACCGCCTTCGCGCTCGCGGCCGACTGGGACCGGCTGCGGAACCAGTTCGCGCAGAAGGACATCGCCGAGCAGATGTTCCCCGAGATCATCTCGCTGGCGCTGAAGAACACCGTGCTGTACACCCTGTCCGGCTTCGCCGTCGGGCTGGGGCTCGGCATGGTCATCGCGCTGATGCGGCTGTCCTCGGTGGGCCCGTACCGCTGGCTCGCCGGTGTCTACATCGAGATCTTCCGCGGCCTGCCCGCTCTGCTGATCTTCATCTTCATCGGCGTCGCCGTCCCGCTGGCCTTCCCGGGCACGGAGATCCCCGGCGGCACCTACGGCAAGGTGGCCCTGGCGCTCGGCCTGGTGGCGGCCGCGTACATGGCGGAGACGATCCGCGCGGGCATCCAGGCGGTGCCCAAGGGGCAGATGGAGGCGGCCCGTTCGCTCGGCTTCTCGCCCGGCCGGGCCATGGTCTCGATCATCATCCCGCAGGCGTTCCGGATCATCCTCCCGCCGCTCACCAACGAACTGGTCCTGCTCTTCAAGGACTCCTCGCTGGTGCTGTTCCTCGGCGTCACCCTGGAGGAGCGCGAACTGTCCAAGTACGGCCGCGACCTGGCCAGTACGACCGCCAACTCCACGCCGATCCTGGTCGCCGGCCTGTGCTACCTGCTGATCACGATCCCGCTCGGCTTCGTCGTGCGCCGCATGGAGGCCAAGGCTCAGGAGGCCGTGAAATGAGCCGACCGGAGATTCGGGTCAGGGACCTGTACAAGTCCTTCGGCGCCAACGAGGTGCTGCGCGGCATCGACCTGGACATCGGCCAGGGCGAGGTCGTCTGCGTCATCGGCCCGTCCGGCTCGGGCAAGTCGACGCTGTTGCGCTGCGTGAACCTGCTGGAGGAGCCGACGAAGGGCCAGGTCTTCGTCGGCGGCACCGAACTCACGGACCCGGACGTCGACATCGACGCCGTACGCCGCCGTATCGGCATGGTCTTCCAGCAGTTCAACCTCTTCCCGCACCTCACGGTGACCGAGAACCTCACGCTGCCGCAGCGCAGGGTGCTCGGGCGCGACAAGGCGGCCGCCGCGAAGGCCGCCGCCGAGAACCTGGAACGGGTCGGCCTGTCCGAGAAGGCGACGGCCTACCCGTCGTCCCTCTCCGGCGGCCAGCAGCAGCGCGTCGCGATCGCCCGGGCCCTCGCCATGGGCCCCGAGGTGATGCTGTTCGACGAGCCGACGTCGGCGCTGGACCCGGAGCTGGTCGGGGACGTCCTCGCGGTCATGCGCATGCTCGCCAACGAGGGCATGACGATGATGGTGGTCACCCACGAGATGACCTTCGCCCGCGAGGTCGCCGACCGGGTCGTCTTCATGGACGGCGGAGTGATCGTCGAGGACGGCACCCCCGCCCAGGTCATCGGCAACCCCCGCCACGAACGCACCCGCCACTTCCTCTCCCGCCTCCTCGACCCCGCGATGGCGGACGTGGAGGAGGAGACGTCGGACCAGGTGGGCGGCAAGGACTGAGCCGCCTCCGGAACAGCGACTGATCCGCGTTCGGAATCGGACATACGTGCCTCTGTCGCCCATGGCGTCGGAACCGTCATCATTCACGGCATGACGAGTCTCGACGACGCGGGCGGCTTCGGCGCCGGCACCGCGCTGCCTCCGCTGCCGGAGGACTGGGAACGCTGTCTGGCCGTGGCGGCGCACCCGGACGACATCGAGTACGGCACGGCGTCCGTCGTGGCCCGGTGGACCGCCCAGGGCAAGCAGGTCGCGTACCTGCTGGCCACGCGCGGCGAGGCGGGCATCGACGGGCTGCACCCGGACGTGGCGGGCCCGCTGCGCGAGGCCGAGGAACGCGCCGGGGCACGCGAAGTCGGCGTGGACACGGTGGAGTTCCTCGACCACCCGGACGGAACGATCGAGTACGGACCGGCCCTGCGCCGCGACATCGTGCGGGCGATCCGCCGCCACCGGCCCGAGATCGTGGTGTCGGGGGCGTACACCGTGCGCATGGTCGCGGGCGTCACCAACCAGGCCGATCACCGCGTGGTCGGCCTCGCCGCGCTCGACGCGGCACGGGACGCCGGGAACCGGTGGATCTTCCCCGAACTCGCCGACGAGGGCCTCGAACCCTGGGGCGGCGTCCGCTGCGTGTGCGTCGCCGGCGCCGAGCGGCCCACCCACGCCGTGGACGTCTCCGGCGAGCCGCTGGAACGGGGCATCGCCTCACTCGCCGCCCACGCCGAGTACACCAAGGGTCTCGGGGCCCAGACCTTCGACCCCCGCGCGTTCCTGACCTGGACGGCCCGGCAGGGCGGGCCCGCCCTCGGCGTCGAGGCCGCGGTCCTCTTCGACGTGCACATGCTCGCCTTCGAGGGACCGCCGCCCTGGGAACAGTGACGCCGGGACGCTGACTAAGGTGCCGTCCATGAGCGATCGCACGGTGCTGCAGGTGAAGGGCCGGGTCCTGGTGGGTCCCGACGACGTACGCGACGAGCTGTGGGTGGTCGACGGCCGGGTCTCCTACGACCGTCCCGTGGCCGCCCGCGACGTCCGTACCGTCAAGGGCTGGGCCCTGCCCGGCCTCGTCGACGCCCACTGCCATGTCGGCCTCGGCCCGCACGGCCCGGTGGACGCGGACGTCGCCGAGAAGCAGGCGCTGGCCGACCGCGAGGCGGGCACCCTGCTGATCCGCGACGCCGGCTCCCCGTCGGACACCCGCTGGACCGACGACCGCGCGGACCTGCCGAAGATCATCCGCGCGGGCCGGCACATCGCCCGCACCCGCCGCTACATCCGGGACTACGCCCACGAGATCGAGCCGGACGACCTGGTCGCGTACGTCGCCCAGGAGGCCCGGCGCGGCGACGGCTGGGTGAAGCTGGTCGGCGACTGGATCGACCGCGAGGTGGGCGACCTGACGGCCTGCTGGCCGCGCGAGGCCGTCGAGGCGGCGATCGCGGAGGCCCACCGCCTCGGCGCCCGCGTCACGGCTCACTGCTTCGCCGAGTCCTCCCTGCGCGACCTGGTGGAGTCCGGCATCGACTGCATCGAACACGCGACGGGCCTGACCGAGGACCTGATCCCGCTGTTCGCCTCGCGCGGCGTCGCGATCGTCCCGACCCTGGTCAACATCGCGACGTTCCCCCAGCTCGCGGCGGGCGGCGAGAACAGGTACCCCCGCTGGTCGGCCCATATGCGCAGCCTCTACGAACGCCGCTACGACACGGTCCGCAGCGCCTACGACGCCGGCATCCCGGTGTACGTCGGCACGGACGCGGGTGGTCACCTCCCGCACGGTCTGGTGGCGGCCGAGGTCGCGGAACTGGTCACGGCCGGGATCCCGGCCGTGGAGGCGCTCTCGGCGACGACATGGGGTGCCCGGAAGTGGCTGGGGCGGCCCGGTCTGGAGGAGGGCGCGGCGGCGGACCTGGTCGTGTACGAGCAGGATCCTCGCACGGACATACGTGTACTGGGGGCCCCACGGCGGGTAGTGGTGAACGGGCGGGTCGCCGGCTAGGCCCTTCAAGGGCGTGTCCATGGCATGTCGAAGGGGAAGGGCGAGTTCCGGAATGTGAACGATCGCTCGAAAGTCTGCACGGATGCGCCACGATCGTGTGAACCCCCGTCGGATCGCTGTCGAACGAGCGGCAGTACGACATCCTTTCGAGGTCCCAAGATTGTCCTCTCTGGGGGTCCCCCACCTTGAACGGCTCCAACTTCCGTATTCCCGCACGCCGTTTCGCCACTGTGGCGACGGCGACGGCCCTGGCCGCCGGTCCCGTGGCCCTGGCCGGCGCGGGCTCCGCGCACGCAACCCCCGACCAGGGCCGTGCGAGCGCCGTCGTCCTGCGCACCGGGCTCGACGTCTCCCTGCTCAACAAGACCGTGAACGTCCCGCTCGCGGTCTCCCTCAACGAGGTCCAGGCCCCGCAGAGCGCCGAACGGACCACGCTGACCGCCCGGTTGAACGGGGTGGACGGCGGACAGCAGTTCAGCGTCCTGGACGCCGAGGTGGCCTCCGCGAAGGCGACGGTCACCGACACGAAGGCCGAGGGCCGCACCGACCTCGCCCACGCCAAGGTGCATGTCCCCGGCCTGCCGCTCCTCTCGCTCATCGAGGTCGGCACGGTCACCTCGAAGGCGACCTGCGAGGCCGGGAAGACGCCGGTCGCCTCGTCGAACCTGCTCGGGGCGGTGACGGTCCTCGGCAAGAAGGTCACGGTGACCGCCGACGGACCGACGGACGTCCAGGTGCCCGGCATCGGCGAGGTCCGCCTCGACCTGTCCAAGAAGGAGACCACCTCGAGCACGGCGGCCGCGACCGCCCTCGAACTCGAGGTCTCCGTCAACCCGTTGAAGCTGAACGTCGCCGAGGTGACCGGCACCCTGACCCTGGCGAAGGCGACCTGCGAGGCCCCGCCGGCCCCGGAGGCGTCGTCGGCCACCCCGTCGTCCACCGCACCGGGCCCGGACCCGGCCGGTGACGTACAGGCGCAGGGCGAGGCGCAGGGCGCACCCGCCGAGTCGGGGCTCGCCGAGACCGGCGGCAGCTCGACGACGCCGTACATCGCGGGCGGCGCGCTCGCCCTGCTCGTCGCCGGCGGGGGAGCGGTGGCGCTGGCACGGCGACGCAGCTGACCGCCTCCGGCGCCGGACACGTCGCGCCGCGGGACTGGCCACGGTCCGTGCCGTCGCCAGTCCCTGGCCCCGCCGGCTGAGCTGGGCCGCTGTCGTCCTCGGCGTCCTGGTCTTCGTCCCCTGGGGCGGCTTCTTCGCCTTCCTGCTGTCGGAGCTGTGGGTGGCCGCCGTCAGCGTGCTGCCGGCCCGCCCCTCGCATGGTGCGCCAGCGTCACCGCCCGGTCCAGCGCCTGCAGGAACGAGTTGACCGTCGCCCGGTCCCGCACCGCCAGCCGCAGCCACTCCTCGCCCAGCCCCGGGAACGTGTCCCCGCGCCGCACGGCGAACCCCAGGTCCCGCAGATGCCGCCGTACAGCAGCCGCCCCCGGCAGTCGTACGAGGACGAAGGGACCCTCGGCGGGCTCGGCGACCCGGAGTCCGTCCGAGGCGAACTCGGCCAGCCCCGCGACGAGATGGGCCCGGTCCGCGGCGATACGGTGAGCCGCGTGCGCGGCCTCCGCCAGCGCCTGAGGGGACACACAGGCCTCCGCGGCGGCGAGTGCGGGAGTGGAGACCGGCCACAGGGGCTGGGCGCGCTCCAGTTCCGTGATCGTCTCCGGGTCGGCCAGGACATAGCCGATCCGCAGCCCGGCCAGCCCCCAGGTCTTCGTCAGGCTGCGCAGCACCACCAGGCCGGGGATGTCCGTCCGCCCGGCCAGTGCCTCCCGCTCGCCCGGCACCGCGTCCATGAACGCCTCGTCCACCACCAACGTCCGCCCAGGACGGGCCAGTTCGGCGATCGAGGCGGCCGGGTGCAGGACCGACGTCGGGTTGGTCGGGTTGCCGATCACCACCAGGTCGGCGTCCTCGGGGACGGCCGCCGGGTCCAGCCGGAAGCCGTCCGCCTCCCGCAGCAGCACCCGGTCCACGGTGTGCCCGGCGTCCCGCAGCGCCGCCTCCGGCTCCGTGAACTGCGGATGCACGACGACCGGCTGACGCACCTTCAGGGCACGCGCGAGCAGCACGAAGGCCTCCGCGGCCCCGGCCGTGAGCAGCACCCGCTCCACCGGCAGCCCGTGCCGCGCCGCCACCGCCGCCCGCGCGGCCCGCCCGTCCGGATAGGCGGCCAGCCCGCCGAGCGACCCGGCGATGCGCTCACGCAGCCACGCCGGGGGCGTGTCGGCGCGGACGTTCACGGCGAGGTCGACGAGGACCGCGCCGTCGTCCCGCACCTCGGCGTCCCCGTGGTGCCGCAGGTCGGGTCCCTCAGTGCGCATGGGAGTGGGCGCCATGGTGGTGGTGTCCGTGGTGATGGTGGCCGTCGTCGTCGGGGTGGAAGTGCGGCTGCTGCGGCATCCCCACCTTGTCCTCGAAGCCGGGCAGCGCGATGCGGTACACACACGAGTCGCAGTTCATCCGCAGATCGCCCTTCAGGGCCTCCTCGTACCGCTCCATCACCAGGTCCAGCAGCTCCGGCTCCGGCCCGATGACGTCCGCCGACCGCACCTCGACCTCCGGGTGCGCGGCCGCCCAGCCCTCGGTCTGCTGCCGGACCCGGTCCGGGAGGATGCCGGTGAACAGGAAGTACGGCAGGACGACGATCCGCCGCGCCCCCAGCTTCACGCACCGGTCGAGCCCGCTCGGTACGTCCGGCGCCGCCAGTGACACGAACGCCGTCTCCACACCGGCGTACCCGCGCCCCTCCCACAGCAGCCGCGCCGCCTTGTGCACCTCGGCGTTGGCGTCCGGGTCGGTCGACCCGCGCCCGACCAGCAGCACGGTCACATCGGCCCGGTCCTCGGGCGTGCGTGCCGTACCGCCGAGCGCCTCGTCCAGCCGCCGCTCGAGGACGGACAGCAGCGCGGGGTGCGGGCCCAGCGGACGGCCGTACGTGTACGTGATCGCGGGGTGCCGCTCCTTCTCGCGGGCCAGCGCCGCCGGGATGTCGCCCTTCGCGTGCCCGGCGGACACCAGCATCAGCGGCACCGCGGCGAACCGCCGTACGCCCCGCTCCACCAGCTCGGTCACGGCATCGCCCAGCGGCGGCGGGGACAGCTCGATGAAGCCGCCCGCGACGGGCAGTTCGGGGTGGCGGCGCCCCAGCTCCCGGACGAAGTCGCGGAACGCCTCGGCCCCGGCATCGTCCCGGGTGCCATGGCCGGCGATGAGCAGGGCGGGCGGCGGGGTGGTCACGATTTCTCCTCGGAGTGTTCAGCGGCTTCGGCGTACGAAGTGGGGTGGTACAGCAGGGCGTTGAGCGCGGCCGCGGCGACCGCCGAACCGCCCTTCTCGGACACGTTGCTCACGGCGGGCAGCCCGCTCTCCCGCAACGCGGCCTTGGACTCGGCCGCCCCGACGAAACCGACGGGCAGCCCGATCACGAGCGCGGGCGAGACGTCCAGGGTCAGCAGCTCCTCCAGGGCGGTCGGCGCGTTGCCGATCACCCAGAGGGCGCCCGGACCGACCTGCTCGTAGGCGAGCCGGATCGCGTGCGCCGAACGGGTCAGCCCCGGCCCGGCCTCGGCGTCCTTCAGCCGGCAGACGGTCTCCCGCCGGGTGATCCCTGCCGCCACCATCTCGACGTCCACGACGACGGGCGCCCCGGCGTGCAGCGCGGCGTACGCCTTCTCCAGCGCGCCCTCGTCCATGACGAGATCGGTGGCGTAGTCGAGGTCGGCGGCGGAGTGGATGACCCGCTCCACCACCGCACGGGTCAGCGGCGGGAAATGCGAGGTGTCCAGGCGGGTGCGCAGCCGGCGGAAGGACTCCTGCTCGATCGGGTGAATCACGCGGTTCACCGGGCCTCCCGGTGGTAGCGTCGCCGCGTGCTGAGCGAGAACCAAGCCAGCACAGCAGCCTCCAATCTTTGGGGAAACCGGGCTGGTTCCAACCCGGCTGGTGTTGATCGCGTAAGTCTCGATCGTTCGCTGAGCGGCCGAGCAGTGTGAGCCAGGAATCCTCCTCGTTCGCGAGGAGGAGGGTTCAATTCGGTTCCTCCTGCCAGCGGTAGCCGCGGGGCGTCACCATGCGCCCCGCGATCTGCCGGGTGGCCGTGTTGCCCACCGTCACGACCGTCATCATGTCGACCGTCGCCGGGTCCAGGCCGCCCAGTGTCGTGAGCCGGCTGGACTCGTCCGCCCGCGACGCGTTCCGTACGACACCGACCGGCGTCGTCGGCTCCCGGTGCCCGGCGAGGATCGCGAGCGCCTTGGGCAGCTGCCAGTCCCGGCCCCGGCTGCGCGGGTTGTAGAACGTCACGACGATGTCCGCCTCGGCCGCGGCCCGCACCCGCCGCTCGATGACCTCCCAGGGCGTGTGCAGGTCGGAGAGGCTGATGGACACGTGGTCGTGCCCGAGCGGCGCACCGAGGATCGCGGCGGCGGCGAGCGCGGCGGTCACCCCGGGCACGCCGATCACGTCGATGTCGTCGGAGGCCTCGGCGAGCGCGGGGGAGGCCATGGCGTACACGCCCGCGTCCCCACTGCCGATCAGCACCACGGCCTGCCCCTTCCGGGCCTCCGCCACGGCCGTACGCGCCCGCTCCTCCTCGGCCCCGAGCCCCGACTCCAGGAGCCGGGTGCCCGGCCGCAGCAGATCGCGGATCTGATCGACGTACTGGTCGAGCCCGACGAGCACGGAGGCACGCCGCAGCTCCGCCTTCGCGCGGGGGGTGAGGAGATCCCGGGCACCCGGCCCGAGTCCGACCACCGCGAGCCGCCCGCGCGCGGGACGCCGTACGACGGCACAGGTCGCCATCGCGGGCTGTGCGGCCGACTTCCGCTTGGGTACGAGGAGTTCGCCCCCGCGTAGGAGGGCGGCGGCCTCGGCGACGGAGGGGGTGCCCACGGCGGCGAGCGGCGCGTCGGAGGGGTTCGGCACGTCGACGCCGGTCAACTCCTCGGCGGAGTAGGTGACAAGGGGCACGCCGAGGCGCTCGGCGGCCGCCACGATGCCGGGTTCGCCGGCCTTGGCGTCGACGGTGGCGAGCTCGGCGAGGGACTTGACGGAGAGGCCGGCGTCGTGGAGGGCGCTTTCGATGAGGCCGAGTACCTCCTCGACCGGGGCGTTCTTGGAGGCGCCTACGCCGACGACGAGGGACGGAGGCCGAAGGAGGACCTCGCGCCCGGCGGGCTCGACGGCACGGTCGGTGAGCCGGATACGGTCCGACGCCGGGCGCCCCACGTTCGACGGCAGCGCAGGCAGCGGCCAGCTCAGCTCCAGGTCCAGCTCCACAGGTTCACCGTCGAGCACAGCCCGTGACACCGAGGCGACATCACCCTCCACAGGGAACCCGAGCGTGTCCAGCCCAGGCACCCCCACCGCATCCGTAGCCGTGGTCACCACCGGCGCGGCCCCCAGCAACTCACCCACCTCACGGGCGAGTTCATTGGCACCCCCGCCATGCCCGCCCACCAGCGAGACGGCGAACCGCCCACCCTCGTCGACGCACACCACCCCCGGATCGGACGCCTTGTCCCCCAGCAGCGGCGCGATCAGCCGTACGACCGCTCCCGTGGCCAGAAAACACACGAGCTGCTCACACTCGGCGAACGCCCGCCGCACGGCGTCCCCCACGGGCCCGTCATACACACGCACCCGGTCCGGCCACACCGCGGCCAGCCGGTCCCGCGCAGCGGATCCCGCCGCCGTGGCGGAAATCAAGCCGATCACCGAGTGCCCCCCAACGATGGCTGGTAGGGTCGCGGATCGCTGAGCGAGAACCAAGCCAGCACAGCAGTAACCTCCCAAAACTTAATAACCCGGGCTGGTTTCAACCCGACTGGTGCTGATCGCGTCAGACTCGACGGTTCGCTGAGCCGACGAGCAGCGAGAGCCAGGAATCTCCCCCGTTCGCGAGGGAGAGGATTCAATGGGAAACTCCTTCACTGGGCGCCGGAGGCCGGACGCCCCACAGCAGGAATACGGGATTCGTCGCCGCCAACCGGGTCACGTCCCCCGGCAGCGGCGCGAGCCGCGACGACTGCAACAGGACCCCGTCGCAGGCGAACCCGGCACCGGTGAGCGCCGCACGCACCGCCGGCACCCGGTCGAGCGCGGCCAGGGCGACGACGACGGTCCGCCGGGCCCGGCGCGCGCACGCGGTGACGATGGCGGGCAGTTCATGCCCCCCGCCGCCGATGAACACGGCGTCCGGATCGTCGAGGTCGGACAGGACGGTGGGCGCCGCACCATGCACGGCACGTACGTCGACCCCGTGGGCCAGGGCGTTGGCGCGGATCCGTCCGACACCGTCCCGGGTCTGCTCGATCGCGGTGACGGCGGCGCCGAACCGCGCGCACTCGACGGCCACGGACCCGGAGCCCGAGCCGACGTCCCACACCAGGTCGCCGAGGCGCGGCCCGAGCCGGGCCAGGGCCAGCGCCCGTACCTCGAACTTGGTGATCATCGAGTCCCGGTGGGCGAACTCGCCCTCGTCCAGCGCCCATCCGGCGGGCCCGGCGGGCGCCCCGGCGACGGTCCGTACGGCACCCAGCGCCCGCGCCTCGTCCAGGCACAGCACCACGCTCACCGACGGCCCCCAGTCCCGGGCGGCGGCCTCGGCGGGCGGCACCCGCTCCACCCGCTCCTCCGCCGAGCCGAGCGCCGAGGCGACGACGAGAACACGTGAGTCGGTCCGGTGCAGCAGCGCGGCCCCCAACTCGGCGGGCCCCGCCCCCGGCCCCGTCAGCACGGCCACCTTCGGCCGCGCCCGGCACACATTGACGGCCGTACGCAGATCCCGCCCGTGCGCGCTCACCACCACCGCGTCGTCCCACGGCAGCCCGACCCGCGCGAACGCGGCGGCGACGGACGACACCCCGGCCCGGACATCGAGCCGCTCCGCCCCGAACCGCTCCGCCAGCACCCGCACGATCCCGAAGAACCCGGGATCCCCCGAGGCCAGCACGACCACGGGCCGCCCCTTCACGACGTACTCCTCGATCGTGTCGAGGGCGGGCCCCAGCGCCCCGAGCACCACCCGCTCGACGCCCTCGGGCAGCCGTACGGCGTCCAGATGCCGCCGCCCGCCGACCACCAGCTCGGCGCCGGCCAGCGCCTCGGCGGGAACCGGTGCACCCGTCCCCGTACCGACCACCGTGATCACGTTCCGGCACCCCGCGTACGCAGGGCCCTGCGGGCCTCCGGGTCGGCCTTGCGGTAGCCGTGGAAGTGACCGGGGTGGTAGAGGTGCGAGCGTGTGCCGTGCGCGTCGAGCGCCGGGCCGACCAGGAACAGCGTGTGTTTCCAGAGCTTGTGTTCCTTGACCGTCTCCTCCAGCGTCTCGATCGTGCAGCGCACCAGCAGTTCCTCCGGCCAGGTCGCCTGATAGGCGATCACGACCGGTGTGGACGTCGGATAACCGCCCTCCAGCAGCTCCCGCACGAGCTGTCCGCTGCGGGCGGCGGACAGGAAGACCGCCATGGTCGTCCCGTGCCGCGCGAACTCCCGCACCTCCTCCCCGGGCGGCATCGGCGTCTTGCCGCCACCGAGCCGGGTGAGGATGACGGACTGCGCCACCTCGGGGATGGTCAGCTCACGCCGGGCGAGCGCCGCGACGGCGGAGAAGGCGGACACGCCGGGCACGACCTCGGTGTCGATGCCGATGCCGGCACACCGGTCGAGCTGCTCCTGCGTACCGCCCCAGAGGGCGGGATCACCGGAGTGAATACGGGCGACCCGCAGCCCGTCCCGCCGGGCCCGCTCGTAGACGGCCACGACGTCCTCCAGGGACATCGTCGCCGAGTCGAGGATCTCCGCGTCCTCGCGGGCGTGCTGCAGGACCTCCGCCTGGACCAGGCTGGCCGCCCAGATCACGACGTCCGCCTCGGCGATGGCACGCGCGGCACGGAACGTCAGCAGGTCGGCGGCGCCGGGGCCGGCACCGACGAAGGTCACCTTGCCGGTGGGGGCATCGGCCATGGGTTCGGGTCCTCTCGTCTTACGGAACTTCAACGCGGGTCGGGTCGGATGAGCGCGACCGGAGCGGCCGGATCGGATAGCAAGGTCACATGGCGGTCCTCGTCGCGCTCGGCGCGTTCCTGATGACGCTGGCCGGCGGCTGGACGGCACATCGCGTGACCGACCGCCGCCATCTGGTCCTCGGCCTGGCCGGCGGCCTGATGCTGGGCGTCGTCGGCCTCGACCTGCTGCCGGAGGCACTGGAGGCGGCGGACACCGAGGTCTTCGGCGTACCGGCGGCGCTCCTGCTGTTCGTGGCCGGCTTCCTGCTGGCCCATCTGGTGGAACGCCTGCTGGCGACCCGTCAGGCGGCCCACGGCGCCGAGGAAGCTGTCGACATGGCCTCGCACGGTGGCCGTACGCCCGAGGTGGGCCTGACGGCGGCCGCGGCGATGGTCGGCCACAGCGCGATGGACGGCGTGGCGATCGGCGCGGCCTTCCAGATCGGCGGCGGCATGGGCACGACGGTCGCCCTCGCGGTCGTCGCCCACGACTTCGCGGACGGCTTCAACACGTACACGATCACAAGCCTGTACGGAAACGCCCGGCGCAGAGCGCTCGCGATGCTGTTCGCGGACGCGGTCGCCCCGGTCGCGGGCGCCGCCTCGACGCTCTTCGTCACCATCCCCGAGGACGTGCTCGGCGGCTACCTCGGCCTCTTCGGCGGCGCGCTCCTGTATCTGGCGGCCGCCGAGATCCTCCCCGAGGCCCACCACGAACACCCGGCCCGCTCGACCCTGCTGTGCACGGTCGCCGGGGCGGGCTTCATCTGGCTGGTGGTGGGGATCGCCGACTGATGCAGGGCTGGTCACAGCTTGCCGCCCCGCCCGCCGTCACGCCGCGCGGGCGCGATGAGTGTGGACAGGTACGGCAGGGGAGCCCCGTCGAGCTCACCGGCGGGCCGGATGGCCTCGTCCGGCAGCCCCAGCGCGGACCCCCACACCGCGTCGTCGATCCGCCCGGTCTCCCGCAACGCCTCGGCGACCTCCCCGGCCTGCCGCCCGAACTTGTAGGCGACGACGGTCCCCGGCCCGGCGAGCGCGTCCTTGAGCACGGCGGCCCCCGCGGTCACCGGCACCAGGGTCAGCGGCTCGGTCCCCTCCGTCAGCACGGCCCCGGAACGCGCCGCCAGATCCTGCATGGCGGTGATCCCGGGCACCGTCTCGACGACGGTCCCCGGCACCAGCTCACTGATGGTCTGCGCGAGATAGGTGAAGGTGGAGTACACATTGGGATCGCCGATGGTGGCGAAGGCAACGGCCCCGTGCTCCTGGAGCAACCGCGCAACCCGCTCACCCGCAGCGTCCCAGGCCGCCTCCCGACGCCCCCGGTCGGTCCGCTCGTTGAGCGCGAACACGACCCGTACGACCTTCTCCCCGGGCACGTAGTGCAGAACGGTCGCCTCGGCCCGCCCCCGCTCCCCGCTGTCCATCACCGGTACGACGACCACGTCGGCCGCGCGCAGAGCGTTGACGCCCTTGACGGTCACCAGCTCCGGGTCACCGGGACCGACCCCGACTCCGATCAGCCTGCTGCTCATGACGTCCGGCACCTCTCCACGAACCGACGGGCGACACCGGGCTCGGACGCCCAGTGCGTGTGCAGATAACTGGCGTGCACACCTTGTTGTACGAAACCTTCGACCCGCCGTTCAGGAGCGCGCACACCCCAGGCGGGAGCCGCCCCCGAGCCGGGCTCGACGACGGTCCGGTGAAACTCGTGCCCACGCATCCGCGTCCCGGCCCCGGCGAGCACACTGTCACTCACGGCCACGGCGTCCCGGTACCCGAGGGTGAGCCGCTCGGACATCCGCGCGCCGGCATCGAGCACACCGCACATGGGCAGCCCGTCGAGCTCACGGCAGAGGTAGAGAAGCCCGGCACACTCGGCGGCGATGGGCGCCCCACTGAAGGCGAGCTCGGCAACGGCCTTGCGAAGAGGCTCGTTGGCGGACAGCTCGGAGGCGTACACCTCGGGAAACCCGCCGCCGATGACCAAGCCGCGCGTACCGTCGGGCAGTTCCTCGTCCCGCAGCGGATCGAAGGGGACGACATCGGCACCGGCGGCGGTGAGAAGCTCGGCGTGCTCGGCGTAGGAGAAGGTGAACGCAGCCCCGCCGGCAACGGCGATTTTCAGCCCGCCCGGCACTTGAGGACGAGGCCCTTCGGGCCGAAGCGGGGGCTTGGGGGCGGCAGCCCCCAGGGACGGGACGGGAAGGGGCGGAGGGGGCACTGCATCCATCAGCGGCCCCGCCGCGGGAGCGAGGACCTCAGCCGCATCCCAAGCCGCACAGGACAACGCCCCCGCACCCCGCGCCAGCCCCAGCAACCCCTCAAGATCACACCCGGCAGAAACCTGCGCAGCCATAGCCGCGACGGCCTCAACAGCCGCCCCCCGCCGCTCAGCCACCGGCACCAGCCCCAGATGCCGCGACGGCGTATCCACCTGAGCCGCCCGCCGCAACACCCCCAGCACAGGCACCCCGGCAGAATCCAAGGCCTCCCGCAACAGCGCCTCGTGCCGATCGGACGCGACCTTGTTCAGAATCACGCCCCCGACCCGCACCTCCGGATCCCAGGAGGCGAACCCGTGCACGAGCGCCGCAACGGACCGAGACTGCGACGAGGCGTCGACGACCAGCACCACCGGCGCCCGCAACAGCTTCGCCACATGAGCCGTGGACGCCAGTTCACCCTCCCCCGCGGCCCCGTCGAACATCCCCATGACACCCTCGACAACGGCGACATCGCACCCCCGCGCCGCGTGCGCGAACAACGGCCCGACCAACTCCGCCCCGCACAGATACGCGTCGAGGTTCCGCCCCACCCGCCCGGTGGCGAGCGAGTGATACCCGGGATCGATGTAGTCCGGCCCGACCTTGTGCGGGGACACGGCAAGCCCCCGCGCGGTGAACGCGGCCATCAGCCCCGTGGCAACGGTGGTCTTGCCGCTGCCGGAGGCCGGCGCGGCGATGACCAGCCGTGGGACGGAGGAAGTCACCACTCGATGCCCCTCTGCCCCTTCTGCCCGGCGTCCATCGGGTGCTTGACCTTGGACATGTCGGTCACGAGGTCGGCGAAGCCGACGAGCTTCTCGGGCGCGTTCCGCCCGGTGATGACGACATGCTGGGTCCCCGGCCGATGACGCAGCACGTCGACGACCTCATCGGTGTCGACCCACCCCCAGTGCATGGGGTAGGCGAACTCGTCCAGCACATACAGCTGGTACGTCTCGGCGGCGAGGTCCCGCTTGACCTGCTCCCAGCCCTCCCGGGCCTTCTCCTCGTTGCTGACGTTGTCGCCCTGGAGGCCGCGCTGCACCCACGACCACCCCTCGCCCATCTTGTGCCAGGCGACGGACCCGCCCTCCCCGGAGTCCCCGAGCACCCGCAGCGCCCGCTCCTCGCCGACCTTCCACTTCGCCGACTTGACGAACTGGAACACCCCGATCGGCCACCCCTGGTTCCAGGCACGCAGCGCAAGCCCGAAGGCGGCGGTCGACTTGCCCTTGCCAACCCCCGTGTGCACGACGACGAGCGGCCGATTACGACGCTGACGAGTAGTCAGCCCGTCGTCCGGTACGACACTCGGCTGTCCCTGAGGCATTACGCGGCCCTCCTGTTGCCCTGAACTTCCTTGACCAGCCCGGCGATCGAGTCGGCCCGCAACTCGTCCAGCGTCACGGCCGTACCCCCGAGCTCACCCGCGAGCTGCCCGGCGAGCCCCAGTCGCACGGGCCCCGACTCACAGTCCACGACGACGGAGGCGACCCCCTCGGCGGCGAACAGCCGAGCGGCCCGGCCCGACAGCGCGACGGGCTCGGGCCCACCGGTGGCCCGCCCGTCCGTCACCACGACGACGAGCGCCCGCCGAGCCGGATCCCGCAACCGCTCCACCCGCAGCACCTCATGCGCCTTGAGCAGCCCGGCAGCCAGCGGAGTCCGCCCCCCAGTGGGAAGCGACTCCAGCCGAGCGGCCGCGGCGTCCACGGACGAGGTGGGCGGCAGAGCCACATCCGCAGCCGCCCCCCGAAACGTCACAAGCCCCACCTTGTCCCGCCGCTGATAGGCATCCAGCAGCAACGACAGCACGGCCCCCTTCACAGCACTCATCCGCCGCCGGGCAGCCATGGACCCGGAGGCATCGACCACGAACAGCACGAGGTTCCCCTCGCGCCCCTCCCGCGTGGCCTGCCGCAGATCGTCCCGCCGCACCACCAGCCCGCGCCCCGACCGCCCCCGAGCCCGCTGATGCGGCGCGGCCGCCTGCACGGTGGCCGCCAAGTGCAGCTTGGTCAGCGCACCTTGAGGCCGCCGCGCCCCCGTCGTACGCCCATGCTCGGTCCGCGCCCGCGAACGCCGCCCGGCGGCACCCTCACCCAGGCCCGGCACACTCAGCACCTTGGCACGAAAGGGCTCGGAGGCCCGGGCGGGAGCCTGCTCCCCGCCACCGGAGGCCTGCGGTTCGCCGCCCTCCCCGGCCTCGGGACGCGCGGCGGAGCCGCCGTCCTCCTGCGGGCCGTCGGACGGCGGCTGCCCGCCACCCCCACCGGGCCCACCGGGACCGTCGGGATCCGGATCCCCGTCCTCCTCCGGCCCCGCGAACTCCTGCAGCGTCTCGTCGAGCTTGTCCTCGTCAAGTCCTGGCGCGTCAAAGGGATTCCGCCGCCGCCGATGCGGCAACGCGAGCAGCGCGGCCTGCCGCACATCCTCGGCGAGCACATCGGTCCGCCCGGCCCACGCGGCCAGCGCGGTGGCGGTCCGGGCCATCACGATGTCGGCCCGCATCCCGTCGACCTCGAAGGCCGCACAGGTCGCCGCGATCTGCCGCAGCGCCCCGTCACCCAGCCGCACCGACGGCAACAACGCCCGCGCGGCCACGATCCGCGCCCGTACGGCGGCCTCTTCCTCGGCCCACCGAGCGGCGAACCCGCCCGGATCGTCGTCGTAGGCAAGCCGCCTGCGCACGACCTCCACGCGCTGGTCGGGCTCCCGCGAGGCCGCGACCTCGACGGTCAGCCCGAACCGGTCGAGCAACTGGGGCCGCAGCTCGCCCTCTTCGGGATTCATGGTCCCGACGAGCAGAAAACGCGCGGCATGCCGTACGGAGACACCCTCGCGCTCGACATACGACGCACCCATCGCGGCCGCGTCGAGCAGCAGGTCGACGAGGTGGTCGTGGAGGAGGTTGACCTCGTCGACGTAGAGAATCCCGCGGTGCGCGTCGGCGAGCAGGCCGGGCTCGAAGGCCTTGACCCCCTCCGCAAGGGCGCGCTCGATGTCCAGCGCACCCACGAGCCGATCCTCGGAGGCGCCGACGGGGAGCTCGACCATACGGGCCGGACGCTTACCGCCGTTACCGGCCTCATGCGGCCCGTCCGGGCAGGCGGGGTCGGGAGAAGCCGGATCGCACGAGAACCGGCACCCCGCGACGACGTCCACTTCCGGCAGCAGAGCCGAAAGGGCGCGTACGGCGGTGCTCTTCGCGGTGCCCTTCTCGCCGCGCACCAGCACACCGCCGACCGCCGGCGACACGGCGTTCAGCAGCAGCGCGAGCCGCAGGTCGTCCTGGCCGACGACGGCCGTGAACGGAAACGGGGTACTCACTTGTCGTCACCCTCCAAGTCGCCTTCGAGCTCCAGGTAGGTGGCCCGCAGCCGCTCCAGCGTCTCCGCGTCCGGCTCCGCCCACAGCCCTCGGTCGGCAGCCTCCAGCAGACGCTCGGTAATGCCCCGCAGCGCCCACGGGTTGGACTTCTGCATGAAGTCCCGGTTCTCGGGATCGAAGACGTACTCCGCGCTGAGCTTCTCGTACATCCAGTCGTCGACGACCCCGGCCGTGGCGTCGTACCCGAAGAGGTAGTCCACGGTCGCCGCCATCTCGAAGGCACCCTTGTAGCCGTGCCGCCGCATGGCCGCCATCCAGCGCGGGTTGACCACCCGCGCGCGGAACACGCGGTGCGTCTCCTCACCCAGCGTGCGGGTCTTCACCTGGTCCGGCGTGGCCGAATCACCCACGTACGCCTCGGGGTTGGCGCCCGTCAGATGCCGCACCATGGCGACCATGCCGCCGTGGTACTGGAAGTAGTCGTCCGCGTCGACGAGGTCGTGCTCGCGCGTGTCGACGTTCTTCGCCGCGACCGCGATCCGCTTGAACGCCGTCTCCATGTCCCCGCGCGCCGCCCGCCCGTCGAGCCCGCGTCCATAGGCGTAACCGCCCCACACCGCGTACACCTCGGCGAGGTCGGCATCGCTGCGCCAGTTCCGCGCGTCGATCAGGGGCAGCAGTCCGGCGCCGTACGCCCCGGGCTTGGAGCCGAAGACACGGGCGCTCGCCCGCCGCCGGTCCCCGTGCTCGGCGGCGTCCTCGTCCACGTGCGCCCGCACGAAGTTGGACTCGGCCGGCTCGTCCAGCTCGGCCACCGCCCGCACCGCGTCGTCGATGAGCCCCACCACATGTGGGAACGCGTCCCGGAAGAACCCGGAGATACGCACCGTGACATCGATGCGCGGCCGCCCGAGCTCCGCCGGCGGCACGACCTCGAAGCCCGTCACCCGCCTCGACGCGTCGTCCCACACCGGGCGGCAGCCCAGCAGCGCGAGGATCTCGGCGATGTCGTCGCCCTGGGTACGCATCGCGGACGTACCCCACACCGTCAGCCCGACGGACTTCGGGTACGCACCGGTGTCCTGGAGGTACCGCTGAACGAGCGAGTCGGCGAGGGACTGTCCGACCTCCCAACTCAGCCGGGACGGAATGGCCTTGGGGTCGACGGAGTAGAAGTTCCGCCCGGTCGGGAGGACGTTGACCAGTCCGCGCGTCGGGGAACCGGACGGCCCGGCGGGGACGTACCCACCGTCAAGTGCCTTGAGGATGTGGCCGATCTCGTCCGTCGTACGGGCGAGCCGCGGCACGACCTCGTCGCAGGCGAACTCCAACACGGCGACAGCATCGGGGAGTTCGGTGCGGAGGACGTCACGGACGAGGGCGGGGACGGTCGTCACGTCCCACGACCTGGCCTCCATGCCCTCCGCGACCCGCCGGCACAGCTCCTCCAGCAGATCGATGGCGTCGGCGGCGGTACGAGACGGTCCCTCCACCAGGTCGCTCAGCTCGACCGGCACCTTCACGGGCGCACCCGGCTCCGCCAGCAGCTCCTTCTCGCTGAGCCCGAAATGAGCGGCGAGCGAGGCCCGCAGACCCGGCAGCGCGTTCGCCTGCCCGCCCCACACCTGCGAGGCCCGCAGCACGGCGAGCACGAGGTTCACCCGCGGCTCACCGACCGGGCCACCACCCAGGATGTGGAGCCCGTCGCGGATCTGCACGTCCTTGATCTCGCACAGATAGCCGTCGATGTGCATGACGAACTCGTCGAACGCGTCGTCGTCCGGCTGGTCGTCGACGTGCAGGTCGTGGTGCAGCTCGGCTGCCTTCACCAGCGTCCAGATCTGCGCCCGCACGGCCGGCGCCTTCGTCGGGTCCAGGTCGGAGACCAGCGCGTACTCGTCGAGGAGCTGCTCAAGCTTGGCCAGGTCGCCGTAGGTGTCGGCCCGCGCCATCGGCGGCACCAGGTGGTCGACGACGGTGGCGTGCCCGCGCCGCTTGGCCTGGGTGCCCTCGCCGGGGTCGTTGACGATGAACGGGTAGATCAGCGGCAGGTCCCCGAGGACGGCGTCCGGCGCGCACCCCCCGCTCAGGCCGAGGCCCTTGCCCGGCAGCCACTCCATCGTGCCGTGCTTGCCCATGTGCACGATGGCGTCGGCGCCGAACGAATTGTCGAGCCACCTGTACGCCGCCATGTAGTGGTGCGACGGCGGCATGTCCGGGTCGTGGTAGATCGCGATCGGGTTCTCGCCGAAGCCGCGCGGCGGCTGGATCATGACGACGACGTTCCCGAACTGGAGGGAGGCGAGGACGATGTCGTCCCCGTCGACGTAGAGGGACCCCGGGGGCTCGCCCCACGCCTCCAGCATCCCGTCCCGCAGCTCCGGGTCGAGCTTCTCGAACCATGCCCGGTAGTCGGCCAGCGGCACCCGGGCGGGCGCGGCGGCGAGCTGCTCCTCGGTGAGCCATTCGACGTCGTGGCCACCGGCGTTGATGAGCCGGTGGATCAGCTCGTCACCGTTGTCGGGGACGGTGACATCAGCGACTCCGTCGCGTGGTTCGACGACGTATCCGGCGTCCCGGAGCGCGTCCAGCACCCGTACCGCCGAGGCGGGCGTGTCCAGCCCCACGGCGTTCCCGACGCGCGAGTGCTTGGTCGGGTAGGCGGTGAAGACGAGCGCGAGCTTCTTGTCCTGGTTCGGCTTGTGCTTCAACTGAGCGTGGCGCACGGCGATTCCGGCGACGCGCGCGGCCCGCTCGGGGGCGGCGACGTACACGGGAACGTCGTCCGGACCCTGCTCCTTGAAGGAGAAGGGGACCGTGATCAGCCGTCCGTCGAACTCCGGGATCGCGACCTGCATCGCCGCGTCCATGGGGGACAGGGCGGCGTCCGACTCGTCCCACGCGGCGTGCGAGGAGGTCAGGCAGAGCCCTTGCAGCACCGGGACGTCGAGCTCGGCCAGCGTCCCGATGTCCCAGGCCTCCTCGTCACCGCCGGCCGAGGCCTGCGAGGCGTGCGTGCCGCCGGCGGCGAGGACGGTGGCGACGAGGGCGTCGGCCTTGCCGAGGATCTCGTACAGTCCGGCGTCGGCGCCACGCAGCGACCCGCAGTACACGGGCAGGGCGTTGGCGCCGCGCGCCTCGATCGCGTCGCACAGGGTGTCCACGAAGGCGGTGTTGCCGCTCAGCTCATGGGCCCGGTAGAAGAGCACGCCGACGGTCGGACGGCCCTCGACGTACGCACGCTCCCCATGGACGCCGTACGCGGGCATCTTCTGCGGCTCGACGAACCCCTCGCCCGTCAGCAGCACGGTGTCCGACAGGAACCGCGCCAGCTCGGTGAGGTTGGCGGGCCCGCCCTCGACGAGGTACCTGAGCGCCTCCGCCACCACACCGGCGGGCACGGACGACTCGGCCATCAGCTCCGCGTCCGGAACGGCCTCGCCGCCCAGCAGCACGGTCGGAATCCCGGATGCCTTCAGCGCGGCGAGCCCGTCCTCCCAGGCCCGCTTGCCGCCCAGCAGCCGTACGACGGCGATGTCCGAGCCCTCGACCAGCGCGGGCAGTTCGGTCGCGACGTCGACGCGGGTCGGATTGCCGATCCGGTACGAGGCATCGGAAGCGGCCCGGGCCGCCAACAGATCCGTGTCGGCGGTCGACAACAACAACACAGTGCTCATGCGGGCGCTCCCGGTGGAATGAAAGGCAGTCCTTGCGGCGCGCCCGACTCGATGAGCCGCCAGAGCGCGTCGGTGTCAGCGTGCTGTTCGATCAGGTCGCCGAGCCGGTCGAGCTGCTCCTCGCGCAGCGCGGCGAACGAGGTGTCGGCGGCCGGCACGAAACGGCGGCCCGCGGCGGCCGCCACCTCCCGCAGAAAGGCTCGCCGGAACCCGTCCGACTCCAGCGAGCCGTGCCAGTGCGTGCCCCAGGTCTGACCGACCCGGCAGCCGTCCAAGCTGTGTCCTTTGTCATCAGAGATGAACGCTTCGCCGCCTGCGATCTCGGCAACGCCGTGATGAATCTCGTACCCCTCGACGTGCTCCCCGAGGGCTTTGCCCACCGGCCGCGTCAGGGTCTTCTCCCGGGCGAACCGCACGCGCACGGGCAGGACTCCGAGCCCGTCCACATGCCCCCGGCGGCTTTCGACCTCGTCCTCGATGTGCTCGCCGAGGATCTGGAACCCACCGCAGATCCCGAGCACGGGCCGCCCCTCGGCGACGCGGCGGACGATGGCGTTCGCCAGTCCCCGCTCACGCAGCCACTCCAGGGCCTTGACGGTCCCCCGGGTCCCCGGAACGACGACGAGATCGGCGTCGGCCAGCTCCTCGGGCCGGTCCACGAACCGCACGACGACACCGGGCTCGGCGGCCAGGGCGTCCACGTCGGTGAAGTTGGACATGAGGGGCACGGCGCAGACGGCGACCCGCAGTACGTCCTCCCCGACGGGCGGCGCGACGACCGACTCCCTGACCGTCCCGCGCAAGGAGACCCGCAGTCCGTCCTCCTCGTCGATGCCGAGGCCGTGCTGGAAGGGCAGGACGCCGTACGTCCGCCGCCCGGTGAGCCCGTGCAGCATGTCGATCCCGGGTTCCAGCAGCGACACGTCCCCCCGGAACTTGTTCACGAGAAACCCGGCGACCAGCTCCTGGTCCGCCGGGGGCAGCAGCGCGACGGTCCCGAAGAAGGAGGCGAAGACACCCCCACGGTCGATGTCACCGACCACGAGCACGGGCAGCCCGGCATTGCGCGCGACACCCATGTTGACGATGTCGGTCCGCCGCAGATTGATCTCGGCAGGACTGCCGGCCCCCTCACAGATCACCGCGTCATACGTGCCCCGCAACTGCGTCAGACAGTCGAGCACGGTCCCGAGAAGCTGCTGCTGCCGCCCGCCGTGATACCCCCGGGCGCTCATCTCACCGACGGGCTTCCCCATCAGCACGACCTGACTGCTCTGGTCACCGCCGGGCTTCAGCAGCACGGGGTTCATGAGCGCCGTCGGCTCCACACGGCACGCCTGTGCCTGCATGGCCTGCGCCCGCCCGATCTCGGCACCCTCGCGCGTGACGAACGAATTCAGGGACATGTTCTGCGCCTTGAACGGCGCGACCTTGACCCCCTGCCGCACCAGCCACCGACAGATCCCGGCGGTGACAACGCTCTTGCCGGCGTCGGAGGTGGTACCGGCGACGAGAAGCCCACCACCGGTCATGAGGCACGCCCCGACCGAGGGGCGAAGCCGGTCCGCCCCCGCAGTACCGCCGTGGCCGCACTGACCCCGAACGCCAACCACCCCACCCGCCGCGACAACCGAACAGCCCGCTCGATGTCCGCCACTTCCACCGCACGCCCCTCCCCGTTCAGTACAGGCCGATGCTCCACCCGCCCCGCGTATGACAACGTCCCACCCAGCCGCACCCCGAGCGCCCCCGCGAACGACGCCTCCACGGGCCCGGCGTTGGGCGACGGATGCTTGCCCGCGTCAGCACGCCACGCCCGCACAGCCCCCCGGGGATCGTCCCCGGCGACGGCGGCGAGTACCGCGGTGAGCCGTGCCCCCGGCCACCCCGCGACGTCGTCGAGCCGAGCCGAAGCCCACCCGTACCGCCGGTACTTGGCCGACCTGTGCCCGACCATCGCGTCGAGCGTGTTCACGGCCCGGAACCCGACCAGCCCGGGCACCCCACCGACGGCGCCCCACACCAGTGCCCCCACGACCGCGTCGGACGTGTTCTCGGCGACGGATTCCACGACCGCCCGAGCGATCCCGTCCGCGTCCAGCGCCTGCGGATCCCGCCCGCACAGATGCGGCAGCCGCGCCCGCGCCGCCTCGACGTCACCGTCCTCCAGAGCCCGCCCGATGACCCGAGCCTCCCGCGCAAGCGAAGTCCCCCCGACCACGGCCCAGGTGGCGGCGCCGGTCAGCGCGACGGAGACGGCAGAGGACGGACGGACGGCACGAGCGGCCACGGCGCCCAGCGCGACGGCACCACCGGCACACACGACGGCATGCAGCGCGCCCCACCCGCGATGGTCCCGCCACAGCACTCGCTCCACGGCACCCGCGGCCCGCCCGAACACGGCGACCGGATGCCCGCGGCGCGGATCGCCGAGGAGGAGGTCACCGAGGAGGCCGGCGGCGGCGCCGTACGCGAAGACGCGATCGGCCCGCATCGGCTCAGCCGGCCGTCGGGTCGGGCAGAGCTCGGTCGGTGGACGGGGCGTTGAGCCTCAGTCGGCAGCCGCGCATGGCGATATGTCCTCACTCAGGGTGTCCACGCCCTGGTTCGACGAGACCGGCGGTGAGAGTTCCTGGCTCCCGGGGATTGCTACCCCGGTGACAGTGGCGGGACCGCGCCGGATTCGCACCGGCTTCCTCTCCTGCCGCCGTACATGGCTCCGGCAGTCCACCACGGGGTTGGAAGGGCCGTCAACTTGCCGTTGACCTGCGACGGGAGAGTGTGCTGAGGCCCACACGCGCGTGGTCTCGAGGGTCACAAGAGAAGTGGGGTGCGGGACGGAGAGTCCGTCCCGCACCCCACTTCCGGAGTCGGTGTCGCAGGTCAGGCGACGATCAGATAGATCCCGTACGCCACGGCCGCGGCGCAGGCCGCGAAGCACGCGTACGCCGCCGTGACCGCCAGCGCGGCCGAGCCGCCCTGTGCCGTCGCGCGTTCGTGGCGGGACAGGCCGGTGATGCCGAGGGTGAACAGGCCCACCAGGGCCACGGTGACCACGAGGCTGACCCCGAAGACGGAGCCGAGTGCCGCCCAGTCGATCTTCATACTGCTGCTTCCTTCGTTACCGGGTGGGTGGGGCTCAGACCGTGGTGGCCGGAGAGGTCGCCGGTTCGGTCGCCGGGGCCGGGACCGTGGCCGCGAACTCCTCGGCGACCGCGCCCGTGGGGGGCGGGGTGACGGCGGCCATGGCCGTGGTGACGACGCCGGCCGGCTCCCCGGTCTCGTTGACGTTCGTGTGGTCGACGACCTCGCGGCGGGAGAGCTTCCAGATCGCGGCGCTGGAGGCGACCAGGAAGACGGCGACGAGTGCCGTGCCCCAGGCGCCGAAGCCGGTGACGTACTCGGCGATCGCGCCGACCATGGCGGCGGCCGGGAGCGTCAGGCCCCAGGCGACGAACATCCGGGTGGCCGTGGACCAGCGGACCACGCCGCCCTTGCGGCCGAGGCCCGCGCCCATCACCGAACCGGAGACGGAGTGCGTGGTGGAGAGGGAGAAGCCGAGGTGGGAGGAGGCCAGGATGACCGTCGCGGCGCTGGTCTGGGCGGCGAAGCCCTGCTGCGGCTGGAGGTCGGTCAGGCCCTTGCCCATGGTGCGGATGATGCGCCAGCCGCCGAGGTAGGTGCCGAGCGCGATGGCGACACCCGCGGAGAGGATGACCCAGGTGGGCGGGTCGGAGTCGGGGGCGATGGTGCCGCCGGCGACCAGGGCGAGGGTGATGATGCCCATCGTCTTCTGCGCGTCGTTGGTGCCGTGGGCGAGCGAGACCAGGCCGGCGGAGGCGATCTGCCCGGCGCGGTAGCCCTTCTCGGAGGCCTTGCCGTCGGCCTTCTTGCCGAGGGTGTATGTCAGACGGGTCGCGAGCATCGCGGCCAGGCCCGCCACCAGCGGGGCGACGACCGCGGGAATCAGCACCTTGGTGACCAGGACGTCACCGTGGACCGCGCCGAAGCCGGCCGAGGCGATGGTGGCGCCGATCAGGCCGCCCATCAGGGCGTGCGAGGAACTGGAGGGCAGGCCCACCAGCCAGGTCAGCAGATTCCAGAGGATCGCGCCGACCAGGGCGGCGAAGATGACCTCGGGACGGATGCCGGTCTCGTCGACGAGACCTTTGGAGATCGTGTTGGCGACCTCCACGGAGAGGAAGGCGCCGACAAGGTTCAGCACGGCGGACATGGCCACCGCGACCTTGGGCTTGAGCGCACCGGTCGAGATGGTGGTGGCCATCGCGTTGGCGGTGTCGTGGAAACCGTTCGTGAAATCGAACACGAGTGCGGTTACCACCACAATCGCGAGGATCAGCGAGAAGCTTTCCATTTACCCAGGCAATCGTTCGAGGTCATTGGCCGGACGAACGTAGGTAACCTGGATGAACGGAAGGTGAACTGAGGCAGGCCGCACGGTGTCCGGAAGAGGCGGGTGTCGCTCCGCCCGACACCGCACGGCCCGGACGCCGCTTGGCTAGGAGCCCCGGGCGAACCCCTTCAGCTGGTTCAGGGAGCCGTTGAAGAGATTCTGGTCACCCGGCAGGCTGCCGCTGCCGTTGTCGTACTGCCAGATCGTCCAGAACGACCAGCCCGCCGGCAGCGTCCCCGCGCTCGAGGAGTTGTAGCGGGCGACCCACAGGGCGTGGTTCGAGGCGAAGGCTCGGCTGGAGCCGGTGCAGGTGTTCCACCAGTGGGTGGTCGTGTAGATCACCGGCCGGCGGCCGGTCAGCCGCTTCACCTCGTTGCTGAACGACTGGATCCAGCTGACCATCTTCTGCTTGCCCAGGCCGTAGCACTTGTGCTTGCTGTACGGGTTGTACTCGATGTCCAGCGCGGGCGGCAGAGTCCAGCCGTCCCCGCTCCAGGCGCCGCCGTTGCGCACGAAGTACTGCGCCTGCGTCTTGCCGGACGACTTGTTGGGCAGGGCGAAGTGGTACGCCCCCCGGACCAGGCCCGCGTTGCGCGAGCCGTTGTACTGCTGGTTGAAGTACGGGTTGCGATAGGTGTGGGACTCGGTCGCCTTGACGTAGGTGAACCGGGCGCCCTTGGACTTCGCGCTCTGCCAGTTGATGTTCTTCTGGTGCGACGAGACGTCGTTTCCCTTGGGCTTGCCGACCGCCGAGGCCGGAATCTCGGCGAGCGCGGTCCACCCCATGGCGAGCGCCGCCACGGAGGCCGCGACCACGCGGGAACGGTGACGGGACGGTTTGCGATCACGGGCCATATTTCCCCCCGGAATGGCGACGTGCACGACAAATCCCCCAGAGGTTACTGGAAGATCCGGGCTTCCTCGGCGCTCTCCGGCCAAGCAGTGGGAGCGTGGCGCGTATCCGGGTTCGCGCCCTCCCGGACGTCCGTCTTCCCCCCTAAAGTGCCCCGGCCCGGCGGCGACTTGAGGCCGCGCCTGGCAGGATCGCGGCATGACTGAGCAGCGGCGGGACCAAGGGGGCGGACGGGGTGCGCGGGAGGGCGCACAGGGAGTGCCGGAAGCGTGGGGGAGGGGTGTGCGCCCCGAGGAGGCGCGGGCCTGGGACGCCCTGGTCGCCACGGCCCGCCGGACGGTCTCCGACGGCCTGGTCGTCGGCACCTCCGGCAACGTCTCGGTGCGCGTCGGCGACACGGTGCTGGTCACGCCGTCGGGTGTGCCGTACGACCGGCTGACGCCGGACGACGTGACGGGCGTCGACCTCGACGGCAGTCAGGTTCTCGGCACGCTGGTCCCGACGAGCGAACTCCCCATGCACCTCGCGGTCTACCGCGCCGCCGACGCCGGCGCCGTCGTCCACACCCACGCGGTCCACGCGACAGCCGTCTCCACGCTCGTCCGCGAGCTTCCGCTGATCCACTACATGGCCGCCGCCCTCGGCGGCCCCGTCCGGGTTGCCCCGTATGCGACATACGGCACCGACGAGTTGGCCGAGAACATGCTCCAAGCCCTCACCACCCGCACCGCCTGCCTCCTCCAGAACCACGGCACGATCGCCTACGGCACCACCCTCGACCAGGCCTTCGACCGCACGGCCCAACTGGAGTGGATGTGCCACGTCTGGCTGACGGCAAGCTCGGTACCGGGCCTGTCACCGACACTCCTGTCGGAGGACCAGGTGGCGGAGGTGGGGGAGCGGTTGCGCGGGTACGGGCAGCGCAAGTAGGGCTTCGCCCGTGCGCCGGTTCGTCCGTGCACCGTCCACCTGCGCGCCGGCTGGTCTGTGCACCGGTCTGCCCGGGGCCGGTCCGTCGGTGCGCCGTCCATCCGGGGGCGGGGGCCGGTCCGTCTGCGCGCCGGTTCCTCCGTGCGCCGTCCATCCGCGCGTCGGTTTGTCCACACGCCGCCCCTCTCATAGGCCGGTCATCCCTGTCCGCCGCAACGGCCCTGACCCACGATGCATCTGTCCGCCAGCGCCGAGCTCCCCCGCGCGCCCACCGCACATCACCCGGAACCGTCCTCCCGCTGGCCGGTCCAGGCGTCCGCCGGGACACTGGACCCGTGCGCACTGTCAGAGCGGCGGCCGCTGCCGTCACCGTGGCCCTGGCCGCCGGCGCGGCGAGTGTCGCCGCCGGGCGGCTCGCCAGCGATGCCGCGCTGAAGGCGCCGGCCGGCCGGCCCCTGCCCACCGAACCCCGGCTCACCGTGCACGCCACGGCCGCCGGCCAGATCGCGCTCACCCGTGACCTGGCCGCCCTGCGCCCCGGCACCTACGGCCTCGCCGGCGACGGCTCGCACGCGGTCGTCGGGCCCGTCCTCGACACGGCGCCCCACTCCGCCGACACCGTCGTACGCCGCCTGGAACGCGTCACCCACGGCACCCTCCAGCCCGGCGACAAGGTGTGGCTCACCCCGAACGTCCACGTCGGCAACCCCCGCACCGCCCTCGGCCTGGACCACGCCGACATCGACATCCCGGGCGAACTCGGCACCCTGCCCGCGTGGTTCGTGCCCGGCGCACGGGACACCTGGGTCATCACCGTGCACGGCCTCGGCCCCACCCGCGAGCACTGCATGAACCTCATGGAGTTCCTGACCCGCCGCCACTTCCCGGTCCTGGCCCTCGCCTACCGCGGCGACCCCGGCGCACCCCGCTCCCCGGACGGCCTGCACCACCTCGGCGAGACCGAGTGGCGGGACCTGGACGCGGCCATGCGCCACGCCGTGCGGCACGGCGCCAGGCAACTCGTGCTGCACGGCTGGTCGACCGGCGCCACGATGGCCCTGCGCGCCGCCGCGCACTCGAGCCTGCGCGACCACGTCTCCGGGCTCGTCCTGGACTCCCCGGTGCTCAGCTGGGAGACCACGCTGCGCGCCCTCGCCACAGCCCGCCGCACCCCAGGCGCACTGCTGCCGCTCGCGGTCCGCGCCGCGCAGGGCCGCACCGGCCTGCACGCCGACCGCAGCGCCGAGGCCGCCGCCCTTGACCGTCCCACCGTGCCGACCCTGGTCTTCCACGGCCCCGACGACACGGTCGCCCCCTGGACCCTCACCCGCCGCCTCGCCGCGGCCCACCCCAACCTGGTCGCCCTCAACACCGTCAAGAACGCCCCGCACGGCTGTATGTGGAACGCCGACCCGAACGCCTACGAGGAGGCGCTGCGCCGCTTCCTCACGCCCCTGATGTGACACCCCGAACATCCAGCCACACCCCCGGTCCCACCGATTCCGTTTAACCCCGTACCACTGGCCTGTTCTGGGTCCCTGGCCGCTCGTGAGCCCCCGTGCATTGGCCATCCCTGTCGCCCCTCGTGACATTCCGTTTGGGATTTCGGACCGTCAACCGGAAGACTGCACCCGTGACGTCCCGTATCCCGCGCGACTCCAGGCTTCGACTCGTCCGCCCGCGACCCCTGGCCGCCGCCCCCCGAGCGATGAACCAGCGGCGCTCGCGCCGCCCCGAACCACGCCCTCCGGAGGGCACGCCGGCCCAGGCCGAGCTGGCCAGAATGGCTCGCTCAGGTCTGGCCACCGCGGCCCGCCTCGCCCGCTGGGCCGACACCGCCCTCGGCCCCGGCAGCGAGGGCGCGACCGCCGACGGCAAGGCCACCCTCTCCGACGCCACCGCCGAACGCGCCGCCCAGGACCTGGACCTGACCGTCGCTCAGGTCCGCGCCGACTGGGACACCGCCCGCCTCGCCGGCCTCGTCGAGGTGCACGGCGACAGCGCCCGCCCCGGCTGGCGGCTGCGCGCCTGGGACCGCGACGACAGCGCCGTCCTGCGCGGCTGGGTCGCCCTGTTCGACGCCTGGTCGCTCGCCCACCCGGAACCCGCCGACCACGGTCCCGGCGGAGTCGCCGAGGTCGTCTCGGCCATGCCGCAGGTGCTCTCCTTCCTCCAGCTGTCCGCCGGCCCCGTGCCGGTCGAGCAGCTCCTGGACCTGCTGGAGCAGCGCGTCACCGAACTGCGCACCGAACGCTGCGAGATCCCCTACGGCCCGCAGACCGAACCGGTCGCCGAGCCGACGCCGCCCGAGGCCGAGGACACCCCGCTCGCCCCCCTCCTCGAATGGGCCCTGCACGCCCTCGCCTCCGTCGGCGCCCTCACCTACGGCGACGGCCAGGCCACCCTCACCCCGCTCGGCAGCTGGGCGGTCTGGGTCAAGCTGGAGCAGATCTGCGTCGCCGCGCAGAGCCCCGCCGGCAACATCGAGCAGGCCGCCGAGGACATGCTGCGCGGCTGCGCCCAGCTTCGGCCGAAGGCGGCCCGCGACGAATACCGCGCCTGGCTCGCCGCCCGCCCCGTCGGCAGCGCCGTCACCGAACTCCTCGACGCCGCCCGCGGCGAGGACGCCCTGCTGCGCGGCCTCGCCTTCGAGGCGCTGCGGGTCGTCGGCGCCCCCGCCGAGCCCGACGTACGCTCCGTGGCCGACGAGCCGACGCTGCGGCCGTACGCCCTGCTGTGGCTGGCCGAGCAGGACGGCTTCGACCCCGAGGACGCGCACGAGATCCTCACCCGGGAAGAGGCCACCTGGCTGTGGGTCGACACCGCCGCCGCGGTCGCCGACCACGGCGAGGCCCCGCTGCTCGTGCGGCACCTGGAGGCCGCGGTGCAGCCGACCGTGCCCGCGCTCCTCGACGAGGTGCGCGCCGTCGGCCACCCGCGCACCGTGCAGGTCCTGGTCGCCCTCGCCGCCGCACACCCGGACCCGGCCCTCGCGAAGGCCGTCCGCCGCGCCGCCTTCCAGGTGCACACCGGGAGGAGCTGAGCGGAGGCGGTCCTCAGCCCTCTATCGCGGGGGCGTACGTGCCGAAGCTCCACACATTGCCCTCGACGTCCCGGGCCATGTAGTCCCGCGAGCCGTAGTCCTGGTCCGTCGGGGGCATCAGGATCTCCGCGCCGTGTTCCACGGCCCGCCGGTGGTGTGCGTCGACGTCGTCCACGACGACGTACACCCCGGTCGTGCCCGCGTCCTTCATCACCTTGTCGAAGGCGCTGCCCGTGCCCTTGGTGCCGAGCATCACCGCGCCGTTGCCCTGCACCATCTCGGCGTGCGCGACCGTGCCGTCCTCGCCCTCGTAGACCGCCAGCTCGGTGAACCCGAAGGCCTCCGTGAGCTGCTTGATCGCCGCCTTCGCGTCCGCGTACACCAGCGTCGGAAAGATGCTCGGACGCCCACCGCCCGTGCCTGCCATACCGACCACTCCCTCGTGATCACCTGCCGGAAACATCGGCCATCACCCAGTCTCGCAGCGCCCACTGACAACGCCCTGCAGACGGAGCTCCGGGCCTTCGGCGGAGCGCCTTCTGCACGCGCTGCCGCGCTCGGGCGCTACCCCATACCCCCCCGCGTGCCGTACGTCACGCCGCCGCAGCGCCACTCCTCGCCCGACCTGGTCAGGAAGGTGCCCGTACTGTCAGGCAAGGTCCGAACACCCGCGCCCAGAAAAAGTGGTTGCACGGCCCCGTTAGACTTGGCCCATGGCCATTCTCCTCGCGCATTAGACGGCGGGAACGTCCTCAGCCGCCCATCCCGCCACCCCTCCCCGCCCTGGAGTCTGTCCGTGATCTCCGCCTCCGGTATCGAGCTGCGCGCCGGTGCCCGCGTCCTCATCGAGTCCGCCACCTTCCGCGTCGCCAAGGGCGACCGCATCGGCCTGGTCGGCCGTAACGGCGCCGGCAAGACCACCCTCACCAAGTGCCTGGCCGGCCAGGGCGTCCCCGCCGGCGGCACCATCACCCGCTCCGGCGAGGTCGGCTACCTCCCGCAGGACCCCCGCACCGGCGACCTCGACGTCCTCGCCCGCGACCGCGTCCTGTCCGCGCGCGGACTCGACGTACTGATCCGCAAGATGCGCGAGAACGAACAGCGCATCGCCAACGGCCAGGGCGCCACCCGCGAGAAGGCGCTCAGGCAGTACGAGCGCCAGGAGACGGAGTTCCTCACCAAGGGCGGGTACTCCGCCGAGGCCGAGGCCGCCACCATCGCCGCCGCACTCAACCTCCCCGACCGCGTGCTCGGCCAGCCCCTGCACACGCTCTCCGGCGGTCAGCGTCGCCGTATCGAGCTGGCCCGCATCCTGTTCTCCGACGCGGACACCCTGCTGCTCGACGAGCCGACCAACCACCTCGACGCCGACTCGATCGTCTGGCTGCGCGACTACCTCAAGACCTACCGCGGCGGCTTCATCGTGATCTCCCACGACGTCGACCTGGTCGAGACGGTCGTCAACAAGGTGTTCTACCTGGACGCCAACCGCGCTCAGATCGACGTCTACAACATGGGCTGGAAGCTCTACCAGCAGCAGCGCGAGGCCGACGAGAAGCGCCGCAAGCGCGAGCGGCAGAACGCCGAGAAGAAGGCCGCCGCACTGCACTCCCAGGCCGACAAGATGCGCGCCAAGGCCACCAAGACGGTCGCCGCGCAGAACATGGCCAAGCGCGCCGACCGGCTGCTCGCCGGGCTCGAGGCGGTACGCGCCTCCGACAAGGTCGCCAAGCTCCGCTTCCCCGAGCCCGCGCCCTGCGGCAAGACCCCGCTGACGGCCGAGAGCCTGTCGAAGTCGTACGGCTCCCTGGAGATCTTCACCGACGTCGACCTCGCCATCGACAAGGGCTCCCGCGTCGTCATCCTCGGCCTCAACGGCGCCGGCAAGACCACCCTGCTCCGGCTCCTCGCGGGCGTCGAGCAGCCCGACACCGGCGCGGTCGTCCCCGGCCACGGCCTCAAGCTCGGCTACTACGCCCAGGAGCACGAGACCCTGGACGCCGACCGCACGGTCCTGGAGAACATGCGCTCCGCCGCCCCCGACATGGACCTCGTGGAGGTCCGCAAGGTGCTCGGCTCGTTCCTGTTCTCCGGCGACGACGTCGACAAGCCGGCGGGTGTCCTGTCCGGCGGCGAGAAGACCCGCCTCGCGCTCGCGACCCTGGTGGTCTCCTCGGCGAACGTGCTCCTGCTGGACGAGCCGACCAACAACCTCGACCCGGCCAGCCGCGAGGAGATCCTCGGCGCGCTGCGCACCTACAAGGGCGCGGTCGTCCTGGTCACCCACGACGAGGGCGCCGTGGAGGCCCTCCAGCCGGAGCGGATCATCCTGCTCCCGGACGGCGTCGAGGACCTGTGGGGCTCCGACTACGCGGACCTCGTCGCCCTCGCCTGAGCACGCCGGCGGCACCCACAGAGGGTCAGCACCGCTTGATCGAAGGGGTGATCCACTGCGTATGGATCATTCGGCCGATCCGTGATCCATCATCTGTGTGAGATCTCCTCGTACCGAGGTGTGTCCTACATCAATTTCCCGGCCGAGCCCTTTATCGACAAGGGCTCGGCCGTCGTGCGTCCCTGACCTGGTACTTCGCGCAAGAACCCGTTCGGCCGTACGGACAAGACTCTGTGGAATCACAGATTCCGCTTGTGGGGACGTGCTCCTGTCGTCAAAACCTTGTCTCACGGACCTTGCCGAATGGGTGGCCATGAAGCCCTGGAGGGGTGATCATGAGGAGACCAGAGCGCACTTCCCATGAGGAGGCACGGGTGGCCGAGACTCTGAAGAAGGGCAGCCGGGTAACCGGCGCCGCGCGCGACAAGCTCGCGGCAGACCTGAAGAAGAAGTACGACTCCGGTGCGAGCATTCGGGCACTGGCCGAGGAAACCGGCCGCTCGTATGGCTTCGTACACCGGATGCTCAGCGAATCGGGCGTCACGCTTCGTGGGCGTGGCGGGGCGACGCGGGGCAAGAAGGCCGCTTCGTCCTGACCCGGACGGCCATCGGCTTCGATGGTGGCCACCCGGTCGATCGGCTGATCGGCCGGGTGGTTACTGTGCAGTCACTTAGGGATGCTCGTAGGGCACTGTTGCTACGGCATCCAGGATGACCGCACCCATCGGAGGCGCCCCATGGCTTCGCCCGAACAGGACGTCGCTCCTGAAGGACCCGCACTCGACAAGGACGGCGTACGGCTCACCGTCGACGACGCGATCGCCACGGTGACGCTGACCAACCCGGCCAGGCGCAACGCGCAGAGCCCCGCTCTGTGGCGGGCGCTCACCGAGGCCGGGCGGCAGCTGCCGGGGTCGGTCCGGGTCGTTGTGCTGCGTGCCGAAGGCAAGTCCTTCTCCGCCGGACTCGACCGGCAGGCGTTCACGCCCGAGGGCTTCGACGGCGAGCCGTCGTTCATCGACCTCGCGCGTGGCAGTGACGCCGAGCTGGACGCGACCATCGCCGAGTACCAGGAGGGTTTCACCTGGTGGCGACGGAGCGACATCGTGTCCATCGCCGCGGTGCAGGGACATGCCATCGGGGCGGGCTTCCAGCTCGCGCTCGCCTGTGACCTGCGCGTCGTAGCCGACGACGTGCAGTTCGCCATGCGCGAGACGAGTCTCGGGCTGGTGCCGGACCTGACGGGCACGCATCCGCTGGTGGGCCTCGTCGGATACGCCCGCGCGCTGGAGATCTGCGCGACCGGGCGCTTCGTGCTGGCCGAGGAGGCCGTGAGTACGGGGCTGGCGAACGTCGCCGTTCCGGTGGGTGAGCTCGACGATGCGGTACGGGATCTGGCCGGGGCGATTCTGGCCGCGCCGCGGGATGCGGTGATCGAGACCAAGGCGTTGTTGCGCGGGGCGCAGAGCCGGGATTACGAGGCTCAGCGCGTCGCGGAGCGGGCGGCACAGGCTCGGAGGCTGCGGGACTTGGCGGGCGTCGGCGAATGAACCGTTGTTGAAGAGGCGCCCGGCGTCTGTCGCTGTGCCCACCCTCCCCCACTCTCGACTTCGCTCGAGCGGGGGGACCCCATCGCCGTGCGGAACGCCTGCCCACAGCCAGGTGCGATCAAGTAACTGACGTCACCAGTACCGCCACCGTCGGGTGATCCTTCAGCGCTGCCCCCACTTTCGCGCGGACCTCCCGGGCCACCTCCACGGCCCGGCGGTCCGCGCTCACCGCCAGTTCCAGGCGTACGTGCCGGTGTGGCAGGGCCGTTCCGTCCTGGCGTTCCTCGATGTGTACCGCCCGGCCCAGACCGCCGGGCGTGCCCGTCAGCTGGAGCACGCCGGGGACCGACAGCGCGGCCGTCGCCACGTGCTCCTCGTCGGCGTCGCGGGGCTCCGTCGCCCGGGGCGGGTCGGGCCGGCGTACGGGGGACGGTTCCGGATCCTCGTCCAGCAGGGCCGTCACCCGCAGGTCGACCTCTGTGACCGTCAGGCCGAGCCGTTCCGTCGCCGCGGCTGCCAGCGCCGTACGAAGACGCGCCGCCGTCGTCGGCAGTGGTCCGGCCGCCGTCGCCTCGAAATCCGCCGTCACCCGCAGGGCGCCCGGCGGCAAGGCGCTCGGCGGAAGCGGTACGGCGGGCGGGTGCGCGTCGAACGACGGGTCGGCAAGTTCGATGCGGAGCGTGTCCAGGCGTACGCCGCGCAGGTCCTCCGCCGCGCGCCGCAGCACGGCCCCTGCCGCCTCCTCGAAGATCCACGCGCCGTCGCGCGCGCCGCCGAGCGGCAGGAGTCTGCCGAGCCCCAGCTGATGCCGTACTGCCTGCGTCCACCGGTCCGCCGTCATTCCTCCAGCCTGCCGCATCCACGGCGCGCGACGCCGCAACCGCGCTTACCGTGGTCGAAGGAGGACCAATCGGAAGGGACCGGCCATGGCCGACATGACGGAGCAGGACCGGACGCAGAACTCTGAGGGCGATCCGGAGTCACCGGTACAGACCCGCAAGCCCACCAAGCGCGGGGGCGGAGCCCCCGGGAGCCGGGGGCGGACCACCATCGCCGACGGCGTCGTGGAGAAGATCGCGGGGCTGGCCGCGCGGGAGGTGGTGGGTGTCCATGCGATGGGCAGCGGACTGAGCCGTACCTTCGGGGCCGTACGGGACCGGGTGCCCGGCGGCACGAAAGCCGTGACACGCGGGGTCAAGGTCGAGGTCGGCGAGGTGCAGACCGCGCTCGACCTGGAGATCGTCGTCGAGTACGGCGTGTCGATCGCCGACGTCGCACGGGCCGTGCGGGAGAACGTCATCGCCGCGGTCGAGCGGATGACCAGCCTCGAAGTCGTCGAGGTCAACATCGCGGTGAGCGACGTGAAGCTGCCGGACGAAGAGGAAGAGGAGCCGGAGACCCGGCTCCAGTGACGCGGCCGCAACCGACAACCGAACGGAGCACACCATGAGTTTGGCCGTGGTCGGCCTGATCGCCGGCATGGCGCTGGGCTTCGCCGGGTACTTCGGCGGGTTCGGCGCCTTCCTGCTGGTCGCGGCGCTGGGCGCCGTCGGGTTCGTCGCCGGCCGGTTCCTGGAGGGCGACTTCGAGCTCGGCGACTTCTTCCGCCCGCGTGACGACCGGCGCGACGGGCGGCGGTGACACCGGTGACGTCGGTGAGCGAGGGAACCGCGGAACTCCGCAGACCCCCGGCCGTCGTCCCGCCCGGCGAGCGCGGTGAGACGCGGATCGCCGACCGGGTCGTCGCGAAGATCGCCTCGCAGGCCGCGCGGGAGGCCGTCGGCGAACTGAGCGAGGACACCGCGCCGCCATCCGCCAACGTCGTCGTGCACCACGAAACCGCCCGGGTCCGCCTCCATCTCGAACTCGACTACCCCTGCGACATCGGCGCCCGCTGCGCCCGGGTGCGTCGTCATGTCGTGGAACGGGTAGGCGCGTTGGTGGGCATGGAGGTGCCGGAGGTCGTCGTCCACGTGGAGCGGCTGCACCCGGCGCGCGGTGCGGCACAGGGAAGGACGCGATGAGCGAGTCCCAGGGCTCCGAGGGCACCACACAACGACTGCCGGTCATCGAGAAGGCGACCGGCACCGACACACTCGACCAGTCCGCCTCGGCGGCGGCGTACGAACCACCACCCGTCCTCGACGGCGAGGACGGCCGCGAGCGCCGCTTCTGGTCGGCGCGCCGCGTCCCGGCCGGCATCGCGGCGCTGCTGCTCCTGCTCGCCGCGGGCGCCTTCCTCTACGACATCGCGGCCGTCCGCGCCGACCGGCCCGCCATGCGCTGGCGCCGCGAACTGGCCCACCAGCTCGCCGAACGCCCCCTCGACGACACCTGGGTCCTGGTCGGCGCGGGCATCGCCGCCGCCCTCGGCCTCTGGCTGATCGTGCTGGCCGCGACCCCCGGCCTGCGGGCGGTGCTGCCGATGCGCCGCACCCACCCCGACGTCCGCGCCGGCCTGCACCGCGACCTGGCCGCCCTGGTCCTGCGCGACCGGGCCATGGAGGTCTCCGGAGTGCAGTCGGTACGGGTCCGGATGGGACGCGCCCGGGCCGACGTCCGCGCGGTCTCCCGCTTCCGCGAACTGGACGAAGTACGCACCGACCTGGACGTCGCCCTCGCCGACGCCATCAGAGGGCTGGGGCTGTCCCGCCCGCCCGCGCTGTCGGTACACGTGCGGCGGCCCGGACGGAAGGGGTGAGGACGATGCTGAGGATCGTGAACCGGGTACTGCTCGGCGTGGCCGGACTGGTGCTGTTCGTCGTCGGCGGGTCGGTGCTCGCCGTAGGACTGGGCGCTCCGTCCCCCTCCTGGTGGATCCACGACGACCAGCACGACGTTCTGCTCAGCGACGCCGAGCGCACCCGCTGGCGGGACGACGGCTGGTGGTGGCCGACGGTCCTCGCCGTACTCGCGGTCCTCGTCCTGCTCGCCTTGTGGTGGCTGACCGCGGTGCTACGCCGGCACCGCCTCGCCGAGGTCCTGGTCGACACGGGCGACGGCGAGGGCGCACTGCTGCGCGGCCGGGCCCTGGAGGGCGTACTGGCAAGCGAGGCAGGCGAGTTGGAGGGCGTACAGCGAGCGCACGCCCACCTGACCGGCCGCCGCAGCGCCCCCGAGGCCCGAGTGAGGCTCCTGCTGGAACCACACGTGGACCTCGGGACGGCATTGACCGACCTCACGTCTCAGGCGCTGACGCACGCACGCGATTCAGCGGGCCTGGCGTCACTCCCGGCAGAGGTCCGCTTGAGGGGCGTCAAGCACCGTGCAGAAAGGGTGAGTTGAGAAACTCGGGGGCGCGGGGCTGTATCGATATGCGGCTCCGCCGCGTGGGCGCGACCAGCCCCCACCGGCCCGCGGCCGAACACTCAGAACCCGTGCCGCATCCCACCATCCACAGGCACCATGATCCCCGTCAGATAAGAAGCCGCCGGAGACAACAAGAACGCCGCCGTACGCCCGAACTCCTCCGGCAACCCATACCGCCGCATCGGAATCCGAAACTCATTCGCCGCCCTCGTCGCCTCCGGATCCGCGGACATCCCGTCCAGCTCACGGACCCGATCCGTATCGATACGGGCCGGCAACAGCCCCACAACCCGAATCCCCCGCGGCCCCAACTCATCCGCAAGCGACTTGGCGAACCCGGCGAGCCCCGGCCGCAACCCGTTCGAAATCGTCAGCCCGGGAATCGGCTCGTGCACGGACCCGGACAGCACGAACCCGATGACACCCCCCGCCTCCAACTCCGCCGCTGCCGCCCGCGCGAGCCGCACCGCTCCCAGGAACACCGACTCGAACGCCGCCTGCCACTGCTCATCCGTGTTGTCGGCGGCAAACCCCGGCGCGGGCCCCCCGACGCTGACAAGGATGCCGTCGAACCCGCCGAACCGCTCGCGCGCGACGGCGATGAGCCGCGCCGGCGCCTCCGGATCGGCGTTGTCGACGGCCACCCCGACGGCGTTCGGCCCCAACTCGGCCGCCGCGGCGAGCGCCCTCTTCTCGTCCCGCCCGGTGACGACAACCTTCGCACCGTCGGCGACGAGCTCGCGCGCGGCAGCGTTGCCGAGACCCCGCGTGGCCCCGGTGACGACGTACACCCGGTTCTTCAGTCCAAGATCCATGGCCCCTATCCTGCCCCGTCCGGCCCGAACAGGGCGAGGGCCGTGTTCACCAGGCCGATGTGACTGAAGGCCTGCGGGAAGTTGCCGAGGTGGCGGCCGGACGACGGGTCGTACTCCTCGGACAGCAGACCCACGTCGTTCGCGAGCCCCGTCAGCCGTTCGAACAGCTCCCGCGCCTCCTGCTTACGGCCCGTCGTGTGCAGCGCGTGCGCGAGCCAGAACGAGCACACCAGGAACGTGCCCTCATGGCCGGGCAGTCCGTCGACGACGCTCCCGTCGGTGCTGTAGCGGAGCAGGAGGCCGCCGTGGTCGAGCTCCTCGCGGATCGCGTCGACGGTGCCGATCACGCGCGGATCGTCCGGCGGCAGGAAGCCGACGCGCGGGATGAGCAGCAGTGCGGCGTCGAGTTCGGCGGAGCCGTAGGACTGCGTGAACGTGTTGCGTTCGGGGTCGAAGCCCTTGTCGCACACCTCGCGGTGCACCTCGTCGCGCATCGCGCGCCAGCCGTCCAGGTCGCCCTGCAGCTCCGGATCGTGCTCCAGCGCGCGCACCGCCCGGTCCGCGGCCACCCACACCATCACCTTGGAGTGCACGAAGTGGCGGCGGCCGCCGCGCACCTCCCACAGTCCCTCGTCGGGCTGCTGCCACTCCGACCGCAGCCACTCCATCAGGGCGGCCTGGATCGCCCACATCTGCGGTTTGGCGGACAGGCCCGAACGCCGGGCCAGCGACAGGGAGTCCATGACCTCGCCGTACACGTCCAGCTGGAGCTGGTTCACGGCGTCGTTGCCGATCCGTACCGGTGTCGAGCCGGCGAAGCCGGGCAGCCACGGCACCTGGAACTCGGACAGCCGTCGCTCGCCCGCCAGCCCGTACATGATCTGCAGGTCCGCCGGGTCGCCCGCGACCGCGCGCAGCAGCCAGTTGCGCCACGCCTCGGCCTCCTCCTGGTAGCCGACGGCGAGCAGCGCGCCGAGCGTGAGGGTGGAGTCGCGCAGCCAGCAGTAGCGGTAGTCCCAGTTGCGTACGCCGCCCAGCTCCTCGGGGAGGGAGGTGGTGGGGGCGGCGACGATGCCGCCGGTGGGCGCGTAGGTGAGGGCCTTGAGGGTGATGAGGGAGCGGACCACGGCGTCCCGGTGCGGGCCGTCGTAGTGGCAGCGGGCCGCCCATGCCTGCCAGTCCTCGACGCTCGTGTGCAGTGACTTGTACGGGTCGACCAGTGGCGGGCGCGGCTCGTGCGAGGGATGCCAGGTGAGGACGAACGCCACCCTCTCGCCCTCGGCGACCGTGAACTCCGAGTATGTGCCGAAGTCCTCGCCCCAGGTCCGCACTTCGGGTTCGCTGCGCAGCCATGCCGAGTCGGGGCCCGCGACGGCGACCCGGTGGCCGTCGGAGCGGCGCACCCACGGCACGATCGAGCCGTAGTCGAAGCGGAGCCGGAGTGTGCTGCGGACGGTCACCTCGCCGCGCAGGCCCTCGACGATGCGGACCAGGTCGGGGGCGCGGTCGCGCTGCGGCATCAGGTCGGTGACGCGCATGGCGCCCGCGTCGGTCTCCCACTCGGTGTCCAGGACCAGGGTGTTGGGCCGGTAGGCGCGGCGGGCGCACGTGTCCGCGCCCTCGGGGGCGATGCGCCAGTGGCCGTTCTCTTCATCGCCCAGCAGCCGGGCGAAGCAGGCGGCCGAGTCGAAGCGGGGCAGGCACAGCCAGTCGACGGAGCCGTCCTTGCCGACCAGGGCCGCGGTCTGCTCGTCGCCGATGAGGGCGTAGTCCTCGATACGGTGCACGGGGTGCGGGTTCCCGCCGGACCCCGGGGGCAATCAGGGGTGGGGCCGGGCGAGTGACGTGTCGCCCACGCCCGAGAAGATCACGCCGGGATCCGCCGGCGCCTGGTTGAGCACCCACAGGCCGATCAGTGTCGCCAGGGTGAACACGACGGCGATCAGCACGGCGAGGATGAGCCGCCGCCGGCGTTCGCGGCGCAGCCACTCGCCGCGTGCCGTGCGGTAGGCGTCGGGGGCCGCCCGCACCCCGTCCGCCAGTGCGGCGAGGGCCTCCTGGAGCTCCCGTTCCGTGCGGTCCGGGCTGGTGCCACGCGACGGAGTCGCATCTCGATGCGTCATCGCCGGGCCTCCATCGCCTGGGTCAGGGCGGCGAGTCCGCGCGCCGTATGGGTCTTGACCGAGCCGCTGGAGATGCCCATCGCGGCGGCGATCTCGCTCTCTTTCAGCCCGAGCCAGTGCCGCAGCACCAGCGCCTCGCGCTGCCGGGCGGGCAACTGCTGCAACGCGTCGATCAGGACGCGCTGGTCGTCGCGGAGCAGTGCGGTGCTCTCAGCGGAGGCGACGATGTCGACGGGCGGGCTCGGGGGGTTCTCCACATGCCTGCGGGCCACCTGGAGGTGGCGTATCCGCATCCGCGTCAGATTGCAGACGGTGGAGCGCAGATAGGCTTCCGCCGCCTCCACGTCCCGCAGCCGCCGCCATTTGCGGTAGATCTGGTAGTACGCCTCGGCCACCACGTTCTCCGGGTCGTCCGCGCCGAGCAGCACGGCCAGCCGCAGCATCGAGGAGTAGTGCAGCTCGAAGAGCCGGGCGAGCGCGGCCTCGCGCTCCAGTTCGGCGGGGTCGCGCGGCGCGGGCAGGAGGGGCTCGGCCGGTGGCTGGGTGTGCGGCTCCTGTAGGGGAGCCGGCTGTCTGCGTCTCACGGGTGGTTCGCTCCCGTCTCGGGGCGCCGCCTGACGGTCAGGCGGGACGGCAGGTCGGTCACGTCGGCGCCGCGCGGGACGCCGAGGCGTTCGAGGGCCGCGGTGCCGGCCACCGCGACGGTCAGGTTGAGCAGCAGGGCGGCGAGCCCGGCGTAGATCTCCAGCGGTCCGAAGCCCAGGGTCACGATGGACGAGAAGCCCTCGCGCACCACCATGACGGTCCCGGCCGCCATGCCCACGGCCCAGCCGGCGAACAGCGCCCGCGGATGCAGCCGCCCGGTGAACAGCCCGATGGCGACGGCCGGGAAGATCTGCAGGATCCACACGCCGCCGAGCAGCTGGAGGTTGATGGCGTCCTGGTCGCGCAGCCCGAACACGAAGCCGGCCGCCCCCACCTTCGCGGTCAGCGACACCGCCTTGGCGATGCGCACCTGGCGCTTGGGCGTGGCGGTGGGATGGACGTACTCGACGTATACGTTCCGTACGAAGCTGGTCGCCGCCGCGATCGACATCACGGCCGCCGGGACCAGCGCCCCCACGGTGATCGCGCCGAACACCAGCCCGGCCAGCGGCCCCGGCATCAGCCGGTCGACCAGCATCGGCACGGCGGACTCGGCGCCGCCCTCCGGCGCCCGCACCCCCGCCGCGAGGGCCGCGATGCCGAGGAAGCCGAACAGCGCGAGCAGTCCCGTCCAGGCGGGGAGGGCCACCGCGACCTTGCGCAGGGTGCGCGGACCGTCGGCGGCGAAGGAGGCGGTGAGCACGTGCGGGTACATCAGCAGGGCCAGCGCCGAGCCGAGGGCGAGGGTCGCGTACGCGGGCTGCTGCTCCGGCGTCAGCACCAGTGCCGGGCTGCCCAGCCGGTGCGCGGCCCCGTCGAACACCTTGCCCGGACCGCCGAGCCGCTCGAAGACCAGCCAGGTCACGGCGGTGAGCGAGACGAACACGGCCACCGCCTTGAGCGCCGAGATGACGGTGGGCGCGCGCAGCCCGTGCCGGTACGTCGCCACCGCCAGCCCCGCGAACAGCGCCACCATCACCAGGTCCCCGGCCGCGCCCCGCGGATAGACACCGCCGGCCGTCAGTACCGCCCGTATCCCGAGCAGTTGCAGCGCCAGATACGGCATCGTCGCCAGGATCCCGGTCAGCGCGACCACCAGGGCCAGCGGCGGCGAGCCGTACCGCCCGCGCACGAAGTCGGCGGCGGTCACATAGCCGTGCCGGTGGGCGACCGACCACAGCCGGCTCAGCAGGACGAAGGCCAGCGGGCAGACGATCACCGTGTAGGGCACCGCGAAGAAGGCGGGCGCGCCGTTGCCGTACGCCAGTCCCGGTACGGCCGCGAAGGTGTACGCGGTGAAGATCGTGCCGCCGAGCAGCAGCCAGGTCCACACCGGGCCGAGGCTCCGGTCGGCCAGCGCCCAGCCCTCCAGAGAGGGCAGCCGGTCGCTCGGGTGCAGGCGCCGCGCGGTCACGGCGAGCAGCGACGCTCCGCCGATCACGGCGAGGAACGTCGCGGTCATGGCGCCGTCGGCCATGGGTCACCGTCCTTGGTGTGCCTGTGCCCTCACCGACCAGTTGCGCGGAGGGCTCGCTCGGAGGACGGAAAACGACGGGAAATCTTCTGGAAATTCCTTGTCAACCGTTCTCGGCGGGTGGGCAACTCTTGCACAGACCGACAAGCGGACGGGAGAGGAGTGCAGGTCATGGCACGGACCGGTCATCACCGGCTACGGCGCGTCGCGATCGCCGTACTGCTCCTCGCGCCCGCCTCGGGTCTGCTGTGGGTCCCCTGGTACGCCGGTGCGAGCCCGCGTCTGGCGGGCACGCCGTTCTTCTACTGGTACCAGCTCGCCTGGGTCCCGGGATGCGGACTCTGCCTGCTCGCCGCGTACGCGCTGAGCAGGCACGGACGCAACGGTCCCTGATCCACGAACCCGGCATTCGCCGTTCGCACCACCCGTACCACCCCAACACCACCGCCTCGGTGAGGAGCCGCCATGTCTACGTCAGCCATGCCCGAATCCGCTCTCCCGGACCCCGGGGGGCCACCATCCCCGCGCACCCGTATGACCCCGCGGTCGATCCTGGTGTGGAGCGCGGTCGCGCTGGCCGGCGCGACCGGATGGGCCGTGCTCGCCCTGTCCCGGGGCGAGGAGATCTCGGCCGTCTGGCTGGTCGTGGCGGCCCTCGGCTCGTACGCGATCGCCTACCGCTTCTATTCGCGGTTCATCGCCCGGCGGGTCCTCCAGCTCGACGACACCCGCGCCACTCCGGCCGAACGGCTGGAGGACGGCGTCGACTACCACCCCACCGACAAGCGGGTGCTGTTCGGCCACCACTTCGCGGCCATCGCGGGCGCCGGCCCGCTGGTCGGCCCCGTCTTGGCCGCGCAGATGGGCTATCTCCCCGGCACCATCTGGATCATCGTGGGCGTCATCTTCGCCGGGGCGGTGCAGGACATGATCGTCCTGTTCCTCTCCATGCGCCGGGACGGCAAGAGCCTCGGCCAGATGGCGCGGGACGAGATCGGCAAGGTGGGCGGTGTCGCCGCGCTGATCGGCGTCTTCGCCATCATGATCATCCTGCTCGCGGTGCTGGCGATGGTCGTCGTCAACGCACTGGCGGAGTCCGCGTGGGGCACCTTCTCGGTCTCCATGACCATCCCGATCGCCCTCTTCATGGGCTTCTACCTGCGCTACCTGCGGCCCGGCCGGGTCGTGGAGACCAGCGTCATCGGCGTGGCGCTGCTGCTGCTCGCCATCCTCGGCGGCGGCTGGATCCAGGACTCCTCGCTCGCCGAGTACTTCGTCTGGAGCCCCGAGACCCTGGTCTTCTGCCTGGTCGGTTACGGATTCGTCGCTTCCGTGCTCCCGGTGTGGATGCTGCTGGCCCCGCGTGACTACCTCTCCACCTTCATGAAGGTCGGCACCATCGCCCTGATGGCCGTCGGCGTGGTGATCGCCGCCCCCGTGCTCAAGGCCGAGCCGGTGACCGAATTCGCCTCCACCGGGGCCGGACCGGTCTTCGCCGGGTCGCTGTTCCCGTTCCTGTTCATCACCATCGCCTGCGGCGCCCTGTCCGGCTTCCACGCCCTGGTCTCCTCCGGCACCACCCCGAAGCTGATCCAGAAGGAGTCACAGGTCCGGATGATCGGCTACGGCTCCATGCTCACGGAGTCCTTCGTCGCCGTCATGGCGCTGATCGCCGCCTGCGTGCTCGAACCGGGCCTGTTCTACGCGATGAACTCGCCGGGCGCGCTGCTCGGCCCGACCGTGGAGAGCGCTTCCGAGGCGGTGAAGAACCTCGGCTTCACCATCACCCCGGACCAGCTCACCGAGGCGGCCAAGGCCGTCGAGGAGGAGACGCTGGTCGGTCGCTCCGGTGGCGCACCCACCCTGGCCGTGGGCATGTCGGAGATCTTCGCCGGGGTGCTCGGCGGCGCCGGGATGAAGGCCTTCTGGTACCACTTCGCGATCATGTTCGAGGCGCTGTTCATCCTCACCACCGTGGACGCCGGCACCCGGGTGGGCCGCTTCATGCTCCAGGACATGCTCGGCAACGTCTGGAAGCCGATCGGCCGGGTCACCTGGAAGCCGGGCGTCTGGATCACCAGCGCCCTGGTCGTCGGTGCCTGGGGCTACTTCCTCTACGCCGGTGTCACCGACCCGCTCGGCGGCATCAAGCAGCTGTTCCCACTCTTCGGCATCGCCAACCAGCTGCTGGCCGCGGTCGCCCTGGCCGTCACCACCACCCTGCTGATCAAGCACGGCAAGCTGCGCTGGGCGTGGGTCACCGGCATCCCGCTCGCCTGGGACGTGGCCGTCACCTTCACCGCCGGCTGGCAGAAGATCTTCTCCGACAACCCGGCGATCGGCTTCTTCGCCCTGCGGGAGAAGTACGCGCAGGCCATCGAGGACGGCCAGCTCCTGCCGGGCGCCACGACCATGGACGACATGCACACCATCGTGCTCAACAACACGGTCGACGGTGTGCTCATGGCCGTCTTCCTGCTGCTGGTCCTCACCGTCCTGGTCAACTGCGCCGTGGTGTGCGTCCGCGCCGTCCGCGCGCCGGAGCCGCTGCCGACGACCGAGGCGCCGTACGTCGAGTCCCGTATCGACGTTCCGGAGCAGTCCGCCGAACCGCTGGTGGGGGCGCGCTCGTGACGGCCCTGATCCGGACGCGGGCCACTCGGACCATGCAGACCGTGCGCTGGTACCTGCGCGAGCTGACGGGGGAGGCGGAGTACGACCGCTACTGCGAGCGGCATCGGCGTCACCACCCGCAGGCTCCGGTGCCGACCCGGCGGGAGTACGAGGTGCTGCGGACACTGCGTCGCGAGGAGCATCCGCAGAGCCGCTGCTGCTGACGCCCCAGGCGTCCCCGACCGCGGGGCGGGCGTGCCTTCCCAGCCCTGGTGCCGCGCCCGCCCCGCACACCTTCCGCCCCCGACCTTCGCCGGCCCGCCCGCGCTGCAGATCCGTGTCGGCTCGCTGGTGGCGAGACCCAGATGCCCCGGGGCGGGCGTGCCTTCCCAGCCCTGGTGCCGCGCCCGCCCCGCACACCTTCCGCCCCCGACCTTCGCCGGCCCGCCCGCGCTGCAGATCCGTGTCGGCTCGCTGGTGGCGAGACCCAGATGCTGCCCCGACCGCGGGGCGGGCGTGCCTTCCCAGCCCTGGTGCCGCGCCCGCCCCGCACACCTTCCGCCCCCGACCTTCGCCGGCCCGCCCGCGCTGCCGACCCGCGCCGGTCCGCCGGTGGCGAGAGACAGATGCTGAGACGCCGACCATCCCCGCTGATCCGCCCCGAACTCGACGACCACATCCTGCACAGGACCCTGCTCGAACTCCGGCCCGCCCAGCAGCTCCACGGTCTCGGCGCGGGCCGGAGCAGCCCCCTGTGGGAGCCGGTGGCGGAACTGCTGCGCGCCACCGGACGCGACTGGGACCGTCGTGCACACCGGGTCTCCGTCCTCGCCCAGGGCCTGCCGGCCGTGGTCTCCGAGAGATGGGCCGCCGACCGGCCCGACGACGGTGACGCCCTGGTCCTGCGTGCCTTCGTCCGGTCGGCCCGGGCCCCGGCCGAGGGAGACTCCGCGGTCCGGCAGGCCGAACAGACGTGTCTGCGTGCCGCCGCGGCCAGCCCGGAGGACCCGACGCCCTGGCTGGCGCTGCTGTCCCTGATGCACGCCTGCGCCGTACCGGTGCGGGACGCCGTGCCCGTGTGGACCCAGGCCGTCGAGCGCGCGCCCTGGCATCGGGCGGCCTACCATCTGCTGCTGCGGTATCTGTCCCCGCGCGGGCACGGCGCGGTCCCCGACATGATGGACTTCGCCTGGCAGGCCGCCTTCCGGGCACCGCACGGATCGCCGATCGCCCTGCTGCCGGTGGCGGCCCGTGTGGAACTCGTCGCCCACCGCCAGGATCAGACGGGTCTCGCCGCGCTCGGTGAGGGCGGTCACTGGAACGAACCCCGGGCGGTACAGGAGATCGATACGGCCCTCTCCCGCTGGTTCCACACGGCCGCCGCACCTCACGCCGAGGCCGTCATCGATCTCAACGTCCTCGCCTTCGCCCTGATCCGCGCCCACCGCCCGGCCGAGGCAGGCCTCGTCTTCCAGCGCATGGGCCGCCACATGACCCGCCACCCTTGGGCCCTGCTGCCCGAGCCGGAACGCACCTTCCGCTACTGGCGGGACCAGCTGACCGGCCGCCGCCGGAAGTGAGAGCGGTACTACGGGTGGCCCGCGCCGCGCCAGGCCGCTATGCCGGGGCCGGCGCCGTCTCCTTCTCCTCCGGTACGGCGGCCGCCGCCCGCTCCCGGGCCTCGCGGCGGGCCAGGATGATCCAGCCGATCGGGACGCCCGCCGCGAACAGCCACCACTGGAGGGCGTACGCGTAGTTCAGCGCGGCGTTCTCGTCGCCGGGTCGGCCGACCAGCTGCGGGGTGTCGCCCTTGGGCTCGGGGGCCGTCTGCGCGATGTAGCCGCCGAGTACCCGGGCGTCGAGGCGCCGCGCCTCCTGCTCGCTGTTGATCAGCATGACCTGGCGGTCCGGCAGCCCCTCGAGGTTCTTGATGCCGCTCGCCTCGGTCGTCTCGTCGGGCATCAGCCGGCCGGTGACGTTGACCTCGCCGCGCGGCGGGGCGGGGATCTCGGGGAACGCGGTCTGGCTCGCGTCCGCGGGGATCCAGCCCCGGTTGACCAGCAGCACCTTGCCGTCCGTCAGGACAAGGGGGGTGAGGACATGGAAGCCGACCGTCTCGTCGGCGTTGACACGGCGCCGTACGACGACTTCCCGCTCGGTGTCGAAGCGGCCCGTGGCGGTCACGGAGCGGTACCGCTCGTCGGTGGTGACGGTGTGCCCGGGCGAGGTCAGCCGCTCCACGGGTACCGGCTCGGCGGCGAGCGCGTCGGAGACCAGCTGGTTCCGGGCGGTACGCAGGTCGTAGCGGTCCATCTGCCAGATGCCCAGCCTGATCATCGTGGGGATGAGGAGGAGGGCGACCAGCGTGAGGATCACCCACTGCCGGGACAACAGGAAGCGGTACACCCCACGACCGTACAACTCGGGTCATGGGGTGCTCGCAACGGGGTGTGTTCAGACCCGGTCGCCGATCCCCGTCCTTCCGTCCGCGCGGGCGCAGTGGGCGCCGCAGTACCAGTGGCCCTCGACCTCGACGCCCTGGTCGATGATCTGGACACGGCAGTGCTCGCAGATGGGGGCCATGCGTGCCCGCCCCGGCGCCACGCGCGGCCGCTCGGGCGGCCAGGGTTCTCCGATCACCGCCTCGGGGCATGCGAATGCGCCCCTGCGGGGCGAAGTATCCCGAAAGCTGCCGACCTCAAAGGTGATTCATCCCTACCGAACGCACCTAGACCCGCACTTCGCACGTCGCCGAAAAGGTTCGCCGCAGCGGCCTCCCAGCGTTCGATCTCGACCAGGCCGGACCGGGACCGCTATCGCCGCTACGGTTCCGATCGGCGAGCGATCAGCTCCGACCGCTTGATCTTCACGATCGGGTGACCTGCGAAGTCCGGGCCTAGACGCCCGCTCAGGACGCCGCACTGCGAACCGGGCCCCCGAGGCGGACCGTCGGACGGCGGCCGAAGCACACACCCGGGCCCTGGGCCGGCTCGGCACGCGAACCGGTGCGGAGGCCCAGGACGTTCGTACGGAAGAAGTCGCCCGCGTCGGCGATGGAGCGGTCGACGTGCGTCTCGGCGGCGAAGTGCACCACGGCCTCGTGGCCCGGCAGCAGCTCGCGCAGCAGGTCACGATCGCAGACGTCGCCGTACGACCAGGCGGTAGCGGTCGGCGCCCCGGCCGGTGGTGCCGGCCGGCGCCGCGTGACCGACCATTGGTCCCAGGCTGCTCGGCGGCTCGGAGGTCAGCGGCGTTCCGCCGTCAGGCGTTCCAGGATCGGTACGACGTCCCTGGGCGCGGGCGCGGCGAGCGTCTCCTCGTACAAGGCCTGCGCGCCGAGCCGGAACGAGGGCTCCTCCAGGAGCCGGGCGAGCTGCTTGCGCAGATCGTCCACGTCGAGGGCTCCGGCGTCGCACACCAGGCCGGCGCCCCGGTCCGCCACGTAGCGCGCCCCGAACGGCTCGTCCCACATCGACAGCGGCACCACGAGCTGGGGCACCCGGTGGGCGACGGCCGCGCCGAGGGTACTGGGGCCGCCGTGGTGGACGACCGCCGAACTGGTCGGCAGGAGCTGGTCGAGGGGCACGTACGGCACGGTGCGGACGTTGTCCGGGACCGCACCGACCGCGGCGAGCTGCCCGCTGTTCAGGGTGGCGACCACCTCGACGTCCAGATCGGACACGGAGTCGAAGAACGCGCGCATCGGGAAGCCCCTGGACTCGCCGAAGACCATGCGACGGCTCACCCCCAGGGTCAGCGCCACGCGCGGCCGCTCGGGCCGCCCGTGCAGCCACGTCGGCAGTGGGCCCGCCCCGTTGTACGGCACCCGGCGGATGGGGACGTACGCCAGGTCCACCGGCGCCCGGAACCGGGGCAGGGTCAGGTCGAGCGTCCACTGGCCCAGCACCGCCTCGTCGTCGAAGCCGAACCCGTACCGCTCCATCATCCGCCCGAGGGACGTCCGCCAGGGATGCTCGGCGAGCCCCGAGGACGGATCGGCCATCTCGCGCTTGGTCCGCTCGTGGCACACGGCGACGGCGTCCGTGCCCCAGACCAGGCGGGCGTGCGCGGCGTCGACCGCCCGGGCGGCCACGGCCGAGGGGAACATCAGCGGGTCCCACAGGACGAGGTCGGGCCGCCAGGCGCGGGTGAACTCCACCAGGTCGTCCAGGACCGGCCAGGGGGCGTCCTTCTGTTCGGGCACGGGGTAGTAGAGGTCGAACATGCCGGTGAGCAGGTCGCGGGCGCCGCGCCAGGTGCCGGTCTCCGCTGGCTCGGCGGGGTCGAACCGCCAGGCGTCGGCGAAGAACGCGAGGCTCTCCTTCGCGGCCTGCAGGGCGGCCTCCTGCTCCTGTGCGGACGGCGGCGCCTGCGGAACGTCCAGCGGTACGGCGGTGAGCCCGGCCGTGCCGATGCTCGTGATCACCTCCTGGTCCAGCGCGTCGGCCTGGCAGGCCACAACGACCTCGTGCCCGGCGCTGCGCAGGGCCCAGGCGAGCGGCACGATCGCGTGGAGATGGGCTGTCGCGGGAAAGATCGTGAACAACACACGCATGGTTGAACTCCGTTCGGATGCAGGGGTGTTGGGGTAAAGACGGACGGCGCTCGCGCACCGGGTCGGGCTCGCGCGGAGTTGGGCTGGCACCGGGTTCGGACTACGTCGTGCGGTTCGGGTCCTGCCGTGTTCGGCTCACGTCAGGCCGAGGAGCGCCTCGGCGGAGAACGGCCGCAGTTCGGCGTGCCGACCGTCGCGGATCTTGGCCACCCACTCCGGGTCCGACAGCAGCAGCCGCCCGACCGCGGCGAGGTCGAACTCGTCGCGCTCCATGAGCTCCACCAGCCGGTCGAGGGAGGAGTTGTCCGCGCCCTTCCCCTCGATCAGCGCGCTCAGGAACTCGCTGTCGTCCAGGCCGATCGAACCCACCGCGACGGTCGGCAGGCCGGTCAGTTTCTTCACCCACCCGGCGAGACCGAGCCCGGACCCGGGGAACTCCGGCAGCCAGAAGCGCCTGGTCGAGCAGTCGATGACATCGGCACCCGCCTGCACCAGCGGGGCGAGCAGCAGTTCCAGCTCGTCCGGGGTGGCCGCCAGCCGGGCGCCGAAGTCGCTGACCGTCCACTGCGAGATCCGCAGAAACACGGGGAAGTCCGGCCCCACTGCGGCCCGGCACGCGGCCACGACCTCCGCCGCGAACCTCGTACGACGCCGAGGATCGCCCCCGTAGCCGTCGGTACGGGAGTTGGTGCCGACCCGGAGGAACTGGTCGATCAAGTAGCCGTGTCCGCCGTGCAGTTCGAGCCCGTCGAAGCCGAGGCGCTTGGCGTCGGCGGCGGCCCGGCCGAACGCGGCGACCACCTCGCCGATCTCCGACTCCGACAGCGTGTTCGGCCCCGCGGCCCGGATGTCGGGGTCGGGCACCTCGTCGCCCTTGCGCTCCAGCCCGGCGTGCCACAGCTGCGGGATGACGCGACCACCCGCCGCGTGCACCTCCTCGACCACCCGGGCCCAGCCCGCCAGGGCGTCCTCGCCGTGGAAGCGGGGCACGGTGGACGTCGGGGCGGAGGCGGCGTGGCCGACGACCGTGCCCTCGGTGATGATCAGGCCGACCCCGCCCCGGGCCCGCCGGGCGTAGTACCCGGCGACCTCCGGGCCGGGCACCCCGTTCGGGCAGAAGTTCCGGGTCATCGGCGCCATCACGAGCCGGTTGGGCACACTCAGGCCGCCCACCGAGAAGGGCCGGAACAGCGGGGCGACCTCGGGCACGGAATCGGGGGCAACGGCGGCGACGCTCGTCGTGTCGGACATGAAGGCACTCCCTGGGGGTGTGGTGATGGCTCAGTCGTGGTGGCGGGCGGTGGCCGCGGCGAAGTCCCGGGCGGCCGCGGCGGTCTCGGCACGGGCCAGTTCCACCGCCCGGTCGAGCCCCATCCGCGCGGGCAGGCCGAAGATGTCGACGATGGTGGCGAGCCGGTGCTCGATGCTGCCGCCGACGACGTGGTAGGGGATGGCGAGTTCGTCGAGGGTGGCCCGCAGCAGTTCGTCGGACATCAGCCGGAACCGCTCGGACACGGGCCGGTGCCCGTCGGTGACCAGATCGAACTCCACCGGGAGGTGGATGAACACGTCGTACGCCTGCCGCGCGTGCCCCTTGAACACCGAGCCCATGTTGTCGATCACCTCCTCGAAGAAGTCCGGAGGCGCCTCGCCGGCGTCGTACCCGTCGCTGGGATGGATCCCGGCGCGGACCCGGACCTTGCCGTAGACCCACTCGTGCAGGGAGGAGCCGTCGGAGACGAACCCGTCGTCGAGGTGGGACTCGTGGACCGCGCGTTCGGTGAACCGGCGGATGCCGAGCTGGAACAGCTCGGGGGCCGTGCAGTCCTCCAGGCGCTTGCCCGGCAGGGCGTCGACGAGGATCTCCCGCATCGTGCGGGCATGGGTGCGGGGGATGCCGGTGAGATGGGAGAGCGCGATCGTGGTCGTCGTCTTGCCCGTGCAGTAGGTGCCGGAGACGGCGAACCTGCGCACCTGCGTCAGGGGCCTTGTCATGGTCGTCGGTGTCATCACAGTCCTCGGGGCGGTAGTCGGTGTGCCACGGAGTAGGTGCCGGTGATGCCGTGGAACGCGTAGCCGAGGTCGCAGACCCGCCAGCTGTCGCCGGCCAGGATCAGCACTCGGCTGTCCTCGATCGTCGTGCGGACGGGGAATGCGCCGTCCAGCGGGCGCAGCGGCAGGTCGGTGGCGAGTTCGGCCAGGCGCAGCCACAGCGTGTCGCTGCCGCTGCGGTCGATGCCGTCGAGTTCGTACAGCAGGACCTGGACGAGCTGGCCCATGACGGTGATCGCGTCGATCATCGAGGCGCTCGGCGCGTACGCCGCCTCCATGCCGGTGTTGAAGTACGGGCCCTCACCGGGAGCCGGGGTGATGCGTACGGAGGCGTCGACCTGCCCGGCCGCGGAGTCGACGAGGAGGTGCCCGATGTGCTGGCGCCGGTGCCGGAACAGCTCGGCGAAGTACTGCCCGTACGGTTCACCCAGTGCCCGGTCGGCGTCCGCGTGGTGGACATCGGCCACGCCGGAGCGGTATCCGCCGCCCTCCTCGTGCTGGACCTCGCACGCGACCGTCATCGAGCCGATGTGCGACTCGACCCGGGACACCCGCGCCCCGTCGGCGATCGGCACGGATTCCGCGACGTGCCCGGCACTTCGCAGGGACAGCGTGCCCAGGTCCTCCTGCGGACGGCCGCCGGCTCGGACCCGGGCGCGCCGCAGCCACATCCGGGAGCGCGCGCCGGGGTCCAGCCCGTAGGCGTGGACGAGCAGGATCTCGGACACCCGCGCGCCCAGCACCAGGGCGTCGATGGTGCTCAGGTGCGGGGCCAGTTCGGCACGGGAGCCCTTCGCGGACCAGTCGCGCGGATAGTTCACGGACGCTTGGGCGCTCAGCCGGGTGGACTCGGGGCCGCAGGACACCCTGATGTCCCGCAGCCGCTGCTCGACCCGGCGGAAGCCGCCGCCGAAGAAGCGCCGCTCGCCGGGGCCGAGGTAGTCCTCGATGGCCGGGACGAACAGCCGGGTCTCCGTCACGAAGGGTCCCGGCGCGGGACGACGGTGCCCCGGTCGCCGGCCCTTGGCGCGGCCATGACCTTGAGCATCATCTCCCAGTGGGAGAGCAGGGCGGGCAGCGGAGCCCCGGACGGCTCATCGGCGGGACGGTGCGGGGAAGTTGGGGGCGCGGAGAAGGACATGGTGGGCTCCTGCGGGAGGAGGGGCGGGGAGGTCTGCGCGGCAGGGGCCACTTTCGATACAGGCCCTAGTTGCGGAGCAGGTCGTCCAGGTGCCGGTCGCCCGCGAGTACGGCGTGGCCGATCGCGGCGTAGTCCGGCTCCGACGGCGCGTCGAGCCGCGCCCACAGGCCATGCAGCCGGAACCGGGCCGCCGTGCAGTGCACGTCCGTGAGCTCCCGGTCGCCGTCCCGTGCCGTCCTGGCGAGCACGGCGGCCATGGCGAACAGTTCGCGGGCGATCCGGCCGAGCAGCACCTGCGCGTACTGGCGGGTGTGCGGCTCCCGCTCCTCGGCGAGCGCGTCGCCGACGGCCCGGCGGGTGATGTCGAAACGGCGCAGATCCGCGAAGAGGGCGTGCAGATGGCGGCAGTTGCGCGGGGAGAGGGCCCCCGTCCGGGGGCGCCGCAGCACCGCGGTCTCCTCCGGCCGCGCTCCGCCCGCCGGACGCGCGACCAGCGCACGGCCGGTCTGGAGGTCCGCCAGGAAGTCCACGGCGCCCGCCGTGCGCAGCACCCGCGCGTCCCGGTAGGCCCGCTCCAGCGGTACCGGCAACGCGCCCCGGTCCCGCTTCGAGCGGGCGGTCTCCAGACCCTCGCCGCCCAGCAGCGAGACCGTACGGTCCACGACCCGGGCGCACGCGTCCGTACAGATGTTGCGGGCCAGGTTCCGCTCCAGGAAGCGGTCCTCCGGATCCGCGGCGCCGAGGCTCCAGCGGACCACGCTGTCCATGGCGTGGACGTCCGCCGCGGTGGCCGCGAGGGTCCGTCGTGCGAGGTCGTACTCCCCGAGGGCGATGCCGTTGATCCGGCGGCGGGTCACGAACTCCCGTGACCAGGCGAGGCAGTTGCGGGCGATGGCGAGTGCCGGGGCCGCCTGGATCAGCATCCGGGCGGTCATCACGGCCGACGCGAGCCGGGGCGTCGTCCGGGGGTCGCCCTGCGGGACGGTAACGAGATGCTCCCTGGGCACCCGCACCCCGTCCAGCCGTAGCCATCCGTTCGGCGACCCCCGTACGCCCAGGAACTCCTGCGCGGCCGGGACCGTGAAGGCCGGGTCCCGGGTGTCCACCACCGCGAGACCGACCCGGGTGCCGCCGGCCTCCCGCACGGTCACGGTGACCCCCAGCAGGTCCGCGACCGGCCCGTTGCTGACGAACAGCTTCTCGCCGCTCAAGGTGTACGCGGATCCGTCCGGTGTGGGCGTCGCGGTCACCGTGGGCCACTGGTTGTTCTGCCCGGCCGGCTCGGTGTCCGCGAAGCCGGAGATCAGGCCCTCGGCCGTCCGGCGCCGCACCAGGTCGCGCAGCGGGCCGTCCGGCAGCACCGGGAGCAGGGAAGTGCCCACCCCGATGCCGTTGTGGACGCCCAGCATGAAGCCGACCGCGACGGACCGGGAGGCGGTGGCCTCGACGACCCGGAAGACGTTGTAGGGCGTCAGGCCGAGCCCGCCCAGGTCCTTGGCCGCCCCCAGCCGGAAGGCACCGAGGTCCTGCAGCTCCGCGATGAGCCCGGCGGGCAGCTCCCCGGTGCGATCGATGGCGTCCGGGTCGATGCGGGTGGCGAGGAAGGCCAGCGTCCGCGTCACCGCCTCGTCGCCCGCGAGCCGTTCGGCGGGGCCTGGCTCGGGCAGGTCGCACCAGGCGTCCCAGTCGAGCTGCCCGCCGGTCAGCGCGGTGCGGAAGTCCGGCGCGGGCTCGGAGCCGGGCGGGCGGGGGCGGGCCAAGGGCTGGACGGTCATGTCAGGCCTCCCGTACCCGGCTGCTCGCCGTCAGGGCCGAGGCGCGCACGGTGTCGAGGAGTTTGTGCAGCCGCAGCCCCGCCTCGAAGTCGGGTACGGTCCGTTCACCGGTACGGATGTCCCGGGCGAGCGCCGCGTAGGACTCCGCCACATTGCGCACGGCGGTGGCGGGCACCTCCACGGGCGTACGGTGCCGGTCGGGCACCGGCACCTCCTGCCAGCCCTCGTGGGGCGGTCGGGCGGACTCGTACAGCCGTACGTCACTGACCTGGATGCCGTGTCCCGACGCGGGCCCCTCGGAGACGACGGCCAGATTGCCGCGGGTGCCGGAGAACTCCAGCCGGGTGCGCGCGTCACCGCACTTGCCGTCGTGGATCTGGACCGACACCGGGCAGCCGGTGGCGAGGAACCCGCTGATGAGGACGTGGTCGGGGCTGGTGACGCTCACGCTCTCCGCGGTGTCCGAGAAGGTCAGGCGGGGCTGCTGGACCGAGAGGAAGGCGGACAGTTTGTTGACCGGACCGCCCAGGTACTCCAGCAGATCGAGGGTGTGACCGCCGGCCACCTCCAGCGTTCCGGCGCCGCTGCGCTGATCCAGGGTGTAGGCGGAGTCGGAGGTGACGGTGCCGCCGCTGCCCTTGGCGCGCGCCGCGTACACGTGCACGCCGGTGACGCGGCCGATGGAGCCGCCGGCGAGGAGTCCGCGGGCGTGCCGGACGGCCGGGGCGCAGCGGGCCTGGAGACCCACGGCGTGGTGGACGCCGGCCGTGGCGGCGGCCTGTGCCAGGACCTCGGCCTCTTTGGTCGTACGGACGAACGGCCACTCGCAGTAGACGTGTTTGCCCGCTTCGAGGGCCGGGAGGACGAGGTCGGCGTGGTCGGGCGTCTTCACCGCGACCACGACCAGGTCGACGTCGGGGTGCCCGGCCAGCCGGACCGGGTCGGTGAAGGCGTGCGCCGCGCCGAGGAGCTTCGCGGCGCGCGCGGCGCTGCCGGAGCGGGAGGTGGCGACGGCGGTGATCTCGTAGTCGGGGAGGGCGGTGAGCGCGGGCAGATGGGACCGGGCGGCCCAGCTCCTGTCTGGACTGGCACCGATGACACCTACGCGGATGGGTTCGGTCATGGGCTCTTACCACCAGAGGGTTGAAGGGGAGGGGGAGGGCGGAGGCGACCAGGGGGCTGCCGGGGGCACACCGGGGCCGGCCTGCGGCGGGGGATCCGAAGGCGGGCCCCGGTGCGGGTCGGGGGGAGAGGCGACCGCGCCTGCGGCGGTGGGGGCGACGACGGCGGCGGGGGCGGCCCGGGACCGGCTGGGGACCGGCCCGGGACCGGGCGCCGGGATGTCGGCGGCCTCAGAACGGCCGGGACAGTTCCTCGGCGAGGATCCGGACGGTGTCCGTGATCTGCTTCTCGGTGTGCTCGGAGGTGATGAAGAACCGCAGCCGGGCCAGCCGTTCCTCCACCGCCGGGTGCAGGATCGGGTTGGCGCTGATGCCACGCTTGTAGAGCCGGTCGGCGAGCAGCAGCGCCTTCATGGAGTCGCCCGTGATGCACGGCACGATCGGGGTGCCCTCGCTGGTGCCCACCTCGACCCCGGCCTCGCTCGCCAGCCGCAGGAACAGTGCCGAGTTGTCGTGCAGCCGGGTGACCCGCTCGGGCTCCTCGCGGATCAGCCGCAGTGCGGCGAGAGCGGCGGCGGTACTGGCCGGGGGCAGGCCCGCGCTGAACACGAAGCCCGGCAGCGTGTACCGGAAGTGCTGGATCAGCTCGTGGCGCCCGGCCACATAACCGCCGCAGCTGGCCAGGGACTTGGAGAGCGTGCCCATCCAGACGTCGACGTCCTCGGGGGTGACGCCGGAGTGCTGGGCCATGCCGCCACCTGTCTTGCCCATCACGCCGATGCTGTGCGCCTCGTCCACCATCAGCAGGGCGTCGTGCTTCTGCTTCACGGCGATCAGCGCGGCCAGGTCGGCGGTGTCGCCGTCCATGCTGTACACGCCCTCCACGACGATCAGCACCCGGCGGTAGCGGTAGCGGACGTTGGTGAGGATGCGGTCCAGGGCGGCCGTGTCGTTGTGCGGGAAGGGCTGCCGGCTCGCCCCGGACTGGCGGCAGCCCTGGAGGATGCTGTCGTGGGCGAGTGCGTCGTGCACGATCAGGTCGTCGGGGCCCATCAGGTGCCCGATGACGGTGACGTTGGTGGCGTGGCCGCTGACCAGCGTCACCGCGTCCTCGGCGCCGACGAGTTCGGCCAGCCCGCGGTCCAGTTCCTCGTGCAGCGGGCGGTTGCCGGACAGGATGCGGGCGGCGGACACCGAGGAGCCGTACCTCTCGACCGCGTCCCGGATGGCCTCGGCGACCGCCGGATGGCCGGACAGCCCGAGGTAGTTGTAGCTGGAGAACGAGATGAGTTCCGTGCCGTCGATCCGGGTGGTGTCCCGGATGGTGCCCTCGTGCTGCAGGAAGTAGGGGTTGTGGACCCCGGCCCGCTCGGCGACCCGGCTGCGCTCCAGCGAGGCGAGGACCTCCGGGAAGACCCGGACGTCGGCGGTCAGCCGACGGTCCGCGGCCGGCCGTACGGTTTCCGCGGCGGGACGTACGGCGTCCGGGACGGCGTCCGGGACGGCGGCCGGGGCGGGACGCACCGCCTCGGGGACGGCGGCCGGTGCGTGTGCGCGCTGTGCCGGGACCGCGCTCTGCACGGACGTCACCGGCTGCGCCCCGATCCGGTTCTGTACGGTCGCGACCAGCTCCCCGATCGTGGTGATGTTCACCACGTCCGCGGTCTGCACCTCCAGGCCGGGCCATTCCTTGCGCAGCCGTGCCGCGAGGTCGGCGAGCATGATCGAGTCGAAGCCGAGGTCGGTGGCGAAGACGTGCTCCGCCCGCAGGAAGTCCTCGGAGTACGCGCTGACCCGCGAGATCGCGGCGAACACCCGCACCGCCACCTCGTCCGCGGCGACCGGGGGCTCGGGCAGCTCCCGCACCTGGACGGGTCCGGCCATGAGGACGTGCCCGCTACGGGGCGCGAGCGCGGCCTCCACCAGGCGCTCTCCGGCGGCGGGGTCCGCGAGGTCGCCCGGGTGGGGCTCGCCCGCGGTGGCGGCCGTGGGGTTGAACGATTGGAGCAGGGACAACTGGGCGTGCATCAGCTCGATGAGACCGCTCATCCTCGGCTCTCCGATCAGGTGGGTGGCGGCGGGGGAGGGAATGACCGTGCGGATGTGCGGCACGGGTGCGGCGGGTGTGGCCGCCGGGCGGGTGGGCGCCGGGGGCAGGGCCGCCGGAGCGGAACCGGGGGAGGCGGCGGGGCGCCCCCGGCCCGTTCCGGTGCGGATGGTGTAGGCCGCGGTCTCCAGCGGAGACACCGGCAGCCACAGCAGCGGCGCGGTGCTGCCGGCGAAGAGCGGCGCCGGGTCGACGGGTACGCCGGCCACCGCGAGCCGGCCGAGGGCGGTCAGCAGGGCCTGGCCACCGTCCGGCCGGGAGGGGGTCAGCGGGAGCAGGGTCAGCCGGGCGCCGGCCTCGTCCTGCCGCGCCATGCGCAGCAGGGTGTCACCGCCGTAGATCTGCACCAGGAAGCGGACCCCGGCGTCCGTGACCGACCGTACGGCGCGGGTGAACCGTACCGGGGCGGTGTTGTGCCGGGCCCACAACTCCCGTATATCCTGCGGCTGTTCGCAGGTGAGACCGCTGACGCTGGAGACGAACGTCCGGGCGGGCCCGGTCAGCGGAAGGGCCGCGATCGTGTCGGCCATCACCTCGTCGGCCGCGGCCACGAGGGGGGAGTGGAAGGCGTGCGAGACCTTGAGCCGGACCGCCGCGATGCCCTCCTCGGCGCAACTCGCGCGCAGCCGGTCCACGGCCTCGACGCTGCCGCTGAACACCAGCTGGCCCCGGTGGTTGTAGCAGGCGGGCCACACGCCCTCCACGTCTGCGGCGACCCGCTCCGCCTCGGTGGCCGGTGCCTGCACGGCGAGCATGGCGCCCGTCCCGGAAGACACGGCGGCGGCGAGAGCGGCCCCGCGCCGGGCCATGAACGCGACCGCCTCCGGCCCGCCGAACGCGCCGGCGGCGACCGCGGCCGGGAACTCGCCGACGCTGTGTCCGACGGCGAGATCCGGCTCGACCCCGCAGGCGGCGAGTAGTTCAATGGTGGCCACCCCGGTGATGCCGAGGCCCGGCTGGCACATGTCGGTCACCATCAGGGCCGCCTGTGCCTCGGCGTCGTTGGGGTCCTGCCGTTCCCAGAGCAGCTCGGCCAGTGTCGCGGGCAGTGCTTCGTTCTGATCGGCCGTCAGCGCGGCCAGTTCCGCGGCGCGCTCGGCCAGCACGGGGAAGCGCCGTACCAGGTCGGCCAGCATGCCGGGGCGCTGGGAACCCTGGCCGGGAAAGGCGAAGGCGATCTTGCGCTCCTCCGGCGGCAGCGGCTTGTCCGCGGCGTGGACGCCCGGGGCCAGTTCGCCGAGGGCGCCCTCCGCCAGGCGGCGGGCGGCCAGTTCGAGGCGGTCGAGCAGTTCCTCGCGGGTGGCGGCGACCACGGCCAGCCGCGCGGTGAGCAGTTCGCGGGCGGCCAGCGTCCGGGCCACGGCGGCGGGCGTGGCCTCGGCGTTCTCGGCGACGGCCCGGTGGACCTGCTCGGCGTGGTCGGCCAGCAGCGGTACGGACCCGGCGGAGAGCAGGAACAGCCAGGGGGTGTTCTCCGTGCCCTGGTCGTTCCCGGCAGGCGTGGCCGACGCGTTCCGGCGCGCCCGGGCGGGGGTGGTCTTCCTGCCCCGGTTCCTGCCCGTGCCCCGGCCCTTCCCCGCGGGCGCGGTGAGCCCGTCCCGGCCTTCGCCGGCGGCGGCGGTCGGTACGCCCTCCAGGACGGCGTGCGCGTTGGTGCCGCCGAAGCCGAACGAGCTCACCGCCGCCCGGCGCACGCCCTTGCGGGGCCACGGGACCTGCTCGGTGGTCAGCCGCAGCGACGCGTCGCCCAGCGCCAGGGCGTCGTTGGCCCGGGTCCCGGCCGGCTGCGGCGGGACGACTCCGTGGTGGACGGCGAGCGCCGTCTTCACCAGGCCCGCCGCGCCGGCCGCCGACATCGTGTGGCCGATCAGCGCCTTGGAGGAGGTCACATAGCAGGGTTCGGTCTGCTCGGACTCGGCGCGCAAGCGCCGGACTGCCTCAATCTCGGTCCGGTCGCCGACCGGCGTGGCGGTGCCGTGCGCCTCCAGCAGATCGATGTCACCGGGACTGATCCCGGCGTCCCGGTACGCGGCGCGCAGGGCGGCCATCTGCCCCTGGACCTGCGGTGTCATCGGGCCGCCGCCCTTGCCGTCGTTGGCGGTGCCGACCCCGGTCACCACGGCGTAGACGCGGTCGCCCGCCGCGAGGGCGTCCTCCAGCGGACGCAGGACCACCAGGCCGCCGCCCTCACCCAGGACGAAGCCGTCCGCGCGCTCGTCGAACGGGCGGCACACCCCCTCCCGGGACAGGGCGCCGGCCCGGGAGAAGCCGACCATCGGGGTGGGCGAGAAACCGAGATAGACGCCGCCCACCAGGGCGATGGAGCAGGCCCCGGAGCGCAGACTGCGGACTGCCTGGTCGAGCGCCACGAGCGCGGAGGAGCAGGCCGCGTCCACCGACAGCGAGGGGCCGCCGAGGTCGAAGACCTCGCTCACGGTGCAGGGCACCATGTTGGCCAGGGCGCCGGGGATCGTGAACGGCCCGAAGGGCATCAGCGCCGAACCGGCCGCGCCCTGCAGGGCGGCCAGCAGGTGCGGGTCTCCCCCGTCCTGGTGCAGTGATCCGTCCGCGAACAGGTTCGCCGTGATCCTGGCGACGCTGACATCGCGGTGGTCCAGCGAGGTCACTCCCGCGAACACACCCGTCGAGGCACGGTCGAAGCCGCCTCGCTCCCAGCCCGTGTCCTGCAGGGCCTCCCGGGCCAGGTCGACGAAGAGCTTCGCCTGCGGGTCCATCGTGCGGGCCCGGCGCGGCGGGATGCCGTAGTGCGCGGGGGCGAACTGATCGACTTCGGGGAGGAAGGCCACCTGGTCGGTGTAGACGCTGTGCGGCTCCCGGAAGTCTCCCGGCCGGTAGTAGGCGGAGTGGTCCCAGCGACTTCGCGGCACCTCGGAAAACTGATGCTCGGCGTTGAGCAGCATTTTCCAGAACTCATCGATGTTCGCGGCTCCGGGAAATCGACACGACATTCCGACAATAGCCATACCAGCCATGGTCGATACCTCGATCCAACGTTGACTGATGAATTTGTTACGACGCCTTGAACGCATGGCGACGCCGCCCGCGAAGAGTTGTCGGGGGCCACCGCGATTGCGTCTTGGTTCGCTTTCCGTGGCGTCGGTGCTCAAAGTCTCATGAGACAACGCGAGGCTGGACAAGCCTGCTTCTCATCCAGCGGAAAAGCTACTCACGGTAACCGGGAGAATCACCGGCCGGGGCCCTGGTTTTCGCCTCTACGGTCGGAAGCCGGCCTGGTGGGCGAGGTCAAGGACCGCCCGGTCGAACAGATCGTCCCGGGCGTCGACCACCCGGTCGAAGCGCCCGAACACCTCGAAGCTCAGCAGCCCGAAGAGCTGGGCCCAGACGGCGGCCAGCCCGGGCACGGCCGCGGCGGGGAGGTCGTGGCCGGACTCCCGGACGAGCTGCCGGGCGTCGGGACCGATGCCGTCGGCGGAGACGTCCGTCTCGGTGGACACCTCCAGCACGCCGGCCGCGTGGGCGCTCGCCGCGATGGAGAACAGGACGAGGACGACCCGGGACGCCGGGCCCACGGTGTCCGACGGCGCGGTGTACCCGGGCACGGGGGAGCCGTAGATCAGTGCGTACTCGTGCGGATGGGCCAACGCCCAACGGCGAACGGCCTGGCAGACGGCGATCCACTCCTGCACCGTGCCCGCCGGCCCGGACTTGTCGAGCGCCTGCTCGGCGGCCATGCCGACGGCGTCGTACGCGTCCACGATCAGCGCCGTGAGGAGATCGTCACGGCTGGGAAAGTAGCGGTACAGCGCCGAGGAGGCCATGCCCAGCTCCCGGGCCACCGCCCGCAGGGACAGTCTGGCGGCACCCTCCGCGAGGACCTGTGTGCGGGCCTCGTCCTTGATGGCCTCGGTGACTTCGGCCCGTGCGCGTTCCCTGGCTCCTCGAATGACACCCATGCGAACAGTCTGCCACTGTTCGGTGCAGTGACCAAGAACGAGAGCAGTGCTCTTGCTTCGGAGCGCCGATCGGTGTAACACTGCACTCATGCGAGAGCACTGCTCTCTCGGCGGATGAAACAGATCGAGCTCTACCCACGGTGAAAACCCCTGAATCCCGTGGCGCACACCACCGTGTCGACCGGCCCGGGCGCAATGTTGAGCCCGGGCGGGATTCCGCGCACCGATTCACACCGAACCACACCGTGAACCACACCTTCCGAAGGAGTTCATGGCGATTTCGTCGGCCTGATTCCAGCAGTAGTAACAGAAAGGACTCCGTACGATGGCCACCTCGGTGCCCTCCAGGAGCGATCGGAAAAAACGCCGCGGACCGTGGTTCACGCTCCTCGCGGGATTACTGTTCCTTCTCATCAGCGGCGCCGCGAGCGCCGGTGTGCTCGACAATCTCAAATCGGGTGGTTTCGACGATCCGGGCTCCGATTCTGTGCACGCGGCCTCGGCCCTGGAGCGCGCGTTCCCCGACAGTCAGCCCAACCTCGTCATCCTGGTGAAGGACGCCAGGGACGGAGTGGACAGCTCCCGGGCGTCCGCCAAGGCCGACGACATCGACCGGACGATCGATAACACCTCGTCAGCCCGGGTCGTGGCCTCGTACTTCGAGACCCCCGACAAGGCGCTGCGCTCCGGCGACGCGGGTCTGATCCTGGTGCGGGTCGACGGCGACGAGAACGAGAGCATGCGCACCGCCGACGAGTTGCACGAGAAGCTCTCGGACCCCGACGGCGCCGTGTCGGTGTCCTTCGGCGGCATCACCGCCATCAACAACGACATGAACAAGCAGGTCGAGAAGGACATCATCGCGGCCGAGTCGATCGCGGTCCCGATCACCCTGCTGCTGCTCGTCATCGTGTTCCGCGGTCTGATCGCCGCGCTGCTGCCGATGCTGCTGGCGACACTCACCATCGTCGGCGCCCTGGCCGCCGTCAACGTCGCCGCCCAGTTCACCTCGGTGTCGGTCTTCGCGGTCAACCTCATCACCGCGTTGGGGCTCGGCCTCTCCGTCGACTACAGCCTCCTCATCGTCACCCGCTACCGCGAGGAACGCGCGGCGGGCCGGAGCAACGCCGACGCCCTGCGCGTCACCCGTGCCACCGCGGGCCGTACGGTCCTCGTCAGCGGGGCGGTGGTCGCCGCCGCCCTCGCCGCGCTGCTGGTCTTCGACCAGTACTTCCTGCGCTCCTTCGCGCTGGCGGGCATCGCGGTGGTGGCGTGGGCCGTCCTCGGCTCGCTGCTGTTGCTGCCCCCGGCGCTGGTGCTGCTGGGCGACCGGATCGACGCCCTCGCCCTCGGCCGCCGCCGGACGGCGCCCCGCCCCGCGGCGGACACCTTCTGGGGCCGCTTCGGCGCCCTCGCATTCCGCCGCCCGGCGCTGCTCGCCACTCCGGTGGTCGCCCTGCTGCTGGTGATGGCCGTGCCGTTCGGCGGCGCCCAGTTCGGCGTCCCGGACGAGCGGGTGTTGCCCGAGGACAGCGAGAGCCGACTGGTGACCGAGGCGGTACGGGACGACTTCGGCGCCGGGGACGACCGCGCGCTCAACGTGGTCTCCACGGACTGGAAGGGCACCGACGCCCAACTTGCCACGTATTCCGCCGAGTTGTCGAAGACGGCCGAGGTCACCCAGGTGACGGGCGCGGCCGGCGTCTACGAGGACGGTACGAAGGTCACCGCGCTGCCGGCGCAGACGGCCGCCGGCTTCCAGAAGGACGGCGCGGTCCGGCTGCTGGTCGAGACGGACCTGGTGCCCTACTCGGACGAGGGCGGCGACCTCGCCCGCGACATCCGCGCGGTCGACCCGCCCGGCGACAGTGAGGTCCTGGTCGGCGGTCAGGCGGCCCAACTCGTCGACATCACCCACTCCATCGCCGGCAAGCTGCCCCTCGCGCTCATCCTGATCGGCCTGTTCAGCCTGCTCCTCCTGTTCCTACTGACCGGCAGCGTGCTGATGCCGATCAAGGCGCTGTTGTTCAACACACTCAGCCTGGTCGGCATCCTCGGTTCGGCGGTCTGGATCTTCCAGGACGGCCATCTCTCCGAATCGCTCGGCTTCACCCCCTCGCCGCTGGCCGTGTCCATGCCGGTGCTGATCTTCTGCATCGCCTTCGGCCTGTCGATGGACTACGAGGTCTTCCTGGTCGCCCGGATCAAGGAACGCTTCGACCGCACCGGCGACCTGGCCCGCTCGGTGCGCGAGGGACTGGGAGGCAGCGGCCCCGTCATCACCGCCGCGGCGGCCATCCTTGCTGTCTCCTTCTTCGCCATGCTCAGCTCCGGCGTCTCGCTGATCAAGATGTACGGCCTTGCCACCGGCCTCGCGATCGTCCTCGACGCCTTCCTGGTCCGGGGCGTCCTGGTGCCGGCGTTCATGCGGGCCGTCGGCCCCTACAACTGGTGGGCCCCGGCCCCGCTCAAGGCCCTCCACCGCCGCTTCGGCATCCGGGAGTCGGCCGAGGAGGAGCCGCGAACCCCCGCCCCCCGCACGGAACAGACCACGACCGACGTCCAGCGTGAGAAGACGGGACTTCTGCCATGACCGCGACCGAGAGTGAAGAGAGAGGCTCCCAGCGCGAGCTGCCGGAGATCGCTGCCATCGCGGCACGCGCGGCGAACGCCCACAACACCCAGCCATGGGACCTGCGTTACCGGGCCGACCACATCGAGGTGGGCTGGCGCACCGAGTACGCCCTCGGGCCGAGCGACCCCTCCCACCGCGATCTGCGGCTGTCCCTGGGCACCTACGTGGAGACCCTGCTGATCAGCGCCGCGGAGGCCGGCGTACCGCTGGAGTTCGAACCCGACTACGACGCCGGGGCCACCCGGGTCGGCCGGCTGTGGCCGGCCGGGACTCCCCGTACGACCCCGTTCACGGTCTCCGACATCGAGGGCCGCAGGGTGTGGCGGGGGCCCTGGTCTCCCCGGCAGGTGGACCTGCCGCTGATCGGGGCTGCCCAGCGGGCGGCGCGGGAAGCCGGGTTCCGCGTGGCCGCGGTGCCCACGGCGTCGGCCCGGCCCCTGCTGGTCCGCGCGTACCACTGGTTCTTCGGCCACGCCGGGATCGCGGCCGAGCTGCTGGCCTGGACCCGGCTGAACCCCCGTCAGCCCGAGTACCGACAGGACGGTCTCAATGACGTGATGCTCGTGCTCAACCGGGCGGAGCGGACCGCGATGCGGGTGCTGTTCGCCCCCCTCGTCTACCGGTTGCTGCGCCCGCTGGGCCTGGTCCGGCTGCTCACCGTGCTCTCCTCCAGCGCGACCAGCGGCGACGGCTGGGTCCTGGTGATCCTCGGCAAGGGCAGCGACCCGGCGCGGGAGGTCGAGGCGGGGCGGCTGGTCACCCGGCTCTGGCTGCAATTCTTCCAACAGGGCGTGTACGTCCACCCGCAGAGCCATGTCATCGACTGTCCCGGCACGGTGGACGACCTCGCCGAGCTGTGCGGGGCCGAGGACGGGGAGCGGCCCCTGGTCTTCTTCCGAGTGGGTTTTCCGGCCACCGATCCGGCGGTCCGGCCGCGGCACCCGCGCCGAGAGGAGGCGGGGGCACAGGCCTGAGGCCTGAGTACGACCGGTTCTGACCCGCTCCGTCCTGCTCGGATCTGTCCGGAAAAGGGCGGAGCGGGGAGCCGGAGAAATCCGTGGGACGACGGACAGAAATTCCCTAATGCGTAGCCGAAATTTACAGCTGCGCATATCGGCGGGGTGGCTAGAATTCCCCCTGCCTCCTTTCCTGATTTACCTGGAGATGCAACTATCCCCATGGCTCTCGACCGGGCCTGCGTCTTGAATGTGAAGGGAATCCTGCCGGATGTCCGTCTCGCAAGTCAGCGAAGACCGCTCGATCATCGAGCGCACGTTCAGTGTTCTGGAGGCCTTTAATTTCCAGGACCGTTCCCTCACGGTGAGCGATATCAGCCAACGGGCGTGTCTGCCGGTGGCGACCACCTACCGCATCGTCACGAAACTCGTTTCCTGGGGAGCCCTGGAACGAATAGAGGGAAGCCGGTACAGTATCGGTCTGCGGCTCTGGGAAATCGCATTGCTCGCTCCGCGGCACTCCGCTCTCCGTGCGGTGGCCATGCCGTACATGCTGCAACTCCACGCCAGGGCGGGTGTCTCGGTGACGCTGGCCGTCCGGGACGAGCTGGAGGGAATCTGGCTGGAGGGCGTGTGGACGAGTGAGGCCCGCTGTCGCGGTGCCGTGGGAAATCGATTCCCGCTCCACGCGACCGCCGCCGGAAGGGTTCTCCTCGCTCACGCAAGCCCCGAAACGCAGGAGGAGCTCTACACCCGGAACCTGCACGCGTACACGAGGTGGACCCAAAATGACCCACTGGTCCTGCGCGCCATCGTCGAGCAGGTGAAAATAAGCGGATACGCGATATGCGACCGCGAGTTGAGCGAGAGCGTCTGCAGCGTCGCCACTCCCATATTCGACGGCGACGGAGCCGTCATCGCGGCCATCGGCCAGGTCACCGAAACGGAAAACGGCGACGCAGCGCAGCGCGCCGAACTCGTATTGGCCACCGCCAAGCTCATTTCCGAACGGTTCGCCGCCCTGCACAGCGCCGAGTACGGAAAAAAGCGAAGACGTTCCAGACAGCAGGCCCCCCTGTAACCACTCGGACCACTCTGATTCAAAGAACCTGAACTACGTCAATCTACAGGGAGCAGCACATGACCACCGTCACCCAGGAAGAAGTCCTCGCCGGCCTCGCCGAGATCGTCAACGAGATCACCGGGGTCCCGGTCGAGGACGTTGCCGTGGAGCGATCCTTCGCCGACGACCTGGACGTCGACTCGCTGTCCATGGTCGAGGTCGTCGTCGCCGCCGAGGAGAGATTCGGGGTCACCATCCCCGACGAGCGCGCGAACGAACTGAAGACCGTGGGCGACGCCGTCGACCACATCGTCAACAACCGGGACTGACAAGGCACTTCAGGCACATCACCGACCGGCGGCCGGACGGCCGCCGTTCCGTCCGGCACCACCCGTATCCAGACGTGGAGTGATTCCTGTGAAAGCGATTGACCGCACCGTGGTCGTCACCGGTCTCGGTGCCACCACACCGCTCGGTGGTGACAGCGCCTCGACCTGGGAGGGCCTGATGGCCGGCCGCTCCGGGGTCCGGCTCCTCACACACGACTGGGCCGCCGAGGTCCAGGTGCGCATAGGCGCCGAAGTCGCCGTGGAGCCGACGGAGGTCCTCCCCAGACCCCAGGCGCGCAAGCTCGACCGTACGGCCCAACTCGCCCTCGTCGCGGCGCGCGAGGCATGGGCCGACGCCGGATTCACGGGCCAGGCGGGCACGGACGCCTCGGTCGACCCCGACCGGCTCGGCGTGGTGATCGCCTCCGCCATCGGTGGGGTGACGTCGCTGCTGGAGCAGTACGAGATCCTCAAGGTGCAGGGCGCCCGCAAGGTCTCCCCGCACACCATTCCGATGATGCTGCCCAACACCCCGTCGGCCAACGTGGGTCTGGACGTGGGCGCCCGCGCCGGCGTGCACAGCCCCATCAGCGCGTGCGCGTCGGGCGCCGAGGCCATCGGCTACGCCATCGAGATGATCCGCACAGGTCGGGCCGACGTGGTCATCGCCGGCGGCACCGAGGCGGCCATCTGCTCGCTGAACATGGCGGCCTTCGGCAACATGATGGCCATGTCCAAGCGCAACGACGACCCGGCCGCGGCCTCTCGTCCCTACGACACCGACCGCGACGGGTTCGTCATGGGTGAGGGTGCGGGCGTCGTCGTACTCGAAGCGGCCGAGCACGCGGCCCGGCGCGGGGCGCGTGTCTACGCGGAGGCCGTCGGGCAGGGGCTCTCCGCCGACAGCCACCACATCACCCAGCCCGAGCCGTCGGGCCGGGGCATCGCCGCCGCGCTGACGAGCCTGCTGGACACCAGCGATCTCAAGCCCTCCGAGATCGTCCACGTCAACGCGCACGCCACCTCGACACCGAAGGGCGATGTCGCCGAAATCCTCGCGCTGCGCAAGGTGTTCGGCGACGACACCGACCACTTCGCGGTGTCCGCCACCAAGTCCATGACGGGACATCTGCTGGGCGGGGCCGGCGGTGTCGAGACCGTTGCCGCCGTCCTCGCGCTCTGGCACCGCGTCGCCCCCGCGACCATCAACCTCGACAACCCCGACCCCGAGGTGGAGGCGGACATCGTCCGCGGCGACCACCGAGCCCTGCCCGAGGGGCGCATCGCCGCTCTGAACAACTCCTTCGGATTCGGCGGCCACAACGTGGTGCTGGCATTCCGTACGGTGTGACGGATCCGGCGCGTACGAGGCGGACGGCACGCCGCTCTTTCGGCGTGCCGTCCGCTTTGGGTGACCGGCCGGGAGCATGGCGCGAAGTCCGGGATTTCGAACGGAATGTTTGACATGAAGTCGGCGATTATTTTCGGCCATATGTTTCTCGCCATGCCCCTCTGGGGTCGGCCGCTCGCCCTTTGGCCTCCTGTCGAAATGCGCCCGGCGGCACATTGACGCGACGCATGAAGAATTTGCTGAAGTTGGTCACTTCCGTGAATCCGAGATGATGGGCTATGGCTCCTATCCCCCAGTCCGTGTGGACGAGCAGCCGCTGTGCCTCCAGCGTCACCCGCGTGTCGATCAGGTCCTTGGTGGACCTTCCGGTGGCGGCCCGGCAGACCCGGGCGAGGGTGCGGGTACTGCAGCTCAGCGCGGCCGCGTAGTCATCCACCAGCCTGGTGGTCCGGAATGAGCGCTCCAGTTCGCGGCGGAACCTGCGGACGAGAGTCATCGACTCGTGGCCGTGCTCGCGCGGGACGCCGCCCCCGTCCGCCCGTAACGCGTGACGCCAGCGGCACAACTGGTCGATCCGCAGCAGCAGCACCGCCAGCAGATGTCTGAGCAGGTCATCGCCGAGTCCCGGGTCGGGTCGCCCGAACTCCTCCCTGAGCAGGCTCACGATCGGCTGGAAGGTCGCCACTTCTGTGCCGGACAGCTGCCAGAAGGTGGGACGGAGCGCGTCGTCGAGCATCTCCAGGGTCCCGCCGAGGGGCAGTGGGAACGTCTCCGTGAACAGAATGACGGAGGCCTCCAGGTCCGGCGCCACCCGGAACTCCAAAACCTGGGACGGGCGGGTCCAGAAAAGGGTTCCGGGCCGGAGGCCGAAGGGGGTGAAGTCGGCCGACAGTTCGCCCGAGCCTTCGGTGACCAATGCGATCTGGTGGAAATCGATCCGGTGCGGAGACGCCATCAAGTCCAGTGGCGCGTGTTTGCGAACCGTACTGAAGGTCGTCACGGCGAGTTCCAGGTCCCTGCATATGAGTGCGTAAGGAAAGACGGGGATCGGCGCCGATGCGAAATTGACCATAGTCGTTCCTTAATCAACCTTTCAGGGGCGTGCTTGATCGTTCAATTATGGTGGCGTGATCGCTCGCCGCCAGAGGGCCTCAGGTGCGCGGGCGAGTTCGTCAAGGGAAGGGAACTCGACGGGATGACCACCCACCCCACCGTCCCCGAACGCTCGGCAGTCGACCGCACGCTTCGCATCCTGAGTGCCTTTGACCGGCACAACCAGATCCTGACGCTCAGCGAGATCAGCCGTCGGTCGGGCCTCCCGGTCGCCACCGCCCACCGGATTGTCACCAAACTGCACCGCCTGGGAGTGCTGGGACGGACGACCGACGGCCGGTACGGCATCGGCATCAGGTTGTGGGAAGCGGGCACGCTCGCCCCGCGCAGTTCCCTGGTGTCGGAGATCGCGCAGTCTTCCCTGGTGGATCTGCACAACCAGACCTCGGCAGTCGCGCTCCTCGTGATCCGCGACGGCGACGAGAGCGTCTGTGTCAGCTTCGTCTCCCGCGATCCCGGCCACGCGACGGCGCCCGGGGCCCTGGGGCGCCGCAGGCCGTTGCACACCACCGCGATGGGTCTGGTCCTGCTGGCTCACACGAGCGCGGCCACGGGGGGCGAGCCGGGTTCCGGCGCGCCCCCCGCGGCAGGCGCGGGAGACCCGGCACTGCAGCGCCGTCTGGCGGGGATCAGGCGACAGGGCTACGCGGTGGCCGCCGGTACCCCCTCGCCGAACGTCGGCGGGCTCGCGGCCCCGGTGCGTGACGCGCAGGGTGAGGTGGTCGCCGGCGTCGGTGTGATGACGCACATCCACGCGTTCCAGCAGCTGCAACTGGTGTCACCGGTCCTCGCCGCTGCCGCGGCCGTGTCCCAGGGCATCCAGGCGTTCTCGGGACGGGACCGGACGCTCGACCCGCCCGCTTAGAGATTCCCAACATGTGGCCCTTCCCCGTGCGATGACGCGGAAGGGGAGGAACTTGACAGGATCTTGAAGAAGCGCAGGATTCACGTGGACCGCTGGAAGCGGCATCGGAGGGTTCAGTGTTCGCGTCAGAAGTTCAGGCACCAGTCGACGAACGGGGCGATGCTGCCGTGGACCCGGTGGTCGTCGGTCGTCGTCATGGCTGCTGTGCAGAAGAACCTGACCTTGCCGAACTCCAACTCCATGGCCTGGAGCAGGTTGTGCAGGCCCAGTTTCTCGCGCAGCCAGTCGCGGACGGCGGCGCTGTCGTCGAGGCGGTCAGGGGCGAGGCCGCGTTCGACCAGGAGGTCCGTCTTGCTGGTGGCCACCGCGAGGCGGCAGCGGCGCAGGGGCGTTCCAGCACCAAGGTGTCGTCGAGCAGCAGGTTGCGCAGTTGGACGTCGCCGTGGCGCGGGCCGTGGGAGATGGGCGGCAGCGTCGTCAGGCACCGGGTGAGACGGCGGATCAGCTCCTCCTCGGCCTGCTCTAGGCCCGGACTTCGCAGGTCACCCGATCGTGAAGATCAAGCGGTCGGAGCTGATCGCTCGCCGATCGGAATCGTAGCGGCGATAGCGGTCCCGGTCCGGCCTGGTCGAGATCGAACGCTGGGAGGCCGCTGCGGCGAACCTTTTCGGCGACGTGCGAAGTGCGGGTCTAGGAGTCCATCGGCCGCGGCCAGGTGGCGTTCCAGCTTCGCCAGTCCGCCCACGGCCTGCGCCATCATGGGCGGCTCGCAGGAGTGCAAGACGCGCAGCAGCCGTCCGAGCGGCTGATGGACTTGAAGTGACCAGCTACGCCGACCAGGTAGAACGCCTGGTCGGCAGAGCGCTGTCAGCTTGCGAACGCCCGCCCCGCCCCTGACGATGCGGCTTATGACACGTTGCGAAGTGTGTGGGAATGACTACGAGCTGGCGTTCACTGTGGAGACCCAGGACGGGTCACGTCACGTCTTTGATTCGTTCGCCTGTGCGATCCACCGCATGGCTCCCATCTGCGAGCACTGCCGTGTGCAGATCATCGGCCAGGGCGTCGAGGTGGAAGGCCACTGGTACTGCGGCGCCCACTGTTCGCGTGCAGAGGGAAAGGCCGGCATCGTGGACAAGGTTGGTTCTGCCGTATAAGTAAGGGCCCCTCCCGCGTGGAGGGGCCTCGGCGTTTGGGTCAGGCTGCGATGAAGGCCGGTTCGGCTCGGGCCGCGTCGAACCGGCCGCCGCGACTCTTGGCGGGGTGAATGAGTACGGCCCGGAGCACCTTCCGGACTATGATCCGCTGCCGCTCGATCGACAAGCTCTCCTAGCCGTTCTCTAGTGCTCTGACCACATACGTTCACCGGCTTGGGCGACCGTGAGGTGGTGAGGGTCAGGCTCGTGGCTGGGGCGTCCGCTTATGCTCAGCACGTGCAGCCGCCCTCCAAACGGCAGCTATCCGTTGATCTTGGCGTTCCCTGCCGAGCTGGCAAGGGATGCCGAGGCAGTTCTGGCGGTCATGCCTGCTTCCCGTCGCCATGCGCCACAGGGTGAGCCGTCGGCGCCGTACGGGCGAGAGCACGCCGGGCGAGTCGCCGCGCAATCACCCGTCCGTACGGTCATCCCTCCGACGCCGGCTCGACATCGCCCAGCAGCTGCCCGAACGCCGCCTCGTCCACCACGGGCGTCCCGAACTGCCGCGCCTTGACCACCTTCGACGTGCCCGAGTCGGGGTCGTTGGTGACGAGCAGGCTGGTCAGCCGGGAGATGCTCGTGGCGACATGCAGCCCGGCCTCGGTCGCCCGGTCCTCCAGCAGGTCGCGCTCGACCGACGTGTCCCCGGAGAAGGCCACCCGCATGCCCTGCTTGAGTCTTTTGCCCTCTTCGTAACGGCCCGGGTTGGGATAGGGGCATGCGGGCCTTTTACGGGCGGGGCGCCAACTGGTCGGCCGGTAGCCGCCGTAGCCCGCCTGCTGCCGGGGCACGGCCCGGTCGGTCCACTCGGTCAGCGGCCGGCACTCGTGCAACGGCAGCCGTACGCCGCCCGCCGCCGCGGCCCTCAGGCTCGGCCGGAACGCCTCCGCCAGCACACGTGCGTCATCCAGCGCGTGGTGCGCCCGCTCCTGTACGACGCCGAAGTGGGCGGCCAGCGACTCCAGCTTGTGGTTGGGCAGCGGCAGGGCCAGCTCCTTGGAGAGCGCGATGGTGCACAGCCGCTGCCGCACCGGCGCCTCGCGCTCCGCTCGCGCGTACTCCCGCGCGATCATCTGCCAGTCGAAGACGGCGTTGTGCGCGACGAGGACGCGGCCCTCCAGGCGGGTCGAGAACTCCTCGGCGATGTCGCTGAAGAGGGGCGCCCCTTCGAGCATGTCGCTCGTCAGACCGTGGATCCACACGGGGCCCGGGTCCCGCTCCGGGTTGACCATCGTGTACCAGTGGTCCTCGACCTCGCCGCGCGCGTCCAGCCGGTAGACGGCCGCGGAGATTATCCGGTCGTCCCGGGCCAGGCCGGTGGTCTCCACGTCAACGACCGCGTATCCGTGCGGATACGCGGCCGGCCACGCTGTGGGGGAGGACACTGCGGTCATGGGGTCTTCGAGCATGGTCCCTGAGGATACGGGCCACCACTGACAGCCCTGTCCCGCACCCGGCCTTTCGGCGTCCTCTGTGGTTCCCTCAGGGCCCGTGCCACGCCTGCCCGTTCGAGAGCCGCTGCCCTTTTCGCCGTCGCGGAACCGGAGCGCCCCTGGGCGGTCTCCGTCAAGTTCCGCCGTGCGGTGCGCGGTTCGGATGCCGACGTCGAGCCGGCCGGTCGCGGAGCGTCGGTTCGGGCTGCCGACGTCCGGGGTGCAATCCTCCCGATATGACCGAACCGACACATGGCGAGGCCCACGGCGGCACGCTCGGCTCGCGGCTGAACTGGCTGCGGGCCGGGGTCCTGGGGGCCAACGACGGCATCGTGTCCACCGCGGGCCTCGTCGTCGGTGTGGCCGGCGCGACGGACGACCGCTCGGCGCTGCTCACCGCCGGGCTGGCCGGTCTGCTGGCCGGCTCCATGTCGATGGCGGCGGGGGAGTACGTGTCCGTCTCCACCCAGCGCGACTCCGAGCAGGCCGCGCTGGCCGTGGAGCGGCGGGAGTTGCGTGAGCAGCCCGAGGCCGAGCTGGAGGAGCTCACCGAGCTGCTGGAGGAACGGGGGCTCACCAGGGCCGTGGCCATGGATGCGGCCGTCCAGCTGACGGAACGTGACGCGCTCCGGGCCCACGCGCGCGTGGAACTCGGCATCGACCCCGACGACCTCACCAACCCGTGGCAGGCGGCCGGCGCCAGCTTCCTGGCCTTCACGGCCGGCGCCCTGCTGCCCCTGCTGGCGATGGTCCTGCCGCCCGCGACCGGCAGACTCCCGATCACCGTGGCGTCGGTCCTCGCCGCCCTCGTCCTGACGGGCTGGAGCAGTGCACGGCTGGGCGCGGCGGAACCGGTCCGCGCGGTCCTGCGGAACGTGGCGGGCGGGGCGCTCGCCATGGGCGTCACCTATGCGGCGGGGTCGCTGCTGGGAGCGGCGGGGGTGTGACACGCGCGCGTGCCCCACGCCATTGGCGGAGATCGCCAAGAAGCAAGCGCGTACCGTCGATAATACTTGTCAGTAACAACGTCTGGTCGCGGTCGGCCAGCGGTTCTACGGTGCGGACATGCCGAACCTGCCCGATGTCGTGCTGTGGTCGATACCCGCCTTCGTGCTGCTCACCGTGATCGAGATGATCAGCGTGCGCCTCCATCCCGACGAGGAGGCGGCGGGCTACGAGACGAAGGACGCCGCGACGAGCATCGGGATGGGACTCGGCAGCCTCTTCTTCGACTTCCTCTGGAAGATCCCGATCGTCGCGATCTACACGGCCGTCCACGAACTCACGCCGCTGCGCGTGCCCGTGCTGTGGTGGACCGTCCCCCTGATGCTCCTCGGCCAGGACTTCCTCCGCTGCCGGGCGAGCCGTAACTTGTCAGCCTGTGGCTCGTTGACCACTGCGGTGCGGGTCCCCGACTCGCCCCGGCCGCCGGGAGGGTGGTCGCCGGACGGGCGTGACCCGTCAAACTCCCCGGAGCGATCCAGGGGAGAGTCTCCCGCCCTGGTGCGGGAGAGAACTCCAACAGTTCTGGATCCACGCATCACCGCGGGATCCCATCGCCACCAGCAATTGGCGAACACGCCCCCGGTGCCTTTAGGTGTCGGGGGCGCCTCCCAGGGCGGCTACCTGGACCGCAACTTCGGCGGCATCCTCATCGTCTGGGACCGGCTCTTCGGGTCGTTCGTGGCCGAGACCGAGCGGCCCGTGTACGGATTGACCAAGAACATCAACACATACAACCCGATCAAGGTAGCCACCCATGAGTACGTCAACATCGTCAAGGACCTGAGGGCGGCGCGCGGTTGGCGCGAGCGGGCGGGGCGGGTGTTCCGGGGGCCGGGGTGGAAACCCGCTGCCGCGCCGGAGGCGGCCGAGGAGATCATGACCGCGTGACGATCAGCCGCCTCCTCCTCGCCGCCCTCGGCCTGACCGCACTCGCCGACCTCGCCTCCCTCGCGGCCGGCTTCGACGCCGGACACACCGTGGCCAAGCCCCTGCTGATGCCGCTGCTCGCCGTCTACGCCGCCCGGTCCGGGGCACCCCGGCTGCTGATCGCCGCCCTCCTGTGCGGCTGGGGCGGCGACGTCCTGCTCCTGTCCGACGCCGAGCCGGCCTTCCTCGCGGGAATGGCCTGCTTCGCGGTCGGGCACGTCTGCTATATCGCCCTGTTCCAGCTGCACGGCACCGACCAGGCGAAGGCACGCGCGCGTGGAGCCTTCCTCGGCGGCGTCTACACCCTCGTACTGGTCAGCACCCTGCCGAGCCTCTGGGCGGACCTGCCCGCCGACCTCCGCATCCCCGTCGCCGGCTACAGCGTGCTGCTGACCGTCATGGCATACCAGGCGACCGCGCTGTTCGGCCGCCTCGCCGGGACAGGCGGTGTGCTCTTCGTGCTCTCCGACACCCTCATAGCGGCCGGTGTCGCCGACTGGCCCCTGCCGCCGCGGCCCGACTTCTGGATCATGCTCACGTATATCACCGCACAGTTTCTGCTGGTCACCGGCATACTCAAAACCCTTGAGGTCCGCGCGGCACCGACGGCGGCGGTCACGGCCTGAGGTTCACCAACGAATCGGCACCGGCAGCGCCGTCAGCAGCCCCGACACGGCCACCACCACCCCCAGCGCGACGACCTCGGTGCGCGCGGGGGAGCAGGCGGTCAGCGGGTCGTTCGCGCGGCGCAGCCGGATCCGCGCCCACAGGGCGAGCCCGGCGACAGCCGCCACGAGGATCACCTTGGCGAGCAGCGCCCGCCCGTACGCCGTCTGCGTCAGCTGCTCCAGGACCGTCTCCGGCGGCATCCGGCGCAGCGAACTCCACACCCCCGTCGCCGTGATGGCGCCCAGCAGAACGGCCGCCACGCGCGCGTAGAGCCCCAGCAGGGCGGCGCCCGCCTCCGGCACGCCCCACCGGCGCAGTGTCCGCAGCGCGTGCAGCAGCCCGCCCACCCAGAGCGCCGCACAGGTCAGATGCACGAGCGTCAGCCCGGAACCGACCAGCGGACTGTGCTCGGGCGCGGGATGCGCGCGCAACGCCTCCGCCACGACCACCGCGGCCAGCGGCCACACCTGGCTGCCCGGCCGACGCGAGAGGGCGCACAGCCCGGCCACGGCGAAGGCGTTGACCTCGAGCAGCGCGAGCTTGCCGTCCCGGGACGCGTAGAGGCCGCCCACATCGAGGTCGGCGAGGCTGCCCGGCACCAGGTTCCCCGTGGACACGACCGAGGCGAGCCCGAGAGCGGCCACGAAACCGGCGGCGGCCGCGTACACCGCCCAGCTGCGGGGCGCGGCCGGGGGAGCGCCGGGCACGGCACGGGCCAGCCGGTTCACGAACAGCTCGCCGACCGACACGCACAGCGCCGCGAACAGCACCGCACGCAGCAGCGCGATCCCGCCGGCGCCGGGCGCGGCGGCCTCCCCGGTGCCGTGCAGCGCGGCGGACGGTCCGAGCAGCGGGATCATTGCCGCCAGCCCCACCAGGAGGAGGGTGGCGACGGCCCGGGCGGTACCGGGGCGCGGTGCGGGCCCGCCCGCGTCGGCCACCCCTGGGGTGGGTCTTGTCAACGTCACCTCAAGATGTTCACCAGCCGGGACAGAACCGGGCAAGTGCGGGAAAACAAGTGGCGGTACGGCATTCCGCCCCTGGGTACGTCTCCGGCTGCCCCGGCGCTCAGCCGATGTCTCCCGGAGGGCTACGCCCACCGCGCCGGATCCGTCCCCCAGACCCCCGGCGGCCGCGCCCAGTCGTCCGGCCCGCCCTCGAAGGCGACCGGCGACCGGGCGTACCGCAGCCGCCCGAGCGCGCTGTCCGTCTCGGCGAGCCAGGGCTCCGGCCCGGCGGCAACGGATTCCGCGGCGTCAGGTGCCGCCCCGATCCCGTGCAGCAGCCAGTGAGCCGTCCGCGCCAGTGACAGCCGTACGCACCGGCCGTGCCCCTCCTCGGTCCGCTCGGTCAGCTCCCGCAGCACGGCGGCCGCCAGCAGATACCCCGTGCCGTGGTCGAGTGCCTGCGCCGGCAGCACCCCCGGCTTCTCCACCGACCCCTCGGTCACGGCGATTCCCGTGGCGGCCTGCACGAGGCTGTCGAAGCCCCGCCGTTCACCCCACGGCCCGTACGCGCCCCACGCCGACAACTGCGCCACGACCACCCCTGGCCGCCGCTCCGCCAAGGCGTGCGGCGAGAGCCCGAACCGGTCCAGGGCGCCGGGACGGTAGCCGGTGACGACCACGTCCGCCGAGGCCAGCAGCTCGTCGAAGGTACACCGGTCGGCCGCCAGGTCCAGCCGCGCCGACCGCTTCCCGAAGCCCGTGTCGGCGTGCTGGTCGGGGAGCTCGGGCAGCTGGGGCGCGTCCACCCGCAGGACGTCCGCGCCGAGCAGGGCGAGGGTACGGGTGGCGACCGGGCCCGCGATGACCCGCGTCAGGTCCAGGACCCGCACACCGGCGGCGGGCAGCAGGGGAGAGGCGCCGACCGGCGTGAGCGCACGCGCGCGTGCCGTGTCCAGCCGCTCCCGCTCGACCAGTGGCCGCCGGGCCACCGCGGCCCCCTGCTCGTGCCCGGCCCACTCCTCGGGCGTACGCAGCGCCACGGCGAGGCCGCCTGCCGCGTACACGGCCTCCTCGGCCTCGACGGCGGACCGTTCGGCGAGCGCGGCCGCGATCGCCGCCGGGTCCTCCGTCGGCACTCCCAGCGCGGCCGGCAAGCGCGCCCGGTGATGCGGATAGTTGGCGTGCGTGCGCACCCACCCGTCCGCCGTCCGCCAGAACCGGGACAGCGGTGCGAAGTTGACCGGCGCGCGCCCGTTGATCAACAGATGCCGCTCGCTGGTGAACGCCGTCGCGACGGCGCCGTCGTCCACCCGGATCCGGGGTACCTCGGCGAGGCCGGCCCGGCGCGCCCCCAGCTCGGCGGCGGCCAGCGCGCAGGCGTTGACGCAGGCACGCGCCAACTCTCGTACCGGAAGCCGTGCTTCCAGAGCGATGTCTGTCATGTCCGCACTCTGCAGGATGTACTGGATCAACATGTCCACCGGAGGGCCCGGGCGGTACGCCGCCCGGACCCTCCGTTCCTGCGGCAGTGCTACTTCACGGCCTTCAGCGCGTTGACGATGCCGAAGCCGTAGAACCCGTTGTAGCGGTCGCCGCCCACGCACGTGGCGTCCTGCGTGCCGTCACCGTTCTGGTCGTACGACTCGGGGCAACCCGGGTTGTCCGCCTGCGCCTTGAGCAGCGCCTGCAGCTGGCCCGGGGTCGCGAACGGGTACTTCGACTTCAGCAGCGCGGCCACGCCCGCGGCGTGCGGCGAGGCCATCGAGGTGCCCTGCAGGAAGGCGTACTCGCCGTTCGGCATGGTGGACAGGATACGGCCGTCCTTCGACGGGGTGTCCGGCAGCTGGTAGCGCCGGTCGCCGCCCGGCGCCGCGATGTCGACCACGCCGTAGCCGTACGTGGAGTAGTACGACTTGAGGTTCTGCACACCCGTCGCGCTGACCGTGACGACACCCGGCAGCTGGGTCGGCACGTCGAAGCACTCGTGCGGGTCGATGGTGCGCTCGACCGGCGTGGAGTCGTCGGGGCTGGTGGCGTCGACGATCGCGTCGGAGTCCAGGTCGTGGTTCGAGTTGCCCGCCGACGCCAGGTTGAGGATGCCCTTGTGCTGGGCGTACAGCTGGGCCCTGTTGACCGCGTCGACGATGGCCTTCTGGTCTGGGTCGTCCATGCAGTTGTACAGCCACGGGTCCACGTAGTAGCTGTTGTTCGTGATCTCGACGCCGTGGTCGGCGGCGAACACGAACGCGCAGACGACGTTCTCCGGGTAGAAGAGGCCGTCCTTGGGGTCGCTCACCTTGATGCCGGCGACCTTGACTCCGGGGGCCACGCCGGCCACGCCGATGCCGTTGCGGGCCGCGGCGATCTCGCCCGCGACGTGCGTGCCGTGGTAGTCCTCCGCGGTGTACGGGCGCCAGGCACCCTCACTGGTGTCCGCGACACCGCCGACACAGTTGGCGGACTGCGCGGCGGAGAAGTTCGGGGCGAGATCCGGGTGGGTGTCGTCGACGCCGGTGTCGATCACGGCGACGGTCACCTTGCTGCTGCCCGGGTTGATCTTCGCGGCCTTGTCGGCACCGATCGCGCGCAGGTCCCACTGGTCGGCCTCGAGCGGCTCGCTGCCCGGCGTCGCGGCGGAGGCCTTCGCGACCTTCACGGCCTGCGCGTCGGTCAGCAGCTCGGCCGCGCCCTCGTCCGTCGTGCCGGCGGCGGTCAGCGGCGCCGTACGGGTCGCACCCGCCGACTGGACGCCGCGCACCGCGCGTATCTGCTGCCCGAAGTCCGGGTTGGCCGAGTGGGCGACGATCACACCGATCTTCGCGTACGTCGTGACGACAGTGCCGCCGGCCGCGGCGATCGCCTTCTTCACCGACTCGATCGTGCGGCGGTCCACCTTGGTGTTGACGACGTAGGCCAAGGAGCCCGCGTCCGCGGCCTCGGCGACGGTCTCCGCGCGCGGGGCGGCCGTGGCGGCCGACGGCAGGAAACCGAGGGAGGCGGTCAACGACAGCACGACCGGAACCGCGAGGGCGAGTCGGCGTCTGGAAGGCAGATGAGCCATGGGGTCTCCACATCATCCGGAAAACGAAACCGGCCCGAGACACAGGTGGTGCCCGGGCAGGTACATGACGGGTATTGCAGAGGGAAGTTATCGCCCGAAGCCGCTGGCCAGCAATGACCTACAGGGGGTGACTTCTGGAAAGAAGTCAGTCACGTTGAACCGGTCCTCGCGTGCCGCCGTGACCTTGGGCAGGAGGCGCAAGCACGATCGAGCCCCCTGTTGGATCACGCCGTGGGGCCCTAACATCGCCACCCGGCTCAGGTGATCCACGTCACTGCGAGGAACAGAGCCGTTCATGTCCGTCGTACCAAACCCGTCCCCCACCCCCGACCATCCCCCGTCCGCCCTGGCAACAGCGCCCGCAACGCGAGGAGACTCCGTGGCTACCGACGCACCGCCCCCCTCGACAGAGCAACACCGACTCCCCACCACCGAGGAGTTCACCGAGGTCCAGGAGAGCGCGGAGTTCGGTGAACTGCGCCGCTCCCACCGCTCCTTCGCCTTTCCGCTGACCATCGGCTTCATCACCTGGTACCTGCTGTACGTGCTGCTGTCGAACTACGCCGGTGACTTCATGGGCACCAAGCTGTTCGGCAACATCAACGTCGCCTTTGTCTTCGGTATCGCCCAGTTCCTCACCACGTTCCTCATCGCCTGGTGGTACTCGCGGCACGCTGCCGCGAAGCTCGACCCCAAGGCCGAGGCGATCAAGTCCCGGATGGAGGGCGGCGCATGAGCATCGCGCAGCAGAGTGTCCTGGCCGCAAGCGAGGCCAGCGAGCACCGGCCACTGATCATCAGCCTGTTCGCGGTGTTCGTCGTCGCGACCCTGGTCATCACGATCTGGGCGGGCCGCCAGACCAAGGACGCCGCCGACTTCTACGCGGGCGGACGCCAGTTCAGCGCCTTCCAGAACGGCCTCGCGGTCTCCGGCGACTACATGTCGGCCGCGTCGTTCCTCGGTATCGCGGGCGCCATCGCCATCTTCGGCTACGACGGCTTCCTGTACTCCATCGGCTTCCTGGTCGCCTGGCTCGTGGCGCTCCTCCTGGTGGCGGAACCGCTGAGGAATTCCGGCCGCTACACCATGGGCGACGTCCTGGCGTACCGCATGCGCCAGCGCCCGGTCCGCACCGCGGCCGGCACCTCCACGATCGTCGTCTCGATCTTCTACCTGCTGGCCCAGATGGCGGGCGCGGGCGTCCTGGTGTCGCTGCTGCTCGGCATCACCTCGGACCTCGGCAAGGTCGCCATCGTCGCCCTCGTCGGCGTCCTGATGATCGTGTACGTCTCCATCGGCGGCATGAAGGGCACCACCTGGGTCCAGATGGTCAAGGCCGTGCTGCTCATCAGCGGCACCCTCCTGATCACCTTCCTGGTGCTGCTGAAGTTCAACTTCAACATCTCCGACCTGCTCGGCTCGGCCGCCGAGAACAGCGGCAAGGGCGCCGCCTTCCTGGAGCCCGGCCTCAATTACGGCGCGACCGGCACCTCCAAGCTGGACTTCATCTCCCTCGGCATCGCCCTGGTGCTCGGCACCGCCGGCCTGCCGCACATCCTGATCCGCTTCTACACGGTGCCCAACGCCAAGGCCGCCCGTAAGTCCGTGAACTGGGCGATCGGCATCATCGGCGGCTTCTACCTGATGACCATCGCGCTCGGCTTCGGCGCCGCGGCGCTGATCTCCCAGGAAGAGATCATCGCCTCCAACCCGTCCGGCAACACGGCGGCCCCGCTGCTCGCCCTGCACCTCGGCGGCGTCGACTCGGCCTGGGGCGCGGTCCTGCTCGCCACGATCTCGGCGGTGGCCTTCGCGACGATCCTCGCTGTCGTCGCCGGCCTCACCCTCGCCTCGTCGTCCTCCTTCGCGCACGACATCTACGCCAACGTCATCCGCAAGGGGAAGGCCACCGAGAAGGAGGAGATGAAGGCGGCCCGCTGGGCGACAGTCTTCATCGGCATCGTCTCCATCGCCCTCGGTGCCCTCGCCCGCGACCTCAACGTGGCCGGCCTGGTCGCGCTGGCCTTCGCGGTCGCCGCGTCCGCCAACCTGCCGACCATCCTCTACAGCCTGTTCTGGAAGAAGTTCACCACCCAGGGCGCGCTGTGGTCGATCTACGGCGGTCTGATCGTCGCCGTCGGCCTGGTGCTGTTCTCGCCCGTCGTCTCCGGCGCCCCCAAGGCGATGTTCCCGGGCGTCGACTTCGCCTGGTTCCCGCTGAAGAACCCGGGCATCATCTCCATCCCGTTCGGCTTCCTGATGGGCTGGCTCGGCACGGTCCTCTCCAAGGAGGAGCCGGACACCGGCAAGTACGCCGAGCTGGAGGTCCGGTCCCTCACCGGCACCGGCGCCCACTGAGAAACGCCCCCTGGAGCGGCCGCGTCGTAGGTCCCTACGACGCGGCCGCGTCTTACCTCGTGGGATCGGGGCTCTGTTGTTGTCAGTGGCGTCACGTAGGCTCGCAGGAGATGGCAGAGATGTGATCCGCGACGAGGGACGGGGCCCACGTGCTCATCGACACCTACGGCCGGACGGCCACCGACCTGAGGGTCTCGCTGACCGACCGCTGCAATCTGCGGTGCAGCTACTGCATGCCCGAGGAGGGCCTGCAGTGGCTCGCCAAGCCGGACCTGCTCACGGACGACGAGATCGTCCGCCTGATCGACATCGCCGTCACCTCCCTCGGCATCGAGGAAGTCCGCTTCACCGGTGGTGAACCCCTGCTGCGCCCGGGCCTGGTCGGCATCGTCGAGCGGGTCGCGGCCCTGGAGCCCCGCCCCCAGATGTCCCTGACGACCAACGGCATCGGCCTCAGGCGCACGGCCCCCGCCCTGAAGGCGGCGGGCCTGGACCGGGTCAACGTCTCCCTGGACACGCTCCGCCCGGACGTCTTCAAGACCCTCACCCGCCGGGACCGCCACAAGGACGTCCTTGAGGGCCTCTTCGCCGCCCGAGAGGCGGGCCTGACCCCCGTGAAGGTCAACTCCGTGCTGATGCCGGGGCTGAACGAGGACGAGGCCCCGGACCTGCTGGCCTGGGCGGTGGAGCACGACTACGAACTGCGTTTCATCGAGCAGATGCCCCTGGACGCCCAGCACGGCTGGAAGCGCGACGGCATGATCACGGCGGGAGACATCCTCGCCTCCCTGCGCACCCGCTTCGAGCTCACGGAGGAGGGCTCCGAGAAGCGAGGCTCGGCCCCGGCGGAGCGCTGGCTCGTGAACGGCGGCCCGCACCGCGTCGGCGTCATCGCCTCCGTCACCCGCCCGTTCTGCGCGGCCTGCGACCGTACCCGCCTGACGGCCGACGGCCAGATACGCACGTGCCTGTTCGCAACAGAGGAAACAGACCTTCGCGCCGCCCTGCGCTCCGATGCCCCCGACGAGGAGATCGCCCGCATCTGGAAGCTGGCGATGTGGGGCAAGAAGGCGGGTGCGGGCCTGGACGACCCGACGTTCGTCCAGCCGGACAGGCCGATGTCCGCCATCGGGGGTTAAGAGTTCTCGGGCGCTTCCCAGTCCTCGAACTTCACCACGTCCTTGAGGAACCCCCGTACGCCGAGGAACTGGGACAGGTGCTCCCGATGCTCCTCACAAGCCAGCCACGTCTTGCGCCGCTCCGGCGTATGGATCTTCGGGTTGTTCCACGCGAGCACCCACACGGCACCGGCGCGGCAGCCCTTGGCAGAGCAGATCGGGTTCTCGTCACTCACGGATTCGTCTCACAGGCACGATGAAAAAGGCGACGCCGAGCAGCCACGGGGGGAGCTGCCCGGCGTCGGTCTGTCGCTCCGACGGGGGATGCGGAGCGCCTACGAAGTATGTCACGGGTAGCCCGTCGCCCGGCACCGGAACAACACTATTGATCTGAGCTTTTATTGAGCTTGGTACGGCGCCGACGTCCGGATCCGGACCCCCGCCGACGTCACACCCCGTCGCGTGGCCTGGCTTGTCCGCCGACGGCTTCGTCCCCCGGGACATCTTCCGGGACCGGTTCCGCGAAACCGTCATCCGTCCGCGGCGGCGTGAGCTCCCCCGCTGCCGAAAGCGTGGGGGGTGCCCCCATCGGCGTCGGCGCGGTCACGAACGTCGACGGCAGCGACGGCGCGTTCTCCCGGCCGGCGTTGGCGATGACGACCGCGACGTACGGCAGGACCGCCCCGAGCACCAACGCCACGATGGCGACGTGCCGTTCGACGTTCCAGAGCGTGGCCGCGAGGATCACCGACAGTGTACGGACGGTCATCGAGATGACGTACCGGCGCTGTCGGCCGCGCACGTCGTCATGGAGCCCTGCCCGGGCTCCGGTGATCCGGAACACCTGGGCGTTGGCACCGCCGTGCAGCTTCCGCATCACATTCCACCATCCGCCCGCATCGGACTGTCCCCGGCCCTTCCGCACCCACTCCGCTCAGTCGGGGGACCGGGCCCGGACACATCCCACGGTACGCCGCGCCTCCGCCGCCTACGAGACCGGGGCACCTGCTGCCTGGGCGAACGGCGTGCGCCGTACCGCGTATGGCGCACACCGACATGCGACGTAGAGCAGGCGACCCGACACTGGGCGTAATGCTCACGTAGAGCCGTACGAGGAGGCAGCCATGGGCTGGTTGTGGGCGATCATCGTGGGATTCGTGCTGGGCCTGATCGCGAAGGCGATCATCCCGGGCAAGCAGCACAGTCCTCTCTGGCTGACGACCATCTTCGGCATGCTGGGCGCCATCGTCGGCAACTCGATCGCCCGGGCGGCGGGCGTCGACGAGACCTCAGGCATCGACTGGAGCCGGCACGCCTTCCAGCTGGTTGCCGCGCTCGTCATCGTGGGCGTCGGCGACATGCTGTACATGGCAACGCTGGGCAAGAGAAAACAACGGACCTGACAGTGATGACGAACGGCGAAGGGGGCGGCCCGAAAGCCGCCCCCTTCGCCCTGCGTATGTCTCAGGCTCCGGTGACCTCGACGGCCGCCAGATTCTTCTTCCCCCGCCGCAGCACCAGCCACCGCCCGTGCAGCAGGTCCTCCTTGGCCGGCACCGCGTCCTCGGCCGCGACCTTCCCGTTGTTCACGTAGGCCCCGCCCTCCTTCACGGTCCGCCGCGCAGCCGACTTGCTGCCCACCAGACCGACCTCGGCGAGCAGGTCGACGACCGGCCCGAGCTGCTCGACCTGGATGTGCGGCACCTCGGAGAGCGCCGCGGCCAGCGTCTTCTCGTCCAGCTCCGCGAGGTCACCCTGACCGAAGAGCGCCTTGGACGCGGCGATCACGGCGGCCGTCTGGTCCGCACCGTGCACCAGCGTCGTCAGCTCCTCGGCCAGCGCACGCTGCGCGGCGCGCGCCTGCGGACGCTCCTCGGTCTGCTTCTCGAGCTCCTCGAGCTCCTCGCGGGACTTGAAGGACAGGATCCGCAGGTACGTCGAGATGTCCCGGTCGTCCACGTTCAGCCAGAACTGGTAGAACGCGTACGGCGTCGTCATCTCCGGGTCGAGCCAGACGGCGCCGCCCTCGGTCTTGCCGAACTTGGTGCCGTCCGCCTTGGTCATCAGCGGCGTCGCCAGCGCGTGCACGTTCGCGTGCGGCTCCAGCCTGTGGATCAGGTCCAGGCCCGCCGTGAGGTTGCCCCACTGGTCGCTGCCGCCCTGCTGGAGCACACAGCCGTACCGGCGGTACAGCTGCAGGAAGTCCATGCCCTGCAGGATCTGGTAGCTGAACTCCGTGTAGCTGATGCCCTGGTCGGACTCCAGGCGGCGGGCCACGGAGTCCTTCGTCAGCATCTTGTTGACGCGGAAGTGCTTGCCGATGTCGCGCAGGAACTCGATCGCGGACAGGCCCTCGGTCCAGTCGAGGTTGTTCACCATCACGGCGGCGTTCTCGCCCTCGAAGGACAGGAACGGCTCGATCTGGGCGCGCAGCTTGCCGACCCAGCCGGCCACCGTCTCCGGGGCGTTCAGCGTGCGCTCCGCCGTCGGGCGGGGGTCGCCGATCAGGCCCGTGGCGCCGCCGACCAGCGCCAGCGGCCGGTGGCCGGCCTGCTGGAGCCGGCGCACCGTGAGTACCTGCACCAGGTGCCCGACGTGCAGGGACGGCGCCGTCGGGTCGAAGCCGCAATAGAACGTGACGGGACCGTCCGCGAGCGCCTTGCGCAAAGCGTCCTCGTCGGTGGACAGGGCGAACAGCCCTCGCCACTTCAGCTCGTCGACGATGTCCGTCACGGTTCTCGTATCTCCTCGGGTGGGCTCGTAATCAGGTACGAGGTTATACGCCCTGGCTGACAGAGCTCATATTGAAGTCGGGCACCCTCAGCGCGGGCATCGCAGCCCTGGTGAACCAGTCGCCCCACTCCCGGGGCAGCGTCTTTTGCGTGCGCCCGGCCTCGGTGGCCCGGCCCAGCAGGTCGACCGGGGACTCGTTGAAGCGGAAGTTGTTGACCTCGCCGCTCACCTCGCCGTTCTCCACGAGGTAGACGCCGTCCCGGGTCAGGCCGGTGAGCAGCAGCGTCGCCGGGTCGACCTCGCGGATATACCAGAGGCAGGTCAGCAGCAGCCCGCGCCCGGTGTTCGCGACCATCTCCTCCAGGGACCGGTCCTCGCCGCCGTCCAGGATCAGGTTGTCGATCGCCGGCGCGACGGGCAGCCCGGTCAGGCCGGAGCTGTGCCGGGTGGTCGTCAGGTAGGTCAGCTCGCCCTCGCGGATCCAGTCGGTGGCGGTGAGCGGCAGCCCGTTGTCGAACACCGACTGGTCGCCGCCGGAGGAGTGCGCGATCACGAACGGCGCGGACTCCAGGCCCGGCTCGTTCGGGTCGCTGCGCAGGGTCAGCGGCAGCTCGCTCAGCTTCTCGCCCACGCGGGTGCCGCCGCCCGGCTTGGAGAACACCGTCCGGCCCTCGACCGCGTCCCGGCCCGACGCCGACCACATCTGGTAGATCAGCAGGTCGGCGACGGCGGTCGGCGGCAGCAGCGTCTCGTAGCGGCCCGCGGGCAGCTCGATCCGCCGCTCGGCCCAGCCCAGCCGTACGGCGAGCTCGGCGTCCAGCGCCGCCGGGTCGACGTCCTTGAAGTCCCGGGTGGAGCGGCCCGCCCACGCCGAGCGCGTACGGTCCGGCGACTTGGCGTTCAGCTCCAGCGTCCCGTTGGGCTGGTCGTGCCGCAGCCGCAGGCCCGTCGACGTGCCGACGTAGGAGGAGACCAGCTCGTGGTTGGCGAAGCCATACAGCTCGCGGCCGCCCGCACGCGCGCGTGCGAAGGACTCGCCGAGCGCGGGCGCGAAGTCGGTGAACACGGCGGAGGAGGTCTCGGCCGGCCCGTCCGTGAAGTCCGGCGACGCCGATACGTCCGTCACCAGCGGCTGCGCGTCCTCGGCGGGCCCGGCACCGCGGGCCGCGGCCTCGGCGGCCCGCACCAGCGGCTCCAGCTCTTCGGGGGTCACTGCGGACCGGGAGACGACCCCGGAGGCGGTGCCCTCCTTGCCGTCGACGGTCGCGATGACGGTGAGCGTGCGCCCGCGCGTGACGCCGTTCGTGGTGAGCGCGTTGCCCGCCCAGCGCAGGTTGGCGGTGGACTGCTCGTCGGCGATCACGACGCAGCCGTCCGCCCGCGACAGCTCCAGGGCGCGCTCGACGATCTCGTGCGGCTTGTTCGTACGAGCGCTCATCGACCGGCCTCCTGCGTGGTGTTCAGAATGTTGACGCCCTTGAAGAGGGCCGACGGGCAGCCGTGCGAGACGGCCGCGACCTGGCCCGGCTGGGCCTTACCGCAGTTGAAGGCGCCGCCCAGGACATACGTCTGCGGACCGCCCACCGCGGCCATCGAGCCCCAGAAGTCGGTGGTCGTCGCCTGGTAGGCGACGTCCCGCAGCTGGCCGGTGATCCGGCCGTTCTCGATCTTGAAGAACCGCTGCCCGGTGAACTGGAAGTTGTAGCGCTGCATGTCGATCGACCAGGACCGGTCGCCGACGACGTAGATGCCCCGGTCGACGCCCCCGATGAGATCGTCCGTCGCCATCCCGGCCGGATCCGGCCGCAGTGACACGTTGGCCATGCGCTGGACCGGCACATGGCCGGGGGAGTCGGCGTACGCGCACCCGTTGGACCGCTCGAACCCGGTCAGCTTCGCGATCCGCCGGTCCAGCTGGTAGCCGACGAGCGTGCCGTCCTTCACCAGGTCCCAGGACTGGCCCTCGACGCCCTCGTCGTCGTACCCGATGGTCGCCAGGCCGTGCTCGGCGGTGCGGTCACCGGTGACGTTCATCAGCTCGGAGCCGTACTTCAGCTTGCCGAGCTGGTCGAAGGTGGCGAAGGAGGTGCCGGCGTACGCGGCCTCGTAGCCCAGCGCCCGGTCCAGCTCGGTGGCGTGCCCGATGGACTCGTGGATGGTCAGCCACAGGTTGGACGGGTCGACGACCAGGTCGTAGAGCCCGGGATCGACGCTCGGCGCGCGCATCTTCTCGGCGAGCAGCTCGGGGATCCGCCCGAGCTCGCTGTCCCAGTCCCAGCCGGTGCCCGTGAGGTACTCCCAGCCGCGCCCGACCGGCGGCGCGATGGTGCGCATGGAGTCGAACTCCCCGCTCGACTCGTCCACCGACACGGCGGTCAGCTGCGGGTGCAGCCGGACGCGCTGCTGCGTGGTCACGGTCCCGGCGGTGTCGGCGTAGAACTTGTTCTCGTGCACGGTGAGCAGCGAGGCGTCGACGTGGTTGACGCCGTTGGCCGCCAGCAGCCGCGCGCTCCACTCCGCCAGCAGCGCCGACTTCTCCTCGTCGGGCACGGTGAACGGATCGATCTCGTACGACGAGATCCAGGTCTTCTCGGCATGCACCGGCTCGTCGGCCAGCTCCACGACCTCGTCCGAACCGGCCGCCTTGATCACCTGGGCGGAGAGCTTCGCCATCGCCACCGCCTGCGCCGCCACCCTGGCAGCGGCGTCCATCGTCAGGTCCACGCCCGACGCGAACCCCCAGGTACCACCGTGCACGACCCGCACCGCGTACCCGAGGTCGGTGGTGTCCGACGACCCGGCGAGCCTGGCGTCCCGCAGCCGCCAGGACGCGCTGCGCACCCGCTCGAACCGGAAGTCCGCGTGCTCGGCACCCAGCGCACGCGCGCGTGCCAGCGCGGCATCGGCCAGGGCGCGTAGGGGAAGTGCCGTAAAGGCTTCGTCGATCGTATGAGGCACGGAGGTCTCCCTGCTGTCGTGGCCTGTCGGTACCGATCATGTCGCGCGGGCGGCCCTGCGGACCACACGTTTCCGCCCGGAGTCCGCATCTTTCTGTAGGGACCCGACAGTGAGTCCCGTAAGCCACTGTGGATGCCCGATTGTCCGCACGCGGGCCGGGACCGATAGGTTTTCGAGGAAGCCGCCTGTCATCCAGGTGTTCGGGCAGGTGTGTCAGACCGCTATCGAAAGGGTGATCCGTTGAGCCGCTCGGTTCTCGTCACCGGAGGCAACCGGGGCATCGGCCTCGCCATCGCCCGCGCTTTCGCCGACACCGGCGACAAGGTCGCGATCACGTACCGCTCGGGTGAGCCGCCGGCCGGCTTCCTGGCCGTCAAGTGCGACATCACCGACACCGAGCAGGTGGAGCAGGCCTACAAGGAGATCGAGGCCGAACACGGCCCGGTCGAGGTGCTGATCGCCAACGCCGGCATCACCAAGGACCAGCTCCTGATGCGTATGTCCGAGGAGGACTTCACCTCGGTCGTCGACACCAACCTCACCGGCACCTTCCGGGTCGTGAAGCGCGCCAACCGCGGCATGCTGCGCGCCAAGAAGGGCCGTGTCGTCCTCATCTCGTCGGTCGTCGGACTGTACGGCGGCCCCGGCCAGGCGAACTACGCCGCCTCCAAGGCCGCCCTGGTGGGATTCGCCCGGTCCCTCGCCCGTGAGCTGGGCTCGCGCAACATCACCTTCAACGTCGTCGCGCCCGGCTTCGTCGACACCGACATGACGAAGGTGCTCACCGACGAGCAGCGCGAGGGCATCGTGAAGCAGGTGCCGCTCGGCCGTTACGCGCAGCCCGAGGAGATCGCCGCGACGGTGCGGTTCCTCGCCTCGGACGACGCCTCGTACATCACTGGAGCCGTCATCCCCGTAGACGGCGGACTGGGAATGGGTCACTGATCACCATGAGCGGAATTCTCGAGGGCAAGCGCGTCCTGATCACCGGTGTGCTGATGGAGTCCTCCATCGCCTTCCACACCGCGAAGCTGGCCCAGGAGCAGGGCGCGGAGATCATCCTGACCGCGTTCCCGCGGCCCACGCTGACCGAGCGCATCGCCAAGAAGCTGCCCAAGCCCACCAAGGTCATCGAGCTCGACGTGACCAATGAGGAGCACCTGGGCCGTCTTGCCGACATCGTCGGCGAGGAGCTCGGCGGCCTCGACGGCGTCGTCCACTCCATCGGCTTCGCCCCGCAGGACGCGCTCGGCGGCAACTTCCTCAACACGCCGTTCGAGTCCGTCGCCACCGCCATGCACGTCTCGGCGTACTCCCTGAAGTCGCTCACCATGGCCTGCCTGCCGCTGATGCAGAACGGCGGCTCCGTCGTCGGCCTCACCTTCGACGCGCAGTACGCCTGGCCGCAGTACGACTGGATGGGCCCCGCCAAGGCCGCCCTGGAGGCCACCAGCCGCTACATGGCGCGTGACCTGGGCAAGCAGAACATCCGCTGCAACCTCATCTCCGCCGGCCCGATCGGCTCGATGGCCGCCAAGTCCATCCCGGGCTTCGCCGACCTGGCCTCCGTGTGGGACAGCCGCTCCCCGCTGGAGTGGGACCTCAAGGACCCCGAGCCGGCCGGTCGCGGTGTCGTCGCCCTGCTGAGCGACTGGTTCCCGAAGACCACCGGCGAGATCATCCACGTGGACGGCGGTCTGCACGCCATCGGAGCGTGACGCTGCCGCTCACGCCCGACCGCCGCTGAGGGCCCGCACCCCGCCCGGGTGCGGGCCCTCGGTGTGTCCCCCGTTCGGCCTATCCGGCCGGGCGGAACAGGACCACAATTGCGCACTCTGGATTACGCGTTCACTACGCATTCCCTCCCCAGCCCGGCCGAGGAGGTCCCCCTTGTGCGCCTGCCCCGCAGCTTGGCCTCAGCGACCGTCGCCGTCGCCCTCGTGACGTCCCTCTCGTACGACGCGGTACCGCACGCGCGCGTGGAGCCACGGACCCCGCAGGCACGCGTGGCGGCCGCCACGCCGGAGCCGTTCGGCGCCGAGTGCCGGACGCGGATCCGGGGCTCCCATGTGGTCGCCCACTGCCACAACCCCTGGGTCGGCACCGACCGCGTACGGCTGCACATCGAGTGCGACCGCTGGTGGGACCTGGACACGGACAGCGCCCCGGTCGACAACGGGCCCGCGACGACCGTACGGCTCACCGGGCGCTGCTGGAAGGAGGTCCGCTCGGCGTGGGTCAGCCACCAGAAGCGGTGAACCGCCCCGGACGGCACAGGAACGGATAGCTCGCCGCCTCCCGGCCGGCCGCAGCCCCGTCACCCGCCCGGATCGCGTCGACGAGCCGCGTGTGGTCCATGTACGTCTCCGGTGTCAGCTCGTCGCCGATGTCCTCGCGCAGCCAGTCCCGCAGCACCTCGCCCAGGTCCGCGTACATCGCGGTCATCACGTCGTTGTGGGACGCGGACACCACCGCCAGGTGGAAGGTCGCGTCCGCCGTCACGAACGCCTCCGCGTCGCCCGACTCCCAGGCCTCCTCACGCCGCGCCAGCAGCGCGTCGAGCTGCTTGAGGTCCTTCTCCGTGCGCCGCTCCGCGGCCAGCTGCGCGGCGGACGACTCCAGCGTGGAGCGCAGCTCGGCGATGTGCCGAGGGGCGGCGTCGGCGAAGCGGCGGTGCATCACACCGGCCAGCTCACTGGTCGCGACGACGTAGGTGCCGGAGCCCTGGCGGATGTCCAGCAGGCCGTTGTGCGCGAGCGCGCGGACGGCCTCGCGGACCGTGTTGCGGGCGACACCGAGCTGCTCGACCAGCTCCGGCTCCGTGGGGATCCGGGAGCCGACCGGCCATTCGCCCGAGGTGATCTGGGTGCGCAGCGCGGCGATGACCTGCTCGGACAGCACCGAGCGGCGGGGGTGGCTCAGGGGCATGGCACACCTTCCCACAGGGAGGCCGGTCCCGAGCACCGCGACGGTGGATAACCAATCATCCTATGATTCTATGATGAGCCTCATGGCACGCCAGGAAACCCGGACGACGCAGTCCACGACCGCACGAACGTCCCCGTCCCCGACTCGATCCCCGGAACCCGCGGTGAGTACCGCCACGCGCGCGTGGACAGCCCGCCTGGTCGTCGCCGGCATCGTGCTGTCCGCGCTGAACCTCCGCCCCGCCATCACCAGCCTCGGTGCCCTCCTCGAAGAGGTCCGCGACGGGCTCGGCATGAGCGGCAGCGTCGCCGGACTGCTCACCTCGGTGCCCCCGCTCTGCTTCGCCCTGTTCGGCGTCATGGCCCCCCGGCTCGCCCGCCGCTTCGGGGCGGGCGCCGTGGTGTGCGCCGGCATGACCGCCATCACCGCGGGCCTGCTCATCCGCCCGTACGCCGGCGGTACGGCCGGGTTCCTGGCCGCCAGCGCCCTCGCGCTCATGGGCATCGCGGTCAGCAACGTCCTGATGCCGGTCATCGTCAAGCGCTGGTTCCCGGGCCGGGTCGGCTCCATGACCGGCCTGTACTCGATGGCCCTCGCTCTGGGCACCGCGACGGCGGCCGCGGTCACCGTGCCGATGACCGACGCACTCGGCGGGAGCTGGCAGACCGGACTCGCGGTGTGGGCGGGGCTGGCGGCGGCGGCCGTACTGCCGTGGCTTCCGTCCGTACGGAAGCGGAGCGAGGGAACCGCCGAGGAGGGCACCGGGCGGGCGGTGCACGCGCGCGTGGAGCAGCCGCCCGCCCTGAGGATCACCCGGAGCCGTACCGCCTGGGCGCTCGCCGTCTTCTTCGGGCTCCAGGCCACCGCCGCCTACATCACGATGGGCTGGATGGCGCAGATCTTCCGGGACGCGGGCGTGCCCGCGAGCACGGCCGGACTGCTGCTCGCCGTCACGATGGTGATGGGCGTGCCGCTGGCCTTCGTCATCCCGCGGGTGGCCACCCGGCTGCCGCACCAGGGCCCGATCGTGCTCGCCATCGGCGTCTGCGGGCTCGCCGGGTACGCCGGCCTGTACTTCGCGCCGGCGCACGGCGCCTGGGCCTGGGCGGTGCTGCTCGGCGTCGCCAACTGCGCCTTCCCGCTGGCTCTCACCATGGTCGGGATGCGGGCCAGGACCGGCGCCGGCGTCGCCCAGCTGTCGGCCTTCGCGCAGAGCACCGGCTATCTGATCTCCATCCCCGGCCCGCTCCTGGTAGGCGTGCTCTACCAGCACAGCGGCGGCTGGGGCCTGCCGATCGCGCTCATGGCCGGCCTGATGATCCCGCAGATGGTGGTGGGCGTCCTGGCGGGCCGCAACCGCACGGTGGAGGACGAGGCGGCCCGCTGAGCCTCACCCCGGGGGATCCGGCGCCGGGGAGGGGTGCGAGACTTGCCGTATGCCAGTGCTCGACCCGAACCCGCAGAACGGCCAGAAGAAGATGCTGCTCGTCTTCGGCTCGTTCTTCGCCATCTTCGTGATCATCGCCGTCATCGCGTCGATCGCCTCCCCCTGACGCCCGTGGTGGGGCTAGCACCACCATCCCCTAGGGGGTAAGTGTCAGGGTCAACTGGGTGGATCACCGGATGGGTTGGGGGCCGCTCATTCCGTAACTTCGAGATGTGGCCGCGACACGCGGACACGGACCCCCTCGAAGACCAGCGGAGGCACCCATGTCGGCCCCTACGCACACCCGGTCCCGCCCGGCGCCCATGGGCCGTGCCGACATCCGGCTGCCCTGGTGGGCCCTCGTCCTGCCCACGCTCGCGTTCATCACCCTGCTGGTGCTGATCCTCAACCCGTCCGAGGCGCAGGCGGCGGCCACCGACCCCGCGATCCCCCAGCTCGTCGAGCGTGTCCAGCAGCTGATAGCCCGCTGAACACGCGCGGAGCCGCCGGTCAACTCCCTGCGCCCCATGGCGTGTTTCATGCGAAGCTGGGTGCCATGAGCGTCGCAGAACCCCGCAGGATTGTCCTCTTCCGGCATGCGAAAGCCGACTGGCCACAGGTCACCGACCACGAGCGGCCGCTCGCCGAGCGGGGCCGCAAGGACGCCGCAGTCGCCGGACTCAAGCTGGCCGACACCGGCATCTCCTTCGACCTGGCCCTGTGCTCCACGGCGGTCCGGACCCGCGAGACCTGGAAGCTCGCCGTCCAGGAGTTCCCGCACCGGCCGAAAACCGTCTACGAGGAGCGGATCTACGAGGCCTCGCCGGGCGAGCTGATCGCCCTGCTCAACGAAACCCCCGACGACGCGCAGAACGTCCTGCTGATCGGCCACAACCCCGGTGTGCAGGGCCTCGCGGACATCCTGGCCGGATCGGCCGAGGAAGACGCCCGCGAGCGGATGAGCCGCCGCGGCTTCCCGGCCGCCGCCTTCTCCGTGCTGTCGTTCGGCGGCTCCTGGAAGGCCCTGGAGCCGAGCGTGGCCACGCTGCTCGACTACTGGGCGCCGTCCGAGTGACCCCACCGACATGACAGGGCCCGGCACCGCCGCAGTGCCGGGTCCTGTCATGTCGGTGGGGGGGCCGACATATCCCCTAAAGGACAGCCAGTCGGCGTCGGTCAGTCCGTGAGTCAGACCCGGCGGAGAAGACACATCACATCCTCACTGTCAGTCCTCGTCGTGCATGTCGGCGGCCTCGACCTCTTCGCGGGTGACGCCCAGCAGATACAGGACGGTGTCCAGGAACGGCACGTTCACCGCGGTGTGCGCGGCCTCCCGTACCACCGGCTTGGCGTTGAAGGCGACACCGAGACCGGCCGCGTTGAGCATGTCCAGGTCGTTGGCGCCGTCCCCGATCGCCACGGTCTGCACGAGCGGTACGCCCGCCTCCGCGGCGAACCGGCGCAGCAGCCGCGCCTTGCCCGCGCGGTCCACGATCTCGCCGGTGACCCGGCCCGTCAGCTTCCCGTCGACGATCTCGAGGGTGTTGGCCTGGGCGAAGTCCAGCCCAAGACGCTCCTTCAGGTCGTCCGTGACCTGGGTGAACCCACCGGACACGACGCCAACTTGGTAGCCGAGCCGCTTCAGCGTACGGATCAGCGTGCGCGCGCCCGGCGTCAGCCGCACCTCCGTGCGCACCTTGTCCACGACCGAGGCGTCGAGGCCGGCCAGGAGCGCCACACGCGCGTGCAGCGACTGCTCGAAGTCCAGCTCTCCGCGCATCGCGGCCGCCGTCACCTCGGCGACCTTGTCCTCGCAGCCGGCGTGCGCGGCGAAGAGCTCGATCACCTCGTCCTGGATGAGAGTCGAGTCCACGTCCATGACGACGAGCCGCTGGGCGCGCCGGTGCAGTCCGGCGGCGACCACGGCGACGTCGACACCCAGTGCCGCCGCGTCGGTCACCAGAGCGGTCCGCAGCGGCTCGGTCTCCACGCCGGACACCGCGAACTCGACGGCCGTGACCGGGTACTTGGCGAGCCTGAAGATACGGTCGATGTTGCCGCCGGCCCTGGTGATCCTGGCGGCGATGGCGGCTGTCGACCCCGCGGTGAGCGGATGCCCGAGCACGGTGACGAGGGAACGGCCGAGTCCGCGCGGCCGGTTGTCGCCGAGGCCCGAGATGATCTCCGCCTGCATCTTCATGGACTCGGCCCAGCTGTGGACGGTGGCCCGCAGATCCCCTTCGAGTCCGGTCGCCGGCTGGGTCACGAGCGCGCACAGTGTGATCCGGCCACGGGTGACGACCTGCTCGATGTCGACCACGTCGACGGAGTAGGCGGCGAGGGTGTCGAAGAGGCCGGCCGTGATGCCCGGCCTGTCCTTCCCGAAGATCTTGACGAGAAGAGTGGGGACGTCGAAGGTCTGCGAAGCGCTCATGGTGCTCCCACCGTATCCGGCACCCAGTGCCTACCGCGCCCGAGGTCCGCCTGGCGGACACGGAACACTGGGTGTCCGGCAGGTGACGAGGCCCTGACATTCAGGCCACGCCAGCACGCACCCCGCAGGAACCGAGACGACCGACACCGCCGACTCACCGCCCTCCCTTCGGCTCCCGAGGCGGAGGCGGCGGAGGCGGCGGAGGCGGCGGAGGAGGGGGCGGAGGCGGCGATGGCCGCCTCTCGTCCGACGAGGACGAGGACCGCTTCCCGGGAGGCCGCGGCGGCCGTGGGGGCGGCCCGAGCGGCCGCACGACGGTGGGCGCGCCGTACATGTCGTCACCAGCGACAGGAGGCGGCTCAGGGGGAGGAGGGGGGTCTCCTGGCCGACGACCGCTGTCGGGTTGCTGAGGGGTGGGGGAGGGCTGGAGGCTCCCTGAGGGAGGGGCCGGAGTGGCGGGCGGCTGACGGGGATGGGGCGGTTCTGCGGGCCGACGGCCGCTGCCGGGTCGCTGAGGGGCGCCGGGCGCCTGGAGGCCCTCTGGGGGAGCGGGTGGACCGGGGGCGGCCTGCGAGCCCCCTCCCGGCCGACCGCTGCCGAACCGCCGGCCGCCTCGGGGCGGCGGTGATGTCGCCCCGGGCGGCCGCGCGCCTCCGGGAGGCGGGCCCGGGGGCCTGGCGTCCTCCGGCTCCCGCGGCTCGTCCGGCAACCGCAGGTACGGATTGGTGGCCGGGTTGGGCGGCCGGTACGGCGTACCGGGCGCGTACGGCCCGGACCCGCCCGCTTGCCCCGGATACCCGGAGTCTTCAGCCCGCCCACGCTCGCTGGAGTACCCAGAGCTCCCGGCCTGCCCCGGTCCTTCGGTCTGCCTGTGCCTCTCGGCGTATCCGGGCCTCTCGGTCTGTCCTTGGCCTTCGGTGTACCCGGGTCCTTCGGTTTGTCCTTGGCCTTCGGCGTATCCGGGCCTCTCGGTCTGTCCCTGGCCTTCGGCGTACCCGGGCCCCCCGGCCTGCCCGCGCCCTCCGGCCAACGCCCTGACACCCGACGTCCCGCCCCGCGCCAACGGCGCCGCCCGCTGACCCGCAGCCCCGCTCGCGCGGGCGAGCAGCCCCCCTACGGCGCCCGCAACCCCGCCCCACACGGCACCGAGGAGCAACGCCATCCCGAGGTTCCCCTGCAGAACGATCCCGGCGCCGAACGCGTCGAAGCCCAGCACCGACAGTGAGGCGTCCACGGACACCTCCGTCAGCCACGCGAGCAACGGCAAGGCCAACGCCGTAGCGACACCCAGTCGCACCGAACAGCGCCCCGCGAAGCCGAGGGCACCAAGATCCCGTACGCCACCAGACCCCGAAGCCCCGGCGCCGCCGGCCGCCGCACCACCGGAACCCCAGGCCCCCGCGCCCCCAGCACCCGAACCCCCGCCGCCATCGGCCCCCGCATCACCGGAACTCCAGGCCCCTACACCTCCAACATCCGAAGCCCCCGCGGTCCCTGACGCCCCCGAAGGCACTCCCGCAGCCGACGCCACAACCCCCACCGGCGTCCGCACCCCCACCAACACCCCCGCCAGCAGCATCATCAACGCCGCCGCCACCCCCAGCAGCCACACCCGCCCGTCCAGCTCCGCCAGCCTCGGCAGCGTCACGGACTGGTCGGACTCGGAGCTCAGGAGGTCGTCCAGGGGATCCGGCAAGAGGCCGGCCAACGGGCCCGTCGCCCTGCCGTCGAACGGGACGAACAGGCCGATCGGGATGCCCAGCCACGTCCCGTTCGGCGCGCCCAGCAGCGCCGCGCCCGCGATCCGCTTGGGATGGTCGTCGCCGATCGCCGCGTACGCCGCCGCAGCGAACCCCGCCGCCACCGCGACCAGCAGCACGGTGACGAGGGCGGACACGGCCGGCCGTACGACGCGGTGCACGGCATCCCAGCCAGGCGGCAGCGGCGTGCGGCGCGAGGCCAGCAGGGCGATCAGCAGGATCCCGGCGCACCAGGCCACGCCACCCAGCATCGTCGGTGCCGTGTCGACCGTGAAGCCGACCGCCGCCTGCGCGTCGACGAGGTCGCCGATCTGGTCGGGCAGCAGCCCCCCGATGTCCCCGACGTCGCCCACGCCGGGAATCTCGAGGCCGCCGTCCCCGGCATCGCCGGGCAGGTCGTCGAGCCCCAGCGAGCTCCCGTCGATCGTGATCACGTCGTGACCCGCCCAGGCCAGCCCGCCCAGCATCGCCATGAACAGCGCGACCACCGCACCCGCGCGCGCGAGGAGTTCGGACGGCGCGATCACAACTCCCGCCGCCCGCAGGGACCGTAAGAAGAACCAGGACAGCAGCAGCGCACCCACCAGGCTCACACCGAGTGGCGTGATCTCGATGGCGGTCGTCGCCTCCGCACCCGTCAGCCCGAACGCGGACACGTCGCCGGACGGTGTGACGGAACCACCCGCCCCGAGAGCCACAAGTGCCGCAGTCATCGGGCCGAGCGAGGCCGTCGAGTCCGCCTCCAGCAGATGCAGGCCCAGTGCCGCCGTGCCCGCCATCCCGATCAACGCCCAGCTCACGCAGGCGATCGCGGACAGCAGGACGTCCCCCCACGGCAGCCTCGTGCCGTGCCTCGCGGTCTCGACGCTCATGGACGCGCTCATGGCAGACCCCCCGATCCGCTGCGTGGCGCGGTTGCCGCGCATGTCCCCCTCGCGTGGATTACCACTCTCCGGGTCGGTTTCAACCCCGTCAACGGAACCGGACGATGCGTACGCGCGTGGTCCTTACAAGGCCCAACTTTCGGTCAGGGGGGCGAGCCTGAAATAGTTCCCGACGATGTTCGACATCCCTAGACTCCCTGCGATGGGGACAACTCGGGGGACTACTCAGTGGGGCATGGAGTGCCGGAACTCGTACTGGAATTGAATGGACGGACCTGGACGCTCGATGCGTCCAGGCCATACACCCTCGGACGTGATCCGCAGGGTGACATAGTGCTCGACGACGCCAGGGTGTCCTGGCGTCACGCCACGGTCAGCTGGAGCGGCCGCAGTTGGGTCATCGAGGACCACGGCAGCACCAACGGCACGTTCGTGCAGGGGCAGCGGATCCATCAGCTGGAGATCGGCCCCGGTTCGGCCGTGCACCTGGGCAACGCGACCGACGGACCGCGTGTCAACGTCTCCGGCGCCGCGGCGGCCGCTGCGCAGGCACAGCCCCAGCAGCAGCCGTACGCCGCGCAGGGCGCGAACCCCGGCTGGGCCCAGCAGGCGCCGCCGCAGCAGCAGGCCCCGCAGGCCGGCTGGCAGCAGCCGCAGCAGGCCGCGCCCCAGCAGGCTGGCGCGCACATCCCGCCGCAGCAGGGCCCCGGTGGTGGCGCGGGGGCGCCGCCGGTCTACGGCGACCGCAGTCCGACCACGTTCCACCAGTTCGCGCTCGGCCGCGTCATGCGCATCGGCCGCGCCCTGGAGAACGACCTGGTCGTCTCCGACCTGCAGGTCTCCCGGAACCACGCCGAGTTCCACGCGACGCCCGACGGCCGCATGGAGATCCGCGACCTGGGCTCGCACAACGGCACGTACGTCAACGGCCAGCCGATCGCCAAGGGCGGCTCGCAGCTACTGGGGCCAGCCGACATCGTCGGTGTGGGTCACTCCACGTTCCGGATCGTCGGCGACCGGCTCGAGGAGTTCGTCGACACCGGTGAGGTCTCCTTCTCCGCCCGCCATCTGACCGTCACGGTCGACGGCGGCAAGCAGATCCTCAAGGACGTCTCCTTCGGCGTACCGGAGAAGTCGCTGATCGCGGTCATCGGCCCGTCCGGCTCCGGCAAGTCGACCCTGCTCAAGGCGCTCACCGGCTACCGCCCCGCCAACCAGGGCGACGTCCTCTACGACAACCGGAACCTCTACAAGCAGTTCGCCGAGCTACGCCAGCGCATCGGTCTGGTCCCGCAGGACGACATCCTGCACAAGGAACTGACCGTCAAGAAGGCCCTCAAGTACGCGGCCAAGCTCCGCTTCCCGTCCGACACCACGGCAGCCGAGCGCGACGCCCGCATCGACGAGGTGCTGCGCGAGCTCAAGCTGGACATCCACAAGGAGAAGAAGGTCACCTCCCTCTCCGGTGGCCAGCGCAAGCGCGTCTCCGTGGCCCTGGAGCTGCTCACCAAGCCGTCGCTGATCTTCCTGGACGAGCCGACCTCCGGCCTCGACCCGGGCATGGACCGCGACGTCATGCAGCTGCTGCGCGGCCTGGCCGACGACGGCCGTACGGTCCTCGTCGTCACCCACTCGGTGGCCGAGCTGGCGATCTGCGACAAGCTCCTGGTGATGGCGCCGGGCGGTGCGGTCGCCTACTTCGGCCCGCCGGGGGAGGCGCTGAACTTCTTCGGCTACGACACCTGGGCCGACGTCTTCTCCGCCTTCGAGAACTACCGCGACTACGACTGGGCGGGCCGCTGGAAGGGCTCGCAGCACTACCAGATGTACGCCGCGGACATCGACGCCGTTGCCCCGCAGTCCGTACACATGCCTCCGCCGCAGGCGATGCGCCCGCCGAAGCCGCAGGGCTGGATGTCCCAGTTCGGCACGCTGGTGCGCCGCTACGTCTCGGTGATCGCCTCCGACAAGGGCTTCCTGGCGCTGACGGTGATCCTGCCGGCGGTCCTGGGCTCGGTGAGCCTGCTCATCGACGCGGGCAAGGACCTGCTGCCCAACGCGGTCAGCCCGCAGACCGGCCAGCCCATCCCGAACGGCACCGCCACCACGGTCCTGCTGATCCTCGCGGTCGGCGCCTGCTTCGCCGGCGCCGCGAACTCCGTCCGTGAGCTGATCAAGGAACGGGTCATCTACGAGCGGGAGCGCGCGACCGGCCTGTCCCGCTCGGCGTACCTGATGTCCAAGGTGTTCGTGCTCGGTGTGGTCACCGTGCTGCAGGGCCTGATGGTCGGCGTCATCGGCTTCGCCAGCCGGGAGATCCCGGAGGAGGGCCTGGTCCTCAAGAGCCTGCCGCTGCTGGAGCTCTCCCTGCCGATCATGGCGCTGGGCTTCACCTCGATGATGTTCGGCCTGATCATCTCGGCGCTGGTGAAGACGGCCGAGAAGACCATGCCGCTGCTGGTCATGTTCGCGATCATCCAGGTCGTGTTCACCGGCTGCCTGTTCGCCCTGAACGGCTCGATCGGCGTCAACCAGTTCTCGTACCTGATGCCGTCCCGCTGGGCGGTGGGCGCCGCGGGCGCCACGCTGGACTTCAACAAGATCAGCCCGCCCGGCAAGGGCGAGAGCGCCGACCCGCTCTGGGAGCACACCATCGGCGCCTGGAGCATGGACATGGCCGCCCTGATCGCCCTCGGCGTGATCTGCGGCATCTTCGTGGCCCGCTTCCTGCGCCGCCACGAGCCCGAGGTCATGCGCAAGTAACCGCGGTCGTACGACGCCGAAGGGCGGCACCCCCGTCAGGTGGGGTGCCGCCCTTCGGCGTACGCGGTCAGAGGCCCGCGCCGGCCTCAGTACGCGCCGAACACGTTGTCGATCGAGCCGTACCTGTCGGCCGCGTAGTTGGCGGCGGCGGTGATGTTGGCGACCGGGTCCGTGATGTTCCAGGACGTGCCCGAGACGTGGTACGCCTGGAAGGTCGGCGGGATCACCTGCAGCAGGCCCTGGGACGGGACGCCGTTCTGGGCGTTGATGTCCCAGTTGTTGATGGCGTTCGGGTTGCCCGACGACTCCCGCATGATGTTGCGGTACAGGCCGTTGTAGGTGCCCGGGATGCCCTTGGCCCGCATGATGTCGAGGGAGTGCTTGATCCAGCCGTCGAGGTTGTTGGTGTAGGTCTTCGCGGCGACGGGCTTGACCGCGGCGCGCTTGGCGGACCGGCTCGCGGCCTCCTTCGCCTTGCGCTCCGCCTCCGCCTTCTTCTTCGCCGCGGCCTCGGCGGCGGCCTTCTTCTTGGCGGCCTCGTCCGCGGCCTTCTTCTTCGCCTCGGCGGCCTTGGCCTGCAGACTGGCCTCGGCGAACTGGTCGGCGACGCCGGCCTGGGCGGTCTTGAACTGCTCGGAGCTGAACGCCACCGGAGCCGCGACGGCCTCGGACGCGGTCGTGGTCGCGTTGCCCGGAACCGCGGAGAAGGCGAGGGCGGCGGCACCGAGGGCGGCGACACCGGCGATCGCGATCTTGTGGCGCTTGATCAGCGTACGACTGCGATCGCGGCTGGTGGTGTTCTTGAGCATGGCGGGTAGGCCTCTTCGAATAGCGCGGAGGTCGCTCGCTGTCCGGTGGGGGACACGGGTGCTTCCGGCACAAACGCCGCGGGCGGAACCCGCGGCGCTGAGCGACGAGAGCCATTCTTAGCGGCCGCAAAATGGCCAGGCAAAGGTGTGACCTACGAAGCCGGATAGTGGATCGGGGAAGGGCAAAACGGGACAGACTAGAAGGTCTCTCCCGCTCATGCGGGGCACCTTTATCTCCTATTGTCCCTAGTACGTGATCTGCGCCCTATGTGGGGGCTCACATCGGCCGGGTATCAGTCTCACCAGCAGTTGCTGACGCAATGCTCTGTGTGAGGGCTCTCCGCCGGCAGGACGAGATGGACATCCCCGAACTCGTGCCACAGGTAGAGCCCGCCCAGCGCCTCCTCGTACCCGCGGTCGACCGCCGCCCGCCCCGCGACCGCCTCCAGCATCAGCAGATGCGAGGCCTCCGGCTCGTGCAGCCCGGTCAGCAGCCCGTCCACCACCCGCACCCCGCGCTCCGGGGTGACGACCAGATCCGTCCACCCCGCACGCGCGCGTACGACCCCGTCGGCGCCGACCGCCGACTCCACCGCCCGCACGGCTGTCGTCCCCACGGCGACGACCCGGCCGTCTCCCGCCCGCACCGCGTTGATCAGCCGCGCCGACGCCTCGGGCACCGCGAACCGCTCCGGATACGGCGGCTCGTGCGCCTCCGCCGAGGCCACCCCGGTGTGCAGCGTGACCGGCGCGAACTGCATGCCCCGGCTCACCAGCTCCGCCACCATCCGCGCCGTGAAGGGCCGCGCCGCACTCGGCATCTCCGCACTGCCCGCCCCGTCGGCCGACGGCAGCGCGAACACCGTCTGGTACGCGGACAACGGCTGGTCCCGCTCCGTATAGGAGTAACGAATCGGCCGCCCGTACTCCCGCAGCAGCCCCAGAACCGCCGCCGCCCCCTCCGGCCCTGGGAACCGCGCCCACCACAACCGCGCGCTCCTGGCGCTCAGAGGCTCCTCCAGCGTCAGCGCGAGCCCGCCCGGCAGGCGCACCTGCGCTCCCGCCGGTCCGCCCGCACGCGTACGCGTGGTGCCCTTCCCGTCCGGATCCCGCAGCTCGACCGCCCACCGCCCGTCGTCCCCGAGCGAGGAGAAGTGCACCACCACGCGCACGTGCCCGACCCGACCGTCGACCGCGGCGGCCAGCGTCCGGGACGTGTTGACTACGAGCAGGTCCCCGGCCCGCAGCAGCCGCGGCAGCTCCACGAAGGCGTGGTGCGACACCGCGGTCCCGCGCGACACGAGCAGCCGTACGGCGTCCCGGTCCAGCCCCGGCGCCCGCTGCTCGACCGGCACCCGGGCGGACAGCTCCTCGGGCACCCTCCTCCACTCTCGAACGGGATCGAGCGAGGGGACCCCCATCGCGACGGTCACCGTGACTCCAGCAGCGCGGCCGCGGTGTACCGGCTGCTCGCCGGACGCTTGTCGAGCAGCCGCAGAAAGGCCGGCGCGATCTCCTCGGGCGTCGGCGTCCCCGACAGGTCCTCGTCCGGCTCGGCGGCGGCCAGCATGTCCGTACGTATCCCGCCCGGATCGATCCACCAGATCCGCAGCCCCGGCTCCTCGACCGCCAGGACCGCCGACAGCTGGTCCAGGGCCGCCTTGGTCGCTCCGTACCCACCCCAGGTCCGATACGCCTCCACGGCCGCGTCCGAACTCAGGTTGACCACCGCACCGGCCGGCGCCGCACGCAGCAGGGGCAGCGCCTCCTGCAGCAGCCCCAGCGGCGCCACCACATTGGTCTCCAGCGCCGCCCGGAAGCCGTCCAGCGCATGACTGCCGAGCGGCACCAGGGGCTCCGCGCCGAGGATCCCCGCGTTGTTCACCAGCAGGTCGAGACCGCCCAGCTTCCGGGCGGCGGCCACCAGACCGGCCCGGTGCGCGGTGTCCGTGACGTCCCCGGGCGCGGCCTCCACACGTGTTCCGTACCCGGACACCGCCTTCGCCGTCTCCGCGAGGGCTTGCGCACCCCTGGCGTCGAGCACCAGATCCCAGCCGCGCGCGGCCAGCGCCTCGGCGAGCGCCCGCCCCAGCCCCCTGGAAGCCCCCGTGATGATCGCTACCGGCATGACACCCGTCCCCTCGTCATCGACGCCGTCCCATCGGCGTGTCCCCAACGTAGGAACCGGCCCGCCCGCACCGCCTCGGACGCGGGCCGCAAACCGTCGGGGTCCTTCGCCCTGGTCCCACCGGCCTAGGCGGGGCCGTCACAGGTCCGATCCGCGCTGTCACACCCCGCCGGTACCGTGAGGGCATGAGTCAAGGCCCCAGGTCCGGCCTCGCCGCGGTGAGCTCCGCGCTGCTGGCCATGAGCAGGCACCTCGAGGTGCGCGACGTCCTCAAGACGATCGTCGCCTCGGCCCGTGAGCTGCTCGACGCGCAGTACGCCGCGCTCGGCGTGCCGGACGACCACGGCGGCTTCGCCCAGTTCGTCGTCGACGGCGTCAGCGAGCAGCAGTGGCGGGCCATCGGCCCCCTCCCGCGGCAGCACGGCATCCTCGCCTCGATGCTCCAGGAGGCCAAGGCGGAGCGCCTTGCCGATGTCCGCAAGGACCCCCGCTTCGAGGGCTGGCCGTCCGCCCACCCCGAGCTGTCCGACTTCCTGGGCCTGCCGGTCCGCGACGGCGACGAGGTCATCGCCGCGCTGTTCCTGGCCAACAAGCTGCGCCCTGTGGGGGGAAACCCCCCACACCTCCCGTGCCCCGAGCCAGAGGGCAGCTGCGGCTTCACCGAGGAGGACGAGGAACTGCTGTCGATCCTCGCCCAGCACGCCGCGATCGCCCTCACCAACGCACGGCTCTACGAGCGCAGCCGCGAACTGACCATCGCCGAGGAGCGCTCCCGCCTCGCGCATGAACTGCACGACGCGGTCAGCCAGAAGCTGTTCTCGCTGCGCCTGACCGCCCAGGCCGCCGCCACCCTCGTGGACCGCGACCCGTCCCGCGCCAAGGGCGAGCTGCAGCAGGTGGCCGCCCTCGCCGCCGAGGCCGCCGACGAACTGCGCGCGGCCGTCGTCGAGTTGAGGCCCGCGGCACTGGACGAGGACGGTCTGGCCGCGACCCTCCGTACCCAGATCCAGGTCATGGACCGCGCCCACAGCGCGCGCGTGACCTTCGCCGGCCGGGGCGTCCGCGCCTTGCCCGCCGCCCAGGAGGAGGCCCTGCTCAGGGTCGCCCAGGAGGCCCTGCACAACGCCCTGCGGCACTCCGGAGCCGAGCATGTCGACGTCACCCTGGACCGGCGCGGCAGCGGAGCCGTCCTGCGGGTCACCGACGACGGCGGCGGCTTCGACCCCCAGGGGATACGCCGCGCCGGACGCCACCTCGGCCTGGTCTCCATGCGGGACCGGGCGAGCGGGGTCGGTGGCTCGCTGACCGTGGAATCGGCGCCCGGCAAGGGCACCACGATCGAGATGGAGGTCCCCGGTGGGTGACCCAATCAAGGTGCTGCTCGTCGACGACCACCAGGTGGTCCGCCGCGGCCTGCGCACCTTCCTGGAGGTGCAGGACGACATCGAGGTCGTCGGTGAGGCCGCCGACGGCGCCGAGGGAGTCGCCCGCGCCGAGGAACTGAAGCCCGACGTCGTCCTCATGGACGTCAAGATGCCGGGCATGGACGGCGTCGACGCCCTGCGCAAGCTCCGCGAACTCGACAACCCCGCGCGCGTGCTGATCGTCACCAGCTTCACCGAGCAGCGCACGGTGGTCCCGGCCCTGCGCGCGGGCGCCGCGGGTTACGTCTACAAGGACGTGGACCCCGACGCCCTCGCCGGGGCCATCCGCTCCGTCCACGCGGGCCACATCCTGCTCCAGCCGGAGGTCGCCGGCGCTCTGCTCTCCCAGGAGGAGGCCAACTCGGGCCAGGGGAGGGCCGGTTCGCTCACGGAGCGGGAGCGCGAGGTGCTGGGCCTGATAGCGGACGGCCGCTCCAACCGCGAGATCGCCCGGGCCCTGGTGCTCTCCGAGAAGACCGTCAAGACGCATGTCTCGAACATCCTGATGAAGCTCGACCTCGCGGACCGCACCCAGGCGGCGCTGTGGGCCGTACGCCATGGCGTGACCGGCTGAAACGCTCTGCGGAGGACGTGACCGACGGCAATACGGAGAGTTCCGCTCCGGGCTGAGATTCATACCGTCGTGGGAATGTCGCCCGGATGGCGCATCCTTCGTGGATCTCCGGCGTTCTTCAGTGCATGCTGCGGCGACTGCCGCGGCAATCGCTAGGAGGGCTTAGAAGTGAAGAACCTGAAGAAGGCAGCGGCCGTGACGATGGTGGCCGGCGGGCTGATCGCCGCCGGTGCCGGGATGGCCTCCGCCACCGACGGCGGCGCGCACGCCGGCGGCCAGGCCGTGGGCTCGCCCGGCGTCGCCTCGGGCAACCTCGTCCAGGCCCCGGTCCACATCCCGGTGAACGCGGTCGGCAACAGCGTGAACGTCGTCGGCGTGCTGAACCCCGCCTTCGGCAACCTCGGCGTCAACCACTGACGTCCGCCGCTGAGCGAGCAGTGACCTCCGGCCTCCCGGGCGCTCCCGGGAGGCCGGTCAGTCTGTAGGCCCAATGGACCGAACGGGCAATTGAACACAATTTCCCGCACCGTTCCCGTTCCCTCCGGCGTTGATCAGCGCACGACCCACGGGCCGGGTCGGACATGGAAACGCAGGAGGAACGCTTCTCATGAACATTGCCAAGAAGGCCGCCGTGGCCCTCACAGTCGTCGGTATCGCCACTGGTGCGTCCGCCGGCGCCGCTGTCGCCGACGCGGGTGCCGACGGCGCGGCCGTGACGTCGCCGGGCGTCGGCTCGGGCAACCTCGTCCAGGTCCCGACCCACGTCCCCGTCAACGTGGTCGGCAACACGGTCAACGGCATCGCGGCCCTGAACCCGGCCTTCGGCAACGGGGGCACGAACGACTGACACCGGCCGACCGAAGAGGGCCCCGCCAGGATGACTGGCGGGGCCCTCCGGTTTGCCGAGCCCCACCAAGCAGCCGGGCACTCACACCTCCGGCGCGACGCACCATCGGCGCAGCCGCGGACATCCGCCCAGCTGGGGGCAGCCGCACCCCTGGGGCGGCGCCCCACCCACGCAGCCGCGGACATCCGCCCAGCTGGGGGCAGTCGTGCCGCTTGGGTCGGCGCCCGTCCCAAGGGGAGGCGGCACCCCGCCGGCGCCCGGCTGTGCGCCCCCGCCCAGTACCAACGCCGGTCACCAGACCCCGACGCTCACCGAACCCCCCGCTCCCGCTCCTCCACAACGGAGTTGTACGCAGCGACCTGCGCCCGCCGAGCAGTCCGTTCCACCGGCCGCAACGCAGCCCCTCGAGCCACCATCTCCGACGCGCTCACCGCACCCCCGTGCCCGTTCTCGTACGCCAGCGAAACCAGCACCCCCACCCGCTGCGACAACTCCAGCACCCGCACCGCCCGAGGCGGATACCCCGGAGCCAACACCTTCCGCCCCCGCTCGGCCCGAGCCCGATACGCATCGATCGCCGCCTCAGCCACCGGCCCCGACCCGGCCACATCCAGCCGCGACAGCACGTCGGTCGCATCCCGCAGCGCCTCGGCAAGCTCCCGCTCCGCCTCCCCCAGCGACGGCACATCCGCAGGCGGCGCCTCCCGCACGGGCAGCACATGCCACACGACCTCGACGTGCACATCACCCTCGGGCCCCGCTTCGTACACCTCCGGCACCAACCCGAACGCCGCGCCGTAACAGACCACCGCCTCCTCGGCATCCAGCGCCCGCGCGTTGAACTCCGGCGGCCCGCTCAGCCCCAGCGGATGCCCCGGCGCCGGCAGCGCGACCCGCAGCCCGGTCACCCCCAGCGTCCGCAGCCGTCCCAGCGCCAGCGTGAGCCCGACGGGCGCCGACTCACCCGGCAGCCCCTCGACCCGGTGCACGGCGTCGTCCCCGACGATCTCGAGCACAGCGTCATCCGGAGAGACAAGTCCGACCAAAAGGGCATTTCCCCAAGCCGCAAGGCGTCCTGAACGTGGTTCCGAGAGCATGCCCCCACCCTAAGGACCGGACCGATGGAATGACGCGCCACACCGGTGGCGTAGATTTCCTTGAGGGCTGCGCCCACACGCGCACGCGACAGCCGAGACGCCGAGACCGGTCACACTGCAAGGGGAGACAGCACGCTCATGAGCGATGTTCTGGAGCTTCAGGACGTATCCGTGGTCCGCGAGGGCCGGGCTCTGGTGGACCAGGTCTCCTGGTCGGTCAAGGAGGGCGAGCGCTGGGTCATCCTCGGCCCCAACGGCGCCGGCAAGACCACCCTTCTGAACGTCGCGTCCAGCTACCTCTACCCCAGCACCGGCACCGCCACCATCCTCGGTGAGACCCTCGGCAAGCCCGGCACCGACGTCTTCGAACTGCGCCCGCGCATCGGCATGGCCGGCATCGCCCTCGTCGACAAGCTGCCCAAGCGCCAGACCGTCCTGCAGACCGTGCTGACCGCCGCGTACGGCATGACGGCCGGCTGGCAGGAGGAGTACGACGACATCGACGAGCAGCGCGCCCGCGCCTTCCTCGACCGCCTCGGCATGACCGACTTCCTGGACCGCAAGTTCGGCACCCTCTCCGAGGGCGAGCGCAAGCGCACCCTCATCGCCCGCGCCCTGATGACCGACCCCGAGCTGCTCCTCCTCGACGAGCCCGCCGCCGGCCTCGACCTCGGCGGCCGCGAGGACCTCGTACGCCGCCTCGGTCGCCTCGCCCGCGACCCGATCGCCCCCTCCATGATCATGGTCACGCACCACGTCGAGGAGATCGCCCCCGGCTTCACCCACGTCCTGATGATCCGCCAGGGCAAGGTTCTCGCCGCCGGCCCGCTGGAGCTCGAGCTCACCTCCCGCAACCTCTCCCTCTGCTTCGGACTCCCGCTCGTCGTCGAACAACTCGGCGACCGCTGGACCGCCCAGGGCCTCCCGATGGCCTGAGCGAGCCCAAGTCGCCGGAAAACACAGGCAATAAGCCCGTGCCAACCTGATCTGCGCCCTGTCCCGGACAGGACTCGCGGACCTACCATGACCTTGTGAACGACATCGACGCTTGGGTGTGGTGGCTCGTCGGCGCGGTCGCGCTCGGAATCCCGCTCGTGGTGACCGCGATGCCGGAGTTCGGCATGTTCGCCGTGGGCGCAGTGGCCGCCGCGGCGGTCGCCGGATTCGGCGGTGACGTCGTCATCCAGGTTCTCGTCTTCGCCGTCGTCTCGGTGGCCCTGATCGCCGTCGTACGGCCCATCGCGGCCCGGCACCGCTCCCAACGACCCCAATTCGCCAGCGGCGTGGAGGCGTTGAAGGGAAGGCAGGCTGTCGTACTGGAACGGGTCGACAGCTACGGCGGCCGGATCAAGCTCGCCGGGGAGATCTGGTCGGCACGCTCCCTCGACACCGGACGCGCCTACGAAGTGGGCGAAGAAGTGGACGTCGTGGAGATCGAGGGCGCCACGGCGATCATCATGTGACCTCGCACGACATAAGTGGCCTGAACACCCCACGGGGTACACGACGGTCTGTCACACTCGACCAGCAAGATCTTCAACAACCATAAGATCTTCCGAAAGCGCCGAGGCGGAGAAGGGTACGGGGAGCACGATGGAACCGGTCATCATCGTCTTGATCATCCTGGTGGTGTTGGTGTTCATCGCCCTGATCAAGACGATCCAGGTCATCCCACAGGCGAGCGCGGCCATCGTGGAGCGCTTCGGCCGCTACACGCGGACACTCAACGCGGGCCTCAACATCGTCGTCCCGTTCATAGACACCATCCGCAACCGCATCGACCTGCGCGAACAGGTCGTGCCGTTCCCGCCGCAGCCGGTGATCACCCAGGACAACCTGGTGGTCAACATCGACACGGTCATCTACTACCAGGTGACCGACGCCCGCGCCGCGACGTACGAGGTCGCCAGCTACATCCAGGCGATCGAGCAGCTCACCGTCACCACCCTCCGCAACATCATCGGCGGCATGGACCTGGAGCGGACCCTGACCTCCCGCGAGGAGATCAACGCGGCCCTGCGCGGCGTCCTCGACGAGGCCACCGGCAAGTGGGGCATCCGCGTCAACCGCGTCGAGCTCAAGGCGATCGAGCCGCCCACCTCCATCCAGGACTCGATGGAGAAGCAGATGCGCGCCGATCGTGACAAGCGCGCCGCCATCCTCACCGCCGAAGGTACGCGTCAGGCCGCCATCCTCACCGCCGAAGGTGAGAAGCAGTCCCAGATCCTGCGCGCCGAGGGTGAGGCCAAGGCCGCCGCCCTGCGCGCCGAGGGTGAGGCCCAGGCCGTCCGTACGGTCTTCGAGGCCATCCACGCCGGCGACCCGGACCAGAAGCTCCTCTCCTACCAGTACCTCCAGATGCTCCCGAAGATCGCCGAAGGCGACGCCAACAAGCTCTGGATCGTCCCCAGCGAAATCGGTGACGCTCTCAAGGGCCTGTCCGGCGCCATGGGTAACTTCGGCGCCATGGGCGGCGGTTCGGGCGGCAGCGGCAGCGGCAGCGGCAACGGCAACGGCGGCGCGGGCACGGAACGCCGAGAGAAGCCGTCAATCGACTGACAGAAGAACCCCGCGCCCCTTTGGGGCGCGGGGTTCTTTCGATCTGCAGACGCTACGCCGCATCCCGCGCGAGCCAACTCGGCAGCGCAGCCAAGTCATCCTGAGCCAACGTCAGCAGCATCGCATCCTGCGGCGTCGGCTCGAACGGCTCCCGCAGCAACGGCATCCCCGCCTGCTCCGGCGTCCGGTCGGCCTTGCGATGGTTGTCCTCGGCGCACGAGGCGACCGTATTCAGCCAGGAGTCCGTACCACCCTGCGCCCGCGGGACCACGTGGTCCACGGTCGTCGCCCGCCGCCCGCAGTACGCGCACCTGTGCCGGTCCCGGACCAGCACACCCCGCCTCGACCACGGCGCTTGTCTTCGGAACGGCACCCGTACATACCTGCAGAGCCTGATCACCCGGGGCACCGGTATGTCGACCGCGGCTCCGCGCATGCGCAGTTCGGGGTGGGCCTGCTCCACGACGGCCTTGTCCTGCAGCACCAGAACGACGGCTCGGTTCAACGTCACCGTCGACAGCGGCTCGAAGCTCGCGTTCAGTACCAGCGTGTCCCGCATACCAGCCCACCTCCTGTGTGCACCGACCCACCCCCTGGCGGGCTGGGATCAACTCTGGCCGGGCACGCCGAGATGGACAACGAAATAAAAAATGCCCGCCCCTGATCACTTCCAAGACCAGAGGCGGGCAAACGTTCCATGAACGTCAGTCTTCGGCAGGCACCTCGTACTCACCGATCAGCTGAGCGCGGGCGATCGAGTGGAACCTCAGATTGAAGCCCACGAAGGCCGGACTGGCGTCGGCGTCCGGACCGAGCTTCTCCTGATCCACGGCGTACACCGTGAACACATACCGGTGCGGTCCGTCCCCGGGCGGCGGCGCGGCACCGCCGAAGTCCTTCGACCCGTAGTCGTTACGAGCCTGGATCGCACCCTCCGGCAGACCCTCGAACTTGCCACTGCCCGCACCCGCCGGCAGCTCGGTCACCGAGGTCGGGATGTCGAACAGCACCCAGTGCCAGAACCCACTGCCCGTCGGAGCATCGGGGTCGTAGCAGGTCACGGCGAAGCTCTTGGTCTCGGGCGGAAAGCCCTCCCACCGCAGCTGCGGCGAGGTGTTGCCGGCCGCGTAGACCTGAGCGTCCTTGAGGGTCGCGCCCTCCTCGACGTCCTCACTCGTGACCGTGAACGACGGCACGGGCGGATGGAAGTCGTGGGGGAGAGGCCGCCTCTTGAGCTCGGTCACCTCGGTACCTCCTGATCGTGGAATCCGTAGATCCCGAGCCTAGAACCAGTTGCGCTTGCTGCCGACCTCGGACAGCCACTGGTTCAGGTACGCCGCCCAGTCGGTCCCCTGGAAGTCGTGCAGACCCACCTGGAAGGACCGGAAGGTGTCGCTGCCCTCGCTGAACAGCCCGGGCTTCTTGTCCATCTCGAGGATGACGTCCATCGCGTTCTCGTCGGCGACGAAGCTCAGCTCGACCTGGTTGATGCCGCGGTACTGCTGAGGCGGGAAGAACTCGATCTCCTGGTAGAACGGCAGCTTCTGACGCGTACCCCGGATGTGGCCGCGCTCCATGTCCGCGTTCTTGAAGCGGAAGCCCAGCTGGATGAAGGCGTCCAGGATCGCCTTCTGCGCGGGCAGCGGGTGCACATTGATCGGGTCCAGGTCGGTGGAGTCCACGGCCCGCGCGATCGCCAGCTCGGTGGTCACACCGATGTTCATCCCGCGCAGCGTCTGCCCGTCGATCGTCGTGACCGGCGTCTCCCAGGGGATCTCAAGACCGAAGGGCACCGCGTGCACGGCCTGGGCCTGCAGCTCGAAGGCACCCCCGAGCTGCATCTTGGTGAACTCGATGTCCTGCCTGTACTCCGAGTCCTGACCCTCGACCTCGACCCGCGCCTGGAGGCCCACGGACAGGCCCTCCACGTTCTGGTTCACGGACCCGCCCTGAATCCGCACCTCACCCTGGACGACACCGCCCGGAACGACGTTGACCTCGGTCAGCACCGTCTCGACCGAAGCCCCGCCGGCCCCCAGGCTCGCGAGCAGCTTCTTGAACGCCATGTCTCTCCTCTTTCAGAGTGGATCCTTGGTCCCTACAAACGCGATCCGGCCGCGGCCGGTTCCGCGCCCTCACCCTGGCAAGGCGAACGCCCGCTGACCACCCCGTTGCAGCCACCCGTCTGCACTACTCTCGGACGGCATGATCGCGACCCCCGACCGTACGCCCCTGCCCCGGGCGTTCTTCGACCGCCCTGTGCTGGAAGTGGCCCCCGACCTCCTGGGCCGCCTTCTCGTACGCACCACCCCGAACGGTCCGATCACCCTCCGCCTCACGGAGGTGGAGGCCTACGACGGTCCGAACGACCCCGGCTCCCACGCCTATCGCGGGCGTACCGCTCGCAATGACGTGATGTTCGGTCCGCCCGGACGCGTCTACGTCTACTTCACCTACGGCATGTGGCACTGCATGAACCTGGTGTGCGGTCCGGACGGCACGGCGAGCGCGGTCCTGCTCCGCGCCGGCGAGATCGTCGAGGGCGCCGAGCTCGCCCGTAAACGTCGACTCTCGGCCCGATACGACAAGGAACTGGCCAAAGGCCCCGCCCGCCTGGCCACGGCCCTGGACGTCGACCGAGTCCTGGACGGCACGGACGCGTGCGCCCCCGCCGAGACTCCGCTGAGGGTCCTCGCCGGGACCCCGGTCCCCTCCGACCAGGTACGCAGTGGCCCACGCACCGGCGTGGCCGGCGACGGAGGCAACGGGGACGTCCATCCCTGGCGCTTCTGGATCGCCAACGACCCCACGGTGAGCCCTTATCGGGCCCATGTCCCGAGGCGCCGACGAAGTTGACTCGCCTCGGGGAGGCGCGTAACGTAGCCCGAGCCGCTTGAACCGGGTACGGCGATCGCCTGCAGCCGGAAGCGGCCAACCCACTACCTACGACTCCCTCTCAGCAGGGGCGAATTCGTCATGCTTGCATGCCTGAATTCGAGCTCGCGGAACTCGATTATGAGTTGGCGAGGGGATCGGCTAACGTAGTGAATGTCGAAAGGTCGACGGGCGAAAGCCCAAGGCCACTGGCAAATCCCGCCGACAGGG
>NZ_KQ949076.1:0-70230 GCF_001514305.1 Streptomyces dysideae
GACGGAGGATTCTGGGAGCCTGCGGAGCACGTGAACGGCCCTTAAGGTGGCAGACGTGTCGTACGTAGGCTCCCAGAATCCTCCCCAGCCCCGCCGTCCCCGCCGCCGCCCGCTGACCGTCGCGGTCGCGGCGCTCGTGCCGGGGGCGTTGCTCGGATGGGTGGTGTACGACGCCGTGGGCGAGGGCGGGACGGACCAGGCGTCCGCGCAGACCCCCGCAGCCTCGACGAGCGCACCTCCCACCGCACCCCCCACGGCGTCCTCAACCAGCGACGACGAGAAGCCGAGCCCCGCCCCCTCCGGCCCGCTCAAGGGCAAGGTCGTCGTCATCGACCCCGGCCACAACCCCGCCAACTTCCAGCACACGGCCGAGATCAACCGCAAGGTGAACATCGGCACGAACTGGAAGGGGTGCGACACGACGGGGACGTCCACCAACTCCGGTTACACGGAGGCCAAGTTCACGCTGGACGTCGCCCACCGCCTGCGCACCCTCCTCCAGCAGCAGGGCGCCACGGTGAAACTGACCCAGGACGGCGACCGGCCCTACGGCCCCTGCATCGACGAGCGGGCGAAGATCGGCAACAAGGCGGAGGCCGATGCCGTCGTCTCCATCCACGCGGACGGCTCCGGCGCCGGCAACCGCGGCTTCCACGTCATCCTCCCGGCCAAGGTCAAGGCGGGCACCGCCGACACCGGCCCCATCATCGCCCCCTCCCGCGACCTCGGCGAACGCATCGCCGGCAACTTCGCCCGCGCCACCGGCACCGCCCCCTCCAACTACGTCGGCGACGGCACCGGCCTCGTCACCCGCAAGGACCTCGGCGGCCTCAATCTGTCCACGGTTCCCAAGGTCTTCATCGAGTGCGGCAACATGCGCGACAGCGAGGACGTGGCGCTGCTGACCAGCGGTGCGTGGCGGCAGAAGGCGGCGCGGGGGATCTCTGAGGGGCTCGTGAGTTTCCTGGAGGCGTAGAGAGTTCGACAGCACGCGGCGGCGGCCGTTGACGACGGTGGCTACGAAGCCGAGCCGGGGAAGGCCGTGATCGACCCGCCCGTGTCGACGAGTTCGCAGCTTTCCCGCTTCACGTGGCAGCGGACCAAGTAGGTCGGCCCGTACGGCAAGGCGACGAGGGACACCTTCTTGCCGTTGCCGTAGCCCTCAGGCCACTCCTGCTCGGCCAGACCGAGCAGGAGCTGGTCGTCGGACTCCCAGACCATGCCCTGGACATGGACCCGCGAGGCTGCCCGCAGCTCCGCTGTCACCTCGCCGCTCGACGCGTCGTGTACGACGAGTGAGCCGTCGCCGCGCGCGTCGGCGATCCGCCGCCCGTCCGGCGAGAAGCGCATCTCACCGGTCTCGTCGCAGAGCTCCCAGCGCTGCTTCTCCGACTGCGAGAGCGCATAGCTGCGCAGGCAGTCGTTCGGCACACGCAGCAGTACGGAGTCGCCGACGATCGACAGACCTGCCTGATGCTTGTTCAGGTCCGCCGAGGGCCAGGCCGTCTTGTCCTGGTCGAGGCTGCCGACGTTCTGGATAAGCCCGTTCCATTCCACGAGTACGTCGTGCCCCGCGAAGCCGTAGACCGAGTCGACGCCCTCGTAGGTACGGGAGTCGACCTTGCCGGTGGTCAGGTCGGCGCGCTTCACAACCACCGACCGGCCCTCGGTGGGATGCACGGTCCAGGCCGCGAAACGGCCGTCCGCGGAGACGTTCAGCTGAGTGGTGTGCTGCCCGTCCGCCGTGCGCTCGAGTTCCTTCGTGGAACCGTCCGCATCGACATAAGCCACGACCGTGACGGATGAGGACTCCTGCGCGAGATAGACGAATCCCCGGTCCCCGGCCCGCCAGATCCGGAACCCGTCGTACTTGTCCGGGACCGAGAAGACCTTGCCACCGAGCATGACCTGCCTGGAGGTTTCCCCGTCGCCGCCGCCCGTCCCGTACGGCACCTGGGTGTCCGGGCCCATCGGCAGCTTCCGTAGCTCCTTCGGCACCGAGTCCCGTACCGCCCACTCCGGCCTCGACGAGGCCGGCGGCTGCGCGTCGGACGTCGGCAGCCCGCTCAACGGGACCGCCACCGCGACCGCTGCGACCGCGGCCACCGCGGCGGCTGCCGCGGCGAACCGCCGCCGCCCCACCACGCGCCTGCCGTCGCCCAGCACCCGGTCCGCCCAGCCGTCGGGGACGGACACCTTGTCCGCCCGTGCGACGAGCATGTCCCGCACCGGGCCGCTCGTCTGCTCCCTCTGCTCGCCCTGCTCCGTCACAGCGCCTCCTCCACAGCCTTCGGCAATCCCCCGGTGACCATCTCGCGCAGCTTCTTCAGGGCCCGGTGGGCCTGGGTCTTCACCGTGCCGACCGAACAGCTCAGCAACTCGGCAGTCTGCGGCTCGGTGAGGTCCTCGTAGTAGCGCAGTACGATCACCGCCCGCTGCCTGGGCGGCAGCGAGCACACCCACGCCCAGATCCGCTCCCGCTCGTCGACCTCGGACGTTCCGTCCTGGGTCACGGTGTCCGGCACCGTCGGCACGCTCTCCGCCAGGCCGTCCGTCAGCCGCTCTCCGCGCACGCGTCTGCTGCGCCACCACGAGGTGGCGGTGTTGGCCAGCGTCCGCCGGACGTAGGACTCCAGCGCCCGCGGATCGCGCAGCCTGGGCAGTGCGACATAAGCCTTGACCAGCGCCGACTGCAGCAAGTCCTCGGCCAGTGCGTGGTCGCCGCCGGAGAGCAGGTACGCGGTCCGCAGCAGCGCCCGGGAACGGGCATGCACAAACTCGGAGAACGCCTCTTCGTCGCGTCTGCCTGCCATGGCCGCCTCCCCACGATCTGTCACTGACATGTATGGGACGTGCTAGGAGGCAGAACCGTTGACCAAAGGAATCGTGAGTTTCCTGCGCAGGTAGCGGGCGGGTCGCGCTCAAGCGATGATCCCTGGGGACACCGTGACCGGACGGACGATAGTGTCGTCCATATGATGAGGGGTCACCCCCTACGCTTCACACCGGGGCCTGACGGCGACATGGTGACAGCGACGCCTCCACCCATGACGAGACGACTGAACTGAAGGACCGACTGAAGTGAATATCCGCTCCCTCACTCGAGGCGACGGCGTGGTGATCGGAGCAGCGGTGTTGCTGTTCATCGCGTCGCTCCTCGACATTGCCAGCTGCGACGGCCCGGACAGCGTCTGCGACACCGTTCCTAACGCCTGGGGCATGACGCTCGGCCTCGGCCTCGGCACGTACATGACCGGCGTGATCGGTGGCGCGCTCATCGTGGTCGCCCGTCTCCTCCCCCAGCCGCGCAAGGTCGCGGGCCTGGACATGGGGACGGTCGGTGTGGTCCTGACGGTCGCCACCGCCTGGTCGCTGCTGTGGTGGTGGATCGACGCGGATGGCGCCGGCTTGGGCCTCATCCTCGGCCTGATCGCCGCCCTGGCCCTCGCCGCCGGCGCGATCGCCGCCCCGCTGGTCCCGGCCCTGAACGCCGCGCTCCTCCCGGCCCCCCGCCCCGCCGCCCCCCAGCCCTACGGCGCCCAGCCCCCCGCCGGTTACGGCTACCCCGGCGCCCAGCAGCCCCAGCCCGGCCAGCCGTACGGCGGCCAGCCGCAGCCCGGCCAGCCCTTCGGTGGGCAGCCCCAGCAGCCCCAGCCTCAGCAGGCGCAGCCGCAGGCGCCCGCCGCGGACTTCTCGCCGTTCTGGTTCGCCGTGCCGGTGCCGCGTCCGCTGTTCGCGGAGGACGGTTCGCCGGCGCCGATCGCGGAACTCGCGCCCGGTACCTGGTACCTGGCCGTCGAGCAGCGCGGCCCGGCTCTGGTCGCCCAGACGCAGGACGGCCGCCGCGGCGTACTCCAGGACACGTCGGGGATCCAGCGCGGCTGAGCCCTCGAAGCCGTACGACAAGCCGTACGACGGCCCCTCGCCCTTCCGGGTGAGGGGCCGTTGTCATACAGTCACCCTCCTTGGCTGACGCACCGTCAGGAGGCAGGCATGCGGCTCGGGCTCGCACTCGGCTACTGGGGCCGCGGCCCCTCCCCCGACCACGTCCCGCTCGCGCAGGAGGCGGAGCGGCTCGGTTACGACTCCGTGTGGACCGCCGAGTCCTGGGGGTCCGACGCTTTCACTCCCCTCACCTGGATCGCCGCGCAGACCTCGACCATCAAGCTGGGTACGGCGGTTGCCCAGATGGCCGCCCGGTCGCCGACCACCACCGCCATGCACGCCCTCACCCTCGACCACCTCTCCGGCGGACGCATGATGCTCGGGCTCGGCCTGTCGGGACCGCAGGTCGTGGAAGGCTGGTACGGACGGCCATTCCCCACATCCCCTCTCACCGCGACCCGCGAGTACGTCGATGTCGTACGGCAAGTGCTGTGGCGCGAGGCGCCCGTGGCACTCGACGGGCGGTTCCACTCCCATCCCTATCGGGGCGCGGACGGGACCGGCCTCGGCAAGGCGCTCAAGCCGATCACGCATCCCCTCCGGGCCGAACTGCCCGTCCTGCTCGGCGCCGAGGGGCCCAAGAACGTCGCCCAGACCATCCGGATCGCCGACGGCTGGCTACCGCTGTACTGGTCACCGTCCCGGCCCGAGGTGTACGGCCCGTCCGTCAGCGATCTGCCTGACGGCTTCCTCGTCGCTCCCATGGCCCGCGTCCAGGTCTGTGCCGACGTCGCCGAAGGGCTGCTGCCGGTCAAGGTCATGCTCGGTTTCTACATCGGCGGCATGGGGCACGCCGCCCGGAACTTCCACGCCGATCTGATGGCCCGCATGGGGTACGAGGAGGAGGCCCGGCATATCCAGCGGCTCTTCCTGGAGGGGCGCCGGGAGGAGGCCGTGCTCGCCGTGCCCGATGCCTTCGCCGACGAGATCTCCCTCGTCGGGCCGCGTGAACGCATCGCCGAGCGGCTGGAGTTGTGGCGGAAGGGGCCGGTGACGGACCTGCTGGTGCTGTCGTCCGATCCGCACACCTTGCGGGTGCTGGCCGAGCTCAACACGTAAGGGAGGGCGCAGGTTTCGTCCACGCTTCAAGGGACACCCGGAGGGCATGTCTCCTCGGTATCGCGGTGCCAATCAGGCCGGGTCGATCATTGCGGTCGTCGCCGACGTCATGGCCCTGATCCTGGGCCTGTGGATCCTGATGTACCTGCTGGACGCGAATCGCGCGAACGACTTCGTGCAGTTCATCCAGGACGCGGCCCGCTGGCTGGCGGGCTGGTCCTACGACCTGTTCACCTTCGACGAGGCCTGGGCACGCGTAGTTGCCGGATACGGCCTGGCGGCGGTCGTCTACCTGTTCATAGGCCATGCGATAGCCAATCGCCTACATCGACACTGACGCCTCAAGGGGCGCGGGGAACTGCGCGACAAGCCACAACGAACCCCGCACCCGCCAGAGCAACACAAACCACCCGAGCTCTCAGGCGCAACGATCCGGGTCAAGCCCCGCAGGAAGCCGCTCGCCCCCGAACACCGCACAAGTCGCCTCATGCCCCCCAAGCGCCGCAACCGCCAACAACAGCGACCCCGCCGTCCAAGTGGTCAACTCGCGCGGCCAGATCGCGTCGTCGTCGAAGACGTATCCCGTCCAGTACAGGCCCGACTCCGGGTCACGCAGGTGCTGGATCGACTGAAGTATGTCCAGCGCACGGTCGGACTCACCTATCACCCAGAGGGCCAGGGCGAGTTCGGCCGACTCGCCGCCTGTCACCCACGGGTTGGGGAACACGCATCGCACCCCGAGTCCGGGCACGACGAAACGGTCCCAGCCCTCCTCGATACGGGCCTTGGCCTCCGCACCGGTCAGCGCGCCGCCCAGTACCGGGTAGTACCAGTCCATCGAGTAACGGTCCTTGTCCAGGAACCGCTCGGGATGCCGCCGGATCGCGTGCCGCAACGCCCCCGCAGCCAACTCCCAGTCCGGCTGCGCCTCTTCCCGCTGCTCGGCGATGGCCAGCGCACACCGCAGCGCGTGGTGGATCGAGGAGGAACCGGTCAGCAGCGCGTCCGCGGTCTCCGTGCCGTCGTCGTCGCGCCGCCAGCCGATCTGGCCGCCGGGCTGCTGCAGTCGCAGCACGAACTCGGTCGCCGCGTACACCGTCGGCCACATGCCGTCCAGGAACGTGTCGTCGCCGGTGGAGAGGTAGTGGTGCCAGACGCCTACGGCTATGTAGGCGACGAAGTTGGTCTCGCGCCCGCGGTCGGTGACGTCGTCGTGGGCCCCGTCCGCGTACGCCGCGTACCAGGAGCCGTCCGCGTTCTGGTGCCGTGCCAGCCAGGTGTACGCCCGCTCGGCGGCGGCGTGTTCGCCCGCCGCGTCCAGTGCCATCGCCGCCTCGACGTGGTCCCACGGGTCGAGGTGGTGGCCGCGGAACCACGGGAGTGCGCCGTCCTCCCGCTGTACGGCGAGGATCCCGGCGACGGTCGCGGCGGCCTGCTCGGCGGTGAGGACCCCGGGCAGGACGAGGTGTTCTGTCCGGGGGGTGGTCACTTGGCGTCCACCCGGGGGAGGTGGGGCTTGGTCGCGTACGCCACGAAGCTCTTGCCGATCAGCGGGTTCAGGGCCTGTTCGGCGACCCGGGTGGCCAGCGGTTTCTTCATGATGTCCCAGACCAGCAGCTTGTGGTACGCCCGTACCGGCAGCGCCTTGTCGTTGTCGACGCCGAACGCGCACTTCAGCCACCAGTACGGGGAGTGGAGCGCGTGCGCGTGGTGGGTGCCGTACGGCTTCAGCCCGGCTTCCCTGATCTTCGCGAGCAGTTCGTCCGCCTTGTAGATGCGGATGTGGCCGCCCTCGACCTCGTGGTAGGCGTCGGACAGGCTCCAGCAGACCTTCTCGGGGCCGTAGCGCGGGACGGTGACGGCGATCCGGCCGCCGGGCTTCAGCACCCGGACCATCTCGGCGAGTACGCCCTTGTCGTCCGGGATGTGCTCCATGACCTCGGAGATGATCACGACGTCGAAGGACTCGTCCGGGAAGGGAAGCGCCAGCGCGTCGCCCTCCATCGCCGTCGCGGTGGCGCCCTCGGGGGCCTCGCCGGCCTCCTTCATCGCCGCGAACCACTTCGCGACCTCGCGGATCTCCTCGCCGTTCTGGTCCAGCGCGACGACCTGGGCGCCCCGCCGGTAGCACTCGAACGCGTGCCGGCCGGCACCGCAGCCGAGGTCCAGGACGCGGTCACCCGGGGCGAGCGGGAACCGGGAGAAGTCGACGGTCAGCACGTGGCCCTGCTTTCGGCGTGATCTTCTGGGGTGGGAGTGGGAGTGGCAACTGCTGGGGTTGGCGGTGCCGTTGTGGCTGGTTGTACGGACGCGCTTCCCGGTACCGATGGTTGACCGGCCGAGCGCGCGATCGCCTCCCGGTACCGGGCCACCGTGCCCTCCGCTGCCCGCGCCCAGGTGAACCGCTCCAGCACGCGCTCCCGGCCCGCCGCGCCGAGCCGGGTCCGCAGACCGGCGTCGCCCAGCAGTCGGCTCAGTCCGGCGGCCAGCGCTCCCGCGTCGCCCGGCGGTACCGCGAGGCAGGTCTCGCCGTCCCGGCCGGCCACTTCCGGGATCGCACCGCCCGTCGTGGCGACCAGCGGCGTGCCCGTCGCCATGGCCTCCGCGGCCGGCAGGGAGAAGCCCTCGTAGAGCGACGGCACGCACGCGATCTCGGCCGAGCGGACCAGGTCGACCAGTTCGGCGTCCGAGATGCCCTTGACGAAGTCGACGGCGCCTTCGAGGCCGTAGCGCTCGATCGCCACGGCGACCGGCCCTTCCGCCGGTCTTTTGCCGACGACGACGAGGTGGGCGTCGGGGTGTTCGGTGCGGACCTTCGCCAGGGCCTCGACGAGGAAGACCAGGCCCTTGAGCGGGACGTCGGCACTGGACGTGGTGACGATGCGGCCGGGGATCCGGCGTACCGACTCGTCCGGGGAGAACAGGTCCGTGTCCGCGCCGATGTGGACGACGTGGATGCGGTCCTGCCGTACGCCGAGGTGGTCGACGATCTCGTCGCGGGAGGTGCCGGAGACGGTGAGCACGGTGGGCAGGCGGCGTGCCACGCGCTTCTGCATGCGGGTGAAGGCGTACCAGCGGCGTATGGACATCCGGCGCCGCGGGCCTTCCGCCGCGTCCAGTTCGAGGCGGCGGTCCACGGTGATGGGGTGGTGGATGGTGGTGACGAGGGGGGCGCCGACGTCGCCCAGCAGGCCGTATCCGAGCGTCTGGTTGTCGTGTACGACGTCGAACTCGCCGCGTCGGGCGCGGAGATGGCGGCGGGCGCGGAGCGAGAACGTCAAGGGCTCGGGGAAGCCGCCGGTCCACATCGTCGCCACTTCCAGCGCGTCGATCCAGTCGCGGTACTCGTCGCGCTTCGGGGTGCGGAACGGGTCGGGCTGGCGGTACAGGTCGAGGCTGGGCAGCTCGGTGAGGGTGAGGTCGGCGTAGCCCTCGTCGAGGACGGGATAGGGCTGGGAGCCGATGACCTCGACGCGGTGGCCGAGGCGGGCGAGCTCGCGGGAGAGGTGGCGTACGTAGACGCCCTGTCCGCCGCAGAACGGGTTCCCTTTGTAGGTGAGGAGCGCGATGTCGAGCGGTCGCTCGCCGTCGGCGGCCAGGTCCTCGGAGGACCCCGCCTGACTGGCCTCAGCGGTCACTCTGGGCCCCCTTCTCCCTGCACTGTCCCGCGAGATTACGCCGGGACGCTAATCTAGAACAAGTTTCAGACTTGATCGTTCAGGAGGCTCTGAATCTACCGGCAGGTAGCGCCACTGTGAGCGGTGGATCGGGTGATTCACGCCACGGCCGACGCCCTGGCATGCTGTCTGATCACTCGCCCTCACCGACTGTCACGGAACGGGACCCATGCCTGCGGAAACCAAGGTGGACAAGGTGGCCAAGGTGGAAGCCAGTACGGCACGGCCGGCCTCGGCGCCGCTCACCGAGCGGCAGGAGGCGCGGCGTCGCCGCATCCTGCACGCGAGCGCGCAACTGGCCAGCCGGGGCGGGTTCGACGCGGTGCAGATGCGGGAGGTCGCGGAGTCCTCGCAGGTGGCTCTGGGCACCCTGTACCGCTACTTCCCGTCCAAGATCCATCTGCTGGTCGCCACGATGCAGGACCAGTTGGAGCACATGCACAGCACGCTGCGGAAGAAGCCGCCGCAGGGCGACACGGCGGCCGAGCGGGTGGCGGAGACGCTGATGCGGGCCTTCCGGGCGCTGCAGCGCGAGCCGCATCTGGCCGACGCGATGGTCCGGGCGCTGACCTTCGCGGACCGCAGTGTGAGCCCCGAGGTCGACCAGGTGTCCCGGCAGACGACGGTGATCATCCTGGATGCGATGGGGCTGGAGAACCCGACGCCGGAGCAGTTGTCGGCGGTCCGCGTCATCGAGCACACCTGGCACTCGGCGCTGATCACCTGGCTGTCGGGGCGCGCCTCGATCGCCCAGGTGAAGATCGACATCGAGACGGTGTGCCGGCTCATCGCCCTGACGGCCCCGGAGGACAGGGGCTAGGGCTGGGCCAGAGCGGCCCTGGGCGCGCGAAAAACCTACGAGACGGGTTCCCTGCGCCGGCATTACCCGGATCAGGTAGTGGAGGTCGCCTTCCGGCCTGACTGCTGCCTTCCAGCCTCTCAGCCCGACCGTCGCTGTCGGCCCCAGCGGATCCCGAAGGGTCTCGCAGAAGTCGGCTACTCCGGTTGGACTCCCTCACTCGCCCCGTAGGCACTTACCAGTGTAGAACTCCCATTCGGAGTACAACACCCCAAATAGTAATTTCTGTCCTGATTTTTTTTTCGGCGCTCGAGATGACCCCGAGATGACTGGGGGCTCAGCCCACCAGCGCCAGCCCGCTCCAGCTCCGCCCGAGCGCCGTCTCCGCCGCCCAGCGCTCCAGCAGCCGCCGCGCGTCCTCCTCCGGGGCCGCCAGCGACACCTGCTGTGCTCCCGCGTGTACGGTCCGCTCCTGCTCGTGGGTGCCCTCGCTGCAGCAGGCGCACAGCATGCGTACGGCGCTGGCGGGCTCGGCGCCGTAGCCGTGCTCGCCGAACAGTTCGAGCAGGGCTCTGAGGTCGGCGTCCTCCCCCGCGCTCACCGTGACCTCCAGGGTGGGCAGGTCGGAGGACTCGAAGAGGAGGAGCTCGTCGAAGACCGGATAGGTCGTGCCCTCGAAGATCCGCTCGCCGTTCGGCGCACCGTCGTGGACCACGATCTCGCCGTACCGCCTACCGCCGGTGATCGGCACGTTGATCACCCGGCCGCGCGTCGGACACCGGCGCTCGATCCACACGACCTCGCGCTCGCCGCCGGTGTCCAGCCGCACACAGGCGTGCCCGAGGCGGGCCTCGATCTCGCCCTCCCCGTCGGGGAGTTCGATGCCGAACCCGGCCCAGGCGTCCCGTGCCGTCGCCCAGTCGCGCTGGATGGTGGCGGCGATGCCGAGGTTCCAGTACGCGGGGTCGCCCTCGCCGCGCGGGGAGCGGGCAGCGGCCTCACGGCCGAGGTCGTACGCCTTCGCCCAGCTGCGCAGGAACTTGTGGGCGAGCGCGGCGTCGTACCACCACTCCGCGCTCGACTTCTCGTCCGGGTAGTGCGCGAGCACCTGCTCGTAGAGCTCGGCGGAGCGCAGCCACTCCTCGGCGTCCCACGCCGCGCGCGCCTGTCTGAGCAGCTCCCTGGCCTCGGACTTCCGCACTTCTTCCCCACCCCGGTCGATCAGTTCGGACGAAACCGGGAGAGCGTACTCCGCCGCACCGACACCCCTACTCCTCGGGCGGGAACACCGGCTCCCCGCTGCCGAGCATCGTGATCATGATGGCCTCGACGGGGCAGCTCTCCGCCGCCTGGAGGATCTTCTCGTTGGCGTCGGTATCCGGGTCGGCCGGGTGGGACTGGCGGCCGGTGTCGAGGCGGAAGCCGTCGGGGGCGTGGTGGACGCACTGGGCCGAGCCGATGCACACCGACCGGTCGACCTCGACGTGCCAGCGGTCGCCCATCTCCCCTACGCCTCCCAGCCCGCCGGGAGGTGGATCATCTTGTGTTCGAGGTACTCGCCGTAGCCCTCGGGCCCGAACTCCCGCCCAAGACCGGAGTTCTTGTAGCCGCCGAACGGGCCGAGCATGTCGAGGCTGAAAGTGTTGACCGAGTAGGTGCCGGTACGGACCTGGCGGGCGACGTCGATGCCGTGGCCGACGTCGGCGGTCCACACGCTGCCGGAGAGGCCGTAGTCGGAGTCGTTGGCGATCTTCAGGGCCTCGGACTCGTCGCCGTAGGGCAGGAGGCAGATCACCGGGCCGAAGATCTCCTCGCGGGCGATCCGCATGGAGTTGTCGACGTCGCCGAAGAGGGTCGGTTCGACGTACCAGCCCTTGTCCAGGCCCGGTGGACGCCCGCCGCCGGTGAGGATCTTGGCGCCCTCCTCCTGGCCGATGCGGATGTAGTCGAGGTTGCGCTGCTGCTGGCGTTGGGCGACCAGCGGGCCCACCTGGGTCGCCGGGTCCAGCGGGTCGCCGACCACCAGGGCGCCCGCCGCCGCGGCGAAGGCCTCGGCGAACTCGTCGTAGCGGGAGCGCGGGAGCAGGATCCGGGTCTGGGCCACGCAGGCCTGGCCGTTGTTCATCCAGGCGGCCGGGACGATGCCCGCGACGGCCGTCTCGAGGTCCGCGTCCGGGAGGACGACGGCCGCCGACTTGCCGCCCAGCTCCAGTGTCACGCGGGTGAGATTGCGGGACGCGACCTCCATCACGCGCCTGCCGGCCGCGACCGAGCCGGTGAAGGCGACCTTGTCGACGCCGGGGTGTCCGACGAGGCACTCGCTGACCTCGCGGTCCGCCGGGAGGATGGAGAGCACACCCTCCGGCAGCCCGGCGTCCCGCGCGATCTCCGCGAGGAGGTAGGCGTCCAGCGGTGACTCGGGCGACGGCTTGAGCACCACCGTGCAGCCGGTGAGCAGGGCGGGCGCGAGCTTGGCGGCGGCGACGAACTGCGGGACGTTCCACGGGACCACGGCGGCGACGACGCCGACCGGCTCCCGTCGGACCAGGATCCTCCCGAGGACGCCGTCGCGGGTCTCCTCGTATGTGAAGCCGCGGGCGACCGTGATCGCCGCGTCCCACACCATCATCGCGCCGAGCGCCTGGGCAAGGACGCTCCAGGAGTACGGCGAGCCGTTCTCGGAGGAGATCACGCGGGCGATCTCCTCGTGCCGCACGGCGATACCGTCCTTGATGCGGGTGACGACCTCGATCCGCTCGTCGAGGGTCATCCGCGGCCAGGGCCCCTCGTCGAACGCCTTCCGCGCGACCGCGACCGCCCGGTCCACGTCGGCCGGCGAGGCGTGCGGGACGCGTCCGAAGACCTCCTCGGAGTGCGGCGAGATCACCTCGATGACGTCCTTGCCGAGGGGGTCGGTCAACTCCCCGCCGATGAACAGCTGTCCGTGTTCCACGAGCTCGGTCATGGCCGACTGCCTCCCGGAGCGCGACTCCGACTCTGACGATCCATCAGATATCTCTGAAACTGATACCAGTTCCACTACGAGGAGTCCACGGATCGCACATCATTCGCGCCTACGCTGATCAAGCGGGAGGGGAGACAAGGGAGATGACGAACGCGCGTGAGCGCCGGCGTGCCTGGACGGTGTTCGCACTGGCCGCGACGACGGCGGTCTGCGGTGCCGTGTGGATGGCCGTGAACTGGGAGGACGCGCGGGGCGGCAACGGCGTGTCCGTCCACCGGGAGACCCAGAGCCCGGAGGAGATCAGGAAGTACTGGACACCGGAACGCATGCGGGAGGCGAAGCCCGGATGACTCGGGGTCCGGGTGAATCGGGCTCCCATCGGAACGCGTTCTAGTTATAGTGGCCGGAGCGTGGCCGAACGCGGCGATTGGGGAGCCCATGGCGCAGGCGCAGGTGTACGACCACGGCGGCGGTGTCCGGTCCCTCCAGGTCCCCATCCCGGACAACCCTCTCGGGCACACCCTCGTCCACGTCGTCGACACCGACCGCGGCCCGGTCCTGGTCGACACCGGCTGGGACGACCCCGCCTCCTGGGACACCCTCGCCGAGGGGCTGGCGGCCTGCGGGACCGCGCCCGGTGAGATCCACGGCGTGCTGATCACCCACCACCATCCCGACCACCACGGCCTGTCGGGCCAGGTCCGCGAGGCGTCCGGCGCCTGGGTCGCGATGCACGCGGCGGACGCGGCGATCGTGCGGCGCACCCGGGAGACGCGTCCCGGGCGCTGGTTCTCCTACATGGCGGCCAAACTCACCGCCGCCGGTGCCCCCGAGGAGCATGTGGCGCCCCTGCGCACGGCTCGCGCACGGGAGTTGCCCGGCTTCTCCCCCGCCCTGCCCGACCGCGAGATCGTCCCCGGCGAACTCCTCGACCTGGCGGGCCGCCGGCTGCGCGCGATCTGGACGCCGGGCCACACACCCGGCCATGTCTGCCTGCACCTGGAGGAGGAGCACCCGGCTCAACTCCCCGGCCACGGACGCCTGTTCTCCGGCGATCACCTGCTGCCGGAGATCACCCCGCACATCGGCCTCTACGAGGATCCCGACGACGCCACCGTCACCGACCCTCTCGGCGACTACCTCGACTCCCTCGAACGCGTCGGCCGCCTCGCCCCCGCCGAGATCCTCCCGGCCCACCAGCACGCCTTCACCGACGCGCCCGCCCGGGTCAGGGAGCTGCTCACCCACCACGAGGCCCGCCTCACCGGCCTGCTGACCCTCCTCGCCACCCCGCTGACCCCCTGGCAGCTCGCCGAGCGCATGGAGTGGAACCGGCCCTGGGACCAAATCCCGTACGGATCAAGGAACATCGCGGTGTCGGAGGCGGAGGCGCATCTGCGGCGGCTGGTGAAGCTGGGGCGGGCGGAGGCGGTGGCGGGGAGTGAGCCGGTGGCGTACGTGGCGGCGTAAGACGTTTTGCCTCCCCGGACACGGCGACGGCGGCCTCGGGGCAGGGGCCGCTGGACCCGGCCTGGTGGCCGTGGTGTGCTCGTAGCCCTCAGCCCAGTCCCGCATCCGCCTCTCGAGGTCCGCTGCTCAGGTACGACCGGATCAACTCTCCGGCGGCCCCGAGGAGTTCGGTCTCCCGTCGGCTCATCGTCGGGTTGGCGGCCCGTCGCCGCAGCGCCTCCGTCAGTCCGTCCCGGGTGAGGTGGGAGGGATCGGCGAGCAGGGCGTCCAGGATCGCGCGGGCGGGGCCGGCGACCGGCTCCTCCGGCCCGAGCCGATCAGTCTCCCCATGCCCCGAACCTAACGCCCCTCACAGGCGGCCCCCACCCGTTGTTTACGGGCGAGTAGAGTGGCCGGGTCGCCATCACGCCCGTACGGGGGGAAGCCGGTGCAATTCCGGCACTGACCCGCAACCGTGAGCCGCCCGCCTCTGGTGGACGGTGAGCCGGACTGCCCCGCCCGGGACCGTGACCGGCTCACGTGCACCGGCAACTCGCCGGTGTGCGGCACCGTCGAGGTCTGCGGAGCCGAGCCGCCGGGGTGGGTCCCGTGCTGCCCGGCTCCCTTCAGGGAGAGGCACCCGCCGATCATGAACGTCCGCCGCAGTGCCGCGGTCCTGGCCGCCACCACCGTGATCGGCATGGCCACGCCCGCCGCGGCCGCCGACTCGTCCCCGTCCGCGTCGCCGTCCGTGGAACTCCCGTCCGGGCTGTACGGCACCACCGACCCCACCTACGACGGCGTCTGGCGCCAGTCCCTCGCCCTGCTCGCGCAGGACAGCGTGGGGGTGCGGCCGGCGGCGAAGGCGGTGTTCTGGCTCACCGGCCAGCAGTGCGCGAACGGCGCGTTCGCCGCGTACCGCGCCGACACCGCGAAGGCCTGCGACGCCAAGCTCATGGTCGACACGAACAGCACGGCCGCCGCCGTTCAGGCGCTGGCCGCGCTCCGCAGGCACAACGCCGCAACCGACAAGGCCCTGGCCGCGCTCGCCGGGTACGACGCCGTGACCGACAAGGCCGTGGCCTGGCTGAAGTCCGTCCAGAACAGGGACGGCGGCTGGGGCTACGCCCCCGGCGGCGCGAGCGACACCAACTCCACGTCGGTCGTCATCGGCGCCCTGGCCGCCGTAGGAGAGAAGCCCGCGGAGGCCGTGCGGGACGGCAAGTCCCCGTACGACGCCCTGCTGAAGCTGGCCCTCCCCTGCGACGACGGTGGCGGTGCCTTCGCCTACCAGCCGGACGAGAAGGGCAAGCTCGCGGCCAACGCGGACGCGACGGCGGCGGGCGTGCTGGGTGCGCTCGGCACGGGCCTGGTGGTGAAGGCGGGGAAGTCCGAGGGTGCTGTCTGCGCCGACCCTGGCACCCCTGAGCAGGCGGCGGCGAACGGCGCCGCGTACCTGACGAAGGCGGTTGCGAAGGACGGCCACCTGACGTCCGCCCTCGCCGGTGCCGACGACCGGCCCGACTACGGCAACACCGCGGACACGGTCATAGCGCTCGCCGCCCAGGGCGGTACCGCGGCCGCCCAGAAGCCCCTGAAGTGGCTGGAGCAGAACGCCGTGACCTGGGCCGAGCAGAGCGGTCCCGCCGCCTACGCCCAGTTGATCCTCGCCGCCCACGCCGCCGGCACCGACCCGCGCGACTTCGGCGGCACGGACCTGGTGAAGCAGCTCAACGCCCAGGGGCCGGCCCCGCTGACGGCGACGGCCGTCCCAGAGAAGGACGAGGAGGAGGACGAGGAGGAGGACAAGGACGGCGGCGTCAGCATCTGGTGGTTCATCGGCCTCAACGTGGTCGGCGCCATCGGCATCGGCTTCCTGGTCCGCTTCGGCCGCAACTAGGGACGCGACCAGTGCCCCTCCGCCGCACCGCCCTGCTCCCGGCCGTACTCCTGTCCGCACTCCTGGCCTCGCTCGTCCTCGCGACCAGCGCGGGCCAGGCGCATGCCGTCGGCTACCGCTACTGGTCCTTCTGGGAGCGCGACGGCAACCACTGGGCCTACGCCACCCAGGGCCCGTCCATCGCCGTCCCCGCCGACGGCGATGTCCAGGGCTTGCGCTTCTCGGTCAGCGCCGACTCCAGCGACGCGGCCCAGCCCCGAGGCACGACGGCCTTCCCGACGATCTGCGCGAGGACACCACCGCAGGCCGGGAGGAAGCGAGTAGCCCTGGTCATCGACTTCGGCACGACAGCGGACGCCCCATCAGGCGAAGCCCCGCCGAAGCCCAGAACGGCCTGTGCCCGCGTCCCCTCGACCGCGACGACGGCAGAGGCGCTGGCATCGGTCGCCAAGCCCCTCCGCTACAACACCAACGCCCTGCTGTGCGCGATCGGCGGATATCCGGAGACGGGGTGCGGGGAGCAGGTGGCGAAGGAGAACAAGCCGACGGCAACGGAGCCGGCCGACGAGGGGGAGGACGGCGGCCCGTCGGTGGGTCTGTTCGCGGGGGTCGGGGTGGTGGCGGTGCTGGGGGCGGCGGCGGTCTGGCAGGCACGGCGGCGGCGAGCCTGATGTCAACCGGACCCACGCGGCCTGCGGGCAGCCGTGCCACTGGCGTGCCACCCGTCCCAGCGACGAGCGGCACCCTGCCGGTGCCGACAAGCACCCCAACCCCCCACCGACGCCCCACACCTCTGCACCCCGGCGCCTGGTGGCTCTGGTCCCTCTGCCTCGGCACCGCGGCCACCCGCACCACCAACCCCCTCCTCCTCACCCTCCTCATCGCAACCTCCGCCTACGTAGTGGCAACCTGCCGCCCAAGCACACCCTGGTCCCGCTCCTACGGCGCCTTCGTCAAGCTCGCCCTCGCCGTCCTCCTCATCCGTCTCCTCTTCGCGGCAGCGCTCGGCTCCCCCATCCCCGGCACCCACGTGATCGTCGCCCTCCCCGAACTCCCCCTCCCCGACTGGGCACAGGGCATCCGGCTCGGCGGCCAGGTCACCGTCGAATCCCTCCTCTTCGCCCTCTACGACGGCCTGAAACTGGCCACCCTCCTCATCTGCGTAGGCGCGGCGAACGCCCTCGCCAACCCCACCCGCCTCCTCAAGTCCCTGCCCGGCGCCCTGTACGAGATGGGCGTGGCAGTCGTCGTGGCCCTCACCTTCGCCCCGAACCTCATCGCCGACGCCCAGCGGCTGCGCGCCGCCCGCCGCCTGCGCGGCCGCCCCGACAAGGGCATCCGGGGCCTCCTCCACGTAGGACTCCCGGTCCTGGAGGGCGCGTTGGAACGCTCGGTGGCCCTGGCCGCCGCGATGGACGCGCGAGGCTACGGCCGTACCGCCGACGTCCCTGCCCGTATCCGCCACACCACCACCGCCCTCACCCTCGGCGGCCTGCTCGGCGTCTGCGCGGGAACGTACGGCGTCCTCACCGCCGAGGGCGCCGCCTACGGCCTCCCCGTCCTCCTCGCCGGAGTCACCGCCGCCCTGGCCGGCCTGCATCTGGGCGGCCGCCGTTCCCTGCGCACCCGTTACCGCCCCGACCCCTGGGGCACCCGGGCCTGGCTGATCACGGCGTCCGGCGTCACGGTCGCCGCGCTCCTCACCCTCGCGGCGTCCGCGGATCCCCAGGCCCTGCACCCGGGCGTGGTCCCGCTGACCGCCCCCGCCCTGCCCCTCTGGCCCGCGGCAGCCGTACTCCTCGGCCTGCTGCCGGCTTTCGTCGCCCCCAAGGAGCCGTCGTGATCCGCTTCGAGGACGTCTCCGTCACGTACGACGGCGCCCCCGAACCCACCGTTCGGAGCGTGGACTTCGAGGTCCCGGAAGGCGAACTCGTCCTCCTCGTCGGCCCGTCGGGCGTAGGCAAGTCCACCATCCTCGGCGCGGTCAGCGGCCTGGTACCCCACTTCACGGGCGGCACCCTCCGCGGCCGGGTCACAGTCGCCGGCAGGGACACCCGCACCCACAAACCCCGCGAACTCGCGGACGTCGTGGGCACGGTGGGCCAGGACCCGCTCTCCCACTTCGTCACGGACACGGTCGAGGACGAACTCGCCTACGGCATGGAGTCGTTGGGCCTCGCCCCCGACGTCATGCGCCGCCGCGTGGAGGAGACCCTGGACCTCCTCGGCCTCGCCGACCTCCGCGACCGCCCGATCGCCACCCTCTCCGGCGGCCAGCAGCAGCGCGTGGCGATCGGCTCGGTCCTCACCCCCCACCCCAGGGCCCTGGTCCTCGACGAACCGACCTCCGCCCTCGATCCCGCGGCCGCCGAGGAGGTCCTCGCCGTCCTCCAACGCCTGGTCCACGACCTCGGCACCACCGTCCTCATGACCGAACACCGCCTGGAACGCGTCATCCAGTACGCCGACCAGGTCGCCCTCCTCCCGAGCCCGGGCGCGACGCCGGTCCTCGGCCCTCCGGCGGAGGGGATGGCCGTATCCCCGGTGTATCCCCCGGTGGTCGACCTGGGCCGCCTGGCGGGCTGGACTCCGCTCCCCCTGACGGTCCGGGACGCCCGCCGCCGCGCCGCGGACCTCAGAACCCGCCTCACGGACAAGGAACCGGAGCAGCACAACTCACCCCCCGCTGCGCCGACTCCCACAGTCCCCGCCGCGCGCCGCAGCTCCCGCTTCCACCTCCCCTTCCGGAAAAGGCCGGCGCCGGCCGTGCGCTCAACTCCCGCCCCGCCGGCGGAAGTCCACTCCCTCTCCGTCCGCCGCGCCCACATCCAGGCCCTCCGCGAGATCACCCTCACCATCGCCCCCGGCGAGACGATCGCGTTGATGGGCCGCAACGGCGCCGGAAAGTCCACCCTGCTCAACGCGCTGGTCGGCCTGGTGGAACCGTCCTCCGGATCGGTGCGCGCAGCCGGTGCGGTACCGCACCGTACGCCGCCCCGGGACCTCGTCCGCCGCGTGGGCCTGGTCCCCCAGGAACCCCGTGACCTCCTCTATGCCGACACGGTCGCCGCCGAGTGCACGGCAGCCGACGAGGACGCGGCCCCCGGCACCTGCCGGGCCCTGGTCTCCGACCTGCTCCCCGGCATCACGGACGACACCCACCCCCGGGACCTGTCGGAGGGGCAGCGCCTGGCACTCGCCCTGGCGGTGGTCCTGACGGCCCGCCCTCCGCTCCTCCTCCTCGACGAACCGACCCGCGGCCTGGACTACGCGGCGAAGGCCCGCCTGGTCGCGCTCCTGCAGGGTCTTGCCGCCGAGGGCCACGCGATCGTCCTGGCGACACACGACGTGGAACTGGCGGCCGAACTGGCCCACCGGGTGATCCTCCTCGCGGAGGGCGAGGTGATCGCCGACGGCCCGGCGGCCGACGTGGTGGTGGCGTCGCCGTCCTTCGCACCGCAGGTGACGAAGATCCTGGCCCCGCAGAAGTGGCTCACGGTGGCCCAGGTGAGGGCGGCCCTGGCATGAGCACAGCCGTCCCCCAGGCACGGGCGGTCCGGCTGGGCCCGCGCTCGGTCGTCGCGCTGGCGCTGGTCAGCGCGATAGGGATCACAGCGCTCCTCTGGCCGTTCCTGACCCCGCCCACATCCCGGCTCGGCGCGCACGCGCAGGACGCGCCCTGGCTCTTCGCGGCGCTGCTGATCCTCCTGGTGGCGGTGGTGGCGGCGACGATCTCGGAGTCCGGCCTGGGCCCGAAGGCGGTGGCGATGCTGGGCGTCCTGGCCGCGACCGGTGCCGCCCTGCGCCCGATCGGCGCGGGTACGGCGGGCATCGAGCCGATGTTCTTCCTGATGGTGCTGAGCGGCCGGGTCCTGGGCCCGGGCTTCGGGTTCGTGCTGGGCGCGGTGACGATGTTCGCGTCGGCGCTGCTGACGGGCGGGGTGGGGCCGTGGATGCCGTTCCAGATGCTGGCGATGGGCTGGTTCACGATGGGCGCGGGGCTGTTGCCGGGCCCGGACCGCCTGCGTGGCCGTGCGGAAGTCGGGATGCTCGCGCTGTACGGCTTCCTGGCGGCCTTCGCCTACGGCACGGCGATGAACCTGGCCGGCTGGCCCTTCATGAACGCTCTGTCCTCGAACATCGCCTTCGACCCGGAGGCGGCGGTCCCGGCCAACCTGGCCCGCTTCGTCGCGTACTGCCTGGCGACGTCCCTCGGCTGGGACCTGGGCAGGGCGGTGATCACGGTCGCATTGACCCTCACGCTCGGCCCGGCCGTACTCAAGGCACTACGCAGGGCCACTCGCCGGGCGGCTTTCGAGACGGCGGTCACTTTCGAGGACCGTTGATGGGTGAAGCACCCCACATGACCCAGGTCACCTACGAGGCGAAGTAGTAGCCGTGATCTGCTGACATGCCCACACCATAAGGGCCCGTGACCTGCGCATTGAGACCCAGCTCACACGAGGGACGCAAAGCTCAAATGCGACCACAACTAGTAAAGGGGGTGTTTGCGGACAGCTCCCAAGCCTGCTTCTGTGGATGACGTCGCACGGCGCCGACGTGCCCTCAGGGCCTCGGCGCCGACGCATGCTCCCGGCGCACACCGTGTGGTTCCGGCATGCCGCGACCGCCCCGCACCCGACGAAAGGCCACTTGTGTCCGCCGCTTTCCTCCTCCGCCGCATCGCCAGCCCGAAGAAGGCCCTCGCCGGCGCCGCCGTGGCCGTCGCCACCGCCGGCACCCTGCTCGCCGCCTCGCCCGCGCAGGCCGCGACGGGGGCCTCCCAGGCCCAGGCGATCGCGAAGAAGATGATCGCGGACTCGGCCCAGTACAACTGCTTCGCGAACATCGTCGACCACGAGAGCGACTGGAACGTCAACGCCACCAACGCCTCCTCCGGCGCCTACGGCCTCGTCCAGGCCCTCCCCGGCAACAAGATGGCCTCGGCCGGCTCCGACTGGAAGACCAGCGCCGCCACCCAGATCAAGTGGGGCCTGGACTACATGAACGACCGCTACGGCAGCGCCTGCGGCGCGTGGAACTTCTGGCAGTCCAACGGCTGGTACTGAGCCAACTACACGCCCTGAACCGAAGGCGGCGGCCCCCTGATCCCCGGGGCCGCCGTCTTCGCCGTGTCCCGGGGCCCGATCCGTCGCGTCCGGCGACGCGCCACGCAGGGACCGTGCTCGCGGTCCGGGTGAGGTGAGGGTCGACGCCAGGGGCCGCGTAAGTCCAGTTACAGCAGCGATCAGGGCGGCGAGTGCATCGAATGCGCACCGCTCGGTCCCCTGACCTGGCGCAAGTCGTCGTACAGCGGTGACCAGGGCGGCGATTGCGTCGAGATCGCCGAAGCCCCCGCCACCATAGCCATCCGCGACTCCAAGACCCCGGCGGAACCGATCCTCACCCTCGGCCCCGCCGCGTTCACCACCTTCGTCAACTGGACGTCGCGGACGTCGACTACAGCCGCTGGATGATCGTGCCGGTGGCCAGCCCGCCTCCCGCACACATCGTCACCAGCGCGAACTCCTTGTCCACCCGCTCCAGTTCATGCAGTGCCGTCGTGATGAGCCGGGCCCCGGTGGCCCCCACCGGGTGCCCGAGTGCAATGCCGCCGCCGTTGACGTTGACCTTCTCCAGGTCCTGTTCGAAGACCTGCGCCCAGCTCAGCACCACCGACGCGAACGCCTCGTTGATCTCCACCAGGTCGATGTCCTTCAGCGACATACCGGCCTTCCCGAGCACCGCCTTCGTCGCGTCGATCGGCCCGTCCAGATGGAAGTGCGGGTCGGCACCCACCAGCGCCTGCGCCACGATCCGCGCCCTCGGCCTCAGTTTCAGCGCCCGCGCCATCCGTTTCGACGCCCACATGATCGCAGCGGCGCCGTCGGATATCTGCGACGAGTTGCCCGCCGTGTGAACCGCCGTCGGCATGATCGGCTTCAGGCCCGCCAGCGCCTCCATGGACGTGTCGCGGAGGCCTTCGTCCCGGTCGACGAGTCGCCACATGCCCTGCCCGGCCCGCTGTTCCTCCTCCGTCGTCGGCACCTGGACCGCGAACGTCTCCCGTTTGAAGCGCTCCTCGGACCAGGCGACGGCCGCCCGTTCCTGCGAGATCAGGCCCAGTGAGTCGACGTTCTCGCGTGTCAGCCCCCGGTGGCGCGCGATCCGCTCCGCCGCCTCGAACTGATTGGGCAGGTCCACGTTCCACTCGTCTGGGAACGGCTTTCCGGGCCCGTGCTTCGACCCCGACCCCAGCGGCACCCGCGACATCGCCTCGACCCCGCACGAGATGCCGACGTCGATGACACCCGCCGTCACCAGGTTCGCCACCATGTGCGACGCCTGCTGCGACGACCCGCACTGGCAGTCGACCGTCGTCGCCGCCGTCTCGTAGGGCAGGCCCATCGTCAGCCAGGCCGTGCGCGCGGGGTTCATGGACTGTTCGCCGGCGTGGGTCACCGTGCCGCCGACGATCTGCTCGACGCAGTCGGCGGGGATGCCGGTGCGGCCGAGGAGTTCGCGGTACGTCTCGCCCAGGAGATAGGCGGGGTGGAGGTTGGCGAGCGCGCCACCGCGCTTGCCGATGGGGGTGCGGACGGCTTCTACGATCACGGGTTCCGCGGCCATGGGGGAGGTCCTCTCCTCGGGTACCCGCGCGGCGCGGGGGCGTCCCGGCCGACCCCGCCACGCAGAACTAGTACGCGTTCTAGTTCTCCTTGCAGTCTGCTGACGCGCCACCCTCCGCCGCAAGGGTCGTGCAGCCTCGGATGTCGTGATCTGCACGAATCCCGCACGCAATTGGGGCTGCCGCGCCTCTTGCCACTTGTAGAACCCGTTACTACCTTCTCGGCAATTCCCCGTTCCTGATGGACCGTCAGAACAAGACACGGCCGGATCACGACTGTCAGAAGACCAGCTGGAGTTGCCCATGCCCTGTCCAGCGCTGCCCGACGGGTTCGACTTCACCGACCCGGATCTGCTGCACCACCGCGTGCCCCTGCCGGAGTTCGCCGAGCTGCGCCGGGCCGAACCGGTGCGCTGGATCCCCCAGTCCGGCAATGTCGCCGGCTTCGAGGACGAGGGCTACTGGGCCGTCACCCGGCACGCGGACGTCAAGTTCGTCTCGACGCACCCGGAGCTGTTCTCCTCGTACCTCAACACGGCGATCATCCGCTTCAACGAGCACATCGAGCGCGACGCCATCGACGCCCAGCGGCTGATCCTGCTGAACATGGACCCGCCGGAGCACACGCGGGTCCGGCAGATCGTGCAGCGCGTCTTCACCCCGCGCGCCATCCGCGCGCTGGAGGACAACCTCCGCACCCGAGCCCTCAACATCGCCGCGGAGGCCCGCGCCCACGCCGGCCCCTTCGACTTCGTCACCCAGGTCGCCTGCGAACTGCCCCTCCAGGCCATCGCCGAGCTCATCGGCATCCCGCAGGAGGACCGGACGAAGATCTTCGAGTGGTCGAACCGGATGATCGCCTACGACGACCCCGAGTACGCCATCACGGAAGAGGTCGGGCAGGAGTCCGCCACCGAACTCATCGCCTACGCCATGAACATGGCCGCCGACCGGAAGCAGTGCCCCGCCAAGGACATCGTCACGACGCTGGTGTCCGCCGAGGACGAGGGCAACCTGGCCTCCGACGAGTTCGGCTTCTTCGTGCTGATGCTCGCCGTCGCCGGCAACGAGACGACCCGCAACGCCATCACCCACGGCATGCACGCCTTCCTCACCCACCCCGACCAGTGGGAGCTGTACACGAGGGAGCGGCCCGCCACCGCCGCCGAGGAGATCGTCCGCTGGGCGACCCCGGTGAACGCCTTCCAGCGCACCGCCACCCAGGACACCGAACTCGGCGGCAAGCAGATCAGGAAGGGCGACCGCGTCGGCATCTTCTACGCCTCCGCCAACCACGACCCGGACGTCTTCGAGAACCCGGACGCCTTCGACATCACCCGCGACCCGAACCCCCACCTGGGCTTCGGCGGCGGAGGCCCGCACTACTGCCTCGGCAAATCCCTCGCCGTCCTCGAGATCGACCTCATCTTCAACGCGGTCGCCGACGCCATGCCCGGCCTCAAGCTGGCCGGCGACCCCCGCCGGCTCCGCTCCGCCTGGATCAACGGCGTCAAGGAACTCCAGGTCAGCGCCGGCTGACGGCCGTACTCGGGCCGACGGCCTCCCGGCGCCGTCGGCCCGTCCCGAGGGAGGCAGGTGCACCCCCCATCCCTACGCCCCTGCCCCTGCCTCCCCCGAGACCGAGACCGAGACCGGGCCCGGCACGGCGGCCGCTCGCTCAGGAACCGCAGTGCCCCGGGCGGGCGTACAGGACGACCTGTGCGCCCTTGACCTGCGCGCGGGCGCACTCCGTGAAGGCGCGGCTCAGGGTCGTCCGCTTGACCGCCTCCTGCGGATACGGGTCCAGGGGCTGCCCCTCGGGATCCATCAGCGCCACGATGCGCGTGCCGGCCAGCATGCGCTGCCGGATGACGGCGGCCGGCTCCTCGGTTCCCTGCAGGGTCTCCGACCGTACGGGCGACTCGCGCAGGGCGATGTCCCTCAGGCCGCGGTAGTCGTCCTCGTAGGACATCGCCCATTCCCTGCGGCGCGCGGGCATGTAGAGGACGGCGTCTCCGCCGGCGGACATTCTCCGTACGGTCTCGGCGATCGCCGTGACATCGTCCTTGCGGCTCTCCGGGGTGCGCATCTGCAGGGTCACCGGGAGCAGGGCGGCGACGATCAGCGCGCAGATCGCCCCGGCCGCGAAGCCCTCGGGGACGGTCCGGCCGCGGATGCCCGTGTGGGACAGCTTCCGGGCCAGGGCGTCGATGCCGGCGGCCACGAGCAGGGCCAGGCCGATGTTCGAGTAGAGGACGTAACGGTCCAGGTAGACCGGATCGTGGAGCGAGACCAGCAGGAGGGCCGCGGTCGGGAGGAGGAGCAGGGGGAGGGCAAGGCGGGGCAGGGTGACCGAGCCCCGCGCCTGACCGGAGGCAGCGGCCCTGGCTCCCGTCAGTCCGATCACGGTGACCGCGCCGATGACGAGCCAGTCCCGGCCGCTGGGCATGCCGATCCACGAGACCTGCCCCGACTGGCCGAGGCTGATGGCGACGAGCGGCAGAGCGGCCACGGCGACGACCGCGGCGGCGGCCGCCCACGCCCGCCTGACGCGCGCCGGGACCGGTGCGGCCAGGACGGTGACGCCATGGGCGAGGAGGCACAGCACCGCGAACTCGTGCAGGTACACCGCGCAGAGCAGCGCCGCCGCATAGCCCGCCCAGACACCCCGGCCGGGCCGCTCCACCGCGCGGACGAGGAGATACGTGGACAGCGCCACGAAGGCGGCCACCAGGGCGTACGAGCGGCCTTCCTGCGCGTACATCTGCACCACGGGGATCAGCGTGCAGGACAGTCCCGCGAGGACCCCGACCCGCCGCCCGACGAGCCGCATGCCGGTGATCGCCACGAGGCCGGCGCAGACGCTCATGGCCACCGCGGACGGGAGCCGCATGGTCCACAGGCCGCCGTCCCATACGGCAAAGAGGGCGTGCATCAGGAAGTAATAGGCGCCGTGCACCGCGTCGAAATGGTGCAGCAGTCCCCAGATCTCCGGAACACTCCGATGGGCGACCTGGTAGGTCACGGACTCGTCGCGCCACATCGAGTCGCCCCGCGAAAGGCCCCAGAGATTGAACGCCAGCGCGAGTGCCGAAACGGGAAGGAAGAGCGAACCGGACGAGAGACTCCGGGGGAGGAATCGCCGCCGCGGCGCACCGCCTACCGGGTCGGCCGCACGGACTTCCACGTTTCCAGCTGTCATGAAGCGTGTCATGGAGCCGACACCCGCTGCGCATCCGCGTGCTCCTCGGCCACCGCGTCGTGGTGCGCCGGGACACGCGGCCCGAACAGCAGGTGGGCGGCGGCGAACCCGATGCCGACGACCGCTGCCCCGCCGGCGGCGTCCAGCACCCAGTGGTTGGCCGTGGCGACGATCGCGGAGACCGTGAACAGCGGGTGGGCCAGTCCCGCCAGTTTCATCCAGCGTTTCGGGGCGACCCGCAGGATCACCAGGCCGCACCACAGGGACCAGCCGAAGTGCAGGGACGGCATCGCCGCGTACTGGTTGGCGACCTCGGTCATCACGCCGTAGTCCGGCTTGGAGAAGTCCTGGACGCCGTGCACCGTGTCGATGAAACCCAGCCCCGGCATCAGCCGCGGCGGCGCCAGCGGGTAGAGCCAGAAGCCGACCAGGCCGGTCAGCGTGGTCAGGCCCAGCGTGGTGCGCGCCCAGCGGTAGTCCACGGGGCGGCGGACGTAGAGCACGGCGAGGACGGTCAGCGGGACGGCGAAGTGGAACGACGAGTAGTAGAAGTCGAGGAAGGCGCGCAGCCAGTCCGTCTTCACCACGGCGTGATTGGCCCAGTGCTCGATGTCGAGGTAGAGCACCTCCTCGATCGAGAGGATCTGCTCGCCGTGGTGCTCGGCGGTCGCGCGGTCGCCGCGGGCGGCGATCCGGACCTGTTGGTAGGCGGCGTACGTGACCCGGATCAGCAGCAGCTCGAGCAGGAGGTTCGGGCGGGTGAGGACCCGGCGCAGCGCCGGGAGGAACGGGACGCGTCTGAAGCGGGGCGCGGGCGGCGCGTACTCCGTCGGCACGGGCTCCTGGTAGTACGCCGACGTCCGGGACAGGAACGGCACCGCGGTGGCGGCGGCGAGGGCGGTGAGCAGCACCACGTTGTCGCGCAGCGAGTACAGGGCCGGCGTGTTCGGCAGCAGCATCTTCGCCGGCAGGGTCATCACCAGGACGACGGCGACCGGCCACACATACCGGTCGGAGGCCCGTCTGCCGACCCGGCCGACGACCGCGAGCAGCACCCACAGCAGCTGGTGCTGCCAGGCGGTGGGCGCGGCGGCGATCGCGGCGCAGCCGGTGATCGCGACGGCGAGCAGGAGCTGGCCGTCGTGGGCGTAGCGCACGGCGCGACGTACGGCGAGGACGGCGACGCCGGCGCCCAGCAGCAGGAAGAGGGCGATCTCCACGGGGCCGGCGAGGCCCAGCCGCAGCAGGGCGCCGTGCAGGGACTGGTTGGCGAGGCCGTCGGCGCGGCCGCCGAGGCCGACGCCGGCCATGTGGTGGACCCAGTAGGTGTACGAGTCGTGCGGCATCGCCGCCCAGGCGAGCACCGTGGACGCGGCGAACGTCGCCCCGGTGGCGAGGGCGGCCCGGCGGCGGCCGGTGAACCACAGCAGCGGCGTGAACAGCAGCAGCGTCGGCTGGAGGGCGGCGGCGAGGCCTATGAGCACCCCGGCGGCCCGCCGGCCGCGTACGGCGAAGCAGCCCAGCAGGACGAGCAGCACCGGGATGATGCTGGTCTGGCCGAGCCAGAGGGTGTTGCGCACCGGCAGGGACAGCATCAGCAGGCTGATCGCGACCGGCGCGGCGAGCAGGGACGTCCGGCGGCTCACGGGCTGTGGCAGGGCGCGGGCGGCGACCAGGCCGAGCGCGGCGACCAGCAGGAGCGTGCCGAAGGTCCAGCCCCAGCCGAGGGCCTCTTCGGCGGACCTGGTCAGCGGTTTGAGGACGAGTCCGCCGAAGGGTGTGCCGGTGAAGCGCGTCGAGTCGTACAGGGAGCCGTTCACATGCAGGACGCCGTTCGGGCCGACCCAGGTCTCCAGGTCCGTCAGACGTTCCCCGCGCGGGCTGCCGAGGACGACGGCCACCTGGCGTACGGCCAGGACGGCCGCGACCAGCCACAGGCCGAGCCGGGCCGCGTGCAGGCGTGCGTGAACCGTACCGACGGCTGTCGCTCCGAAGGCTTCCGCCGGTCGCCCGCTCTGCTCCGCATTCGCCACGCCTCGTCGGCCTCCCGCCCCGTTCGTCCCACGCGTCCCGTGCGTGAGGCTCCCTGCGAACCCTAAGAGGCTCGCACCACCCCCGGACAGGGACGCAGGCAACCCCCTCTTCACCTGACGCCCGCTCTCCTTTTGTCCAGATGACGATAGTGCGGGTAGGGCGGGTTTGCCTCCGCTGGGGGCGAGATGGATCACGATGCCGCGGCCGGGATGTCTGGGCCGATCGGCTGAAACCGCCCGGTGGGCATACGGTGGCGGGGAACCGGCGCGCGCCCGCGTTCGTTAGAAAAGCTAGTTAGCACTTCTAACTAGGCATCTGAAAGGCACAGGCGCATGAGCGAGTCGCAGCTCTGGGACGACGTCGACTTCTTCTTCTCCGCCCACCTCTCGCCCGACGACGAGGTCCTCCAGGCGGCCCTGCGCGACAGCGAGGCGGCCGAGATGCCGCATGTCAACGTCACCGCGCCCCAAGGCAAGTTCCTCCACCTCCTCGCCCAGCTCCAGGGCGCCCGCACCATCCTGGAGATCGGCACGCTCGGCGGCTACAGCACCATCTGGCTGGGCCGCGCCCTGCCGGCCGACGGCCGGCTGATCTCCCTGGAGTACAGCGCCAGGCACGCCGAGGTCGCCACCCGCAACATCGCCCGCGCGGGCCTCGACAAGGTCGTCGAGGTACGGGTGGGCCCGGCGCTGGAATCGCTGCCCAAACTCGCCGACGAGAACCCGGCCCCCTTCGACCTGGTCTTCATCGACGCGGACAAGGCCAACAACGCCAACTACGTGGAGTGGGCCCTGCGCCTCACCAGCGCGGGCAGCCTCATCGTCATCGACAACGTCGTCCGGGGCGGCCGGGTCGCCGACGAGGACAGCATCGCCCCGGACGTCCTGGGCACCCGCGCCGCCATCGAACTCATCGGCAGCCACCCGAGGCTGAGCGGCACGGCGATCCAGACGGTGGGGAGCAAGGGGTACGACGGGTTCGCGCTGGCGCGGGTGCTGGCGTAGTGGCCCTGGCTCACCGGCGTTGGCGAGGCGCCGCCGCTCTCCTCCGGCCTGATCCGCGCCGGACAGGCCTAAGCCTCGTGATAGAAGCCGACGTTGACGCTGCGTGGTGCCGTGCGGTCGTGGATGACGATCTCGCCGCTGCCGCCCCTGGGCAGCGGCAGGGTGCCACCGTAGGAGATGGACTGCGCGTACTCGCCGACCTTCACCCGCACCTCGGAGGACGGGTCCGGCTGTGAGCCGCGCAGCCAGGTCACCTGCCAGGCGCCGTCCGGGCCGCACAGGAACTCCAGGTGTACACGGGAGACGAACAGCCAGTCGTCGGGCGTCGAGAGCCGGCACACGGCCTTGTCCCGGCCCACCCGGAGCACGGCGCCCGGCTCGCTGGGCGCGTCGGCCATGAGCATGCCGGCCGTGGCGCCCTCGTCCGCCGCGGAGACGAATGCCATGGTGAGTTCGAGCACGTGCGGTCCTCCCCAACGATCTTGCACGGCGGCCGAATTGGCTCACCGCCGCCGCATGTTAAAACGCCCCGGCATACGCCGTACGACGAACTTTGACATCCTCCCCCTCAGAAGAGGGGGATTCCAACCCAGGCAGGTTGAGGTTCACGGACACTCGACCGCTGATGCGGTGTTGTCCCTCCGGCACGGGCCAGAGGCCCGGGTCTGATGACCTGTCCTGCCGCGACGTTGATGGCTGCGTTCTCGTCCGCGTTGCAGGTGAAGCCGCAGGAGGAGCATACGAACTCGGCTTGGCTCTTGCGCGAGTCCTTGTCGATCCATCCGCAGGCGCTGCAGCGCAGGGAGGTGTAGGGGGCTGGGACGTCCTCGACTCGGTCCGGGGCCTTGCCCTCGGTGCGCTGTCGTAACAGGCCCCAGCCCTGGGCGAGGATCACCCGGTTCAGCCCGGCCTTCTGCCGTACCTTCGTGCCAGGCTTGTCGACGGTCCCCTTGGCGGAGGCCGTCATACTCTTGATGTTCAGCTTCTCGAACCGGATCGTGTCGTAGGTCCGGGCGAGCATGGTCGAGGTCTTCTCACGCCAGTCCTTGCGCCGATTCGCCTCACGCGCCCTGAGCTTCGCGGCTTTCGCGTACTCGGCGGTCTTGCGGTGACTGCCCCTCGGAGCCCGGGCCGCGCGCCGCTGATGCTTGCGCATCTGGACGCGTTCCTTGGCGGTGAGCTGCGGGCAGTTCAGCTTCCGGCCGTCCGACAGAGCGGCGGTGATCGTCACACCCCGGTCGATGCCTATGATCTCACCCGAGCCGGGCGCGTCGATGGGCTCGGGGATGACAGCGAAGGCGATGTGCCACTGGCCGTTCCTGAGTGTGACCCTGAACGTCTTGGCCTTGGGAAGTTCGGGGCGGCTGAGCCGGAAGCGAACCCAACCACAGCCAGGGACCTTGACTTGGGCCCACCTGCGGTTGAGCTTCTGCAGCACCACAGAACGGCCCATGACCTGCTTCCCGGTATTCGGGTTGGTCTTCGCCGTGCCGTCCTCATTGAACTCCGGGACCCGGTCGGTCCCGATGACACGGAACCCCTCGTGCTTGTGCTTCTTCCGCCAAGTCGGCTCGCCGAAGCCAGCGGTGAATCGAGCGGCTTTGGCCTTGGCGAAGTCCTGCAACGCCTGCTGCTGCACATCAACGTTCCCGGCCCGCAGCCACTCACTCTCCCGACGCGCCTCGGTGAGCTGGCGGCACTGCTCGGCGACCCCGGGCGCAGACTTCCGGCCCAGTTTCCAGTGCGCGTGCTGCTCGACCGCCAGGTTCCACACATACCGCGCATGCGCGCAGTGCCGGAGCATCTGCGGCTCCTGCTGCGGCGTCGGGTACATACGGAAGCGCGACATGAACGAAGAGTACCATTAGTACTGTCAGTACTGATGATACTTAGGCATACGATCAGAGCCATGAGTACCGAACGTATCGCGACCAACGACCTGCGAGCGCAGCTCGGACGTCGTATCGACAACGCCCACTTCCGCGGCGCACACCTGGTCATCGAGAAGAACGGCGAACCCCGCGCCGTCCTTGTCCCCTACAGCTGGTGGCATGGTCAGCAGGCTCTCGCAGCAACAGACGCCGTGGAGTGAGACAGGCACACAGCACCGTAATTTGTTTGCCGACAGCGTGATGCCACCTCCCACAATGGCGGCATGACCCGCACCCGTGCGTCCACAACCTGGACCGTCGCCACAGAGCCCTTCGACTCCCCCGTCGCCGCCGCGCTCTGGCGGGCGTACTACACGGAGGTCAGCGACCGCTGGTACCTCCTGCACGAGGGCCGCCGCACCGACCCGGGCGAGCTGGAAGGGGAGATCGCCGCGGCGACGGGTACCGAACTCGCGCCGCCGAAGGGGCAGTTGCTCGTAGCGCGGTACGGAGGTGAGCCGGCGGGTTCGGCGGGCGTGCGGCTGCTGGACACGGAGACCGCCGAGCTCAAGCGGGTGTTCGTGGCCGAGCCGATGCGCGGCAGGGGCGGCGGCCCGGTGCTCGTGCGGGCCGTCGAGGACGTCGCCCGCACGCTCGGTGCCGTACGCATCGTGCTCGACACCCGGCACGATCTGGTCGAGGCGCGGGCCCTGTACGCGCGGCTCGGCTACTCGGAGACCGCGCCGCACAACGACGAGCCGTACGCCGAGCACTGGTTCACCAAGGAGCTGCGGGGCCTCGACTGACCCGGGCCACCGACCCGTTGTGCGGCTGCTCCCGGTCCGAGCCGCACAGCTCGTCGTTCAGCTCCTTCACCAGCTGGGCCAGGTCGGTCGGCCGGTCCGGGCCCCACCAGTCGCCCAGCAGCTCGGCCAGCGACTCCTCGCGGACCCGGGCCAGCCGTTCGGCGACCTCGCGCCCGGCGGGGGTCAGGACGAGGTCGAGGCCCTCGCGCACAGCGAGGCGCCGCCCCTCGACCTGGCGGGCGGCGGCGAGGATGACGGGCAGCGGCACGAAGCTGCGCTCGGCGAGTACGCCGGGTTCGACCCAGCCGTACCTCTTGATGCGGAGGAGGAGCCAACTGGCCGCCGGGAACAGGTCGTAGCCCGCCCGCTCGGTGATCTTCCGGTAGACCTCGCGGCGGCCCTCCCTGGTGCCGAGCACCGACAGGGCCCGGCACACCTCGTCGTACGACGACCGCTCGACCGGGTTGCTGGCGAGGGTCTCGGTGACGTCGGGCGCGGTGACCGAGCCGCGCAGCTCGTCCTCGCGCAGGAACCAGGCCAGCACGAAGCCGAGGACGGCGACGGGGGCGGCGTACAGGAAGACGTCGGTGATGGACGTGGCGTACGCCTCCAGCGCCGGCGGGCGCAGCGCGGGCGGCAGGTCGGCGATGCCGCGCGGGTCGGACTCGAGCCCTTCCAGCGAGACACCGGGCGGGAGTTGGGCGCCCTGGAAGGCCTCGGTCAGTTTGTCGCCGAGGCGGCCCGCGAAGATCGTGCCGAAGATGGCGACGCCGAACGAGGCGCCGATGGACCGGAAGAAGGTCGCGCCGGAGGTGGCGACGCCGAGATCCTCGTACGAGACGGCGTTCTGCACGATCAGCACGAGGACCTGCATGACCAGGCCGAGGCCCAGCCCGAGGACGAGGAAGTAGGCGCTCATCGCGGCCGTGGAGCTGTCCATGTCGAGCTGGTGCAGGAAGAGCAGCCCGAGGGCGGTCACGCCGGTGCCCGCGATCGGGAACACCTTCCAGCGGCCGGTGCGGCTGACGATCTGCCCGGAGACGGTCGACGCCAGCAGCAGGCCGAGCACCATCGGCAGCATGTGCACACCGGACATGGTCGGCGAGACACCCTGGACGACCTGGAGGAACGTCGGCAGATAGGTCATCGCGCCGAACATCGCGAAGCCGACGACGAAGCTGATGACGACCGAGAGCGTGAAGGTGCGGATGCGGAACAGCTTGAGCGGCAGGACCGGTTCGGCTGCCTTCCGCTCGACGGCGACGAAGACGACGGCGAGGATGACCCCGAGGGCCGCCAGAGTGATGATCTGCGGCGAACCCCAGCCCCACGTGGTGCCGCCGAGCGACGCCACCAGCACCAGACAGGTGGCTACGGCGGCGATGAGGAACGTGCCCAGGTAGTCGATGACATGCCGGGTCGCCTTGTGCGGGATGTGCAGCGCGGTGGCGATGACGGCGAGGGCTACGACGCCGATGGGAAGGTTGATGTAGAAGACCCAGCGCCAGCTGAGATGTTCGGTGAACAGCCCGCCGAGCAGCGGTCCCAGGACACTGCTCGTCCCGAACACGGCCCCGAACAGACCCTGGTACCGGCCGCGTTCGCGCGGCGAGACGATGTCACCGACGATCGCCATCGACAGCACCATGAGCCCGCCGCCGCCGAGGCCTTGCAGCGCCCGGAAGGCGATGAGCTGGGGCATGTTCTGCGCCATTCCGCAAAGCGCCGACCCGATGAGAAAAATCACGATCGCGGTCTGGAACAGTTTCTTGCGCCCGTACTGGTCACCGAGCTTGCCCCACAGCGGGGTCGCGGCGGTCGACGCCAGCAGATACGCGGTGACCACCCAGGACAGGTGCTCCATCCCCCCGAGCTCGCTGACGATGGTGGGCAGCGCGGTCGACACGATGGTCTGGTCGAGGGCGGCGAGCAGCATCCCGAGGAGCAGGGCACCGATCGAGACGAGGACGTTGCCGGGCACGTGCTCCTGGGCTGCGGAACCCCGCCGTGGGGGCTGCGCGTCACGCACATCCCCCGTCCTACCGTGCGCATCCGCTGCCATGAAGCCTCCCGGGAGTCTCGTTACACCATCCATCGTGATCGGTGTGACCGTTTATGGCCTGTTGAGTCCTGTTGGAAGCCGATATTCCGGGGGCTCGAGGGAGACGGCGTGGAGGAGTTCTGCATAATCTCGGGAGTTCGCCGGGCCCTGTCGTCAGTATCCCGTCGTCCGCCCGGAGGGCGGGCCCCGCGGGGTCTGGTGCGTGCAGCTGCACGGCGGAGGAGGGAGTCGACGCGATGGGGGTCCCTCCCGCTCGAGCGAAGTCGAGAGTGGGGGAGTCGTCGACCGACGACAACGCCGCAGATGCGCGTGCCAGACGGCGCGGGGCAGGCGGGAGACTGACGACATGGCCCTAGGGGGAGGGATGGACGTGAGCGAGTCAAGAGGGCACCTGTGCCCGGAGTGCGGGGAGCCGAGGGGGGCCGACAACACCCCGACGTGCGGGTGCGGCGAGCGTGTGTCCGAGGCCCTGCGCGACGCGCGTACGGCGGAGGCGGCCGCGGCGGAGGACTTCGATCCGTTGCGCATACGGCCGTACGTCGAGCTGGATGACGGGGCCCGTCCCGAGGGCAGCGAGGCTCATCCCGAGGGCGAGACACAGCAGCTTCCGGCCATCGAGCGGACGATGCCGTTACGGGCCGTGCCTCCGGGGGCAACCTCGACCTTCCCGCCCCCAGCTGCTGCGCCCCGCGCGCACGACCTGCGGCTGTTCGAGGCGGATCCGGAGCCCACGCCCGCGGGGGAGCGGAAGCCGCATCGCCGGGGCCGTACCGTCCTGCTCGGTGCCGGCGGGGCCGTCGTCGCGGTGGTCGCGGCGGCCGGGCTGGCGAGCGGGCTGTTCACGTACGAGACGCCGTCGCGGGACGCCGCCCTGCCGGAGGACGTGCGGGCGAGCATCCCGGCGCCGTCGCCGACCACGGCCTCTGCGGCGCAGTCGACGCCCCCGGCGTCCGAGGAGGCGCCGGCGTCTCCTCCGCCGTCTCCGACGGTGAGCCCGACCCCGACGCGGGCCGACGTCTCCCCTACGCCGTCCCCTACTTCCGAGCCGACCCAGCCCTCGCCGTCCGCGTCGCCCTCCTCCAGCTCCGCCGAGGGGTCGGACGGCGCGCGTCAGCCGCCCGTTCTGCGTCGTGGTGCGAAGGGTGCGGAGGTTACGGAGCTGGAGCTGCGGTTGCAGCAGACCGGGCTGTATGTGCGGGAGCCCGGCGGCAGCTACAACGAGGGGGTCGAGGATGCGGTGATCAGTTATCAGCGGACTCGGGGGATCCAGGCGGAGGAGTTGGGGGTGTATGACCTGGCGACTCGGGAGCGGCTGGAATCGGAGACGTCCGAGCCGTGACGCCTTCGTTCCCCACCGGCTCAGCCCCAAGGGCGCTACTGCTGGCCGGCGTGCAGTCGGATCTTCCCGTTCCCCACGGCCTCGACCTTCACCTGCGTCAGGTCCCGCACCAGCACATCCGGGCCGTACGCTCCAGCCCGGTCCCCCACCCCGACCACCCGCATCCCAGCCGCCCGCCCGGCCTCAATGCCAGCGCCCGAGTCCTCGAGAACCACGCAATCCGCAGGCGCGACCCCCAGTTCCGCCGCCCCCTTCAGGAACCCCTCCGGATCGGGCTTGCTCCCGCCGACCGACTCCGCCGTGATCCGTACCTCCGGCAGTGACAGCCCGGCGGCAGCCATCCGGGCCGTGGACAGTGCGACGTCCGCGGAGGTCACCAGCGCGTGTGGCAGCCCCGTCAGCGAGGCCAGGAACTCCGGCGCGCCCGGAATCGCCACGACGCCGTCCATGTCCGCCGTCTCCTCGGCGAGCATGCGGGCGTTGTCCGCGTGGTTCTGTTCCATCGGGCGGTCCGGCAGCAGCAGCGCCATCGAGGCGTGGCCCTGCCGGCCGTGCACGACCTTCATGACCTCGTCGTCGTCCAGGCCGTGCCGTTCGGCCCAGCGCCGCCAGATTCGTTCGACCACGGCATCGGAGTTGACCAGGGTGCCGTCCATGTCCAGTAGGAGGGCGCGGGCGGTGAGCACGGCGGTGGCCGTCATCGGCAGCTCCAGGACGTGGGGCCGGGGGCATACGAGTGGAGCCCCCGGAGGGCCAAGGTGGTCCCGCCCGCCGGTCAGGGAAAACGGGCGGGAACCACTTTGTTCCCCCACGGTACAAAACAGAGGGTGGTTCCCGCCACCATCTCCGCAAACAGTTCACCCACCGTTCAGCTCAGCCGGCCACGGCCTCCCACAGGCTCCACACCCCGAGGCCCAGCATCAGCAGGGCCGCGATCTTGGTGATGAGTCGCAGCGGAACCCGCTTCATCAGGGCCTTTCCGCCGACGATGCCGAGCCCGGCCACCGCCCACAGCGCCAGCACCGCACCCAGCCCGACGGACAGCGGGTCGTCGTAGCGGGCGGCGAGGTTCGCCGTCATGATCTGGGTCAGGTCACCGAACTCGGCGACCAGGATGAGCATGAAGCCCGCCCCCGCGACCTTCCAGAAGGACTGGTTCTCCGGGCGCCGGATCTCCGCGTCACCATCGGCCCCATCCCTCTTCATGAGCAGCGTCGCCGCGCCGCCCAGAAACAGCACGCCCGTCAGCGCGTGCACGATCTGCTGGGGCAGGAGGGTCAGTACGCTCCCCGCCGCCACCGCCAGCGCGACATGCAGCGCGAAGGCCGCGGCGACGCCCGCGAAGACGTACGAGGCGCGGTAGCGGGTGCCGAGGACGAGTCCGGCGAGCGCGGTCTTGTCGGGCACTTCGGCCAGGAAGACGACACCGAAGGTGACCGCCGTCACGGTGAAGGTGATCAAGGTTCCTCAATCGGTCGGGCTGCCCCACCGAGAGTCATTCCACAGCACGCGTGACACCTCGGCACGGCAGCACACATGTCATCCGTGCCGTACGGCACGGATGTGCACTGCTTGCCGAAGGTCTCGCCGGCCAACCCCTGTACGGGATTCGCCTCCGGGCGCCGGCTCAGGACGAGCTGAGCAGTATGTCGACGGTCCGGCGAAGAGCTACTCCCCTTCTGCGTTCCCCATCCTACGAGATCGTTTCGCCGTAAACCTTGTCGTGTCATGCACGCGTCATTAACTTCTTACCCAGCGCACACTTCCCCGTAATGCGGCGTGGCGAGCATTCCTACGCTCGCACCCCAACGCCCCCACACCCCAAGGGAGTTCGCATGCCGAAGTTCTACGCGCGTCGACGGCTCAGCATACTCGCGGCGTTCACCGGTCTCATAGCCTCCGTCGGGCTCTTCAACGGCCCGACCGCCTCCGCCGCGCTCCCGACCCCCGTCAGCGCCGCCACCGCCCGCTCCTACCTCGCCTCCCTCACCGTGGCGACCGAGGACCGCACCGGCTACAGCCGCGACCTGTTCAACCACTGGATCACCATCAGCGGCTCCTGCAACACCCGTGAGACGGTCCTCAAGCGTGACGGCTCGAACGTCGTCACCAGCTCCACCTGCGCCGCGACCAGCGGCACCTGGTACTCCCCGTACGACGGCGCCACCTGGACCGCCGCCTCCGACCTGGACATCGACCACCTCGTGCCGCTGGCCGAGGCCTGGGACTCCGGCGCCGACAGCTGGACCAGCACCAAGCGCCAGAACTTCGCCAACGACCTCACCCGCCCCCAGCTCATCGCCGTGACGGACAACGTGAACCAGTCCAAGAGCGACCAGGACCCGGCCACCTGGATGCCGTCCGTCAGCTCCTACCGCTGCACCTACGTCCGCGCCTGGGTCCAGGTGAAGTACTACTACGACCTCTCCGTCGACTCGGCCGAGAAGAGCGCGCTCACCAGCTACCTGAACAACTGCTGAACCGTTCCGCCAGGAGTTCGGCCCGGAACCTCCCCGCTCACCTCCCTCGTTCCGTACCGTACGGGGCGACGGAGGAGGGTGATCAGGTGGCCGAACTGCGGCTGGGACCACTGCTGAGGTACGTCGACGGCTCGTCCGCGACCGTCTGGGTCGAGGCGAGCCGTCCGTGCACCGCCGAGGTGCGCGGCGCGGACGGCGCCGGCGGCGAGTCCCGCACCTTCCAGGTGGCGGGCCATCACTACGCCCTGGTGCCGGTCGACGGCCTCACCCCGGGGACGGTGACGGCGTACGAGGTGTTCCTCGACGGCACGCGTGTGTGGCCGCTCGCCGACTCCCGTTTCCCGCCCTCGGTCATCCGCACCCCGGCCGAACGCGACCCGGTCCGGGTCGCGTTCGGCTCCTGCCGCTGGGCCGCCCCGCCCGCCGACGAGCAGGACCCGGTCGGCCCCGACGCCCTGGACACCCTGGCGGCCCGGATGGCGGCCGACCCGGACGGTGCGCGGCCGGACGTCCTGGTGCTGCTGGGCGACCAGGTGTACGCCGACGAGACCTCCAACACGACCCGCCGCTGGCTGGCCGCCCGCCGCGATCTGCGCGACCCGCCGGGCAGCGAGGTCGCGGACTACGAGGAGTACACCCACCTCTACTACGAATCGTGGCTGGACCCCGAGGTGCGCTGGCTGCTGTCGACCGTGCCGAGCTGCATGATCTTCGACGACCACGACGTCATCGACGACTGGAACACCTCCGCCGCCTGGCTCGCCGACATGCGGGCCACGAGCTGGTGGCGCGAGCGGTTGCTCAGCGGGCTGATGTCGTACTGGGTCCATCAGCACCTGGGGAACCTGTCGCCGGACGAGCTGGCCGCCGACCCGCTCTACGCAGCCGTACGCCAGGCCCCGGACGGCACCGACGAGTTGCGCGCCTTCGCCTGCCGTGCCGACGCCGACCCGGCGTCCGTGCGCTGGAGCTACCGGCGTGACTTCGGCCGGGTACGGCTGCTGATGGTGGACACGCGGGCGGCCCGGGTCCTCGACGAGGACAGCCGCTCGATGCTCGACCCCGGTGAGGCGCGGTGGCTGCGGGAACAGGCGCTGGACGCGCGAGGTGCGTACGACCATCTCCTCATCGGCACCTCCCTGCCCTGGCTGCTGCCGCACCTGGTGCACGATGCCGAGGGGTGGAACGCCGCCCTGTGCCGGGGCGAGCGCGGAGCGCGCTGGGCACGGTTCGGGGAGGATCTGCGGCGGCGGGCCGACCTGGAGCACTGGGCGGCCTTCCCGGCGTCGTTCGACGCGCTGGCGGCGCTGATCGCCGAGGCGGGGTCGGGACCCGAGGCGCCGGCGACGGTCGCCGTGCTGTCGGGTGATGTCCACCACGCCTACGTGGCCGAGCCGACGTGGCCGTCCGGCTCCGGCCCGGACGCCCGGGTGCTCCAGCTGACCTGCTCCCCCGTCCACAACTCCATCCCGCTGTCGATCCGCCTCGGCTTCCGGTTCGGCTGGAGTGCGCCCGCCCGGTGGCTGGGGCGCCGGTTCGCCGGGCACGGTGGCTGTCCGCGGCCGCCGGTCGACTGGCGCAGAACGGGCGGTCCGTGGTTCGGCAACCAGCTCATGACGCTGACGCTGAACGGCCGTTCGGCGCGGCTGCGGCTGGAGCAGGCACGGGCGAACGGGGTGCTGGAAACCGTGGAGGAGTCGTCCCTGACCACCGCATGAGTGACAAACGGGGTGTCTGAGACTCGCGTTGGCTTCCGTGACTCCCGAAGGCATGATGAGGCGGACCGTCCGCTTCCAGTAGGCGGTTTGCTGCCACGCGCCCCACACGCCCGGGAGTCACCCCTTTGTCTGCTCCGACCACGGAACACATACCCGTCTCGGTCGCCCTGGTCGGCGCCGGCCCTCGCGGCACCAGCGTTCTGGAACGTCTCTGCGCCTCCGCCGCCGAGCTGCTCCCGCCCGGCGTACGGCTGACCGTCCATGTCGTCGACCCGTCCCCGCCCGGCCCGGGACGCGTGTGGCGGACCGCGCAGTCGCCCGAGCTGCTGATGAACACCGTGGCCTCGCAGGTGACGCTCTTCACCGACGACAGCGTGGACTGCTCGGGCCCGATCCGGCCCGGCCCCAGCCTGTACGACTGGGCGGCCGGTGAGCTGGGCCCGGACGCATATCCGACCCGGGCGCAGTACGGCCGTTATCTGGAGTGGGTGTTCGCCGAGGTGGTGCGCGGGGCGCCGGCCGCGGTACGGGTCGAGACGTACGCGGCGCGGGCGGTACGGCTGGACGACACGCCCGACGGCCACCAGGTCCTCACCCTCGACGACGGCCGTACCCTGTCCGGCCTGGCCGCGGTCGTCCTGGCGCAGGGCCATCTGCCGACGGCGGCGGACGCGGCGCAGCGCCACCTGGCGGCGTACGCCGAACGGCACGGGCTCGGGTACGTCCCGCCCGCGAACCCGGCCGATGCCGACCTGTCCGCCCTCTCCCCCGGCGAACCGGTGCTGTTGCGCGGCCTGGGCCTCAACTTCTTCGACCACATGGCCCTGTTGACGACGGGACGCGGCGGTCGTTTCGTCCGTGCCGACACGGGCCTGCGCTATCTGCCCTCGGGCAACGAGCCGCGCCTGTACGCCGGTTCGCGGCGCGGCATCCCGTACCAGGCGCGCGGCGACAACGCGAAGGGCGCCTACGGCCGCCATCTCCCGCTCGTCCTCACCCCCGACGCGATCTCCCGGTTCCGCAAGCGCGCCGACAATGGCGAGGCGCCGGACTTCCTGGCGGAGATATGGCCGTTGGTGGCGAAGGAGGTCGAGACGGTCTACTACGACGCCCTGCTCGGCGCCCCCGCCGGCTTCCGGGACCGCTTCCTGGCCGCCATGCATCGCAGCCCCGAAGAGGCCGCCGTGCTCGCAGAGTTCGGGGTCGCGGCGGCCGACCGCTGGTCCTGGGACCGGATCTCGCGCCCGTACGCGGGCCATGACTTCGCGGATCCCGACGCCTGGCGGGACTGGCTGCTCGCGCACCTCCGCGAGGACGCCGCGCATGCCGCCCTCGGCAATGTGGCGGGCCCGCTGAAGGCGGCCCTGGACGTGCTGCGCGACCTGCGCAACGAGCTGCGGCAGATCGTCGACCACGGCGGGCTCGCGGGCGCGTCCCGCCGTGACCACCTCGACCGCTGGTACACCCCGCTCAACGCCTTCCTGTCCATCGGCCCGCCGCGCCGCCGTATCGAGGAGCTGGTGGCGCTGATGGAGGCGGGTGTGGTGGAGGTGCTCGGGCCGCGTCTGGACGTCCGGGAGGAGGGCGGCGCCTGGGTGGCGTACTCGCCCGAGGTGCCGGGCTCGGCGGTGCGGGTGACGGCCCTCGTGGAGGCCCGCCTCCCGGAGCCCGATCTGCGCCGTACGGCCGACGATCTCCTGGCCCGGCTGCTGAAGACCGGGCAGTGCCGGCCGCACACGGTCGACGGTTACGAGACCGGAGGGCTGGACGTGACACGACGCCCGTACCGTCTGATTGACCGTCAGGGGCGGGTGCACGCCCGGCGGTTCGCGTTCGGGGTGCCCACGGAGGGTGTGCACTGGGTGACCGCGGCGGGGGCCCGGCCAGGGGTGGATTCGGTCACGCTGTCCGACGCGGACGCGGTGGCCAGGGCGGCTCTACGTGCGGTTGCGGGTGTGACAGCAGGGAAAACGGATGCGGAACCATGGCTGAATGTTGAACTTGCAACAATAGATTAGGTCTGCCTAGCGTGGGGGTTACCGATCGGTATCCGTCCCCACGGCCGTCCCTCACCCGGGCCGGTCACCCCAGACCGAGGGAGTCCCCCACATGACCGGACGCCTCAACAGCGCCCAGCCGTATGCCATCGGCCTGTTCCGAATCGTTGTCGGGCTGCTGTTCGTCTGCCACGGCGCCGCCAAGTACTTCGGCGTCTTCGGCGGCGCCGACGGCCAGGGCGGCACCGTGGCCGCCGGCACCTGGCCCCACTGGTACCAGGCCATCATCGAACTCGTCGGCGGAGGCCTGGTCCTGCTGGGCCTCGGCACCCGCGCGGCGGCGTTCATCTGCTCCGGCTCCATGGCGTACGCGTACTTCAAGGTGCACCAGCCGAACGCCCTGTGGCCGATCGAGAACAGCGGCGAGTCCGCGGCACTGTTCTGCTGGGCGATGTTCCTGCTCGTCTTCACCGGCTCCGGCGCCCTCGGCGTGGACCGGCTGTTCGCCAGGCGCTCGTCGGCGCAGGGGCGGCGGAGCGCGGAGCATACGCCGGTGGCGGCCTGAACCAACCCCGCCGTACGCGAGTTCCCCGTGCACAGGGAACTCGCGTACGGCAACCTACGTTCGGGTGCGTTCTTGCGCCCCTTGCCAGGTGAACATCCTGTGGCAGGCTCCCGAGCCCCCGGTGAAACTCCCGTCGGAGCCCCCGCGTACGCTGTATGGCTGTTATGGGCCGCCCCTGCCGCTCCCCCGCGACACCGCGGCACGGTCTGGCCACGGGGGGTCTGACGGGGAGTTGCGGTGTTCGACAGTCTCGGGGATGTGGGCTCGCTGACCGCGAGTCCATGGATATACGCGTTGGTGGCCCTGTCGGTCCTTCTGGACGTGTTCGTCCCGGTCCTGCCGAGCGGCGTACTGGTGATCACGGCGGCCACGGCGGCGGCAGCGGGCGCCGCGACCGGCCAGGTCCCCGCGGAGCAGGCCCCCGACATCCTGGTACTGACGCTCTGCGCCGCCACGGCGTCGGTGCTCGGCGATCTGGTGGCGTACCGGCTGGCCTGGCGCGGCGGTGAACGCCTGGACCGCGCGATCGCCCGCTCCCGCCGGCTGACGTCGGCGCAGGAACGTCTCGGCGGGGCCCTGTCCCGGGGCGGCGGCGCCCTGGTCGTCCTCGCCCGCTTCGCCCCCGCCGGCCGCTCGGTCGTCTCCCTCGGCGCCGGCGCCGCCCACCGCCGCGCCCGCGACTTCCTCCCCTGGTCCGCCCTGGCGGGACTGTCCTGGGCCACGTACAGCGTCGCCCTCGGCTACTTCGGCGCCCAGTGGCTGGGCACGACGTGGCTGGCGACGCTGGTGTCGGTGGCAGCGCTGTTCGCGGCAGGGGCAGGGGCGGGGTATTTGATGCGGAGGCAGCCGGCGTAGGGCGGGGAGGCGGGGGCGGCCGGTGCAGGCCCCGTGGACCGCTGACGTCGGCACACCCGCTACCCCGCCTTCCGGGCCGCGCCCGCTCCCCGTACCTCCAGACCTTCCAGCAGTTCCGCCGTGGCCTCGGCGATCGCGTCCACGGCGCGGTCGAAGACCTCGCGGTTGTGGGCGGCGGGGGCCCGGAAGCCGGACACCTTGCGTACGTACTGCAGGGCGGCGGCCCGGATCTCGTCCTCCGTCGCCTCCTCGGGCAACGCGGGCGGGCGAAGTGTCTTGATGCTGCGGCACATGACACCAGTCTGCCCCTGAAGAGGCCCCGGGGGGACCCTGGAGGGACCCGGCGGGAATAGCTCCGCGCCGCCGCCCGATTGTGCAGAGCATGACCACAGTGGAGATCCCACTGCATCGGCGGCCCCACAGCCGGTGGCGTCCGGTACGAGGGGAGTGCGGGCCGCGTCGGCGAACAGCACCGCCACTGGGGTCACTCCACCCAGGACGGCCCCACCCTGACGAAGGCATTCGCCTGCCTGTAGCTGCGATGATCATCCGAGAGGCGGCCACCGTCCCGGGGCCGACCGTCGAAAGGAAGCACACCACATGACGAACGAGCCCAACGACGAACTCACCGTGGCCGTCCTCGGCCCCGGCGGCATAGGCGGCCTGCTCGCCGCGCTCCTCTCCCGGGCCGGCCACCGCGTGATCTGCCTGGCCGGAGACGAGACGGCACACACCCTGCGTACGTCCGGAATCCGCGTCCGCAGCGCCGTGTTCGGCGACTTCACGGCCGGCGTCGAGGCGGACACCGAGCTCCGTGAACCGGTCGACGCCTGCCTGATCGCGGTCAAGGCCACCGCCCTCGACGCGGCCCTGGAACGCGTCCCGCCCAAAACCCTGGGCGACGCCCTCGTCGTACCGTTCCTGAACGGCGTCGAACACGCCGCCGCCCTGCGCGACCGCTACCGCCCCGACACCGTCGCCCCGGCGACCATCCGCGCCGAGTCGACCCGCGTCGCGCCGGGCGAGATCGAACACGCCACCCCCTTCGCCGAGATCGACCTGACCGGCGACACGGTCCCGGGCGACCGCCTGGCCGCACTGGCGCAGGCACTCCGGGACGCCGGCCCGGCCACCCGCGTCCTCCCCGACGAAACGGCGACCCTGTGGGCGAAGATGACCTTCCTGGCCCCCTTCGCCCTCCTCACCACCCGGCACGGACTCCCGCTGGGCGACGTACGCACCCGGCACCGCGAGGAGTTGACGGCCCTGGCCGCGGAGACGGCGGCGGTCAGCAGCGCCTGCGGTGCCCCGGCGGACCCGGACCAGACCCTCGCCCGGTACGACGCGTTCCCACCGCAGACCAAGTCGTCCATGCAACGCGACGCTGAAGCGGGCCGCCCGCTCGAACTGGACGCGATCGGCGGCGCGTTGCTCCGTGCGGCCGAGCGGCACGGGGTGCCGGTGCCGGTGGCGTCCCGCGTGGTAAGGGAGTTGAGGGACGCGGAGCTGACGGTAGCGCTGGGCGCTTCAGCCCTTCCTGTGGAAGTGTGAGGGCCTCTCGGAGGCACAACTGCGGCAACGGCCTGTGCGGTCGTCGGCGTTGACCCTGCTGGGGCTCATGCGCCATCTGCAGGGGGTCGAGCGTGCCTGGTTCCAGCGGACACTGGCGGGCCACACCCCTCAGTTCTTCCCCTACCGGACCTACGTCACCGTTGCCGGTGGCGAGTGGTACGACGAGTCGGACCCCGCACCGGCCAGGGACGTCTACGAGGACTACCTGGAGGCGTGCGAGGAGTCGCGGCAGGTCTTCGCACGGGTGACCGACGACCCTGCACGCCTCGTACCGAACCCGGAATTCGGCGACACGGATGTGCGGTTCGTTCTCGAGCACGTGATCGAGGAGTACGCCCGCCACGTCGGCCACGCGGACCTCCTCCGCGAAGCCGTCGACGGTGCCATCGGCGAGTAACCCACGGCCACAACCCTCCAGTTGGCCAGACAGGTCGACTGGAGCGCTCAGTCCGGAAGCCTGCCGGCTACCGGGCCGCCTCGCGGAAGAGGGCCAGGAGTGTCTGGGCCGACGGGGCGTCCGCGTCGAAGAACTGCGTGGCCAGCGCGGGTGGCACACCTGTTCCATGCATCCGGACCTCGTGGCACCTGAAGCAGAATGCCGCCTCGAACAACGCCAGGTCGAGGGTGTCCTCGTATGCCCGGATGCTCCAGCCTGGCGAGAAGCCGCAGCGGTGCTGTTCGCCGACGGGCAGGGTCTCGATCAAGGCCAGAGCGTCGGCGGCCTCGTTCCCGGCCCAGTGGGCGACCACCTCGCCGGGGTATGGGGTGCCCAGCTTGGTCGGGAGGGAGGAGATCCTTACGACTTCGATCAGCACGGCGACTGCAACGGCTTGTGCGGGGAGCTGCATGGACGCAGTCTGCCCGCCAGGCCGACGGGCGCCTACGGCGTCTCACGAGAGGCAACCTGCCGCTCGAAAGCGCGGGCCGCCAAGACCCGGCAGGCCGACTCCCGCACTCAAGAGCTCAGGGCCAAGTGGAGCGCTCGGTCACACACATCCGCTGCCTGAACCCCGAAGAGACTCGCACCTCAAAATCGAACAGGCGTAGCATTGCCGTGTGGCAACGACCTATGACTTTCCGAGTGACCTCCTCGCCGGTCAGGAGGAGCTGCATCAGGTCCGGGCCGAGCTGTCGGCCCTGCTCAAGCGACTCCCCTGGTCGGTGGCACCCCTGGACGGCTTCAGCGACGACAACGGCTGGCGCAAGCGCGAGCGCCCTGCCTCACCCGGCTGGACGGCCGACGAACAGGCCGAGGTGGAGAAGCTCCGACAGCGCGAGCACGAACTCGCGGTGTTCGTGAGCGGGCACCGCTTCTGGGCGGAGATCGCGGCGGCGGAGCGCGTGGACGCCCGCATGAAGCTCAAGCACGCCCAGGATCCCGGGGCGGCGGAGAGCTGAGACGCGGAAGACCCCGGCCGGGAAACGGCCGGGGTCTTGCGATGGTGTGGGCGCGGACGGTTTCGAACCGCCGACATCCTGCTTGTAAGGCAGGCGCTCTACCACTGAGCTACGCACCCGGGACAGGCCGACAGCCTACATTGTCCCGGGCCCTGTCCTGCAAACCGGTATCCCGGTCCGGACAGGTACCCGGCCCGCCGCCCAGTCCGCTTCCAGAGCAGCAAGCCGGTCGCGGAGGACGCAGAGGCGGCGGGACTTCGCATGCCACTCCCACCTGGTGGCGTACCCGCGCGGCAGCCCGGCCCGTTTGTCGGCCTTGGCACCCAGCGGCCGGACCAGCCGGGCCTCAATGAGGGATACCGGGGGATAACCCCCCTCTCGATCCGGGAGCATCCCGGATCCCCCGCCGGCCCCCCGATCCGTACGGTCGAACCAGCGGTCGAAGGACCGTCGTAGTCCGTCTCAGGGGGAGATCCTCATGGCCCGTACCGTTCCCGCCCGTGCGGCCGCCGTCGCCGGGGCCGTCGTGGTGCTTGTCGCCGGTCTTGCCGCGTGCGGGGCCTCCGCCGGTGACGACAAGGACCCCGACCACCGGTCCTTCGCCCTTGAGGGCCGTACCCTCACCGTCGACTCCGACGACTCGGCGCTGGAGATCGTCGCCTCCGACGACAACAAGTCCGGCACCGTCGAGGTCACCCGGTGGTGGCAGGGGTCCGTGGCCCTTGGGAAGGATCCCAAGGTGAGCTGGAAGATGGAGGACGACCGGCTGGTGCTCAGGATGAAGTGCAGCGGCGTGGTCGCCGACTGCTCGGCCAAGCACCGTATCGAGGTGCCGCGCGGTGTCGCCGTGCAGGTCGAGGACGGGGACGGCAGCGTGCGGGCGCGGGGGTTCCGGGAGGCGCTGAGCATTCGTACGGGCGACGGATCCGTGCATGTCACCGACTCCAGCGGACCGCTGGATCTGCGCACCGGCGACGGTTCCATGCGCGCCGACGTGTCCTCGCGCCGGGTGAAGACCGAGACCGGTGACGGCTCGGTGCGGCTCGAACTGGGCGTCGTACCGGACCTGGTGGAGTCCCGCAGCGGCGACGGCTCCGTGACGATCGAGCTGCCGGAGGCCAGGTACAAGGTGACGACGGAGACCGGTGACGGCGCGGTGGACGTGTCCGTGCCCCGGGACGACTCCAGCGCGCACATCGTGGACGCCCGCACGGGCGACGGAAAGGTCACGGTCCGAACCGCGAACTAACCGGCCCGTGTGTTCGTCCTAAACCGGTGGGAGAATGAACCGGGCAGGGTGAATGACAGCACGGGAGAGGGATGTGACGGCGACACCTCCGCAGTCGTACCGGTCGCCGTCGGTGCCGCGCGCACCGCGCCACCCCGTGCGGCACGCCACCAGGCACGCCATCAGGGACACCCTCACCCTGGTCGCCCTCCCCGTCCTCGCCGCGCCGGCGCTGCTCGCCGCGTTCGCGGGCGGCGGCACCCGGCGCTGGTTCGGCGGGCGGGCCGAGAGTCAGCGGGCGGAGGCGCAGGCCGCGAAGGACGCCGCGGCGGCCGCGTTCTACGAACTGGACACCGCCCAGCGCGATCTGCGGATCTCGATCGAGACGATCACAGCGGTCGACGCCTCCCCCGCCGCCCGGCGCGCGGTCGCCGACTTCGAGGCGCTGGGCCGGCGCATCGACGAGGCCAGCCACCAGTACATCAACGCCGTCGACGCCCACGATCTGGACCGGGACGACCTGGAGGCCTCGACGGCCGCCCGCGCCCGCACCGAGCTCACCCAGGCCAAGGACGAGCTGGGCCGCGTCAAGCAGGACCTGGACCGGTTCACGGACGGGCTCGGTCCGCTGCTCGGCAAGGCGGAGACCCAGCTGGCCCGGCTGGCCCCGGCCGTCGAGCGTGCCCGGCAGGGGCTGCTGACCGCGTCGAACGCGCTGGACACCGTACGGGAGTCGGGGCTGCGGGCGGACGACCTCGCGGCCCGGCTCGCCGCCCTCGCCCCGGAGCTGACCAGGCTCAACCAGGGCGCCGGGCAGCATGGCGTCCCGCAGACCCTGGAGCGTGCCGAGCGGGTCGCGCGGGCGGCGGAGACGGTCCGGGTGGAGGCCGAGCGGCTGCCGGAGAGGGCCGCCGAGATCGACCACCGACTCGTGTCGCTGCGTACCCGCGCCCAGGCGCTGACGACCCGGACCGGGCAGGTCGACCCGGTGCTGAGCGAGCTGCGGCGGCGGTTCACGGCGGCCTGCTGGCAGGACCTGCAGGGCGTCCCGGAGCACGCCGCGGAGAACGTACGGCAGGCCGAGCTGAAGCTGAAGGAGGCGCAGGCGGCCCGTGACGAGCAGCGCTGGCCGGACGCCACCGCGCTGCTGTCGACCGTGCGGGCGCTGCTGAACAGCACCGACGAGTCGGTGTCCGCCGCGGGTGACCGGCTGCGGCGGCTGAACGCCGTGCAGAAGGACCCCCAGCAGGAGATCGACCGCACCCGCTTCGCCATCCGGGACGCCCAGCGGCTGGCCATGGCGGGCCGCAACACACCCGACCCGCGGCACGCGCGCCCGCTGGACGACTCGGTGGCCCGGCTGGAGCGGGCGATCGGCACACTGGAGGGCCGGCACCCGGACTACTGGCACTTCCTGACGGAGACGGAGGCGGTGCGGCGGAACGTGTCGCGGGTCGTCTCCCAGATCCGCGAGGAGCGCGGGGCCGCCCACTGAGCACGGCCCCGCGCGGGCCGGTCAGGTGCGGTAGGCGTAGTACGCCGCGTTCGGGTACGCCGCTACGAGGCTCGCCAGCGAGCGCCGGTAGGTGTCGACGTCGTGGTAGGTCAGGTAGGGGACACCGCCGGAGCTGCGATAGGTCGTCATCATGGAGTGGTCCTTGGATCCGTCCTTGTTGAAGTCGATCTGCGTCACGTCACCGACGTCCATCTGGTAGACGTTCGCGAGCGCGGTGGTCCGCTTGTCGGTCTGGGGGAACCAGGACCACTCGTTGACGCCGATCCACGAGCCCGACGTGCCGTTGGACCGGTAGAACCAGGTGTCGTACTCCTCAGGCGTGGACGCGGAGACCTGCTTCCAGCCGCCGGCCAGCAGGCCCTGGCTGAGGTAGTTGGTGCAGTCCCCGCCGAGCGCGTTGTACTTGCGGTACTCCGGGTTGTAGTCCTTCCAGTACTTCTCGGTGTAAGTCGCCATCGCCGCGTAGTTGTACGTGCCGCCGGTGAGCTTCTTCGGCTTGGCGGGCGCCGGGGTGGTGGTGGCCGCGCGGGGCGCGTCGAAGATCGCCCTGAGCCGTGGCGGGGCGGCGGCAGCCGGCTCCGCCGCCGGGACGGGCTCGTTGACCGGGCGGGGGCCCTCGTCGGTGCGCCGTACGGCCGTCAGCTGCCAGGTGCCGTCCGGGCGCAGGGTGAAGGTGAGGTCGTGGTGCGCGGTGAACCCGTGGTCGGGGGTTCCTCCTCGCGTTGACCGAAAGTTATCAGCGATCTTTTAAACTTCTCCACACAAGAATGAGACAGGAGTGATCAACAGGGGGTACGGAGGGACGATTTCCGGTCATGCCGACTAACCTGAGCGCATGCCTCGCTACGAGTACCGCTGCCGCACCTGCGGCGACACCTTCGAACTGAGCCGTCCCATGGCGCAGTCCGCCGACCCCGCCGACTGCCCCGCTGGTCATGGCGACACTGTGAAGCTTCTGTCGACGGTCGCCGTGGGCGGGACGGCGAACGCCCCCGCGCCCAAGGCGGGCGGCGGGGGCGGATGTTGTGGCGGGGGCTGCTGCGGCTGACCCCAAGAGGCCTAGCTAGGGCCTGCCCTGGAGAGACGTGCGGGTCGCCCTCAGGAACTCCCGCAGGATCCGCTCGCCGGCCAGCACGCCCCGCTCGGGCAGTGCGGTGATCTCCGGGGCCGTCCAGTCCGCGTCGGCCAGCTCGCCGTGCCCCGGGCGCCAGCCGCGGTCCGCGGCGAGCAGCAGGTCGGCGTCGAGGAGGGAGTCACCGGCGGCCAGGGTGAGGGCGGCGCCGGTGCGGCGGGCGACCTCGTGCATGGCGGCGCTCTTGGTGAGCGGCTTGGGCACGGCGTAGATCTTGCGGCCCTGCAGCGACACCGTCCAGCCGCGGTTCTCCGCCCACACCGCGAGCTCCTTCACCCACTCCTCGGGCAGCAGTTCGCGCTCGACGACCAGGTAGGCGAAGAGGTCCTCGGCGTTCCGGTGCTTGCGCACCCACGCCGGGTCGGCCGTCGCCATCAGATGCTCGCACACCTCGTCCAACGGCGCGCACTCGTCGGCCAGCCGGGCCTGCACACGCGCGTGCCAGTCGGCGTCGGAGACACCGTCGACCAGCAGATGCCCGCCGTTCGCGCAGATCGCGTACGTCGGCGCCGGGCCCGGCAGGTTGATGCGCTGGTACTGCTTGCGGGTCCGGGTCGTGGTCGGCACGAACATCGCCGCGTCGCCGAGGTCGGAGAGCAGTCCGGCGGCCGTCTCCGTCATGTACGACAGCGGTTTGGCCTCGTGCACCTCGACGCAGAGCAGCCGGGGCGCCCGCGCGTCCGGCATGGTCAGCGCGAGGGCCGCCGAGGAGTAGATGAGCGTACGGTCGAGGTCGCTCGCCACCAGTACCGGCATCAGACCGTCACCGCCTTGCCGTCGGCGCCGGTGGCGCCCCGCGTGTACCTGGGGTGGATCAACCCCACGCAGGTGTACGGGAGTTCGGCGACCTCCTCGACGGGCACCCCTCTCTGCTCTGCCAGCAGCCGGACATGGTCGAGGTCGGCGCCCGCGCCGGCCCGCGCCAGGATCTTCCACGGCACCCGGCGCAGCAGCACCCGCGTGGTCTCGCCGACGCCCGGCTTGACGAGGTTCACGTCGTGGATGCCGTACTCCTCACTGATCCGCTCGACGGCCGCCCAGCCCTCCCAGGTCGGCGCGCGGTCGCCGGACAGCAGCTCCTTGGCCTGCGCGTCCACCGCGTCGGCGACCTCGGGGAAGCGGGCGGCCACGGCGTCCAGGAAGTCCACGGAGACGTCCGCGCCGGCGAGTTCGCGGTAGAACTTCGCGCCGTGGAAGTCGTCCGGACCGACGAGGTCGGCGCGCAGCACGGTCCGCGAAATCAGGCCCGAAACCGTCGAGTTGAGGCACGCGGACGGGATGAGGAAGTCCTCGCGGGTGCCGTACGTCCGCACGCACGAGCCCGGGTCGGCGAGCACGGCGATCTCCGGGTCGAAGCCGGTGACACCCTCGGACGCCTCGAACTCCTTGATCGCGTCGGCCAGTTCGCGGGTGATGGCGCCCTTGCCGGTCCAGCCGTCGACGAACACGACGTCGGACGGGGCGTGATGCTCGGCCAGCCAGCGCAGCGCGTTGGCGTCGATGCCCCGGCCGCGCACGATCGAGACGGCGTAGTGCGGCAGGTCGAGGCCGTGCCGGAACTGCGCCCAGCGGCGCATGAGGACGCCGACGGGTGTGCCGGCACGGGCCAGCGAGACGAGCACCGGCCGCGGCATGGGGGTCCCCCCGCTCGAGCGAAGTCGAGAGTGGGGGAGCTCCGCGAGCACGATCTCGGTGACGGCACCGACGGCCTGCGCGATCCGGGCGGCGGACGCCTCGAGGGCGGCCTGGAACAGCTCCTGATACTGCTCGCTGGGCTGGTACTCCACCGGCAGCGACTCCGCGTAGTGCGCGCCGCCGCTCTGGATCGCCTCCTCGCGCTCCTCGGTCGGCGCCTCCAGCGTCACGTCCGAGAGGTCCTGGAGCAGCCAGCCGACCTCCTCGGGCGCGTACGAGGAGAAGGCGGGGCCGCGGAGGGGCTCGGGCAGCATGGCGGGCCTTTCGGGGACGTACAGGGGTGCGGGGGCGTACGACGGTACGACCGCGAGCAGGACCCGCGGGGTGTGGGCGGCGAGCTGGGCCAGCAGCCCGTCGGGGGCGTGCAGTCCGGGGGTGTCGGCGACGGAGTCGACCACGGCGACGACGGCGTCGAAACCGGCGCCCGCGACGTTGTAGGCGTACCGCTCGCCGGGTCCGTCGGCCGGGTCGTCGTGGGCGGGGAAGGCGAGGCGGCTGCGTATCGCGTACCCGGGGTCGTCGACCGCGAGGACCGGTGAGCGGGTCGTGGTCGAGTAGCGCACCTCGACGTCCGCGACCTGTTCCAGCTCACGGGCGAGCCGGAGCGGGGCGTACATCAGCTCTTCGAAGCCGAGGATGTGGACCCGGCGGGCGTCTTGCGGCAGGGCCTCGGCGAGGCGTGCGGCCATTGCGGGGAGGGCGTTCTCCAGGCGTATTCGGTGCGTGGGGGTGAAGCCGTGGCGGCCGCCGTCGGGGAGGCCGCGGGGCCAGCACAGTTCTACCCGCGTGATGTTGTTCTTCGGCTGCGGGCCGGTGGGGGCCGGTCGCGCCCACGCGGCGGAGCCGCATATGTCACCGCCCCGCGCCCCCAGGTGGGGGACCTCATGCCTCGCTACCAGGTCCTGGCCCTTCTCCAGCACCCCCTCCGGGAGCCTTACAGTCCCCGAGGCCGCCGCCACCAGGTCCACTCGCGCGCCGATCTCCTTGGCGAAGCCGTCCAGCCGGCCCGCGTCCGCCTCCGAGCGCATGTCCACCAGGGCCACCACGACGTACCGCCCGCGCGGATAGCGCTCGTGCAGGTCACGGATGGTGTTCAGGATCGTGTTGCCGGTGGAGAACTCGTCGTCGACCAGGACCAGCGGGCCGTCGCCGACCAGCAGGGCCGGGTCCTCCGGCAGGAGCAGGTGGGACGTGGCGTGCGAGTGGGACTCCTCGAAGCCGCCCGCCTGGGGGACGCCCGCGACGGGGCGTCGGGTGGAGTGCAGGTACGGGGCGGCGCCCACGCCGTCGGCGACGGAGTGGCCCAGGCCGGTGGCGGTCTCCGCGTAGCCGAGGACGACCGCGGCGGCCGCCTCCTCGGCACCCAGCAGGTCCCGCACCCGCCGCCCGAGGGCGAAGCCGTAGCCGTACACCACGGACGGCGACTGCGGTACGTGCTTGCCCAGCACGTTGGAGACGAGCAGATGCGCCCGCTTGGGGTTGCGCCGCAGCGCCAGCCCCAGCAGGTCGGTCAGCTCCTCGCCGCCGACGAGCTCGACACCGAGCCGCTCGGCGACCCAGCTGCCGGACCAGACCCCGTTGTTCACTGCGTTGTTCATGCGTCCCTATGAGTTGAAACCCGTGAGTGGAAGCCGGTTCAGTCCGGGATCCCGGCTGCGAGCAGGTCCACGAAGCCGATGTCCTCATGGGCCACACCAAAAACCTCGGCACGCAGCATCGTGCGCTCGGCCCAGGCCCGGTGCGGCTTCACCTCGTTCATCTTGTTCGTGTACGCCGACCTCAGCACGCCCCCGCCGCAGCGCTCGGGCCGCAGGATGTCCTGGGCGTCGCTGAACTCCTCGTGGCTGACCACCGACAGCGCGTGCACGGGCAGTACGTGCGAGGGGTGAATACAAGTCTTACCCATCAGACCGTTGGCCTGGTCGAGGGCTATCTCGCGGAGCAGCCCGTCCATGGCGTGCTCGATGAGGGCCTCGCGCAGTTCCTCGGCCTGGCCCTCCAGGAAGGGGCTGCGGCGCAGCTGCGGCTTGAACATGCGCTCCTGGACCCTGAAGTACTCCCACACCGGCCCGGTCACCGTGAACCCGGTGCCGTCGGCCCGCCCCAGCATGTTCACCACGTCGGCGATCACGGAGGCGACGATCTGGACGTCCCAGGCGGTCATGTCGGGCGCTCTGCGCAGCCCGTACGAGGAGCAGAAGTCGGTCACACCCAGCCGCACCGCGAGCACCCGCTCCCGGTACTTGTCGACCGCGCGGAAGATCCCCTCGAGGGTCTCCACCCGCGACTCCCGGTACATCAGCTCCGGCGACTCCAGCACGGGCATGGCGAAGAGCCGCCGCCCACTGGCCGCCTCGGCGACCGTGAGGGCCTCCAGGAAGGGGATGCCGCGTTCCTCGGTGAACTTCGGCAGCACGAATCCGGACAGCAGCCGGACGGCCGGCCCGAGCCGCCGCGCGAGGTCGGGAATCTGCTCGGGGAAACGGACCCGGATGAACAGCAGCGGCAGATCCTCCTGCCCCCGTCCGGCGAGTTCGGTGAACTGCTGGACGAGGTTCTCCTCGCCCGCCGCGACGTCCTCGTCGCCGATCGAGTCCTCCAGGCACAGCACCATCGAGACCACGCCGCGCCCGGTCTGCTTGACGATGTCGTCGGCGAGCCGCGGTCTGGTGGCCGGGCTGTAGAGCGTGGCGCCCAGGGCCACGGAGAGCAGCCGGGCCGGGGAGTCGGCGGAGAACTCGCACGGCTCCTGGTGGAAGAGGCGCTGCCGCACCTCAGGGGCGATGTGCCCGAAATGACGCATAGAACTCCCCCGTGGCGGCTGTACGGCCCCCGTGAACCATTCACAGGTGGCCGGTAATAGTACGTAGAGACCCATGTCAAGGGTTCCCACCGGGCATGAATTTCAGGTAACGCAGGCAATCACGGGCCAAGCACGGACACCCACGGACACGCACCCCCGCGTTGTCGTGACCAGGACGGAGAGGGCAGGATGACCGCATGACGCACGCCATGCTGAAGGGGTCGAACGTCCCGCTGGAAGCCACCACGGTGCGCGCCGTGCTGCGCTGGACGCCCGGGCAGGGGGTCCCGGATGTCGACGCCTCGGCGCTGCTCCTCGGCCCCGACGGTCGTGTGCGCTCCGACGAGGACTTCGTCTTCTACAACCAGCCCCGGCACCCCTCCGGGAAGGTCTGGCGGCTCGGCAAGAAAAGGGTCGCGGAGGGCCCCACCGACACGATCCAGACAGATCTCGCCGGTGTCGAGCCCGACGTCGGTCAGATTCTGCTGGTCGCTTCGGCGGAGGACACCACCTTCGACCGCGTACCGGGCCTGCGCATCCTGCTGTACGACGCAGCCGCCGACGGTGAACCGCTGGCGTACTTCGACATCAAGCCGGAGACGGGCAAGGAGACGGCCCTGATCTGCGGCGAGCTGTACCGCCGCGGCGAGACCTGGAAGTTCCGCGCCCTGGGCGAGGGCTACTCGAACGGCCTGAAGGGCCTGGCCACGGACTTCGGCATCTCGGTGGACGAGTCGGAGGCCCCGGAACTCTCCCACCCCCTCCCCCCGGAACAGCCAACGGCAGCAGTACCGTCCCAGCCGGCCTACGGCTACCCCCAGCCGGCCCCGGCCACCGCAGAAGCCCCGGGCGGCTATGGCTACCCGCCCCCGGTGACCATGCCCGCGAGCCAGGATTTCCGCCTGCCGCCCCAAGGGCCACAGTTCATCGGGCGGTAGAGGCACGCCCCGCCGTCCCACGTGAAGCCCCGAGCTCTCAGGCGGATCAGGCCCTACGCCCGTTCCGCCTTTGTCTTGTATCCCCGCCCCCACTGCAGTCCCCACCCGAACAACCGATCCAACTCGGCCTGGAACCCGTAGACGAACTTCACCTCACGCCGCACGATGATTTCCCCCTTGACGTTCTCGATCATCACCACCGCACACGACCGAGCCTGAGGATGCCGCTCATCCAGGCTTATCTCGATCCGAGGCCCATTGCTCGGATACAGCGTCACGATCGCATGCGTCCGATCGAACGCCGGCGTCTGGTCGTAGATGTACACGAACACCAGCAACCGCTTGATGTTCTCCCGATGATCGAGGTTGACGTAGATCGTCTCGCCGGACGCCGACCCGAACCGGTCGTCCCCGCTCAGCTTGACGTACGGCGCCGCGTTGACGTCCCCGAAGTAGCCGCCGAGCGGCTGGACGACCCCCTTCGTGCCGTCCATCAGCTCGTACAGGCACCCCAGGTCGAGGTCGACGTTGACCATGCTCTGGCTGTGCCCCATGACCTCCGGCGGCTTGAGCGCCTTGAAGGGGTGCCGCAGCAGACTCTCCCGCTGCGACCCCCCGAAGTCGGACGTCCGCATCCGCCAGGTCAGATTGATGCGCAGGTGCCCGGTCGCCGCCCCCTGCTTCGTCAGCGACACGCGATCGTGCCGCTTGGTCAGCTCGATCGCGTTCGACGACGCGCTGCCCGAGTCGAAGTCGGCCTCCCGCCCGCGCCAGAGTCCGTCCAAGAAGCCCATTCCGCCCCCACGATCACTCGACAAAACCGGCGGTCACTGAAAATCCGGCGGGGCGGCCGGAGGCACTCGTCCTCGTCGGCCGCCCCGCTCAGAGCGTTCCTCACCCGGAGGCAGGTCACACCCCGGACGAGACCTCAGTCTTCTCGTCCGAGGCCGCCGCTTTTCCCTCGGCCGCCGCGATCGCACGGTTGCGCCGGACGGAGGACCAGAAGGACCAGCCGATCAGGAAGACGCCGATCCCGCCGGTGATGAGCTCGCTGATCTCGTACTGGATGGTGACCAGGAGGATCATGGCGAGCGCGCCGATCGCGTAGTGCGCGCCGTGCTCCAGGTAGACGTAGTCGTCGAGGGTGCCCTGGCGCACCAGGTACACGGTCAGCGAACGGACGTACATCGCGCCGATACCCAGGCCCAGCGCCATCAGCACGATGTCGTTGGTGATGGCGAAGGCGCCGATGACGCCGTCGAAGGAGAAGGACGCGTCCAGGACCTCGAGGTAGAGGAACATGAAGAACGCGGCCTTGCCGGCCAGGGCGACCGCCGAACGGGGCTTGCCCGCGCGCTCGGCCGCTTCCTCCTCCTCGTGCTCGCGCTCCTCCTCCTCTTCGAGCTTGTCCTCGAAGTAGCCGGAGAGACCGCCCACGATCATGTAGGTGATCAGACCCGCGACGCCGGCGAGGAGGACCGTCTCCGCCTTGTCGACGTGTGTGCCGCCGTGCTGGTGGGCGTTGGCGGCGAAGGTCATCGAGGAGATCAGCAGGACGATCAGGGCGATGCAGACCGACAGCATGTCGATCTTGCCGAGCTTGGCCAGCGGGCGCTCCAGCCATCCGAGCCACTTGATGTCACGGTCCTCGAAGATGAAGTCGAGGAAGATCATCAGCAGGAACATGCCACCGAAGGCGGCGATCGACGGGTGTGCGTCGGTCACCAGCTGCTGGTAGCGGTCCTTGTCGGTGAGCGCGAGGTCGACGGCCTCGATCGGGCCCATCGAGGCGCTGACGGCGACGATGACGACCGGGAAGACCAGCCGCATGCCGAAGACGGCGATGAGGATGCCGATGGTGAGGAAGATCTTCTGCCAGAAGGCATTCATCTTCTTCAGGATTCCGGCGTTGACCACTGCGTTGTCGAAGGACAGCGAGATCTCGAGGACAGAGAGGATCGCCACGATACCGAAGGCGGTCCACCCCCCGTAGAAGACCGCCGCGACGAGGCCGAGCGCGGTGACCGCGAACGACCAGCCGAAGGTTTTCAGAACCACTGGCTACCCAATCCTGTAAGTACGGGTCTCTACCGCGCCGTACTCGGCTTTACGAAACGTTGACTCCAAAGTCTAGAGCGATGCCCCGCAGCCCCGATGCGTACCCCTGCCCCACCGCCCTGAACTTCCATTCGCCCTGGTAGCGGTACACCTCGCCGAAGATCATCGCCGTTTCGGTGGAGGCGTCCTCGCTGAGGTCGTAGCGGGCGAGTTCCTGGCCGTCGGCCTGGTTCACCACGCGGATGAACGCGTTGCTGACCTGCCCGAAGGTCTGGCCGCGCTCGTCGGCCATATGGATCGAGACCGGGAAGACGATCTTGTCGCACTGGGCCGGCACCTTGGAGAGGTCGATCAGGAGCGACTCGTCGTCGCCCTCGCCCTCACCGGTGAGGTTGTCGCCGGTGTGCTCCACCGAGCCGTCCGGGCTCTTGAGCTGGTTGTAGAAGACGAACCACTCATCGCCCATCACCCGTCCGCTGTTGCACATCAGTGCGCTGGCGTCGAGGTCGAAGGGGGCTCCGGTGGTGGAGCGCGCGTCCCAGCCGAGCCCGATCAGCACCTGAGTGAGGTTGGGTGCGGCCTTGGACAGGGAGACGTTGCCCCCTTTGGCGAGCGTGACGCCCATGATGCTGATCCTCCCCGGGTGTTGCTTCTTTGGTTGTCTCCCTGCGCGTCCGGCGCCACACGCAAACGGTGCGGCGCCGGACGGATCCTGCCGTTTCTCAGACGTTCACGCCGAAGTCCTGCGCGATGCCGCGCAGGCCCGAGGCGTAGCCCTGGCCGATGGCGCGGAACTTCCACTCCGCGCCGTGCCGGTAGAGCTCGCCGAAGACCATCGCGGTCTCCGTCGAGGCGTCCTCGGAGAGGTCGTACCGGGCGATCTCCGCCTCGCCCGCCTGGTTCACGACGCGGATGAACGCGTTGCGCACCTGGCCGAACGACTGCTGGCGGTTCTCGGCGTCGTAGATCGAGACCGGGAACACGATCTTCTCGACGTCGGCCGGGACCGCGGCGAGGTTGACCTTGATCTGCTCGTCGTCGCCCTCGCCCTCGCCGGTGATGTTGTCACCGGTGTGCTCGACCGAGCCGTCCGGGCTCTTGAGGTTGTTGAAGAACACGAAGTTGGCGTCGCTGCTGACCTTCCCCTCCGCGCTCGTCAGGATGGCGCTCGCGTCGAGGTCGAAGTCCGTGCCGGTCGTGGTGCGGACGTCCCACCCCAGACCGACGATGACCGCGGTCAGGCCGGGGGCCTCCTTGGTCAGCGATACGTTGCCGCCCTTGCTGAGGCTGACTCCCACGAGTCCTCCATTGGTGTCCAGGGGCGGGGAGCCCCGCCATACGTTTGATACCGGATCAACGAGTCGATCCTAGTGACGGGTTCCCGAACCACGCAGGGCTTGGAACCGAAGAATCACAGGGTGTCGAGCGCCTTGACGTACTCGTTCAGGTCACGCGCGTCCGGCAGCGCGTTCTCCACGGTCCAGCGGACGACGCCCTCCTTGTCGATGACGAAGGTGCCGCGCACCGCGCAGCCCTTGTCCTCGGCGAAGACGCCGTACGCCCGCGAGACCTCGCCGTGCGGCCAGAAGTCGCTCAGCAGCGGGTACTCCAGGCTCTCCTGCTCGGCGAAGACCCGCAGCGTGTGGATGGAGTCGTTGGAGACGGCGAGCACCTGCGTGTCGCGGTCCGAGAACCGCGGCAGGTTGTCCCGCACCTCGCACAGCTCGCCGGTGCACACGCCGGTGAAGGCGAAGGGGTAGAAGAGCAGGACTACGTTCTTTGCGTGCCTGCCGCCGCGGAAGTCGGAGAGCTTCACGGTGGCGCCGTGGTTGTCCTTGAGTTCGAAGTCGGGGGCTTTTTCGCCGACCTGGATCGCCATCGTCGCGGATGTCCCTTCAGTGGGCTGTTCGAGTGGTCGGTACCACCCTACGCAGCGATCACCGGGGGTCCTCGGACGGGCTGACCCATGCCAGCCCGTCCGGCACTGCTCCGTCAGACGGTTACTTCTTGGACTTGGCGGCCTTGGGCGTCACCAGGCGGCTGCCACTCCAGTCCTTGCCGACGCTGACGCTCTTGGATGCCGACAGCCCCGCCGTGGTCGCGGCTTCAGAGATGTCGCTGGGCTCCACGTAGCCGTCACGGCCTGTCTTCGGCGTCAGCAGCAGGATCGAACCGCCCTCCTCGATGTACGTGATGGCGTCCACCAGCACATCCGTCAGGTCGCCGTCCTCGTCGCGGAACCACAGCACCACGGCATCGGCGACGTCGTCGTAGTCCTCATCCACGAGATCGCTGCCGATGACTTCTTCAATGGCCTCGCGGAGTTCCTGGTCTACGTCTTCGTCGTAGCCGATCTCCTGGACCACCTGCTCGGGCTGGAACCCCAGCCTGACGGCAGGGTTCGTCCGCTCCTCCGCGTGGTCCGCGGTCGCGCTCACGGGTTGCCTCCTGATCATGTTTTGGGAATAACTCAGCCACGCGCGTGCGCGAAGCATTGGCCGTAGTCCACACGGGCGGGGCGGATCGCGCAAGTACCCGGCCGTTCAGACCGCCGAAACGGTGACGTTCCTGGCCGTGTCGCCCCAACTTCAGGCATGACGCCCCGACCGGGAGTGACGCACACCACACCTTTCTGCCCTGTTTGTACCGTTGGGAACCACGGGTATCCGACGGGGATCCCGATTACCCCAGAGTAGAGATGACGTTTGCCTCCCCGAGGTAGACCATGGGGAACGGCGCAGGTACGCCGAAAACCCGCCCTCTGACAGGTAAGGAACAGCGTGGCTTCCGGATCCGATCGCAATCCGATCATCATTGGCGGCCTTCCGAGTCAGGTTCCTGACTTCGATCCCGAAGAGACCCAGGAGTGGCTCGACTCCCTCGACGCCGCGGTCGACGAACGCGGCCGGGAGCGGGCCCGTTATCTGATGCTGCGGCTGATCGAGCGGGCCCGCGAGAAGCGCGTGGCCGTGCCCGAGATGCGCAGCTCGGACTACGTCAACACGATCGCCACCAAGGACGAGCCGTTCTTCCCGGGCAACGAGGAGATCGAGCGCAGGATCCTGAACGCGACCCGGTGGAACGCCGCGGTCATGGTGTCGCGCGCCCAGCGGCCCGGCATCGGCGTGGGCGGCCACATCGCCACCTTCGCCTCCTCCGCCTCGCTCTACGACGTGGGCTTCAACCACTTCTTCCGCGGCAAGGACGAGGGCGACGGCGGCGACCAGGTCTTCTTCCAGGGACACGCCTCGCCGGGCATCTACGCACGCGCGTTCATGCTGGACCGCCTCAGTGAGCAGCACCTGGACGGGTTCCGCCAGGAGAAGTCCAAGGCGCCGTACGGCCTGTCGTCGTACCCGCACCCGCGGCTGATGCCGGACTTCTGGGAGTTCCCGACCGTGTCGATGGGCCTCGGCCCGATCGGCGCGATCTACCAGGCGCGGATGAACCGGTACATGGAGGCGCGCGGTATCGCGGACACCTCCAGGTCACACGTCTGGGCGTTCCTGGGCGACGGCGAGATGGACGAGCCGGAGTCGCTCGGCCAGCTGTCCATCGCCGCGCGGGAAGGCCTCGACAACCTCACCTTCGTCGTCAACTGCAACCTGCAGCGCCTGGACGGCCCGGTGCGCGGCAACGGCAAGGTCATCCAGGAACTGGAGTCGATCTTCCGCGGCGCCGGCTGGAACGTGATCAAGCTGATCTGGGACCGCTCCTGGGACCCGCTGCTGGCGCAGGACCGCGACGGCATCCTCGTCAACAAGATGAACACCACGCCGGACGGACAGTTCCAGACGTACGCCACCGAGACCGGCGCGTACATCCGCGACCACTTCTTCGGCGACGACCAGCGGCTGCGCGCGATGGTCGAGGGCATGTCCGACGACCAGATCCTGCACCTGGGCCGCGGCGGCCACGACCACAAGAAGATCTTCGCGGCGTTCTCGGCGGCCAAGGCGCACAAGGGCCAGCCGACGGTGATCCTCGCCAAGACCATCAAGGGCTGGACGCTGGGCCCGAACTTCGAGGGCCGCAACGCCACGCACCAGATGAAGAAGCTGACGGTCGACGACCTCAAGCGCTTCCGCGACCGGCTGCACCTGCCGATCGCCGACAAGGAGCTGGAGGGCGGGCTCCCGCCGTACTTCCACCCGGGGCGGGACTCCGAGGAGATCCAGTACATGCACGACCGCCGCAAGGGGCTCGGCGGGTACGTCCCGACGCGCGTCATGCGGTCGAAGCCGCTGGCCCTGCCGGACGACAAGACGTACGCGACCGTGAAGAAGGGCTCCGGCCAGCAGTCGATCGCCACGACGATGGCGTTCGTACGGCTGCTCAAGGACCTCATGCGGGACAAGGAACTCGGCAAGCGGTTCGTACTGATCGCGCCGGACGAGTACCGCACGTTCGGCATGGACTCGTTCTTCCCGAGCGCGAAGATCTACAACCCGCTGGGCCAGCAGTACGAGGCGGTCGACCGCGATCTGCTGCTCGCGTACAAGGAGTCGCCGACGGGCCAGATGCTGCACGACGGCATCTCGGAGGCCGGCTGCACGGCGTCGCTGATCGCGGCGGGTTCGGCGTACGCCACGCACGGCGAGCCGCTCATCCCGGTCTACGTCTTCTACTCGATGTTCGGTTTCCAGCGCACCGGCGACCAGTTCTGGCAGATGGCGGACCAGCTGGCGCGCGGATTCGTGCTGGGCGCGACCGCCGGACGGACGACGCTGACCGGCGAGGGGCTCCAGCACGCCGACGGCCACTCGCAGCTGCTCGCCTCGACCAACCCGGGGTGTGTGGCGTACGACCCGGCCTACGGCTTCGAGATCGCGCACATCGTGCAGGACGGCCTGCGCCGGATGTACGGCGGAGACGAGGAGCACCCGCACGGCGAGGACGTCTTCTACTACCTCACCGTCTACAACGAGCCGATCCAGCACCCGGCCGAGCCGGAGAACGTCGACGTCGACGGCATCCTCAAGGGCGTCCACCGCTTCAGCGAGGGCACGGCGGGCTCCGTCCCGGCGCAGATCATCGCGTCCGGTGTGGCCGTGCCGTGGGCGGTCGAGGCGCAGAAGATCCTCGCCGAGGAGTGGAACGTGAAGGCCGACGTCTGGTCGGCGACCTCCTGGAACGAGCTGCGGCGCGAGGCCGTGCGGTGCGAGGAGCACAACCTGCTGCACCCCGAGGAGGAGCAGCGGGTGCCGTATGTGACGCGGAAGCTGAGCGGCGCCGAGGGGCCGTTCGTGGCGGTGTCCGACTGGATGCGCTCGGTGCCGGACCAGATCGCCCGGTGGGTGCCGGGGGCGTACCAGTCCCTGGGCGCGGACGGGTTCGGGTTCGCGGACACACGGGGGGCGGCGCGGCGGTACTTCCACATCGACGCGCAGTCGATCGTGGTGGGCGTGCTGACCGAGCTGGCGAAGGAGGGCAAGGTGGACCGGTCGGCGCTGAAGCAGGCCATCGACCGGTACCAGCTGCTTGACGTGTCGGCGGCGGAGCCGGGCGCGGCGGGGGGCGACGCGTAACGCGTCCCGTCCACTTCGACGAGGGCGGCACCAACGTGCCGCCCTCCCGTGTTTCCTACGATGCTCGCATGTCCGAACCGACCGCCCTTACCCGCTGGGAACGGCGTACCCAAGGCCCTCTGCTCGTGCTCGCCGTCCTCTTCGCGGTCGCCTACGCCTATCCGATCGTGGAACCGGACGCGCCTGAGATCCTGCTGACCTTGTGTTACTTCACGAACTGGAGCGTGTGGGGTGCCTTCGCCCTCGACTACCTCGTCCGGCTCTGGCTGACCGAGGACCGGCTGCGCTTCGTGCGCGGCAATCCGCTGGCCCTGGTCGCCGTCGCGCTGCCGCTCCTGCAGCCGCTGCGGCTGCTGAAGCTGGTGTCGCTGCTGTTGCTCGCGGGGCAGCGGGCGCGGCTGGCTTCGCAGGTCAGGGTCACGACGTATGTCGCGGGCTCCTGTACGGGGCTGCTGATATTCGGTGCGCTGGCCGTGCTGGAGGTGGAGCGGGGTAAGCCAGGGGCGTCCATCCACACCCTGGGGGACGCGATCTGGTGGGCGTTCACCACGATGACCACCGTGGGGTACGGCGACATGGCCCCGACGACCGGGCTGGGACGCGTGCTGGCCGTCGGGCTGATGCTGTCGGGGATCGCGCTGCTCGGTGTGGTGACCGCGAACATCGCCGCGTGGTTCATTGCCCGCTTCGAGAAGGACGATGCGGAGGAGCGGCGGCAGACGGAGGCGATTCACCTGCTGACCGAGGAGGTGCGGGCGTTGCGGGCGGAGGTGGCGATGTTGTCCGGCCGGGCCGAGGAGAAGCACGTGGGTTAGCTGGTTGCCCGGCGTGGGGGTTGGAGCCGGAGGGTGGGTCGCGCGGCCCGGCGCTGTCGGGGTGCCGAGCGAGCTACCCCACCAACCAGATCAATGCCAGCAGGGTGTCCAGTGCGCCCAGGACCACTGCTGTCAGGGCGGGCACCGGGCGGGCCCCCGACCACCTGCGGCCCATCGCCAGCCAGCCGCAGGCGATCGCCACCGGGCCCAGGATGATGCCCAGTACGAAGAAGCCGGCTACCGCGAAGATCGCTCCGGTGATGCCGAGGGTCGCACGATCCGGCCCGGTCCGCGACCACGTCCGGCCGCGTGAGCGGGGGTGCCTGCGCGTTCCGTGTCCGAAGCCCGCCATCGTCAACTCCTTGAGTCGGCGTTCGACTTGGCGAGTACCCACGGTGTGCTGCCCATGCCTGCGAGTTTCGGGCTGCCGGCGCGCTGTCCCCCTCCGGCAGCGCGCCGCGGCAGCGGCCGTCCCCCTCGTCGCACGAACTCGCCCGAGGAACATGCCGTACGGAGGACTTGACCCACTGTGACCTGCGGCGCGTGCCGGGTGGGAGGGGTCTTCAGCGTTGTCACCCTGATAGGGGAACTCGGACCTCCAACCCCTCCCGGTTTGTACGGTTTTGTCAGATATGCGCGGCGCCCGCTCCCGCCTCCGCGTTCTCGCCGCGCTTGGTGAGGAACGCGACCAGGACGGCGCCGGCCGCGACGCCGGCAGCTACCAGGGACGCCAGGCTCATGCCGGAGATGAACGTGTCGTGCGCGACGTCCGTGATCTTCGCGGCGATCGCGTCCGGGGTGCCCGGGGCGACCGGCGGCACGCCGACCTGGACCGCCTCGGAGGCCTGCGCCTCCTGGGCCGGGGTGAGCGGCGGGAGGCCCGCGGCCGTCCAGTTGCCGGCCAGGTCGCTGTCGACCTTGGAGGCCATGACGGCGCCCAGGACGGCGGTACCGAGGCTGCCGCCGATCTGCATCGCGGCCTGCTGGAGACCGCCGGCCACACCGGAGAGCTCCATGGGCGCGTTGCCGACGATGACCTCGGTGGCGCCGACCATGACGGGCGCCAGGCCGAGGCCGAGCAGGGCGAACCAGAGGGACATGAGGCCGCTGCCGGTGCCCGTGTCCAGCGTGGACATGCCGTACATGGCGATCGCGGTGCACGCCATGCCGCCGGCCAGCGGGACGCGCGGGCCGAGCTTGGTGATCATCGCGCCCGCGAGCGGGGAGCCGACGATCATCATGCCGGTGAGCGGGAGCAGGTGGAGGCCGGCGTCGATCGGGCTCATGCCGTGCACGTTCTGCAGGTAGAACGTGACGAAGAACAGGCCGCCCATGAAGGCGATGGCCATCAGGACCATCAGGACGACGCCCGCGGAGAGCGGGACCGAGCGGAAGAGCGCCAGCGGGATCAAGGGTTCCCTGACCTTGGTCTCCCAGAAGGCGAAGAGCCCGAAGCCCAGCACCGACACGGCCATGAACAGCCAGGTCCGGCCGTCGCCCCAGCCCCACTCCGGGGCCTTGATGAGCGCCCAGACCAGGCAGAACATGGCCGCTGACAGCAGGGCGATGCCGAGGATGTCGAAGGAGCGCGGGGCGTTCTCTGCACGGTGGTCGAGGAGGATCCACACGCCGAGGGTGACGGCGAGGACGCCGACCGGCACGTTGATGAAGAACACCGACTGCCAGTTGACATGCTCGACCAGGACGCCGCCCAGGATCGGGCCGCCCGCGGTGGAGGCACCGATGACCATGCCCCAGATGCCGATGGCCATGTTGAGTTTCTCGGCCGGGAAGGTCGCCCGCAGCAGGCCGAGCGCGGCCGGCATCAGCAGCGCGCCGAACAGGCCCTGGAAGACGCGGAAGGTGACGACCAGGCCGATGCTGTCGGACAGCCCGATCGCGCCGGACGCGGCGGCGAAGCCGACCACGCCCATCAGGAAGGTCTGGCGGTGGCCGAAGCGGTCACCGAGCTTGCCGGCGGTGATCAGGGAGACCGCGAGGGCGAGGAAGTAGCCGTTGGTGATCCACTGGACCTGGGCGAAGGTGGCGCCGAGGTCCCTCTGGATGGCCGGGTTGGCGATGGCCACGATGGTGCCGTCCAGGGCCACCATCATCACACCGACGGCGACGGTGAACAGGGTGAACCAGGGGTGGCCGCGCAGGCCCGGGGCCGACGGCCGGTCCGAGGGAGCTGATGGTGCCTCGTCCCCCGGCTCCGTCTTGTCGATGGTGGTCTGACTAGTCATGCGTTCAAAGCTAATGACAGCCACTGACAGTTGACAAACCAATTCACAAGACAGTAACTGACGCGTATGGAAACGCTGCGCGAACGCAAGAAACAGCGCACCCGGGACGCGCTGCTGCGGGTCGCCGTCGAGCTGTTCACCACCCGGGGCTACGAGCAGACCACCGTCGACGACATCGCCGCGGCCGTCGACGTCTCGCAGCGCACCTTCTTCCGCTACTTCGCCGGCAAGGAGGATGCCGCCCTCGCGCTGGACGGCCTGACGGTGGCGCGGTTCATCGAGGCGGTGCGCGAGCGGCCACCGCACGAGGCCCCGATGGAAGCCATGCGCCAGGCCGTGCTGGAGGGCTGGGACTCGATCAACGGCATCGTCGAGTCCGTCGTACCGGTCGAGCAGTTCCTGCGGATGTACCGGGTGATCGAGTCGACGCCGGTACTGCTCGCCGCCCATCTGCGGCGGTCCGCCGAGGTCGAGGAGACGATCGCGCGGGTGCTGGCCGAGCGCGAGGGCCTCGACGTGGACGCCGATCCGCGGCCGCGGGTGGCGGTCGCCGTCTTCGGCGGGGTGATGCGGATGACGGAACGGCGGTGGAGCACGGGCGCCGACTTCAGCCTCGACGCGATGCGCGCGCTGACGGTCTCGCACCTCGATCAGGCGGGATCGGCACTCACCGAGAACTGGCGAACACACTGAGGTCATCACCGTCGTAACCGAAACGTGATCCGTGTCACTCGGTTAACGCGAGACCCTTCCGTTCTCCTAGTGTGTCCTCCCAGTGACTTCCTTCGACACCTCCCCTCAACTCAACGTCTGGCGCGCACTGCTCGCGCTGGCCGTGGTGTTCGTGATGCTGACCACCACCGGCTGGACCGCGCTGCGCAACCACCGGGACGCCACTCCGCTCCAGGTCTCGCTCACCGCGTGGGAGCACGGCCGGATCGCCGGACACGAGCTGCCGGACCCGGACTCCTCCCCCGACCTGCTGGCCCGTTTCTTCACCTCGCTCACCCCGCACCAGCGCTCCACCCTCGCGCGTCGCTATCCGCTCGCGGTCGGCAACATGAACGGCGCCCCCGCCGAGCTGCGCTACCGCGCCAACCGGATCGCCCTCGGGCAGGCGCGCAAGGCCGAGCTGAAACGCATGCACGACAGCAGGCTCACGCCCGCCGGGCAGCGGGAGGCGGGCCGCCGTATGCAGCGCTTCGAGTCGATGATGGGGACGGACCGCCACATCCTCGCCTTCGACCCGGAGGGTTCGGGGCGGGCGGCCGAGGTGTTCGGCGATCTGACCGAGGCCGACCGGGTCTCCGTCGTCGTCCCCGGCGTCGACACCGACCTGCTCACCTTCCAGCGCACCAGCCGCAGATACTCGGCGCCGGTCGGCATGGCCCAGTCCCTGTACGCGGCCGAGCGCGCGGCGAGCCCTTCGACGCGTACGGCCGTGATCGCCTGGGCCGACTACACCGCGCCCGACGGGCTGGGTATCGACTCGGCGACGGCGATGCGGGCGAAGGACGGAGCCGTACGCCTGAACGCGCTAATGCGAGGCCTGCCCGGCAGTTCGCCGGTCTCGCTGTTCTGCCACAGCTACGGCTCGGTGGTGTGCGGGCTCGCCGCGCCCGTACTGCCGGGCCGGGTGGCCGACATAGCGGTGGCCGGCAGTCCCGGGATGCGGGTCGCGACGGCCGCCCAGCTGCGTACGTCCGCCCAGGTGTGGGCGATGCGGGACGCTGACGACTGGATCCAGGACGTGCCGTATCTCGAGGTAGGCGGACTGGGGCACGGCGAGGATCCGGTGGCGACGGTGTTCGGGGCACGGGTGCTGTCGGCGCGCGACGCGAAGGGACACAGCGGTTATTTCGAGCCGGGTACGGAGAGCGTGCTCAACTTCGCCGAAATCGGAGTTGGCGCATACAGCTCGGTCCACTGCGCGGACGATACCGAGGCGTGCCGGGCGGGTTTGTCCGACAGCGTGTCGGCCGGACGCGCGTAGAGGCGCAGAAACCGCGGTCTGCGCGGGGAGGCGACGGAGGAGCGCGTGCCGCATACGATGAGCCGCATGGGTGATGTACTGGCCGGATTTCATGCCGCCTGGGAGTTCGAGTCCGACTCCGTGCTCATCCGCTACGAACGGGGGATTCGAACACCCAAGCTTTTTCAGGTGCTGGGGGAACGGCGGGTGCCGCTGGCGGCGATCGCCGGGGTGACGCTCGCCCCTGGCAAGCGCGGCACGGTGGTGCTGCGCATCGAGCTGCGGCCCGGTGCGGATCCCCTGCTGGACGCGGCGGCCGGGCAGTTGAAGGACGGCTCCGATCCCTACCGGCTGGTGCTGTCCGCCGAGCGGGAGACTCTCGCCGAGTACTACGCGGACGAACTGCGGGCGATCCTCGGTACCGACGCCGGGCCTGCCGAGCGGTATCTCGTGGCAGCGCCCGAAGCGCCGTTGCAGTTCAAGGCGTACGACGGGAAGGCGTCCTTCGACGGGCGGACCGTGCACTTCCGGTGGTTCTGGACGGGGGCGTCATCCGCGAAGTGGAAGGCGGGGGACCAGAGTTTTCCCGTCGCCGGGTTGAGTGGGGTCGAGTGGCGGTCGCCGGAGGTGTTCGAGGGGCATCTGCGGTTGTTGCGGCGGGATGTCGCCGAGCCGCCCGCGCAGGCCGATCAGGATCCGGGGGCGGTGGTGTTCGGGCTGGGGTATGGGCCCGTGCACGAGTCGTTGCCGTTCGCGGCGGCTGTGTTGGCGGCGGTTCGGGAGTACGGGCCGGTGCCGGCGGTGCCGGCCAGTGCGCCGAGGCGCGATCCGGCCGACATCGCCGAGCGCATTCGTCACCTGGGGGAGCTGCATCAGGCGGGGCTGGTGACGGATGAGGAGTTCTCCGTGAAGAAGGCGGAGTTGCTGGCAGAGCTTTAGATCATTCCCGGCCCGCCGACGTGAACGTCATGTCCGCGTACCGGTCGCCTGCCACCTTTGCTGCGATCGGCTCCAGCAAGGACAGCTGATCCTCTGTCAGCTCGATCCTTGTCGCCGCCGCGTTCTCCTGCACCCGGCCCGGCTTGCGGGTGCCCGGGATCGGGATGACCGGGAGGTTGTGCACCGTTGCCTGTTGCTGGACCCAGGCCAGGGCTATCTGGCCCGGCGTGGCTCCATGGGACTCGGCCACGGTGTGCAGCGGCTCCAGCAGGGCCGCGTTGGCCGTCGCGTTCTCGCCCGTGAAACGGGGCTGTTGGCGGCGGAAGTCGTCGGCCGTCAGGTCCTCGGCCTTCGCGAAGGAGCCCGTGAGGAAGCCGCGGCCGAGGGGCGAGTACGGGACGAGGGTGACGCCCAGTTCGCGGGCCGTGGGGACGACGTTCGCCTCGATGTCGCGGCTGAACAGCGACCACTCCGACTGCACGGCCGCGATGGGGTGGACGCCCTGTGCCGCGCGCAGTTCGGCGCCCGTGACCTCGCTCAGGCCCAGCTGCTTGACCTTGCCCTCGCGGACCAGTTCGGCCATGACGCCGACGGTCTCCTCGATCGGGATGTTCACGTCCCGGCGGTGCATGTAGTAGAGGTCGATCGCGTCGACGTCCAGGCGCTGCAGGCTCGCCTCGACGCACTGGCGGAGGTACGGCTCGTCGTTGCGGATGATCCGCTTCGTCGGGTCGTCCGGGTGGATCGCCAGGGCGAACTTCGTGGCGATGACGAGCTCGTCGCGGTGTGCCTTGAAGAACGGGGAGAGGAACTTCTCGTTCTCGCCCGCCCCGTACGCGTCCGCCGTGTCGTACAGCGTGATGCCCAGCTCCAGCGCCCGTTCGAGGGTGGCCCGCGACTCCCCGGCGTCCGAGGGTCCGTAGGCGAAGCTCATGCCCATGCAGCCCAGGCCCTGTACGCCGACCTCGGGGCCGTTCACGCCGAGTCGTGCGGTCGGGATCCTGCTGTCGGTCATCCTGCCTTCTCCACTTCGTAGGCACGACCGGCTTCCGCGTAGTAGCCGATCTTGTGGTCCAGTACGGCGAGCGTGTCCTGCAGTTCGGCGATCCGGGCGAGGACGTCGCGGCGGGTCGCCTCGAGGAGTTCGAAGCGCTCGCCGAACGTGTGGTCGCCCTCGCGCACCAGCTCCGCGTACCGCACCATGTCGGCGACCGGCATGCCGGTGAGCCGGAGCTTGCCGACGAGGTCGAGCCAGTCCAGGTCGCGGTTGCTGTAGCGGCGCTGGCCGGTGTGCGAGCGGTCGATGTGCGGCATCAGGCCGATCCGCTCGTACCAGCGCAGGGTGTGGGCCGTCAGGCCGGTGAAGGCGACGACCTCGCTGATCGTGTAGCTGTCCTGGCCTTCCGGGCGCCGGTGGGGGTGCGGCGGGGCGGCGCAGCTGTCGGTCCTGGTACCCGTGGTCTCCATCACCGTCATGCCCTCAACGCTATGGCCTTGGAGCGCACTCCAGGCAAGCGGAACCGGTAAGAAACAACCGGTAGGAAATCCGCAGGACGCGGCACAGGGGAGCTGACCGGCGTGCGGGACATGAGTCTTGTACGTCGTACTGCGGTGGCGGACGCGGAGGAAGTGCTCCGGCTGCGTCAGGTGATGATCGATTCCGTGTTCGCCGGCCGGGATGCGGCGGCCGCGTCCACGGCGTGGCATGCCGAGTCACTGCCGACGCTGCGGGGCCGCCTCGCCGAGCCCGACGGGGACTTCGTGGCCTTCGTCGTGGAGCACCCCGAGCGGCCGGGTGCCCTGGCGGCGCCGGCCGCAGGCACCGTGGAGTACCGGATCGGGCGGTCCGGGAATCCGCACGGGCGGGTCGGTCATCTGATTCCTCCGTGGATACCCCCGCCTTCAGGCGGGGGAGGAAACGGACTCCTGCGGAGCAGGGCAAGAGGCTGAGATTCGCCGCCAGGGCGGATCGCAGTGCTCTGACCCACAGGTTTGATCTTAAGTCGCAGCCCCGCTAGTTCCCCCCCCCCCCCCC
>NZ_KQ949076.1:70389-86968 GCF_001514305.1 Streptomyces dysideae
CCCGCTAGTTCCCCCCCCCCCCCCCCGCAAGCGGGGCGCCGCACACGTGGATCTGAACGCGTCCGCCGAGGCCGAGCCGCTGTACGCGTCGCTGGGCTTCGTGCGCAAGCCGGACCCCTCGATGCGGCTGACGTTCCGAGCGGCCAGGGCCCGTCCGGCGGAGCAGGTCGCAGGGAATCAGCGGCGCCTATCAGGGCAGGTGAGCGGGGTCTGGTGCGTGCTCCGCCGGACAGGCCCTAGGCTCGACTGCATGTCGCTGAAGAGCCTCGCGTTGATCGAAAACTGGCCGGTTCCCACCGCGGCGGCGGGTGTCGTACGTGCCGACGGCACGGTGGTCGGCGTGCACGGGCCGGTCGGGCAGCGGTTCCCGCTGGCGTCGGTCACCAAGCCGCTGGCCGCGTACGCGGTGCTCGTCGCGTACGAGGAGGGCGCCATCGAGCTCGACGAGCCGGCCGGGCCCGAGGGCGCGACCGTACGTCATCTGCTCGCGCACACCTCGGGGCTGGCCTTCGACGAGCACCGGGTGACGGCACCGCCCGGGGAGCGGCGGCTGTACTCCAACGCCGGGTTCGAGCAGCTCGGTGATCATGTGGCCAAGGCGACGGACATCCCGTTCGCCGAGTATCTGCGGCAGGCAGTGCTGGAGCCGCTGGGGATGACGTCCACCTCGCTGGAGGGATCGCCCGCGAAGGACGGGGTGTCCACGGTGGCGGACCTGCTGCGGTTCGCGGCGGAGGTGCAGGGGCCGCGGTTGCTGGATCCGCGTACGGTCGCCGAGGTGATGACGGTGCAGTATCCGGGGACGAAGGGGGTGCTGCCGGGGTACGGGCATCAGAACCCGAACGACTGGGGGCTCGGGTTCGAGATCCGTGACGGCAAGTCTCCGCACTGGACGGGGGGTTCGTCTTCGCCTCGTACGTTTGGGCACTTCGGGCAGTCCGGTACGTTTTTGTGGATCGACCCGGATGTCGGGGTCGGCTGTGTTGCGCTGACCGACCGGGCGTTCGGGCCTTGGGCGGTTGAGGTGTGGCCGTTGTTCACCGACTCGGTGCTGGCGGAGCTTCGGGGCTGACGTCTGTGTAGTCGTCCCCTTCTCGGCTACGTCAGCATCTCCCACATCAAGAGTTCCGCCGCCCCTCCACCCCCCACCGCCTCCACACCCTCCGCCCCCGTGATCCGCACCGCATCCCCCGCCGCCAACTCCTTTCCCCCCAGCCGCACTTCCCCCCGCGCCACGTGCACATACACATACGCCCCGTCCGGCACCGCCGTCCGCTCCCCCGCGCCCAGTCGCCGTACGTGGAGCATCGCGCCCGCCTCGGGTACCGCGTACGGCGTGGAGTCGGCGATGCCGTGGACGATCTCGTACGACGGGTCGCCGCCGGGCTCCAGAGGGGCCAGCCACATCTGGACGAAGACCAGGGGGGTGTCGGCGTCGTTGCGTTCCACGTGGCGTACGCCGGCCGCCGCGCTGAGGCGCTGGACGTCGCCGGGGCCGACCCGTGTCTCGTGGCCCGTGGAGTCGCGGTGGGTCAGCTCGCCCTCGACCACCCACGTCACGATCTCGGTATGGCTGTGGGGGTGCTCGTCGAAGCCGGCGCCGGGGGCGAGGCGTTCCTCGTTGCAGGCGATCAGCGCGCCGAAGCGGAGGTTGCCGGGGTCGTAGTGCGGGCCGAAGGAGAAGGCGTGGCGCGACTCGATGCCCGCCGTCGGATCCCCACCGATGTAGCGCTCAGCAGCGCGCCGTACGTCCATCACAACGTCCATCACACGCACCACGGTAGACCTCACCCGCCCCCTCCGGCGCGCACTCCCGTCCTGATAAGGCAGTCTTGTCCCCGTGCCCGAACCCGAAGCCCGCAAGTCCGCCGCGGCCGCGAACGCCGTCCACCCGCACACCGCGACCCTGAAGCGACTGGAGAAGTCCTCCGGAAGTCTCGCCGCGCAGGCCATCGCGCGCATGGACGAGACGCTGCCGTGGTACCGGGCCATGCCCCCGGAGAACCGTTCCTGGATCGGGCTGGTCGCCCAGGCCGGTATCGCCGCCTTCACCGAGTGGTTCCGGCATCCCGATGCTCCCCAGGCCATTTCCACCGACGTCTTCGGGACCGCTCCCCGCGAGCTGACCCGGGCCATCACGCTCCGGCAGACCGTCGAGATGGTACGGACCACCATCGAGGTCATGGAGTCCGCCATCGACGAGGTGGCCGCTCCCGGTGACGAGGGCATCCTGCGCGAGGCTTTGCTCGTCTACGCCCGTGAGATCGCCTTCGCCACCGCCCAGGTCTACGCCCAGGCCGCCGAGGCACGCGGTGCCTGGGACGCGCGGCTGGAGTCGCTCGTCGTGAACGCCGTGCTCAGCGGGGAGGCCGACGAGGGCGCTGTCAGCAGGGCCGCGGCCCTGGGGTGGAACTCTCCCGAGCATGTGTGTGTGCTGTTGGGGACCGCGCCCGACGGTGACAGTGAGCTGACCGTCGAGGCCATCCGGCGGGCCGCCCGGCATGCCAAGCTCCAGGTCCTCACGGGGGTGCTGGGGGACCGGCTCGTCGTCATCGCGGGCGGCAGCGACAATCCGCTCGCCGTGGCCAAGTCGCTCATCGGCCCCTATGCCGCCGGGCCCGTCGTCGCGGGGCCCGTGGTGCCCGATCTGCTCGCCGCGACCCGGTCCGCACAGGCCGCCGCCGCCGGCCTGAAGGCGTGTTCTGCCTGGCAGGACGCCCCGCGGCCGGTCCTCGCGGACGATCTGCTCCCGGAGCGTGCCATGGCCGGTGATCCCAGCGCCCGCGAGCAGCTGGTGGAGGAGATCTACAGACCGCTGGAGGAAGCCGGGTCGGCTCTGCTGGAGACGCTCTCCGTCTATCTCGAACAGGCGAGCAGTCTCGAAGGCGCCGCGCGAATGTTGTTCGTCCATCCCAACACCGTGCGCTACCGGCTCCGACGTGTGACTGACGTCACCGGTTGGTCGCCATCGGATGTACGTTCCGCGTTCACACTGCGCATCGCGCTCATCCTGGGGCGTCTGGCCGATGGGGATCTCCAGCTCTAGGCTTTTGTCGGGGGCCCACAAAACCCCCTGCTGTTCTTCGTCCCTGTCCCCACGGGCGGCCGTGGCCGTCCCCAAGAGAGAGTGTGAGAGTGCTCGTACTCGTCGCTCCCGGCCAAGGCGCCCAAACGCCCGGATTCCTGACCCCCTGGCTCGACCTGCCCGGTGCGGCCGACCGTGTCGCCGCCTGGTCGGACGTCATCGGACTGGACCTCGCCCACTACGGCACACAGGCCGACGCGGACGCCATCCGCGACACCGCCGTGGCCCAACCGCTGCTCGTCGCGGCCGGCCTCCTGTCCGCTGCGGCACTCGGTGACATTGTTCCCGGCGCCGTCGCCGGCCACAGCGTCGGCGAGATCACCGCCGCCGCCTTCGCGGGCGTCCTCGACGACACCGCCGCGCTCACCCTCGTCCGCAAGCGGGGCCTGGCCATGGCCGAGGCCGCCGCGATCACCGAGACCGGCATGTCCGCGCTGCTCGGCGGTGACCCCGAGGTGACCGTCCCGCACCTGGAGAAGCTCGGCCTGACCCCGGCGAACGTCAACGGCGCCGGCCAGATCGTGGCCGCGGGCACGATGGAGCAGCTCGCCGCGCTGGAGGCGGACAAGCCCGAGGGCGTCCGCCGGGTCGTGGCCCTCAAGGTCGCCGGCGCCTTCCACACGCACCACATGGCCCCCGCGGTCGACACGCTGGCGAAGGCCGCCGAGGCACTGACGCCCGCCGACCCGAAGGTCACGTACGTCTCCAACAAGGACGGCAGGACCGTCGGTAGCGGCGCCGAGGTGCTGGAGCGGCTGGTCGGCCAGGTCGCCAACCCGGTCCGCTGGGACCTGTGCATGGAGACCTTCCAGGAGCTCGGCGCCACCGCCCTCATCGAGGTGTGCCCCGGCGGCACGCTGACCGGCATCGCCAAGCGCGCGCTGCCCGGCGTGAAGACGCTGGCGCTGAAGACCCCCGACGACCTCGACGCGGCTCGCGAGCTCATCGCCGAGCACAGTGCCTGAGAAGGAGCCCGAGAGCATGTCGAAGATCAGGCCCAGCAAGGGCGCCCCGTACGCGCGCATCCTCGGTGTCGGTGGCTACCGCCCCACCCGGGTCGTGCCCAACGAGGTGATCCTCGAGACGATCGACTCGTCCGACGAGTGGATCCGCTCCCGCTCCGGCATCGAGACCCGGCACTGGGCGAACGACGAGGAGACCGTCGCCGCCATGTCGATCGAGGCGTCCGGCAAGGCGATCGCCGACGCCGGGATCTCCGTCGAGCAGATCGGCGGCGTGATCGTCTCGACCGTCTCGCACTTCAAGCAGACCCCCGCCGTCGCCACCGAGATCGCCGACAAGCTGGGCACCGACAAGGCGGCCGCCTTCGACATCTCGGCCGGCTGCGCGGGCTTCGGCTACGGCCTGACCCTCGCCAAAGGCATGATCGTCGAGGGCTCGGCGGAGTACGTCCTTGTCATCGGCGTCGAGCGGCTGTCCGACCTCACCGACCTCGAGGACCGGGCGACGGCCTTCCTGTTCGGTGACGGCGCCGGCGCGGTCGTGGTCGGCCCCGCCCAGGAACCGGGCATCGGCCCGACCGTCTGGGGCTCGGAGGGCGACAAGTCCGAGACCATCAAGCAGACCGTGCCGTGGACCGACTACCGCGACGGCGAGGTCGCCAAGTTCCCTGCGATCACGCAGGAGGGCCAGGCGGTGTTCCGCTGGGCCGTGTTCGAGATGGCGAAGGTCGCCAAGGAGGCCCTGGAGGCCGCCGGACTTTCACCGGACGATCTGGACGTCTTCATTCCGCACCAGGCCAACGAGCGGATCATCGACTCGATGGTGAAGACTCTCAAGCTGCCGGAGCACGTCACGGTCGCGCGTGACGTGCGCACCACCGGCAACACCTCGGCCGCCTCGATCCCGCTCGCTATGGAGCGGCTTCTGGCGACCGGCGAGGCGAAGAGCGGCGACACCGCGCTCGTCATCGGATTCGGGGCGGGTCTCGTGTACGCCGCGACGGTCGTTACCCTCCCCTAGGCACTCCGTGCCGGATCTTGTGGTCCGGTGCGGGAAGTACCACACCCGCCGCTCACGCGGTGGGCTGCCACACCCTCTGGACAATCAAGAAGGAGCGCCTGACATGGCCGCCACTCAGGAAGAGATCGTCGCCGGTCTCGCCGACATCGTGAACGAGATCGCCGGCATCCCGGTTGAGGACGTCCAGCTGGACAAGTCCTTCACCGACGACCTGGACGTCGACTCGCTGTCCATGGTCGAGGTCGTCGTCGCCGCCGAGGAGCGCTTCGACGTCAAGATCCCCGACGAGGACGTCAAGAACCTCAAGACCGTCGGCGACGCGACCGACTACATCCTCAAGCACCAGGGCTGAGCCACCGCTCAGACCCCGGCTGCCCAGCCCCGCCACCCGGCGGTGGCGCCGTTGTCCCCGCTTCGGCGGGGGTTGTCCTCCTCGTATCCGTTGGAGAAAGAATTCCCGTGAGCCCGACCAATCGCACCGTGGTCGTCACCGGTATCGGCGCAACCACACCGCTGGGTGGCGACGCAGCCTCTACCTGGGAGGGCATGGTCGCCGGCAAGTCCGGCGTCAAGCCCCTGGAACAGGAGTGGGCCGCCGACCAGGCGGTCCGTATCGCCGCGCCGGTCGCCGTGGAGCCCACCGAGGTCATCCCGCGGCCCCAGGCCCGCCGCCTGGACCGCTCGGCGCAGTTCGCGCTGGTCGCCGCCAAGGAGGCGTGGGCCGACGCCGGCTTCACCGCCAGGGCGGGTGAGGACAGCAGCGTCGACCCCGACCGTCTGGGTACGGTCATCGCCTCCGGCATCGGTGGCGTGACGACGCTGCTCGACCAGTACGACGTGCTGAAGGAGAAGGGCGTCCGCCGCGTCTCCCCGCACACCGTCCCCATGCTGATGCCCAACGGCCCCTCCGCCAACGTCGGCCTGCTCGTGGGCGCCCGTGCGGGCGTGCACACGCCGGTCTCCGCGTGCGCGTCGGGCGCCGAGGCCATCGGCTACGCCATCGAGATGATCCGCACCGGCCGCGCCGACATCGTCGTCGCGGGTGGCACGGAGGCGGCGATCCACCCGCTGCCCATCGCCGCGTTCGGCAACATGATGGCGATGTCCAAGAACAACGACGACCCGCAGGGCGCGTCCCGTCCCTACGACCTCGCCCGGGACGGCTTCGTGCTCGGCGAGGGCGCCGGTGTGATCGTCCTGGAGTCCGCCGAGCACGCGGCGAAGCGCGGTGCCCGGGTGTACGCCGAGGCGGTCGGGCAGGGCATCTCCGCCGACGGCCACGACATCGTGCAGCCGGAGCCGGAGGGGCGTGGCATTTCGCACGCCCTGCAGAATCTGCTGGACCGCAACGACCTCGACCCGGCGGAGATCGTGCACGTCAACGCGCACGCGACGTCTACGCCGGCCGGTGACGTGGCCGAGCTGAAGGCGCTGCGGAAGGTTTTCGGCGACGACGTCGACCACATGGCCGTCTCTGCCACCAAGTCGATGACCGGTCATCTGCTGGGTGGCGCCGGTGGGGTCGAGTCGGTGGCTACGGTGCTCGCGCTGTACCACCGGGTCGCTCCGCCGACCATCAATGTGGAGAACCTCGACCCCGAGGCCGAGGCGAACGCGGACATCGTGCGGGGTGAGGCTCGGAAGCTGCCTGTTGAGGGGCGGATTGCCGCGCTGAACGACTCGTTCGGGTTTGGTGGGCACAACGTGGTGCTTGCGTTCCGTACGGTCTGATTGCTCTTCTGAACGGTGTGTGGCCCGGGCTCCCTGCTGGAGTTCGGGCCACGTGTCGTTGTTTGTCCGCTGCGAGCCGGTGGGGGCTGGTCGCGCCCACGCGGCGGAGCCGCATATCGATACAGCCCCGCGCCCCAAGGGCGCTTCACACCACCTGGTGGAGCCAGCGGACGGGGGCTCCCTCTCCTGCGTACCTGAACGGCTCCAGTTCGTCGTCCCAGGGCTTGCCGAGGAGTTTGGAGAGTTCGGCCTCCAGGTCTGTCTCGCCGCGCTGGGAGCGGACCAGGGCTGCGCGGAGGCGGTCCTCGGGGATGAGGATGTCGCCGTGGATTCCGGTGACGGCGTGGAAGATGCCGAGGTCGGGGGTGCAGCTGTAGCGCTCGCCCTCGGCGGTGGGGCAGGGCTCTGCCGTCACCTCGAAGCGGAGGAGGTGCCAGCCGCGGAGTGCCGACGCCAGTTTGGACGCCGTGCCGACCTCGCCCTTCCAGGAGAACTCGGAGCGCCAGGTGCCGGGCGCGGCGGGCTGCCGGATCCAGTCGAGGCTGACGCGCGTGCCGAGCACCCCGGCGACGGCCCACTCGACGTGCGGGCACAGCGCGCGCGGCGCGGAGTGCACGTACAGAACTCCACGTGTCGTCACCGGGACCTCCGGGCAGAGCGGGGCATCTTGCGAACTGGCGGGCGGCAGTGGCAGCACAGCCACGTTGATGGCGAGGCTACCGTGCGGCGGCGCAAGGAGTGTGACGTACCGTCCGTCCCGGTGCCGCTGAACGCCCGCCATTCACCCGGCAGGACGCTTGTACGGGTGTGATCCGTTGCATCGTCTGGGGTCCGGGTGTGATCGGGAACCCTCGCGCGTTGTTATGGGGGGACGGGCTGCAGCCGAGTCCCGGTTCTGTACGACGACCGAGGGGATCACCACCCGATGCGGAAGCCAAGCCACCGCTCACGGGCCGTTCTCGCCGCCCTCGCGGCGACCGTCCTGGGCGTCACCGGCTGTGACGCCGTCGGTGGCAACTCCCCCGGCCCGACCGGGACGGGGGAGCAGAGCGCGAAGCCGTCGCCGAAGCCGACCCCGGTGTGGGACAGCAGCCCGGCGTCGGTCGCGGCCGTGGGGGACTCCATCACGCGTGGTTTCGACGCCTGCTCGGTGCTGTCCGACTGTCCGGAGGCATCGTGGGCGACGGGCAGCAGTGCGGAGGTGGACAGTCTCGCCGTACGGCTGCTGGGAAAGGCGGACGCGGCCGCGCGGAGCTGGAACTACGCCGTGACCGGGTCGCGGATGGCCGACCTGGCGGGGCAGATGGCGCAGGCGGTGACGCGCAAGCCGCAGCTGGTGGCGGTGATGGCGGGGGCCAATGACGCGTGCCGGGCGACGACCGACGCGATGACGTCGGTGGCGGACTTCCGGGCGCAGTTCGAGGACGCGATGGGCACGCTGCGCAAGGCGCTGCCCAAGTCGCAGGTGTACGTCGCGAGCGTGCCGAATCTGAAGCGGCTGTGGTCGGAGGGGCGGACCAATCCGCTGGGCAAGCAGGTGTGGAAGCTGGGCATCTGCCCGTCGATGCTGGGCGACGCGGACGCGGTGGACGCGGCGGCGACCCAGCGGCGGGACACCGTGCAACAGCGGGTGGAGGACTACAACGAGGTGCTGGCGGAGGTGTGTGCGAAGGACCGCCGGTGTCGTTTCGACGGGGGCGCGGTGTACGCGTACCGGTTCGGGGAGCAGCAGCTGAGCCAGTGGGACTGGTTCCATCCGAGTGTGAACGGACAGGCCCGGCTGGCGGAGATCGCCTATCGGACGGTCACACGCAAGGAGGCGTGACTTAGGGTTTCGCACATGAACGAACTCTTCGGCACACTTTCCGACGGCACCCCTGTCCACCGCTGGTCTCTGGAGCGTGCGGGCGTACGGGTACGGGTCCTGTCGTACGGCGGGATCGTGCAGTCGGTGGAGGTGCCGGACCGCGACGGGCGTACGGCGGACGTGGTGCTGGGGTTCCCGGACCTGGGTGGCTATCTCGCGTGTCCGGGGCCGTACTTCGGCGCTCTGATCGGGCGGTACGCCAACCGGATCGCAGGCGGCCGCTTCACGCTGGACGGCCGGACGTACTCGCTCGCGCGGAACAACGCGCCCAACTCGCTGCACGGCGGTGAGCGCGGCTTCGACAAGCGGGTGTGGGACATGGCGCCGGTCGAGGGCGGGGTGCGGCTGTCGCGGGTCAGCGCGGACGGCGAGGAGGGCTTTCCGGGGCGTCTTGAGGTCTCGGCGACGTACACGCTGATGGAGAGCGGTGCGCTGCGGATCGCGTACGAGGCCGTGACCGACGCGGCGACCGTGGTGAACCTGACCAATCACTCGTACTTCAACCTGGCCGGGTCCGGGAACGCGGGCGGGCATGAGCTGCGGCTCGCCGCCTCGCGGTTCACGCCGGTCGACGCGGATCTGATTCCGACGGGTGTGCTGGAGGACGTGACGGGCACGCGCTTCGACTTCCGGGAGGCGCGGAAGGTCGGCGCCGGGTACGACCACAACTTCGTGCTGGACAAGGGCGTGACGGCGGCCGCGGTCGAGGTCGGTGAGCTGTACGACCCCGCGTCGGGGCGGGCGCTGACGGTGACGACCACCGAGCCCGGCCTTCAGCTGTACACCGCCGACCATCTGAGCGGGCCCTACTCCCCCGGCGACGGCATCGCCCTGGAGACGCAGCACTTCCCGGACTCCCCGAACCGGCCGGAGTTCCCGGGCACGGTGCTGCGGCCGGGTGAGGTGTTCCGGTCGGAGACGGTGTACGGGTTCGGCACCCGGTAGGGGCGGGACGCGGGCGAGGGCCCTGGACGCGATGAGCCCCGGTCCAGGGGTCAGGTCCCGGACCGGGGCTGCTTGTGGGGAGGTTTGCTCCCGGGTCAGACGTTAATGGTCGTGGTGATCCGGCGGTCGGAGATCGAGCGGCCTGCCTGGATCTCGTACGAACCCTTCACAAACGACCACGAGTTGGTCTTCTCGTCCCAGATCTCGAAGGCGCGGCACGGGAGTTCGACGACGGCTTCGGCAATCTCGCCGGGTCCGGCCTCGACGCCCGCGAAGCCGGCCAGCCGGCGTGCCGGGCGCTCGGGGTCGGGGGCGGCCGGGGCGAGGTAGACCTGGACGGTCTCGCGGCCCGCGCGGGTGCCGGAGTTGCGGACGCGGACCTTGACGGTCGTGCCGTCGGTCTCGACGGAGTCGTAGGTCCAGTCGGTGTAGCCGAGGCCGTGCCCGAAGGGGTAGGCGGGCGTCCTGCCGTCCCGCTCCCAGGCGCGGTAGCCGATGAACACGTCCTCGGTGTACGGGAGTTCACCGTCTGCCGGGACGACCCGGGTGACCGGGGCGTCGGACAGGGAGCCCCAGGTGGTGGGCAGCCGGCCGCCGGGCTCCTCGGCGCCGGTGAGGACGTCGGCGAGGGCCGCGCCGCCCTCCTGGCCGGGGAACCAGCTGAGCAGGACGGCGGCGACGTCGTCGCGCCACGGCAGCTCCACCGGGGAGCCGGAGTTGACGACCACGACGGTGTTCGGGTTGGCGGCGGCGACGGCGCGGACCAGGTCGTCCTGGCGGCCGGGGAGGGTGAGGTGGGTGCGGTCGTAGCCCTCGGACTCGACGCGTTCGGTGGTGGCGACCATGACGACGGCGGTGTCGGCGTTCCGTGCCGCGGCCACGGCCTCGGCGATCAGGTCGTCGGGGTCGCGCCGCGGGTCCTGGTGGGCGGCGGCGAACATGACCGCCGGCATCGCGGTGTCATCGGGGACTTCGACGATGTGGGTGAGGGAGATGTCGACCGGTTCGCCTGCGGTGAGTTCGACCTGGGCGTGGGGCACGGGGGCGCCGAAGAAGGTGATGAAGGGGTCGTCGTCGGAGGCGCGCTGGATGTCGTCGTAGTGCGTGGTGCCGTCGACGGTGAGCCGGAAGGGGCCGAAGCCCTGGATGCCGAAGGTGTGCGGGCCGCTCTCGCGGGGGGTGAAGGTGCCGGTCAGCTCGACGGTGTGCAGCCGGTCGTGGGTGACGCCGTCGGGGAGGCCCGTCGTGCCCATCCACTTGATCTGGCCGCCGGGCGCGGAGTCGGAACCGAGGGCGTTCCCGTCGGCGTCCCGGCACACGGCGCGCAGCTCGAAGCCGTTGTCGAAGACGGAGAGTTCGGTGTTCGGGTCGGCGCCGACGGCGTAGGTGAGGGCGCCGTCGGGGAGGGCGGCGGTGAGGCCGTCGAGCGGGGAGACGATCCGGGCCGGGAAGACGGTGGCGGAGCCGCCGCCGAGGACGCGGGCGTCGCGGGCGGCGGCGCCGATGAGGGCGACCGTGCCGTTCGGCTTCAGGGGCAGGGCGTTGTTCTCGTTGCGGACCAGGACGAAGGAGCGGCGGGCGATCTCCCGGGCCAGTGCCGCGCCGTCGACAGTGTCCGGCAGCTCGGTGACGACCGGCTCGGCGCCCTCCAGGATGCCGACCCGGGCGGCGAGCCGCAGGACGTTGCGCACGGCCGCGTCGACCTTGTCCTCGGTGACCTTCCCGTCCCGTACCGCCCGGGCGAGGGCAGGCCCGTAGACCGTGCGCGGGCCCGGCATCGCGACGTCGAGGCCGCCCTCGATCGCGGCGACGGTGGAGCGGGCGGCCAGCCAGTCGGAGACGTTGAACCCGTCGAAGCGCCATTCGCCGCGCAGGACTTCGTTGACGAGGTAGTGGTGCTCGGTCATCGTCGTGCCGTTGACCGTGTTGTAGGCGGTCATGATGCCCCAGGGGCGGGCGTTCTCGACGATGGCCTCGAAGGGGGCCAGGTACAGCTCGCGCAGGGCGCGTTCGGAGACGACGTTGTTCACGGTGAAGCGGTCGGTCTCGGCGTCGTTGGCGACGAAGTGCTTGACGGTGGTGCCGACGCCGCCGGACTGCACGCCCTGGACATAGCCGGTGCCGATGACGCCGGTCAGGTACGGGTCCTCGCTGTACGCCTCGAAGTGCCGGCCGCCGAGCGGGGAGCGGTGCAGGTTGACGGTGGGAGCGAGGAGGACGTGGACGCCCTTGCGGCGGGACTCCTGGGCGAGCAGGGTGCCGGCGCAGCGGGCCAGCTCCGGGTCCCAGGTGGCAGCGAGGGCGGTGGGCGAGGGCAGCGCGACGGACGGGTCGTCGGCGGTCCAGCGGACGCCCCGGACGCCGATCGGGCCGTCGGACATGACGAGGGACCGCAGGCCGATCTGGGGCAGGGCGGGCAGGGTCCACATGTCCTGGCCGGAGAGCAGGGCGGCCTTGGCGTCGAGGTCGAGCCGGGCGAGGGCGGCCTCGACGGCTGTCTCACGCGCTTCGTCGGCCGGGGTGCGGGTTCCCGCCATCGCGGTGCCTCCTCGTTGAGTGCGGGCTGTGCCTCCCCATCCTGCATCCGTTACCTGTAGACCGGTAGGTTTTGTTATCCTGCCGTTATATTGCTTGTGCGACGATGCCGTACGGTGACGCAATGAACGCGAGGGTCAGGAGCGAGGAGCGCCGCGCCGAGATCGTCCGGGCCGCCCTGGAGGTGATCGCCGAGCGCGGTTACCGGGGCGCGAGCCTGGCGGCGGTCGCGGAGCGCGTCGGACTCACCCAGCAAGGGCTGCTGCACCACTTCCCGACCAAGGACGCGCTGCTCGTCGCCGTGCTACAGGAGCGGGACCAGTGGGACGCGCTGCCCACCACCCGGTGGCGGATGGACCTGCTCGCCTCGCTCGTCGAGTACAACGCGATGCGGCCCGCCATCATCCAGACCTTCTCGGCGCTGCTCGGCGAGAGCGTGACGGAGGGGCATCCGGCGCGCGCGTACTTCACCGAGCGGTACACGAGGGTGCGGGCGAGCATGGCGGAGGTCCTGCGCGCCCAGTACGGCGACCGCCTCCCGAACGGCCTCACCCCGGAACGCACCGCGCCCCTGCTGGTGGCGGTGATGGACGGCCTGCAGTACCAGTGGCTGCTGGACCCGGAGTCGGTGGACATGCCGGAGGCTTTCCGGGACTTCCTCAGGCTGCTGGGCGAGGACTGACCGCGGCCACCACCTCGACCTCGATCTGCGCCTCGGGGCGGAACAGCTTAGGCACCTCGAAGGTCATGCTGGTCGGCGGGGTGCCGGTGATGAACTCCTGGCGTACGGCGCCGTATTCGTGCAGGGCGCCGATGTCGGTGAGACAGGTGCGGATGTTGATGACGTCCGCGAGGGTCGCGCCGTGGGCTGCCAGCAGGGTGGCGATGGTCTCGAAGATGCCCCGGCTCTGCTCGGCGACCGTGGCGCCCTCCGCGATCTGGCCGGAGAGGAACAACAGGGCGCTGCCGTCGGGGTGTTCGACGCGGGCGACCTGGGAGTAGTAGGGGCTCAGGGGCTGGGGGGCGGAGGCCGGGTTGTCGAGGGTGATCTGCATGAGGGTGGGGCTCCTTCAGCGGGTGCGGATGTGGTGGGCGGCGCGGGCGAGGTCCGCGTGGGCGAGGGCGGGGTCGGCGGCGGCCTGCCGGTAGAGCTCCAACACGGCCTCCATGGCCGGTAGTTGAGCCGACTTCGTAGCCAGTCCTACGTCCTTCACCGCGAGCGCGGTGTCGAAGTGGACGCCCTCGGCGAAGGCGCGGGCGACAGCGCCGCCCAGCGGGCTGTTGGTGAGGGCGGTACGCGCGGTGTCGTCGTCGAGGCCGAGCGCGTCCGCGAGGCGTAGCGCTTCGGCGACGAGAGCGATGCCGCCGATGACGGCGGAGTTGACGACGAGTTTGAGTGCCGCGCCGGAGCCGAGCGGGCCGGTACGGGTGACCGTGCCCAGGTGGGCGAGTACCGCCTGTACGGCGTCCACGTCACCGCCCGCGAGGATGCCGAGCCGGCCGGTGGCCGCCTTGTCGGTGCTTCCCATGACCGGCGCGTCGACCAGCATGACACCCTCGCCCAGTTGGTCGGCGAGCCTCCGTACCGCCTCCGGCCCGACGGTGGACATCTCGATCCACCGGGTGCGGGGCGCAGGGCGGGCACGATCGCTGCGGCGACCGTGCCCAGGGCGGCCGGGTCAGCGAGCATCGTGATCACGACGTCGGCGTGGCGGACGGCCTCGGCCGGGGACGCGGCGAGCACGGCGCCCGCCTCTATCAGCGGGCCGAACTTCGCCGCCGTACGGTTCCACACCGTCAACCGATGACCGACAGTGAGGAGTTGGCGGGCCATGGGGCACCCATGTGACCGAGGCCCAGAAAAGCGATCTTCTCCATGCAGCCGACGGTAGGTCGACTCCTGCGATGCGACAAGCGAATGTCTAGCATGGCTGGCATGCCTGAATCGCATGGCTTTCCTGATCTCTCCACGGTGTGGCTGCGGGCGTTCCTGGAGGTCGCCCGGCATGGGTCGTTCACCGTGGCGGCGCGGACGCTCGGGTGGACGCAGTCCGCGGTGTCGCGGCAGATCTCCTCGCTGGAGGGGGCGTTGGGCGGTGGCCCGCTGTTCGACCGGTTGCCGCGCGGGGTGCGGCTGACGGAGGCGGGCCGGGTTCTCGTTCCGCACGCCGAGGCCGTCGGTGCGGCGCTGCTCGGGGCGGGGCGGGAGCTGGCGGTGTTGCGGGAGGCGGCCGGGGGGCGGCTGAGGTTCGGGGCGTTCGCCTCGGCCGACGCAGGGCTGGTGCCGCAAGCGCTCGCCGCGTTCCGGAGCCGGCATCCCGGTGTTCACGTCTCCCGCGAGGAGGGCTTCACGCCCGTCCTCCTTGAGCGGCTGACCGCCGGGCACCTCGACCTCGCGGTCGTCTCGACGACCGGCCGCGCGCCGCTGGAGGCGTACGCACTCCACCATCTCCTCGACGAGTCCCTGTACGTCGCCGTTCCCGCGGATCACCCCCTGGCGTTGAAGGGACGACCTGTGCGGCTCGGTCAACTCGCCGACGCCGACTGGATCTCCGGAAGCTCCCGCCCCGAGGGCACCCTGCTGGACGCGGCCCTGCGGCAGGGCTTCCGGCCGCGCGTCGCGCATGTCGTCGGCGAGTGGACCGCCAAGCAGGGCTACGTCGCCGCCGACCTCGGCGTGACCCTGGTCCCGGCACTGGCCGCCGCGTCGGTACGTCCCGACGTCGCCCTGCTGCCGGTGCTGGACGAGGGCGCCCCGGCGCGGGCGGTGTACGCGGCGACGATGCGGGGGCGGTCGCTGACGCCGGGCGGGGAGGCGTTCGTCGGGGCGTTGCGGGAGGCGGCGGGAAGGGTTGGAACAGCTGGCCCAAATACTGTGTTGTAGCGCGCTTGGGTGAGCAGGAGTGAGCGTGGATGGGTCCGGGCCGGTATGGAGTAGGGCTCGGCTGGCGGATTGCTTGCCCAGGGGTGGTGTGGTTCCCGGACTCCATGCGGCAGGGAACATGAGTTCCTTCGTCGAATGCGTAACCGTTGTGCGTGATGTTCGTTGGGTTCGGTGACGGGACCTACTGAGCAGGGGGTGAACGGGTGAGCCGGGTACGAGAGATGGCGGCGCCGTTCGTTGCGCTCGGCCCGTCGGGGGTCGCGATCCGTACCCGTCTCAAGCATCTGTCGCCTGGGGATGAGAAGGTGCTGCGCCTGGTCGGCGGGCATCTGGGCTCGCTGGCTTCCCGTGATCTGGCCGTGCGCTGCCGGGACGGGCTGGAGCACACGACGGACACGTGGGCGGCCCGTAAGCGGGAGCTGACCGCCGAATCGTCGTCCCGCTGGGCCGGGAGCATCACCAAGGCCACGCACGACCAGTGGGCGCTCGCCCGCCGCGGCCAGCTCGCCCACGTCCAGGGACTGGAGGCCGGGGTGCGCACCATCGCGCACCGGCTTTCCCTCCCCGTGGGGGAGAAGGGCACGAAGAGGGCGCCGGGCGGCTACCGCAGCAAGCAGGAGTGGTTCACCAAGACCCGCCGACTGCACCTGCTCAACGACCGGCTGGAGCAGGCGCAGGCCGACCGAGAGGCCGGCCGTGTGCACGTGGTGCGCGGCGGCAAGCGCCTCGCCCGCACCCGCCACAACCTGGACGCCGCCGGGCTGACCGAGACGCAGTGGCGGCAGAGGTGGGAGGCCGAGCGCTGGTTCCTCCAGGCTGATGGCGAGTCCGGCAAGCGGTACGGCAACGAGACCATCCGCGTCTCCCCGGACGGTGAGGTCAGCATCAGGCTGCCCGCCCCGCTCGCCGAGTACGCGAACGCGCCGCACGGCCGGTACGTCCTCGCGGGCCGGGTCGGCTTCCCCCACCGGGGCGCCGAGTGGGCCGACCGCGTCGCAGCCAACCGCGCGGTCGCCTACCGCATCCACTACGACGTCCTGCGTGACCGCTGGTATCTGACGGCTTCCTGGCAGATCCCGCCCGCCCAGACGATCCCGCTCACGGCAGCTTTGGCTCACGGCGTGATCGCAGTCGACACCAACACCGACCACTTGGCCGCCTGGCGCCTGGACACCTGCGGCAACCCCATCGGCAATCCACGCCGCTTCTCCTACGACCTCGCCGGAACGTCTGGCCACCGCGACGCCCAAGTGCGGCACGCCCTGACCCGCCTGCTCAACTGGGCCAAGTCGTGTGGCGTGAAGGCCATCGCGGTCGAGGACCTCGACTTCACCGCGGAGAAGACCCGCGAGAAACACGGCCGCAAGAAGCGGTTCCGGCAGCTGATCTCCGGCATGCCCACTGGCAGGCTGCGTGTCCGGCTGACCTCCATGGCCGACCAGACTGATATCGCTGTCATCGCCGTGGACCCGGCCTACACCAGCCGCTGGGGCGCCCAGCACTGGCAAAAGCCCCTCACCAGCACGACCAGGAAGACCACGCGCCATGA
>NZ_KQ949076.1:87916-185086 GCF_001514305.1 Streptomyces dysideae
GGGGCGTTCGGCTGAGCATGAGTCCTGGCAACAGGACTCACTCCCGCTCAGTCCCTAGGAACGGTCGACGGCACGTCAGGGGGGCGGCGGGGACTACCTCTCCAACGAGATCGCCTACCGGGCGACGCTGCTGCGGGACCGGCTGGGGCTGCACGACTCGCTGCCGGGCGGGCATGTGCACACGCCCGTGCTGCAGTTCGGGGCGGGCAACACCGATCCGGCGACCGGGTCCGTGACCGACCCGGAGTTCGTGCGCAACCGGCTGGACATCATCGCCCAGGTGCGGACGATCCTGAGCGTGGCGGCGGGCAGCCCGGTCACCGGGTGACGCGCTTGTCGTCGGTGGCCGCCCCGTCGTCCGCGTCCTCTGCGTCCTCTGCGTTCTCCTCCACCGTCTCCTCGCCCAGCAGTTCGCGCGCCATCAGCGTGGCGCCCGCGACCGCGCCCGGCATCAGGAACACCGCGACGAACGGCACCAGGAAGGCCACGCCGAGGGGTGTACCGAAGCCCCACACCAGGGTCTTGCGGGAGCGCAGGAGGGCGAGGCGGTCGCGGAGTTCGACGCCGCGGCGCTGGAGGGCGACGGCGGTGAGCTCCTCGGTGAGGAAGAAGCCGGTGACGACGAAGCCGATCACCGGCACGACCGTCTGGCCGACGACCGGGATGAAGCCGAGGGCGAAGAGCAGGACGCCCCACAGGAGGGCGCGGAACACGATCCGGAGGCTGTCGCGGGCCGAGATCCACAGCTCGCGCCAGAGCGGCAGCCCGGACTCGGGGGCCGTGCCGTCCGGGGAGACGTCCCGGTCGACCTTCTCGGAGAGGTTCTCGTAGAAGGGCTGGCCGACCAGGAGCGTGACCGCGGTGAAGGTGAGGACGGAGAGCAGGAGCGCCAGGGCGAACAGAACGGCCGTGAGGAAGCCGCGGAAGAGACCGAGCCAGGGGCTCGACCAGTCGTCGGCGAAGGGCGTCGCCCAGGCCACGAAGGCCGCGCCCCACAGGGCCAGTGCGACGAGCGCCGCCGCGTAGAGGACGAGTGTGATGAGGCCCGGGAGCAGCCCGAAGCCGTACTGCTTGCCGTGCCGGGCCACCCATCGCTGGCCCTTGAGGAGATAACTGAAACCCACCCCGAGATCGCGCATGGGGGAACTCTATCGGGGGCCTGTCGCCAGCCAGGGCTCACACGGGTCCCAGCCTGGTCATACGGGGGTCACGGCCACGAGAAGCGTAGGGATCGTTACCACGGGCTGTCCTCCCGTTCCGGCTCGCCGCACGCCGACGCTGTTTCCGCCCTCAGGATGCCCGGTCCAGGAGGCCCGGGATGCGCCGTCCGGGGCATCCGTGGCACCAACTCCCTCTTGTTGCGGTTGAGTCGAACAGGTACACCTCGCCGTACCGATCTCAGGAAGCCTTGGAGGAGGTACGCGTGCGCACCACGAGAACCGTTCCTGCGAGACCCGTTCTGATCACCGCCCTCGCCGTCACCGCGGCGGGGTCGCTGTTCCTCACCCCGCACACCGCCGGCGCGACACCCCAGCCCCCAGTCACCCGGGACGACCCCGCCCTCGACCAGCGCGCCGCGCAGGCCCCGGCGAGCGCCGCCCGGCGAGCCCTCGCCGCCACCACCGACCCGGTGGCCGACGACAGCCGCGGCTACCCGCGCGAGCAGGTCCTCACCCCCGACCCCGAGAACCCCGCCGACAAGTCCGTCAAGCTCGGCCTCACCCCGTACCACGCGATCGCCCCGAAGCTGAACGCCCTGCAGGCCCTCGGCGACCGGGTGAGCGTGGAGGTCGCGGGCCGTTCGGCGGGCGGGCACCGGCTCTACCTCGTCACCGTCACCGCGCCGGAGAGCGGCCGCCAGGCCCGCGCCCAGGCGCGGATGCGCGAGCTCATCGAGAACGCGCCCGCCGCGGCCGCCAAGAGCCGGGAGGTCAAGGCGGGTTACAAGACCCCGGTCTTCATCAACAACAACATCCACGGCAACGAGTGGGAGGGCACCGACGCCTCCCTGAAGCTCATCGAGCAGCTCGCCACCGCCAAGGACCAGAAGACGCGCGACCTCCTCTCCCACTCCCGCCTGTACTTCAACATCACCGCCAACCCGGACGGCCGTGTCGCCGGCACCCGCGCCAACGCCAACGGCTTCGACATGAACCGGGACTTCGTCACCGCCTCGCAGCCCGAGGTACGGGCGATGCGGCAGATCCAGATCGACAAGCAGCCGGCCGTCATGCTCGACCTGCACGGCTACGTCAACGGCACCCTCATCGAGCCCACCACTCCCCCGCACGGCGAGAACTACGAGTACGACCTCTTCCTGAAGAACACCTACGCCAACGCCCTCCGCATGGAGTCCGCCGTCAACGGCCTCGGCTACACGCCGGAGAAGGACGGCGTACAGCCCGCGCAGATCCCGTTCCGGGACGAGGAGGAGGGCTGGGACGACTGGCCGCCGATCTTCACCCCGCAGTACGCGGCGTTCCACGGCACGGTCGCCGCGCACACGGTGGAGATCCCGTTACAGGTGAACAACGCGGCCTACACCAGCCTGCCGGAGAGCGAGCTGCGACGCCGGTCCGCGATCAACGTGGATGTGGCGGGGGCCGCACTCCGCGCCACCCTCGACTACGTGCGGAGCAAGCGCACTTCGATCGTCGCCGACCAGATCGAGGTCTTCCGGCGGGGTGCCGCGGGCGCCGCGCAGGTGGCGGTTTCGGAGGAGACGGTGCCGGGGGTGCCCGGGATCGGCCCGGAGGACGTCTACACGACCGACTTCCCGCGCGCCTACGTCATCCCGGCCGGCCGGGGCGCCCAGCGCTCCGCGACCGCCGCCGCGCGTCTCGTCGACCACCTCCTCGCCAACGACGTCCGCGTCACCCGCGCGATCCGTGCCTTCCGGCTCGACGGGCGGACGTACGCGAAGGGCTCGTACGTCGTCGACATGCGCCAGGCCAAGCGGGGCATGGCCAGTGTGCTGCTGGCCGACGGGAGCGACATCAGCGACAAGGTGTCGGTGATGTACGACATCTCCGGGTGGAGTCTGGGCCGGCTGTGGGGTGCGACGGTCGAACCGGTGAGGCGCGGGAGCCTGTACGGCGTTTCCGCCCGCCCCGTCTCCGCCGCCGCGCACGTCGGTTACGTCGCGCCGCGCGGCAACCTGCGCCTGAGGCTCGACGACGCGCGGGAGATCGCGGCGCTCAACTCGCTGCTGCGGAAGGGCATTTCGGTACGGCAGGCAGCGGACGGCAGCGTCATCGTGCCGGGCTCGGCGCGAGCCCAGGCGGCGGTCGCCGCGAGGACGTACGACGTCGCCTTCGACGCCACGACGGCGACCGGCACCACCGCCCTGCACCGCACCCGGGTCGCGGCGGCCGTCACACCGGGTGAGCTGTTCGCGTTGCGGGAGATGAACTTCGAGGTCACGCCCGTCTCGGCGGCCGTGCTCAACGCGGGCTTCGACTGGTCGGCGGTGGACGTGCTGTTCGTGTCGGCGGGGCTGGAGTACGAGGACCTGGGCACGGCCGCCCGTACGGCGCTCGACGGCTTCCTCGACGATCACGGTCTGGTCGGGCGCGGTGCCACCGGTGCGGCGCTCAACTCCGCCACCGGGCTGCTGGCCGCGAAGCCGGTCGAGGGCAACGGGGACGCCAATGGTGTGGTGCGGATGGTGAACTCCGGGGTTCTCACCGGTGGTTCGCCGGACCACGGGTTCGTGTACGCGCCCGTGTGGTTCACGGATCTCGGTCCCGAGGTCCGCGTGGAGCAGTCGTACGCGGCCGGGAACCCGCTCGTCTCCGGGCACTGGCGGCCGGCGGAGGACGGTACCGGCGGGCCCGCGGACGCGGCGGGGCAGGCCTCGGTGGTCAGCGGTGCGCAGGCCGTGCTGTTCGGCACGGAGCCGCTCTTCCGGGACCATCCCAAGGGGGAATTCGCCCAGGTCGGGAGGGCGTTGTTCAGCATGGCACAGGCAAGCGGCGCAGATGAGGAGAGCGGATGACGCAGGAGATCCACGGCACGGTCGCGGCCGGCTTCGAGGCGGTGCGCGCGGAGTTCGCCGCGTTCGTGGCGGGGGAACTGCCCGATTACGAGGGGCAGTTGTGTGCCTACGTGCACGGACGCAGAGTCGTCGACCTGTGGGCCGGGGACGGCGCCCGGGCCGACTCCCTCTACGGCGTGTTCTCCTCCACGAAGGGTGCCGCCCATCTGGTGGTCGCCCTGCTCGTGCAGGACGGCACCCTCGAGCTGGACCGCAAGGTGACGTACTACTGGCCGGAGTTCGGCGCCGAGGGCAAGGCGGGGCTGACCCTGCGCGATCTGGTCGCGCACCGGGCCGGTCTGGTCGGGCTCGACGCCGGGTTCACGGACGACGAGCTGGCCGACGACCGGGCGATCGCCGAACGGCTCGCGGACCAGCGGCCGTTCTGGCGGCCGGGCACGGCGTTCGGCTACCACGCGCTCGTCATCGGGGCGCTCACCGGTGAGGTGGTACGGCGGGCCACCGGCCGTTCGCTCCAGGAGGTGTACGAGGAGCGGGTGCGGGCGCCGTACGGGCTGGACTTCCACCTCGGTCTGCCCGAGTCACTGGAGCCCCGCTTCCGGTCGGTGCAGCCGATGGCGCCGACGCCGGTGCAGCAGGCCGAGCTGGCCGCGATGCCGAGTGCCCCGCACAGCCTCGCCTCGATCGCCTTCAACACGCATGTGGCCGACCCCGGGGATCTGATGAGCTACGGCAACTCCCGTACGGTGCGCGCCAAGGGGCCGGCGTCGGCGGGCGGGGTCGCGGCCGCGCGGGGGCTCGCCGGGATGTACGCGGCGGCGATCAGCGAGGTGGACGGACGGCCACCGCTGCTGAAGCCGGACACGGTCGCCGAGGTCGGGCAGATCCATTCGATCGGCTACGACCTGGTGTCGCGGACGCACAAGGCGTTCGGGCTCGGCTTCCAGGCGACGGCCGACATGGCGTACCCGTTCCTGGGTGCCGGGACGTTCGGGCACAGCGGGGCTGCCGGGTCACAGGCGTTCGCGGATCCGCGCAGCGGGCTGGCGTACGGGTACACGCGGCGGCGGTATGCCTTTCCGGGCGGGGCGGCGCCGGAGAACGAGCGGCTGGTGCGGGCGGTGCACACGGCGGCACTCGCGCACTGATCCACCCGGATACGACGGAGTCCGCACCCCACGTCCAGGGGTGCGGGCTCCGTCGTGTGCAACGAACGCGGTCAGGCGGGCGTCACGGGTGTGGGCTCAGACCTTGACGATCATCTTGCCGGTGTTGTCGCCGCGCAGCACCCCGAGGAACGCCTCCAGGTTGTTCTCGATGCCCTCGACGACCGTCTCGCGGTACTTCAGCTCGCCGGAGCGGACCCAGCCGCCGACCTCCTGGACGAACTGCGGCTGGAGGTCGTAGTGGTCGTTGACGAGGAGGCCCTCGATGCGGCCGCGGGTCGCGATGAGGCGGGCGAGGTTCTTCGGACCGGGGGCGGGCTCGGTGTTGTTGTAGACCGAGATCATGCCGCAGATCGCGATACGGCCGCCGAGGTTGAGGGAGCCGATCGCGGCCTCCAGGTGGTCGCCGCCGACGTTGTCGAAGTAGACGTCGACGCCGTCGGGCGCCGCCTCGCGCAGCTGCTCGCCGACCGGCCCGTTCTTGTAGTTGAAGGCCGCGTCGAAGCCGTACTCCTCGACAAGGAGCTTGACCTTCTCGTCGGAGCCGGCGGAGCCGATGACCCGTGAGGCGCCCTTGAGCCTGGCGATCTGGCCGACCTGGCTGCCGACGGCACCGGCGGCGCCGGAGACGAAGACGGAGTCGCCCTCCTTGAAGGAGGCGGTGCGCAGGAGGCCGGCGTAGGCGGTGAGGCCGGTCATGCCGAGGACGCCGAGGTACGTGGACAGGGGCGCGGCGTCCGGGTCGACCTTGACGGCCTGCTTGGCGTCGATCGTGGCGTACTCGCGCCAGCCGCCGAAGTGGAGCACGTGGTCGCCCGGGGCGATGCCCTCGGCGTTCGACGCGACGACCTCGCCGACCGCGCCGCCCTGCATGACCTTGCCCAGCTCGAACGGGGCGACGTACGACTTGGCCGCGGACATCCTGCCACGCATGTAGGGGTCGACCGAGAGGTACTTGTTCCGTACGAGGACCTCGCCCGTGCCGGGCTGCCGGATCTCCGCCTCGACCAGGGCGAAGTCCTCGGGCTGCGGCCAGCCGACGGGGCGGCTGAGCAGGTGCCATTCGCGGCTGGTGGCGGGGAGGGCGGGGGTGTCGGACATGAGGGGCCTTCCTGTTTCCTGCGTTCTCGTGCGTGCGGCTCGATCTGCCTCAATTTACTTCAGCATCTGAAACAACCATGCTCCTGAATATTTCATGTTGTCAAGTAAAGGGGTAGCCTGGAGCCCATGGCCACGCAGAAGACGACACCCCGTATCGACCCGCTGACCCTTGAGGTCGTCGACCTCATCGGCACGGTCGTGGCCCGCTATCACGAGGAGTACGAGGACGCCGCCGCCGAGCACGCCCTGACCGGCGCCCAGGCCCGGCTGCTCAGCCTGCTCTCCCTGGAGCCGCTGCCCATGCGGCGGCTCGCCCAGAAGCTGAAGTGCGAGCCGTCGAACGTGACAGGGATCGTGGATCGCCTGGAGGCTCGGGGGCTGGTGGAGCGCCGGCCCGACCCGAACGACCGCCGGGTGAAGCTCGCCGCGACCACGCAGGAGGGGCGTCGGGTGGCGCGCAGTCTGCGCGATTCGCTGGACTTCGCGCGGGAGCCGCTCGCGGGGCTGTCGGCGGCGGAACGGGAGTCCCTGCGGGACCTGTTGCGGCGGATGGTCGGGGCGTAGTGTCAGTGGGCTTGCCTACACTCACCGCCCATGACTGATCAGGTCGTACAACCGAGAAGAGTCGAACCTCCGATCGCCGGCGACGAGGCGGCCACGCTGCTGGGCTCCCTGGAACGCCAGCGCGCGACTTTCGCCTGGAAGTGCTCCGGCCTGGACTCGGCCGGTCTGCGGGCCACCGTGGGCGCCTCCGCCGTCACCCTCGGCGGCCTGCTGAAGCATCTCGCCCATGTCGAGGACACCCACTTCAGCCGACTGCTGCTGGGGCGGGAGAAACCGGAGGCGCCGTGGGACGGGGTGGACTGGGACGCCGATCCCGACTGGGCCTGGCGGTCGGCCGACGACGACAGTCCCGAGCAGCTCATGGACCTCTGGCAGTCCGCGGTCGCCCGCTCCCGCGCGGTCGTCGGCGCCGCGCTGGCCGAAGGCGGCGTGGCGCAGCTGGGGCGCTTCACCACCTCCCGGGGCGAGTCCCCGAGCCTGCGCCGCATCCTCGTCGACCTCATCGAGGAGTACGCCCGGCATGTGGGCCACGCCGATCTGCTCCGCGAGTCGGTGGACGGGCTGACGGGGGAGGACCCGCCGGACTGACCCCGGGCGAGAACGCCGAGCGGTCCGTCGCACGGTGTACGTGCGACGGACCGCTCCGGAGCGAAGGCGTTCTCTTCGGCTCAGGCTTTCTTACGGGCCGTCATGGCGCGCTGGATCAGGATGAACGCGCAGAGCAGCACACCGGTGGCGATCTTCGTCCACCAGGAGCTGAGCGTGCCCTCGAACTGGATGATGCTCTTGATCAGGCCCAGGACGAGGACGCCGAAGAGGGTGCCCAGGACGTAGCCGGAGCCGCCCGTCAGCAGCGTGCCGCCGATGACGACCGCGGCGATCGCGTCGAGTTCCATGCCGGTCGCGTGCAGCGGGTCACCGGACTGGATGTACAGGGTGAAGAGCAGGCCCGCCAGCGCCGAGCAGAACCCGCTCACCGTGTACACGGCGATCTTGGTGCCGCCCTGCGGAAGACCCATCAGCAGGGCCGACTGCTCGTTGCCGCCGATGGCGTACACCCGGCGTCCGAAGGGCGTGTAGTGCAGGACGTAGAACGCCACGGCGAGGACGACGAGCGCGACGATGGCGCCCACCGACAGGAAGCCCACCCCCAGCGAGGCCTGCGCCTGCGCCATGCTGCTCACCGAGGCGTCGCCGATGGCGATCGACTCCTTGCTGATGACCAGGCACAGGCCCCGGAAGAGGAAGAGGCCGGCGAGGGTCACGATGAAGGGCTGGATCTCGAAGTTGTGGATCACATAGCCCATCAGGAAGCCGCCGAGGGCTCCCACGGCCAGCGCCATGGGGATGACGACCAGGATGGGCAGGCCCTGACGCTCCACCAGCCATGCCGTGAACATGGTCGTGAAGCCGATCACGGAGCCGACGGACAGGTCGATACCGCCGGACATGATGACGAAGGTGGCGCCGACGGCGGCGACCAGCAGGTAGCCGTTGTCGATGAAGAGGTTGAGGAAGACCTGCGGTTCGCCGAAACCGTAGTTCTGGTAGCGGCTCAGGCCCGCGATGTACATCGCGAGGAAGAGCGTGGCGGTCACCAGGACGGGCAGGCGCCGGTCACCGAGCAACTGCGCGGCCTTGGACGTCGTACGGCTGTCCGGCGCCGTGGGGGTCTGGGTGGTCGCGCTCATCACGACACCTCCATCTTGGGGGCTGCCTCGGGCGTCGTGGCGGTCTTCGCCGGGGTGGCGGGCGACGTGCCGCCGCCCGTCGCACCGGACTTGGAGCCGAACTTGGCACCGAAGACCTTCGCGCGGAACTTCGGGGACTGCAGCAGGCAGACGATGATGACGACGGCGGCCTTGAAAACCAGGTTGGTCTGGGTCGGCACGCCGATGGTGTAGATCGTGGTGGTCAGCGTCTGGATGACGAGGGCGCCGATCACCGTGCCGCCGATGGAGAACCGGCCGCCCAACAGCGAGGTGCCGCCGATCACCACGGCGAGGATCGCGTCGAGTTCGATCCACAGGCCGGCGTTGTTGCCGTCCGCGGCCGAGGTGTTGGAGCTGATCATCAGGCCCGCGATGCCGGCGCACAGGGCGCAGAACACGTACACCATGATCTTGATGCGGAGGGACCTGATGCCGACCAGTCGGCTGGCCTCGGCGTTGCCGCCGACCGACTCGACGAGCAGGCCGAGCGCCGTGCGGCGGGTCAGCGCCACGGTGACGGCCACGACCGCGGCCACCACGAAGATCGAGAAAGGCAGCGTCAGCCAGTAGCCGCCGCCGATCAGCTTGTACGGCTCACTGTTGATGGTGATGATCTTGCCGTCGGTGATCAGCTGGGCGACACCGCGCCCGGCGACCATGATGATCAGCGTGGCGATGATCGGCTGGATGCCCATCCGGGCGACCAGGAAGCCGTTCCACAGGCCGCAGACGACCGCGGCCACCAGCCCGACACCCATGGCCAGGAACACCGCGGACAGGGCGTTCTGGTCGGCCTGGTCACTGATGTACGAACAGGTCAGGGCGCCGGTGATGGCGACCACGGCACCGACGGAGAGGTCGATGCCGCCGGTGGCGATGACCAGGGTCATGCCGACCGCCACCAGGATCAGAGGCGAGCCGAACAGCACGATCGAGACGAGGCTGCCGTAGAGGTGGCCGTCCGTCATCCTGATCGAGAAGAAGTCGGGGGTGAAGGGGACGTTGACGAGCAGCAGGACGACCAGGACCGCGACCGGCCAGAACAGGTGATGGTGCGTCAGTGCTCGCCAACGGGAGGTGGTGGTCACTGGTGTTCTCCGCTCGCGATGGTCTCGAGGATCTTGCTGGAAGTGATCTCCGGCCCGTTGGTGAGCCGCGCCACCAGCTTGCGGTCGCGCAGCACCCCGATGGTGTGGCTGAGGCGGAGGACCTCCTCCAGCTCGGCCGCGATGTAGAGCACGGACATGCCGTCCTCGGAGAGGGACACCACGAGCTTCTGGATCTCGGCCTTGGCGCCGATGTCGATGCCGCGCGTGGGCTCGTCGAGGATCAGCAGCTTCGGCTGGGTGATCAGCCAGCGGGCGAGCAGCACCTTCTGCTGGTTGCCGCCGCTGAGCTGACCGACGCGGGCCTCCGGGTTGGCGGGGCGGATGTCCAGCGCCTTGATGTACTTGCCGACGAGTTCGTCGCGCTGGGCGGACGGGATGGGCCGGGTCCAGCCGCGGGCTGCCTGCAGGGCGAGGATGATGTTCTCCCGCACCGTCAGATCCGGGACCAGGCCCTCGGTCTTGCGGTTCTCCGAGCAGAACGCGACCCCGGCGCCGATGGCGTCGTTCGGGGCGCTCATCGAGACCTGCTTGCCGCCGATGGACACCTTGCCGCTGTCCGGCTGGTCGGCGCCGAAGAGCAGCCGGGCGAGTTCGGTACGGCCGGAGCCGAGCAGGCCGGCCAGTCCGACGACCTCGCCCTTCTTGATCTCCAGATCGAAGGGGGCGATACCGCCCGTCCTGCCGAGGCCGTCCGCCTTCAGCAGCGTCTCGCCGACGTCGGCGTGCAGCTGGTGCTCGTGGAGCTCCTCCAGCTGGTCCAGGGCCTTGCCGATCATGAGCTGGATCAGTCCGACCTGGTCGAGCTCGCTCACCATGTGCTCGCCGACGAGGGTGCCGTTGCGCAGGACGGTCATCCGGTCGCAGATCTCGTAGATCTGGTCGAGGAAGTGGGAGACGAACAGGATCGCGACCCCCTCGTCCTTCAACCGCCGCATCAGGCGGAACAGTTCGAGGACCTCGTCGCGGTCGAGGCTGGACGTCGGCTCGTCCAGGACCAGGACCTTGGTGCCCTGGCCCTCCCCAGCGCCGGTGCTCACCGATCGTACGATCGCGACCAGTTGCTGCACGGCGAGCGGGTACGAGGACAGGGGTGCGGTGACGTCGATGTCGAGGCCGAGCCGGTCGACCAGCTCCGCTGCCTCCTTGCGCAGCCGCTTCCACTGGATGCGGCCGAAGCGGGTCGGTTCCCGTCCGATGAAGATGTTCTCCGCCACCGACAGGTTGGGGCAGAGGTTGACCTCCTGGTAGACCGTGCTGATGCCGGCCTGCTGCGCCTGCAGCGGGCTGCCGAACCGCACGGACTTCCCGTCGAGGGTGATCGTGCCGCCGTCCAGGGAGTAGACCCCGGTCAACACCTTGATCAGGGTGGATTTACCAGCGCCGTTCTCGCCCATCAGGGCGTGGATCTCGCCGGGGAAGAGCCGGAAGTCGACACCCGACAGAGCCCGTACCCCCGGAAACTCTTTGACTATGCCCGTCATCTCCAGGACGGGCAGCGGCTCTGCCATGGCAGCGCTCCTCATGGATTTCGTTCAGGCCCGCAGGGAGCCCCCTGGACAACCCTCTGGGCGGAGGGCTTGGTCAGGCGGAGGCTCCCTGCCGGTGGGTGCGGTCGGTCAGTACTTGCGAGTGGGGAGCGCGGCCTTGGCCTGGTCCTGCATGAAGTCGCTCTCCTCGGTCTTGATCCAGCGCTCGACCGTCTCGCCGTCCTTGACCTTCTGGACGACCTCCATCAGCTGGGGGCCGAGCAGCGGGTTGCACTCGACGATGGCGTTGATCTTGCCCTCGGACATGGCGATGAAGCCGTCCTTCACGCCGTCGACCGTGACGATCAGGATGTCCTTGCCGGGCTTCTTGCCGGCCGCCTCGATGGCCTGGATGGCGCCGATGCCCATGTCGTCGTTGTGCGCGAACAGCACGTCGATGTCCGGGTTGGACTGCAGGAAGGCCGCCATGACCTGCTTGCCGCCGGCGCGGGTGAAGTCGCCGGTCTGGCTGACGACGATCTTCCAGTCGTCCGCGTGGTCGGCGTCCATGACCTCCTTGAAGCCCTTGGCACGCTCGATCGCGGGGGCGGCACCGGTGGTGCCCTCCAGCTGTGCGATCTTCACGGGGCCCTTGTGGCCGGCCTTCTCGAGGACCTTCTCCAGGATCTTGGCCGCGCGCCGGCCCTCGTCCGTGAAGTCGGAGCCGACCAGGGTCACGAACAGGGACTCGTCGGAGGTCTCGACGGAGCGGTCGGTGAGGACCACCGGGATCTTCTTGGCCTTGGCCTCCTTCAGCACCGCGTCCCAGCCGGTGACGACCACCGGCGAGAAGGCTATGACGTCCACACCCTGGGTGATGTAGCTGCGGATCGCGGAGATCTGGTTCTCCTGCTTCTGCTGCGCGTCGGAGAACTTGAGGGTGTAGCCCGCCTCCTTGGCCGCTTCCTTCACCGAGTCGGTGTTGGCACTGCGCCAGCCGCTCTCCGAACCGACCTGGGAGAAGCCGAGGACGAGCTTCTTGCCGCCGCCGCTGCCGGAGTCGGAGGACGAGGAACTGTCGTCCTCCTTGGCGCAGGCCGCCAGGCCCGTCGCAGCCACCACGCCGACCGCCGCAGTGAGGAAGTTCCGTCTGTTGAGCATGTTCTTCTCCTTTGAAGAGCCGGCCCTGGGATGGACCCGCTGGTACTCGATGGGACCGGCCGCACTGCGTCCAGCCTGTCGATCATTGTTCGAAATGTCGGCCGCGCTGGTGGATGGAAGGCGATCGGTTGGTGTCATGTCAGCCGGGAGCGGTCCCCGGTTGAGGGTGGTACGGAAAGGTGCTGGCGCGGACGACGAGTTGAGGTTCGATGGCGATTTGTGATGTCCCGGAGGGGGTCCGGCCCTCGATGAGGTCCAGCAGCAGGGCGATGCTCCGCGTGCCCACCGTCGAGAAGTCCTGCCGGACGGTGGTGAGCGGCGGAGCGAAGAACTCCGACTCCGGGATGTCGTCGAACCCGGCCACCGCGACGTCCTGGGGAGTTCGCACGCCCGCCTCACGCAGAGCCCGCAACACCCCCAGCGCCATCTGGTCGTTGGCGACGAAGACTGCGGTCAGACCGCGGCCCACCCAGCCGGCCAGTTCCTGGCCCGCACGGTAGCCCGACAACGGACTCCAGTCACCCCGCAGCGGCATCGGCGGTTCCACGCCTGCCTCTTCGAGGGTCGCCCGCCAGCCGACGGTCCGGTCCGCCGCCTCCTGCCAGTCCTCGGGCCCGGCGAGATGCCAGACCTTGCGGTGGCCCGCGGCCAGCAGATGGCCGGTGACCAGCCGCGCACCCAGATGTTGATCCACGTTGACGCTGGGGATCTCCACGCCGGACCCGGTTCCCACGGCCACCACCGGAAAGGGACGGCGGAGTTCGGCGAGGGCCTCGACCGCCGACCGCTGCGGGGCGATGGCGATCACCCCCTCCACCCCTCCCTCGCTGAGGTGGTCCAGGGCCTCGGACAGCGTCTCCACCGTCAGTTTGCGCAGACTGACCGTCGAGACAAGATACCCCTCGGCACGCGCCGCCTCCTCGAGCGCGAACAACGTGCTGGCCGGGCCGTAGAGCGTGGTGTTGGAGGCGACCACGCCCAGGGTCCTGGTGCGCCGGGTCACCAGGGCCCGTGCGGAGGAGTTGCGGCGGTAGCCCATCTCCTCGATCGCGCGCTGCACCCTGGCCCTGGTCTCGTCCCGCACATTGGGGTGATCCCCCAGTACGCGGGACACGGTCTGGTGGGACACGCCGGCCAGGCGTGCCACGTCGGCCATGGTGGGCGGCCGAAGCTGCGAGTGTGTCACGGCCGCACCTCCTTGGCGGTCGTCTGCCGATAAGACCTGTGCTGTGGGCTGGTGGTTCCCCGCCGTCGGCTTCACGCCGGGGTTCCGGAAAGCCTCATGGCACCGGGTGGGAAGGCGAGTTGAGTCACTGCTGGCACGTCCTCGTAGCTCCTTGGTTGCCGCCCGGCGCGGAATGGTGAACGCGGAGGTCATTGTGAGCGCTAACAATTCATGGCGGTCAAGAGGGCTGCATCAGGGAAGTCGTCACGGTTGAATAACGCGGCACGCTGCGAGTGTTCAGGAGGCGGTCGGCCGTGGCGCACATCGCGGCCGGGAAACAGGCCGGGTGTCGACACGAGGTGTGCCGTAGCCGAACGGCGATGTGGCGACAGGACCGACAGGACCGACAGGACCGACAGGACCGACAGGACCGACAGGACCGACAGGACCGACAGCCGGGCCTCCCCCGCACGGAGAGGCTCACGCGACCCCCGGTCACCGTCGGCTTCGGACGACGAGCGGTCCGCCCGTCCGGAACCCTACGAGCACCACCACAGGAAGCGCGTGCACGTCTCCGAAGGGGTCGGATCCGGGGTCGGGAGGTCCGAGGTCGGATCAGCCGTCGGGGTGCTGGAGTCCTGCGGTGGGGAGGTCGCGGCGGGAGCCGAGGAGGTGGGGCGCGCCGTCGCGTTCGAGGCCGGACCGCCCTTGGGCTTGTCCCGGTCCTCGTCCTTGGGCTCCTTCGACGCCGAGGCCGAGGCAGACGCCGACTCGTCCGGCGAATCCCCGTCGGCAGCGGCCGATCCGCCCGCCCCGTCGCCGGCTGCCGAGCCACCCTCCGACGAAGTCGTCGGCGAAGCGGCGGAGGCCTCATCCGCGGACACCGCGTTCGGCTCCGCCGGCGGCGCCTCCATGCCGAGTTCCACGAGACTCAGCCCGCCCACGGCGAGCAGCAGCCCCGTCCCGATCACCAGCACCCGTCGGCGACGGCGCCGGTGCAGCGCCGCCCGCCGGTCCCGCCGGCCCGCCCCCGCACCGCGTCCACGGTCCCGGGCTCGACGTCCACCGGCCTCCGGGGCGTCGCGTTCGCGCGCTTCGTCGCGTTCGTCGTGTTCGTCCACGGACTCGTCGTCCCGATCGGACAACGAGTCCGCGTACGCCCGGCACGCTTCGGCCGATGTGCCGCACCCCGGGCAGGCGAGGGCGCCATTGAGGTGCCGTTGGCACGGGTGGCAGTAGTCCATGACGTCGGAAGATTATGTTCCGCACGGGTAACGTTCCCGGGCGGAGCCGTGAAAGTTGTGTGGGAGCCTTGTGTTGTGGCGTTTCGGGGCGGGGACAGCCCGGACCATTGCCCGCCATCCCGGCCATCGCGTCGAAACCGTTGTGCGTTCGACCCATTGACACTCCGACCGCGTCATCCTTACTGTCGCGACCAGCATTTCGAACGTGTGACGATATTTCGAACAGAGCCGAAGAGGACGAGGGAGTAGCTACCGTGCGCATCACGGGAATCAGCACGCACGTGGTAGGGACGCCATGGCGCAACCTGACCTACGTCCAGGTGCACACCGACGAGGGGCTCACCGGCGTCGGCGAGACCCGCATGCTGGGCCACACCGACGCCCTGCTCGGTTATCTGCACGAGGCAGAGGCCAACCACATTCTCGGGTCGGACCCGTTCGCTGTCGAGGATCTGGTCCGCCGTATGAAGTACGGCGACTACGGGCGGGCCGGCGAGATCGTGATGTCCGGCATCGCCGTGATCGAGATGGCCTGCTGGGACATCAAGGGCAAGGCCCTCGGCGTCCCCGTCTGGCAGCTGCTCGGCGGCAAGGTCACCGACAAGGTCAAGGCGTACGCCAATGGCTGGTACACCACGGAGCGCACCCCCGAGGCGTACCACAAGGCCGCGCAGGAGGTCATGGCGCGCGGTTACAAGGCCCTCAAGATCGACCCCTTCGGCACCGGTCACTTCGAGCTCGACCACGACGAGACGCTCTACTCCGTCTCCCTGATCGAGGCTGTACGTGACGCCATCGGGCCGGACTCCGAGCTGATGCTGGAGATGCACGGCCGCTTCTCCCCCGCCACCGCCGTCCGGCTGGCCAAGGAGCTGGCGCCTTTCAAGCCCGCGTGGCTGGAGGAGCCGTGCCCGCCGGAGAACCTGAAGGCGCTGGAGAAGGTCGCCGCCAAGGTCGACATCCCGGTCGCCACGGGTGAGCGGATCCACGACCGGATCGAGTTCCGGGAGCTCTTCGAGAGCCAGGCCGTGGACATCATCCAGCCCGATGTCGGTCACATCGGCGGCATCTGGGAGACCCGCAAGCTGGCCGCCACCGCCGAGACGCACTACGTACTGGTCGCGCCGCACAACGTGGGAGGGCCGGTCCTGACCGCCGCCTCCCTCCAGGTAGGCTTCACCTCGCCGAACTTCAAGATCCTCGAGCACTTCAACGACTTCGCGGACGCGGAGATCAAGAAGGTCATCTCGGGGGCGCCGGAGGTCGTGGACGGCTACTTCCACCTCTCCGACAAGCCCGGCCTCGGCGTTGAGCTGGACGTGGACGCCGCGGCGGAGTTCCCCCAGCAGCAGGCCCGGTTCGACCTGTGGGCCGAGGGCTGGGAGCAGCGCAAGCCCAAGGGGAGCAAGTGAGCACCCGCCGGTCCGGCTCCAGGGGGACCCAGTGAGCACCGCCGTAGTCATCGAGGCGCCGGGCGAGCACCGGCTCGTCCCGCACGAGCCCCGGCAGCCCGCCGCCGGCGAGGCCCTGGTCCGCGTGCACGCCTCCGGGATCTGCGGCAGTGACCGCGAGGTCTACCAGGGCAACCGGCCGGAAGGATACGTCCGCTATCCCCTCATCCCGGGCCACGAGTGGTCCGGAACGGTGGAGGCGGTCGGGGACGGGGTACCGTCAGGTCTTGTAGGCCGCAAGGTCGTGGGCGAGGGCTTCCGGAACTGCCAGGTGTGCGACCGCTGCCACGCGGGCGAGACCACGCTGTGCACGGCGGGCTACGAGGAGACCGGCTTCACCCAGCCGGGCGCCATGGCCACCACCCTCACGCTCCCCGCCCGTCTGCTGCACGTTCTGGCGGACGACGCGGATCTGACGGCGGCGGCACTGCTGGAGCCGGCCGCGTGCATCGCGGCCGCCGCACTCAAGGCGAACGCCCTCCCTGGCGAGAAGGTCGCCGTCGTGGGCACGGGAACGCTCGGAATGTTCGCCGTTCAGTTCCTGAAGGCGGGTTCGCCGGCGGAACTGCTCGTCGTGGGCACCCGGCCGGACCGGGCGGAGCTGTCGAAGCGGTTCGGTGCCACGGACTTCCGCACGAAGGACGAGGAGCTCCCGGACGACTTCGACGTCGTCATCGAGACCGCCGGGTCCGCGGACGCGGCGCGCACCGCCGCCGCCCTGCTGCGGCGCGGTGGGCGGCTGGTCCTGACGGGGATCCCGGCGTCGGGTGCCGACGGACTCGACCCGACCGATCTCGTCGTACGGCAGCTGGAGGTGCACACCGTGTTCGGGGCGCCGCCGGACGCCTGGGCGCACACGGTGCGGGTCTTCGGGGCCGGGCTCCTCGATCCGCTGCCGCTCGTCACGCACGAGCTGCCGCTGGCGGAGTTCCCGCAGGCCATCGATTTGGTGGGGTCCGGCGACCCGACGGTCGGAAAGGTCCTGCTGCGGCCATGACCCACCCCTGAGCCGTACGCCGGTACGGGGTACCTGACGACTCCGTACCGGCGTACACCCAAAAGCCTTGCGCACCCAGAGCCGCGAACCTCGTCCGAAATACCGAATGTGAAGGACAGCTTGTGACCGACACCACCGCCCCGGCGCCGCGCCGTCCCGGCGAGCAGGCGCTTGCCGCGCTCGGCCTGAACGCGCCCGCCCTCGACCCTTCCGACGCCTCCCCGCACACCTTCCCCGGCGGCGGCCGCTGGCGCACCGAGGTTCCCTCCGTCGAGGGGCCCGAGGCGCTCGCCGTGGTCCTCAAGGAGGCCTCGCGGCTCGATGTGCCGATCCACCGGATCAGCCAGGGCAGCGGCGTGTGGATGCTCACCGACGCCGAGATCACCGAGATGGTGGAGGCGACGGCCGAGCGCGACATCGAGCTCTGCCTGTTCACCGGCCCGCGCGGCACCTGGGACATCGGCGGCTCCACCCGTACCGACTCGCGGGGCGGCGGGCTGCGCGCCCGGGGCCACGACGCGGTCGCCGGGTGTGTGGAGGACGCGGTCCGCGCCACCGAGCTGGGCGTGAAGTGCCTCCTCGTCGCCGACGAGGGCGTGCTGTGGGCGCTGCACCGGGCGCGGGTCGCCGGGATCATCCCGGCCGACACCACGCTCAAGGTGTCGGCGCTGATCGGGCCGGTCAACCCGGCCGCGTACGCCGTCTACGAGAACCTCGGCGGCGACTCGATCAACGTGCCGAGCGACCTGACGCTCGACCACCTCACCGAGATCCGGCGGGTCTCCGCCGCTCCCATGGACATGTACATCGAGGCCCCCGACGACCTCGGCGGCTACGTACGGATGTACGAGGTCGCCGAACTGATCCGGCGCGGCGCACCGCTCTACCTGAAGTTCGGTCTGTCGAAGGCACCCGGGATCTACCCCTACGGGCATCACATGCGCGACCTGACCCTGAACACGGCCCGGGAAAGAGTGCGGCGCGGCCGGCTCGCCCTGGACCTGCTCGCGCGCCATGGAGCGGACGGCGACATGGCGCCGCTCGGCTCGCGACTGCCGGGCGCCCTCAACCGTTTCGAAACTCCCTCATAACGTTTCGAACAAACAGCCTTCACAAAAGGCGACGCAGCCGCACACAATCCGACACACCTCTTCTCGGTCTTTTCTCGCATCGCCCTTCGGAGCGCTTCGCAAACCGCCAGACCGAGCTCGGCACAAACACATCAAGGATGATGACAATGCGCAACCGTAGAAGCGCCCTCGCCACCATGGCCGGAGCCGCCTCCCTCGCTCTCGCCCTGTCCGCCTGCGGTCAGAGCAGCGAAGGCGGCAGCGAGGAGAAGGCAGGCAGCTCCGAAGGCGCCACCATCGGCATCGCGATGCCGACCAAGTCCTCCGAGCGCTGGATCGCCGACGGCAACAACGTCAAGAAGGACCTGGAGTCCAAGGGCTACAAGACCAAGCTGGTCTACGGCGAGGACGACCCCGACCAGCAGGTCTCGCAGATCGAGAACCTGATCACGCAGGGCGTCAAGGCGCTGATCGTCGCGGCCATCGACAACAAGTCGATGAACAACGTGCTCCAGCAGGCCAAGGACGCCGACATCCCGGTGATCTCCTACGACCGCCTGATCCTCGGCACCGAGAACGTCGACTACTACGCGTCGTTCGACAACGAGAAGGTCGGCGAGCTCCAGGGCAACTACATCGTCGAGAAGCTCGGCCTGAAGGACGGCTCCAAGAAGGGCCCGTTCAACATCGAGCTGTTCGCCGGCTCCAACGACGACAACAACACCCGCTACTTCTTCCAGGGCGCGATGAACGTCCTGCAGCCGTACATCGACAAGAAGCAGCTCGTCGTCCGGTCCAAGCAGACCGCGCTGACCCAGGTCACCACCCTGCGCTGGGACGGCGGCACCGCCCAGAAGCGCATGGACGACATCCTGACCTCGGCGTACAAGACCGAGCGCGTCGACGCGGTCCTCTCCCCGTACGACGGCATCTCCATCGGCATCCTCTCGGCGCTGAAGTCGGACGACTACGGCTCCAAGAACAAGCCGCTGCCGGTCGTCACCGGCCAGGACGCCGAGGTCGCCTCGGTGAAGTCGATCATCGCCGACCAGCAGTCGATGACCGTGTACAAGGACACCCGCGAACTCGCCAAGGTGGCCTCGAACATGGTCGACGCCCTGCTCAACGACAAGAAGCCCGAGACCAACGACACCGAGACCTACGACAACGGTTCGAAGGTCGTCCCGGCGTACCTGCTCGAGCCCGTCGCCGTCGACAAGGCCAACTACCAGAAGGTCGTGGTCGACTCCGGCTACATCAAGGAAAGCGACCTCAACTAACCGCCGGCACACTCTGATTGGAAGGCACGACCATGGCGGGACCCGTCCTGGAAATGCGCTCGATCGTCAAGACCTTTCCCGGCGTAAAAGCGCTGTCGGACGTCACACTGACCGTCCGGCCGGGCGAGGTCCACGCCATCTGCGGGGAGAACGGCGCCGGCAAGTCGACCTTGATGAAGGTCCTCTCCGGCGTCCACCCGCACGGCACGTACGAGGGCGAGATCCTCTTCGAGGGAGAGGTCTGCGAGTTCAAGGACATCAGGGCCAGTGAGCATCACGGCATCGTGATCATCCACCAGGAGCTGGCCCTGGTGCCCTACCTCTCCCTCGCGGAGAACATCTTCCTCGGCAACGAACACGCCACGCGCGGCATCATCAGCTGGAACGAGACGCTGAAGCACGCCACGGAACTGCTGCGCCGGGTCGGTCTCACCGACCACCCGGACACCCGCGTCGCCGACATCGGCGTGGGCAAGCAGCAGCTCGTGGAGATCGCGAAGGCGCTGTCGAAGAAGGTGAAGCTGCTCATCCTGGATGAGCCGACCGCCGCGCTGAACGACGAGGACAGCGGCAAACTCCTGGATCTCATCCTGGAGTTGAAGAAGCAGGGCATCACCTCGATCATCATCTCCCACAAGCTGAACGAGATCCGCAAGGTCGCCGACTCGGTGACGATCCTGCGCGACGGGCGGACCATCGAGACGCTCGACGTGAAGGCCGCGGAGACCACCGAGGACCGGATCATCAGCGGGATGGTCGGCCGCGACCTGGAGCACCGCTTCCCGGAGCGCTCCCCGCACCAGCCGGAGGAGGGCCAGGCCCCCGCCCTGGAGATCCGCAACTGGACCGTGCACCACCCGATCGACCAGCAGCGCAAGGTCGTCGACGATGTGTCGATCCAGGTGCGCCGCGGGGAGATCGTGGGCATCGCGGGCCTGATGGGCGCCGGCCGCACCGAGCTCGCGATGAGCGTGTTCGGGCGGACCTACGGCCGGTACGCGGGCGGCGTGGTCCTCAAGGACGGCACGGAGATCCGTACGAAGACCGTCCCCGAGGCGGTCAAGCACGGCATCGCGTACGTCACCGAGGACCGCAAGCACTACGGCCTCAACCTCATCGACACCATCAACCGCAACATCTCGCTCAGCGCGCTGGGCAAGGTCGCCAAGCGGGGTGTGGTCGACGAGCACGAGGAGCGGCAGGTCGCCGAGGGCTTCCGCAAGTCCATGAACATCAAGGCGCCGACCGTCTTCGAGCCGGTGGGCAAGCTGTCCGGCGGCAACCAGCAGAAGGTCGTCCTCAGCAAGTGGATCTTCGCGGGTCCGGACGTGCTGATCCTGGACGAGCCGACGCGCGGCATCGACGTCGGCGCCAAGTACGAGATCTACACGGTCATCGACCAACTGGCGGCCCAGGGCAAGGCGGTCGTCTTCATCTCCTCCGAGCTCCCGGAGCTGCTCGGTATGTGTGACCGCATCTACACGATGGCCGCGGGGCGGCTGACCGGTGAGTTCTCGCGCGAAGAGGCCTCGCAGGAATCGCTGATGCGTCAGATGACGAAGGACAAAGAGGTATCCCGATGAGCACGGATGTGACCGCCAAGACGCCGGCCCCCGCGCCGCCCGGCAAGGAAGGGGCGGCCACCGGCGACGGCATGCTGCAGCTGATGCTGGACGGCATGCGCCGCAACATGCGGCAGTACGGCATGCTGTTCGCCCTCGGCCTGATCGTGGTGCTGTTCGCCGTGTGGACCGACGGCGACCTGCTGCTGCCGCGCAACGTCTCCAACCTGGTGCTGCAGAACAGCTACATCCTGATCCTCGCGATCGGCATGATGCTGGTCATCATCGCGGGCCACATCGATCTGTCGGTCGGCTCGCTGACGGCGTTCGTGGGCGCGGTGGGAGCCGTGCTGATGGTCAGCCACGACATCGCCTGGCCGCTCGCCCTGGTGCTGTGTCTGGCCATCGGCGCGGCCGCGGGCGCCTTGCAGGGGTTCTTCATCGCGTATCTCGGCATACCGTCGTTCATCGTGACCCTCGCGGGCATGCTGCTGTTCCGCGGTCTGACCGAGATCTTCCTGGAGGGCCAGACGATCGGCCCGTTCCCGGAGGGTCTGCAGAAGGTCGCCAACAGCTTCCTGCCCGAGGTCGGCCCGGAGACCAACTACCACAACCTCACCCTGCTGCTCGGCCTCGCCGTGATCGCGTTCGTGGTGCTCCAGGAGGTCCGCGACCGCAAGCGGCAGCAGGAGTTCGCCCTCGACGTGCTGCCCGCCAAGCTCTTCCTGCTCAAGCTCGTCGCGCTGAGCGCGGCCGTGCTCACCGTCACCATGCTGCTCGCCAGCTACAAGGGCACCCCGATCGTGCTGCTGATCCTCGGCGTGCTGGTGGTCGGCTTCGGCTACGTCATGCGCAACGCGGTCATCGGCCGGCACATCTACGCGATCGGCGGCAACCTGCCCGCGGCCAAGCTGTCGGGTGTGAAGGACAAGAAGGTCACCTTCCTGGTCTTCCTGAACATGGGCATGCTCGCGGCCCTGGCGGGTCTGGTCTTCGCCGCCCGCTTCAACGCGGCCTCCCCCAAGGCCGGCCTCAACTTCGAGCTGGAGGCGATCGCGGCCTCGTTCATCGGCGGTGCGTCGATGAGCGGCGGTGTCGGCACCGTCCTCGGCGCGATCATCGGTGGCCTGGTCCTGGGTGTGCTGAACAACGGTATGAACCTCGTCGGCATCGGCACCGACTGGCAGCAGGTCATCAAGGGCCTGGTGCTCCTGGCGGCGGTCGGGTTCGACGTGTGGAACAAGCGCAAGGTCGGTTCGTAAGCAAGTCGTCGGGCCCCGCGGACAGCTGGTCCGCGGGGCCTCTCGACGTTTTGAGGACCGGTGCCGGCATGGTCGGCACGGTCCCACGTCACGGGAGGCAGGAAGCCGGTGAAGGAGCTCTTCGGCAAGCTCGCCGACGGCACGGAGATCCACAGCTGGTCGCTGGCCAACGGCGGCACGCGAATGAAGGTCCTCTCCTACGGCGGGATCGTGCAGTCCCTGGAGGTCCCGGACCGCCAGGGCCGGTACGCCAACATCTCCCTGGGCTTCGACAACATCGAGGACTACGTCGCCAGGAGCCCGTACTTCGGCGCGCTGATCGGCCGGTACGGCAACCGCATCGGCAAAGGCCGGTTCACGCTGGACGGCAAGACCTACCAGGTCGACGTCAACGACGGCGAGAACAGCCTGCACGGCGGCGCCCAGGGCTTCGACAAGCGGGTGTGGGACATCGAGCCGTTCACCAAGGGCTCCGACGTCGGCCTGTACCTGTACTGCACGAGCGTCGACGGTGAGATGGGCTACCCGGGCACGCTCAAGGTGAAGGTGACGTACACCCTCACCAAGCACGGCGACTGGCGCATCGACTACGAGGCCACGACCGACAGGACGACGGTCGTCAACCTCACCAGCCACGTGTACTGGAACCTGGCCGGCGAGGGCAGCGGCACGATCGAGAACCACGAGCTGAAGATCGCCGCCTCCCGCTACACACCGGTCGACTCGGGCCTGATCCCCACCGGTGAGCCGGCCCCCGTCGCGGGCACCCCCTTCGACTTCCGCCGCACCAAGGCGATCGGCGAGGACCTCCGCGAGGCCCACCAGCAGCTGCTGTACGCCAAGGGCATCGACCACAACTGGGTGCTCGACAAGGGCATCTCGGCGAAGCCCGAGTGGATCGCGACCCTCAAGGACCCCTCCTCCGGCCGCACCCTGCGGATGGCGACCACGGAGCCGGGCCTGCAGTTCTACTCCGGCAACTTCCTCGACGGCACGCTGGTCGGCCCGAGTGGGAAGACCTACCGGCAGGGTGGCGCGCTGTGCCTGGAGACCCAGCACTTCCCGGACTCGCCGAACCAGCCGTCGTTCCCGTCGACGGTGCTGAAGCCGGGTGTGACGTACCGGTCGACGACGGTCCACTCGTTCACGCGCTGACCGACCTTCACAGGTGGCACACAAGTTCTTACCGATTCCTCAGTGGTTGAACAGCGCCACCCCAGCCTCCGTATGTACGGGTGGCCCGTGCTCCCCCGCGCGGGCCACCCAAGACGACGGGCCCGGTCGTCCCCGCCGGGCCCGCCCCATACCGGAGGTTCCATGGCCGACAACGTCACCTCGCTGTTCCGCAGTACCGCGGCACACAGCCCGTCGATGGCGGCGTTGACGCGGGAGGGCGGCGACGGGGCCGGTCCGGTCGACTTCTGCATTCCCTGCAACCCGTACTTCCCGACGCCCGCCATGTTCGACGACATGGCGGGCCGGCTGCGCGACATCATCACGTACTACCCGAGCAGCGCCGACACCATCACGCAGGAGCTGTGCAGTCTGCTCCAGCTTCCGCCGCAGTGCGTGGCGATGGGCAACGGCTCCACGGAACTGATCACGTGGATCGACCACTTGCTGGTCCGTGAGTCCCTCGCCATCCCCGTCCCCACCTTCGGCCGCTGGACCGACCAGCCGATGGAGACCGGCAAGCGGGTCGACATGTTCCCGCTCCAGGAGTCCAGCGGCTTCGCCCTGGACCTCGCGCAGTACGCCGAGTTCATCCGGGCCCGGGGCACCCGGGTCGCGGTGATCTGCAACCCGAACAACCCCGACGGCGGGTTCCTCCACAAGCACGCGATCGTGCAGTTCATGGACGCGATGGCGGACCTGGACCTGGTGATCGTCGACGAGTCGTTCCTGGAGTTCGCGGACGCCGAGGTGGAGCCGTCCGTGGTCCAGGAGGCGATGCTCCGCCCGAACGTCATCGTCCTGCGCAGCCTCGGCAAGAACTTCGGCCTGCACGGCATACGTTTCGGCTACCTGGTCGCCAACCCGGCGCTCGCGGGCATGGTCCGCTCGATGCTCCCGAAGTGGAACCTCAACTCCTTCGCTGAGCACGTGGTGTTCATGCTCAAGAACCACGGCGCCGAGTACGCGCAGAGCCTCCAGCAGGTCCGCCGCGACCGCCTCGACATGGCGAGCCAGCTCTCCGCACTCCCTGGCCTGACGGTCTACCCGTCCCAGGGCAACTTCCTCTTCGTGCGCCTCCCCGTGGGCGCCGAAGGCACCGTGGTCCGGGACCGGATGCTGACCGAGCACCGGATCCTGGTCCGCGAGTGCGGCAACAAGATCGGCTCGTCCAGCCGCTTCCTGCGGCTCGTGGTGCGCCCCCAGGTGGACGTGCGTCGCCTGGTGTCCGGCCTGGAACAGGTGCTCTACGGGACCAGGAGGGGAGCCGCCGTACCCGAACTGAGTAACGGGACCAACTACAGCTCGGGTACGGCGGCGGTGGACCGCCTGGTCAGCTCGACCAACGGGGCCGGCATGCACGGCCTCGCCGCTCAGGCCGTCGGCGTCGGCGCACCGGGGCTCGCAGCCGCCCCGGCGCCCGGCGTCGGCATGCCGATGCCGGCGGCGGCCCAGGTGACGCCGATGGGCATCCCCCCGCAGCGGAGCGGCAGCGGAATGCCCATGCCGGTTGCAGCCCAGGCACCGGCGCAGATGCCGGCACCGGCCCAGATCCCCGCCCCTGCTCCGGTACCGGCCCAGATGCCGACCCCGGCCCAGATGCCGGCTCCGACCCCGGTACCGGCCCAGATGCCCGCCCCGGCTCCGGTACCTGCCCAGGTGCCGGCGCCCGCCCCCGCTCCCACGCCGTTCCCCTCGCCCATGGCCCCGGCCGCGGCGATGGCCCCCGGCCCGACCCCGCCGGGCGTCCCGGCCCGGGGCGGGCTCACGGCCGCCCAGGTCCGCGGCACGACCGGCCCCGGCCTGGCCCCAGCCCCGGTCTCCGGCTGGCCCAACTCCCAGAGCTGGCCGAACGCGGCGGGGATGGGACAGGCGGGGTAGCACCGTTTCATCCGGGTTGGCCGACTACACCGGGTTCAGCCTCCACTGCTGGCAGTTGTTGTTCAGCCAGGACCACTGGCGTACGTCGGCGGAGTCCGCCGTCGAGCAGTTCGCGACGTCGGCCACCTTGCCGGTGGCCTCGTTGACGATGCGGACGTAGTTGCTGTCGGTCGCCAGGAAGCGGAAGCGCTGGCAGGTGTTGTTCAGCCAGGACCACTGGCGCAGGTCGGCGCCGTCGGCCGCGGAGCAGTCGGCGGTGTCGAGGACCTTGCCGGTGGCGACGTTGACGAGGCGGCTGGTGTCGTCGCCCTGGTCCTCGATGCGCCACCGCTGGTTGTTGCCGCCGTTGCAGGTGTACTGCAGGACGTTGGCGCCGTCGGCCGTCGAACTTCCGGCGACGTCAAGGCACTTGCCGCTGTTGCGGTTCGTGATCGTGTACGTGGTGGACACGGACGACGGCTCGCCCGACGGGCCCGTCATGCTTGACCCGAGCCTCACCGGCGTACCGAAGTTCGGGGTGCCGTCGGAGTTCCAGGTGAGCTTCTGGGCCCGTGCCGTACGCCCGTTGTCGCAGCCCTCGGAGGCCGCGTCGTTGGCGTGGTAGACGATCCAGTCCTCGGTGCCGTCCGGGGACTTGAAGTGACCGTGGTGGCCGGGACCGTAGACGCCGTTCGCGTCGTTGCGCTGGAAGACCGGCGTGGACTTCTTCGTCCAGGACGACGCCGACAGGGGGTCTGAGCCGGTCAGCGTCAGTTGCCCCAGCTTGTAGTCCGGCGTCCAGCAGCCGCTCGCCGAGTAGATGAGGAAGGTCTGCCCGCCGCGCTGGAGGATCTCCGGGCCCTCGTTCACCGTGCCGCCGGACGTCTCCCAGGAGTTGGTCGGCCTGGAGATGGTGGAGAAGCCCGTGGCCAGCGTGTACGGGTTGGACATCCGGGCGGCGACGAGGTTCTGCGTGCCGCCGCTCGCGCTGCCGAACAGATACAGCTGGCCGTTGATGGTCGCCACCGTCGCGTCCAGCATCCAGGCGGAGTTGAGCTGGTTCTTGTAGGTGTACGGCCCCATGGGGTCGGAGCCGGAGCTCTCCAGGACGTGCGTGCGCTGCGTCGCGTTGTAGTCGGTGATGTTCTGCCCGGCGACGTAGTACAGGTACCAGCGGCCGTTGATGAAGTGGATCTCCGGCGCCCAGATGTTGCAGCACCTGGAGGCGGCGTCGCCCTTCCACACCTGCACGCTGGGCGCGGTGGCGAGCCCGGCGAGGGTGGCGGACTTGCGCATGGTGATGACGTCGGTCCAACTCGTCGACACCATGTAGTAGTTGCCGTTGTGGTACGAGATCCAGGGGTCGGCGCCCTTCTGCGCCTTGACGGGATTGCTGAAGGAGGCCGCACTTGCGGACGGCTGCCCGAGGGTCAGGGCCAGCAGCAGTGCTGCCAGCAGGGTCAGTAGGCGACGGGCCATCCGGTGCTCCAGTTCAGTAGGTTGATGCCCAGCTTGGGCGTGCCGTTGTCGTTGCCGTCGTAGTAGTGGTAGACGATCAGGTCGCCGTCGGCGTCGTTCATGATCGACTGTCCGCCGGGGCCGATGACGCTGCCGTGCGACTCCAGCACGGGCGTGCCGCCGTTGTTCATCATCGAGACGCCGTTCTTGTCGACGTACGGCCCGGTGACGCCGGCGGCGCGGCCGACCTTGACCTTGTAGGTGGAGCTGGTGCCGTTGCAGCAGGTGTCGTAGGAGGCGAAGAGGTAGTAGTAGCTGCCGCGTTTCACGATGTACGGCGCCTCGACGGCCTTGGTTCCGGTCGGGCGGGAGGCGAGCGAGTACCGGGTGGTGTTGGAGGAGAGCTGCTTCCCGGTGGACGGGTTGATCTGGATCATCTTGATCCCGGTCCACCAACTGCCGAAGGACAGCCACCACTTGCCGTCGCCGTCGACGAAGAGGTTCGGATCGATGGCGTTGTAGTCGCTGGACGAGCTCGACGTGTACACGGTGCCCTGGTCGGTCCAGCTGCCCGGCTGCCCGGTGCTGGAGGTGGCGAGCCCGATGGCCGAGGTGTTCGAGCCGAACTTCGAGACGGAGTAGTACAGCAGGTACTTGCCGCCGTGGAACGAGATGTCGGGCGCCCAGGCCTCCGGGACGGAGGAGTAGTTCGACCACCAGCCGGGCCGGGACGAGAAGGCGTCCGCGCCGGCGCTGAAGGCGGTGCGGTCGCCGGACCTCTTGCTGCTGATGCCGCCGCCGGTGGCGTACAGCAGGTACTGCCCCGACGAGGTGCGGATCATCGTCGGGTCATGGGTGACGACCGAACCGATGACGCGGCCGGGGTTCGGGTACGCCGACGCCGAGGACGGGACCAGGGCGAGCAGGACGGCGGCGGGGAGGGCGAAGAGCGTGGCCCTGCGGGAGGTACGGGAGGTGCGGCTCACGTGGATCCTCCTTGCGGTGGGGGGAGTTCACGTCGCCCGGGATACCTTGGCCATAGCGTACGAAATCCCGAACGGCGATCGCACGTTCGGACGGACCGTAGAATCGAACCCCTTGCGCGTCAATGGTCCGCGCAGCAACAGGGGCCAACTGCCGGAAAACTACGTGCTGACGGAGTACGCCGCCCAGAGCCACCCGAAGGGCTGCCCCAGCGGCCGTCTTTCCGCCATGTCACCAACCAAGCGCAGCCGTCCTCACTGGAGGCTGCCGCCCTGGGCGCCGCGGATGAGGGCGTGGCCCAGCGCGGTGGTGATGTGCAGGGCCCGGCCGGCCTGCCGGACCGTGATCAGCAGCCCGGCGTGGCGCAGTTTCGCCGTGTGCTGGCTGACGGAGGACGTGGAGACCGCGAGGCTTCCGGCCAGTTCGCCGGTGCTGCGGGCGGTGCAGGCGGCGACGAGGACGGCAGCCCGGACGGGGCCCATCAGCGCGCCCAGCGCCTGCACCGGGTCGTGGCGGGCGCCGGGCCGGGCCCACAGGTCGTGCGGGACGGGGTACACCAGCACGGGGGCGAGAGTGTGGTCGTACAGGGAGACCGGGGCCGGCCAGCAGAAGTAGGAGGGCTGGAGGGTCAGGCCGCGGCCCCGGAGTTGGAGCGTCTGGCTCACCGGGTAGGCGACCTCCAGCGCCGGCGGCACCCAGCGCATCCGCGGCCCCAGTCCGGCGAGCAGCGCCTCCGGGCCGGCCTCGCGGGCGGTGTGCCGGCGGAGCAGGCAGTCCGCCTCGACATGGGCGCGGATCCGGGGCCAGTACGGTGCGAGCGCCTCCGTGTGGAAGGCGTGGATCGCGCGCCCGAGGGCGTCTGTCGCGGAGTGCTGCCCCTGCGCCAGCCGGCCGACCCAGCCCGATAATCGGCGCCCGGCGGCCAGCCGGGTGAGGTCGGTGTCCAGGCGGTGCGCCGGGGTGCCGGTCACCGCGCGTACGGCCGTGGCGAGACCACCGACGCCGGGTGTGGGGGTGCCGGGTGCGGGGGTGAGGAAGTCCGGCGAGTAGCCGTACGGGGGCAGCAGATCGGCCAGGATCCGGCTGTCGGCGGAGAGCCGGGGCCGTACGGCCTGCCGCCAGGCGCCGAACGCGGCGGTGCCGTCCCGGCGTTGCAGGGTCTGCACACTGTTGGTGACCTCCCACATGTGGTCGGGCCCCGGGGCCACCCGGAGCCGCCTCAGGTCCTCGGCGGTGAAGATGATGCGCAACACGGTCGTCCCCTCCCCTGCGCATGGGGGCGGCAGTGACCTGCCGGTTTAAGCCCTGGCTTCTCCGCCTTGCCGGTCCGGTGTGACGCTCCCCACTCTTTGGGACCATGACAGCAGAGACATCCCGAGCCGTCCGCATACACAGGACTCACACGAGGACGCCACACGAGGACGCCACGTGATGACCGTGCCTGAGCAGGTCGCAGCAACTGGCGACGGCCCCCGGTACACGCACAGCGAGGCGACCCGGTTGCTGTGCGCGGGCGTCTACTTCGACGGCACGTTCCGGCGCCGTGTCATCGAGCAGCTGGTCGAGCACGAGGAGCGCCCGATCGCGCCCTCCCTGGGCATCGACGCCCTGCCGGTCCTCGCGCACGCGCTGCACGCCCGCCGCCGGGAGACCGGGACCGGCCTGGTGCTGCTGCTGATCTGGGTGCTGTTCATCGGGCTCGGACTGGCCGGGACCGGCTCGGAGCAGACGGTGTTCCCGGTCCCGTGGTTCGTGGCGTACGCGGTCGTCGGCGTCGTGACCTATGTCGTGCAGGGCGCCACGGGCACCGCCTTCACCCTGGACCGCGCGGTGCTGAAGCAGGCCACGCGGGGCCGCCTGAAGGCCGTACTGCCCGTCCTGCCGTTCGTCCTGATGCTCGTCTACTGGGGCGCGGCCGGCGTCGCACTCTTCTCCGGCGCGGACGTCTGGGCGGCAGTGGTGTTCCCGCTGCTGCTGATGCTGCCGGTGTGGGAGTTCCAGACGCGGATCCGGGAAATCGTCCGCGGTGAGCTGAGCCGTGAGGCGTTCCGGGCGGGACCCCGCAAGGAGCTGCCGGGCGGTGGGCAGTTCGAGCGGATCGGCGCGGCCATCGACCGTGAGCAGCATGCCCGGCTGACGATCTACGACCCGTTCCGGCCGTTCGTCGGTGCGGGCACGCCGTACAAACCGTGGTCCGTGGCCATGGAGTTGAAGGGCGGACACACCGCCGCCAAGCCGCTCACCGGGCGCGAGGTCATCGACCTCATCAAGGAGCCTCTGGAGGGCCTGAGGGAGTCTTCGGCCACCGGCCGCGACCGCCTCCGCGACCTCGAGGTCGACGAGCTGGTGTATCTGCCGGTCGGGCTGGCCCGGGACCGGTTCGCGCAGGAACTCGACCAGACCGGCAAGCACTTGGAAGCGGCGGTCGGCGAGGGCGGCGAGGGACGCCGGCACTTCCTGCGGGTGCGGATCGGGGCGTGGGACGAGCAGGTCGGCATCTCCGTCCTGGTCCGAGTCCACACCCAGGGCGGGATGCTCGTCCTGGAGGTCGTGCCGCACGTGCTCAACCCGCTGCGCCCGGAGTTCCGTTCGGTCGACGTGATCGCGCGGCGCGCCACCGACGGCAGCGGCGCCCTGCCGCGCGATATCGTCCGCGTCCTGCTCACCGGCCCCGGCGCGGGCGTCGCCGCCGGGCTGTGCCTGTTCCGCACGGTCGTCTCGGACGTCCGCGTCTGGCTGACCATGCCGCGGTACGCGCTGCCCGACGGGCCCGTCGCCTCGGTGCGGGAGCTGGGGAGCGTGGAGGAGGTCTCCCTGTTCCAGGAGATGGACATCAGCCGGTACGTCAAGACGATCCAGGACCGGATCGCGAGCGGCGTGCGCGGGGCGCTGCACACGAAGGGCTACGAAACGGGCGACTTCGAGCAGTCCGTCGTCCATGTGAGCGAGGGCGGCGTGTTCATCGGGGAGATGAGCAACAGCGCGGTCGCGGTGGGCGACCAGTCGTCGGCGAAGAACGTGCGCATGGAGAAAGCAGGAAGGGACGGGGGAGGCGGTACGTCATGACAGTGGCCCATCAGAATCCGGAGCCGCAGCCGGGTGGCATCAGCATCGGCACCATGCACGGCGGCGCCGTAGCCCAGGGCTCGCACGCCCAGGCCGTCAACGTCTCGCAGGGTGCGGCCGACACGTCCGAACTCCGCGACGCCGTGACCGCCCTGCGCGAGGAGCTGCGCCGGCTCGGGGAGCTGGAAGCGCAACTCACCGCGGCCGAGGCCGACATCGCGCAGACGGGGCAGATCGAGCCGAGCCGTCTGGCATGGCTGCGCGATCGCATCGCAGTCGGCGCGACGGCGGCGACCGGACTCGCCGCGGCCGGACAGGCCGCCGAGCAGCTCGCCCGGCTCATCGGCGGGCAGGGGTAGGCGCCGTGGACCAGTGGGACGAGAACAGGCAGGACTGGACGGACCCGGACCTCCCGGAGGGACCGCCGCCGGGCACCAGGACGGCGCGGGTGGCGGTGGTCACGGCTGTCGCGGTCGTGCTGTGCGCGGTGGCGGGCATGGGGATCTGGGCGTGGGCGCGGGACGGCGGCTCCTCGAACGCCGGGTCGCCGGGCGGGTCCTTGCCGAGTGCGCCGTACGGCGCGGAGACAGCTTCGGGGGACGCGGCCGGTTCCGGTGAGGTCCCGTCGCACCCGTGCGCGGCGGTGAGCTATGAGCTGGCCCAGGAGTGGGGGCTGCAACACGACACCACGATGACCGAACCTGGATGCCGCTGGGCTATGCAGGACGACGGCCGGACGAGCTTCATCGTGCTGCGCTACTCGGACGAGCCGCCGGCACAGTGGGACAGCGTGTCGCCGATCGCGGTCGACGGTGTTCCCTCGGCGACGAGCGTCAAAGTCAGCAACTCCATATGCATGGTCATGTGGCCGACGTCGTACGGGAGCGCGAACGTGTCCGCCATTCAGGGCTACAACGCCGGCGGCGAGGATGTGTGCGATGCCGCCGCGGACTTCACGGCAGCGGTGGCTCCCAACGTGCCGGGCTGACGCACCACCCCGGCAGATCGACCTCCGCCCGTACGGTCTTCCCGGGCGCCGACGCCTCCCGGTCCAGCACCTCCCACCGGTCGGCGAGCGCGTCGACGAGCACGAGTCCGCGCCCGTGTTCGTCGAGGGGCCGGGTAGGCCGTACGTCACCCGGTTTCTGCGGACGTCGTTCGGCGCAGGTGTCGCTCACCTCGACACGCACGCTCCCGGTGACGAGGGAGAGCCGCAGCTCGAAGTCCCGGCCGGGTACGCGTCCATGGGTCACGGCGTTGGCGGCCAGCTCGGCGACGATCACGGCGACGGCGTCGGAGGCGTTACTGCCGTGCGGGACGCCCCAGTCGTGCAGTTGGTTCAGGGCGAGGTGCCGGGCGAGGCGGGCGCCGCGGGGCGTTGCGCTGAGGCGCTGGGTGAACATACGTACGGTGACCGGGGGTTGGGGGGTGGGCGGTGCGTTCATGCGCCCAATCTGGCGGTCGGGGAGGGGACTTCACCAGGTCGGCGGTGCGTACGACGCGGGAGCGTACGCGGTTACGGACTGGACGGTACTCGTGACCTGACGTGACCATTGGCGCGGGAGGTGACCGACAGTGGTCGATGGTGTGGGCGCGGGTGGTGAGCCGGAGTCGTCGGACAGTCTGCGGACGTTCGGGGCGGTCGTCCAGGCGTTGCGGGAGCACGCGGGGCTGAGCCGGGAGGAGTTCGTAGACCGGGTGGGGCTCTCCAAACATCCCCCTCCTCAGTGGCAATGATCAGCCACGACCCTAACCTTCGGGGGCGTCGGCCGACGACCAGCGCGAGCTCCCCTCCCGCCCCTCACACCACACCTGTCAGTGGCCAGTTCGGGTCTGCCAAACGAGCGGTGTAACCAGGGTGGTTGGGGTTACTGACGGGCTGTTGCGGCGCACCGGCCCGGCCCCGGGCGGCCTCTCGGGTCGAAGAAACGGCTCAGACCATGAAGAACAAGCTCAGGAGAACTTGGTCAGGTGTTCGGTGAGGGCATGGGCAACGTCGCCATCCAGTTCGTCCTCGTTGACCCAGACGACACCGACCTCGCCCTCTGTCTCGTCGATGATCAGCTTCGCACCGTGGGGGAGGCCCCGGACTCTCTCCACACGCCATTCGTTGGTCCCCACGCGGACGCCCCATCCCCAGATTCATGCTGCGGTGACCCCCGTCAGAGATAAACGGAATGGAAGCACGCGAATACAGGCTGTGTGTAGGTATCGATCGAAAATTCGCGAATATCTACTTATCGATCTGGTCGTTGTCTGCCGCGAGGCCGCGGAGCCGGCGCTGCACGCGGGTCCATTCCCGGATGTCTTCGAACTTGGCGGCCTTACTCTCCGAGGTCTGGTCGGCGTCGCGTGTCGCAAAGACGATCAGACGCATGCCTTTGCGCTTCAGCTCGATGACGTCGGTGTCCACGAGCTCTCCGTCGGCCAGTTCGTGCTGAATGCGGGCTGGCAGCCGTGCCATGAACCCGGCAGCATCCCCGGAGGTGCTCACCTTCACCTCGACCTCCGAGGTGCCCTCGCGCGAGTCGGGCAGGAGGGTGGGTTCGCCACCCTCCAGAATCTCTTTGGCGCTGCCAGGCTCCCAGCCGAGAGTCCGCTCGAGCTTGTCGATGGTGAGCGGCATGGTCTTGTAGCCGTCGCTGGACTCGGCGCGCTGCACGGTGGAGTAGCCGATGCCGGCCGCTTCCGCGAGGTCTTCCTGCCTCCAGCCACGCGCCTTGCGTGCGTCACGGATGGCCTTGGCGAGGCGCTTCCAGTCCCGGGGGGTGGTGGTCATAGTCGTCATCATCTCCCACGGTAAGGCAACACTCATAGCGCCTAGCAACCTCTTGACCAGTAATAATCGGCGCACATGCCACAAAAGTGTTGCCTACGCGCATTCTCTCTCACCGGTCCCGTGCCGTGAACCCCGTCCACCCAGCCTCACTCGTACCCGCCGTGACGCTTCCCGCACCCCACCAATCAGAGTTACACCTTGCGGAGAGGTCTCATTGGGCCTACCGTGCTCCTCGTGACACCTAACGGAGCCACAATCAAGGCCTTTCGTGAGGTGCGTGGGCACTCGGTGAGGCGTCTTGCGCACCTCGCTGGGCGGCATCCGAGCACCATCACGCGCATCGAGGAAGGGTGCCGGGGCACGACGCCCGAGACCCTGCGGCGGATCGCTGCGGCTCTGGAGATCCCTGTCGAAGCCATCACCAGGGAGAACCCATGAGCCGGACCGCGGTGTCGGCGCTCAGTCCGCCCTTGGTTGACCCGCTTCTTCATTTCACGGCGGGGCGCACTCGTGCCGTCGCGGCGAGGAGTGAGGTCAATTCCGCCCCGTATGGCCCGAAGCGGATGAACGCACGGGCCGCCCGGTCAAGAACTGAGGGCCGCCCGTACGCCGACAAGCCCGGGAGCCCTCACCCCCCACTCACACCAATGTCCAGTCAGAACGGAGGCAGCCCGTTGTCTCAGGCCAGCGCCAAGATCAGTCCGCCGGAAGAGCCGGAGTCCGACGTCATCGCCCGCGCGCACAGCGGCGACCGCGATGCGTTCGCCGCCCTGTACAACCAACATCGTGACACTGTGTACGTCAGCATCGTCCGCCGGGTGCGAAACCGGGACCTGGCAGAGGACCTGACCCAAGAGGTCTTCGTGCGGGCGCTGCGCCGCATGGAGACCTTCGCCTGGCAGGGGAAGGGCCTCGGCCCCTGGCTGCAGACGATCGCCCGGAACCTGATCATCGACCACTACAGGTCGAGCCGGGTACGGCTCGAAGTTCCGTCGGGCGACTTCTTCGAGTCGGGGAAGCTGGGCTGCAACGCCGAGGACGTCGCACTTGGGGTCCTGAGGGCCGTTGAGGCCCGCAAGGTGATTGACTACGCGCTGCCCCTCCTCAGCGCCCACCAGCGCACGTGCATCCGGCTCAGGTTCTTGGAGGAGCTGTCCGTGCCCGAGACGGCCCGGGTGATGGGCCGGCAGCCAGGCGCGGTCAAGACGCTCCAGTACCGGGCCCTCCGCAGCCTGATGCGGATCGTTCAGCCTACCGAGGAGGTGGCGGCGTGACGTCGAACAGGAACGTCCAGGCAGCCGCTGCCGTCATCCGTGAAGGCCTCGCGCGCTTCGGGGAGGAGGTGGCGTTCGATCTCGCGCTGGCTCTGAACACCAACGCCCTTCTGGGGCCCAGCCTCTACGGGACCGAAGAAGAGCAAGCCGCACCCCGGGCGGAGCTGCTGCGCACCCTGGTGGTCCGGCGGCAGGACCCGCCCGCCACCGAGCAGTCGGAGGCTCATCCGGCGACCACGCTTGAAGCCGAAGTTGACACATGGGAGGCGAAGTGTGCCCGAGCCCATGCCGTCTGGGCCTCGCTGGGCACGGAGTTCCACGGTCACAGGCCCGAGGTCATGGCCATCGAATGGGACCGCGACCGCGTCGTGGTCTGCATCAAGGCGGCGTCCCTGGCCGATTGGGAGTTCTGGCTCGGTGCCGCCGGAGCGCCGGTGGACGCCGACACCCGGCAGACCGGGTACGCGCAGCTGGCGTTCGGCGAACGTGACGGGGTGCCAGTGCACTTGGTGGCGCACGACGTGCCGCGCCTGCTGGGCGAGGCATGGCACGCGGCCCGCGAGCCGTACTTCCTGTGGGGGCGCATCTACGATCTGGCCTGTCCGCTGATCGACTGCGACGGCAACACCTGGCACTACCACGGCTACCGGGCCCAGGACAGTATTCCCCTGTTGCAGAAGCGGGACACCGACGAACCCTGCGCGCTGGCAAGCGTCGTCCTCGACGCCGGACCGCTGACCCCCGGGAAGCCGCCTGCCACATCAACCAGCACCGCGGTCGCCGGGGATGGCGACACCGCATGAACCTGATAGTCGGACGGGACGGCACCGCAGCGAGGTGCGGGAGAACTCACTGGATGCCGCACCCGGATGCTGTGAGCCGGTTTCCCGCCCGCGGCGCGGCGGCTCCGCGGGCGGTATCCGGCCACAGGCGCGGTCGGCGCTTGGCCGCGATGTCCTCGGTCCAACCGACGCCCACGATGAGCAGCCCGACAAGCGGCCAGGTGATCAGGAACACGAGGACGGAGGAGGAGCTCTCGAGCAGTCCCGAGTACGTCGGCCAGACGCCCGGGATCTCCCAGAGCAGATCGACCAGTGGCACGCCGGCGATGATCGCCGCCTCGTGCCACAGGTAGATCGTCACCGCACGGTTGTTGGCCAGTGTGATCGGTCTGTCGAAGCGCATGAGTGGCTTGGGCAGTTCCCGCCAGGTCGGCGAGACGAACAGCAGCAGGACGCAGAAACCGAAGGACCACAGGGCCTGGGCCAGGGGAATTTCGTTGAGGTCCCAGCCGTCCTCGCCGAGGTGCCCGGAGGCCCACCACAGGCCGAGCGCCATCGATGCGGGCGCCAAGGACAGGGCGATGTAACTCGGTACACGGCGCAGCAGCCCGCGGTGGTGGGCGAAGCCGAGGATCCAGCACGAGCCGTAGACCGCGAAGTCCTTGATGGCCTCACCCGTGGCTCCAGGGATCTCCACCAGGCCGGTTCCCACTGCTGCGGTCAGCGGCAGCGGGGCCAGCAGGGTCACCCACGGCGACCTCCGGAACATCCTCCACAGCAGCGGCGAGAGCAGCACGAACCAGAAGTAGGCCCGCAGGTACCACAGGGGACCCGCCGCCTGCTCGGCCCAGGAGCCGTCGAGGAGGCCGTCCGGGCTCCCGATGTGCCAGGGGAAGGGCGGGGTACCGACCGGCACGACCCAACATAGGATTTTCAGCCACCACCAGAGCTCCTCCCCCTTCCCGGGATGCCAGCCGCGCGAGAACAGAGCTCCGAGCACCACCAGGCCGTACAGCCACAACGGCAGCAGCAGCCTCCGAAGGCGGCTGCGGATAACACCGAGGACGGGCCGCTGCAGCGAGCGGGCCATCAGCGAGCCCGCCAGCGCGAACATCACACCCATGGAGGGGAAGACCAGCGCCAGCCAGGCCCAGCCGAAGGAGTGATAGACGACGACGCGGAGGAGCGCGACGGCGCGCAGCAGATCGAGATAGCGGTCGCGAGCAGAGCCGGACTGCGCCACATCGGCGGCTTGCGCGGACGCGGCGGATGTGGCGCCGCCCTGCGAATGCCGGGCGGCGGACGCCCCCGCCGGGGTACTCGCGGTCACCCGGGATGCTTCTCTTTCAGGACTGTGGTGTTCCAGACCACCGGGGCGGACGCCGGGGCCCCGACCGCTCCGGTGCGGCGCAGCTTCTGCCAGCGCAGCCGCCCACCGGTCAGCGCGGTGATCCACGACTGCAGCAGGACCGCGTACATCAACTGGCGGTAGACGACCTGCTGCAGCGGCAGCGAGATCAGGTGTGCAAGCCGCTCGCCGTCGAGCCGGAAGGCGTACGCGGCGCAGAACGCCTGAACGGCGAGGACGCCCAGCCAGGCCAGGACGGTACTTCCGGTGGGCCCGAAGACCAGGCCGTAGGCCAGGAAGATGTCCATCAGCGGTGCCAGAAGCGGGGCGACGACCGTGAACAGGGACACCAGCGGCAGCCCGACCCGGCCGAAGCGGCCCGAGGGCCCGGCCTCCACCACAGCCCGGCGGTGCTTCCAGATGGCCTGCATAGTGCCGTAACTCCAGCGGTAACGCTGAGACCACAGCTGCTGGACGGTCTCCGGCGCCTCAGTCCAGGCACGGGCCTTCTCGGCGTACACCACTCGCCAGCCGTCCCGGTGCAGGGCCATGGTGACGTCGGTGTCCTCGGCCAGGGTGTCGTCGCTCATCCCGCCGACACGGTCCAGGGCCTCGCGGCGGAAAGCGCCGACCGCACCCGGAATGGTGGGCATGCAGCGCAGGACGTCGTACATCCGGCGGTCGAGGTTGAAGCCCATCACATACTCGATGTGCTGCCAGGCCCCGATGAGGGTGCCGCGGTTGCCCACCTTGGCGTTTCCGGAGACCGCGCCGACAACTGGGTCTCCGAAGGGCTGCACGAGTTCGCGCACGGTCGACGGCTCGAAGACCGTGTCGCCGTCCATCATCACGATGATGTCGTGGCGAGCGTGGGCGATGCCGTTGTTGAGGGCCGCGGGCTTGCCGGCGTTGGCCTGCCGCAGGACTCTTGCGTTCGGCAGGGCGACTTGCTCGACGATGTCTGCGGTGCCGTCGGTCGACCCGTCGTCGATCACGATGATTTCAATCGGGTGGTCGCTGTCCGCCAGGGAGCGCAGCGTGTTGGTGATGCATCTGGCCTCGTTGTAGGCCGGGACCAGCACGGTGACCGGCTCGGTCACTGAAGGGAGGCACCGCCCGCGCGCCCGGCGGGCATGTGTCCAGGAGAGCAGCAGCATGAGCGCGAAGCGAGCGAGACCCAGTACCCCGACCACGGTCAGCGCGAAGATCAGGATACCCGTCACCCGCTCGGAGAGGCCGACCACGGTGATGAAGGCCTCGCCCTTCCGCAACTCGGTGCCAGTGACCTCGGTGTGCGCGCTGGGTGCCTTGAGGGCCTGGGTGAGCGTCGGGAAGCTGTAGCCTTCGGCCCGCAAGCTGGGCAGCAGCACATCCAGAGCGGCCAGGGTCTGGGACCGGTCGCCGCCGGAGTCGTGCATCAGGGCGACGGCGCCGTCGCCCCGTTTCTCGGGCAGCGCCCTGCGGACGATCTCGTCGACGCCGGGGCGCGCCCAGTCCTTGCTGTCGGTGTCGATGAACACCGTGATGTAGCCAAGCTCGCCGACGTGGCGGGTCACCGGCCAGGACCTGTTGTCCAGGGAGACGACGGTCGCGGAGTAGGGCAGGCGGACGAGCGAGGTACGGATTCCGGCCGCTCCGGTGAGCGCGAGCTGGTTCTGCGCCAGTTCCCAGGTGAGTCGCGAGCGGGACTGGAAGGAGAGGTCGGGGTGGTTGAAGGTGTGCAGCCCGACCTCGTGTCCCTCGGCCACCATGCGTTCCACAAGCTTGGGATAACGGGCCGTCATATTGCCGGTGACGAAGAAGACCGCGTGGGCGTGGTGCTCCTTCAACTCGTCCAGGATCCTCGGCGTCCACGTCGGATCCGGGCCGTCGTCGAAGGTGAGAACAAGTGTCTTGTCCGGGATCTCGTAGCTGACCGGCGCCCCGCCACCCCGGGTGTCGAGAACCGGCCCGCCCTTCAGGAATTTCTTGGGTACCTCGTCTGCGGAAGCCGGGAGCCGCGCCCGATGATCGGCGAAGATCTCACTGTGTACGTAGCCGTGCAGGCACAGCATGGCAAGCAACACGACGAGGAAGAGCAACGGCAGCAGATGGCGCATCGGCAGCCAACGACGGCGGGCGCGGCCGCTCGGGGAGGTCATTGCACCACCCTGTACTCGGCCGACTGCACGCTCGCCGAGGGGGTGGGCGCCGCGGAGGGACCGGGGGACGCGCTCGGCCCAGGGCCTGGGTCTGTGCCTGTGTCCGGACCAGCACCGGTGCCGGAGTCCGGATATGCGCCAGGATCAGCACCGGCGTCTGCACGGTCATGTCCAGGCACGTGGTTCACGACGGTACGCTTCGCACCCCGAGCTCCACCCGGGAGACTTCGGCGGCTGAGCAGGTCGCGCGGCTCGGCTGAGCGTGCGGCGCGGCCGTCTGTGCTGGAATCCGGGTCCGGGGCCGGGTCTGCGCCGGTGCCGGGTGCGGGGGCTGCGTCCCGTTCAGTACCGTGCTCGGGAGTGGTCGAGACCTTCGGGGCGGCGCGCCCTCCGTGTCGGTCCGGCAGGGCCGGTTCCGTGTCCCGGGCACCGGACGTCGGCTGCCACAACAGCTCACCTCGCCGGGCGTTGCCCTGGCCGGGCGGGGCGCCGAGGGCAACAGGAGCGAGGCCCGGCAGGGCGCCGGGCCTCGCCGTGACGCGCTCGTCGGGTGACGTGACCACCATGCGGCCCGGAGTCTCCTTCTGGCCCAGAGTCTCCTCCTGGCCCGGAATCTCCTCCTGGCTCGGAATGGGCAGCCGGGCGGGGGCGACATGCCCCCTGAGCAACGAGAAGACGAGGACCGTCGCATAGCAGGTGCAGGCTGATCCGAGGATCCATCCGAGGCGCCGGAGTTTGTGCTTGCGTCGGCCGCTGTTGTCCACAAACACCGGTTCGCCCTGCTCCGCTGGCAACTCGCCGTCACTGGCAAGGGCCTGATCGGCGGACGCCCCGTGGAAGCCGCCGATCGATGTATCCGATGGCGACGACGTCGAGGGGGCGTCATCCAGATCGGTCAAGGACACCATGTCGGTGTTCGGAGCAGGTGCGCCTCCCGGAGGCACACAAAACCGCGAAGTTTCCTCAGATCTACGCACATCACACTCCAGGAGACTGAATCGATCAACGCAAGGGGCGCCCACCCCGTCTCTGCAGCCAGGCAGGATTTCCTCCGCCCGGGTACTCCGGTACTCCACGAGTTCAACCTGAGTAACTACGCGTCGGCGTCGTCATGCAGCTCTCTGCAGGGTTTCGCCGAAATGCGGTCTCACAACCTCGGGTCCAGGAAGCTGTCACGTTCCAGGAACGCCAGTTGCGCGTATCCGGCCTGCCTGGTGTCGGCGTCCACCGGCGCCCCGATGATGCCGAGCCAGAGATCCCGTTGGCGTCCAGCGCCGGCGCGGGCTTGAACGCCGGCTTTTGTTCGAAGCGCGTGAGGTCTTCACGGATGGCGGCGGCGACTGCCGGGATGTTCCTGTTCAGCGTCATCAGGCTGCCACCGCCTTGGCGAGCGCCTCGGTGGGCCGGACGATCCGCATCAGGCTGCGGAGGGCCCGGTACTGGAACACCTTGACGGCGCCCGGACGTTGGCCCATCACCCGGGCCGTCTCGGCCACGGACAGTTCCTGCAGGAATCTGAGCTGGATGCACGTACGCTGGCGCGGGCTGAGGAGGAGCAGCGCGTCATCAACCATCTTGTGGGCCTCCACGGCCATCAGGTTGTTGAGCGCGGTGTCCACAGCGTTGCGGACCAGCTCGGACGACTCCGAGAACTCACCCGTGGGCATCTCAAACCGGGCTGGGCCGCACCTGTAGTGGTCGGCGATCAGGTTCCGGGCGATCGTCTGCAACCAGGCCCCCAGGTCCTTCCCCTGCCAGGTGAAGGTCTCCATACGGCGCAGCGCCCGCACGAAGACCTCTTGAGCCAGGTCCTCTGCCAGGTCCCGGTTGCGCACCTTGCGCAGGATGGCGACGTACACCGCGTTACGGTGCTGGCGGTACAGGGCGGCGAACGCCTCGCGGTCGCCGCTGCGCGCGCGGGTAATGAGCTCGGGCTCCGGCCCTTTGGGCGGACTGATGTCGGCATCGCATGCCTGAGTCAATGGACTGCCTCTGTTCTGGCTGGGCATCGGTGGGGTAAGGCGGGTGTCCCGGTTTTGCCTTGCCGGCGCGAAGGACGGCCCCGGTTCTTGACCAGGCCGTCTGGGTGCCTCTCCGCTTCCAGCCGGGCGGGGCGAGGCAACCCCGTGCCTCCCTGCGAGGGCGCCCGACGTGAAGCGCAGGAGTGGGCCGACGCGGGGCGGACTGAGCGTCGATTCCGTGGTCTGGCTCACGGCCTCTCCCTGGTGATGGCCTCGATGGGGATCTCTAGAGCCGCAGCGATCCGCTTCAGGGTCTCGGGCGTCGTGCCCCGGCACTCTTCTTCGATGCGCGTGATGGTACTCGGATGCCTATCTGTGAGGCATGCAAGACGCCTTACTGAGTGGCCACGCGCCTCACGAAAGGCTCGAATTGTGGCTCCGTTGGGTGTCACGTGGAGCACATTATGGGTAGCTATGCGTCATTGCAAGGCGAGACACTGCTCTGTGAGATGAAAAAACATCACCGTGATGCCTCGGCGAGGCTGACTGATCGGCCACAGAGGGGTGCGGCGGGTGGGCGATATCCCACAGAGGCAACATTTTTGCGCCTTGCGTGCTGATCGTTACTGGTCAAAAGCTTGAAAGGTGCTGTGAACGTTGCCTTACCGTGAAGCATCATGACGACTATGACCACCACCCCCCGGGACTGGAAGCGCCTCGCCAAAGCCATCCGTGACGCACGCAAGGCGCGCGGCTGGAGGCAGGGAAACCTCGCGGAAGCGGCCGGCGTCAGCTACTCCACCGTGCAGCGCGCCGAGTCCAGCGACGGCTACAAGACCATGCCGCTCACCATCGACAAGCTCGAGCGGGCTCTCGGTTGGGCGCCTGGCAGTGCCAAAACGGTCCTGGCGGGCGGCGCGCCCGCCCTCCTGTCCGAGTCGGGTGAGGACGCCCCCGGTACCGAGGCGGAAGGGTGCGCCTCCGGGGATGCCGCCGAGCAGTTCATGGCACGACTGCCGACCCGCATTCAGCACGAACTGGCCGACGGTGAGCTCGTCGACACCGACGTCATCGAGTTGAAACGCAAGGGTATGCGCCTGGTCGTCTTCGCGACGCGCGGCCCTGACCAGGTCCCGGATGACAAGGCAGCCAAGGCCGAAGACATCCGAGAGTGGACCCGTGTACAACGCCGACTCCGCGGTCTTGCGGCCGACAACGACCCGATCGATAAGTAGATATTTGCGATTTTTCTACCGGTCTCTACACACGGCACGTATATGCATGCTTCCATTCTGTTTATTCCTGACGGGGGTCACCGCAGCACGTCGCATTTGGGGATGGGGTGTCCGCGTGGGGGCCAGTGAATGGCGTGTGGAGAGAGTCCAGGGCATCCCCCACGGCGCGAAACTGATCATCGACGAGCCGGAGGGCGAGGTCGGTGTCGTCTGGGTCGACGAGGACGAGCTTGACGGCGACATTGCCGACTTAATCGCCGAGCGCCTGACCGAGTTCTCCTGGCCCCTCGCCTTTTGAGGGGGCTGGTCGGGTTCCGAGAGGGCGTTTGATGTAGGCGAATTGCCGTTTATTTCCTAGTAGGTTCCTCGCCAGGTGGGTGTGCTCTCGTCCGTTATGCGCTTGGCTAGGTTGTCGATCGAGGCGATGTGGATCACGGCCTCGGAGCTGGCGGGCAGGGTCTCGTCGTCGCGGGCGAGGCGGCGATGCATCGCACCGGCCAGCTGTTCTTCGACGAGACGATCACGGCGAGAGTCGGCGCGCTCTCGCCGTACTCGACCAACACCGTCACCCGCACCACCCTCGCCCAGGACTCCATCTACGACGACGGAGGCGCCGCGTCCGGCCTCCTCACCCTCACCGCACTGGGCAGTTCGCCGTCTGCGGGTCATGCGGGGACCCTGACCCTCGGCATCGAACAGAGCTGACAGGACTGACAGGGCTGACGCGGCTCCCCGGTCCCGCACGCCGGCAACGGGACCGGGGAGACCCCGCCCAGGACCCGCCTACTTCTCCGGGCACTCCTTCCACGCCATGTGGTACACCGTGCTGATGTCCCCGTCCGTCGAGTCCATGGCCATGAAGCTGACCTTGTCGGGGTTCACGGAGCCGGCGCTGACGCGGAGTTCGGTGTTGATGTTGAAGTTGCGCTGTACTCCGCAGGGCGCCCAGACCAGCTGGGCCCACTCGGTGGAGTCGGTGGCCTGCCAGTTGTCGTTGAGGGGGCCGGTGAAGGGGTGACTCCTGGACGCCGTGTTCGGGGAGCCCTGGAAGTAGTACGAGGCTCTCTGCATGCCGCTCGCGCCGGCCTGGAGTGCGGCGAAGCCCCGGTAGTCGACGCTGGCGATGGCGTACGTGAAGCCCTGCGGGACGTGGACGATCAGGTTGAGCTGGCAGTTCTTGCGGAACGCCGTGGAGTTGGAGTCGCCGCCCGCCTGGGCGAGGTAGTCGCTGTAGGTGACGGTGAACGCCGTGTTGTCCTCGGAGACGGCTACGGCGGTCGTGCCCTGCGGGCAGCCGGAGCCGTTCACCGTGGCGACCTTGATGACGATCTTGTCCGGGGGCGGGTTGTCGAACGAGGAGGAGGGGGCGGCCTGTGCGGGCAGTGCGGTGGTGGTGAGGAGCGCGGCGATCGCGCTGCTCAGGAGGAATCCGCCGGACATGGCTCTCCTAAAGGTTGGGGGGTGGCTGCGCTCCCGGCCCTCGTGGTTCAACTGAACTGTGGTTCAACTTTGAAGAACCAATGGGGATCCCGTGAAGACCGGGGGCGATCGCATCGTAGGGAGCCGCACGGGACACGGTCAGGGCGAACTCCGGCCATTCACATCCGCGTGATTCACAGGGTTACGGGGGTTACGGAGTTACAGGGCTACGGAGACCGCCGGCCTCGCTTCCGCTTCCGCCGTCTGTTCCTTCCGGTACGCCCGGATCGAGTAGCCGAGTGCCGCTGCCCACAGCGCGTACAAGGCGACGTAGACCGTCGTGGCGAGGCCGCCGGACACGCCGAGCCAGTCGCTGTTCAGCAGCGTGCGGACGTTGGTCACGAGGATCACGCCGCCCACCACCGAGCCCAGGACCCGCGGCGGCAGGATGCGGACCAGCCAGGCGGCGATCGGGGCGGCGACCAGGCCGTCGGCCAGGAAGGCGGCCACCCACAGCCAGGCGATGCCCTGCGAGCCGAGTGAGAGGAGGAAGCCGAGGCTGGCGGCGATGGCGACCAGGAACTCGCTGGTGTCGATCGAGCCGATCACCTTGCGTGGCTCCATCCGGCCCGAGGCGAGGAGCGCGGGCGTGCCGACCGGGCCCCAGCCGCCTCCGCCGGTCGCGTCGTGCGCATGCGGTCGGTGTCCCGTCTTACCCAGGTTTCCTGCCGGGCTGGTAGGGATGGCCGGGACGGGACGCTAGGGCATCAAACTGAGGGCAAGCTGAGAGTCGCCGTCGGAGACCGTGATCGCCGCCGCGCCGACTGTCGACCAGACCGGCGCGGCGGAGGTCGCCGACGATGCCAGGCGTCAGCTCAGCCGGATCATGTTCCAGGACAGCGGTTCCAGTACGGCGGTGAGGTTCCCGTCCTGCAGCGTGGTGCCCTCGATCTGGTGCGGGGCGACCCGCTCGGGGTCGTCGAGGGTGTTCCGGGCGTCCGGGTCGGCGTCCGCGAGCGCGCTGTGCTCGACGACCGAGGTCAAGTCAAGCCCGTTCAGGGCGACTTCGAGGGGCAGGGCGTCTGTCTGGCTGCGGTTCACCGCGAAGACGGTGACCGTACCGTCCTCGGCGCGTACCGCCGTGGCGTGCAGCAGGTCCGCCTCGCCGTACTTCTTCGTCTCGTACGTCGGTGAGTCGACCCGTACGTCCAGGACCTCGCCGCGGCCGTACTTCGAGGCCTGTGCGAAGGGGAAGAAGGTCGTCTGGCGCCAGGCCGGGCCGCCCGGCTCCGTCATGATCGGGGCGATGACGTTCACCAGCTGGGCGAGGCAGGCGACGGTGACGCGGTCTGCGTGCCGGAGCAGGGCGATGAGGAGCGAGCCGAAGACGACCGAGTCCAGGACGCTGTAGTTGTCCTCGAGGAGGCGGGGGGCCTCCGGCCAGTCGTCCTGCTCGAACGTCTTCGCCTGCGCCTCCCAGCGGGAGAGGTACCAGACGTTCCACTCGTCGAAGGAGAGGTTGATCTTCTTCTTCGACTTGACGCGGGCGCCGACGTGGTCGCAGGTGGCGACTACGTTCTCGATGAACGACTCCATGTCGACCGCCGAGGCCAGGAAGGAGTCGACGTCGCCGTCGTGCGGCTCGTAGTAGGCGTGCAGGGAGATGTAGTCGACCAGGTCGTACGTCTCCTGGAGGACCGTCGCCTCCCACTCGGCGAAGGTGGGCATGCTCTGGCCGGAGGAGCCGCAGGCGACCAGTTCGATGCCGGGGTCCTGCTGGCGCATCGCTCGGGCGGTCTCGGCGGCGATACGGCCGTATTCCTCCGCCGTCTTGTGGCCGGTCTGCCAGGGGCCGTCCATCTCGTTGCCGAGGCACCAGAGGCGGATGCCGAAGGGGTCCTTGTCGCCGTGTGAGATGCGCTGCCCGGAGAGGGCCGTTCCTGAGGGGTGGTTGGCGTATTCCTGGAGCTCCAGGGCCTCTGCCACGCCGCGGGTTCCGAGGTTGATGGCCATCATGGGTTCGGCCTGGGGGCCGACCTTCTTCAGGAACGCGATGTACTCGGAGAGGCCGAAACGGTTGGACTCCGTCGAGTGCCAGGCCAGGTCGAGGCGCTTCGGGCGGTCTTCGGCGGGGCCGACCGAGTCCTCCCACTTGTAGCCCGAGACGAAGTTGCCGCCGGGGTAGCGGAGGGCTGTGACGCCGAGTTCGCGGACGAGGTCCAGGACGTCCGTGCGGAGGCCTTCGGCGTCGGCCGTGGGGTGGTCGGGTTCGAAGATGCCGGTGTATACGCAGCGGCCGAGGTGTTCTACGAAGGAGCCGAAGAGGCGGGGGTTTACTTCGCCGACCTTGAAGGCGGGGTCGAGGGTGAAGCGGGCGGTGTGCATGCGTGCGTGTGCCTTCCGGGGTGGGTGGTTCCTGGTTCGTTGGCGGGTGGTTCTTCTCAAGGGACTTACTGTCCGGCCAGACCGGTGTGGGCCACGCCCCGCACGATCTGGCTCTGGAAGAAGACGAACACGGCGATCAGCGGGAGGCCCGCGATGATGCCGCCGGCCATGAGCTGGGGCCAGACGATGCCGAAGGAGTTCTGCACGGTGGCGATGCCGTTCGGCATGGTCATCAGGTCGGGGTTGTTGGTCACCATGAACGGCCACAGGAAGTTGTTCCAGGAGGCGATGAAGGTGAAGATGCCGACCGCCGAGAGGGAGGGCTTGGAGAGGGGGATGACGATCGTGAAGAAGATGCGCCAGCGGCCGGCGCCGTCGATGAACGCCGCCTCCTCCAGTTCGCGGGGCAGTGACTGGAAGAACTTGTAGAGGATGTAGACCATCGCCGCCGGCGCGCACTGCGGCAGGATCATCCCCCAGTACGTGTCGACCATGCCGAGCGACTGGACCGTGGTGAACAGGGGCACGCCGAGGATCGCCGGCGAGAACATCAGGCCCGCCATCGTCAGCGCCATCAGGGCGGACTTGCCGCGGAACTCGGTGCGGGCGAAGCCGTATCCGGCGAGCGAGGCGACCAGCAGCACGATGAACGTGACGCAGACGGACACGACGAGGGAGTTCACGAACCAGTTGGGGATGTTGCCGGCCTCGAGGACGCCCTTCCAGGACTCCAGGGTGAAGTCCTCGGGGATCCAGTGCGGCGGGGCGACCGACTCGGTGGGGGTCTTGAGGGACGTCGACAGGGCCCAGAGCAGGGGGGCCACCCAGACCGCGGAGAGGGCGAGGGCGACCAGGGTCAGGGCGATCTGTCCGGGCGTCCAGGTGCTGCGGGGCTTGTGCATGACGGGAGTCGGAGTCGGCACTGTCATCGGAGGGTTCCCTCCTCGCGCTTGCGCAGCAGCCACATCCGTCCGAGTGCGACGGCCGCGATGATCAGGAACAGGATGAAGGAGATCGCGGAGGCGTAGCCCACGCGGTAGCTGGTGAAGCCCTGTTCGAGGGTGTACTGGACGAAGGTGCGGGTCGATTCCTCGGGGCCGGGTCCGAACTGGTACATGACGACGGCCTGGTCGAAGACCTGGAGCGAGGCGAGGATCTGCAGCGCGAGGACCAGGCCGGTGATGTTGCGCAGGTTCGGCACGGTGATGTGGAGCATGCGCTGGAAGGCGTTGGCGCCGTCCAGTTCGGCCGCCTCGTAGAGGTGGTGGGGGATGGCCTGGAGGGCCGCCAGATACAACAGGAACGAGAAGCCGACCGTCCACCAGAGGGTCGCGATGACGACGGCGAGCATGGCCGTGGACTTCTGGGTGAGCCAGGGGGTGTCGGTGCCCAGGACGTGGTTGACCATGCCGTTGGTGGGTTGGAAGAGCCACCACCAGAGGTTGGCTATGACGGCCGACGGCAGCAGGAAGGGCATGAAGAAGCAGAGCCGCCACAGCCACTTGAAGTGGACGGTGTGGTGGGCGATCAGCGCCATCAGCAGCGCGGCCACGACGATCATCGGGACGACGTAGAAGGTGAACTGGACGCTGTGCCACAGCGAGTTCCACACCAGGTCGTCCTTGAGGGCCTCGCGGTAGTTGTCGAGGCCGATGAAGCCGGTGTGTTCGCCGGAGATGTTGGCGTCGGTGAAGCTGAGGTAGAGGCCGCGGACGACCGGCACGATGACGAACAGGCCGTAGAGGACGAAGAACGGGGCTACGAACCAGCCGCCGTGCTGGAAGCGGCGGCCCCAGCGCAGGCGGGCGGAGTCGGCCTCGGTGGCCGTGCGGGGGCGCAGGGTGGTGGCGGTCGCGAGGGTGGTCGTGGTGCTGCTCATGCGTCTGCTCCCGCCTGCTCCTGGGCGGCCGTTCTGCCGTCCATCGGGTTCTTCGCCGCGAGCAGCTGGGCCAGGGCGGACCTCATGCGGCGGGCCGCGGCGTCCGGTTTCGCCGAGCCGAGGTTGGCGGCGGCGATGATCGGGCCGACGCGGTGGGCGAGGACGCCGGTGGAGCCGGCGAACCAGACGCGGGGTTCGGTGGCCGGATGGTCCATGGCGGGCCTGGAGTACTCGTTCTGCGGGGCGAGTTCGAGGTAGGCCTTGTCCTGGAAGGTGGGGAGGTAGGCGGGGACGTGACCGCCGCCCGCCCAGGCGGTGGCGTTCTTGACCATGTAGGCGGCCAGCAGGTGGGCGCCCTCGTTGGCGGCGCCGCCGCGGTCGGACTGGTGGGGCAGCACGAAGGAGTGCGACTCGGCGTGCGTGGCCGGGGTGCCGAAGACGGGCGGCAGCGGCTGGGCGCCGTAGTCGATCTTCTCGCCGTTGAAGTACGGCACCGACCAGTTGCCCTCCCAGGTGAAGGGCGATCCGGCGATGAAGGCCTCGCCGTCGGCCTCGCCGACGTTCACATAGCCGTCGGTGACGTGCTTGCGGAGGAACTCCAGGACCTGGGTGGCCTTGTCGGTGTCGAAGGTGACCTCGGTGCGGTCGTCGTTGAAGTAGGTGCCGCCGAGCTGCTGGTAGAAGGAGAGGAAGAACCACCAGGAGAAGTTCTCGTCGTGGGCGTGCAGGCCGAGGGTCTGTAAGCCCTTCTTCAGCTGTCCCTTGGCCGCCTTGAGGATCTCGAACCACTCGTCGGGGGAGGTGGCGGACGGCAGCCGGCCGTCGGTGTCCAGCAGGCCCGCCTTCTCGCAGACGTCCCTGCGGTAGAAGTTCAGCTGGACGTGGATGTCCAGGGGCAGCGCGTACAGCTTGCCGTCGACGAGGCCGCGCTGCCAGAGGACGGGGTTGAAGTCGGCTTCCTTGACGCCGTACTTGGCGAGCAGGTCCATGTCCCAGGCGTCGAGGAGCCGGCCGGGTGCGAAGCCCGGGATGCGGCCCTGGTGCATGACCGCGAGGTCGGGGGCGCGGTTGCCTGCCGCGGCCATGGCGAGCTTGGTGTAGTAGGGGCCGCCCCAGGTGAGTGTGGACGCCTTGACGGCGACGTCCGGGTTGGCCTTGCGGAAGGCGTCGACCATGGTGACCTGGTTGGCGCCGTCGCCGCCGCTGAAGAGGTTCCAGTACCGCACCCGGGTGCGGGCGCCGGAGGTGAGTGCGTCGGCGCCGGTGCCGAGTGCGGCGAAGCCGAAGGTGGCCGCGATGCCCAGGCCGCCGGCGGTGGCCAGAAGTTGCCTGCGATTGAGGCCAGGTCGTCCCATGCCCTGCCCTAACTGTGCGAGTACGAGTGCGAGTGCGTACGTTGCATGCGTGGCGCGTTCGAGATATCGAATTATGCTCGTAACTTCGAACGGGACCGTAAAGTTGAAGCGCTTCCGCGTCAATGGTTCATGCACGGGTTTCGGACAGCGCCGGTCGTTCCCCGTTGAACAACGGTCGCCGGATCGCATGACGTGGGCACGCCGCGCCGCGTAGTCTCGAACGGCCTGCTGTGCGGCGGCGAGAGAGGGAGAGCGATGGACTTCGCGGGCGCGCGGATCAGAGCGGCCCGGATCGCCGCGGCACTGCGGCGCTCGCACGCCGGGTCCGCGATGCGCGACCTGGCCACCGATCTCAGCGACGCCCTGCGGGCCAGACCCCAAGCCCCGGCGGACGTCCGGGAGTTGTGCCGGGCGCTGTGCGAGGAGATGGGCGCACGGCGGGGTGGGCGGCCCGTGGAGTTGCGGTTCGAGCGGTTCCCGGACGAGATCGAGGTCACCGGGCTGTGGCTGGAGTTCCAGGACTTCGACCTGGTCATCGTCGAGGAGCGGGCCGAGGCGGTGCAGCAACTGGTCATCCTGGGCCATGAGTTGTGGCATCTGCACGCCGGTCACGGCCATCACCACGTGGCCGGTACGGCGGCGGCGCACGCGCTGGCGAACGAGCCGGGCTGGCGGGACGCGCTGACGGTCGCCGCGCGCAACGGCTCGCGGGAGCGGGACGAGGCCGAGGCCGACGACTTCGGACACCGGCTGGCGGCGGCGTTCCGGCCGCTGCTGTCGGGGCGGGCCGTGGAGGCGCCGCTCGATCCTGTGCAGCGGTCGCTGGGCTATCGCCGACGCGGAGGCCCGACGCGATGACATGGCAACTGGCCCTGTCTCCCGTCGACTTCGTCCACGAGTTCTACCCGTCGTTCTGGTGGATCCCGGCCGGGGTGCTGGCCGCCGCCCTGGCGATCAAGCTGCCCAGCATCATCCGGCTGTGGAAGGACCCGCTGCTGCGTGCGGTGGGCGGTCTGCTGCTGCTGGCGTGCGCGGTGTTCGTGTTCGTGGCGCCGTCGACGATCGCGTGGGTCAACCGGATCACGGGCGTGCCGAACATCTCGTCGCCGTGGGTGTACTCCCTGCTCACCGCGTTCTGCGGCTCCTGTCTGCTGCTGATCATCACCTGGCGCAACGGTCTGTCCGACCGCTCGGCCCGCACCCGTCGCGCCATGCGGTGGGTCGTCGCCGTGTACTCCTCCGTGATCGTCGCGCTCTGGGTGCTGTTCGGCCTCGCCGACGTGCCCGTGGAGCGGCTGCGGGACCTGGACACGTACTACGCCAACACGCCGTACATGCGCGAGATGATCGTGCTCTATCTGGTCGCGCACATCGTGGCCGCGCTGATCACGAACGGACTGATCTGGAACTGGGTCCGCACCGACGGGCTCGACGCGTGGCTGCGCTGGGGGCTGAAGTTCCTGGGCGTCGGCTACGCGCTGCAGCTGGGCTTCGACGCCGCCAAGTTCACGGCCGTGGGGGCTCGTTGGACCGGCCGGGACCTGGACTGGCTGAGCACGGGCGTCGCGCCGCCGCTGGCCTGCCTGTCCGCTGTCCTGATCGCGATCGGCTTCATCCTCCCGCACGCCGGCCAGTACCTCCACGACCGCTGGCGGGTCCGGCTCGCGTACCGCGAACTGCGGCCCCTGTACGCGCTGATGAGGACCGTCAACGGCCGTGGCGTCCCGTTCCCGCTGCGCGCCACGCCTGAGCTGCGGCTGATCCGCCGGGAGACGTTCATCCGCGACGCGCTGCTGCCGCTGGCCCGCTTCATCGACGAGGAACGACGCGAACGCTCGTACGCCGCCGCGCTCGCCCTCGGTCACCCGCCGGCCCGCGCGAAGGCACTGGCCGCGGCGGCCGCGGTCCTGGACGCCGTGGACACCCGGAACCACACCCAGGAGGGCGAGACCACCGCAGGCCCCGACACCACGGACCTGCTCCGCGACATCGCCCCCGTCTCCCGCGCCCTGCGCCACACGGACGCCCTCCGGGCGATACGGGCCCGGACACCGGACGACCTTCCGGTCGCCAACTGAGCGTTTGCGGCGAGCTGTTGACGCCGAACGGAGCCGCGCGGTCCGCAGGGCTGCGCCACCACGGGGGAACGGGACGGCGACGCGGCCGACGTACGACCAGGCCCCGTATCCCGCCCGGCACCATCGGCCACGCACACCCGAGGCCCCGGACGCTGCTCCCCCACAGGCAGCGCCCGGGGCGTCGGCTTGCGATCCTTTCTTTTCGGGGGCCTGAATGTCAACCATTCCTGCTGAACGCGGCAGCTATTGCTGCGTTTCCTGGTCGACCCCGTCTGGTCGCGGCCGGAAGGACCCGATACTCTCCCGTCAGCCCTCAGTCACGGATCAGGGAGAGCCCGGTGCTTGACGCCCACACTTCCCTCGCCGAGGTGCGCGAGCGTCTCGAGGAGCTGACCGGGCGGCCGGGCGGGCTGGCCGAGGTGTTGGACGTGGGCGGGCTGTCGTTCCGCACCGGGATACCCGCCGATGTCGTGGCCGTCCTGCTGGCGGGCGGGACCGTGCCGGAGACGAGCCTGAGCGACCGCGTGCGACAAAGGCTGGATTTCGTACGCGAGACCCGGCGCCGCCCCGACGGCAAGCGGTACGCCCTGGACGAGCTGGCCAGGATCGCGGGGACCAGCCGGCAGTGGCTGAGCGAGTGGCGCCGCAGCGGACTGCCCAGCCTGGAGCACGCCGACCGGATCCGCCGCCACTTCGACCTGCCCGCCGGTTTCTTCACCGCGGACGAGACCGAGGCCCTCCACACCGCGCTGCAGCCGGTGCTCCAGGAGTACGAGGCGAAGGCGGACCCGCTGGCCCCACTGCGCACCCCCGCCTTCTACCGACTGGCCCGGCGCGCCCCCCACATGTCGCCGCGCAAGCTGCGGGCCCTCGCCGAGTGGGCCGAGATGGTCACGGAGCAGAACCCCGCGGGCGACGACGACTTCTGAGTACGGCTGGGGCCGCGGCCGCCGTTCGGAACGGTGTTTTCGGCCAGCCCTGCCCTGCTTCCGCATCCCCTTCCTCCGCTACGCCCCTTTCCTCCTCGTCAGATTGTCATGTCCGCGACGATGAAGGTGGCTGAGGCGACGTCCGGCTTGGCATATTGCACAGCATCGAACACACCCGCGCAGCCACGGGGAGAACCGTGCGTACGAACAGGGAGATGCGTCGTCTCGCCGATGTCCTCATCGACCCCATCCGGGTGCCGGTCCCCGCGGACCCCGAGGACCTGTTCGACGCACTCGTCGCCTCCGCCACCCGCTGGCGGGGCCGCCGGATCGTGGTCCACAAGGAGGTCTTCCCGCCGCACACCGCCAGCGGACTGTGGCTGGAGCGGGAGTCGCACGACGACGTCATCGTCGACCGGCGGGCCGCCGCCTGGCACCGGATCGTGATCTTCTGCCACGAGGTGTGGCACATGCACCAGCAGCAGGCGAACACCGCCGACGCCGGCCTCCGGGCCGCCGCCCGCACCGACTTCACCCTCGCCGACGAGCAGGAGGCCGACCGCTTCGGCATGCTGATGGGCCGTCGGCTGCGCCCCTGGCTGGAGGCCTCCGCGGACTCGGTGTTCGCGGCGGACGGCAACGGCACCCAGGACCTCGCCGGCCGCATCGGCGCCGCCCTCAACTACCGCGGGACACGCGGATGAACGGCGTGGCCAACTACATCAGTGCCGGTGTCCTCTGGCTCGGCCTGGTGGTGAAGGCCCCCGACCTGGTCCGGCACCGGCGCGACCCCCATCTGCGGGCCATCTGCGTGGTGCTCGGCCTGGCCGGCCTCTGCTTCTTCCTCGGCGCCGCGCCCACGGTCGGCGCGGTCAACCGCCTCAGCGGGATCCCGAACCTCGCGGCGCCGCTGACGTACGTGGCGATCACCGCGTACAGCGCCGCCTCCCAGGTGCTGATCGTCTGCTGGCGGGGCGGCCCCGGGGTGCGCCGCACCGCACGGCGCTGGATCCTCGCGTACACGGGCGTCGTCGCCGGCATCGCGGCGATGTTCGCGCTGGGCGACGCGCCCGTGGAACGCCGTACCGACCTGGACATCTACTACGCGACCACGCCGTACACCCGCGAGATGATCCTGCTCTATCTGACCGGGCATCTCACCGCCGTCAGCGTCACCACGGTGTCCGCCCTGCGCTGGGCCCGCGAGGTGCACGGCTGGCTGCGTGCCGGGCTGACGACCCTGGGCCTGGGCACGCTGTTCGGCGCCGGGTACAGCGCGTCCAAGCTCGCCGCGGTGGCCGCCCGCTGGTACGGGCACGACTGGACGCTGCTCGGCACGCACGTCGCCGCGTCGGCCGCCGGGCTCGGCGCCCTCATGACGGTCGCGGGCGTCCTGATCCCGCTGACCGGGCCGCGGCTGACGGAGTGGTGGCGGGCCTGGCGGACGTACGCCCGTCTCGAACCCCTGGAGCGCGAACTGGACGACCTCCTCGCCCGCCGGTCGCTGCGGCTGCCGCGGCCGCGCTGGTCCTCCCCCACCACCCGGCTGGTCTGGCGGCAGACCAGCATCCACAACGCGCTCAGCCACCTGGACGCGTACCTCGACCGGGACCTCTACGACGAGACCCTCCAAGCCGCGCTGCGCACCACCGGCGATCCCGAGCGCGCCTCCGCCACCGCCTGGGCGACGGTCATCACGGCGGCCGCCCGGGACGAGCGGCACGGTGTCCCGTACGCCGGTGAGACCGACTGGTTCCGGGACCGGGCACCCCGGCCGGACGCGCTGGTGCACATCGCCGACGTACTGGCCGGCTCCGCGCCCGTCCGTTCCGCCACGGTCCGGGCGGTGACGTCCCGGGCATGAGTCTCGTCGTCTATCTGGCCGCCGGTGTCCTCGCGCTGTCCGCCGTCGTGCTGTTCCGCAGGCCGCGTACGGTGCTGCGCGAGCCGTCGGCGTTACGGAACCCGCTGACCGTGTCCACCTGCGTGGCGATCACGCTCGGCGCGCTCGTCTTCGTCTGCTCGGCGCCGATGACCCTGGCCGCGGTCAACGACCTCACCGGCATCCCGAACTTCGGGGCCCCGCTGACGTACGGGATGCTCTCGGCGTACAGCTGCTCGCTGCTGATCCTGCTGATCAACTGGCGGGGCGGGCCGCCGGAGCGGGTGCGGCGGCTGGTGCTGCGCAGTATCGCCGTGTACGGCCCGCTGATCGTGGCCGTGGTCGTGCTGTTCGCGCTCGCGGACGCGGACACCGAGCGGCTGACCGACCTCGACACGTACTACGCCGACACGCCCTACATGCGCGAGATGATCGTGCTCTATCTGCTCGGGCACAGCGCCGTCATGGTGGCGATGGCGGTGGTGTGCGTGCGGTGGGGGCGCGAGGTGACCGGGCTGCTCAGGACCGGGCTGCGGCTGATCTTCATCGGCGCGGTGCTGGACGTGGCGGGGTTCCAGCTCACCAAGTACACGGCGGTCGTGGCCCGTTGGACCGGCCACGACCTCGACTTCCTGTCCACCAGCATCGCCCCGCCGATGGCGTCGCTCGCCGCCCTGATCTGTTCCGCCGGCTTCCTGCTGCCGAGGCTGCTGCCGGCGGCGGTGGCGCACTGGCGCGGCCTTGGCGACTACCGCAGGCTCGGGCCGCTGTGGTCCCGGGTGGGGTTCGTGTCCACCGCGCCGAAGCCGCCCGCGTCCTGGTGGCAGCTTCCGCAGGCGCGGCTGCACTGGCGTGAAGTGTCCATCCACGACGCCCTGTTGGCGCTGGCGCCGTACTTCGACGACCGGATCCGCGAGCGGGCTTACGCCGCCGCGGTGGGTGCGGGCCGTACGCCGCACGAGGCCCGGGTCGCCGCGGAGGCGGCCATGCTCGACGCGGCGGCGTGCCGGGCCGCCGCCCGGGAGGAGCCGCTGGACCGCCCGAGCGCCTACCGTCTGCACGCCACGGAGGTCTCCGGCACGGGCGGCCTGGTGGAGCTGGCGCAGGCCTTGGCCCGGACTCCTGCCGCGGACACGGTGCGTGAAGGTACGGTGAGAGCCTTTCCTGGCTAGGGACTTTGTGCCCAGGTCGCCTAATGGCTGGTGGTCTTGAGTGTCTTCATGGCTGAGTGCGAGGAGCCCCATGTCGCGTAGAGCTGTCGTCATCGGTGCCGGCCTGGCCGGCATGCTGGCCGCCGCGGCGTTGTCCACCGTCGCGGACGAAGTGATCGTCCTGGACCGTGACGAGCTGCCCGACGGACCGGAGCACCGCAAGGGTCTCCCGCAGGGGCGCCACGCCCACCTCCTGATGGCCGGCGGACTGGCCGCCATGGAGGACCTCGTGCCGGGCGTGAGCATGCGCAAGCATCTGCTCGCCGCCGGCGCCCACGAGATATCGCTCAGCTCGGGCATGGTGGCCCTCACTCCGGAGGGCTGGCTCCGGCGCTGGCGCCACGAGGGCCCGCAGATGCTGACGTGCAGCCGGGCGCTGCTGGACTGGGCGGTACGGGTCGCGGTGCTGGCCAACACCGGGGCCAAGATCCGCAAGGCCCAGGTGCTGGAACTGACCGGGAGCGCGCACCGGGTCGAGGGCGTACGGATCTCGACGGCGGCCGGGGAGACCGACCTCGAGGCCGACTTCGTGATCGACGCGAGCGGACGTGGCTCACGGGTCGTCACCTGGCTTGCCGCACTGGGGATTTCGGACGTCCGCGAGAAGACGGTCGACGCGGGCCTGGTCAACGCCACCCGCATCTACCGCACCCCCGAGGGTGCGGAGAGCTTCCCGCTGACCATGATGCAGGCCGACCCCTACCAGTCCCGGCCCGGCCGCAGCGGTATGGTCCTGCCCATCGAGGGCAACCGCTGGATGGTCAGCCTCGCCGGCACGCGGGGCGGCCAACCGCCGTCCGACACCGAGGGCTTCCTCCAGTACATCCGGGACCTGCCCCACCCGATCCTCGGCCGGCTGATCTCCGGCGCCGAACCGCTCACCGACGTCCACGTCAGCCGCAGCACCAGCAACCATCGCCGGTACCTGGAGAAGACCCGCCAGTGGCCCGAGCGCTTCGTGGTCCTCGGCGACGCGCTGGCCATCTTCAACCCGGCGTACGGGCAGGGCATGACGGTGGCGGCGATGGGCGCGCGGAACCTGGGCCGCGAACTCGAACGCCACGGCCTCACCACCCCCGGCCTCGCCCGGCGCGTGCAGCGAGGGACGGCCCGGTCGGTCGACGCGGCCTGGACCCTGGCCGTCAGCCAGGACATCTGGTTCCCGGAGACCCGGGGCGGGTCCCCCAACATCGCGGACCGCCTGCTCACGTCGTACACCCGCCGCATGATCAGAACGGCGACCAGCTCCTACAGCGCGGCGTCCGCGATCTGGGACGTGACCAGCATGACGACGGGCCCGACGCGACTGCTGCGCCCGTCGACGGTCCTGGCTACCCTCAGCGGCCCGCCCCTCCCGGCGGCCGCCGGCCCGCCCCTGACGCCCGAGGAGCGGGAGATCGTACGGAAGCTGGACCGGACGGCGGGGTGAGACGGGCGGGGGGAGCGGACGGCTGGGTCCGCTCCCCCTTGTTCTTGTTGTTCTTGTTGTTCTTGCTGCGCCTGCGTCAGCTGTTCTTGTTGCGCCTGCGTCAGCCGGCGAAGGCCGGCTGGGCCAGGCCCTTGCCCGCGCCCGGTACGACCAGTACCGAGCCGGCCAGTGGGTGCGGGGCCGTCAGGCCCGTGCGGGCTGTCGTGATGTACAGGTCGGTCAGGTCGGCGCCGCCGAAGGTGCACGCGGTGGGGCGGGGCACGGGGAGTTCGACGACCCTGTCCAGCACACCGTCGGGGGTGTAGCGGCGTACCGCGCCGCCGTCCCACAGCGCCACCCACACACAGCCGTCGGCGTCGACGGTGAGGCCGTCCGGGAAGCCGGCGCCCTCCTCGATCGCGGCGAAGGTGCGTCGGCCGTCGACGCTGCCGTCCGCGTAGTCGAAGACGTCGATACGGCGGGTGGGTGAGTCGATGTAGTACATCAGCCGGCCGTCCGGGCTCCACCCCGTGCCGTTGCTGACGGCCACGTCGTCGAGCACACCCGCGACCGCGCCGTCCCCACCGATGCGGAACAGGGTCCCGCCGCCGGGTGCCTCGTCGTAGCGCATGGTGCCGGCCCACAGGACCCCGTCGGGCGCGACGGCGGCGTCGTTGGCCCGCCGGCCCGGGACGACCTCGCGGTGCAGCCAGCGGAAGCCGCCGTCGGGTTCGACCAGGCCGACCCCGTCGCGCAGGTTGAGGACGAGCCCCCCGCCGGCCCGCGGCTTGGCTGCGCCGACGTGCTGCTCGGTGGCGCGGACGGTGCGGCGCCCGGAGACGGGGTCGTACGTGTGGACCCGCGACCCGAGAATGTCGACCCAGATCAGGTGCTGAGCGGCGGAGTCCCAGGTGGGCCCTTCACCGAGGGCGGCCTCGGCCTGAACCGCGACGTCGTAGGTGTTCGTCATCGTCAGCCCACGCTCCGGTGCCCGAGCCGCTCGGACAGTTCGGCGGCACCCTTGGCGGCCAGCTGCTCCAGCTCGGTCCGCCGGTCGTCGCTCCACCGGATCATGGGGACGGAGATCGAGAGGGCGGCGACAACCCGCCCGGTCCGGTCGTGCACGGGCGCGGCGACGCAGGAGACGTCGGGGTTGGACTCCCTGTTCTCCACGGCGATCCCGCGCTCCCGGATCTCGGCGAGGGCCTCGCGCAGGGCAAGCGGGTCGGTGATGCTGTTGGGAGTCATGGCGGCGAGCTCGCCCCCCTCGGGGAGACGTGCGGAGAGCTCGTGCTCGGGAAGGGAGGCGAGCAGCATCTTCCCCACCGACGTGCAGTGCGCGGGCAGCCGACGGCCGGCGGCGGACACCATGCGCACGGCGTGCGTGGAGTCGACCTTGGCGATGTAGATGACGCCGGTGCCCTCCAGGATGGCCACGTGCACGGTCTCGTCGCAGGTCTCGGCGACGGACCGGGCGACCTGCTGCCCCTCGGCGGCGAGGTCGAGCTGCTCGGCGTACCGGCTGCCGAGCTGGTACGGACGTACGCCGAGCCGGTAGCGTCCCGGCTGACCGGGCACCGCGACGATGTACGACCGGGCGGCGAGCGTCGTCACCAGCTCGTGCACGGTGGTGCGCGGCAGCTGGAGCCGGCGCACTATGTCGGGGGCGGACAGCGTCCCGTCCCCGTCGAGGAAGAGCTCGAGAATGTCGAGAGCTCGGGTCACGGCTGGTACGAGGCGTCCCACGTCCGGCTCCCTCCCTTTGGTGTCTGCGAGGCTGTGTTCGAAATTTCAACAGCCGATCGGAATAACGAACACAGGTTACTCAAAATGCGTTTGTCCGGGCAATGGGCGCGCGGGGGCGAGCTCGAAACGGCGGAGGGCGCGTCAGCGTGCCGAGGAGTCCGGGGCGGCGGCTTCCAGGTCGTCCGCACGTCGGTGGCGAGTGCGCAGAACCTGCCGATGACCAGCTTCTCCGGGCCGAGGGCATCGGGTGGAGGACCGTCGGGTCGGCAGGCAGGGGCATGCTCCGATGGTCCCAGCCGTGCGCCGGCCGGAAGGGTCAGGAATGGAGAAGCGCGTACCGCTCGATGCTTGGTTAGATCGGGGCAGGCCACCAAGCCAACGGGAGATGGAGACACGATGAGCACGCCCAAGAGGACGGACCCGCAGTCGCCGGCGCGGCACATCGCCGACAGCCACGAACTGATCCGCGTGCACGGTGCGCGCGAGAACAACCTCAAGGACGTCAGCATCGAGATCCCGAAGCGCCGGCTGACGGTGTTCACCGGCGTCTCCGGCTCGGGCAAGAGCTCGCTGGTGTTCAACACGATCGCCGCGGAGTCGCAGCGGCTGATCAACGAGACGTACAGCACCTTCGTGCAGGGCTTCATGCCGACGCTGGCGCGGCCCGAGGTCGACGTACTCGAAGGGCTGACCACCGCGATCGCCGTCGACCAGCAGCGGATGGGCGCCGACCCCCGCTCCACCGTCGGCACCGCCACCGACGCCAACGCGATGCTGCGCATCCTCTTCAGCCGGCTCGGCGAACCGCACATCGGCCCGCCCAGCGCGTACTCCTTCAACACCGCCTCGGTCCGGGCGAGCGGTGCGATCACCGTCGAGCGCGGCGCGAAGAAGGCGGTGAAGGCGACCTTCAACCGCACCGGCGGCATGTGCACGCGCTGCGAGGGCCGGGGCACGGTCTCCGACATCGACCTCACCCAGCTCTACGACGACTCCAAGTCGCTCGCCGAGGGCGCGTTCACCATCCCCGGCTGGAAGTCGGACAGCCAGTGGACCGTGGGGCTCTACGCCCAGTCGGGCTTCCTCGACCCGCACAAGCCGATCCGCAGGTTCACCAAGAAGGAGATGCAGGACTTCCTCTACGGCGAGCCGACCAAGGTGAAGGTCAACGGCATCAACCTCACCTACGAGGGCCTGATCCCGAAGATCCAGAAGTCGTTCCTGTCCAAGGACAAGGAGGGGATGCAGCCGCACATCCGGGCCTTCGTGGAGCGCGCGGTCACCTTCACCACCTGTCCCGAGTGCGACGGCACCCGGCTCAGCGAGGGCGCCCGCTCGTCGAAGATCAAGAAGGTCAGCATCGCCGACGCCTGCGCGATGGAGATCCGCGACCTGGCGGAGTGGGTCCGGGAGCTCGACGAGCCGTCGGTGGCGCCGCTGCTCACCGCGCTGCGCCAGACCCTCGACTCGTTCACGGAGATCGGCCTCGGCTATCTCTCGCTCGACCGGCCCGCCGGCACCCTGTCGGGCGGCGAGGCGCAGCGCGTGAAGATGATCCGCCACCTCGGTTCCTCGCTCACCGACACCACCTACGTCTTCGACGAGCCGACCATCGGCCTGCACCCGCATGACATCCAGCGGATGAACGGCCTGCTGCTGCGGCTGCGGGACAAGGGCAACACCGTGCTCGTCGTGGAGCACAAGCCGGAGACCATCGCGATCGCCGACCATGTCGTGGACCTCGGTCCCGGCGCCGGTACGGCGGGCGGCACCGTCTGCTTCGAGGGCACCGTGGCGGGGCTGCGGGCCAGCGACACCGTCACCGGCCGCCACTTCGACGACCGGACGAAGGTCAAGGAGACGGCGCGGAAGCCCGCCGGCACGCTGGAGATCCGCGGCGCGACAGCGCACAACCTGCGAGGCGTCGACGTCGACATTCCGCTCGGCGTGCTGTGCGTGGTCACCGGCGTGGCGGGCTCCGGCAAGAGCTCGCTCGTGCACGGGTCGATGCCCGCCGACGCGGATGTCGTGTCGGTCGACCAGAGCCCGATCCGCGGCTCCAGGCGGAGCAACCCGGCGACGTACACCGGCTTGCTGGACCCGATCCGCAAGGCGTTCGCCAAGGCCAACGGTGTGAAGCCGGCGCTCTTCAGCGCCAACTCCGAGGGCGCCTGCCCCACCTGCAACGGCGCCGGTGTCATCTACACCGACCTGGCGATGATGGCCGGCGTCGCCACCCCCTGCGAGGACTGCGAGGGCAAGCGGTTCCAGGCGTCGGTGCTGGAGTACCGCCTGGGCGGCCGTGACATCAGCGAGGTGCTCGCCATGTCGGTGGCCGAGGCCGAGGAGTTCTTCGGCGCCGGCGAGGCGGCCACGCCGGCCGCGCACCGCGTCCTCGACCGGCTCACCGACGTCGGGCTCGGCTACCTCACCCTCGGCCAGCCTCTCACCACACTGTCCGGCGGCGAGCGGCAGCGGCTCAAGCTGGCCACGCACATGGGCGAGAAGGGCGGCGACCGCCTCGTCTACGTTCTCGACGAGCCGACCACCGGCCTCCACCTCGCCGACGTCGAGCATCTGCTCGGCCTGCTCGACCGGCTCGTCGACGCCGGCAAGTCGGTCATCGTCGTCGAGCACCACCAGGCGGTCATGGCGCACGCCGACTGGATCATCGACCTCGGCCCCGGCGCCGGCCACGACGGCGGCAGGATCGTCTTCGAGGGCACCCCCGCCGACCTCGTCGCCACCCGCGCCACCCTCACCGGCGAGCACCTCGCGACCTACGTCGGCGCCTGAGACAAGGCCCTCGCGGCCACCGGCTCAGAGGTACCGCCCGCCGTCCGCACCCTTCGTCGACTCCGGCGGCCCTGCGGGCACAGAGCCGCCGCCTCCGCTCGCGCTCCCACAAGTACGCGCCGCCCGGCAAGACAAGACAAGACACAAGACGGTGCTGCTTCCTCATGGAGGCCGGGTCCGCCGCACAGATCACCGAGTTCGACACACGGATATTCCGGGACTTCTGGCGGCACCTCAAGAGCCGATACGGCTACTGAGGAGCCGGTGACCGGTTACTGACCCGGACCCACCCGGGCGCGGAGGCCCGGACCCCGCCTCCGCGCCACGCCCGTCTCACCCAGCTCGCCGCGCAACCGCTGCGCCCGCAGGACCAGTTCCAGCTCGAAGCGGCGGTCCGGGTCGTCTATCTCGTCGCCCCACAACTCCCGTATCTGACGCAGGCGATAGCGCACCGTCTGCGGATGGACACCCAGCCGGGCCGCCACCTCCGGCGCCCCGCCCCTCGTCTCCAGCCACGCCAGCAGCGTCTCCGCGAGCCTGCGGCCGTGTGTGGGCCCGCAGTGCGACAGCGGTGCCAGACAGCGCGCCGCCAGGTCGTCGATCAGCTCCTCCGGCTGCAGAAGGACCAGCGCCTCGGTGTGCTCCGTGCAGTACAGGACGTCCCCGGCGGGCAGCAGCCGCCGTTCCATCAGGTGCACGGCCGCCTCCGCCCAGCGCAGTGACTTCGCCGCGTCGGGCAGCGGAACCGGGGGGCCGATCGCGCCCGCCCAGCCGGTCAGGGCGCGGTGGAGCAGCTCGGGCCGCCCGGCCGCGTCCGGCTCCGGCACCACCATCCGCGGCTGCTCGTACTCCATGTCCAGCAGTACGCCCTGCCCGACCGCCGGTGCCACCGCCTCCCGCGCCGGGCGCAGCAGCACGCCCACCGCCACCTTCTCCGGCAGCGGCCAGCCGATGCGGGCGGCGCGCTCCGACAGGGCGTCCGCGGGATCGCTGCGGTGGTGTTCGGCAAGGAGCAGCTCCATCAGCCGGCGTTGCAGACGCAGCCGTTCGCCGGCCTGCCGCGCCGCCGCCTCCGCGTAGCCGCGTACGGACTGGTCGACGAGGCCGTCGAGATACTCGTAGCCCGCGTCGACGAGTTCGTACATCGCGGGCGGCGGGATCTCCACGCGCTGGCCGATCTCGGCGAATCGGCGCCAGGCCAGGCGTACGCCCATCCGGTAGATCGCCTGCAGGGAGTCCAGGGACCGGCCGTGCAGGCCCTCCCCTCTGCCGAACTCCTGGAAGACGCCGGGCGGTACCGTCGGCCGGCCCTCCGACTGCTCCAGGTGCTGGACGAAGACCTCGATCGCGCGGCGGATGCCGACCAGGGCCATCGGCTCGCCCGACTCGTCCAGGACGACGGGGAGATGGGGGTACTCGCGTTGAATCTCGCGCAGGATCTCCTCCGCCAGGGCCGGTGCCTCGGCCATCGCGATCGCGGCGAAACGGCGGACCTGGAGGCGGGGGACGTCGTGCCACGCCGAGCGGGTGGTGACGGGCGGGAAGCGGGCGGAGGGCACGGGTCAACTCCCCTGGCCTGCTTGCTCGTATGTGATCAGGGGTGTGTTGGGCTGGTCGGGCGTCGCTTCCAGCAGCGCGACGACGCCGAGCGCGGCGCCCACCGCGAGTACGGCGGCGAGCACGACGGTCAGCGCGGCGGCGAGCAGTCTGGGCATCGCAGGGTCAGCCTCTCTGTCGAGGTCGTCCCACCCGGCGCCCCACCCCTGCCTGTCGGCCCAGTGTCGACAGTGCCTGACGGCACGTCAAGACATTGACACTCCGTCAAGGGACGCCTACGGTTCCCGCCCCAAGAACGGCCCGTGCATCGACCGTGCGTCAACCACCTGGAGTGCCGGATGCGCCGTAATGCCTCACCCCTTTCCCTGATCCTGCTGGGCCTCGGCACGTTCCTGCTGGTCCTGGCGCCGATGCTCGCCTGGTACGTGACCCCGCGGGCCGCCGTGAACCCCGTCGACATCGACACCACCGCCGTCTACACCGGCACCGGCAGCGTCTTCGACACCGAGAAGATCGAGACCGTCCCGGACCAGCGGATCACCGTCACCCAGCGGGTGCGGGGCAACGTGGCGGACAGCGAGCACAGCGGCAACGCCGTGTGGGACGTGACGACCTCGGTCGACACCGACAAGTCGCTGCCCGCCGCCGACCCGCACGACGCGCTGGACTTCACCCCGCACCGCTGGGTCATGGACCGGCGGACGACCCGGCCGGTGCACTGCTGCGACGAGTCGCCGTACATCGAGGGCGAGGCCTACCTGAAGTTCCCGTTCGACGTGCGGAAACGCTCCTACCAGTGGTGGGACAACTCCGGTGGCACGACGGTCACCATGCGCTACGACGGCACCCAGAAGGTCCAGGGGTACACGGGCTACCGGTTCACCGGCACCGTCGCGCCCGTGAAGGTCGGCAGCCGGCTCGTCCCCGGCTCCATCGTCGACCAGCCGGAACGGTCGCAGGTCCTGGCCGAGGAGTGGTACTCCAATCACGGCGTGACACTCGTCGTCGACCAGCGCACCGGCCGGGTCGTCCACGCCCAGACCGGTCCGCGCCGCACTCTGCGCGCGCCGGGTGCGGACGAGGACGCGGTGGTACTGCTGGACAGCCGGAAGATCGCGTTCACCACCGAGACGCAGAAGGAAGCGGTGCGGCAGGCCAAGCAGGACAGTGGAATGCTGCGACTGGTGAGTGAGACGCTGCCCATCGGGGCGGCGGGGGCGGGATTCCTGCTCGCCCTGGTGGGGGGTGTTTTGCTGGTACGCGGGCGTAAGCACCCCATTGACAACGATGCGCCCGGGACGCCCCCGCCTCCGCTCACGATGTGACGTGACGTCAGCTCTAATAAAGCCGGAAATTGTCATCCCGGTGAGTAGCCGTGGCGAACGGCTGGGCGAAAACTGTCCAACCCACCCGAGCACAGGCCGTCCACACCCCCCTCGCAAGAAGCATCCAAATCCCTCACAGGAACCGAAACCCTCCCTCCCCCACGCTGAGTTCCGCACCCTGAGACGAGTTGGAGCACCCATGCCCCAGCACGTGCCTTCCACTCCCCCACTCTCGGCTTCGCTCGAGCGGGGGGACCCCCATCACGCCGCATCCTCCCGGGCGCCGCAGCACCCTCAGGCGCATCCCCCACAACCGCGCCGAATCGTCTTCCTCGCCCACCGCGACCTGGGCAACCAGGCCGCCGGCGGGTCCGAACTCCTCGTCGACCGGCTGGCCGACGGGCTGACCCGGCTGGGCCACCAGGTCACCCTGCTGTGCGGCGGCCCGGCCTCCCCCACTCTCGGCTCCGCTCGAGCGGGAGGTGCCCCCATCCGCGACTACCGGGTCGTGTCGGCAGGCGGCTCCTACGGCCACTACCTGCGCGCCCGCTCCGCCTTCGCCCGTCAGGTCGGCGACTGCGATCTGCTGGTCGAGGTCTGCAACGGCATGCCGTACTTCGCGCCCGTGTGGCATCGCGGACCGACGATGTGCCTGGTGAACCATGTTCACACCGACCTGTGGAAGATGCGCTTCGGCGGACCACTGGCCCCCGCCGCACGCCTCGGCCGAAGACTCGAACACTGGGCGCTGACCGGTGCGCAGCACCGGAGTCTGCTGGTCGCCGTGTCGCCGTCGACGGCGCATGCGCTGCGGGCGATCGGGGTCGAGCGGGACCGGATCCGTGTCGTCCACAACGGCGTCGAGGAGCCCGGCCCGCGCGCCGACCGCTCCCCCGAGCCGCTCTTCGTCGCCGTGGGACGGCTCGTCGAGTACAAACGGATCGATCTCCTCCTGCGGCTGTGGGAGCGGGTGCGGCCGGTTACCGGCGGGCGGCTCGTCATCGTCGGGGACGGGCCCGAGCGGGAACGGCTCACTGCGATGGCCGGCCCCGGTGTGGAATTCACCGGGCATGTCTCCGAGGCCGAGAAGCACCGGCTGCTGTGTGCGGCGTGGCTGTTGCTGCATCCCTCCGCTGTGGAGGGGTGGGGCCTTGTCGTCACCGAGGCCGCCGCGCGTGAGACTCCGACCGTTGCCTTTGATGTGCCTGGGCTGCGGGATTCCGTCGTGGACGGGGAGACCGGTGTGCTTGCCCACGGGGAGTCCTCGTTCGCGGCGGCTTGGTGCACGCTGGCGTTGTCCGGGCATCGGCGGGAGCTGATGGGCAAGGTCGCCCGGGACCGGGCGGGGCGCTATCGCTGGGATCGGGCGGTGAGACAGTTTCGGGCGGTGGCGTCCGAGGCGGTGCGGGACTGGGCGCCGTGACGCCTATGCGCCGTGTTGGTGAGGTTGTCTCGCGGCTACGGGTTGTTCGTGGCTGGTCGCGCCCACGCGGCGGAGCCGCACATGTCACAGCCCCGCGCCCCTTTAGGGGCGCTTCAGCGGACCGGCGTGTGAAGGATCCCTCCGTTCGGCGTTCCCTTGTTCTCTTCCGGGCCTTTCTGCATGAGCAGGATGATCCTGCGTCCTGTTACTCGCTGCTCGCTCGTGATGCCGTCGATCAGGTTGAGGCCTGTGGCGGGCCCGTTGCCGGCCGGACAGTCGTCGACGTCGGTGGTGGCAGCGGGTACTTCACGGAGGAGTTTCGGCGGCGGGGCGCGGATGCCTACCTCTTCGAGCCGGACGTGCGGGAGCTGGGCGAGAAAGCTCCCGACGGGGCCGTGATCGCCGACGGTTATCTCCTCCCTCTCCGCGACGGGGTCGCCGACGTCACCTTCTCCTCCAATGTGCTGGAGCACGTCGCCGATCCGCAGACCTTTCTCAGTGAGCTGGCGCGGGTGACCCGGCCCGGCGGGCTGATCTATGTGTCGTTCACCAACTGGCTGTCCCCGTGGGGCGGTCACGAGTGGGCGCCCTGGCACTATCTGGGCGCCGAACGGGCCCGCGCCCGCTACCGGCGCCGTACCGGCAGGCCCGCCAAGCACACCCTCGGCGAGAACCTGTTCGCCGTGCACATCGGGCCCACCCTGCGGCAGGTCCGCGCCCGCGACGACGTGACGGTCGTCTCGGCGCGCTCCCGCTACTGGCCGTTCCTCGCGGAGACCGTCGTCAAGGCGCCCGGGATACGTGAGGTGGCCACCTGGAACCTTCTCCTCATCCTCCGGCGGTGTCCACCATGACGACGTCCACGGTCCAGGCTCCTCCTCCGGCAGCAGTCCCCACCACCGCGATCATGTCGGGCCCGCCGGAGGGCCCGCGGTCGCGGCGCTGGCTGCTGGGGTTCTGGGCCGTGGTGTTCGTGCTGTTCCTGGTGGTGCGTCCGGGGCGGCAGACCTTCGACACCAAGCTGGGGGTCACGAACGATCCCGGGCGGTTCTTCGCCGATCTGGGGCAGTTGTGGCACGACCAGAGCGGGTTCGGCGGGATCCAGGACCAGTACGCGGGCTATCTGTGGCCGATGCTGCCGTTCTACTGGCTCGCCGATGTCATACGGCTGCCGGTGTGGCTGGCGGAGCGGCTGTGGCTGTCGCTGATCGTGTCCGTCGCCTTCTGGGGTGCGCTGCGGCTGGCCGAACGGCTGCGGGTCGGGAGTGGGGCGTCCCGGCTGCTCGCCGCGGTCGTGTATGCGCTGTGGCCGGTGTTCACCATCGTCATCGGGTCCACGTCGGCCGCCGCGCTGCCGGGCGCCTTCCTGCCGTGGGTGCTGCTGCCGCTGACGAACGAGCGGTACAGCGCCCGGGTCGCCGCCCTGCGCTCCGCGCTGATCATCCCGTTCATGGGCGGCGTCAACGCCGCCGCGACCCTGGCGTCACTGCTGCCCGTCGGCCTGTATCTGCTGTCCCGCCCGCCCGGGCCACGGCAGCGCAAGCTGATCGCCTGGTGGGTGCCGGGGGTGATCCTGGCGACCGCCTGGTGGTGGATCCCGCTGCTGATGCTCGGCGTCTACGGCGAGAACTTCCTTCCCTACGTGGAGACTTCTCGGACCACGACCGACACCATGGCGGCGACGGAGGCTCTGCGCGGCGCCGGGAACTGGGTCGCCTATCTGCACTTCGGTGAGGCCTGGCTGCCGGCCGGCTGGACCGTCGCCGCGTCGGTGATCGTCATCGTCTGCTCGGCGCTCGCGGCCGGGCTGGGGCTGGCGGGGCTGGCCCGGCGGGACATGCCGGAGCGGCGGTGGCTGGTGCTGACCGTGGTGACCGTCGCGCTGATCCTGCTCGCCGGGTACGGCGGTGCCTTCGGGGCGCCCTTCCATGGGCTCGTGCAGGACTGGCTGGACGGCTGGCTGGTGCCGTTCCGGAACATCTACAAGTTCCAGACGGGGCTGGCGCTCGCCCTGGTGCTGGGGCTGGCGCATCTGGTGGGGGTGGCCTCGGAGACGCGCGGGGCGCGGCCGGTGCGGGGGCGGCGGTTCGCGCCGCTGGTCGCGGCCGTCCTGGTGCTGCCGGGGCTCGTCTGGCCGTATCTCAACGGGGCGATCCTGAACCCGGGTTCCTTCCCGGAGATCCCCAAGTACTGGTCGGCGACGGCCGACTGGATGGAGAAGTACTCTCCCGACGCCCGCGTCCTCGTGGTCCCGGCGACCGCGCACGGCATCTACACCTGGGGCTCGACCATCGACCAGCCCCTCGACGTCGTCGCCGAGTCCCGCTGGGCGCAACGGGACTACGTCCCCTTCGGCACCCCCGGCAACCGGCGCGCGATGGACGCCGTGGAGCAGGCGCTGATGAGCGGGGGTGAAGTCACCGGGCTGGCCGACTACTTGAGCCGCGCGGGCATGTACTACGTCGTCGTCCGCAACGACCTGGACCCCGACCAGGTCGGCTATGTCCCGACCACGACCGTGAAGCGGACGCTGGAGCAGTCCGGGTACGAGCGGGTGACGGGCTTCGGGCCGGTGATGACCGGCGGGCGGATCGCGCACGACACGCCACTGCAGGTGGAGGGGCTGTATCCACGGCAGCGGGCGGTGGAGATCTACAAGCCGGTGAGCGAGGACGTGCCGCGACCGCACCAGGCGGGACTGCAGCCGGTCGCCGGCACCGCCGTCGTCTCCGGCGGCCCGGAGTCCCTGCTGCCGCTGGCCACCGAACTGCGCGGCCGGCCCAGCGTGCTGACCGGCGACAACCATCCCGGACTCGGCTCACCCCCGCTGCAGGTGGTCGGGGACGGGCTCCGGCGCGCGGACACCCGGTTCGGGCTGGTCAACGCCAACACCTCGTACACGTACACCCGCGACGAACGCAACGCGCCCGACGCCGCACAGGACGCCGGCCAGAAACCGCACCAGATCCTGCCGACGACCGGCACCGACCACCAGACGGTCGCCGAGCTGCGCGGGGCCCGGTCGGTCACGGCGTCGTCGTACGGCAGCTGGCTGTTCCACCTCCCGCAGTACGACCCGGCGAACGCCTTCGACGGCAACCCGGACACCGCTTGGACCGAGGGCGCGGCGGGCTCGGGGGACGGGCAGTGGCTGCGGATCCGGTTCGCGGAGGACGCGTACGACATGCCGTCGTCGTTCAAGGTCACCCCGCTGCCGCAGGAGGGCGTGCGGTCGGCGGCGACCCGGGTGCGAGTGGAGACGGAGAAGGGGTCCGTGAGCAGCTTCCTGCGCGCGGACGGGAGCACGCAGACCGTCAAGGCTCCTGCGGGCGCGACGAGTTGGATGAAGCTGACGATCACCGACACGGTGTCCCGGCGAGCGGGCCTGACCGGTGCGGGTTTCTCCGAGATCGACCTGCCGAACGTCCAGGTGACCCGGCTGCTGCGGCTGCCGACCGACGCCGAGAACTCCGGTGCGGCCGCCGAGGTCGTGTCCCTGTCCCGCACGTCCGACCCGACCGGACTGTCCGCGACCGGCACGGAGGCGGGGCTGCACCGCCGCTTCTCCACGGCCGCCTCGGGAACGTACGAGATGAGGGCGGGCGCGGTGCCCGTGCCGGGCGAGGAGCTCGACCGGCTGCTCTACGAGGTCGCCCCCGACCAGCAGAACCGCATCACCGCCACCGCCGACTCGACCGCACGGCTCGGTGCCGGGCTGTCGGCCCGGAACCTCACCGACGGCGACCTGACGACGGCCTGGATCGCGGGCGACCGCCCGACCATCCACCTGCGGTGGAGCGGAAAACAAGCCGTGGACGAGATCGTGCTCGCCCCGGCCGGCGGGCTGTCCACTCGGCCTACCGAGGTGCACATCAGCTCCCCCGACGGGGCGGCGATCGCGGGCGTCGACGAGAACGGCGCGGTGCGGTTCCCCGCGATCACGACGGACCGGCTGGACATCACGGTCACCCAGACCGCGCCGCTGACCCTGTACAACCCGGTCGTGGACGAGGATCTACGGCTGCCGGTGGGGCTGACGGAGGCGTACCTCCCGGCCCTCGACCAGTACCGCACTCCGCAGCCCGACGGGTCCCGGAAGTTCACGCTGGCGTGCGGGCAAGGGCCCGTGCTGTCAGTGGACGGGGAGCTGTACCAGACGGGTCTGCGGGGGACGGTCCGGGATCTGGTGGAGCGCCGGGTGGTTGACGTGACACTGTGTCAGGAAGGGCGTGAGGACGCCGAGTTGTCGTTGCCGGCCGGTGAGCACCGGGTCGAGGCCGGGGATGCCGGGCCGCTGGCGCTGAGCGACGTCACGCTGACGCGGGGCACGGTGGCCGAAGCAGCCGTCGCGGGCCGGCAGTTGGGGATACGGGACTGGCTCGGCGACCGACGCGAGGTGACCGTCGGGACCGGAGCGGCCTCCTACCTCACCATGTACGAGAACTTCAACGACGGCTGGCGGGCCACGCTCGACGGCAAGGAACTCACGCCGGTACGGCTCGACGGGTGGCAGCAGGGGTGGCGGATCCCGGCGGGCACCGGCGGCACGGTCAAGCTGTCCTACGAGCCGGCGGTGACCTACGAGGCCGGGCTGATCGGGAGCGGGGTGGGGCTCGCCCTGCTGGCGGGGCTGGTGCTCTGGCGGCGGCGGGCGGAGAACCCCGACGAGCCGCAGGTCGTTCCGCCGGCGCCCGGGGTGTGGCTCGGTGCGGTGGCGTTGACGGTGGTGGGGGTGTTCATCGCCGGATGGTTCGCGTTGCTGGTGCCCGCGCTGGCGGTGGTGGCCTGGCGGCGGCATGCGCTGCTGGTGCCGATCGCTCTGCTGGCTCTGGTGGGGGCGGGGGTCGCTGCCGCTGTCGGGGCCGGGGAGCCGGTGGGGGCGGGGGAGGGAGCGTTCGGGCCGGTTGCCCAACTGCTCGCTCTGATCGGGCTGTTCGCGGGGGTTGTGAGTGTCCGGGAGCAGGAGAGCGGGAGTGGGAGGGGTGAGGCCGGATGAGCGGTGGGCCTGTGCGGATTCCGTTTCCCGTGGTGGACGAGATCGCCCGGCACTGCCTCCAGGAGGAGGAGCCGGAGACGGTCCATATCGAGGTCCATCTTCCCGGGCCGCTGGATCCCGGCCGGTTGCGGAAGGCGTTCACCGAGGCATTGCTTCGGCATCCTCGGATTCTGATGCGGGAGGCGTCCGGGCGGTGGTATCGGCGACGGTACGAGTGGGAGCTGACGGCTGAACCGGAGGTGGAGGTGGTGGGGGGTCCGGTGGGGGGGCCGGATGCGTTGCGGGGGGCTCGGACGCGGGCGCTCATGGAGGTGCCGCCGCTGTCTGTTTCGCCGCCGGTGAGGCTTGAGGTGGTTCAAGGGGCTGGGCCCGTTGAAGGGAGCGAGGCTACTGATGCCGTCGGTGAAGTCCGTGCTGGGCATGAGGGCCGGCGCGGAGGTGGGACGCTCGCCCGCGCCGGCGGGGTGCCGCTCTCCTGGGGACGGGTGCCGCCCCAGCGGTACGACTGCCCGCAGCTGAACCACTCGGTCCTCTTCCTCACCATCAACCACACCGCCCTGGACGGCCCCGCCTGCCTCCGAGTCCTGGCCACCGCCGCCGAGCTGTACGGCGCCAAGGACAACTCCCCCACCGCACCCCCCACCCGAACCACCCCCGAACCCCCGCGACCCCCCGAAGCCACCCCCTCCAACTGGTCCCCACCCGCACGCGTCGCCCCCGGCACCCCCGAGTCCTCCCCCGGCAACGGCATGCTCGTCACCGAGCTGGCCCTCCCCCACCGCCCCAAGGGCTCCCCCTACACCGTGAACGACCAGCTCATGGTCACCACCGCCCTCACCATCGCCCACTGGAACAGAGAACACGGCGCCCACCCCCGCCCCCTCCGCATCACGATGCCCGTGGACGACCGCCCCCGCGACACCACGATGCCCATCGGCAACGGCACCCGCCTGGTCGAAGTGACCTTCACACCCGAGGAGTTGGCCGCACACGACGCCGCCGCCATGCCCACCCTCCTCCGCCGTACGGCCACCCGTACCCGCGCCCTCAAGTCCCTCCCCCGCCCCCAGCTCGGCCACGGCGCCGCACTCCTCACCGCCCCCATCACCCCCGTAGCCTGGCGCGCCGCCCTCACCCGCGGCCTCCGCCGGGCCGCCGCACCCTGGACGTCCACCACCCTGCTCAGCAACATCGGCCGCATCCCGTATCCGCTGGACTTCGGCGAGGAGGCGGGCCGGGCGCACGCGGTGTGGTTCTCGGCGCCCGCGCGGATGCCCCGCGGGCTGACCGTGACCACCGCCTCCACCGCCGGCCGTCTCCACCTCGCCCTGCGCTGGTCGCGCACCCTGCTCAGCCACGGCGACGGCGCGCACCTGCGGGACCTGTACGAGCACTACCTCCACTCGACGGAGGTGACCCCATGACGACCACTCCCATGAAGCCCCCTGAACTGCGCGACTTCTACGAGAACCCGTCCGTCCCCGTGGCCTCCGGCACCCCCCGCAGCCTCCGCCAGGCCCGGATGCTCGCTGCCGCCCTCGGACCGCCCGTCGCGGGGAGAGAGCAGACCGTCCTCGACATCGGCTGCGGCGACGGCACCGCGGCCGCCACCGCCGCCCCGTTCCTGACCGGCCACCGCGTCGTCGGCATCGACTGGTCCCAGGACGCCCTCAAACGCGCCCGCGCCCGGATGCCGTACGCCGTGCGCGGTGAACTCACCGGCGGCGGGCTGCCGTTCAGGTCCGGGACCGCCGACGCCGTGCTGTTCAGCGAGGTGATCGAGCATCTCGTCGATCCGGACGCCGCACTGGACGAGATACGGCGGGTGCTGCGGCCCGGGGGCCATCTGATGCTGTCCACCCCGAATCTGGCCGCCTGGTACAACCGGGGGCTGCTGCTGGCCGGAGTCCAGCCCGTGTTCTCCGAGGTCAGCCTGCGGGCGATCCACGGGCGGCCGGGGCGGGAGGTCGTGGGGCATCTGCGGCTGTACACCGCCCGCGCGCTGCGGGAGTTCGTCACCGCGGCCGGCTTCGAGGTCGTACGGCTGCGAGGGGCGCCCTTCCACGGCGTACCGCGTCCGCTGCGGGCGCTGGACCGGCTGGCCTGCGCGGTGCCGTCGGCCGCGTCGATCCTGCTGCTGCACGCGCGAAGGACGTAGCAGATGTGGTGGGGAGTCGCCGCCGCCCTGCTGGCGAACGTCCTGTACAGCAGCGGATTCGTCCTGGAGAAGCGGGCGCTCGCCGCGCTGCCTCAGGTGACGATCCGGCAACCCGCCCAGCTGCTGCGGCTGGTGCTCGGCAGTCCGCTGTGGATCGGCGGCTCGCTCGCCCTCGCCGCCGGCTTCGCCGCCCAGCTCGCCGTCTACCGCACCCTGCCGATCGCCGCCGCACAGGGCATCTTCGTCTCCGGTCTCGTCCTGCTCGTACTGCTGTCCGCGCGGCTGCTGGGCGAGGAGACCACCGGGCGGGAACGGTACGCGCTCGGCGCGATCCTCGCCGCGCTGCTGATGGTCGTACTGTCGCTGCGCGAGGGCTCGGAGACCGTCAGCCGGGCCGCGCCCTATCCGCTGATCCTGCTGGTGTGCGTGCCGTCGCTGGCGGCGGGCGTGTGGCTGTACAACTCCGCCGAGCGGAACGCCCGGCACCGGCACCGGCTGCCCACGACCGGCGTCGAGTACGGGGTGGCGGTCGGCCTGCTGTACGGGGTGAGCTCGCTGGCCATCAAGGGCGTGTCCAGCTATCTGTCGGCCGACGACCCGGTCGGCGCGGTGGCGGACGTACTCCGCTCCCCGTACCCGTATCTCCTCCTGTTCACCGGCGCGTTCGGCCTCGTCATGTCGCAGGCCGCGCTGCAGCGCTGCCGGGCCTCGCTGATCGTGCCGGTGTGCACGACGGTGACGTGTCTGTTCACGGCGGTACTCGGCACGCTGTCGTTCGGTGAGGCGCTGCCGGACGATCCGCTGCGGCTGACGCTGCGGATCGCCGGTACGGCGCTCGCCGTGGCCGTACTGCTGTCCATGCCCAAGCACGACCCCGCACCCCGATCCACGGCCGGTGCAAAGGAGTTGACGTCCTCATGAAGTCCGACGACCCGTTGCTGCAGATCCTGGCGTGCCCGCTCGACAAGGGGCCGCTGTCCCTCGTCATACCGGACGGGCCCGCCGCCGCGGACGAGGCGCTGTACAACCCGCGGCTGCGCCGCCGCTATCCCATCGTCGACGGCATACCTCAACTGCTGCCCTCCTCCGGGACGCAGGTCTCCGACGACGAACACGAAGCACTCCTCGCACTCCTCAAGCGGACGGCCCCATGACCATGACTCTGGCCTCGCGGGTGGCGCCCCTGCTGCCCACCCGTCTCGTCGCCGCGGCCGCCCGGGCCGTGTACCCGCGGTTCGAACCGGAGCTGGCGAGGCTCGGCGAACTGTGCCCGGCGGACTGCGGGACCGCCGTCGACGTCGGCGGCTGGTACGGCCCGTGGACGCGCCGCCTGTCACGACGGGCCCGCCAGGTGGTGACCGTCGAACCGGTCCCCCACCTGGCACGGCTGCTGGCCTCGCGGGCCCCGGCGAACGTCCGGGTCGTCCAGGCCGCCGCCTCCGACCACCCGGGCCGCGCCCGCCTCTGGCTGCCGCCGGGCGACACGGGCGACCGGGGCGTGTCGTCCCTGGTCCGGCGCGACATCCACGGCCAGGCCCTGGACGTCGGCTGCGTCACCCTCGACGAGCTGGGGCTGCGGGACGTCGGCTTCATCAAGATCGACGTGGACGGCAACGAGCTCGCGGTACTGCGCGGCGCGGCCGGACTCCTGGCCCGCGACCGGCCGGCGCTGTTCGTGGAACTGGAGTCACGGATCCAGCCGGTCGGCCCGGTGGTGACGTACCTGTCGCTGCTGCGCTACGACGGCTGGGTACTGCCCGGCGACAACTGGATGCCGCTCGCCTCGTTCCCCCTGGAGGCCCACCAGGCCGACGCCGCGTACGTCGTCTCACGCGGTCTGCTGCGCCGTGTGCTGCCCTTCGCCGGACCCCGGTACGTGAACTCCGTCCTCTTCCTCCCCGACGGCCGCCGCCCGGGCGGCGCCAAGGTGGGCGACGATGGATCGCATGGCCTCCGGAAAGCCCCCCGCTAGCCCCTACAGCCCCTTCACTCCGCGCGACTTCCAGCTGGTGCTGCTGCGCCGCATGGCCGACCACAGCCCGGACCTGGTGGACGAGGCCCGCCGCGAACTGGGCGTCTCCCTGGCCGACATGCGGGAGGCCAACAAACGGTGGCAGGCCATGATCCGCTCCCCCCGGGCCCGCGGCGCCGCCTCCCGCTACCGGTCCGTCCTGGGGGCACCCGAGTCCGTCGTCGCCCGCAAGGTCGGCGACCTGGAATGCGAGGCCTGGCTGTGGCCGGTGCCGCTCTGGCCCGACCTGCGCTTCGAGGTACTGCTCGCGCCGAACGGAGCGGTATGGAACGAGTGGCTCGTCCGCGCCCCCGGCACCCCCGCCCCGCCCCTCCACACCCTCGACGACCTCACCCCCTGGTCCTGCACGGTCGACGAGGCCGCCCACGCCTTCGCCCCCGCCCGGCCTCTGGAGGGCACGGCCCCGACCCGGTGGGGGCTGGCCTTCGAGGCGCCGGACGGACGGGGGGTGCGGCGGCGGTGTGTCGCCGAGTTCACGTGGGGGTTGCTGCAGCGGGTGGCTGTGGATACGCCGTGACTCAGCGAACGGCCTCCACGAGGATCGCCTCGACCACCCGCGACACCGACCCGGTGTGCAGCGACAGAAACAGGTTCGGCTCGACGAGCTCCAGCTCCATCACCCGCGGCTCCCCGTCCTCCCCGTCGACGAGATCCACGCGCGCGTACAGCAGCTCGGGCGCCTCCGGTACGGCGGCCAAGGCCCGCTCGGCGACGGCGAGTTCGGCGGCCGTCGGCGTCCAGGGCTCCAGCCCCGGATGCGCGACCTTGTCCGCGTCGTACGCCGTCCCCGGAGCCAGCACGGCCCGCTTCCGGCTGGCGTGCAGCAGCCGCCCGCCGAAGAACTGCAACGCCCGCTCCCCCACGGCGTCGATGCTCCGGACATACGGCTGCACCATCGCGGTCAGCCCTTCGGCGTGCATCCGCGCGAGTTGCCGTACGGCGGTGTCGTGCTCGTCTGGCGTGTAGCGCGCGGCGTACCGGGCGCCGGCCCCCGAGGTCGGCTTGATGACGTACTCGTGGTCGCCCGGCAGGTCGGCGGCGTCCTTCGGCGCGAGATACCGGGTGGGGACGACGGGCACGCCATCCTCGGCAAGCTCCCCGAGGTACCGCTTGTCGGCGTTCCACCGCACGACGTCGGCCGGATTCGCCAGCTTGGTCGCCTTCCCGCACCGCTCGGCCCACTCCAGGAACTCACCGGCCCGCCAGCTGTAGTCCCAGGTGGACCGTATGACAGCGAGGTCGTACCCACCCCAGTCAACGTCACTGTCGTCCCAGTACACGGAGTCGGCCTGGGCCCCGGCGTCGCGCAGCGCCCGCACCAGCACCGGGAGGTCGACGTCGTGGCTGGGCTCGGGGCGGGGGTCGTAGGTGACGAGGGCGACACGGGGTGACACAGGGAGACTCCATTCACGTACGGCGCACAGCGGACGATCCGCGCCCCGCAGGCTAACCGCGCGCCCCGCAACAGCGACAACCCATTCGACCCTCCCCTTCGGGGAAGGCCCAGCATCGGTGACGGAACCGGAAGGGGACACCGGACAGAAAGCGGGGGGCGCCCATGAAGCCACTGCCGACGCCGACGACACTGACGATCGGTGCCTTCGCGAAGGCGTGCCGCCTCTCTCCGAAGGCATTGCGTCTCTACGACGAACTGGGCCTCCTGCGCCAGGGCGGCTTTGCGTGTGCGAAGCCGCCGTCGGGGTTCTGATAGCCGCGCAACCGGGGCATTGAGACTCTCCGCGCCCTACGAATCCTGGCCGCATACCGCAAATGAACCCCCGCGCCGACTGCCATCCTGGGCGGCCCAGTGCAGGACTCCCTCGCCTGCACCTGGCGATGTCAGGCTGAGGTTGGAAAAGCCTCACTGTCACGCCGACGCCGAGTAAAGCCCATCGCCCGGTGGCGGCTGCGGCGGCGGTCCGCCCCAGCCCGGCCCCGGTGGCAGCTGCAAGCCCGGAGGGGGCGGCGGCTGCTGCCCCTGCCACCCATGCGGCGGCTGCTGGCCTCCCGGCCCCGGATACCCGCACGACATGAGACCCCCCACGTTCTATGCGATGAGAGGGGACACGGTAAGCGGCGGCGCCTGTGTAACGGGCGGTTGATGTCGGACCTGTGGCAGTCCGCCCGGGAGCAGTCGAGATCGATGCCGAGGCGGCAGAACCCGCAGGCGATCACATTGCAGCGCACCCGCGCCGATCCGGGTGGTGCGCGGGCGGGTGGCGCTGATCCCCTGGGTGATGTTCGCCATCACCGGCGCGCTCACCGCGATCGGCGCGGTCAGCCCGGCCGCGGTCGCGATCGTCGCCCCGATCGCACTGAGCTTCGCCGCCCGGTACGGGATCAGCCCGCTGCTGATGGGCGCGATGGTGGTGCACGGGGCGCAGGGCGGCGGTTTCTCGCCGATCAGCATCTACGGCTCGATCGTCAACGGCATCGTCGAGCGCGAGAAGCTGCCGGGCAACGAGGTCGCCCTCTTCCTGGCGTCCCTGATCGTGAACCTCGTCATCGCGGGGATCGTGTTCGTCCTCTTCGGAGGGCTCAAGCTGTGGGCGCAGGGGGCGGTGACGCCGGACGGGGAGACCGCGGGCGGCGCCTCGGGCAGTACCGGCAGCGCGGGCGGCTCCGGAAACGCCGGGAAGGTGAGCCCGCCCGGAGGCACCAACGGCACCGGGCCTGCCCTCGCCGGTACCGCCACCGCCGTAGCCACCCGCCCCACCCCACCCGACACCACCCACCTCACGCCCGTCCGCACCGCCACCCTCACCGCCCTGGTCGCCCTCGTGGTGGCCGTCCTCGCCTTCGACCTGGACGCCGGGCTGACCGCGATCACCCTCGCCGTCGCCCTGAGCACCGTCTGGCCGGAGGACAGCCGACGGGCGGTCGGCGAGATCGCCTGGCCGACCGTGCTGCTGATCTGCGGTGTCCTGACGTATGTCGGCGTGCTGGACGAGATGGGCACGATCACCTGGGCCGGTGAGGGCGTCGGCGACATCGGCGTTCCGCTGCTGGCCGCGGTGCTGCTCTGCTACATCGGCGCGATCGTGTCGGCGTTCGCCTCGTCCGTGGGGATCATGGGCGCGCTGATCCCGCTGGCGGTGCCGTTCCTGGCGCAGGGCGAGATCGGGGCGGTCGGGATGGTGGCGGCGCTGGCGGTGTCGGCGACGGTGGTGGACGTGAGCCCGTTCTCGACGAACGGTGCGCTGGTGCTGGCCGCGGCACCGGACGTGGACCGCGAGCGTTTCTTCAAGCAGCTGATGGTCTACGGAGGGATCGTGGTGGCGGTGGTGCCCGCGGTGGTGTGGCTGGTGCTGGTCGTGCCGGGCTTCGGCTAGAACCGGCGTAACCGGCGGCCGACGGGCAGCGACAGCGACAGCGACAGCGACAGCGACAGCGACAGCGACAGCGAGTACTACGGCAACAGGCAGCGACAGCTAAGGAGTACGACGCGTGACCTCTCTCTTCCCGGCCCTGACGACCGGTCCGACGGGGCGAGTCGCCCTGCGGTTCGGCGACCGGTCCCTGACGTACGCGGAGCTCGCCGCCGCGACCGGCGCCCTGGCGGACCGTGTCGCGGGCGCCGGCCGGGTGGCCGTCTGGGCGACGCCGACGCTGGAGACCGCCGTCGCGGTGGTGGCGGCGCTGGAGGCCGGGGTCGCGGCCGTACCGCTCAACCCGAAGTCCGGCGAGAAGGAACTCGGGCACATCCTGACCGACAGCGCGCCGACGCTCGTGCTCGCCGCACCCGGCGCTGAACTCCCTCCCCCGCTAAGGGACCTGGCACGCATCGACGTAGACGTAGAGGCGCGCGGCACCAGCGGCACCACCCCCACCCCGGCCACCGACCCCGAGGCCCCCGCCCTCGTCGTCTACACGTCCGGCACCACCGGCCCGCCCAAGGGCGCCGTCCTCCCCCGGCGCGCGATCGCCTCCACCCTGGACGCGCTCGCCGATGCCTGGCAGTGGACCGGCGACGACGTACTCGTCCACGGCCTGCCCCTGTTCCATGTGCACGGCCTGGTGCTGGGCATCCTCGGCCCGCTGCGCCGCGGCGGTTCGGTACGGCACCTGGGGCGCTTCGGCACGGACGGCGTGACCCGTGAGCTGAACGACGGCGCGACCATGCTGTTCGGCGTGCCGACGATGTACCACCGCATCGCCCAGGCGCTGCCCGAGGACCCGGGGCTGGCGCAGGCGCTGGGCAAGGCCCGCCTCCTCGTCTCGGGCTCCGCCGCGCTCCCCGTGCACGACCACGAGCGGATCGCGGCCGCGACGGGGCAGCGGGTCGTCGAGCGGTACGGCATGACGGAGACGCTGATGAACACGAGCGTCCGTGCGGACGGTGGGCCACGGCCCGGCACCGTCGGCGTGCCGCTGCCGGGCGTGGAGGTGCGGCTCGTGGAAGAGGACGGGACGCCCCTCACCTCGTACGACGGCGAGACCGTGGGCGAGATCCAGGTGCGCGGCCCGAACTTGTTCACCGGGTACCTCAACCGGCCCGACGCCACGGCCGCCGCCTTCACGGAGGACGGCTGGTTCCGCACCGGCGACATGGCGGTGCGCGACCCCGACGGGTACGTCCGGATCGTCGGCCGCAAGGCCACCGACCTGATCAAGAGCGGGGGTTACAAGATCGGGGCGGGCGAGATCGAGAACGCGCTCCTCGAACACCCGGGGGTGCGGGAGGCGGCCGTGACCGGGGAGCCGGACGCCGACCTGGGTGAGCGGATCGTGGCGTGGATCGTCCCGGCGGATCCCCAATCGCCGCCCGCAGAGGGCGAGTTGGCCGACCATGTCGCCCGCCGCCTGGCCCCGCACAAGCGGCCCCGCACGGTCCACTACCTCACCGCCCTCCCCCGCAACGACATGGGAAAGATCATGAAGCGGGCCCTGACCCATGACTGAGCACCGCCTCTCCGCCCGCGAGGCCCTCGCACTCGTCACCGACGACTTCACCCAACTCCCCCACCCACCAGGGGAGTCCAAGCCGAACGGCCCGCTCGCCTGGCCGGGCTACGACGCCTCACGCGCTCGCGCCACCGAGCGCACCGGCGAGGAGGAGTCCGTCGTCTGCGGCACGGCGAACGTCGAGGGCACCCGGGCGGTACTGATCGCGTTCGAGTTCGGCTACCTCGGCGGCTCACTCGGCGAACGCACCGGCGACCGGCTGGAGGCGGCGTACACCTACGCCCGCGAACACCGGCTGCCGGTCGTCCCGTTGGTCGCCACGGGCGGCAGCCGCATGCAGGAGGGCATGCGCGCCCTGACCCAACTCCAGCGCGTGGCCCGGCAGTCGGCGCTCACGCGTGATGCCGGACTGCCCCAGATCGCGGTCCTGCGTGACCCGACCACAGGCGGCGGCTGGGCCACGCTGGGCGCGGGCGCCGACGTGATCCTCGCGCTGCCCGGCGCCCAGGTCGGCTTCGCGGGTTCACGGGTACGGCCACCGGACGCGGATCCGACGGCGTACACGGCGGAGGCGCAGGTGGCGGCGGGGGCGGCGGACGCGGTCGTGGCGCCGGAGGAGCTGCGGGAGACGCTGGGGTGGTGGCTGCGGCTGCTGACGGGGGTGTCGGTGGAGGAGGCGCCGGTGCCGCGGAGGTTGGGGGCGGTGGGGCCCCGTGCGCGGGGGGCGGCGGAGTCCCGGGGGCCGGGGGCGGCAGAGTCCCGGGCGCCGAGGGCGGCAGAGCTCTCCGTCAAGGGCGGCGCGGTGGCGGTCCCCGCGACCGGCGGGGGGCCGGCGGCTTCTTCGGCCGACGCCGGGCCGGAGGCCACTTCAGCCGACGCCGGGCCGGAGGCCACTTCAGCCGACGCCGGGCCGGAGGCCACTTCAGCCGACGCCGGGCCGGAGGCCACTTCAGCCGACGCCGGGCCGGAGGCCACTTCAGCCGACGGCGCAGTGGAGTCCCCCGCAGCCGACCACACGCAGGAAGCGCCCATGACCGCCGGTGCATGCGGCACCACACCACACCCCCCCACGACCACCGGCGCCCCCAGCACCACACCAGAACCCCACCCCACCGGCGACGCGCCCGAACTCCCCACGCCCGCCACCACACCACCAGACGTCCCCCTCACCGGCTGGGAGGCCGTCCAGCGCGCCCGATCCCCGCAACGCCCGCGCGCCGACGCCTACTTGGACGACTACTTCACCCACCGCGTCGCCATCAGCGGCGACCGCTGCGGCGGCACCGACGACGGCATGCTCTGCGGCTTCGGCGAACACGCGGGCCGGACCGTCGCGTACGCCGCCCAGACCGGGACGGCGACCCGCCCGGCCGGCTATCGCACCGCGGCCCGGCTGATCCGTCTCGCGGACCGTCTCGGCATCCCGGTGCTGACGCTGGTGGACACTCCCGGCGCGGCGAACGACGCGGAGGCGGAGCGGCAGGGGGCGGGGGCCGCGATAGCGGACCTGTTCGGCGCGGTGGCGTCCGCGCGGACGCCGGTCACGACGCTGCTGATCGGCGAGGGCGGCTCCGGCGGTGCGCTGGCGCTGGCGGCGCCCGGCAACACCTGGGCCACCCCGGACAGTTACTTCTCGGTCATCGCGCCGGAGTTGGCGGCGGCGATCCTGAAGCGGCCGGCGGAGGAGGTGGAGGCGACGGCGGACCAGCTGCGGATCCGGCCGCAGGACTTGGTGGAGCTGGGGGTTATCCGAGCGGAGGGTCAGTTCTCTCCTGGGTCAGGTGATCGTCGCTCCTGAGAGCGTGTGGGGTTCGTGTGGCCGACGAAAAACTCATTCGCAAGGGGACAACCCCAAGTACCGTCCTGAACAATGGGGATGATCGGTCGGTGGCGGCGTGACGGGTGGTGACGGGGGCGTCATGGATGGCTTGGTCGAGTTCAAGACCGCGGACGGTGCCGTGGTCGCGGTCGAGACCGTGGACGACGGGGCGTCCGGCTCGCGGCTGGTCGCCCGGCGCGACGGCACGGTGGAGGCGACGCGCACCTTCGAGGGCGCGCTGGACGGGGTGCGCGCGGCGGCCGAGTCGGCGCTGCGGGTGTTCCGGGACGGCTCGCTGCGGCCCGACGGTGTCGAGATCGAGTTCGGCGTGAAGATGTCCGCCGAGGCGGGCGCGATCATCGCCAAGGGTGCGGCCGAGGGGCATCTCGTGGTGCGGCTGACGTGGTCGCCGTCGGCCGAACGGGAGGCCGGCGGGGCGGTATGAGCGGCAGGTGGGACCGGATGAACGGCATGCGCGGCGCGCGGGACGCCGAGTGGCACGCCCGGATCGAGTGCGGCGGCGAAGTGGCCGGCGCCGGTTTCCTGGTGACCCGGGACAAGGTGCTGACCTGTGCCCATGTCGTCCACGGCGGTAACCGGCCGGGCCCGGTGACCGTGTCCTTCCCGAACCGCCCCAAGGCCGGTCCCGTCCCCGCCCGGGTCGTCGCGGACGGCGGCTGGGCGGGCCGTAGCACCGACCCCGGCGATCTGGCCGTACTGGAACTGGACCAGGAGGTCGCCGTCGTCCCGGCGGCCCTCGCCCCGGCCGATGTCCCGTACGACGACCGCAAGCTGGTGGCGTACGGGTTCCCGGCCGGGTACGACGAGGGCAAGTTCACCGAATGCCGCAGCACGGCGCCGTGGTTGATCCGCGACGAGTGGATCCAGCTGGAGGCCTGGAGCGGGTACGGGCAGCCGCTGGCCGCCGGGTTCAGCGGTGCCGCGGTCACCCTGGTCGACACCGGCGAGGTCGTCGGCATGGTCACGGCGATGGCCGGCGCCCGCGAGGTGCGGACCGGGCGGATGATGCCCACCCATGTCATGGCCCGCTACTGGCCCGCCCTGAGCGCCCTCGTGCCCGTCCCGGGGCCGGCGCATCCTGACGGGGCGCGGCTGCGCGGGCTGGTCGAGAAGGCGGTTCGGGCGGGCCTGGACTGTGATCCGGTGCGGCTCTACGCCGATGCGCGCGGCCCGTTCGATCCGCCGCCGCCCCTGGAGGGCTTCGACTCCCTGTGGTCGGCGGCGTGGTTCGCGCTGTGCGAGGTCGACGACATGGGCACGGTGACGCGGTTCGCCGACCGCCTCGGCGCCCTGCTGAACGCCCCGGCCCCGGTGCCGTCCCAGGCGGTCCAGGGGTCGATCCTGGTCGAGCTCGACCACAGCGGGGCGGGCGACGGCACGGTTCTGGTCGAGGTGTCGGCGTACAACGAGGGATGCCGGCAGCCGGTCGCGTCGGACCGGGTGCCGCGCGCCCGGCTGACCGGGTACGTCCAGGACCGTATCGAGGCCGCGTTCGGCCATCTGACGCCCGGCGCGGACGAGTTGATCGCGTTCGCGCTGCCCCGCGACTGGCTCGACTGGCCCGTCGACCGCTGGGAGACCGGCCCGGACGACGACACGCCGCTGGGCTGCCGGTACCCGGTCGTCGTCACCGACCACGGCCGCCGCAAGAAGAGCACCCGGCATGTCCTGACCCGAGCCTGGCAGCAGCTCGACGGTCACCCGCGCACCTGGCTGCACCGGGTGCCGTGCGGCACCGCCGAGGATCCCCGGCGGCTGCGGCTGACGCTGCGCCAGGCCGGGGCCGGCCTCGCGGGCTTCGGCGCGGCCCCGCACTCGGCGCGTACCCGCCCGCACTTCGAGACGTCGCTGACCGTGCCGGTCCCGGTGATCGTGTGGTCGCGCAGCGGCTGCGACGCAGGGGAGACCGGCTGCGCGGACGGCTGTCCGGGGGCGGCGTTCCTGGACGCCGTGGACACCCATGTGTCCCCGGTGCCGCCGGCCGGGATACCGCGCCGGGTGCTGGCCCTGCGCGAGGCGGCCGACGCGGAGGACGGCCACTGGGCGCGGGACCTCCAGCTGCTGTGGGACGACCCACGCCGCTTCACCGACCAGCACGCCACCGCCGTCCACGCCCAGGTGCCCGTCGCCTGAACTGGCCCCCGAGACCGGAGAGTCCGCACCATGCCGCACTGGTCCGTCTACACCGGCACCAACGAACCGCACGACGGCATCGCCGACCTTCCCGCCCCACCTCCCTGGCGGGCGTTCGACGGCGCCCCCGCGCTTGCGCCGCCCGCCGACGGCGACGACGGGGCGGCGGTCTCACCGGACCGTGTGCACCGCGCCCGCACCTACGTCGCCACGCCCGAGAGCGTCCAACTCGTCAACGCCGCTCTGTGCCTGCGCCGCCCGCTGCTGGTCACCGGGCCGCCCGGCACCGGCAAGTCGTCCCTGGCGTACGCGGTGGCGCGCGAGCTGCGGCTGGGCCCGGTCCTGCGCTGGAACATCACCAGCCGCAGCAGCCTCGCCGACGGCCTCTACCAGTACGACCCGCTGTCCCGCCTGTACGCGGCCCGGGAGAACGGCCCCGGCCCCCGTCCGGCCGGCGATGTCGAGGACCACCTGCGGCTGGGCCCGCTGGGCACGGCCCTGCTCCCGTACGGCCGGCCGCGCGCCCTGCTGGTCGACGAGCTCGACAAGAGCGACCTCGACCTGCCGAACGACCTGCTGAACGTCCTGGAGGAGGGCCAGTACGAGATCCCCGAACTGGTCCGCGCCGCCCGCCACTCCCCCGACGGCACGGCCGAGGTCCTCGCGGACGGCACGGACGACCCGGTGACGGTCGTCCGCGGCCGGGTCCGCTGCCGTGCCTTCCCCTTCGTCGTCCTGACCAGCAACGGCGAACGTGAGTTCCCGCCGGCCTTCCTCCGCCGCTGCGTCCGCCTCCACCTGCGCCGCCCCGACCGCACCCAGCTCACCGACATCGTCCGCGCCCACCTCGGCGCCCCCGACACCCGTGCCGAGTCCCTGATCACGGCCTTCCTGCAACGCGCCGGCGCGGGCGAACTGGCCACGGACCAGCTGCTGAACGCCATCTACCTCACGGGTATCGCGGGCTTGGACGCCGGCTCCCGGGACGAACTGGCCCAGCAGCTGATGCCGTACTTGAGCGCGACGGCGGACGGCGATGGGTTCTGAGGAGCGAGGGGAGGGACGAGCGGAGGGAATGTCCGGGGCGCCTGGGGCGGGCGCGGCGGACGGTGGGGAGGCGGGCGCGGCGGACGGTGGGGAGGCGGGCGCGGCGGACGGTCGGGAGGCGGGCGCGGCGGGCACCGGCAGGGCGAGCACGGCACAGCGCGGGGCGGCGGACGCTCCCGGCCCTGACACCGCAGGCGCGGTCGGCCGGGGGCCGGCAGGCGGAGCCGGCCCCGGGAACGCGGACGACCGGGACCACGCGACCGCGGACGCGCCCGGCCCCGGGGCCGCAGGCGCCCCCGATCGAGCGACAACAGACGCGGCCACCCCCGCCACCCCGAACCGCGCGACCCCGGACGCGCCCGACCACGAGACGCCGAGCGCCCCCAACCCCAGGACCCCAGACGCCCCGCACCAGGGGCCGGCAGCCATCACCGGTCGCAGGGAACCCGCCATCGCCCGCCTCAGCGCCCTGCTCGTCGGCGCCGGAGGCGATGCGGTCGGCGAGAAGAGTCCAACGCCTCGTGAGCTCGCCGAACTGTTGTGGTTCGCGGGGCAGTTGGAGGCGTCGGAAGAGGACGCCCATACCCGGCGGCCCTCCGGCGACCACACCGCCACCGGCGTTCTCCCTCCCCCAGCGCCTCCCACCGCCCCCGTACCTCCGCACCAGCACCCCCACCCCGCACAGCAGCCCCAAACCCCCACCCCACCCCCCGACAACGGCCGCATCCCCCTCCACCTCCCCGAACCGGCACCCACCCCCAGCCCGGCCGGCACCCCCTTGCTCGCCCCGGCGCCCCCGATGCTGTCCCACCCCCTGGCGCTGCAGCGCGCCCTGCGCCCGCTCAAACGCACGGTGCCCTCGCCCCGCGCCCGCGTCCTGGACGAGCACGCCACCGCCGACCGCATCGCCCGGCTCGGCGCGCACCCGGACCTGTGGGTGCCCGTGCTGGGCCCGGCCCCCGACCGCTGGCTGCGCCTCAATCTGGTGTACGACACGGGTCCGACCATGCCGGTCTGGCGCCCCTTGGTCCGCGAACTGCACACCACACTCGCCCAGTCGGGCATCTTCCGCACGGTCACCCTGCACCAGGCCACCCCCAACGGCCGCGCCCGCCACGTCCCGGTGCTCGCCGACGGCCGTACCGTCACGCTCGTCGTCAGTGACTGCATGGGCCCGCAGTGGCGCCCCGGCCCGGCGGGTGTCCGCTGGTACCGCACGCTGCGCCGCTGGGCGGCCCGCATGCCGCTGGCCGTCGTCCAGCCGCTGCCCGAACACCTCTGGCACACCACGGCGTTGCCCGCCGAGGCCGGTCTGCTCACGGCCCCGTCGGCGGCGGCACCGGCGGTCGCGCTCTCCTTCCGGCCGTACGCCCCGGACGCCCCGCCCGCACCCCGCGCGGCCGTCCCCCTCCCGGTCCTGGAACCTGCCCCCGCCTGGCTCGCCAACTGGGCCGGGCTGATCGCCGCCCCGGACGGCGGCCGGGCCCCGGGCGCGCTGGCCTGGCTGCCGCCCACGCCTGTGCCGCCCGCCGAACAGACCCCTGACGTAGGCTCGTTGACGCCGGAGGAGCTGGTGCTGCGGTTCCGGGCGACGGCGTCTCCGGAGGCGTTCCGGCTGGCGGGGCATCTGGCCCTGGCCGTGCCGTCGTTGCCGGTGATGCGGCTGGTCCAACGCGCGCTGGAGCCCGCTCCGCGCCCTCAGCACCTCGCCGAGATCATCCTCAGCGGCATGCTCACCGCGGTCTCCGGGCCGCCGGGGTCCTACGCCTTCCGGCCCGGCGTACGCGAGTTGCTGCTGCGGTCTCTGCCGCGTACGGCACGGACCAGGACGCGTGAATTCCTGGCCCGGGTGGGCGGGTTGATCGACGAGCGGGCGGGTCTGGCGGCCGGGGAGTTCCGGGCGGAGGCGCGCGGGGACGAGGGTACGGCTTTCGCGACGGTCGCCGAGGAGACCGTACGGCGGCTCGGCGGGGGCGGGTCCGAGGCCGGGCTGATCGGGGGGCGGTACCGGCTGGTCGGGCAGCGTGGGCCGAGTCAGCGGATGTGGGCGGCCGTGGACGTACGGACCGGCGAGTCGGTGGTGGTGCACCGGTATCCGAGGCAGGCGGCGCCGCAGGAGCGGTTCCTGCGGGAGGCGCGGGCGCTGGCCGGGCTGCGGCATCCGAACGTGGTCCGTGTGCCGGCCTACGGAGTCGATGCCGAACGGCCATATCTTGTCGCGGAGTTCACGGATGGGGTGACGCTGGCCGAGCTGGAGCTGGGGAGCGGCCCGGGCGTCTCCTTCAGCGTGTTCGCCCGGCTGGTGCGGGACGTACCGCCGGGGCTCGCGGCCCTGCACGAGCGTGGCCTGGTCCGCGGCCAGGCCGGCTGGGACGGTCTGCTGCTGAAGCCGGACGGTACGGTCGTGATCAGCCGGTTCGCGCTGGGCGAGCAGTCCCCGGGCCACGACGCGACATCGGACTTCCGGGAATTCAACTCTCTGCTCCGGCAGATGGCCCGGCAGGTGGCCGCCCCTCCGATGTTCCGCGGGCTGCTCGGCCAGATCGCGGACGGCGACCTGACCGGGGCGGCAGCGCTCGGGGCGGCCTCCCTCCACGGCACACGCTTCGGACTGCTCGGCCCGCTGCGCATCGAACGCGACTCGGGACAGACACTCCCACCCTCCCCCGAGGCCCAGGCCCTGCTGTGCATGCTGCTCCTCGAACAGGGACGCCGCGTCACCAACGCCGAGCTCTCCGACGGCCTGTGGGAGCAGCCGCTCCCTGATCACGAGGCGCGTGAGCGGATGTCGCCCCTGGCCGACGAGCTACGGCGCCTCCTCGGCCGCGGCACCCTCGCCGCCCTCGCCGACGGCCTTGCCCTCCACGCGCCGGACGACCACATCGACGTACTCCACTGCGAGGAACTCCTCGCCCGCCGCGCCCACGACCAGGACCCCGGCACCCAGCGCGCCCTGATCCAGCAAGCCCTGGACCTCTGGTACGGCGATCCCCTCGACGGCATCCCGGGCCCCGCCGCCAAGGCCACCCGCGCCCGCCTCCGCACCCTGCGCCTCACCCTCTGCGTCTCACGCGCCGAACTCGACCTGGAACTGGGCCACTTCGCGCAGGCGGCGGCCGACCTCACCGGCCTCATCGGGGACCACCCGGACCGTGAGGACTTCCGCAGGCTGCACATGCTGGCGCTGAAGGGCGTGGGCCGGATCGCGGAGGCCGTCGAGGCGTACGAGGCCTACGAGGAGTACCGGCAACGGCAGTACGGCGATCCGATCGGCCCCGCCCTGCGGGAGCTGTACCGGGAGTTGCGCACGGCACACGGGCAGCGGCAGCGGCCGGTGATCGTCTTCGGGGCGGACGGACTGAGCGGGCATCCGCAGGCCCGCGCGGCCGTCGAGCGTCTGGTGAGCTGGGTTCCGGATCTCCTGTCCGCCTCGCCCGAGGTGCGTTCCTGGGACGACGCCTACGTCGTCGTTCTCGACGACGAGGCCGACGTGCTGCCCGCCCTGGCCGCCGTGGCGCGGAGTCTGCCCGAGTTCCTCGTCGGGGTTGAGGACCCGCCGCGGGTGTGGGCGGCGTTCTGGCACACGTCCTGGTGGCCCGACTCGGACGAATCCGCCATGCCACCCGACGTCCGGGCCGTTCTGGAGAGGGACGCCGCGGACATCGCGGTCGTCGTCTCCACCACCCTTCTGGAAGGGTTCGCAAGGAGCTCCGCCGAACGCGTCGGCCTCCGCTTCGAGCCGCTGCGCCCGGATCCGGCGGCCGCGCCCATCGCCTGGTCCTGCATTCTGTCCCGCGCGACACCGGAACCCCGCGACCTCGTACGCGGCCCCTTCACCGTCCCGAACCTGGACCACCTCGCCCCCACGGACCCGTTCCGCACCGCCATCGTCCGCGCCCGGCAGGACGATCCGCACCTCGTGACCTACTACGAGGTGGACCTCACCCCCCACCAGACCGGCACCACACTGGTCCTCCCCGGTTCCCGAGGCGGCGCCTTCACCGCCACGGCCGAGCTGTCCTGGCACGTCGACAACCCGGTCGCCTTCGTCGACGGCGGAACCACCCACATCGCCGACGCCCTTCTCCAGCATCTCGCCAAGGAGGCGGCCCGTATCACCCGCCGCTACCCCGTGCGGCGGGTGGGCGCGGCGCAGCACGCGCTGTTCGACGGGTTGCGCGAGTGGCCGGTGCCGGGGCTGTCCGTGTCGTGTTCCGTACTGCTGACGCCACAGGAGGAACCGGCACCACGACACGACCCGACCACCTCCTCCCCCCTGCACCCCCTCCTCGCCGAGGCCGAGGCCGTCCTCCTCGGTTTCGACGGCACCCTCACCCACCTGTTCCCGAGGAAGGCGGCCCGCGACGCCGCCCTCGACCTCCTCTCCCTCGTCGTCGAGAACCGTGACCCCGCCGACGCGCTGGAGGGCCGCCTTCTCACCGGCCCGTTCGCGGCGATGGAGCAGTTCGTGCACCCGCTGGACGTCCTCCGCGCCTTCGCGCACAACCGGCTCGGCCCGGTGCTCCGCACGCGCCTCGACGAACTCGAGCTGCGGGCCGCCGCCGGGGCCGTCCCCGGCTCGAACACCACCGCCCTGGTCCGTGCCCTCCGGGCCGGTGGCCGGCGACGCGTGACGGTGATCACCGACTGCTGCGAGCAGGCCGTTCACCGCTATCTGGAGCGGATCGAGCTCCCCCTGCAGGGCGTCCACGGCCGTACCGAGGATCTGGGCCTGCTGATGCCCCACCCCGACTGCCTCCTCCGCGCGCTGCACACCCTGGGTGTCCCGGCCCCGACAGGGCTGGTCATCGGCTCCTCGGTCGCGGAGCTCGACGCGGCCCAGCGGCTCGGCCTGCGCTTCGTCGGCATCGCCCCGACCCCGGACGCCGAGCGGCAGTTGCGGGAGGCCGGCTGCGAGGTGACGGTTCCCTCCCCGCAGCCCCTCATCGAGGCCGCCCTCACCCTGTAACCCCTCATCAGCGCTTTACCCCGGACTTACATACAACATAAGCAACAAAACCCCCCATTCAGCCGCACCCCACCCGGCTCACCACAACACGCGCCCCCTCCCCCACCCCCGCACGATGCGAAAGAGGCCGCCACCCGGCGCCCCACGGTCTGTGCTCTCGGGAGGACCCGCCATGACCGCCAGTCTGGAGCAGCTGCGCCGCTGCCACTTCGCCGTTGACCTGGGGGCGGCCAGGACCCGCGTCTATGTGAAGGGCGCCGGGCTCGTCGTCGATCAGCCGTCCGTCGCCGCCGTGAACACCCGGACCGGCGCACTGATCGCGGTCGGCGAGTTCGCGGAGAGGATGACGGGCCGCACCCCCGACTACATCCGCGTCGTACGGCCGGTCACCGGCGGCACCGTCGTCGACATCGAGATGGCGCAGCGCATGCTGCGGCATCTGCTCGGCGACAAGGTCCGCCGTACCCTGCGCCGCAAGCCCCGGCTGCGGGCCGCCGCCTGCACTCCGCACAACGCCGATCCGCTGGCGCAGCGGGCGGCCATCGAGACCCTCGTCGGGCTGGGGGCGCGGCGCGTCGAACTCGTCGACACCCTCATCGCCGCCGCCGTGGGGTGCGGGCTGCCCGTGGAGCGGCCCGAGGCCAGCATGATCATGGTGTGCGGGGCCGCCGCGACCGAGGTCGCCGTGCTCTCCCTCGGCTCCATCGTCACCGCCGAGCGCATCCGGGTCGGCGGCGAGGCCGTCGACCACGCGATCGTGCAGCACCTGCGGCACCAGCACGAGCTGATGCTGCCCAGCCAGAACGTACGGCCCCTGCAGCTCGCCCTGTCCGGCAACGGGCTCACCTCCCACGGCCCGACCTCCACCGAGATCCACGGACGTGACGTCGCCACCGGTCTCGCCCGGTCCGTCCAGGTCGACACCGCCGCCGTACGGCACGCCATCCAGACGCCGCTCACCGCCGTCCTCGACGGCGTCGGCAAGGTGCTGCGTGTCTGCCCGCCCGACCTGGTCGCCGATCTCGCCGACCGCGGGATCATGATGGTCGGCGGGAGCGCCCTGCTCCCCGGGTTCGACCAGATGCTCCGTCAGGCCACCGGCATGCCGGTGCACATCGCCGAACGGCCCGACATCTGCGCCGTGCAGGGTGTGGGCACCATGCTGGAGGGCAGGATCCAGCCGCTGGAGCTGGACCCGCTGTCCAGCTGAGTCCTCCTGAGTCCCCGTACGACGTGTCCGTTCCCCGGCTGCCGCCCCTCCTCGAAGCCGTCCTCGCCGTCGGCACCGACCTCGAACTGCGCGCACCCTCCAGCGCATCGTGGACAGGCCGCTGCAACGGGCCGCCCGTCACGCCACCACTGCGCTCCCGGCGCTGCCCTCCGGCCGGAAGCGGCCGAGCCTGCGCGACGGGACGATGCCGGGCAGCAGCGTCCGGCACATCAGGGTGGTCTGCTCGCCGAGGTCCTTGCGGCCGGTGAGGACCTGGCTGCTGAGCTGCAGTCCGGTCCAGGAGCCGACGATCAGCCGCGCCACCCCTTCGGGGTCGACATCGGGCTTCATGTCGCCGCGGTCCTGCGCCTGGGCCAGACAGTCCCGGAAGAGGCCGATCCACCGGGTGTACGGCTCGCTGACGATGCCCGTCTTGGAGCTCTGGTCGACGACGAGCCGGATACCGGCGCGCACCCGGACGTTGCCGACCAGCTGCCGGGCCATCATGTGCAGGATGTCGATGACCGACTGCACGCCGGGCTCTTCGGGGTTGGTGACGGAGTCCAGCGCGGAGAACTGTTCGTCGATCAGGGCCTGGGCGAGCTCCTCCTTCGACGCGAAGTGGAAGTAGAGCGCGCCCTTCGTCACGCCGGCCTCCTTGACGATGTCGCCGAGGGTCGTCCCGTGGTAGCCCTCGGCGTCGAAGGCCCGCGCCGCGCCGTCGAGAATCGCCGCCCGGGTGACCTCCGCGCGTTCCTGCCTGACCATGCCGCCATCCCCTTCGTTCCATGCTCGGTATCAGTCTGCCTGCTTCCCGCATAAAAAAACCAACCGCATTGTTTTTGGTTGACAAACAGGTCGACTGGTTTGTTAACTGCCGAGGTGACTTCCACGACAACTCCCCCTACGGCACAGGCCCGTTCGCGCGGCCTGGCACTCACCGTCCTCTGCACGATGCAGCTGATGATCATCCTTGACGGGACGATCGTCACGGTCGCCCTTCCGGCCGTCCAGAACGGGCTCGGCTTCTCCCAGAGCGGCCTGTCCTGGGTGGTGAACTCCTACCTCATCGCCTTCGCCGGCTTACTCCTGCTCTCCGGCCGGCTCGGTGACCTGCTCGGCACCAAGAAGGTGTTCCTCGGCGGTCTGGTCACCTTCACCGCCGCCTCCCTGGTGTGCGGTGTCGCGAGCAGCCCCGAGACGCTGATCGCGGGCCGCTTCCTGCAGGGCGTGGGCGCCGCCCTGGCGTCCGCGGTGGTGCTCGGCATGATCGTCGGCCTGTTCCCGGCGCCGTCCGAGCAGGCCAGGGCCATGGGCATCTACAGCTTCGTGTCGGCGGGCGGCGCCTCCGTCGGGCTGATCGCGGGCGGTGTCATCACCGACGCGTTCGGCTGGCACTGGGTGTTCCTGGTCAACCTGCCGATCGGTGCGGCCGCCCTCGCCCTCGGCCTGAAGCTGCCGGCCGGGCAGCCGGGGCTGGGCCTGCGCGCGGGTGCCGACGCGATCGGCGCGGTGCTGGTGACGTCCGGTCTCTCGCTGGGCGTGTTCACCATCTCGCAGGTGTCCGAGGAGACGTTCAGCGGCGGCGAACTGGCGCTGTACGGCACGGTGTCGGTAGCACTGCTCACGGCGTTCGTGTGGCGGCAGGCCACCGCCCGGCGTCCACTGCTCGCCCTGCGGATCTTCCGCAGCCGGGAGATCGTCGGCGCCAACCTCGCGGTGGTGCTGGTCTTCTCGGCCGGGTTCGGCTTCCAGTTCCTCAACGCGCTTTACCTGCAACGGGTGTTGGGCTTCGACTCGATGCGGACGGGGCTGGCGTTCCTGCCGGCGCCGCTGGTGATCGGCACGATGTCCCTGTTCTTCACGGCGAAGCTCACCGCCCGGTTCGGCACCCGGCGCGTCCTGCTCACCGGCCTGCTGTTCCTCGGCGCCGGTCTGCTGCTGCTCAGCCGGGCACCGGTGGGCGGCGACTACTGGACCGACGTCGCCCCGACCCTCGTCATCCAGGGCTTCGGCATGGGCCTGACGGTGCCGTCGGTCATCATGCGGGCCATGTCGGGCGCGGCCCCGGAGGACGCCGGTCTGGCCTCCGGCCTGAACAACACGGCACAGCAGGCGGGCGCCGCGGTGGGTCTGGCGGTACTGGCGACGGTCGCCACCTCGCACAGCAACGCCCTGCTCGGTGAGGGCCGCCCGGAGATCCCGGCGCTGCGGGACGGCTACAGCCTGGCGTTCCTGTGCGCGGCCGGGTTCGTGTTCGCGGCCTGGCTGGTGGCGTTCTTCGCGCTCAAGGACACGAAGAGGGCTGCGGCGGCGGACGAGGAGCCGGTCTCGGGCGCCGCGTCCGAGGCGACGACAGCGACAGCGGTCTGACGTTGCATCACGTGACGGTCGTACTCAACAACCCGACGAACAAGGGGAATTCACTGTGGCGGACAGGATCCGAGTGGGAGTCGTCGGCGCGCACGCCGAGCGCGGGTGGGGCCGCGGCATCCACCTCCCGGCGCTGTCGGCGCTGGACGGCTTCGAGATCACCGCGGTCGCCGGTACCAGCCCGGAGTCGGCGCGGGCGGCGGCCGACGTGTGGGGCGCGGCGAAGGCCTACGACGACGCGCGGGCGCTGATCGCCGACCCGGACGTCGATCTGGTCACCGTCGCCGTTCAACTCCCGTCCCGGGACGGGCTGGTGGAGGTGGCGATCGCCGCCGGCAAGCATGTGTACAGCGAGTGGCCGCTGGCCCTGGACGCGGCGACCGCCGAGCGCTTCGAGTCGGCGGCGCGCGCGGCGGGCGTACGGCACGCGGTGGGCCTGCAGAGCCGGCACCACCCCGCCGTACGGCTGCTGCGGAACCTGCTGGCGCAGGGGCTCGTCGGCGAGGTGTTGTCGGCGTCCCTGCTGTACTCGCTGTCCACGCCCGAGGTGTGGTCGCAGCGGTACGCGGCGCTGTTCGACGAGACGAAGGGCGTCAACCACGTCGCCGTGGTGGGCGGGCACTCGCTGGACATGTTCCAGTACGCCGTGGGGAACTTCACCGAGGTGTCGGCGACCCTGACGACGCGGATCGACCGGATCACCATGGAGGAGACCGGCGAGCGGATCGAGGTGACCTCACCGGACCAGATCGTGGTCGCCGGTCTCCTGGAGTCGGGCACGGCGGCATCGGCCCACTTCATGACGGGCGGCCCGCGCGGCGACGGCTTCCGCATCGAGGTGCACGGACGGAAGGGCCGCCTGGTCCTGGTCTCGTCCGACGACTCACTGGTGGGCCCACAGTTCACGCTGACCCACGAAACGGCGAACGGCACACCGGCGCAGAACCTGCCTGTACCCGACACCTACCGCCCCCTGCTGGGCACCCCGTCCCCGGTCAGCAACGTCGCCCAGGTGTACACGGACCTGGCCCGAGCAATCCGCACCGGCACCGACTCCGCCCCGAACTTCTCAACAGCCGCCCGCACCCACCGCCTGCTGGACGCCATCAAGTCCTCGGCAAGAACCGGCAGCCGAGTACACCTGCCCTGACCCAACACACCGACGGCGCAGGCCCATCGGGGTGGCGTTGCCCGCCCGCAGCAGCGCCACCGCGATCGCGGAACCCGCGCGGCTTGTGCCCGGCGGCGAGCACGGCGGGCCGCTGCCGCGCCTCACGCCGCAGCAGGGCACGCAGATGCGCGAGGAGTACGGCGTAGGAGACCGGCTTGGTCAGATGGTCGTCGGCGCCGGTGTCGAGGCCCTCGATCTCGTCCCACTCGCCCTCCTTGGCGGTGAGCATGAGGATCGGCGTCCGGTTCCCCTCGCCGCGCAGCGCCCGGCAGACCCGGTAGCCGTTGAGGCCCGGCAGCATGATGCCGAGGACGATCGCGTCGTAGCTGTTCTCCCGGGCCAGCCACAGCCCGTCCACCCCGTCGAGCGCCGTGTCGACGGCGAACCCCTCGGCCTCGAGCCCGTCCCGGAGCCCCGCCGCGAACCGCTCCTCGTCCTCGACGACCAGCACGCGCATGCCTTCACGCTACGACGCCGGTACGGTCCGGGCGCGTCAGCGCTTCAGTACGGCAGCAACCGTCCCGACGGTGTCCTCCGGTCGATCTTCGTGTCACGGGGAGCGTCGGGCCGCCGCCTGACGCGGACGCGGATCTGGCGATTCATGACGCCCTCCTCGGATGCCTGGTGCGACCAGCCTCGTCCACGCGCCGCCCCGGCACATCATGCCCACGGAGGCATCCGCCATGCCTCCGTGGCAGGAGCGGCCGTACGGCGGCGTAATCCCCGAGGAGGACAGGACCCCTACGGCCATGGCCTACCCGGCGGGCGGAGTGGACGCCGTGTCCGCCCCGGGAGCGATCTGCTGCTGGAACCTCCCGGCGCAGCCGGTCGACCTTGGCGGGGTCGGCGCAGAACTGCATGCTCCACTCGAGGTCCGCCCCGGTCCCCCGTGCCTCGGCCCCGGGCACTGCCACAGAATCGGCGTCATCCATGGGCGGGCCCCTTCTGCCGACGGCCCCGCACGCCACGCCGCGCCCGAGCACCGCTGTCTCCATCGTGCGGCGCCGACGAGAGGCCGCCATCGAGGGGCTGACACACTGTCACAGGCAACGCGGGAGGCCGCCGCACTCGTCGAGAACGTTCCTGCCGGGCTATGCCCCGGACCGGCGGCGCGGCTCCGGCCCGCACACCGCCCAGGCGGCGAGCACGGTGGCCAGAACGCCGCACCACAGCACGTGGGCGTCCGCCCAGCGCGGGTCGCCCGGCGGTACGAACAGCGTGAAGCGGGGCGGGAGGAGCACGGCGGCCGTGACCGGCAGCGCCAGCACGGCGCCCGCCACGCCCGGCCCCGGCGCCTGCACCGCGCTGAACCGCACCACCGCCGCGGCCAGTGCGAGCGCAGCCGTCGCCTCGCCCGGCGCGGCGGGTGAGAGTTCCGCGGGGCCCGACAGCCCGTCGAGGGCGGCGACCTGCTGCCGTACGGTCAGTGCCCGCGTCGTCTCCGGTCCGCCGGCCGGCGACCGCACCTTGTCCGTCACCCGAGCCCACTCGCCGATCCAGGGCGTGAACTCGGGGAAGGCGCAGTACGTCGTCGCCCCGCGCCGCTCGCAGTCCTGCACCACCGCCGGATCACGGGTCGCCACCTCACGTGCCTCGCGCACCGCTCCCGACGGCGCCATGCCCTGGAACACGACAGCGGTGACGGCCGCGCCGAGCGCAGCCAGGGCGGTGGCTCGTACGGCCCGCGTCCGGCCGCCGCTCGCCAGTACCGCACCGGCCGCCGCCGGCACCGAGAGCGCCAGCAGATACAGCGCGTGCCATCCGGCGGCCCGCCCCAGCAGGTCGGACGGAAGCGGGCGTGCGCCCTCGTCGAACACCACGGGCGCCATCCCGCGCAGCCAGGCCGCGCTCTGCGAGTCGGCCACGAAGACGATGGTGACCGCCAGCAAGGCGACCGCGGCCGGCGGAGCCACGAAAGCCGACCCGACCACCCGGCCGAGCAGCACTCCCAGGATCGCGGGCAGGGGTATCAGCAGCGGCCCGGTCGACAGCTCGAACAGTGACCCGTGGCCCACAGCCCCGGATAGGCGTCCTCCGGCTCGCCGCCCGGCCACAGCAGAAACGTCAGGTACGCCACCAAGGCGGCCAGCACCAGGGGATGCAGCAGCAGGCGCGGGCCTCCGACCGGGCCAGCGCTGGTCGGGCAGCTCCCCGCCACAGGTCGAGGATTCGAGCACTCATGCAGGCCAGGTGGTGACCAGCCGCCGGTTTGGCCCACGCGATCCGTACGGGCGCCGGTTTCGCCCCGGACATCACCACGGCCATCCGCACCCACCGCCTGCTGGCCGCCATCAGGTCCGCGGCGAGGAGCGGCAGCCGACAGCACCTCGCCTGACGCCCCGATACGCCTCGGGGCCGCCTCCCGCCAGGGGAGCCGGCCCCGTCGACCCGCAGGTGGGTCATCCGCGGATCAGCAGCAGCCGCCCGCAGCCGCCAATTCCTTCGTGTCGGCGTCGGCCGGGTCCGCGCAGCAGGTGCTGCCCTGCTGCCTGGCCAGGGTGTCGGCGGCGGCCTTGACGACGTACACCTCCCCGTGCCGGGCGTCGCGACGGGGCGAATGTTGCCTGTTGGGGCA
>NZ_KQ949076.1:185430-218726 GCF_001514305.1 Streptomyces dysideae
TAGTTGTACGCGGGACATGATGAACCTCCTTGTGTGGATGGGTAGTTCAGCAGCCGCCGGAGGTGGTGGCCGGGGCGCCGATGCCGATCTGGAGGGTGGTCGGGGTGGCGCAGCAGCCGCCGCCCGGCTGCTCGGCACTCTCCGGCTCGTCGAACAGGCCCGCGCCGCCGCAGACTCCGGTTTCGGGGAGGGTGAGTTCGATGCGCTCGGCGGCCTCGTGGTCGCCGGCGAGCGCCGCCGTGATGGAGCGGACCTGCTCGTAGCCGGTCATCGCGAGGAACGTGGGGGCGCGGCCGTAGGACTTCATACCGACCAGGTAGACGCCCTGCTCCGGGTGGGACAGCTCGGTCACGCCGTGCGGGTAGACCGTGCCGCAGGAGTGGACGTTGGGGTCGATCAGCGGGGCCAGGGCCGTCGGGGCCTGGAGGCGCTCGTCCAGGCCGAGGCGGACCTCGGAGAGGAAGGACAGGTCGGGGCGGAAGCCGGTCAGCGCGATGACCTCGTCCACCGGGTCCAGGCGGCGGCCGTCCTCGGCGACGAGCACGAGCTGGTCGCCGTCGCGTTCCACGGTCTGGGTGCGGAATCCGGTGGCGGCCGAGGCGTGCCCCTCCTCCACCGCTGCCTTCGCGCGCAGGCCGAGGGCGCCTCGGGCGGGCAGCTGGTCGGCCTCGCCGCCGCCGTATGTGCCGGCACCGATGCCGCGGCGCAGGATCCACACCGCGTGCGTGCCGTCCTCCTCCTTCGCCAGGTCGGCCAGGTGGGCGAGGGCGGTGAAGGCCGAGGCTCCCGAGCCGACGACCGCGGTGCGCTTGCCCGCGTAGCGGGCGCGGACCGACGGGTCCTTCAAGTCCGGGACGCGGTAGGAGATGCGGTCGGCGGCGGCCTTCTCGCCGAAGGCGGGCAGGCCGTTCGCGCCCAGTGGGGCGGGGCCGGACCAGGTGCCGGAGGCGTCGATGACCGCGCGGGCGGTGATCCGCTCCTCGTGGCCGTCGGCGGACCGGATGTGCACGGTGAAGGGCTGCTCCTCGCGGCCGGAGTCCACGATGCGGTCCCGGCCGGCGCGGGCCACCCCGGTGACCGTGGTGCCGTAGCGGACCTTGTCGCCCAGGACCTCGGCGAGCGGCTGGAGGTACCGCTCGGCCCAGTCGCCGCCGGTCGGGTAGGCCGCTCCGTCCGGGCGCACCCAGCCGGTCGGGGCCAGCAGCTTCTCGGCGGCCGGGTCGGTGACCTCGGACCAGCGGGAGAACAGCCGGACGTGCGCCCAGTCGCGCACGGCGCTGCCGGCGGTCGGGCCGGCTTCCAGGACCAGTGGTTCGAGGCCGCGCTCGACGAGACGGGCGGCGGCGGCCAGACCGATCGGGCCGGCTCCGACGACCACGACGGGCAGCTGGTCTGTGGTGGACGCACTCACGACGATTCCCCTTTGTTTCGACATCCATCGATCCCTTGCGCTGTCAGCATGGCACCTGTTTCGATGAGCGTCAACATAGACATTCATCGAATCTAGGCGGATCCAGTGGACCTGGCCGCACTGGTTCGACGTGTGTCAACATAGACGTATGTCGAACGTCAAGGTGCTGCCGCTGCTGGAACCCGAGGCCCCCGAGGCCGTGGTGCCGTGCTGCCCGCCGCTGACCGAGCGGCCGCTGACCGCCGACGAGGCCGAGAAGACCGCCCGGATGTTCAAGGCGCTCGGCGACCCGGTCCGGCTGCGGCTGTTCTCGCTGGTCGCCTCCCACGAGGGCGGCGAGGCGTGCGTGTGCGACATCTCCGACGTCGGCGTCTCCCAGCCGACCGTCTCCCACCACCTGAAGAAGCTCAAGGAAGCCGGGCTGCTCACCTCCGAGCGGCGCGGCACCTGGGTCTACTACCGGGTCGAGCCGGCCGTCGTCGCCGCGATGGGGCAGATGCTCGGCAGTCTGGGCTGAGCCCGGCCCGCCCGCGGGTCATCCCGTCGGTCACCGGCCGCCGCAGAGCCGCAGACCCTCGGGGCTGAGACACGGGAAGTGCCCTTGGTCGCGTACGACGTCCTGCCCGGCGCCACGGGTCAGGTAGTTGATGAAACTGGCCGCGAGTGAGTCGGCGGGCGGGCGGCCGTAGGTGTAGGCGTACTCGATCTCCCGGTACGGGTAGCCACTGGTGCCGATGTTCTCGATGGACGCCGTTTTCCCGTCGATGCGCAGCCCGTGCAGGCCCTCCGTGGCGGCGGCGGAACGCGGTTCGCTGTAACCGATCGCGCCGGGCAGCCGGGCCACCGTGCTCAGCACCTGCGTCGTACTGTCGAGTTCGCAGCGGATGACCGTGGCGCCGGGATCATCCTTGGTACGGCAGTCCCGGGAGGAGTTGGCGGGCTCGTTGCGCCGCAGAACCCGCCGCTGGAAGACCTCCCGGGTGCCGGAGTTGGCGTCGCGGCTGACCAGGAGGACGGGCAGGTCCGGTCCGTCGACGTCCCGCCAGTTGCGGATCTCGCCCCGGTAGATCCCGCGTACCTCGTCCAGGGTCAGTTCCGTCACCGTGACCCGGTCGTTCACCACCAGGGTGAAGACGGAGACGGCGACGGGGTTCTCACGGAGCTCCGGGTAGCCGTTCGGCTTGGGCCCGTCGGAGAAGGCGATGACGGACGGGGAGCCCCCGGACGAGACCGCCTTGGTGCCCGCCGCGGCCAGCGCCCGTATCCCGGCGGTGCTGCCGTGCGGTGCCACCGCGATGTCCGAGCCGGGGCAGGCCCGTTCGTAGCTCTCCGCCAGTTTCTCCGCCGCCGGGGCGAACGCGGTGGAACCGGTGACGGTCAGGGTTCCCGTGGCGCAGCCGATGGGCGGCGGTACGTCGTCACCTACGACGATGATGGCCGCCAGCGTGACGACGCACACGGTGAACAGGACCGTGATCAGCCGGGCCGGCCGGCTGAAGAGGGGCGGCTTGTCGTCGACGGTCGTGCTCTGGTTGCGCTGCACGACACCGTCCCGGAGACCGCCGGTCACCTCGACCTCGTCACCGACGCCACCGCCGGTCAGCAGGGCCAGCACCTTGAAATGCTGGCCCCTGTTGAGCGGGACCTTCGGCAGATACAGGGTGTCGCCGTCGTGGCGCAGGCCCGCGGCCGGGGTGAAGTGCTCCATCAGATGGGCGGCCTCGGACGGCTGGGTGACCGCGATGCCACGGATCGTACGGCCGGTGAAGACCGCCGTCAGGCCATGGCGCTCACGGCTGGTGTAGTCGTCACCGGCGATGCCCTGGGAGCCGTCGTTCTCCACACGCAGCAGGACGAGGGTGGCGTCGGACAGGTCGGAGAACTCGCCGAACAGGCCGAGCCGTACGCCGGCCGCCCGTCTGCTGTTACGGGCGTGACTGCCGATGGGAGTGTCCAACTGGACGCGGAAGCCGATCCGTTTGCGGCGCGGCACCCGGCGCTCGTACCAGACGACGGCGACGGAGGCCGCGAGGCCGAGCACCGCCGTCCCCACCGCGATCGCGTTCTCGGCGTTCAGCCACTCCACGACATCGCCCCCATCCCCCGATCCCCCGCACGTCGCACAAGCGTGCGCACACGGTATGGGGCGGGGGAGCGTGCGCCGGGCGCCTTCGCCGGACCGTCAGCGCCTGGTGGGCAGATGTTCGCCTGCCGTTCGGTCTCGGCACCGGCCTCCACCGGCGTCCGGCGCGGCGAAGGGGTCGGTGCTGTTGATCAGCAGGGTGACCTCGAGGCACCGGTCTTCCGGGCCCGGCCGAAAGCGCGTTCACCTGCTCCGTCTAGCATCGGTTCTGATGACCGGCCGGAGCCAGAGGAGCCAGAGCAGCACCCGCGCCGCGTGGCGGACCACGCGACTCGCGGCGCTCTGTCCTGCCCTGACCGTGCTGCTCACCCTGCTGGTGATCTGCCTGGGCACCGGGACCCACGCCGCCGCCGACCCGGCGGCCGACCCCATGACCAGTACGTCCGCCACCACCGTGACGCCGGCGGGCCCCTCCGCCAAGGTGACCGCACACCCGGCCGACTGCCCCGACGACGACATGTGCTGCCACGCTGCCGCCCAGGGCGTACAAGCGGTGCTCGCCACCCCCGTACAGCCCCTGCCGGTGCTCCTGCCCCGGCTGCCGGACCTCCCCGGACCGCCGGACGGCACCCCGCGCCGCACTGAGCCCCCGCCCACCACCGGCGCGCCCGATCTCCACGTCCTGCAGGTGCAGCGGACCTAGACGGATGCCCCGGCGCCGTGCGCTCACGCGCGCGTACGCGCCGAACGAGACATCCATCTACCGCTGCACCCACACCCACACCCACCGCCACACGGCGGGGCGGGAAGTTAAGGACATCCAGCCATGAGCAGAACCAGCAAGAAGGCCTCCGCGGCCACGCGCAAGGCCCGGATCGAGGAGATGCGCCGCACCGAGAAGGCCCGCGAGCGCCGCAACCGGATCATCACCATCGGCCTCAGCACGGTCATCGTGGCCGGCCTCGTCGGCTGGGGCGCGTACTACATCAACCAAGCCAACGAGAAGGACGAGCAGCAGGTCGCCGAGGCGAAGAAGCCCGTACGGGGCGAGCAGAGCTGGGACGCCAAGAAGCTCGGCCGCAACCACGTCCAGGGCACCGTCGACTACCCGATGAACCCGCCCGTCGGCGGCGACCACAACCAGGCGTGGATGACCTGCGACGGCACCGTCTACACCAAGGCCATACCGAAGGAGAACGCCGTCCACTCACTCGAACACGGCGCGGTCTGGGTCACGTACAACGACAAGGCCGCCGACGCCGACGTCAAGAAACTCGCCGACAAGGTCTCCAAGACCCCTTACACCCTGATGAGCCCGAACGACACCCAGTCCGGGGCGATCACGCTGTCCGCGTGGGGCAAGCAGCTCAGCGTGGACTCGGCGTCCGACGCGAGGGTCGAGCAGTTCCTGACCAAATACGTCCAGGGCGCGCAGACCCCCGAGCCGGGCGCCGCCTGCACCGGCGGTCTGACCGCGTCATGACCGATACGACGGATCCGGGCGGGCAAGGCCGCCCCCGGTGGCTGATCGCCGGCGCGGCGGTCCTGGTCGCCCTCGCCCTGGCGCTGGCGTTCCTGGCCACGACCAGCGGCGAGAACGACGAAGGGGCCGACGTCCCCACCGCCGACTCCGCCGACGCGGGCTTCGCGCGCGACATGGCCGTCCATCACCAGCAGGCGGTGGAGATGTCGTACATCGTCCGCGACGGCACCACCGACGAGGACATCCGCCGGCTCGCGTACGACATCGCGCAGACCCAGGCCAACCAGCGCGGCATGCTGCTCGGCTGGCTCGACCTGTGGAGCCTGCCGAAGACGTCCCCGGAGGGCTACATGGCCTGGGTGGAGGGCGGCGGCCACATGGACCACGAGGCGCGGCCCGGCGCCCTCATGCCGGGTATGGCGACCAACGCCGAGCTCGCCCGACTGGGCGGGCTCCAGGGCAAGGAGGCGGAGATCCTCTTCCTCCAGCTGATGGTGGACCACCACATGGGCGGCGTCGACATGGCCCGCGCCTGCGCCCAGCAGTGCGAGGTCGAGCCGGAGAAGAAGCTCGCGCAGGGCATGGTCGAGGCCCAGCAGTCGGAGATGCAGCTGATGACCGACCTGCTCAAGGAACGCGGCGCCAAGCCCCGGACGTGACCGCAGCGCGGTCGGGCGACGCCGAGCGGCATCGCCCGACCGCGCTCAGCACACCGTCCGGCTCAGGCCTGCGGTCGCAGCCCCGCCACCGTGACCGCGACGAGCCGCCGGACCGCCGCCTTGGACGGCAGACCGCCGGCCGCGCCGAGCGCGTGCAGACAGTAGCCCGCCAGCTCGTCCGGGGAGACGTCGTCCCGGATCTCACCGGCCCGCACACCCTCGGCCAGCAGGTCGCGGAGGAAGTGCCGGAGATGCCGCTCGGCACCGGCGACGCGCTCACCCCGGTGCAGCAGCGCCCCGAGTTCCGCGCCATGGCCGTGGCGCCGCTGCTGGATGAGCGCGTACGCCTCCAGCACCCGCTCGAGCCGCACACCGGGGGCGCCGGGGCCGTTCCGGAGTTCGGCGAGCTCGTGGAGGTGTCCGGCGATCTGGCGTTCATGCCACGCCGTCATGATCGACTCGACGTCCGGGAAGTACTTGTACAGCGTGGCCCGGCCGATCCCGCTCTCCTCGGCGATCTTCGACATCGTCACCACACGCAGCCCGTGCTCGCCCACCAGCGTCGCCGTGGTCTCCAGTACCGCGTCGCGCACGGCGCGGCGGTGCTCCTCGATGGTCTCGTTCCACAGCTTCGGCACCGCATCAGGATACGGCCGCCCAGATTCAGTACACCACGCATTGACAGCGACATAGTGTCTCGATAAACCTGACACCCATGCTCACCGCCGAAGCCCACGTCGAGACCGAACGCCCCGGCCGGTACCTCGTCCAACTCTGCAAGCACTTCAGCAACAAGGGCCGCCACCTGAGCCATCTGCCTGCCGGGATCCGGCCCGACCGGATCCACGTCGAATGGACCGACACCCACGGCACGGCCCGCCTCCCCTGGGGCCTGTGCACACTGCGAGCCACCCCCGGCACGCTGACACTCCGGATCGAAGCCCCCGACGAGGAGAACCTGCAGCGCCTCCAGGACCTCGTCACCACACACCTCGGCAGGTTCAGCCGGCGCGACCCCCTGACCGTGAACTGGCAGCGGTCCGGGGCAACCGACGCTCAGCCCGCCGAGCCCGTGACGCGGCGTCGACGACACGGCGGACGGACAGGGCTCGCGGTGGCCGCCGCGGTGCTCGTCATGGTGGCCGTACACCTGGAGCTGGGTGGTGCCGTACTGGCGGACACGCCATGGACGGGCTGGGCCGTCGGCTTCGTCGTGACGGCGGTGCTGGTGAAGGTCGGCATCGTGGCGAGCCTGGCGCTCCGTCGCGCCCATCGCCGGTAGAGACGCGGCACCCGGGGCACGGCCCAACAGCCGTTCGGCGGCAGCCCGCTGCGCGGCGGTGGGGGCGGTCCCGGTATACCGGGCCGGTGAGGGGTTCGTCCCGCGCCATGCGTCGGCGTAAGCAGTCGACCAGCCAGGCGAGGTCGGGCTCGCCGAGCAGCCGGGTCAGGCGTCGCGGTCGACGGGGGCGGCGGGCTGCCGGTGCCCGATGAAGCCCCCGCTGCGACAGGCAGGGCCGAACCTTGCGCTGCGTCACCACGGGTGCACCTCCGCGCAGGACCACGCGCCCCTACATACTGGATCATGTATATTGATATACGTAGCCATATATACAAGGGAGTGCCATGAGTCGCACCGTGATCGATCTCGACGACGATGCGCTGGAGGCCGCCGCCAAGGAGCTCGGCACCACGACCAAGCGTGACACCATCAATACCGCCCTGCGCGAGATCACAGCCCGCTACCGGCGCCTGCGCGCCCTCGGAGAAGCCCGCGAACTCGTCGCCGAAGGTGCCCTGGACATGGACGTCCTCCTGAACAAGAGCAAGTACCGGTCCGCCGGCGAGCCGGACGTCGTCAGCGACGCGGGAGCTGATGCGTGACCGTCGCCGACTACCTGATCGACACCTCCGCCCTCGCTCGTGTCCTCCTCGGCCGAACCACGGCCGAGTGGGACGACACGATCGCCGCGGGGCTCGTCGCCCTGTGCGACATCACCGAACTGGAGGTCCTCTACTCAGCACGCTCGGCGGCAGACCGGGAGCACGTGAAGCGCACGTTGAACGCCCACTACACCTGGTGTCCCATGCCCGACGGCATCTTCCGGCGCGCACGCGTCGTCCAGGAAATGCTCACCACCAAGGGCGAGCATCGCAGTGCGGGTCCCGTCGACCTGCTGGTCGCCGCAGCCGCGGAAGAGGCGGGGCTGACGCTGCTCCACTACGACCGCGACTTCGAGACGATCGCCCGTGCAACCGGACAGCCCGTACACTTGATCGACCTCAGGGACTGAGAAGCGCCGTCCGGCACGCAGTGAGCGGGCACCGGGCCCGTATCCCCTTCACAGCCCATACCGGTCCAGGATGCGCATCAGCTTGCGCCGGCGTTTCAGTTCCGCCCGCAGGCCGGCGGGATAACCGGTGAACGTCTCCTGCGTCCCCAGCACACGATGGCAGCCACGGGCACCCAGCAGCAGTCGCGCCAGACGCTCGTAGGCACGGTCGCCGGTCGGCTCCTTCAGCCGCTCGACCAGCAGCAGCGCCGTCGTAGTTGAACCGGTGGATCACGTCCCGAACGGTGTTCTCGGGATCTTGACCGGCTCTGTCACCGGCCTCGGGCCGGTGACAGAGCCGTGGTAGGGCACCGATTACACGATCTGCCACTTCTGGTTGCTGCCGCCCCAGCAGGACCAGAGCTGCACCTTGGACGTGGACTGGCTCACGTCCAGGCAGCGGCCGGACTGGACGCCGCGGATCGTACCGTCGGAGTAGAAGGTCCACTTCTGGTTGTCGCCGCCGTTGCAGTCGTAGATGCCGACCCTCGTGCCGTTGGTCGTGCCCTGTCCCAGGGCGTCCAGGCACTTGGCCCCGCCGTAGACGGTGATCTGTCCCCCGGCCGTTCTGGTCCACTGCTGGTTCGATCCGCCGTTGCAGGCGTAGATCTGGACCTGGGTGCCGTTCTGCCGAGTGGCTCCGGGGACGTCGAGGCACCCCGGGACGCCGACGTTCCGCAGCGTTGTGGTGGGCGAGCCGTCGCCGATGTTCCAGGCGTACTCCAGCCGGTCGACCATGGTGGTGTTGCGCACGCTCAGCTTCAGGTCGGTGCCGCTGCCCTGGAGGGCGTAGAGGGAGTACCAGTCGTAGTCGGGTCGTACCGTGCGCTTGCCTCCGAGGGCCGGCCAGTAGACCGCGCCCATCCCCTCGGCACGGACGGTGTCGGTGGCGGCGCGCATGTAGCGGACGAAGTTGTCCGTGCTGTTCGGGTCGTTGTAGTCACGGCCGTCGTCCATCGGCGCGCCGAACTCGTCCAGGACGGTACGCGCGCCGCAGGAGCCGATCCGGGACGAGAACAGGTTCACCCACTCGTCGTAGGACCTGGCGCTGAACTGGAACGCGTACAGGTGGAGCGACAGATACGTCCCGTCCAGGCGGCTGTCGCCGCACACGGAGGTGACGTCGCCGTTGTAGCCGTGCCCGCTGACGAAGATCCGCTCCTTGGGGAGGGACGGGTAGCGTCCGATCCAGGTGGCGGCGACATCGCGCCAGGCGGTGGCGCTGTAGCCGTGGGGCTCGTTCATCGGCTCGAAATAGACCAGGCTGTTGGACCCGTACTTGGCGATGACGGCGTCCCACATCGCGTTGAAGGCGGCCGTGTCGACGATCTTGCCGGCGGAGGACGCCCCGTCCTCCCAGTAGGACAGGATCACCTTGAAGCCCTTGGCCGTCGCGGCGTCGACGGCTCCGGCGTACGCGTCGCCCCACGTCGTGCCGGGGACGGAGTACGTGTTGATCGGCAGCCGGACGGTGTCCGCGCCGGTGGTGCTCTGGAACCCGCTGTAGAGGGCGTCCGCCTTGGCCTTGACGGTCGCGTAGCTGTCGGACTCGCTCAGCCCCTCCAGGACGACGGGTCCGTCGACGAAGTTGTCTCCGATCCGGGCCCAGTTCACGCCCTTGAACTGGGTGGGGTCCACAGCCGCCGAGGCCGGCGACGCACCGGACAGCAGGGTGACCGGCACGGCGACCAGTGTGGTCAACGCGGCTGCCAGCACCCGGCGGAGCGGGCGCCGTTGCGCGGGAGGTCTGCCGGAGCGGGCGCCTCGGGAGGCGCGGGGGGAACGGGAGCGGAACATGGTTTTTCCTCTCGGGATGGGCCGCCGGGGCAGCCACGCTGTTCAGACGGCACGCGGTGGCCCTCGCCGAAGCGGTTCGGGCCGCGGCGAAACCGCCTGCGGCTCGGTGAACTGAGGATGGTCAGAGAGGGATGGGGCGTGTCGGGGCGAGCATGGCGCGGCAGTTGCGCCAGACGACGAACAGCGCGCAGCCGGGCACCACGGCCGGCCCGAGCAGCGGCGCTTGGTTGACGAGCACCAGGCCGACAGCCAGCAGGCCGAGGTTGGCCAGAGCGAACGGCCAGCGGCGCACCGACGCGTACGACGCCGCCAGCACGGTGCGCCGGACTGTGGCCCGCGGGTCGTCAGGCAGCGCGGCCATCGCGACGATGGCGGAGCTCGCCGCGACGAGGACCACCACGGCCAGCAGCGGCACCAGCGCCGGGCCCGGTGCGGTGGTGCGCAGGACGGCCAGGTCGGTGAGGGCGACCGCGGCCAGCAGCACGAACGGCGACCAGGTCAGCAGCGCCGGCCGGAACAGGCGCCGGTAGCAGCGGAACGCCTCGGCCACCGGCACCCGCTCGTCCTCGACGGTCAGCCGGAGGTAGGCGAAGACGGCGGCGAGACTGGGCCCGGCGCCGAGTGAGAGCAGGGTGAAGAAGACCGGGTACCGCCAGGGCCGGGGCTCGGCCGCCAGGGCCAGCAGCAGCGGCAGGCTGGTGACCGCCACCGCGAGGTTGACCACCAGGACCCGGTGGACGTGGGACCAGATGAGGTCCCACGTCCCGTGGCCGACGTTGAGCAGGGGACGACGGTCGTCGATGTGTGTGCTCACCGTCGAACCTCACTTCATCCCGCTGGTGGCGATGCCCTGGACGAAGTGGCGCTGGCCGAGCAGGAAGACCACCAGGATCGGCAGGACGGACAGCACCGAGCCCGTCATGATCATCGCGTACCTGGAGTCGTACACGCCCACGAACGACCGCAGGCCCAGCTGTACGGTCCACAGGTCGTTGCTCGTCAGGTAGATGAAGGGACCCATGTAGTCGTTCCAGGTGAAGACGAAGGTCAGCAGTGCAAGACTGGCCAGCGCGGGCTTGGACAGCGGCAGCATGATCCGGGCCCAGATGCCGTACTCGCTCAGTCCGTCCAGCCGCGCCGCCTCGCTCAGCTCCTCCGGGATGGACTGGTAGTACTGGCGCATCAGGAAGACACCGAAGGCACCGAACGCCTGCAGCAGGATCAGCGACAGGTGGGTGTCCACCAGTCCGATGCGCTGCATGATGATGTACTGCGGCACCATGTACGCCTGCCACGGCACGGCGATGGTGGCGATGTAGGCGAGGAACAGGGCGTCGCGTCCGGGGAAGCGGACCTTGGCGAAGCCGTAGGCGGCGAAGCTCCCGGTCAGCACCTGCAGGAAGGTGATGACGACACTGAGGAACAGCGAGTTCCCCAGATAGGTGAGCATCGGGATCTCGGTCCAGATGTCGGCGAAGTTCTCCCAGTGGAAGGACTTCGGGATCCACTGGATCGGGACCGTGAAGACCTCCGCGTCGAGTTTCACCGAGGACACCAGCATCCAGGCGAACGGGACGAGGATCGCGGCCGACAACGCGGTCAGGACCGTGTACAGCAGGACCTGGCCGACCACCCGCCCGGCCCGGGACCGGCCCCGGCGGGGCTCGGTCCTGGCCCTGGACGGGGCGCCGCCGCTCGGTGGCGCCCCGTCCGTCGCGCTGTCCTTGCGCAGCACGGTGGTGCTCATCGCTCGTGCCTCCGCTGGAGTTGGAACTGGATCACGGTGATGCCCATGACGAGCAGGAACAGCACCAGGGAGATGGCCGAGGAGTAGCCGAACCTGCCCTGGGTGATGCCCTCCCGGAAGATGAGCTGCGACAGCACCAGCGTCGAGCGTCCGGGACCGCCCTCGGTCATGACCTGGATCAGGTCGAAGACCTTGAAGCTGGCGACCGTCAGCATGACCAGGACGAAGAAGGTCGTGGGCCGCAGACCCGGCACGGTGACGTGCCAGAACCGCTTCCACGGGCCGGCGCCGTCGACCCTGGCGGCCTCGTACAGCTCCGCCGGGATGGTCTGCAGCCCCGCCAGATACAGCACCATGTAGTAGCCCATGTCCCGCCACACGCTGGCGATGATCACCGCAGGCATCGACCAGTCCGTGGAGGTGGTCCAGCCCGGCGGGTGTGCCACGCCCACCGCCTTGAGCAGCTGGTTCACCGGCCCGACGTCCGGGCTGAGCAGCATGTTCCACACCACGGCCACCGCGACCAGTGAGGTGATGTACGGGAAGAAGAACGCGGTGCGCAGCACGCCGACACCGCGCAGCTTCTGGTTGAGCAGCACTGCCAGGCCCAGGGATGCGGCCAGGGTGAGCGGGATGTGGCCGACCGCGTAATAGGTCGTGTTGGACAGGGCCGCCCAGAAGTTGTCGCTGTCGAGCATCCGGCGGAAGTTGTCGAGGCCGACCCATTCCGGGGTGCTGTAGGAGTTCCAGTTGGTGAACGCCAGCAGCAGCGTCGCGACCACCGGGACCAGGGTCAGGGCGGCGAAGCCGAGGAAGTTGGGGAGGATGAAGCTCCAGCCCACCAGCGTGGTGCGCCGGCGTCGCCGCCTCAGAGCCGTCGCGTTGGCCGTCGAGGTCATTCGACTTCGGACTTCACACGGGCGCCCATGTCCTTGATGCCCTCACCGACGGACTTCTCACCCGACATGATCAGCTCGTGCTCCTCGGACAGGATCTGGTCGATGTCGGAGGACTTGTCGCTGACCGGCATCTCCAGCTTGACCGTGTCCGGGCTCATGGCCTCCTTGGACAGGGCGTCGGTGGGCATGCCCTCGACGCCGAAGAAGTTCTCCATCACCGTGTCGTCGGAGTACGCCGGAACCACACCGATCTTGGCGATGGCGGCCGCTCCCTCGGGGCCGGAGGCCCACAGCACGAACTTCTTGGCGGCCTCGGCGTTCTTCGCCTTCTTGTTCACGGCGAAGGCGGTCGGCGAGCCGAAGGAGACGGTCTTGCCGTCGTCGGTGATCTGCGGCATCGGCGCCATGCCCCAGTCGACGTCGTGCGTGCCTTGGGCCTTCTCCTGCAGCAGGCGGGCGGCCCACCAGGTGCCCATGGGCACCATCGCGGCCTTGCCGGTCGTCAGCATCGAGTTGTACTCGATCTGCTGGCTCTTGGCCGTGGAGAACTGCATCGCGGCGCCGGACTTCTGCAGGTCCACGGCCATCGTGTACTGGTCCTTGAAGAACGAGTAGTCGCCGCCCAGCAGGTCACCGCCGGTTTGCGCGGCGGAGATCGCCTGCACCACCGAGCGCCAGGTGTGCAGGTAGGTGCCGTGCACCTTGGAGTCGCCCGAGCCCTTGGTGAGCTTCCCAGCCAGGTTGGCGTACTGCGACCAGGTCAGGTTGGACAGGTCCGCGCCGCTCTTCTCCACGAGTGCCTTGTTGTAGAAGAGCACCCAGAAATCCTGCCGGTACGGCAGGGCGAAGTAGTCGCCGTCGACGTCGAAGGCGTCGAGGCCGGAGTACTTGGCCTTGTCGAGCTTGCCGACGTCGGAGCCGACCGACTGCAACTGGCCGCGCGTGGCGAACCGGGCGTAGTCGGTGACGTTCTTCATGGTCAGCACGTCGGTCGAGTCACCGCCGGCGAGCATGGTGGTCACCTTGTCGGAGTAGTCGTCGGCGAGGATGTCGACCGGCTGGACGTCGATGTCCGGGTTCTCGGCCTCGAAGCCGTCGATCAGCGCCTTGAACTCGGGGGTGCTCGCGTAGTTCCAAAGAGCGATCTTGACGATGGTCTTGCCGTCAGCGGTCTCGGCGGGTCCGTCGTCGGCGCCGCAGGCGGTGGTGAGCAGGGACAGCGCGGCGAGAGCGGTGACGGCTCTGAAGGGGTATCTCATGGTGCGGCTCCTGTGGTGCGGAATGGGACAGAAGTGGAGGCAGTCTCGGGGCGGTTGGGGGCGCTCAGGCGTGGCGGCCGGAGGCCCAGTCCTCCGCGGTGATCTCGTGGTGCAGGGGCTGTCGCGCGGTCCAGCGGGCCAGCTCGTCCAGGGCGTGGTCGGTGAGGCGATGGATCTCCGTGCCCAGCGAGCCCGCGATATGCGGGGTGATCATCACACCGGCCAGATTCCGCAGCGGCGAGGTGGCGGGCAGCGGCTCGGGGTCGGTGACGTCGAGGATGGCGAAGAGGCGGCCGGAGGCGCACTCGGCGGCCAGTGCCTCGGAGTCCACGAGGCTGCCGCGGGCGGTGTTGACCACCGTCGCGTGATCGGACAGCAGGCTCAGCTCCTTGGCACCGATCATGTGCCGGGTCTCCGGCGTCTCGGGCGCGTGCAGGGACAGGACATCCGCTCGCAGCAGCAGCTCGTCCAGCCCGACGAGGGTGGCGCCCGCCTTCTCCACCTCGGCCGGGTCCGCATAGGGATCCGCGACCAGGCAGGTGGTGCCTTCGAGGGCCCTGAGGAGGTCGACCACCTTGCGGCCGATCCGGGAGAAGCCGACGATCCCCACCGTGCGGCCGAAGTTCGACAGGTCGCCGTAGCCCGTCACCGTTCCCCAGCCCTGATAGGCACGCTCTTCGTCGGCGGCGAGGAACGGAGCCTTCTTGCCCGCCAGGATGATGGCCGCCAGGGTGTACTGAGCCACGGGGACCGCGTTGGCCTCCGCCGCACTGGTCACCCGGATCTCTCGGCGCCACACCTCCTCGCCCACCAGGCCCCGCACGCTGCCGGCGCAGTGCAGCACCGCCCGCAGTCCGGGAACCGAGGCGAGCCGCTCGGGCGTGAGCCGGGGAGTGCCCCAGGACGTGATCAGGACCTCCACGTCCGCCAGGCGCGCCCGCACCCGCGGGTCGTCGAGGCCGTCCGCGAACACCGGGTCACTCAGGGCCACCAGGTCGGCCAGACGTGCGAGCCGGGCGGCGTCGAAGTGCGCGTCGAAGCTCTGTCTGCTCATGACGACCAGAGCGTGGGGCTTCGTCTGCATCGGACGTGAGTCCTTCCCGTGAGCGGTCCGCGCCGGACCAGTGGCCTGCCTTGGCCGAAACGTGTCGACCAGCAGCCAGTTTTGGCCAAAACGCGCTGGAACAGGAATAGTGGCCATCGGCACAGGTTCACTACGCCTCGAACACGAACGAAACAAAACGTTCACAGTCGAACAGGGCGTCTTGCTGAGAGGGCGCACATGACTGAAGACCGGCCCTTCGCTCTGCAGCGCAGGGAACGGCTCATGGACGAGCTGCGTCGGCACGGCGCCGTGCGCGTCCGCGACCTCGCTCAGCTGCTCGAGGTCAGCGAACTGACGGTGCGGCGCGACATCAACGCCCTGGCCGCCCGCGGCCTGCTCACCAAGGTGCACGGGGGCGCCACCCTGCCGACGGATCTCGCCCCGGCCCCGGCCCGCCGGTCCCGCCCCGCCGCGGCGTCTCTGACGATCGGCATGGTCGTGCCGTCCCTGGACTACTACTGGCCACAGGTCGTCGTCGGCGCCCGCGCGGCCGCCGCCGCCCTCGGAGTCCAGCTCCAGCTGCGCGGCTCCACCTACGACCAGGCCGAGGACCGCCGCCAGATCAGCCGGCTGATCGAGGCCAAGCAGGTACAGGGCTTGCTATTGGCCCCCAACCTCGACAGCGAGGGCGTCGACGAGATGATCGACTGGATCGGCAACCTGCCGGTGCCGGCCATCCTGGTGGAGCGTCAGATCCCTTATTGGACGCCGACCCCGCGCCAGCTGGAATGGGTACGCAGCGACCACGCGCTCGGCCTGGAGATGGCCGTGCACCACCTCCACGAGCACGGTCACCGCCGGATCGGGCTGGTCCTGGCCAAGGGCAGCCCGACCTCGGCGCATCTGGCCCAGGGTTGGCTCAAGGCGTGCGCCGAACTCGACCTGCCCAGCGATTTCGTGGTCCGGCAGGGTGTGGCCCTCTACGAGCCGGGCCACCGGCAGATCATCGAGGACATCCTGGACAGGTGCCGCAGGTCCAGGATCACCGCACTGATCGTGCACAGCGATCCCGACGCCATCTCCATCGCCCAGTACCTCACCGAGCAGGGGGTCGCGATCCCGGACGACATCGCCCTGGTCGGCTACGACGACGAGGTCGCCCATCTCGCCGAGCCGGCGATCACGGCCGTCCGCCCGTCCAAGGCCCGCGTCGGCCGGACCGCGGTCGAGATGATGGTCTCCCGGCTCATGGAGGGCAAGCGCCGCCCAGGGCAGCGCGTGCTCATCCTGCCGGAACTGATCCTGCGTGACTCCTCGGTCAAGAGGATGCCGTCGCTGTGATTCCGCGGCTGACAGCTGCCCGGGGGTAGCGCGCTCGACGTGCACGTTCGCCCACGGCTCAGCGCGTTCCGCCGGGACGGCCACGGCAGGCCGACCCCGGTCAGCGCGAGGCCGGGGGGACGGCGGGCAGGTCGGCCTCGGTGGTGTGACCGTCCGGCCAGGTGAGTACGGTCCGGTGCCCGCCGTCGGGACCGGGGTGCACGGCGAGGGTGGGGATGGGAGCGTCCGGGCCGCCCCGGTCGAGGAGCACCACGGCGGCGAGCACCTCGCCGTACGGCACCCCGTCCGCGGCCAGCCACGGCGTCGCGGTGCGGGTGCCGAGAGGGCTGTCGTCCTTCCCGACGGCGACTCCGCCACGGTGCAGCCCGCGAAGTCCGCACAGTCGCGACCGCAGGGACCCGGTACGTGCCTCGGCGTACGGGCCGCCCCAGCCGTGGGCGCCCGATCGGGACCGGGGCAGGAGTTCGGCGGCCACGGGCCAGCCGCCGATGCGGACCGAGCGCCAGGCGGGGTCCGGTTGCGCTGGAAGGGCGTCGACCCGGACCAGCCGGACCTCCGTCCCGGCCCGCACCACCGAGGCGACGGTGACCATCGGACCGGGCGTCGTCGGGCCCTTGCGGCCGGAGCCGTGGTCGGGTGAGTCGTCGGCACCGACGTCGACCCAGCGCACCGGTCCTCGGGAGGCGGCGGCGAGCACCCCACCGGGGAGCTCTCGGGCGAACAGGGTCTCGAACCCACTGCGGTGGCTGGCCCGGCCGGCGTCGTCGAGCAGCACGACCGCGTTATCGACCGGGTCCGTCACGGGCGCGCCGGCCAGGGGAGGAACAGTGGCTGTGGAGTAGCCCAGCCGCGCGTACAGCGGCGAGTCCGCGCATCGGTCGCCGGGGCTCCCGTGGTCGGTGCCGTGGTTGAGCACCACCGCGATGCCATCACGGCGCCGTGCGCTGAGCAGCCAGCCGGGGGCGTCGATCACCCGTGCGACATCCCCGGCCTCCACCGGCAGCGGCCTTTCCGGGGCCGTCCACACCGGGTGCTCCTCGGGCAGCATCAGGCCGAGCATGCCCTTGGCCCCCCAGTACGGCGATCCGGGCCCGGAGTACGCCTGACGCATCGCAGGCCAGGCAGCATGCCAGCCCAGGCTGAGCAATCCGTTTCCGTCGGGAGCCCCGTGGTCGGTGAAATGCCGGACGATGCCGCTGGCCACGCGGCGCACCAGTCCGGGCGGCTGCCCGCCGGCTCCGGTGACCGCGCCGACCCAGAAGGGCGCCGCGGCGGCGAAGCGGTAGATCAGACTGCGTCCCTGCAACAGCGGCGAGCCATCGGCGCCGACCAGGCATACCGCGTCGTCGAGGTAGCGTGCGAGGTCCTCGGCCCAGGTCTGGCGCAGGGACGGCGGACACAGGGTGCCGGTGACGTCGAACAGGTGGGTCCACAGCAGCGGGTAGAGGTGCAGCGCCCAGCCGGTGTAGTGGTCGTAGGCCCGTTCCTGCCCATCGCTGAGCCAGCCGCCGGGCCGACGCAGCGAGGCGTGGACGGCCAGGTCCTCCTCGATGTCGGCGGCCGACCACGGTCCGCCCGCCTCGCGCAGGAACGACTCCACGACGATCCGGAACCAGACCCAGTTGATGGGCGGATAGGGCTGTCCGACGACGGCCCCCAGCCATTCGATGATCCGCTCACGCACTCCGCCGTCGAGCCGGTCCCACAACCAGGGCCTGGTCATTTGCAGCACCAGCGCGATGGAGGCGGCCTCGACCTTGGCCTGGCCGAGTTCGTCCGGGCGGGGCCACGCCTCCGGCGAGTAGGGGTCGGTGCCCGCCGCCAGGCCCTCGGCGTACCGCTCCAGCAAGCCCGCCGGATCCGCCCCCCTTTCTCCCGCGAGGCGGAAACCGGCGAGCAGGAAGGTACGGGCGAAGCCCTCCAAGCCGTCGGATACCACGCCGTAGCGGCTCGCCGGACCAGGCAGGTCGATCCGGGCCCCGCCCGGGGAGCGGTACGGGCCGACGGCCGCGAGCATCCGGTCGGCGAGATCTGTCCAGTGCCGCCTGGCCCATCCCGTGTACGGGGACCGGTCCCGGTCCTCGCTGGGCATCATCGCTTCCTCCGAGAGGTGGTTGGAGTGCCACCTCATCCGTGATGTGGCTCCTAGTCAATGATCCAGAACACGTTCGAACGCAAACGATTCCATACGATCACATCCGAACAGAGGGAGTGTGAGCGGAGGACCACCACCCTGCCCGCACAGCGTCTTGCCGTGCGGGCCAGCACCGAGGTATGCGACGCGAGTGCTGTCGTGCTCTCAGGTTCCGCGCTGGAACTGCTGGTTGGTGCCCGTGCCGCACGTCCACTGGATGAGCTTCGCGCCGTTGGCGGTGGAGTTGCCGGAGACGTCCAGGCACTTGCCGCTCAGCCGGGAGACCAGGCGGACGTAGCCGTCACCGGCGTCCTGGAGTTGCCACTGCTGGTTGGTGCCGGTGGAGCAGGGCCACTGGATGATCTTGTTGCCGTTGGCGGTGGAGTTGTCGGCCACGTCCATGCACTTGCCGCTGTGACGGGCCATGAGCTGGACGTGTCCGTCACCCATGTCCTTGAACCAGAACGCCTGGTTCATGCCGCCGTTGCAGGTGTACTGGGTGAGCTGGACACCGTCGTCCAGGGACTTGCTGAGCACGTCGACGCACTTGCCGCTGTGGCGTGCGGTGAGGGTCTCCCAGGGGCCGCCGACGCCGTCGACCGTGCCGGTGGCGGTGTCGATGGTGATCTGCGGGTACCAGTCCATGGTCATGGTGGTGGAGGTGGGGAACTCCAGAGGCAGCCAGACGTACTGGGAGGCGTTGACGTTCTCGCCGAAGGAGTTGCCCCAGCGGTCGCCCATGTACAGGAACTCGGTGCCCGCGGTGCCCTGGACGGGCAGGACGTACGCGGTCTGGGAGCCGTAGGCGGTGGAGTCGCCGATGTTCTGCATCGCGGTCCACGGCCCGGTGATGTCGGTGGCGGTGGCGTACTTCTGCTGGTTGGGGTTCCAGCCGGTGGCGCCGGAGGTCAGCATGAAGTAGACGCCGCCCCGCTTGAACAGCGCGGGTGCCTCACGGTGGCCGTCGGGCCAGGGGTTGGCGACGAGGGCGTCGATGCCGGTGTAGTCGGCGGTCAGCCGGTAGATGTGCAGGTCGAGGTTGTTGCGGGCGGCGGAGATCATGTAGCCGGTGCCGTCGTCGTCGACGTAGGCGGTGATGTCGCGGGACATGTGGCCCAGCGGGCGGAAACTTCCCTGCCAGGTGTAGTCGCCGTCGACGGTGTCGGAGACGGCGACGGCGGCGCGGGCCTGGGAGTAGTCGGCGGCGTTCTCCTTGTGCATCCACATCACGAACTTGCCGGTGGCCGCGTTGTATATGACCTTGGGTCGTTCGATCTTGGCGTCGGTCAACTCGGGGTCGGTGGCCGCGCTCAGGACGTGGCGTCTGAACTCCCAGGTCTTCAGGTCGGTGGAGCGGTACGCGGAGACGTACCGGAAGGTGTTGTCCTCGTTGCGGTTCTCACCGAACCAGTAGTAGTACGAGCCGACCTTGAGCACACCGCCGCCATGGGCGTGCATACCGGCGCCCGTGGTGTCGTTGAACTGGGTCCCGTTGGCGATGGTGACGGTCGCCGCGTGCGCGGTGCCCGCCAGAAAGGACTGCGGCAACAGCGCCGCCAACACGGCGAGGACGAGGAGCCAGGCTCGACGCATGAGGTGAGGCCTCCACTTCAGATGCCCGGTCGCACCGAAAACAACAAGTCAGATCACAACCGAGCAAAATTTGGCTGGAACAAATACTTCCGCACATGAGACCGCCGGTGACAGTTGTGTGTCAACGGTATGAACAGCGTGGATTGCCGTGGCCTGAAGCCGAGTTGTCACCGTCCGGAATCCGCCATCGCAGTGAGACCTTGCCGGCCCACCTCAAGGTGGCCGCCTCGTTTCCGACGCAGCCGGACAGCAGCGCAGCCGCTGTTCCCGGTCGCCGGACCCGAGCGCCGACCGCCACCGATCCGGCGTGCATGCGGGGCGGTCGGTGTCCGGTTCAGCGCCTGCCTCAGGTTGTTCCGCCCGCGTCCGCAGACTCTGAACCTGGGTTCTGGATCACTCTTCGCGCCGGGACGGGGTCCCACGACGTGGCACAGGGGTTCGTCCATGCAAATGCGCGGGGCCTGCTCCCTCTCGTGCACCGCCTGCCGGTATCTGCTCTCTGAACACGAGGCAAGGCCACCGTGTGACTGTCCTTGGTGAACGGCCAGTTCAGCCTGAACCGCTCCCGGTCTGAGGGTGCACTTGTCGTGAACGGCGCCGGCTGGTTCAGCGTCTACCGCCGCACCGTCATTCCCGACGCGGACATCCTGCACATCGTGGAAGTCGCAGCGATCTTCAACTACAACGTGCGCCTGGCCACCGCCACCGGTTTGTTCCCCAACCCCGGATACCACGAGCTCGGCCGGACCTCAGCCGCGGAAGGCTGAGACACGGCACTGTGCCGGCAAGAACCAGTCCGGGAAAGCCTGCGGCGAGCCATCGGCCTCGCGAACACCCAGCTCGAACGTCTCGCCATTCGAGCCGGGGCGGTTCAGCCTTCGCACAGCGGACTCCCCTTGCCAACGCGACGATGTTCCGCCCCTGGTCCCGGGGTGGAACATCGTCCCTGACGTCAAGAGGCGAGCTTGCCCACGGGACTGCGCATGAACCTGGGTCACAACTTGCCGATCGGGTCAGCCGAGGACGTAGGTCTCATCACCGAAGTCAGCGACGATCTTCAGCTTGCCGCCGAGCGCCTTGACGTAGGCAGCGAGGGTGTCGACCTCGCTGCGCTCCAGTTGGCCCTTCTCGATGCGTGAGACGCGGGCCTGGGTGACACCCATGGCTTCGGCAACCTGGACCTGTGTGGTGTGCTGCCGCTTCCGCCAGGTCCAGTCCGGCCAGCCGGCCCACGCCGGGCGCACCGGTCGAGGGCTCACCGCGCTCTCGTGCAGGGGACGGTGCGTCGGCCGGCGGGGAGTCCGCGTGATGTCTCATGCCACTCAGGCTGGAGACCGGGCCGGTCATGGAGAATCCGGCAGAAGGCTACGGTGCCCCTGCCGACCGGAGGGTGATACCCCGCCGTGTGGCTGGAGCTGCCGCCCGCCGGGCCGCCGGGGCTCTTGCGGGCTTTAGGGTCGGGTCGGCATGAGTGGGACGGGCATGGATGAAGGCGAGGCGGAGCGCGCGTGATCCGGGTAGTGGTGGTGGACGACGAGGCACTGGTCCGCTCGGGCTTCGAACTCATTCTGGGCGCGTCCGAGGACATCGAGGTCGTCGCGACGGCGAGCGGGGGCGACGCCGTGGAGACCGTCCGCCGGGAGCGGCCGGACGTGGTGCTGCTGGACATCCGGATGCCGGACGTCGACGGGCTGACCGTCCTGCGCGAGCTGCGGACGATGCCGGACGCTCCGGTGGTGGCGATGCTGACGACGTTCGACGCCGACGAGTACATCCTGACCGCGCTGCACTGCGGCGCGGCCGGTTTCCTGCTCAAGGACACCGAGCCGGAGCAGCTCGCCCACCTGGTGCGCACCCTGGCCGCGGGCGGTGTGGTGCTGTCCCCCAAGGCGTCGCGGACGCTGCTGCACCGCCACCCGGGCACCCAGACGGCCGTCGACGAGGAGGCGGCTCGCGTCCGGCTGCTCACCGCGCGTGAGCGTGACGTCCTCGTCCTGGTGGCGGAGGGCCTGTCGAACGCCGACATCGGGGTCCGCATCCACCTGGGCGCCGGCACGGTCAAGGACCACGTCAGCGCGATCCTCACCAAGCTGCGGGTGACCAGCCGGGTGCAGGCCGCGCTGCTGGCGCAGCGGGCCGGACTGCTCGATGAGCGCCCGCGGTCGGGGACCGGCCGATGAGCCGTGCACGCGCCGTGTGGCAGCGTGTGCCCGCGCCGGTCGTCGACATCGTCCTGGTGGCGGTGGCGGCCGTGGACGTATGGCTGAACATGTGGGACCACACGCGCCTCGGCGTCGCGCTGGCCGCAGTCGGCTGCGCCGCGTTGGTCTTCCGGCGCAGGTTCCCGCTCGGCGTCTTCCTGCTCACTCTGCCCATCGCGCTGATGCAGGATGTCGCCGTCGTTGTGCTCGTGGCGCTGTTCACTCTGGCCGAACGCTCCCGCAATCGCCGTCTCCTCGCGGGGTGCGTCACCCTGTCCGCCGTCGCGAGCAGTACTCCGTGGCCCCTGGCCGACGTCGACCGGACCATGACACTGGTCTTCTTCGTGTACGGCCTGGCGACCGCCGCGGCCCCGGTCCTCTTCGGCCAGCTTCTCCAGGCGCAACGGGACCTGGCGCGGCGGCTGGCCGAGATCGAGGAGGCCAGGGAGCACGAGCGTGCCCTGCACGCCCAGGCCGTGCTCGCCCGCGAACGCGCCCAGCTGGCCCGCGAGATGCACGACGTGGTCTCCCACCAGGTCAGTCTGATCGCCGTACGGGCCGGAGCCCTGCAGGTCGCCGCCAAGGACGCGGACGCCAAGGAGGCTGCCCACACGATCCGTTCGCTGAGCGTCACCACACTCGACGAGCTGCGCACCATGGTCACGCTGCTGCGCGCCTCCGGCGGTCACGCCACCGAGCTGACCCCTCAGCCCACTCTGGCCGACCTGCGCAAACTGGTGGAATCCAGCGGCACTCACGTGGAGTTGTCGGGTGAGCTGCCGCCCAACGTGGGCACACCCGCGCAACGGGCCGTCTACCGTACGGTCCAGGAGGCGTTGACCAACGTCCGCAAGCACGCCCCCGGCGCCAGAGCGTGCGCCGAGCTGTGGCAGGACGGCGACGACGTCGGAGTGACCGTCACCAACACCGCGCCCACGCGTCCCTCCCTGCCCCTGCCCGGTTCACAGCTGGGCCTGGTCGGTCTGCGGGAACGGGCCGACATCCTGCACGGGACACTGGAGGCGGGCCCGACCGCGGAGGGCGGCTACCGGGTGCGGCTGCGGATTCCGCTCAGCGCGGACTGACCGACCAGGGCCTCTGATCGGCGTGGATGCGTCCGCGGGCTCGCCGACGGCCCCGGCCTCCGTCAGCGCCTGACGGAGGCCGGCCAGGGCCGATACGCGGCTGGCGACGTCGGTCCCGCCCTCCTCAGCCGGCGTCTGTGGCCATCGCCGCGTTCCTTCAGCAGGGTGCTGGCCAAGGCGACGGCCACTCCCAGGAGCGCGTCGGTACAGCCGATTCCAAAGGCTCGTCCCCATGTGCGGCCTGCGGCCCGGCATGCGAGCAGGCCCCAGCAGAGCAGCAGGACGGTGTTGGTTCCGAAGGCGACGTACTCGATGCCCTGGGAACGCCCCCAGCCAAGGCCCGCCCCGCACAGCAGCAGTGTGGTGGGCAGCGCCGCCAGCACCAGCGGCCATTCGGCAAGCACGGCACGCATCACAGTCCGTACGCCGGGATGGCCCTGCGCGTCGCGGTGGGCGATCTCGTGGGCGTAACCATGGGCCAGGCCGGCGAGGGCGGTGAACAGGACTTACAGGGCGTCGTCCATGCGCGCCGCCCGCGTCACCTCGCCGAACTGCGTCAGCGCGGCGACGGCCGAACTCGACACCAGGAGCCCGTACACGCCGCCGAACAGAGCAGTCGGCTGGGCCAGCCAGTCCCACACCGCACGTCTGCAACGGATGGCGGACTCGGTGCGCATACAGGGCCTTTCGCTGTCTTGGTTCTTCGTGGGTGTCGGTGGGTGGGGTTGTCCGGCCGGGAAGGGGGCAGTGGACGGCCGGACAACCCTGCGTGTGCTGGGTCATCGCGCGGGAGCCAGGAGCTGGGTGGCCACCAGGCGCGCGTACAGCCGGTCCTGGGCCACCAGTTCCTCATGGCTGCCCACCGACCGGACCCGGCCGGCCTCCATCACGACGATCCGGTCGGCGCCGGTCACCGTGGAGAGGCGGTGGGCCACCACCAGCACGGTGGTCTCGCGGGCCAGCTCCGCGACGACGTCCCGCAGCGCCAGCTCGTTGACCGCGTCGAGCTGCGAGGTCGCCTCGTCCAACAGCAGCAGCCGGGGCTGGCGCAGCAGCGCGCGGGCGATGGCGATGCGCTGGCGCTCGCCGCCCGACAGCTTCGAGCCGCGGTGTCCGACCGGGGTGTCCAGGCCGTGGGGCAGGCGCTCGACGAGGGTGTCGAGCTTCGTCCGTGCCAGGACGTCGCGGATGTCGTCGTCCGTCGCGCCGGGCGCCGCGAAGACGAGATTCTCCCGCAGCGTGCCGGCCAGCACAGGAGCGTCCTGCTCCACGTACCCGATGGCAGACCGTAGTTCGGACAGAGACCAGTCCTGTACGTCCTTGCCGTCGACCAGGACCCGGCCGCCGGTGGCCTCGTAGAACCGCTCGATGAGCGCGAACACCGTCGACTTGCCCGCGCCGGAGGGGCCGACGAAGGCCGTCATCCCGACGCCCGGTACCTCGAAGCTCACCTGCTGGTGGGTGTACGGCAGGCCGGCACGGTAGCGGAAGGTCACGTCCTCGAAGCGGACCGACGCCGGACCCGGCACCGCTGCCCCCTGCCGGGGCAGGGCGCCCTTCCGCTGGGCGGGCGGCTCCGTCGACAGGCGTTCCACCTGCGCGATCCGGGAGATCGCGGCCGCCCCCTCCTGAAAGTGAGACACGGCGTCGACCAGCCTGGCAACCGGCTCGATCAGGTAGAAGAGGTACAGCAGGAAGGCGATGAGGGTGGACACGGGGATCTCCCCGGACGCCACCCGCGCCCCGCCGACCCCGAGCACGGCGAGGAAGGCCAGCTGGACGGCGAGTTCGTCGGCCGAGCCGGCCACGGCCTCCCACTTCGCGCTCTTCACGCACCAGTGTCTTCGTGGCCAGCGGCTGCAGCAGCCCCCCGGCGGCCCCGACCAGGGCGCACAGCAGGCCGAGGGCGACGGCCCACCGGTGCGGCCGGACATACGCGTACAGTGCCCTGACCGTCTCTCGGGCGGACAGGGAGGTCTCATCCGTCGTCGGGGCGGATGCGGTGTTCACGAAATTCCTTTCTTCTGCGGGCCGCCCGGCACCGCGTCGACGGTGCCGGGCGGCCCGGGCATGATCATGTGCCGGCTCAGCGGACGAGTCCGGCAGTGCTCGTGGCGAGGGCGCGTACCAACGCTTCGTGGGCCTCTGGGCCTACGACGAGCAGGACGAGGGCGCCCGCCGCCGGCATCAGGCCGGGGAACTCCAGGAAGTCGCCCCTGCGAGGGACGGCGTCACGGCCCGGCTCGTCGGCCGATGATCCGAGGGAAGTGTCGGGCTCCTCGTTCCGCGCACGGTGTGTCATGCCTCCAGCCTGGAAGGCCGGCCTCCCCGCGCCCATCCGGCAACCGTCGGGTCCACCCCCGCCGAGTGGCTGAAGGAGATCGTCGCCCGGTCGCACCGGACGAGGCGGACGGATCGGATGGGACTCTGCCGGTCCGCGGGGCGGTACCCGCCGACCGGCGGGGCCGTTGCCGAAGACTGACGGGTGGTCCGCCGCCCGGCGGCAACGCGAGGGTCTCCGCATGCCACAGACACCACCAACGACGCCGCAGGACACGTCAGCGCCGCGGAAGACGTCGCCTCCTCAGTCCCGAACCCCACCCGGGTCCGCCGCGTCGGCCCCGTCCGATCCCTCGATGGGGCGGCTGGTCGGCGTCGACCTGGCCCGCGCGCTGGCCGTGTTCGGCATGTACGTCGTGCACATCGGTCCCCCGCTGTCGGCCACGGACGGCGTCGGCAGCTGGGTCCGGTACATGGCGGACGGTCACTCGTCGGTCCTGTTCGCCACCCTCGCCGGGTTCTCGCTGATGCTGCTCGCCGGCCGCCGGGAGCCGAAGACCGGCCTGGCCGGCCGCCAGGCGAAGGCCAGGATCGCGATCCGCGCCGTGGTTCTGCTGGCGCTGGGCACCGCGATGGCGATGGAATACGGCGGAGTGATCATCCTCGGCTTCTACGGGGTCTACTTCCTACTGGCGCTGCCCCTGGTGCGACTGCGGGCCAGGACTCTCGCGATCATCGCGGCCGCCCTCGCGCTCGTCACACCACAGCTGTCCTTCGCCCTGAGCTCGCTGCTGACCGAGTCGGTCCAGCAGAGCATCAACGCCTACGACCCGCTCCACCGGCTCAGCGACGTGGGAGTGCTCGATCTGCTGTTCACCGGCTTCTACCCGACGATCACGTGGATATCGTTCGTGATCGCCGGTATGGCGCTGGCCCGCCTCGACCTGTCCCAGGCCGCCGTCCAGTGGCGTCTGGCCGGGCTCGGCGCCGCCCTCACCGTGGCCGCGTACGGCATGTCCTTGCTGCTGGCCGGCAAGGACGCGTTGGACAGCTTGGCGGAAGGCGGGCCGTCGTCCGGCAGCTCCGGACCGATCTCCGGTAGCTCCGGATCGATGACCCTCGACGGCGGGTCGTTCGAGCCCCAGGCATCGATGCTCTTGACAGCCGGGCCACACAGCGGCACCACGTTCGACATCATCGGAGTCGCGATCCTCGTGATCGTGGGCGCGACGGCGGCGATGGACCGCCTGCCGCGACTGCGCCGCCTGGCCAAACCGGTCATCGCCGTGGGCACCATGTCCCTGACCGCCTACGTGGGCCACTTCGTCGTACAGTCCATGCTGTCCGGGGCCGGCCCGTCCAGCACCCAGCAGTCCTGGATACCGGTGCTCATGTACATACTCGGGGCGATCGTGTTCGCCGCGATCTGGTCCCGCTTCTTCCGCCGCGGACCCCTGGAGTACCTGCTCAACGCCGCCACCAAGCCGGCGAAGCACATCCGATGAGACCAGGCCGGGGTGGCACACCCTCACGTCCCGCCCCGGCTTGCCTGACGCCACCCTGACCTGCACCTATTACGCGTCGCGGATTCAGTCCGTGGCCCAAAGTCCTGAATCCGCACGCCCGCTGAGACGTTTCCGCAGGTCACAACCGTGAATGGTGGGGCGGGTGGGACTCGAACCCACGGCCGACGGATTATGAGTCCGCTGCTCTAACCGGCTGAGCTACCGCCCCATAGCGGCGTGTCGCGTACACGTGTGCGCGCCGTCTGCCGCAGCATAGCCGCTCATACGATCTCCTGCTTCGCATGGTCGACTTCGCATGCCCTGGAGGACTACACCCTGGCCTGCACGGTTCCCCCGGGCATGAAAAAGGACCCCTGAGGGGTCCTCGTTCAGCATGCTCCCCCGACTGGACTCGAACCAGTAACCTGCCGGTTAACAGCCGGCTGCTCTGCCAATTGAGCTACGGAGGACCGAGCTCCCCCGACTGGACTCGAACCAGTAACCTGCCGGTTAACAGCCGGCTGCTCTGCCAATTGAGCTACGGAGGAATGCCTCGTTGCATCGAACGTACCTACCTGGGTATTCGCCAGGGGGCGTGCGTTCGCTGCGACACATACATTAGCGCAAGCACGGGGGTGCTCCGCCAATCGGTTCCCCCGGCACCGACGCCGCACCACAGACCTACGCAAGGGAAGGGTGGCCGCCATGCGCTACAAGCTCACGTTCGCCGCCGGGCTGGCTCTTGGTTACGTCCTGGGCACACATGCCGGGCGCGAACGCTACGAGCAGCTGAAGAAGTCCGCACGCCAGGTCGCGCAGAACCCCGCGGTCCGCAACACCGCGGAGACAGCGGCCCAGCAGAGCCGCCAGTACGCGGGCAAGGCCTACCACGCGGTCAGCGAGAAGATGGGCGACCGAGTCCCCGACTCGGTGGCTCAGCGAGTCCGTTCTCTGCGAGACAGGAACACGAACGGCACGGGCGGGGACGACTGGGGTACCAGCAACACTTGAAGGAGTCGTCGAGGAAGACGCCCTGAAGGGGCGCGGGGCTGTGACATGTGCGGCTCCGCCGCGTGGGCGCGACCAGCCACAACGCACCCGCACCGCCCAGATCACACGCACCCCGACGGCGCCCACGGCCCAACCAAGCGGAGCGGTACGGCAGAATTTTGGCCATGGGGATAGTCGCCGGGTTGGACAGTTCGCCCGATTTCACTCGTATCGTCGTCTGCGACGCGGACACGGGAGCCGTGCTCAGGCAGGGATACGCGCCGCATCCGGTGGAGAACACCGAAGGCGGCTCGCGGCCTGCCGATGTCGATCCGCAGGCCTGGCTGCTGTCCCTCGGTGAGGCCGCCGGCGGCGGGCTGCTCGAAGGTGTGCAGGCGATCGGCGTGTCCGCGCAGCAGAACGCCGTCGTGCCGCTGGATGCGCAGGGCAACACCGTGCGTCCAGCGATGGTCGGCGGTGACAAGCGGGCGCAGGTCGCGGCGGCGGATCTCATCGACGCGCTGGGCGGGCGCGAGGCGTGGGCGCAGGCCGTGGGGTGTGTGCCGCAGGCCGCGCAGCCGGTGACCAAGCTGCGCTGGATGAACCGGACCGAGCCGGAGAACGCCCTGCGCACCGCCGTCCTGCTGCAGGCCCACGACTGGCTGGTGTGGCAGCTGCTGGGGCGCCCGGTGCGGCGTACCACCGACCGGGGCGGGGCCTCCGGGACCGGCTACTGGTCGGCGGCCACCGGCGCCTACCGGCCCGACCTCGTCGAGCTGGCGCTCGGTCACCAGGTCATGCTGCCCGAGGTGATCGGCCCGGCGGACGCGGCCGGCACGACCCCCGAGGGGCTGCTGATCTCCGCGGGGACCGGCGAGACGATGGCCGCCGCCTTCGGGCTCGGGATCGGGCTGGGGGACGCCGTCGTGTCGCTCGGGGCGTCCGGATCCGTGATGGCCGTGCACCCCGAGGCGCTCGTCGACAGCTCCGGGATGATCACGTCCCTGGCCGACGCGACCGGCATGCACCTTCCCGTCGTCACCACGCTGAACGCCGTACGGACGCTGCGCGGCACCGCCGAACTGCTCGGGCTGCCCGATCTGGAGAGCCTGTCCGAGCTGGCGATGAAGTCGACGCCGGGCGCCCACGGTCTTGTGATGCTGCCCTATCTGGAGGGTGAGCGGACGCCGAATCTGCCGCACACCGCGGGGACGCTAGCGGGGCTCAGGCGGGAGGCGATGCGGCCGGAGCATCTGGCGCGGGCCGCGTTCGAGGGCATGCTGTGCGGACTCGCGGACGCGCTCGACGTGCTGCGCGGCCGGGGTGTCGAGGTGCGGCGGGTCTTTCTGCTGGGGGCGGCCGCCGAGCTGGCCGCCGTGCAGGCCGCGTCACCGGCGCTGTTCGGGGCGCAGGTCGTCGTACCGCAGCCCGCGGACTACGCGGCGATCGGCGCCGCCCGGCAGGCCGCCTGGGCGCTCGGTGCGTCGCAGGGCACCCTCGACCCGCGGACCCCGCCGATGTGGCAGGCGGGCGCGGGCGCGCAGGTGCTGGATCCGGGCGAGGACCTGGCGGTGGGGCAGGCGGTGCGGCAGCAGTTCGTGTCGGTGCGGGAACAGACGCATCCGGGGGCGTTCCGGGCGTAGGAAGGGGGCGTTCCGGGCGAAGGGCGCACCCGTAAGGCGGTATGAAGCACTGCTGTCGGCTTAATCGGTTGAGGTAACACCGGTGGAGTGTTCGACGATAGGGGCCAGGGGCAACCAACCGGCCCCACCGCCGACTCCGAGAGACACAGCGTGCTCATACGACTTCTGCGGACCTATCTCAGGCCCTACCGGAAACCCATCGCCCTGCTGGTGCTGCTGCAGCTCCTGCAGACCTGCGCCACCCTCTACCTGCCCACGCTGAACGCGGACATCATCGACAACGGCGTCGTCAACGGCGACACCGGCTACATCCTGTCCTTCGGTGCCTTGATGATCGGCATCTCGATGGTGCAGGTCGTGTGCAACATCGGTGCCGTGTACTACGGCGCCCGCACGGCGTCGGCGCTCGGCCGGGACGTGCGGGGTGCCGTCTTCGACCGGGTGCAGTCGTTCTCGGCGCGCGAGGTCGGCCAGTTCGGCGCGCCCTCGCTGATCACCCGTACGACGAACGACGTCCAGCAGGTGCAGATGCTGGCCCTGATGACGTTCACGCTGATGGTGTCGGCGCCCATCATGTGTGTGGGCGGCATCGTGCTGGCCCTCGGTCTGGACGTGCCGCTGTCCGGGGTGCTGGTCGGCGTGGTGCCCGTGCTGGGCATCAGTGTGACGTTGATCGTACGGCGGCTGCGCCCGCTGTTCCGGACCATGCAGGAGCGCCTCGACACGGTGAACCGGGTACTGCGCGAGCAGATCACCGGCAACCGCGTCATCCGCGCCTTCGTGCGTGACGAGTACGAGCAGGCGCGCTTCCGGAAGGCCAACGTCGAGCTGACCGAGATGTCGCTGGGCACCGGCAACCTGCTCGCGCTGATGTTCCCGATCGTGATGACGGTGGTGAACCTGTCGTCGATCGCCGTGGTCTGGTTCGGCGCGCACCGCATCGACAGCGGCGGGATGCAGATCGGCGATCTGACGGCCTTCCTCGCCTATCTGATGCAGATCGTCATGTCCGTGATGATGGCCACCTTCATGTTCATGATGGTGCCGCGCGCGGAGGTGTGCGCCGAGCGGATCCAGGAGGTGCTGGACACCTCGTCGAGCGTGGTGCCGCCGGTGGCGCCGGTGCGGGAGCTGCGCCGGCACGGGCATCTGGAGATCCGGGCGGCCGGGTTCCGGTACCCGGGTGCCGAGGAGCCGGTGCTGCGGGCCGTCGACCTGGTCGCCCGGCCCGGTGAGACGACCGCCGTCATCGGGTCGACCGGCAGCGGGAAGTCGACGCTGCTGGGGCTGGTGCCGCGGCTCTTCGACGCGACCGACGGCGAGGTGCTCGTCGACGGGGTGGACGTGGCGGAGCTCGATCCCGTCCTGCTCGCGAAGACCGTCGGGCTGGTGCCGCAGAAGCCGTACCTGTTCGCGGGGACCGTGGCGACCAACCTGCGGTACGGCAATCCCGACGCCACGGACGAGGAGCTGTGGCACGCGCTGGAGGTGGCGCAGGCCAAGGAGTTCGTCCAGCGGCTGGAGAACGGGCTCGACTCCCCCATCGCGCAGGGCGGCACCAACGTCTCCGGCGGGCAGCGGCAGCGGCTGGCGATCGCCCGCACGCTGGTGCAGCGACCGGAGATCTACCTGTTCGACGACTCGTTCTCCGCCCTCGACTACGCCACCGACGCCGCCCTGCGCGCCGCGCTGGCCCAGGAGACCGCCGAGGCGACCGTCGTGATCGTCGCCCAGCGGGTGGCGACCATCCGGGAAGCGGACCGGATCATCGTGCTCGACGAGGGACGGGTCGTCGGCACCGGACGGCACCACGAGCTGATGGCGGACAACGAGACCTACCGGGAGATCGTGCTCTCCCAGCTGACGGAAGCGGAGGCTGCCTGATGGCCGGGCCCATGGGGCGGATGATGGCCGGGACCGGCCCCGATCACCACTCGCTGGACTTCAAGGTGTCCGGGAAACGGCTGGTCGCCCAGTTCAAGCCCGAGCGGCTCACCCTCTACGTGCTGCTGCTCTGCGTGGTGGTGAGCGTCGGCCTGTCGGTGATCGGGCCGAAGATCCTCGGCCAGGCCACCGACCTGGTCTTCGCCGGCATCATCGGGCGGGAGATGGAGCCCGGCGCCACCAAGGACCAGGTGCTCCAGGCGATGCGGGAGCGGGGTGACGGCGAGATCGCCGACATGCTCCGCAGCACCGACTTCACGCCCGGCGAGGGCATCGACTTCGGCGCCGTCGGGAACGTCCTGCTGCTCGCGCTCACCGTGTTCGTGTTCTCCGGGCTGCTGATGGCGGTGGCGACCCGGCTGGTGAACCGGACCGTCAACCGGACCATGTACCGGATGCGGGAGGACGTCCAGACGAAGCTGTCGCGGCTGCCCCTGTCGTACTTCGACAAGCGCCAGCGCGGCGAGGTGCTCTCCCGGGCGACGAACGACATCGACAACATCGGCCAGACGCTCCAGCAGTCGATGGGCCAGCTCATCAACTCCGTGCTCACCATCATCGGTGTGCTCGCGATGATGTTCTGGGTGTCGTGGCTGCTGGCACTGGTCGCGCTGGTGACGGTGCCGGTGTCGTTCGTCGTCGCCACACGCGTGGGCAAGCGGTCGCAGCCGCACTTCGTGCAGCAGTGGCGGACGACAGGCAAGCTCAACGCGCACGTCGAGGAGATGTACACCGGGCACACCCTGGTGAAGGTCTTCGGCCGCCAGGAGGAGTCGGCGCAGCAGTTCGCCGAGCAGAACGAGGCGCTGTACGAGGCCGGGTTCAAGGCGCAGTTCAACAGCGGGATCATGCAGCCGCTGATGATGTTCGTCTCGAACATCAACTACGTGCTGGTCGCGGTCGTCGGCGGACTGCGGGTCGCGTCCGGCTCGCTGTCCATCGGTGACGTGCAAGCCTTCATCCAGTACTCCCGGCAGTTCTCCATGCCGCTGACGCAGGTCGCGTCCATGGCGAACCTGGTGCAGTCGGGCGTCGCGTCGGCCGAGCGGATCTTCGAACTCCTGGACGCGGAGGAGCAGGAGGCGGATCCGGTGCCGGGCGTGCGGCCGGAGGAGCTGCGGGGGCGGGTGGCGCTGGAGGGCGTGTCCTTCCGGTACGACCCCGAGAAGCCGCTGATCGAGGATCTGTCACTGGCGGTGGAACCCGGGCACACGGTCGCGATCGTCGGCCCCACGGGCGCCGGCAAGACGACTCTCGTGAACCTCCTCATGCGGTTCTACGACGTCTCCGGCGGGCGCATCACCCTCGACGGCGTCGACATCGCGCGGATGTCCCGGGACGAACTCCGGGCCGGGATCGGCATGGTGCTGCAGGACACCTGGCTGTTCGGCGGCACGATCGCGGAGAACATCGCGTACGGGGCCGCGCGCGAGGTCACCCGGGGGGAGATCGAGGAGGCGGCGCGGGCGGCGCACGCGGACCGGTTCGTGCGGACGCTGCCCGACGGGTACGACACCGTGATCGACGACGAGGGTTCCGGGGTCAGCGCCGGTGAGAAGCAGCTCATCACCATCGCGCGGGCGTTCCTGTCCGACCCGGTGATCCTGGTGCTGGACGAGGCGACGTCGTCGGTCGACACCCGCACCGAGGTGCTGATCCAGAAGGCGATGGCGAAACTGGCGCACGGGCGGACGTCGTTCGTCATCGCACACCGACTGTCGACCATCCGGGACGCGGACACGATTCTGGTGATGGAGAACGGGGCGATAGTGGAGCAGGGGGCGCATGCGGATCTGCTGGCGGCCGACGGGGCTTATGCGCGGCTGTACAAGGCGCAGTTCGCTCAGGCGGTGGCTGAAGTCGA
>NZ_KQ949076.1:219677-415632 GCF_001514305.1 Streptomyces dysideae
TACGCACCGGACGCCGCTCCTTGACGGGCGAACGTTGCCTGCCGGGGCACCAGCCGCTGGGGGGCCGCTCGTTTCAGGTGAGCGGCCCTTTCTCAGTCGAGGTAACCCCTCAGCTGGTCCGCGAAGGCGTGGTCCCTCAGCTTGTTCAACGTCTTCGACTCGATCTGGCGGATCCGTTCCCTCGTCACGCCGAAGATGCGGCCTATCTCCTCCAGCGTGCGCGGGCGGCCGTCCGCCAGGCCGTACCTCAGCTGTACGACCTTCCGCTCCCGCTCCCCCAGCGTCGACAGCACCGCCTCCAGATGCTCCCTGAGCAGCAGGAACGCCGCCGATTCCACAGGGCTCGCGGCGTCGCCGTCCTCTATGAGGTCACCCAGGGCCACGTCGTCCTCCTCGCCCACGGGGGCGTGCAGGGAGACGGGTTCCTGGGCCAGGCGCAGGACCTCGCTGACGCGCTCGGGCAGGAGGTCGAGGTGGGCGGCCACCTCCTCCGGCGTCGGTTCGTAGCCGCGCTCCTGGAGCATGCGGCGCTGGACGCGGACGACCCGGTTGATCAACTCGACGACGTGGACCGGCACTCGGATGGTGCGCGCCTGGTCGGCGAGGGCGCGGGACATGGCCTGGCGGATCCACCAGGTGGCGTACGTCGAGAACTTGTAGCCCCGGGCGTAGTCGAATTTCTCAACCGCCCTGATCAGGCCCAGGTTTCCCTCCTGGACGAGGTCGAGCATGGTCAGGCCGCGGCCCACGTACCTCTTCGCCACGGACACGACGAGCCGCAGGTTCGCCTCGATCAGGCGGCGCTTGGCCATCCGGCCCATGACGACCAGCCGGTCCAGGTCGAGCGCCAACTGGCTGTCCAGGTCGGGAGTGTTGCTGAGCTTCTCCTCGGCGAACAGGCCGGCCTCGACGCGGCGGGCGAGCTCGACCTCCTCGGCCGCCGTGAGGAGGGGGATGCGGCCGATCTCCCGCAGGTACTGGCGGAACAGATCGGACGAGGGGCCGCTGGTGTCGGGGCGGCTGCGGGCCGGTGGCACGGGCTCGGGGGCCTCCACGGCCTCGAGCGCCTCGGCGGGCGGGTCTTCGGGCTCCGCCTCGGGGTGGTGCGCGACGCGGCTCTGCGGTGGCACCGCGCCCAGGACGTCGGTCTCGGCCTCAGGCTCCGCGCCGTCCGTACTCTTGTCGGTCTGGGTGAGGGTCTGGGTCTGCACGGGGGCGACCTCCAGGGTGATCGCTGCTGAGGTGTGCGGCAGCGCTGCTTGGGGGGCGGAGTCGGCGGCCTTGCCGCTGTCCGTCCCGTACGCGATGAGCGGAACCGCGGGGGTGTGGGACCCGTGGGGGACGGATCGGCCGCGCTCCGAGGACTCAGGCACCGGAACCCAGTGTGGAGTACGACACATCGCCGCCACGAGGGGCGTGCGGTGACTTTTTGAGTCCGGTGCGTGACCGCATGGTTACCCTCGCGGGAAACCCGGATGCCCGGACCCGATCTGATCTGGCACGATCCGCGGGTGTCCGCTTCCTTGTACGAAACCCATGCGACGGTCCGCTGTGACGGTGACCGCGAGTCGGATCGGCTGCGCCGGTGGGCGGTGGCCGCCGGTCTCAAGCTGACGCACATCGTGCTGGCCCGCGGCAGGATGCGCGAGCAGCCCCGACGAGCGGGAGTACGCGGAGCGGCTGGTGCGGGGGTGACGCCGACGTTCGAGGGGCGCTGAGACGCCCTACAGCGCCGCCGCGCCGTGCTCCCGCAGGGCCTGGTCGTACTGCTGGAGGACCCACAGCTCGTTCTGTACGGCGGCCAGCTGGGCCGGGTCGCCATGGCTGCCGAGGCGGGCCAGCTGGCTCTGGACGTCCCGCACCCGGCGTTCGACGGCGCGGCGGCGGACGGTGACCAGCTGGGCGCCGGCGTACACCTCGTCCACCGTCTTGCGCATGATCGCCTCGACCGCCAGTTCCGTGACCATCGCGCGGACCGCGTTGTCGGGGGCCGCCTCGCGGACGCGGACCAGGTACTCCTGGGAGTCCTGCATGCCGTACTCCGCGCCGCCCGCGTCCAGGATGGTCTGGCGTACGGCGGCGTAGGGTTCGGCGGTGAACTCGTCGATGCCGTACGCGTCGAAGGCCGGGGAGACCAGCTCCGGGCGCTGGAGGGCGAGTTTGAGGAGCTCGCGCTCGGTGGCGTAGACGGGGTTGCGGAGGTTGAGGGCCGGGCCGGCGGCCATCGGGCGGGGGGCCGCGTCGTACTGCTGGGGGCCGCTGTTGCGAGTCGGGGCCGGGCCCTTTCCGCCGCGGTCCCTCGCCCAACGTGCCAGCTGGGCCACCCGCTTGACCACGAACTGGGTGTCGAGGATGCCGAGCATGCCCGCGAGCTGGACGGCGACCTCGTGCTGGGCGCCGCTGTTCTTGATGCGGGCGACGATGGGGGCGGCCTCGTCGAGGGCGGCGGCGCGGCCCGCCGGGGTGTCGAGGTCGTAGCGGACGACGATCTGGCGGAGCGCGAACTCGAAGAGCGGTGTGCGGGGTTCGACCAGGTCGGCGACCGCCTCGTCGCCCTTCGCGAGGCGCAGTTCGCACGGGTCCATGTTGTCCGGCGCGATCGCGATGTACGTCTCGGCGGCGAACTTCTGGTCGTCCTCGAAGGCGCGCAGGGCCGCCTTCTGGCCGGCCGCGTCGCCGTCGAAGGTGAAGATCACACGGGCCGAGCCGTTGTCCATCAGCAGCCGGCGGAGGATCTTGATGTGGTCGCCGCCGAAGGCCGTGCCGCAGGTCGCGATGGCCGTGGTGACGCCGGCGAGGTGGCAGGCCATGACGTCCGTGTAGCCCTCGACGACGACCGCGCGGCTGGACTTGGCGATGTCCTTCTTGGCGAGGTCGATGCCGTAGAGGACCTGGGACTTGCGGTAGATCGGCGTGTCGGGGGTGTTGAGGTACTTGGGGCCGTTGTCGGCCTCGTAGAGCTTGCGCGCGCCGAAGCCGACGACCTCGCCGCCGATGTCCCGGATCGGCCACATCAGGCGGCCCCGGAAGCGGTCGATGGGGCCGCGGCGGCCCTCCTGCGACAGGCCGGAGAGGGTCAGTTCCTTGTCGGTGAAGCCCTTGCCGCGGAGGTAGCGGGTGAGGTGGTCCCAGCCCTGGGGGCTGTAGCCGACGCCGAAGTGGACCGCGGCGGCCTGGTCGAAGCCGCGCTCGGCGAGGAAGATCCGGCCGGTGTCCGCCTCGGGGCTGGTGGCGAGCTGTTCGGCGTACCACTCGGCGGCGATCTTGTGGGCCTCGACCAGGCGGATGCGTTCGCCGCGCTGGTGGGCGGGGTTGTAGCCGCCCTCCTCGTAGCGCAGCGTGATGCCGGCCTGGGCGGCGAGGCGCTCGACCGCCTCGGAGAAGGAGAGGTGGTCGACCTTCATCACGAACGTGATGGTGTCGCCGCCCTCCTGGCAGCCGAAGCAGTGGAAGAACCCCTTGCTCGGGCTGACCTGGAAGGATGGTGACTTCTCGTCGTGGAAGGGGCACAGGCCCTTGAGGTTGCCGCCGCCCGCGTTGCGCAGCTGGAGGTACTCGGACACCACGGCGTCGATCGGGACCGCGTCCCGTACCGCCTTCACGTCCTCGTCGTTGATCCGTCCTGCCACGCGGTGATTCTACGGGGGCGGACTGACATAACTGGGGCGAGCTGCACGCCCCAGGGGCGCGGGACTGTATCGATATGCGGCTCCGCCGCGTGGGCGCGACCAGCCACGCACAGCCCGCACCCGCGAGACGACAGACCCCGGCAGGTGGTCAGGCGCCCAGGCTGTCCAACGGCACATGGGGGTCCGCCAGCGCCTCCGTATCCACCCGCACCCCACTCCGAATCAGCTGCTGGATGGGCTCTGTGACGTCCCACACATTCACGTTCATCCCGGCCAGCACCCGGTTCTCCTTCAGCCAGAACGCGACGAACTCCCGCTTCCCCGCGTCTCCCCGGATCACCACTTCGTCGTACGTCCCCGGCGGCGCCCACCCGCTGTACTCCATCCCCAGGTCGTACTGGTCGGAGAAGAAATAGGGCACACGGTCGTAGACGAGGTCCCGGCCGAGCATCGCGCGGGCCGCCGCCGGTCCGCCGTTGAGGGCGTTGGCCCAGTGTTCGACCCGCAGCCGGGTGCCGAAGAGGCCGTGCGGGAAGGACGCGACGTCGCCGGCGGCGTAGATGTCGGGGTCCGAGGTGCGCAGCTGTTCGTCGACCACCACGCCGGCGCCGCCCGCCCGGTCGGCGATCTCCAGGCCGGCCGCCTCCGCCAGCGCCGTCCGGGGCGCGGCCCCGATCGCCGCGAGGACGTCGTGGGCGGGATGTTCCTCGCCGTCGTCGGTGCGGGCGGCCAGCACCATGCCGTCCTGGCCGACGATCTCGGTGAGCCGTACGCCGAAGTGGAAGCGGACGCCGTGCCCGCGGTGCAGCTCGGCGAAGACATTGCCCAGCTCGGGGCCCAGGACGCCGTGCAGCGGGGTCGGCTCGGGCTCGACGACGGTGACCTCGGCGCCGTACTCGCGGGCCGCGGCCGCGACCTCCAGGCCGATCCAGCCGGCGCCGGCGATCACGATGTGGCCGTTGTCCCGGCCCAGCGCGGCGAGGACGCCCTTGAGGCGCTCGGCGTGTGCGAGGCGGCGCAGGTGGTGGACGCCGGCCAGGTCCGTGCCGGGGATGTCCAGGCGGCGCGGCTCGGCTCCGGTGGCCAGCAGCAGCTTGTCGTAGTGGACGACCGTGCCGTCCTCACCGAAGCGGACCGTCTTCGCCGTGCGGTCGATCGCGTCGACGGTCTGGCCGAGGTGCAGCTCGATGTCGTTGCGGGCGTACCAGGCGGGCTCGTGCACGAAGACGCTGTCGCGTTCCTCCTTGCCGAGCAGATAGCCCTTGGACAGGGGCGGGCGCTCGTACGGGTGGTCGCGCTCGTCGCAGATCAGTATCACCCGGCCCGTGAAGCCCTCCGCTCGGAGTGTCTCGGCCGCCTTCGCGCCGGCGAGTCCGCCTCCGACGATGACGAATGTCTGATCCGCGTCGACCACTTGATGCCTCCTCGTAAGGGTGCCGCCACATGCGAGCGTCCCGCACGCAGCGTGATGGGGGAAGAGGGAGTGGCCCGATCAGGCCACGGAGTGTCACATTCGGGTTCGTTTTACGTCACCCGCGCCCCTTCGGTCTCACGGGGTCTCCCTCAGCCGTGCGTGCAGTGAGCGTGCCGAGGCGTCCGTCAGGGACGCGATCTGGTCGACGAGCACGCGCTTGCGGGCGCGGTCGTCGGCGGCGCGGTCGAACAGGGCGCGGAACTGGGGGTCCAGGCCGTCGGGGGCGCGGGCGGTGAGGGCCTCGGCCAGTTCGGCGACGACGATCCGCTGGTCGGCGCGGAGCCGCTCCTGCTCGGCGCGCTGCATGACGTACCGGTCGGCGACGGCCTTGAGGACCGCGCACTCCAGACGGGTCTCGTGCGGTACGACCAGTTCGGCGCCGTACCTCGTCAGCCGGCCGGTGCCGTACGCCGCGCGCGTGGCGCCCTCGGCGGCGAGGCAGAAGCGGCCGATGAGCTGGCTGGTGGCGTCCTTAAGGCGGGCCTGGGCGACGGCCGTGCCGTCGTAGCCGTGCGGCCACCATTCCTGGGCGAGGAGCCGGTCGAGGGCGGCGGACAGTTCCGCCGGGTCGGTGTCCTCGGGCACGTAGCGGCCCAGGGCGGCCGCGAAGACCGACTGGCGTTCCGGTTCCGCGTGCAGGCAGTTGGGGTCGATGTGGCCGGCGTGCAGGCCGTCCTCGACGTCGTGCACGGAGTACGCCACGTCGTCGGACCAGTCCATGACCTGGGCCTCGAAGGTGGTGCGGGCGCCGGGGGCTTCCTTGCGGACCCAGTCGAAGACGGGGCGGTCGTCCTCGTAGACGCCGAACTTCGGGGACTTCGGGTCTGTGGGGTGGGCGCCTCGTGGCCACGGGTACTTGGTGGCGGCGTCCAGGGTGGCGCGGGTGAGGTTGAGGCCCACGGAGCGCTCCGGGGTGAACCGTTTGGGTTCGATGCGGGTGAGGAGCCTGAGGGACTGGGCGTTGCCCTCGAAGCCTCCGCAGTCCTCGGCGAATTCGTTGAGGGCCTGTTCGCCGTTGTGGCCGAAGGGGGGGTGGCCGAGGTCGTGGGAGAGGCAGGCCGCTTCTACCAGGTCGGGGTCGCAGCCGAGGGCTGCGCCCAGCTCTCGGCCTACCTGGGCGCACTCCAGGGAGTGGGTGAGGCGGGTGCGGGGGCTGGCGTCCCAGGCGGTGGCGCTGCGTTCGCCGGGTGTGACGACCTGGGTTTTGCCGGCGAGTCTTCTCAGGGCGGAGGAGTGGAGTACGCGGGCTCGGTCGCGTTGGAAGGCTGTGCGGCCTGGGCGTTTGTCCGGTTCGGGGGCCCATCGGTCTACTGATGCCGTGTCGTATGGGTGCGGTGCGTTGCCTTCCATGTCTCGACAGTAAGCGGCGGCAGTGACAATTGGGGGGCTGTGTTGCGCCTACTCGTCTGCCGGGTTCTGATCACGTGCGAGTGCGGGTTGTCCGTGGCTGGTCGCGCCCACGCGGCGGAGCCGCATATCGATTTAGCCCCGCGCCCCTCAGGTCAGAGCCCTCGCCCTGCGTTTTCAAGCCGAGGCCAGTTCCGGTGTTGTCGTGGCCGGGGTTGCTATCGCCTGGTCGTAACGGTGCAGGACCAGCCTTGCCATCGCCGCGTGCGTGCCCAGGGGGGCCGAGGCGATCCACGGGGCCGCCTCCGCGGATTCCGTTGCGAAGCGGCCGGGGGCCGTGAAGTAGGACGCCACCGCGATCCTGTGGCGGCCTCGGGCGGTCAGGGCGTGGATTGCGGACGGGACTGTGGGGGCGGCCGTGGTGGCGTAGGCGGGGACTACGGGGACGCCGAGGCGTTCCGCCAGGAGCTGGGCCGTGCGGCCCGTGTCCACCTTCGACGCGGGGTCTCGGGAGCCGGCCGCGGCGAGGACTACCGCGCTCACGCGGCGGGTGGCCTCGTCCATGCGGGTGCGCCAGCCGGCCTCGACCAGGCGGGCGTACAGGGTCTCCACGAGGAGGGGGTGCGGGCCCAGCGGGGCGGCCACGCGTGCGCGTACCTGGGTCTTGGCGGCCATCTCGGGGATGTCGCGCTTGACGTGGTAGCCGCGGCTGAGGAGGAGCGGGACCAGGACGGCCTCGCCGGTGCCCAGGGAGGCGAGGGTGTCGGGCAGCAGGGGCTCGTTGAGCTCGATGTGGCCCAGGTGGACGGGGAGGCCGGGGCGCAGTTCGCGGACCCGGTCGAGGAGCGTGCGTACGGTGCTCAGGGCACGCGGGTCGCGGCTTCCGTGGGCCACGACGACGAGCGCGGGCGGTTCGGGGCGGCGCCGGCCGTCGAGCGAAACGAAGCTGAGCTGGCTGGCGAGCTGGCTGCTGATCCGGTTCATGATGTGCGCCGTACTGTCGAGGTGGGCCCCCGGGAGCGGCTGCGCGCCGGGTCGGGGCGTGGTCTCTTCGCGAGGAGCTTCCGACTTACTCGTCGCCGTCATGAAGTGATGGTGGCGGGGGGAGGTTGCCACCCCGTTGCATGAGAATGACGGGGGTTTTCCGGGGGTTCACGGTGGGGTGCACGGGGTGTGTGAGGTGGCGTGACCTGCGGTTTCGTGGGCGTAGTGAAGCTGGTCACGTGGCCGGCGGCGAACCGCGCGGCTTTACGGCACGTCTCTGACTGTCGAGAGAGCCGACCCGGGAGGGACCGCCCCATGCGCCTACCCAAGCTGCGCAGACCGCGCCTGCCACGCACGCGTGCCGGACAGCGGCGGCTGGTGCAGGCCGTGATGGCGGGGTGTGTGCTGGCGCTGCTGCCGGCCACCTGGATGTACGTCGTGCCGGGTGACCGGCTGCGTACGGTGGACGATGTGCCCCGGACCGAGGTCGCGGTCGTCTTCGGTGCGGGTCTGTGGGCCGGGGAGCCGTCGCCGTATCTGGCCCATCGTCTGGACGCGGCGGCGAAGCTGTATCGCACGGGCAGGATCGAGGTCGTCCTGGTCACCGGCGACAACAGCCGCGAGGACTACGACGAGCCGGACGCGATGCGGGCCTATCTCACCCGGCAGGGCGTCCCGGACGCCCGCATCGTCAGTGACTACGCCGGTTTCGACACCTGGGACTCCTGTGTCCGTGCCAAGAAGATCTTCGGCGTCGACGAGGCGGTGCTGATCAGTCAGGGCTTCCACATCCGGCGGGCGGTCGCGCTGTGCCAGGAGGCGGGGGTGGCGTCGTACGGCGTCGGCGTCGACGCGAGGCACGACGCCACCTGGTACTACGGCGGCACCCGGGAGATCCTCGCGGCGGGCAAGGCGGCCCTGGACGCCGTCTTCGAGCCGGACCCCCGGTTCCTCGGACGGCAGGAACCGGGGGTCCGGGAGGCGCTGGCTAGCGGCCGGTGAAGCGCGGGGCGCGTTTCTCCAGGAACGCGCTCATGCCCTCCTTCTGGTCCTCCGTGGCGAACAGGGCGTGGAAGACCCGGCGTTCGAAGAGGATGCCGTCGCGCAGGCCGGTCTCCAGGGCCCGGTTCACGCACTCACGGGCGGCGGTGACCGCTGCCCGGCCGTACGAGGCGATGGTGGCGGCCGCTTCGAGGGCCTGGGGCAGCACTTGGTCGTCCGGGACGACTCGGGAGACAAGACCGCAGCTTCCGGCCTCCCGTGCGTCCATCGTGCGGCCGGTGAGGACCAGGTCCATCGCCTTCGCCTTGCCGACCAGCCGGGTCAGGCGCTGGGTGCCGCCGATCCCCGGGATCACGCCGAGCTTGATCTCCGGCTGGCCGAAGACCGCCGACTCGCCCGCGATGACGAGGTCGCACATCATGGCGAGTTCGCAGCCGCCGCCCAGCGCGTAGCCGTTGACGGCGGCGATCTTCGGCGTCCGGAGGCCGGCGAACTCCTCCCAGGCGGCGAAGTAGTCCTCGGCCGCCATGTCCGCCGCCGTCCGCCCCGCCATCTCCTTGATGTCGGCGCCCGCCGCGAACACCTTCTCCGACCCGGTGACGACGAAGCAGCCGACCTCGGGGTCCGCGTCCAACGGGAGCAGGGCGGCGAGGAGTTCGGCGAGCAGGTCGCCGCTGAGGGCGTTGCGGACGTGGGGGCGGTGCAGGCGTACCGTCACCACGCGGTCGTGGCGTTCGAGCTTCAGGTTGTTCATCTCACCCTCCAGAGCGCAGAGTTACGAGTCCCAGATCGCGCCGTACGCCGGAATCCCGCGCCGTTCCAGGCCGTGCACGACCTGCCAGGTCAGCTTCTTGTTGGAGATGCAGATGACCGCCTCGGCGCCGAAGTCCCGGTACGCCTCGTACGCCAGCCGCACCATGTCGGGTTTGCCGTGCCGGGAGGTGTCCCAGACGAGGGCGTGCGGCTGGACGGCGAGGATCTCGTCGACGAGTCCGTCGCCGTAGGTCGTCCGGGGGTCGCGGGTCGCCCAGACCAGCCGGGAGGGCACCTCGGCGGCGAGCAGATGGGGCAGACAGGGGCCGATGCCGCTGCCGGTCGCGACGTACACCACCTTCTTGAACAGGGTCTCGATGTTGGCGACGCCGGCCGTGGTGATGCCCTTGACCCACACCTTCGACGGCATGTCGTCGATGAACGACCCCGTCCAGTCCCCGGCGCGGGAGATCGTGAGCCGGAAGCCGGACTCGCCGGGGGACGGCACGTTGGCGAACGAGTGCCACTCCTTCAGCGGGCTGCGGCTGATCGCGGTCGAGGAGCCGGCGAAGGGGGTCTCGCCGTAGTTGAAGCGGGCCAGCACGACGTGCGGGGAGGGGCGTTCGACACGGACGTCCACCTTGCGCAGTCGCAGCCAGGGCAGGGCGACGCTGAAGGTGACGACCGCCAGTACGGACACCTCCGCGGCCCCGGGGGTGGAGAGGAGCGTGTGCGTCCAGAACAGGGCGAGGGCCGTCCAGCCGCCGATGCGGTGGATCTTCTCGAAGTGGTCGTGGTGACGGGAGCGGAAGGGGGGAAGGGCCGTGGTGATGATGACGGCGAGGAGGGCGATCAGGGTCCAACCGACGGCCATGAGCGGCCTGTTGGTCGTCCTGACCGTCAACGCCAGGAACCAGCCCGCCCCGGCCAGCGCCCCGCCCACGTGCAGCCCGCCGAAGTGGTACACCTTCCCCAGCGTCCAGCGGATCCGCAGCGGCCAGCGGGTCGACGGCCGAGTGGCCAGCCGGAAGAGGAAGTTGATGACGTACTGCTGGCGGGCGACGACGGCCAGGGCGAGGTTGGCGAGTGCCGCGTGGCCCAGGGTGGGCGTGGTCAGGGGCCAAGCGGCGTACAGGAACACCAGGTTGGCCAGCAGCACCAGCGCCGCCAGCCGGTTGTAGTGCATCAGACGCGGGTGTTTGAGCAGGCGGCGGGGGCCGGAGAGGAGCGGAGGAAGCTCGACGGCCTCCCGGTCGAGTGACGTGGTCATCGGGCCACCGCCTGAAGAGCCACCCGCTCCTCGGCCACCCGCTCCTCGACCATCCGCAGCAACGCCTGTTTGTCGATCTTGCCGCGGTCGGTCTCGGGGAGGAACGCGAGCGGGACGACCTCCGAGGGCACGCAGTAGTACGGCAGGGCGTCGGCGACGGCGTCGCGGGCGGTGTCCGGGTCGACGTCGGCCGGGCAGACGAAGGAGACGAGGGTGCGGGCGTCCCGTCTGAGGGTGACCGCGCGCCGGCAGCCGTCCACCGACTCCAGCACCGAGGACACGGAGTCGAGTTCGACGCGGAAGCCGCGCACCTTGACCTGGTCGTCGGTGCGGCCGAGGTGTTCGAGCTCGCCGCCGGGGGTCCAGCGGCCGAGGTCGCGGGTGCGGAACATGCGGTGGCCGGCGCCGAGGAAGGGATCGGGGGCGTAACGCTCGGCGTTGAGTTCGGCGTTGCCCAGGTATCCGGCCGAGACGCAGTCGCCGCCCGCCCACATCTCGCCGGCCTCGCCGATGGGGAGGGGACGGAGGTCGGCGTCGAGGACGTAGACGGTGTTGTTGGGGGTCGGGCGGCCGATGGTGAGGAGCGGGTCGGTGGGGCGGTGGCGGCGCATCGTGTTGACGATCGTCGTCTCGGTGGGCCCGCAGCAGTTGTGGAAGGCGGCGTGCCGTGCCCACAGGTCGGCGAGCGGGCGCGGGCAGGGCTCGCCGGCGACGGCGACCGTGTGGACGCGCGGACACAGCGCCGGGTCGATGCCGGACAGGACCGTCGGGGTCGCGATGATCACGTCCGCCGTGCGGGCCGCCGCGGCGATGTCCTTGCCGCGGATGACGAGGGTGCCGCCGTGGGTGAGGCAGCCGAGGATCTCCCAGGCGGCCATGTCGAAGGCGATGTTGAGGAGCTGGGCCACCCGGTCGCCGGGGCGGATGCCGAGGCCGCCGGGTTCGGTGAGGAGGATGTTGGCGACGTTGCGGTGGGTGACCTCGACGCCGTTGGGCCGGCCGGTGGTGCCGGAGGTGAACAGGACGTAGCAGCCGTCGTCCGGGGTGATCACCGGGTTCGGTGCCGGGGCGTACGGCAGCGGCTCGTCGAGGGTGATCAGGGTGTGGCCGTCGGGCAGCGGCACGCGGTGGGCGTGTTCGGCGACGGTGAGGACGACGCGGGTGCGGGCGGTGCGGACGACGTGGCCGAGCTGGGCCGGGGGTGCCAGGCCTACGTCCTGGGGGACGTAGGCGGCGCCCGCCTTCAGGATGCCGAGCAGGCCGACGAGCATCGGCAGGGAGCGGCGGACGAAGAGTCCGACGTGGTCACCGGGGCGTACGCCCTCGCGGGCCAGGCGGGCGGCGAGGGCGTCGGAGTGGCGGTCGAGGTCGCCGTAGGTGAGGTGCGTGCCCTGGTGTTCGGCGGCGACGGTGTGCGGGGCGGCCGCGGCCTGGCGGGCGACGGCGCGGTGGACGAGCGGGTCCGGGACGGGGACGGTGGGGCCGCGTCCGTAGGCCCAGAAGAGGTGCTGGTCGCGGGGGGTCAAGTGGCGCAGGGGCATGTTCGGGAGACCTCCTGGCGGGCTGTTTCGAATGACGGATTGCCACACGCGGCGGAGCCACGGATGGCTGCAGCCGGGATGAGCGGCGGGCATGCCCGGTATGTCGAACGCCGTGCGGAGTCATGCAGCGTCGTGCGGCGCCAACGCCATGTCCGAGGCGCGCGCCGTGCTTGACGTGCGCACGACTGTAGCCCCGGCTTTTCAACTCTCAACAAGGCGTGACCGGCCAACTACAGAACGAAATGAGCCACATGTGGCGTCTTTCACCACAGCGGCAACTTCCGCACCACCCGCGGCAACACAGATCGGGGCGCCTGCGCGCCTCACGGCGGCCGGGCGGCGACGGGGAGGTCACCGTCCCGGCCGCGTAACAGTGAGCCGTCCCGCGTGTAACACGCCGGAAGCACGCTGACTGGTATGCCGAACTCCGCGACGCCCACGCACTGCCCGTACTGCGCTCTGCAGTGCGGGATGAATCTGACGCCGGCCCCGGACGGGACCGTCGAGGTGACGGAGCGCACGGACTTCCCGGTGAACCGGGGCGCGCTGTGCGGCAAGGGCCGTACCGCACCCGCGGTGCTCTCGTCCCAGGTACGCCTGACCTCCCCGTTGGTGCGCTCCGGGGGCACGCTGGTGCCCGCCACCTGGGACGAGGCACTGGACCGTATCGCCGAGGGCCTCGGCCGCACGCGCAGGGAACATGGTCCGGACGCGTGCGGGGTCTTCGGCGGCGGCGGTCTGACGAACGAGAAGGCGTACACGCTCGGCAAGTTCGCGCGCGTGGTGCTGGGCACCTCACAGATCGACTACAACGGCCGCTTCTGCATGTCGTCGGCCGCGGCGGCCGGCATCAAGGCGTTCGGTCTCGACCGGGGGCTGCCCTTCCCGCTGGAGGACATCCCGAAGACGGGCTGCGTGATCCTGGTCGGGTCGAACCTCGCGGAGACCATGCCGCCGTCGCTCCGCTTCTTCCACGAGCTGCGGGAGAACGGCGGCAAGCTGATCGTCATCGACCCACGCCGCACGAAGACCGCCGAGCAGGCAGACCTGCACCTGGCCCCCCGCCCGGGCACCGACCTCGCGCTGGCCCTCGGTCTGCTGCACGTGGTCGTCGCCGAGGGGCGGGTCGACGAGGAGTACGTCGCCGAGCGCACGGCCGGCTGGGAGGACGCGCGGGCCGCGGCGATGGCGCACTGGCCGGAGTACGTGGAGCGGATCACCGGCGTGTCCGTGCCCCAACTCCGCGAGACGGTACGGATGTTCTGCGAGCCGGAGCACGCGATGGTGCTGACCGCACGCGGGCCCGAGCAGCAGTCCAAGGGCACGGACACGGTGGGCGCGTGGATCAACCTGTGCCTGGCGACGGGACGGGCGGGCCGGCCACTGAGCGGCTACGGCTGCCTCACCGGCCAGGGGAACGGGCAGGGCGGACGCGAACACGGCCAGAAGGCCGACCAGTTGCCCGGCTACCGCAAGCTGGACGACCCGGCGGCGCGGCGGCATGTGGCCGAGGTGTGGGGCGTGGACCCCGACTCGCTCCCCGGACCGGGACGGAGTGCGTACGAGCTGCTGGACGCGCTGGGCACGGACATCCGCTCGCTCCTGCTGATGGCGTCGAACCCGGTGGTGTCGGCGCCGCGTGCCGCACACATCGAGGAACGCATCAAGTCGCTCGACTTCCTTGCCGTTTGTGACGTGGTCCTGTCGGAGACGGCAGAGCTCGCGGATGTCGTACTCCCGGTGACGCAGTGGGCGGAGGAGACGGGGACGACGACCAGCCTGGAGGGCCGGGTGCTGCTGCGGCAGCGTGCGATCACCCCGCCGGAGGGCGTCCGCAGCGACCTGGAGGTCATGCACGAGCTGGCCGCGCGCCTGGGTGTGGAGAAGGGCTTCCCGACCGACGCCGAGGAGGTCTTCGAGGAGCTGCGCCGCGCGAGTGCGGGCGGGCCGGCGGACTACTCCGGGATCACGTACCGCAGGCTGGTGGCGGAGAACGGCGTGTTCTGGCCGTGTCCGGCGCCGGCCGCCGACGGCGAGGGTGAGGGCGAGTCCGAGGACGCCTCGCTGGATGTGGTGACCGGGGACGACTCGGTGCAGGACGACACCGTCGCCGGGCCCCACCCCGGCACCCCTCGCCTCTTCCTCGACCGGTTCGCCACGCCGGACGGCCGGGCCCGGTTCATCGCCGTGTCCCATCGGGCGGCGGCGGAGGAACCGGACGACGAGTACCCGGTACTGCTGACGACCGGCCGGGTCGTGTCCCAGTACCAGTCCGGCGCCCAGACCCGCCGCGTGGCCGAGCTGAACGCCGCCGCGCCTGGCCCGTTCGTCGAGCTGCACCCGCGACTGGCGGCACGGCTCGGAGCGGCGGAGGGTGACCCGGTGGCGGTGGTGTCCCGCCGAGGGCGTGCCGTGGCACCGGCCCGCATCACGACGGGCATCCGCCCCGACACGGTCTTCATGCCCTTCCACTGGCCGGGCGAGGGCCGCGCGAACACGCTGACCAACCCGGCGCTGGATCCTACGTCGCGGATGCCGGAGTTCAAGGTGTGTGCGGTGCGGGTGGAGGCGGTTGAGGGGTAGGCGCAGGCAGGGGCACAGGCAGAGGGGGGCGCAGGCAGAGAGGGCGGCGCAGGGGTCGGCTGGGGCTGTGATTGGCGGCTTTGTTACACCCCAGCCCCATCCTCCGACTCCGTGACCTGGCCCTTTACTTTCGCCCGGTGGAACACATCCGCCCATCACCCCCTGGCTGCCCAGTCGCCGCTCTCGATCAGCTTGCCGTGGGTGCGGAGGTGGGCGGCTACGGCGAGGGCGGAGACATACACCCAGGCGCGTACGGCGGTGCCGTCGGTGGCGCGGGTCACCTCGCGGGCGACGCGTTCGTAGAGGTTGTGGGGGTCGCCGGGGGCGTATTCCTCGAGCCGGTCGAGGGCGGCGAGCAGCTCGCCGTACCGCTCGGGGCGGGCGGTGACGAGGTCGCCGTGAACGGTGCCGTCGCCGGCCGGGGTCTCCACCGCGTACGGGTAGCCGGGGCCGTCGTAGAGCAACGCGCCGCTCAGCCGCGCCGGTTCCTCCGCCTGCGTACGGCCCCGCAGGAAGTGGTCGTGGTTGGGCTCGCCGGGGCGGAGGGTGCCGTAGACGAAGAAGGGCAGTCTCACTCGGCCGACTCCTCAGCGGCTTGAACAGGGCGGGCGGCCCGTGCGACCTGGCGCGCGGAGCCGACGGTACCGCGCACACAAGGATCACCGCCTTCGCAGAAACGGTTCCGCCCCCTCACACACCCCCACACGCCCTCTATGGACATGACATGTCCGGACGGCTTAGAACTCAGGGACCTCCCCCAACACCCCTCCCTGAGGAGTCCTATGAGTCGGATTCGGCACGTCCGAGCTTCCCGTCTCGCGACCGCCGGTGTCGCCGCCACCGCCGTCACCCTGCTGGCCGCCGCCCTCTCCCCCGGCGCCGGTGCGGACGACGGACCGACCGTGGCCGACGCGGTCGAGAACGCCGCGTCGGTGCTGGTGGCGCGGGCCGCGAGTCTCGGGCTGACCGCCGCGCAGGGCACCGCCGTCCGGGACGTCGTCGTGGACGCGGACGGCTCGCAGCATGTGCGGTACGACCGGACGTACCGTCAGCTCCCGGTTCTTGGCGGCGACTTCGTCGTGCACATGGCCGAGGACGGCACGTACCGGAGTGCCTCCCGCGCGACCAAGAGCTCCATATCGCTGGCCGGCGTGACGCCCAGGCTGTCCGCCCCCAAGGCCGCCGACCTCGCCGCCAACGCCCTGCGCGCCGCCAACCTCGGTGAGACCCTGAAGCGGCTCACCGCCGAGCCCGAGCTGGTCGTCGACGCCCTGCACGGCGCCCCGAGGCTGGCCTGGCGTACCAACGCCGTCGCCCAGGACTCCCTCGGAAACCCGGTCGCCCGGACCGTGCTCACGGACGCCCGCACCGGCACCCAGATCGACGCCTGGGACAGCATCGAGACGGCGTCGGGCGACGGGAAGTCGCTGTACGGCGGCACGGTGCCGCTGGAGACGACGGCGTCGGGATCGGCGTATCAGCTGAAGGACCCGACACGCGGGAACACGTACACGGGCGACGCCGAGAACAAGACCGACCTGTGCATCCTCGGCATCTGTCTGGACCGCGCCCCGTCGACCCAGTTCACCGACACCGACAACCACTGGGGCACCGGCACGACGACCGACCGTGCGACGGCGGCCGTGGACGCGCAGTACGGCACCGACGTGACGTGGGACTACTTCAAGAACGTCCACGGACGCAACGGCATCGCGGGCGACGGCAAGGGCTCCTACAACCGCGTGCACTACGGCACCGACTACAACAACGCCTTCTGGGACGACACTTGCTTCTGCATGACGTACGGCGACGGTGACGGGACGCAGCTCGGCCCGCTGGTGTCGCTGGACGTGGCGGGCCACGAGATGTCCCACGGCGTGACGTCCAAGACGGCCGCCCTCACCTACTCCGGCGAGTCCGGCGGCCTGAACGAGGCCACGTCCGACGTCTTCGGCACGCTGGTGGAGTTCTACGCCGGCAACTCGTCCGACGCCGGTGACTATCTCATCGGCGAGAAGATCGTCCGCTCCGGCTTCGGCCGGGACGCCCTGCGCTACATGGACAAGCCGTCGAAGGACGGCAACTCGGTGGACTGCTGGAGCGCGACGACGGGGACGCTGGACGTCCACTACTCGTCCGGCGTCGCCAACCACTTCGCGTACCTGCTGGCGGAGGGCAGCGGCTCGAGGACGGTGAACGGCGTCAGCTACAACTCGCCGACCTGCGACGGCTCTTCGGTGACCGGCATCGGCCGGGACAAGGTCGGCAAGATCTGGTACCGGGCCCTGACGGTCTACATGACGTCCTCGACGAACTACGCGGGCGCGCGTACGGCGACCTTGAACGCCGCGAAGGATCTGTACGGGGCCGGGAGCGCGGAGTACGGCGCGGTGGCGGCGGCGTGGAGTGCGGTGAACGTGGGCTGAAACAGGGGCCGGCCCGCGGTCGGAAAAGCGGTGGCAGCGGTCTCGTACGCCTGGATACGCTCCGCTGCCGCCCGCTACCCGATGGACCCGATGGAGCCCCATGCCGCCCGCCGCCAAGATGCACGCCGACGAGCTCGACATCGACGCCGCGCTGGTCGCCCGGCTCGTCGGCGAGCAGTTCCCGCGGTGGGCGGAGTGGAGTACAGGGGTGGCGGCGGGGTGACCCGTCTTTCGCAGGCGCAGGCTGCTCACAGTCCGGGGACGAGCCTGACCACGGTGACGGTCAGCACGGATCCCGAGACGTGATACTGCGCGATGGCCCCGAGCACCGTGGCCTCGCGCCGGTCGCGCTCTCCTCTGACGGCGGTCGAGCCGTGTCCGTACGGATCGCGTCCAATGGTCCGCTCCATGGCTTCCCTGAACGCCTCGCCGTTCCGCATCTTGGCCAAGGTGTCGTCGGCGGGCGGTGCGTAGCTGATGCGGTGGCTCAAGCGACGCCCCGCCTCTCGGCCTCGTCGGCAGCGAGGCGCTCCAGCAGCTTCTCGGCCTCCGGGTCGGGCACGGCCTCCAGCATCCAGTGCCGCATGACGGCGTGGATCTCGTGCACCCCGGCCTCGCTGATGGCCTGGTCGAACTCGTCACGCCGTTCCTCCGGGAGCGCCGCGCGGATGTCGGGGATGCTGTTGGGGACCTCGACCTCGACGCCGCCGACGAAGGTCTTCAACGGTTCGGCCACGGTCATCCTCCTTGGTGGCGGGGCTTCGATGACGTCACGGTAGTCGGCGGGTGCGGCCTGCCGTACGGCATCCAGCTCGCACCACACGGACTTGCCGACGGCCAGCTCGCTCACTCCCCATCGGTCGGCGACCTCACGCACGATGAGCAGGCCGCGCCCGAACATGTCGTCCGGTGTCGCGATGCGCGGGCTCGGCAGTAACTCGCCTTTCGGGTCGGAGACGGAGATGCGCACGGCGTCCTCGGTGAGGGTGAGTTCGACGCGGAAGAGGCGGTCGCGCAGGCTGCCGTGCAGTACGGCGTTGCCGCCCAGCTCCGAGACCAACAGGGCGGCGTCGGCGGCGAGTTCGGGGTGGACCCAGTCAGTGAGGAGTCGGTGGGCTCGGCGACGGGCGAGAGTGACGCTCTTGGGGAACGGGGTGTAGTCGAGCGGTCGTACTGGAGGGGAACCTCAGTCATATCGCTCACTTCCGGGCAGGGGCGAGCTGCGCCGTGTCCCAACCGGCGCCGCTCTGCGATCGGTTCACAACGCAAGGTAGTGGCCGTCCTGCGATCAATTCAACCTCTTCCCGGTAGATATCCACCGATCGTGTTTGCCAGCCCTGCCCTGCGCACAGCAGACTGGCCGCGACAGCACCGAAGGAGCGGCTAGGTGACAGCGAGTCAGGCACGGCAGGGCAACAGCACAACCAGCGTCCTGGGGCGCAGGCTCGGGGCCGAACTTCTCAGGCTGCGCACCTCGGCCGGCTTCACACAGCCGCAGGCCGCGAACGCCCTCTCCGCCTCAACGGCCAAGGTCGCCAAGATGGAGGGCGGATGGGTGCCCGTGCGCGACCCGGACATCCGGGCCCTGTGCGATCTCTATGGCATCCATGACCCCGCCGTCGTGAACAACCTCCTGGAACTGGCCGGCGTCGACCGTGAGCGCCGTAAGGCCAAGGGCTGGTGGGACGACTTCAACATCCCCGGTGTCATGCAGGAGTACGTCGCGCTGGAAAGCGCGGCGACAGGCATCAAGATCTGGCAGCCGGCATTCATTCCAGGGCTGCTTCAAACACCGGAGTACGTACGGACGTTGAGAGAGAGTCCGGCAACCGACGTAACCAAGGGCCCGGAGACGGACGAGGAGTTCATCGCCGCAAGACTCGCTCGCCGACGGCGTCTTTCCGACGCCCCACCGCTCTCACTGCGGGTGGTGATCTACGAGGCGGTTCTCCGCAACTTCCCCGGCGGTGCGGCGACAGCCGGAGGTCAGCTCGAAGAGCTCATGAAGATGGCCGACCTGCCCAACATCGACCTGCGGATTCTCCCGTTCGGCGCTGGTACGCACCCCGGCCTGAACGGCTCGTTCAACATCATCTCGTTCGCGGCCCCGGGCGCGATGGACGTCGTATACGTGGAGGCTCCCTTCGTCGAACGCTGGGTGGAGGGCGGCGAGGCTGCTGCGGCCTACAATGAGCTGTTCGAGCGGATCTCCGAGCTCACCCTTGATGAGCGGGAGTCGATGTCGTTCCTCGACAAGCTGCGCAAGGAACTGTGAGCCGTGCCTGAATTCAAGTACCGCAAGTCCAGTTACAGCAACGAAAAGGCCGAGTGCGTGGAGGTCGCCACCAACACCCCCACCACCATCGCCATACGCGACTCCAAGCACCCCACCGGCCCCTCCCTCCACCTCCACCCCACTACCTGGACCGTCTTCCAAACGGCCCTATTCAAAGGGCAGTTGTAGACCCCCGCCGCACAGACTCCACCCACGTGCCGTCCGCCAGGCCGCCAGGACACGGCGCTTGATCTCGGCGCACTGAGGGCTGGTGACGAGCGAGCGGGGCAGTGATCAGCGGTACAAGCCTGTCCGTCGGAATGTGCTCGACGTCGGCAAGCCGCAGCCTTTCCCCCATGCCAGCCTTCCTTCGGCACGCTCTGATCTCCGATACGGCTACGGCATTCGCCGCCCTGCCGGTCAATGCAGCGAAGCCGCAAAGAGGTCCCGCTCGACGCCGAATTGTCATATCTGCCACCGAAATGTCAACCCTCGTACGGCTGCCTCTCCTTCGCCTCCCGCAACGCCCGCCCCCACCACACCAGTTGGTCGATCATCGTCTTCGCCGCCGCGTCCGGCCCCGACGGGTCCTTCAGGCGGCCGGCGTCGTCGAAGCAGGCGTGTGCGCCGTGGAAGGAGACGGTGTCGCGGACGGTGACGGCGTGGAGTTCGGCGAAGACCTGGCGGAGGTGTTCCGAGGCGCGCAGGCCGCCGGAGACGCCGCCGTACGAGACGAGGGCGACCGGCTTGGCCTGCCATTCGGTGAAGTGCCAGTCGATGAGGTTCTTCAGGCCGGCGGGGAAGGAGTGGTTGTACTCGGGAGTGAGGACCACGAACGCGTCCGCGTCCGCGATCTTCGGGGTGACGGCGGACAGTTCGGCCCGCACCTCCGGGGTGGGGGCGAGGGACGTCGGCAGGTCGATCCCGGCCACGTCCACGACCTCGACGGTCAGGTCCTCCCGGTGCCGGATCCGGTCGAGGAGCCAGTCCGCGACCACCGGCCCGAAGCGGCCGTGGCGATTGCTGCCGATGACGAGGGTGACCTTCAGGGACTCGAGAGCGGTGTTCGTCTTCATGCGGGACAGCCTGATACCTCAATCATTGTTGAGGTCAAGCGGGACGGTCCCGAGCGTCGCGTCACCCGTTCACACTCCCGCCGTACGCCCTTCGGGTTCCCTTCCGCGACACGCCCGTACTACGCCACTGACCTGCCGAAAACCGTCTCCGTCCAGCTGCGCCGCGCCCCTGCCTGACACCCGTTCACCACATTTCTGACACGCCCTCAGGAAGCGCGTTCGGCCCGCTGCCACTTACCTCGGAAGGGCAGGGGACACCGAACAGCTCGAAGGAGCACCGATGCGCCGTACCGCCCGGCTGCTGACCGGCACCGCGCTCGCCGTCGCCACCGCGGGTGCGGTCGCCGTGCCCGCGTACGGCGGTGACGACGGCGGGCTCGCGGTGTTCCCGGCCTCGGTCGTGCCGGGCGGGCAGGTCACGGTGAACACGGTTGCCTGCGCGGACGGCGATACGGCGGCGGGCGATGCCAGCGCGGTGGGCGCCGGTTCCTTCACGGTAGCGCCGAGTACCCAGGGGCATGACGCGACCGGGCGGTTCAGGGTGCCACCGAGCGCGCATCCGGGGACGTACGAGATCGTCGCGACCTGCACCGAGGGCGGCCGGCGGGTCAACGGCGACCTGGTGGTCACGCTGACGTCCCAGCGCGGACAGGTGCATCCGAGAGGAAGTGTGAAGACGGGGGTCGGCGGCGCGCTTGGCCCCGACCCCGTGCAGACCGCGGCCGGCGTGGCGGCTCTCGCCGTCGCCGCCGCGGGCGGTACCTGGCTCCTGCACCGCCGGGCGAGAGGCGACGGGATCTGACGGACACCCTCCGCTGTCCGCCGGTACCGCATGTCCCCTTCCCCCTCCGGGTCCGATGCCCCTCGCGGCCCGGAGGGGGAACAGGGCCGACGCCCCCAGGGAGCTCGTGTGCGCAGTTACAGCACCCCCGGAAACGCCGTCATAGCGGCCGTCACCGTCGTGGCCCTCTGCTCCGGCGCGTGGCTGCTGCGCAACGGCGGCGAGACGCACGCACCGCCACAGCCGTCCCCCGCCCAGGCCCGCACCACCGGGCCTGCCGGTGAGCGGCCCGCCGCGCCCGCGCTGCCGCCCTCGCCGCCCGACCGCATCCGCATCCCGTCGATCCGCGTGAACGCCCCTCTGTCGGGCCTCGGCCTGACCCGCACCGGCAGCCTCGACGTGCCGCCCGCCGCACGGCCGAACCTCGCCGGCTGGTACGAGGCCGGCACCACCCCCGGCGAACGGGGCACCGCGATCGTCGCCGGCCATGTCGACAACGCCGACGGCCCCGCCGTCTTCTACCGCCTCGGCGCCCTGAAGAAGGGCGCCGCCATCGAGGTGGACCGCCAGGACGGCGGCACCGCCCGCTTCTCGGTCGACGCCGTCGAGGTGTACGACGCGAAGGACTTCCCCGACGAGAAGGTGTACGGCGCGGCACGGCGGCCCGAGCTGCGGGTGATCACCTGCGGCGGGGGGTATTCACGGGCGACCGGCTATCAGGGCAACGTCGTCGTCTTCGCGCACCTCACCGGCACCGGCACCGGCCGCTGAGCCGTGCGGCTCCTCGTCACCCCACGCGCTCCGCGATGGTCCGCGCACACATGAGCGCCTCCGCATGTGTGGTGTCCACCTCCACGTCGTAGACCACGCCCCGGTGCACCAGCTCCGCCTGCTTCTCGGCCATCCCCCGCACCCGGTCGCCGCGGGCGATCTCCCGGCCCGCGGCCACCTCGGCCTCGCAGCGGACGCCGGCCCAGAGCACGTCCAGTCCGGCGAGGACCTTGCGCCACCGTTCCTGGGTGGCCGCTCCACCGAGGAAGACGTCGTCGATGATCACCCGGGCGCCGGCGTGGGCCATCGCGGCGATTCCCGTCGCCCACGCCGCTTCCAGGGTCATGAAGTCCGCGCCGACGTTCACCGCGCCGTCCGGGGTGATCTCGATCCCGGTCCCCGCACCGGGCATCGCCTCGAGCAGTGAGTCGACCCCGAAGGCCAGCCAGGGCTCCGGCAGCACCTCCTGCAGACATCGCACGATCCCGGACTTGCCGGAGCTGGAGCCGCCGTTCAGCACGATCACCTGAGTCGTCACACGGGTCACGGTAGGGGGCCGTGCGACGGCTCCCCACTCGTTTTCACGCGAGCCACTGCTCGTACGCCAGGTTCGCCACCAGTGCGAACACCACCGTCAGCAGCACGATCCGGACGAAGCCGCTGCCCTTCTTCAGTGCCGTGTGGGCGCCGATCGTGCCGCCCGCGAGGTTGAACACGGCCATCAGGGCGGCCAACTGCCACAGGACCGTGCCCTGCCAGGCGAAGGTGGCGAGGGCGCCCGCGTTGGTACAGCAGTTGACGATCTTGGCGGTGGCGGAGGCGGTGACCAGGTCGAGGTGGAGGACGGCGGTCAGGGCGAGGACCAGGAAGGTGCCGGTGCCGGGGCCGATGAGGCCGTCGTAGAAGCCGATACCGAGGCCCGCGAGGCCGATCGCGGCGAGGGTCCGGCGGCGGGAGGCGGGGCCGGTCGCGGGAGCCGTGCCGAAGGCGGGGCGCAGGATCACGAAGGCGGCGACGGCCAGCAGGACCACCATGATCACGGGCTTCAGTACGTCCGTGCTCATACCGGCCGCGAAGAAGGCGCCCGCGGAGGAGCCGGCCAGCGCCGCGAGACCGATGCGTACGGCCAGACGGACGTCGACGGGCGCCTTACGGGCGTACGTCACCGCGGCGCCCGAGGTGCCGACGATCGCGACCGCCTTGTTGGTGCCGAGGGCGTACGCGGCCGGGGTGCTGGAGGGGAGGCCGAGCAGGAGGGCCGGGAGGAGCAGGAGGCCTCCGCCGCCGACCACGGCGTCGATCCAGCCGGCCGCGAAAGCCGCGAGGCACAGGACGACGACGGTGGTCAGCGATATATCGGGCATGATCGGGACCCTATGGAGGGGATAGGTGTCCTGTCCATCGAGATAGCGGGCTGTGGAGGTGTCCGCCCCCATCCCACGCGGTCGTAGACGATGGTGGCTGCACGGAAACCCGGGGTTCGGACGGCCTCACCCCCATCCCGCCGCATCCACCTCACACCCCGCCCCCACCTGGCCCTCCGAACCCTCACACCCCCGCCCGGCCCCCGCTGAGGGCAGCGTTCCCCGCGGGAAACAGACGTGATGCGGCCGGGTAACACCGGCACCGCACGCTCCTAGACATGACCTCGAATACGCGTGTGGTGGTGATCGGCGCCGGCCTCGCGGGCGTACGGCTCGCCCGGCGGCTCGGTGAGCTCGGTACGTCCGTGACGCTCATCGGCGAAGAGGAGCACCGCCCGTACAACAGGGTGCTCCTCGCCGAGGTGCTGGCCGGACGCTACAGCCCCGACGTGATCGCCCTCCCGGCGCCCGCGGAGCTGACACGCGCCCGGGTCACCGGCATCGACCGCGACGAGCGGACCGTCGAGTGCGCGGACGGATCGAAGATCACATACGACACGCTGGTCCTGGCCACCGGCTCCAACCCCGTGCTCCCGCCCCTGCGCGGACTGTTCAGCCCCGACCACGTGCTGCCCGAGGGCGTGCACGCGTTCCGGACGATGGACGACTGCCTGGGGCTGTCCAAGGCCGTGCGGCCGGGGATGCGGGCGGTCGTGATCGGTGGCGGGCTCCTCGGGGTCTCCGCGGCCCGGGCGCTCGCGATGCGCGGCGCGCAGGTCGTTCTCGCCCAGCAGTCCGAGCGGCTGATGGAGCGTCAGCTCGATCCGGCGGCCTCCAAGCTCGTGCTCCGGCACCTCAGGGAGCTCGGCGTCGAGGTCCACACCGAGTGCCGGGTGCGCGACGTGCGCTGCGTCAACGGCGCGGTCCGCTCGGTGGAGATGTCCGACGGATACGCCCTCGACGCCGACCTCGTGGTCCTGGCCTGCGGGGTCCACCCTCGTGTGGGCCTCGCGCAGATCGCGGGACTGGACGTCCGCAAGGGGATCGTCGTCGACGACGAACTGCGTACGTCCGACCCGCACATCCGGGCCGTCGGCGACTGCGCGCAGCACGACGGCACGGTGTACGGGCTCGCCGAACCGGCGCTCGAACAGGCCGACGCGCTGGCCGAGTTGCTGGCCGGTGACGCCAACGCCCGCTACACCGGCACCCGTTCGCTGACCCGGCTCACGCTCACCGGTCAGGGCGACCCTCTCGGAAGTTTCGACCTCGCCGCGTTCGGCGAGACGGAGGCCCGCCCCGGCGACGACGTCGTGCAGCTCGCCGACGCCACCCGCGGCACCTACCGCAAGGTCGTCGTCCGCGACGACCGCCTGGTCGGCGGGGTCCTCGTCGGCGAACTCGGCACTGTCGGCGCGCTGGCCCGTGCCTGGGAGGGAGCAGAGCCGCTCCCCTCCGACGGCGGCCCGTTGCTCCACCTGCTCACCAACGATGGAGGCTCCTGATGACCGCCACCGGGGCGAACCCCACGATCGTGCTCGTCGGCCATGGCATGGTCGGCCAGCGCTTCCTCGAAGCGCTCGCCGAGCGCGGCCTGACCGCCACGCACCGCGTGGTCGTGCTGTGCGAGGAGCCGCGTCCTGCGTACGACCGCGTCGCCCTCACCTCGTACTTCTCGGGCAAGACGCCCGAGGACCTCTCGATGACCGACATGGAGTTCATCAAGGACCACGGCATCGAGCTGTACGTCGGCGACCCGGCGGAGACGATCGACCGCGAGGCGAAGAAGGTGACCGCCCGGTCCGGTCTCGTCGTCGACTACGACGTTCTCGTGCTCGCCACCGGGTCCTACCCGTTCGTGCCGCCCGTCCCGAACAAGGACGCCGAGGGCTGCTTCGTCTACCGCACGATCGAGGACCTCCTCGCCATCGAGGAGTACGCGAAGGCGAAGGCGACGACCGGTGCCGTGGTCGGCGGCGGTCTGCTCGGGCTCGAGGCCGCGGGTGCGCTCAAGGGACTCGGACTCACCTCCCACATCGTGGAGTTCGCGCCGCGTCTGATGCCGGTGCAGGTCGACGAGGGCGGCGGCGCCGCGCTGCTGCGCACCATCGAGGACATGGGCCTGTCCGTCCACACGGGCGTGGGCACGCAGGAGATCATCACCGACGAGTCCGGCGCCGTCACCGGCATGAAGCTGTCCGACGGTTCCGAACTCGCCACCGACATGGTGGTGTTCAGCGCCGGTGTCCGCCCCCGCGACCAGCTGGCCCGCGACTGCGGCCTCACGGTCGGCGAGCGCGGCGGCATCAGCGTCGACGAGCAGTGCCGCACGGTGAGCGACCCGCACGTGTTCGCGATCGGCGAGTGCGCGCTGGCCGCCGACGGCCGGGTGTACGGCCTGGTCGCCCCCGGTTACGAGCAGGCCCAGACGGCCGCCGCGACCATCGCCGCCGACGAGGCCGCCTTCACCGGCGCCGACCTCTCCACCAAGCTCAAGCTGCTCGGCGTGGACGTCGCGTCCTTCGGCGACGCGCACGGCACCACCGACGACTGCCTCGACGTCGTCTACTCCGACTCCCGCGCCGGCCTGTACAAGAAGCTGGTCATCGGCCGCGACGGCACGCTGCTCGGCGGCATCCTGGTCGGCGACGCGGAGGCGTACGGCACGCTGCGCGCCTTCACCGGCTCGGTTCCGCCGGTCGCGCCGGAGGCCCTCGTCCTGCCCGCCGGTGCCGGGGCGCCGACACAGCTCGGCCCGTCCGCGCTGCCGGACGACGCGATCGTCTGCTCCTGCCACAACGTGTCCAAGGGCACGATCCGCGGCGCGGTCACCGACCACCAGTGCACGACCGTGCCCGAGGTGAAGAAGTGCACCAAGGCCGGTACGGGCTGCGGCAGTTGCGTCAAGGTGCTCGGCCAGCTGGTCACCGCCGAGCTGGAGGCCGGCGGCGTCGAGGTCGACAAGGGCCTGTGCGGCTGCTTCTCCCAGACCCGCGAGGAGCTCTACGAGATCGTCCTCGCCCTGCGCATCAACACCTACCAGGACCTCCTGGACCGCTACGGCCGTGACGGCGCCCGGGGCGGCGACGGCTGCGAGATCTGCAAGCCGACGGTCGGCTCGATCATCGCGTCCCTCGCCCCGACGATCGGCGCGAGCGGCTACGTCCTGGAGGGCGAGCAGGCGGCCCTGCAGGACAGCAACGACCACTTCCTCGCCAACCTCCAGAAGAACGGCTCGTACTCGGTCGTCCCGCGCATCCCCGGCGGTGAGATCACCCCCGAGGGCCTGATCGTGATCGGCGAGATCGCCCGCGACTTCGGCCTCTACACGAAGATCACCGGTGGCCAGCGAATCGACATGTTCGGCGCGCGGGTCGAGCAACTGCCCCTGATCTGGGCCCGGTTGGTGGACGCCGGCTTCGAGTCGGGCCACGCGTACGGCAAGGCGCTGCGTACGGTGAAGTCCTGCGTCGGCCAGACCTGGTGCCGCTATGGCGTCCAGGACTCGGTCCGGATGGCGATCGACCTGGAGCTGCGCTACCGGGGCCTGCGCTCCCCGCACAAGCTGAAGTCGGCGGTCTCCGGCTGCCAGCGCGAGTGCGCGGAGGCCCAGTCGAAGGACTTCGGCGTGATCGCCACCGCCAACGGCTGGAACCTGTACGTCGGCGGCAACGGCGGCGCCACCCCGCGCCACGCGGACCTGCTCGGCAAGGACCTCTCCGACGCCGAACTGATCCGTCTGATCGACCGCTTCCTGATGTTCTACATCCGTACGGCGGACCGTCTGGAGCGCACGAGCGTCTGGCTGGACCGGATCCCGGGCGGCCTGGACCACGTACGCGACGTGGTCGTGGAGGACTCCCTCGGCATCTGCGAGGAGCTGGAGTCCCTGATGGCCGCGCACGTCTCCAACTACCGCGACGAGTGGGCGGAGACCATCAACGACCCGGAGAAGCTCTCCCGTTTCGTCTCCTTCGTGAACGCGCCCGACACCCCCGACCCGGTCGTCGGCTTCATCCCCGAGCGCGACCAGATCAAGCCCGACCTGCCGCTGCTGTCCATCGGCATGCGCCCCGCTGAAGACGTCCTGGAAGGAAGCGCCCAGCGATGACCCTGGCACCCGAGACGACCGATCTGAAGGTCCAACTGCAGCTGGCGGACGGCTGGTTCACGGTCTGCGACCTGAACGCCCTGCTGCCGGGCCGCGGCGTGGCCGCGCTGCTCCCGGACGGCCGCCAGGTGGCCTTGTTCCGCGACCGCGCCGGCACCCTGTACGCCATCGACAACCGCGACCCGTTCTGCGGCGCGGCGGTCCTCTCCCGCGGCCTGACGGGCTCCCACCAGGGCCGCCCGTTCGTGGCCTCGCCGCTGCTGAAGCAGCGCTTCGACCTCCAGTCCGGGCAGTGCCTGGACGACGAGTCGGTGCGGGTCGCCACGTACGAGGTGCGCGCGGCCTGACCCTACGGCGGCGGGTCGGTTGGGACCACGCCGCCTACTCCCACGGGGTGGGAACGGCTACGTCCGTCGCCCACCCCGTCGTGCGTACAGGCCTGCGAACAGCGGCGGCGACCTGCGGCACGCCCGCCCGGTCCGACCACGCCGCAGGTGACGGGCTCCCTGTGCGCCCTCCCCGGCCCGCGCGCGCCCGCAACCGCCGTGTGCGGCCCCGTGTCCCTCAGGGCATCGGCCGCCCAGGCCAGGTCGTGGCCGACGGACATCGGGGGACACCATGAACGGCATCTCGCGCATCCCATCCCGCGCCACCGCTCTCGGCCTCGCGGCCCAGTTCACCGCGGCAACGGTCGCCACGACGACGGCATGCGGCGCGGACGGCAGGACGACCACCACGAAGAAGCCAGCGAGGGCGGCCACCGCCTCGGCCTCCCCGGCTTCGGGCCAGGCACTGGAGGGTGTGGAGGGCAAGGCGTACGGCTACAGCCCGTACGCGTGGACCACACGCCGGCCGAGCTCGATCGGCGTCTACGGAATCGACCTGCACGACCAGAGCTCCACCGTCGGCGGCACGGTGAAGATGGTCCTCTACCGGGACGGGGGCGTACCCGGCCCTCGACGTGACCACCAACACCTGGTCCAACAAGGTCCGTGTGTCGACCGGCTGCTCCCGCCGAGAATTGCCTTGACTGATCGTTCCAGAAATACCTAGGCTGCGTCACGTGGCCAGGACCAAGGAGTTCGATCCGGACGCCGCGCTGCAGTCGGCCCTGGAGCTGTTCTGGCAGCGCGGCTACGAGGCGACGTCGATGTCCGACCTCGTCGAGCACCTCGGCATCGGACGCGCCAGCATCTACGCGACCTTCGGCAACAAGCGCGAGTTGTATCTGAAGGCGCTGGAGCGCTACCAGCAGGGGCGGCTGCCAGAGATGCTGCGGAAGCTGTCCCAGCCAGGGCCCGCCCTGCCCGCCGTACGCGCGCTGGTCCGGAGTTACGCGACCGAAGCGGCCGCCGAGGAACTGCGCCGGAGCGGCTGTTTTGTCACCAACACGGCGGCCGAACTCGCTCCGCACGACCCGGCCGCCGCGCGGAGCGTCGAGCGCAACTGGGACCAGTTGGAGATCGTGCTGCACTCGGCACTGGTCCGCGCCCGAGCCCAGGGCGAACTGCCGGCCGGCCACGATCCGCTCACCCTCGCCCGCATGCTGCTGGTACTGCTGCAGGGCCTCAGAGTCGTCGGCAAGGCGTCGTCGGACCCGTCGCGGGTCCGGGACGCGGCGGAACAGGCGCTGGCGCTGCTCGACTGAACCGAAGGACGGGCGGCGCCTTTTTACTTGCCGCCATACTGAACCGATCGGTCAAGAATAAGAGGAGATCATGACCAGGACTCGCTTCATCGACAGGACCGCTCTCGTCACCGGCGCGGGCTCGGGGATAGGCCGTGCGATCGCTTTGGCGTTCGCCGCGGAAGGGGCTCAGGTCGTCGTGGCCGGGCGGCGGCAGGAACCGCTCGACGAGACGGTGGCCCTGATCGAGCAGGCGGGTGGTAAGGCCCTCGCCGTCACCGCCGACGTTTCTCGTGCCACCGACGTCCAGGCCGTCGTCGAGGCCACCGTGGAGCACTTCGGCTCGCTCGACGTGGCGGTGAACAACGCGGGCGTCTTCCGCGGCGGCAGCCCCCTGGCCGAGCTGTCCGAGGAGGACTGGCGCACCCAGCTCGACACCAACGTCACCGGCGTGTTCCTCGCTCTCCAGGCCGAGATCCGGCGGATGCGTACCCAGCCGGCCGGCGGCGCGATCGTGAACGTCGCCTCCACCTTCGGCGTGCACACCCGCCACCCCGGAGCCGCCGCGTACGCCGCCTCCAAGGCCGCCGTGTCCGTGCTCACCAGGGGTGCCGCCCTCGACCACATCCGCGACGGCGTCCGTATCAACGCGGTCAGCCCCGGTGCCGTCGACACCCCCATGTCGCTGCACCCCGGCGAGACGGAGGCCGACCGCGCCGAGCGCGCGCGGGCCACACTCCCTCTCGGCCGTATCTCGGCCACGGAGGAGGTGGCCGCCGCCGTCCTCTACCTGGCCTCGGACGCCGCCGCCTCGGTGGTGGGCACCGACCTGGTGGTGGACAGCGGGGCCACGGCCTGAGCGGTCACGCCTTCAGCTGGTCGTATGTCACCCGCTCAGCTGCTCGGGCGCAAACCTCTGGGCCCGCAGGTCTTCGTCGACGAGCTGCGCGAGCAGATGACCACCGAACTGACACTGCCGAACGACCGGCTGCCCAAGATGGACTGGCTGGACATCGCCGAGCGGAAGTCCGGGGCGATCCGGCTGACCCCGGCCGAGGCCCAGCCCGAGCCGCGCAACCTGCGCAGGATCAAGGGCGAGGTACAGGCGCCGGTGGGCATCGTGCCGCTCATTGACATGCTCAAGGAAGCCGTGCTGCGCACGGGCTGCCTGGACGCGGTCACCTCGGTCTCCGGCGGCGGCTCCCTCTCGGCGGAGGTCCTGACCGAGCGCCTGCTCCTGGCGATCTACGCCTATGGCACCAACACCGGGATCAAGGCCGTCGCCTCCGGCGACCACGGCCACACCGAGGACGAACTGAGCGTGATGGTCCACCTCCCTCCCGTAAACGTCATGTCGCTGCATTCGCACTGCCTTGTGAGGCGTCTTCCTTGGAATGCGGCTTCGGGACGCCGCGCCCACGCGTACGGTCCATCTCGCGCCATTCCGGCCGCAGTCCAGCCAGATTCGTGGTGAGGAAGTACGCGGCGCCACAGGCGAGCAGCACCGGCACGAGTCCGACAGCGGTCACCGCCGCCCCGGCGAGCAGCCCGCCGAGAGGGATGCCGGCCCAGGCCAGCGAGTCACCGAGGGCGTTGCCCCGGCCCAGCATCCGGCGCGGCACCCGCTCGACGAGGACGGCCCCCAGCACTGGGTTGACGAAGCCGGCACCGAACCCACTGACCGCGAAGACGGCCAGTACCACCCCCAACGGGGCATCGAAGGCGAGGATCAGGAACCTCGGTGCCCCGGCCAGCAGGAACCCGGTGAGAACCACCACCCGCCGCCGCAGCCGGTGCGCGACCACTGCGGCGATCAGGCTCCCGCCGACCGCCGCGGCCCCCATCACGCTGCCCATCAGGCCGATCGCGGTCGGCCCGTTGCCGGACTCCCTGGCCCAGACGGGTACGAGCACCGAGGTGAACGCCGCGTCCAGCAGGTTGGTGATGCCGACCATGACGATGACGGTGAGCAGCAGCGGCTCGCCGCGCAGGAAGGTGAAGCCTTCGCCGAACCGCCGCCAGTAACCCGGTTCCGTTCCCCCGGCCTGCGAGAGGGCTTCCTCGACCGCGTGCCCCATACCGCGAGGCAGGGCGAGTTTGATGATCACCGATCCGAGGGCGAAGCAGCCCGCGTTTACGGCGAGCCCGGTCAGGGGACCGAGCAGCGCCACCAGGGATCCGCCGGCCGCCAGGCCGACCGTGGAGGCGAGCCGCTCGGTCACACCGGCCAGACCGGTGGCCCGCTCCAGCGGCACCCGGCCGCGCTCGGCCGCTTCCGGGATCATCACTTCCTTGGCCAAATCGCCGGGTCCCCGGGCCGCGCCGATCAGAACGACCAGAACCAGCAGAAGGGGAAAGGAGAGCAGGTCCAGGGCGTGGAGCAGGGGAACCGCCGCGGCGGCGGTCGCGCTGGCCAGATCGGTGGTCCAGGAAACGGCCCGCGGGCCGATCCAGTCCACCAGCGGTCCGGTGAACGCCTTGACCACCACATAGGGAGTCATCTCACAGAAGGCGACCAGTCCGGTCTGGGTGGCGCTACCGGTTGTGACGAGGACGAACCAGGGCAGTGCCACAACGGAGATCCGCGTGCCGGTCAGCGACACGGCCATGGCCGCCAGCACCCCACCCAGCGGCCGTAAGGACCTCTTGCCGGGTATGCCGTCGGCCTCCGAGGCGTCGTCGGTCATGACGTCGGGCCTCCTTCCGCTTCCTGAGGGCCGGAAGGGAGCGACGACGCGGCAGGCGCATCCAGTTCGGGCAGGATCTGCGTGATCACGGCGACCCGTTCGGCTCCCTCGGGGGCACTTGCCGCCGTCTCCGGCGTGTCTCGCCGGTAGCGCGCGATGACTTCCGTCAACTCCCGGTACAGGGCGGCGGCTTCCTCGGGCGTGAGCCGCAGGGCCCAGTCGCTCATGTCGAAGGTGTTCCGCCATGCGCGGGGCATCGTCTGAAGCCCGTTCAGGGTCTGCTGTGTGCGCAGGGTGTAGATGGCGGCGACGGACTGCTGGTAGGCCAGTGCGGCCTCGGGCTCCCGTTCGGCCAGCTCCGGATCGTTGAACCAGGTAGTCCGGTGCACCGAACGCCACCAGCGCTCTCGCGCGTTGCCGCGTTCGGTGTCCTCCTCGACGAAACCGGCCGCGTCGAGCTGCCGGAGGTGGTAGCTGGCCGTACCAGAATTCACGCCCAGCCGCTCCGCGAGGCGGGTGGCCGTCGACGGGCCGTACTTCCGCAGCAGCCCGACCAACTGCACGCGCACCGGATGCGCCAGGGCACGCAGCCCCTTGGCATCCAGGACAACCGAGTCCTCTTCAACGTTCGGGCCATCCGGCCTCTCCACTGCATCAGCCATGCGGCACACGGTAGTCCGCAAAGAGTTCTTCGCAAAGAGACCTTCGCGAAGAACTCTTTGCGGTTCAGGTCGCTTGCGAGGTGCCGCTGCTCATTTACCGACCGATTCCTGGGCAAGATCGGGAAGCCGAGGTTCACGACTGGATCAGCGCTGGATCATGTACGTGAAACGGCGTCAGAAAGTCGGCGTGCGGACCGGCGATCTTGTGGGATACACGCGTGTGTCCACAAAGGGGCAGTTGCTCGACCGGCAGATCCACGCACTCACCGAAGCGGGATGCATCCGGATCTTCGCCGACAAGAAGTCAGGCAAGGACGCCGAACGGGGGGAACTGTGGGCCGCGCTCGACTACTTCCGGCCCGGGGACAACCTCGTCGTCCGGTCGCTCGACCGGCTCGGTCACTCCATCCAGGACCTCATCGCGATCGTCTCCGGCCTACGCAAGCGCGGCGTCGGCTTCACCTCGCTGCATGAGGCGCTCGACACCACCACCCCTGCGGGCGCCTGGTCTTCCACGTCTTCGCCGCCCTGGCCGAGTTCATCCGTGAACTCATCGTGCAGGGCACCAACGAGGGCCTGGATGCCGCCCGCGCCCGTGGGGCCCGCCTCGGACGCCCGCCGGCCATGACCGACGAACAGATCCGCCACGACCGCGACCTGCTCACCCGTCCGGAGAACACTGTCGCCTCGATCGCCAAGTTTCTCGGGGTGTCCCGCAACACGATCTACAAGTACGTGCCCGAGCTCAAGGGTGGCCGCCGCGCGCTCGCTGCCGCAACGGCCACGCCTGAGCTGCCCCGACCTGCACAGTCGACGGAGTAAGACCGCCGTTCGCGGCTGGTGACACGGTTCTTACCGGCGCGTCAGAGACGCAGGGAGGCACCTGCGCTGCCGGCTTGATGGGCCTGGGCGGCAGCGGCGTCCGCCCGGCTGAGTTCCCCGTAGGCGAGGGTGAGACACGCAGTGATGGCCAGCATCGCACCCGGGATCGTGAACATCGCGCGTTGGTCGCTCCTGACGATCGTCTCGTACTGGCTGCACGAGATCTCGATCCTCTTCCAGGGACGCTCGGAGCGGTCTTCCGCGTAGTACAGGCCGTTCCGGATCTGAGGCTCTGCCAGGTCAGCCGGACTGCCCATCACCGTTCCTCCCAGTACGGCGCCTGCGACGCCCAGTACCGCGAGCCCCGCCTGCACCCTGCCGGGAAGACACCGGACCGCGAGCCACATCGTGGACTTGTCCGCCTTGGCCAGGGCGCCTTGGACCAGGCCGACAATCATGAGGGGGACGGCGACCAGCAGGCCCAGCACCATCACGCCCGCCGCGGCGTCCTTCGACATCGACGCACCCGGCACGAACGTGAGCGCGGCGAGCGTCAGCAGGACGGTACTCGTCCCGGCCCCGATCCCCGCCCGCACCTTGTAGTTCCGCCTCATGCCGAGGAGCGTCGCACATCTCCCACTCCGGGTCATTGCCGTATCCCGGCAATGACCGGCGCCGGTCGCCGCCGTACGTCAACGAGTCACGGCTTGTCCATGCCCCGTCAACCACGTCCCCCTAGGGTCCGACACGCACAACCCCGCCTCCGACCCCGGCGGCGGGGCGGTCACGGCACCTGGAGCAGAAGTGGAACGTCGTACCTTCCTCCGTGCGACCGCCATCGGCGGCACCTCGGCCGTCCTCGGCGGAACCCTGTGGCGCGGCGCCGCGTACGCCGCCCCCGCCCAGCCCGGCACGGGCCCGTACGGGGCCCTCGGCTCGCCGGACGCCAACGGCATCAGACTCCCCAGCGGTTTCACCAGCCGGGTGATAGCCCGCTCCGGGCAGACAGTCACCGGCACGTCATACACCTGGCACAACGCACCCGACGGCGGCGCCTGTTACGCGGACGGCAGCGGCTGGATCTACGTCTCCAACTCGGAGATCAACCCCTCGGGCGGCGCGAGCGCGGTGAAGTTCTCGTCAACCGGCGCGATCACCTCGGCGTACCGCATCCTGTCCGGCACCCGGCAGAACTGCGCGGGCGGGAGGACCCCGTGGAACACCTGGCTGTCCTGCGAGGAGGTGGACCGCGGCTACGTCTACGAGACGGACCCGTGGGGCACGAACGCGGCGACGCGGCGCGCGGCGATGGGCCGCTTCAAGCACGAGGCCGCGGCGGCCGACCCCGTCCGCGAGGTCATCTACATGACGGAGGACGTGTCGGACGGCTGCTTCTACCGTTTCCGGCCGACGACCTGGGGCGACCTGTCGTCCGGCACCCTGGAGGTCCTGGTCGCCGGCACCGGCACCAGCGGCCCGGTGACCTGGGCGACGGTCCCCGACCCGACCGGCGCCACCGCCACCCGCAACCAGGTCTCCGGCGCCAAGCGCTTCACCGGCGGCGAGGGCTGCTACTACGCCGACGACACCTGCTGGTTCACGACGAAGGGCGACAACCGCGTCTGGCAGTACAACGCGGCGGCCCAGACCGTCGAACTCGCCTACGACGACTCCCTGGTGACGTCCGGCACCGCCCCGCTCACCGGCGTCGACAACGTCACGGGCTCGTCCTCCGGCGACCTGTTCGTCGCTGAGGACGGCGGCAACATGGAGATCTGCGTGATCACCCCGGACGACGTGGTGGCCCCGTTCCTGCGCATCGACGGCCAGTCCGGCTCGGAGATCACCGGGCCCGCCTTCTCCCCCGACGGGACGCGGCTGTACTTCTCCAGCCAGCGCGGCACCAGCGGGAGTTCGTCGGGCGGGATCACGTACGAGGTGAAGGGGCCGTTCCGCCCGTAACCCCTGATGGCGGCACTGTGTTGCGGGCCTCCGGACCCAGTGCAACGGTGTTCGAGGGGGCAACGCCGACGGCCTGGCAAGGGACCGCCTTGCAGGTCACGGCACCACGCGTCGATACACGACCGCACGGGCCCACCATCCCTGGCGCCTCCCCCTTCGTGAATCGACGCGCGTCCACGAAGGGGGGACGCACACAGAAAGCGGGAATTCAATGGCGAACGGACCCATGGACAGGCGCGCCTTCGGCGAGCAGCCCGATCGGCCCACTGGCCCCCTCACCGGCCAGCACTCGGAGTACACCGGTCGGTACGTGGTCCTGCTCGACCCGAGTAACCAGGAAAGCGGACTGAACGCACTGCGTTCCAACGCCGACATCGCGTCCGTCGAACGTGTCCGAGGATCAGAGACCGCGAACGTCGCCGAACTCCTCGAGCGCCCCGATGTCTCGGTGCTCTTCGAAGACCTCGCCGCCGTCGTCGTCGAGGTGCGGCCCGAGCAGCGTCACGCGCTGGTGACCTCGGCCGAGGCGGAGTCCTCGATCATCGCCGCCGAGCCGGAGCGCATGGTCTACGCCATGCCGATCACCGCCCCGCACCAGGCGCCGACCGAGTTCTTCCCGGCCTTCCGCAGCGACGAGGAAGTGGTCAGCCGCCACACCGAGGCCGAGATCGCCACCGGCCATGGCCCGGCCTGGCACGAGAAGGACTGGACCTGGGGCCTCCAGGCGATCCGGGCCAACCTGTCCCACCTGACCGGAAAGGGTGTGAAGATCGCCGTCCTCGACACCGGCGTGGACGCCGACCACCCGGACCTGGCCGGGCGCATCCCGGCGACGGTCTCCTTCGTGCCCAACGAGACCGCCGACGACGGCAACGGCCACGGCACGCACTGCATCGGCACCGCCGCCGGTTCGGCCCACCCCCGGCAGGGCCCCCGCTACGGCGTGGCGCCCGACGCGCAGATCCTCGCGGCCAAAGTGCTCAACAACGCGGGCAGCGGCAGCGACGGCCAGATCCTGGCGGCCATGGCCTGGGCCGTCTCCCAGGGCGCGAAGGTGATCTCCATGTCGCTCGGTGCCCGGGTCCGGCCGGGTGAGCTCTTCCCGCAGACGTACGAGATCCTGGCCCAGCGCGTGCTCAGGCACGGGACGGTGATCGTCGCCGCCGCGGGCAACGACAGTATGCGGCCGGGCTCCATCGTGCCCGTCAGCCGGCCTGCCAACTGCCCCTCCATCCTCGCGGTGGCCGCGCTCGACAAGGCGCTCAACCCGTCGTTCTTCTCCAACGGCGGCATCAACGACCAGGGCGGCGAGATCAACATCGCCGCGCCCGGCAGAGACGTGCACTCGGCCGCCCCTGACGGCGGGTACCGGGTTCTGAGCGGCACCAGCATGGCCACCCCGCACGCAGCGGGTGTCATCGCACTGCTCGCCCAGGCGAACCCCAACGCTTCCGCGGCCGAGCTCATGGCCAGTCTGAAGGCCAGCGCGTTCCCGATGGTGCAGCCCGTCAGGGACGTCGGCACGGGCCTGCTCCAGGCCCCGTGAGCGAGTCGTCCCAGTCCGAGCCGGTCGGGGTCGTCCTCGCGGTCGACCCCGACCGGTTCGCGGACGTGGTCGAGGCGTTGCGGCGGGCCGGGCTGACGGTCACGGGCGAGCAGCCGGTCCTGGGCACGCTCTCCGGCACCGTCCCGGAGGACCGGCTGCCGGCCCTGGAGGCGGTCGACGGCGTCGAAGCCGTGGACCGGGAGCGCACCATCCAACTCCCCCCGCCCGACTCCCCGATCCAGTGATCCCGTGAACGCCGGCCGGGCTACTCCCGCCAGCCCGCGGTGACCCGAAGTCACCATGCACCAGCACATCGCGCGGGCCTGCCGCCCCGGGGGCCGGCAGGTCCGCCGGCGTCGCGTGGATCCGGCGCAGCACCTCCCCGCGGGAACGGAGCACGTCCTCCGCGCGCCCGGCGTCGATGAGTTCCTGGCCGTGCACCCCGGGGACGAAGCCGAGCGTCAGGGTGCCTTCGCCGGCCCGGAGCAGTGGGGGCACGGGCACCTGCCCGCCACCCCGCAGCCCCCGCAACAAGGTCCGCTCGCGCGCGAGTCGGTCGGCGGCGTCGGGACCGTCGTACGTCTTTGCCGGAAGCGTGGGCGCGACCCCGTACGACACGCACGAGAGGACGGCACCCCGCACAAGGTGCCGCCCTCTCTTCGTGAGCCGGAACTGCCGCCGCGGTCGTGAGGGTCGGGTGACTCGACGGCAGTCCCGGGGTTCAGTGGCCGTAGGGCCTGGTGCCCCGGCAGGCAACGTTCGCCCGTCAAGGAGCGGCGTCCGGTGCGTGCTCTCGGCGTGCCGGGTAACAAGCCCTCGTACTGGACGTACTTGGGTTTGTGCCCGGTGCGGCGAGTGGGGGCACCTCCCACGCCCTTGGGCAGTGGGGGAGCGTACCGGGCGTCGCGACGGGGCGAATGTCGCCTGTTGGGGCACTAGCGGTGGTCGCTGCCCACCGACTGCGAGGCCGCACGCCCCGCCTCCAACCGCGCCACCGGGATCCGGAACGGCGAGCAGGAGACGTAGTCCAGACCCACCTCGTGGAAGAAGTGGACCGACTCCGGGTCACCGCCGTGCTCACCGCAGACGCCGAGCTTCAGGTCGGGGCGGGTGGCGCGGCCGGCCTCCGCGGCCAGCTTCACCAGCGAACCCACGCCGTCCTTGTCGATCGTCTCGAACGGGCTGACGCCGAAGATGCCCTTCTCCAGGTACGCCGTGAAGAAGCTCGCCTCCACGTCGTCCCGGCTGAAGCCCCACACCGTCTGGGTCAGGTCGTTCGTGCCGAAGCTGAAGAACTCCGCCGCCTCCGCGATCTGGCCCGCCGTCAGCGCGGCCCGCGGCAACTCGATCATCGTGCCGATCGCCAGCTTCAGTTCCGTACCCGTCGCCGCCTGGACCTCCGCGATGACCTGGTCGGCCTCCTCGCGGACGATCTCCAGCTCCTGGACCGTGCCCACCAGCGGGATCATGATCTCCGCTCGCGGGTCGCCCTTCGCCGACTTCCGCTCGGCCGCCGCCTCCGCGATCGCCCGTACCTGCATCGTGAACAGGCCCGGGATGACCAGGCCCAGGCGCACCCCGCGCAGGCCCAGCATCGGGTTCTGCTCGTGCAGCCGGTGCACCGCCTGGAGCAGGCGCAGCTCGTTCTCGTGCGGCTCCTGGCGGGACTCGGCCAGCGCCACGCGCACCGACAGCTCGGTGATGTCCGGCAGGAACTCGTGCAGCGGCGGGTCGAGGAGGCGGATGGTGACGGGCAGACCGTCCATCGCCGAGAAGAGCTCCACGAAGTCCTGCTTCTGGAGCGGGAGAAGCTCCTTCAGCGACTCCTCGCGCTCGGCCTCCGTGTCCGCCAGGATCAGGCGTTCCACCAGCTCACGGCGGTCGCCGAGGAACATGTGCTCCGTACGGCACAGGCCGATGCCCTGGGCGCCGAAGCGGCGGGCGCGCAGCGCGTCCTCGGCGTTGTCCGCGTTGGCGCGCACCCGCAGGCGGCGCTTGCGGTCGGCGAAGGCCATGATCCGGTGCACGGCCTCGACCAGTTCGTCGGCGTCGTGGGCGCCCGCGTGCATCCGGCCCTCGAAGTACTCCACGACGGGAGACGGGACGACCGGCACCTCGCCCAGGTACACCTTGCCGGACGACCCGTCGATGGAGATCAGGTCGCCCTCCTCCACCACATGCCCGCCCAGGACCGTCATCCGGCGCCGCTTGGTGTCGACCTCGAGCTCCTCGGCACCGCACACACAGGTCTTGCCCATGCCACGCGCCACCACGGCGGCGTGCGAGGTCTTGCCGCCGCGGCTGGTCAGGATGCCCTCCGCCGCGATCATGCCGTCGAGGTCGTCGGGGTTGGTCTCCCGGCGGACCAGGATGACCTTCTCGCCGGAACGCGACCACTTCACCGCGGTGTACGAGTCGAAGACCGCCTTGCCGACCGCCGCACCCGGCGACGCCGCGATGCCCCGGCCGACCTGCTCGACCTTCGCCTCGTCGTCGAAGCGCGGGAACATCAGCTGCGCGAGCTGGGCGCCGCTGACGCGCTGCAGCGCCTCGGCCTCGTCGATCAGGCCCTGGTCCACCAGCTGGGTGGCGATGCGGAAGGCCGCGCCCGCCGTGCGCTTGCCGACGCGGGTCTGGAGCATCCACAGCTGGCCGCGCTCGATGGTGAACTCGATGTCGCAGAGATCCTTGTAGTGGTTCTCCAGGGTCTCCATGATCTGCATCAGCTGGTCGTACGACTTCTTGTCGATCTTCTCCAGCTCCGCGAGCGGGACGGTGTTGCGGATGCCCGCGACCACGTCCTCGCCCTGGGCGTTCTGCAGGTAGTCGCCGTACACGCCCTGGTGGCCGGAGGCGGGGTCCCTCGTGAACGCCACACCCGTACCCGAGTCGGGGCCCAGGTTGCCGAACACCATCGAGCAGACGTTGACGGCCGTGCCCAGGTCGTGCGGGATGCGCTCCTGGCGGCGGTACAGCTTGGCGCGGTCGGTGTTCCAGGAGTCGAAGACCGCGTGGATGGCGAGGTCCATCTGCTCGCGCGGGTCCTGCGGGAAGTCCCGGCCTGCCTGGGTCTTGACGATCTTCTTGAACTTGGTGACGAGCTTCTTGAGGTCGGCCGCCTCCAGCTCGGTGTCGACCGTGACCTTCTTGGTCACCTTGGCCTGCTCCAGCGCCTCCTCGAAGAGGTCGCCGTCGACGCCGAGGACGGTCTTGCCGAACATCTGGATGAGGCGCCGGTAGGAGTCCCAGGCGAACCGGTCGTCGCCGGCCTGCTTGGCGAGGCCCTGCACGGACTTGTCGGAGAGGCCGATGTTCAGGACGGTGTCCATCATGCCGGGCATGGAGAACTTCGCGCCGGAGCGGACGGAGACGAGCAGCGGGTCGTCGGCCTGGCCGAGCTTCTTGCCCATGCGCTGCTCCAGCGCGTCGAGGTGCGCAGTCACCTCGTCACGCAGTGCCGCCGGCTCGTCGCCGCTGTCGAGGTAGACCTTGCAGGCCTCGGTGGTGATCGTGAAGCCCGGAGGAACCGGAAGGCCCAGGTTGGTCATCTCGGCGAGGTTCGCGCCCTTGCCGCCGAGGAGGTCCTTGAGGTCCTTGTTGCCCTCGGTGAAGTCGTAAACGAACTTTGTTTCTTCCGACACGGGTCCCAACTCCTCGAGGACGCGGTGGCTGCCCTGACGGCGAGGAACATACCCAGATCGAAGGCGTCTGGGTACGTCCACTTGTGCGTCATACGCCTGTAACCACTCGTCCGCCAGCGGATCAAAAGTCAAAGCTTGGCAAGCAGAGACCGGTGCATGTTTTCACTTCTTGAACGCATCACCGTCCACGGAAGCCAGGTGTCGCTCAGATGAGCAGCTATCAGCACGTATGATTTCGATCGATGAACGATCAAGGGGTGGCACTCAGTGCCACCCCTCCACGAAGTGCAGTCGCCCAAGATCCGCTCATCTGAGCGCACCCCTTATCAGGGGTGGCGAGAATCACGCTTCCACAGGCGCCGGGATTTCACCATGCGGACGGATGTCCGGACGGAAACAAAGACGTCATACGCGCCATACGCGCCATACGCGTCATACGCCGAGCGCCCGCAGCCGCTCCTCCACCCGCTCCGGCGCGTACAGATACTCGACGACCATCGCCCCGGCCCCCACCAGCCCGGCCCGCTCCCCGAGCCGCGAGGTCACCACGTCCAGATGAGCGGTCGAGCGCGGCAGCGCCCGCTGGTAGAGCAGCTCCCGTACGCCGGTGAGGAAGGGAGTTCCGGCCAGATCCCCGGCGATCATCAGCACACCCGGATTGAGCAGCGTCACGACCGTCGCGAGGACGTCCCCGACCTGCCGCCCGGCCTCCCGCGCCAGCGCGGCCGCCCCCGGATGCCCGGACGCCAGCAGGTCCCGCACATCTGAGCCGGACGCCGCCGGTACGCCCGTCTCCGCCAGCCGCCGGGCCACGGCGCCACCGCTCGCGACGGCGGCCAGACAACCGTAGGACCCGCACCGGCACAGCGCGTCGGCGCCCACCCGGATGTGCCCGATGTCGCCCGCGCCCCCGTCGACGCCCCGGAAGACCGAGCCGTCGACCACAACTCCGGCACCGATACCGGTGGACACCTTGACCAGCACGAACGCCGAGCAGTCGGGATACGCCGTGCGCTGTTCGCCGTACGCCATGAGGTTGGCGTCGTTGTCGACCAGGACCGGCACCTGGGCGGCCCCCGTGTGCTCGGTGAAGGCCCGGGCCAGGCGCCCCCGTATGTCGTAGCCGTCCCAGTCCGGCATGATCGGCGGCTGCACCACCCGGCCGGTCTCGCTGTCCACCGGCCCGGGCACGGCGATCCCGATGCCGCAGACCTCGTCGGCCCGGTGCCCCGCCTTCTCCAGCAGCTCGCCGAACCAGCGTCCCAGCTCACCGAGCACCGCATCCGGCCCGTCCTCGATGACCAGCGTGCCGCTGTGCTCGGCGAGGATCTCGCCGGTCAGGGACAGGACGGCGGCGCGGGCATGGCGGGTGTCGAGGTCGGCGGCGAGGACGACGGCATGGGCGTCGTCGAACTCCAGGGTGATGGAGGGGCGGCCGCCCAGCGGGGAGTCCACGGGACCGCCGGCGCCCTCGCGCAGCCAGCCCGCGCGGAAGAGGCGGTCCAGGCGCTGGCCGACGGTGGCGCGGGAGAGGCCGGTGGCCTGCTGGAGGGCACCACGGGTCGTCGCGTGTCCACTGCGCACCAGTTCGAGCAGCTCCCCGGCGCTGGCCTGACTGCTTCCTCTGGTGGTCCTGCCCGTCCTACTGCCCGGCCGTCCGGTCATGCGCACCCCCTTGTGTTTCTCAACCTTGCATTACATATTGAGTTTTGCGTGTTAAATAGACGTAACCCTACGGTAGCCAGTGCCGAACCGATCGGCCCGTCGTCTTCGGGGAGCCCTGAGTGGATCGCAGCGCCCAACTCACCGCCCGTCACTGGGAAGTCGTGGACCCCACACGCACCACGACCTCACCTCCCTTTTCCGGCCATGGTGAGGTAACGGGCCCCGGGGCCGTTGCATACGATCCGGCTGCGGCATCGCATTCACTGCACGTCAGGGCAGCCCAGGTGCTGGAGGGCAACTGGACGGGCACGTCGACGGTGCCCTCGCGTGGCCTGTATCCGCACCAGTGGTCGTGGGACTCGGCCTTCATCGCCATCGGGCTGCGCCATCTGTCGCCGTTGCGGGCGCAGACGGAGCTGGAGACGCTGCTCGGCGCCCAGTGGGGCGACGGGCGGATCCCGCACATCGTCTTCAACCCCTCCGTTCCGCTCGACGCGTACTTCCCGAGCCCCGACTTCTGGCGCTCCTCGACCGCGGGGCGCGCTGCGGGCGCCCCGCGCACCGTACAGACCTCGGGGATCGTGCAGCCACCGGTGCACGCGCTGGCCGCGTGGTTGGTGCACTGCGCGGACCCGGGACTGTCCCGGGCGCGCGGCTTCCTGACCCGGGTCTACCCGCGGTTGGCCGCCTGGCACCGCTATCTGCTGCACCGCCGCGACCTGGGCGGCGGCGGCCTGGCGTCGGTCGTGCACCCCTGGGAGCAGGGCATGGACAACAGCCCCTGCTGGGACGCCCCGCTCGCACGCATCACCCCGGCCCCGGCCCGCTCGTTCCGACGTGCCGACCTGGACCACGGGGCGGCGGAGGACCGGCCGACGGACCTGGACTACGGGCGGTACGTACGGCTGGCGGCGGACTACCGGGACGGCGACTACAGGGACGGGCTGGGCGGGGGTAAAGGAGCCGGGCTGGGCGGGGGTAAAGGAGCCGGGCTGGGCGGGGGTAAAGGAGCCGGGCTGGGCGGGGGAAATGGGGCCGGGGCGAGTGAGTTCGCGGTCGAGGACCCGGCCTTCAACGCCCTGCTCATCGCGTCGGAGCACGCGCTGGCGCGGATCGCGCAGGAGCTGGGGGCGCCCGGCACGGCTCGGCACGCGCGCGCGGAGCGTCTGACGGTGGCGCTGATCGAGCGCCTCTGGGACCCGGCGGAGGGCATGTTCTTCTGCCGGGACGTGGTCTCGGGGGACCTCATCCCCGAGCGCAGCGTCTCCGGCCTGATCCCGCTGCTACTGCCGACACTGCCCCGCGACCTCGCGTCGACGGTCGTACGGACGGCGTGCTCGGAGCACTTCGGTCTCGGCGACACCACCCGCCTCGTGCCCAGCTTCGACCTGCTCGGCGAGGCCTTCGACCCGCACCGCTACTGGCGGGGGCCGGCCTGGTTCAACACCAGTTGGCTGGTGGAGCGCGGACTGCGCACGCACGGCGAACAGGCCCGGGCCGACACGCTGCGGGACGCGGTGCTGGACATCGCCGACACCTCCGGGTTCGCGGAGTACGTCGACCCGTACACGGGCGAGGCCTGCGGGGCCACCGGCTTCAGCTGGACGGCGGCGCTCACGCTCGACCTGCTGCACAGCGACACGACGGTCAGCGACACAACGGTCATGGAAGTCACAACAGTCACGGCAAGCAAGGGAGGGGACCGGGGATGACGGACCGGCATCATCTGCTCGTGCACGGGGGGACGTTCGCCGCCGTGGGCGACGGCGGGGACATCAGCGGCGTCCGGGGCGGTACCTCCCCGGACGGGTTATTCGTACGGGACGCCCGGCATCTGAGCCGCTGGCAGCTGACCGTCGACGGCGCCGTGCCGGAGGCACTCGCGCCGGTCGCCGACGGTGACACCGCGCGCTGTGTACTCGTCCCGCGCGGAGGCCGCACGGAACCCCCCGCCTACACACTCTTCCGTGAACAGGCGGTCGGGGACGGCTCGTTCATCGAGTCCCTGCGGGTGACCAGCAACCGCCCGGTGCCGACGACAGTCCGCCTCGCGGTCACCGCCGACGCCGACTTCACGGACCAGTTCGAACTCCGCTCCGACTACCGCACCTACGCCAAGACCGGCGCCACCCGCTTCCGCCAAGTCCTCGACCATGGCGTGGAGTTCACGTACCAGCGCGGCGAGTGGCGGTCCTGTACGACGGTGACGGCCGAGCCCGCCCCCGACGGCGTCGAGGAGACCGGCACCGGCGCCCGCCGCATGGTGTGGACCCTGGACCTGGAACCGCACGGCACCGCGGAGCTGACGCTGCGCGTGATGGCCCGCCCGCACGGTGACAAACGGGCCCTCCGAGTCCCCCGCTCCCCCGCCGCCGTCAACGCCCAACTCCTCGCGATGGAGGGCGAGTTCGTGGAGGGCGTGGCCTTCCCGACCGGCTGGCCGGAACTGGCGGCGGCCTGCGCGCGCGGCCTGGCCGACCTGGCCTCGCTCCAGGTCCCGGCGAGGGGCTTGGACGGCGAGGAGGTGCGCGTACCGGCGGCGGGAGCCCCGTGGTTCCTGACCCTGCTGGGCCGCGACGCCCTCCTCACGTCATTGTTCGCCCTCCCCTACCGCCCCCAGCTGGCCGCCGCCACACTCCCCGCGCTCGCCGCGACGCAGGCGACGGAGACTGGCCCGGAGTCGGTCGCCCAGCCCGGCAAGATCGTGCACGAGGTGCGGCACGGCGAGCTGGCTCACTTCGGGCAGGTGCCGTACGGCCGCTACTACGGCTCGGTGGACGCGACGCCGCTGTTCCTGGTCCTCCTCGGTGCGTACGTCGAACACACGGGTGACACGGACCTGGCCCGCCGTCTGGAGCCCAACGCCCGTGCCGCGATCGGCTGGATGCTGGACCACGGCGGACTCACGTCCCGCGGCTACCTGGTCTACCGCGCCGACCAGGGCGGCCTGGCCAACCAGAACTGGAAGGACTCCCCCGGCGCCATCTGCTCGGCCGACGGCACCCGCCCCAACGGTCCGGTGATGGCGGCGGGGGCCCAGGGCTACGCGTACGACGCCCTGCGCCGCACGGCGTGGGTGGCGCGCACGGCCTGGAACGACGAGACCTACGCGGCCCTCCTGGAACAGGCGGCGGGCGACCTGCGCGACCGTTTCCAGCGGGACTTCTGGATGCCGGAGCACACCTTCCCCGCCCTCGCCCTCGACGGGGACGGCCGCCAGGTGGACGCGCTGGCCTCGGACGCCGGGCATCTGCTGTGGTCCGGGCTGCTGGACAAGGAGTACGGCGAGCTGGTCGGCCGGCGGCTGACGGAACCGGACTTCTTCTCGGGCTGGGGCGTACGGACGCTGGCCTCCGGCCAACCGGCCTACCACCCCCTCTCCTACCACCGCGGTTCGGTCTGGCCGCACGACAACGCCCTGATCACCCTGGGCCTGGCCCGCTACGGCCTGCACGACGAGGCCCGCACGGTCGCCCACGCGCTGGTCGACGCGGCGACGGCGACGGGCCACCGCTTGCCGGAGGTCCTGGCCGGGTACGGCCGCGACACCCACGCGGAGCCGGTGCCGTACCCGCACGCGTGCGTACGGGAATCCCGGTCGGCGGCTGCGCCGTTGGCGCTGCTCACGGCGGTGGGTGGGGCCTAGGGGGTGTTGGCCTGGCGTTTGTGTGGTGTTTGCCGAGCGCTGGGGCGGAGTGGCTGAACAAGGTCCGGAGGCTGGCCGTACGGGATGACGGCGGGCCTCCAGCCTCCCCAGCATGGCCCGCCACACCACTCCGCCAGGGGCTTCGCACGGAAGGACCTTCGGGTGCTGCCTGTCTTCACGCGCACACGTCAACTGCCCGGTACGAAAGACGAGCCGACGGCACCCACGAACGACGAACCCGCAGCCGCCGACGGCGAGGACGCCCCACAGGAGCCCCAGGGGCCACCGGCACCCGACGACGAAAGCAGCACCGGTGGTGCGGGTGGGAACAACCCGGCCGAAGGCGAAGCCGAGGCATGGAGGCGACACCTCCGCTGGACGGTCACCGCCCTGGCCGCCGTACTCGTATACGTCTGCCTCCAGATGCCGAACACCCTGGGCAACCTCAGGCTCCGGGAGTTCGTACGCCTCCCCGCGGAGGCCATCATCGGAGCGGCCGTTCTCCTCATCCTCCCGCGCCGCCCCCGCCTGATCGTGGCGGCGTTCTCGGGCGCGGCCCTGGGCGCCCTGACCGTCGTGAACGTCCTGGACCTCGGCTACAACGAGTACCTGGGCCGGCACTTCAACATCGTCCTGGACTGGGGCCTGCTGGACGACGCCCACTCCTACCTGGAGGACTCGCTGGGCGGCGGGACCACGCTCCTCCTCACCATCGGCGTCGTAGTCCTCGTGGTCCTCCTGATCGTGCTGGTCGCGCTGGCCATGGTCCTGCTGTCGAATCTCCTCGCCCGGTACAAACCCCGCGCCTCCAAGGGCGCGTTGGTCGCCGGCACCGTCTGGATCACCTGCTCGGCGTTCGGTCTGGAGGTCGCCGGGGTGCCGATCGCCGCGGACCACACCGCCGGCGTCCTCAAGGTGCAGGCGCACAGGGTGAAGGACACGCTGCGGGACGAGGCGGCGTTCGCGAAGGAGGCGAGGGCCGACAGCTTCGGCGCCACCCCGCCCGACCAACTACTCCCCGACCTGCGCGGCAAGGACGTCATCTTCACGTTCATCGAGAGCTACGGCCGCAGCGCGCTCACGGACCCGGTGATCGCACCCGGCGTGGAAAAGACCCTCGACACCAGCACCAAGGCCCTCACGGACGCCGGTTTCCACGCCAAGAGCGGCTGGCTGACGTCGGCGACATTCGGCGGCAGCAGCTGGCTCGGCCACTCGACCACCATGTCGGGCCTGTGGATCGACAACCAGCAGCGCTACCGCACGGTGATGTCCAGCGACCACCTCAGCCTGACGAAGGCGTTCCAGAAGACCGGCGCGTGGGACACGGTCGGGGTGATGCCGGGCGTGCAGAAGGGCTGGCCGGAGCAGGAGTTCTACGGCCTCGACAAGGTCTACAACGCCTTCCAACTCGGCTACCAGGGCCCGAAGTTCAGCTGGTCCACGATGCCCGACCAGTACGCCCTGGAGGCCTTCCAGCGCCAGGTCCACGGCAAGAAGCGCGACAAGCCCCTGATGTCGGAGATCATCCTGACCTCCAGCCACCAGCCCTGGGCGCCGCTCCCGAAGATGGTCGACTGGGACGACCTGGGCGACGGCTCGCTCTTCGGCCCGATCCAGAAGGCGGCCACCAAGCCGGCGGACATCATCGCCGACTCGACCCGCTCCAAGCAGGAGTACGGCAGGTCGGTCGAGTACTCGGTCACCAGCCTCACCCAGTGGCTGGAGCGCTACGGCACCGACGACACGGTCCTCGTCTTCCTCGGCGACCACCAGCCGATAGCCCGCGTCAGCGGCACGGACGCGAGCCGCGACGTCCCGATCTCGATCGTCGCGAAGGACCCGAAGGTCTTGGGCAAGACCACCAGTTGGAACTGGACGGACGGCCTACAACCCGCCCCCAACGCCCCCGTCTGGAAGATGAGCGCATTCCGCGACCGCTTCCTGACGGCATACGGCTCGACCCCGCATCCGTCGAAGGAGTAACCGGGCTCTGGGGCGGAGCCCTCAGCCGAGGCCCGCCTCAGCCGCCGGACGTGTCCAGCTCCGCGTCCTCGCCGACCCCCGCACAGTCGTACGGGTCCTTCAGCCAACCGTCCGGCAACACCACCCGGTTGTTCCCGGACGTACGCCCACGAGGCCCGTCCGCACCAACCGGCCAGGCCTGGTCGAGGTCCAACTCGTCCAAACCCGCCCGGAGTTCCTCAAGCGACGACGTGATCGCGAGCCGCTTACGCATCTCCGACCCGACCGCGAAACCCTTGAGGTACCAGGCGACATGCTTACGGAAGTCGATGACGCCACGCGCCTCGTCACCGATCCACTCCCCGAGAAGGGTGGCGTGCCGGACCATGATGTCGGCGACCTCGCGGAGCGTCGGCTTCAGGATGTCTTCCTCACGGCCCTCAAAGGCCGCCACCAGATCCGCGAACAGCCACGGCCGCCCCAGACAGCCACGCCCGACCACGACCCCGTCGCACCCGGTCTCCCGCACCATCCGCAACGCGTCCTGCGCCGACCAGATGTCACCGTTGCCAAGCACCGGAATCTCCGGGACGTGCTCCCTCAACCGCGCGATCGCGTCCCAGTCGGCCGTGCCGCCGTAGTGCTGGGCAGCCGTACGACCGTGCAGCGCGATGGCCGTGACGCCCTCCTCGACGGCGATCCGCCCGGCGTCGAGGAAGGTGATGTGGTCGTCGTCGATGCCCTTGCGCATCTTCATGGTCACGGGAAGCTCCCCGGCCCCACTCACCGCCTCCCGCAGAATCGCCCGCAGCAGATTCCGCTTGTACGGCAGCGCCGACCCGCCACCCTTCCGCGTCACCTTCGGCACCGGACACCCGAAGTTCAGGTCGATGTGATCGGCGAGGCCCTCCTCCGCGATCATGCGGACGGCCTTGCCGACGGTGGCCGGGTCGACGCCGTACAGCTGGATCGAACGCGGCTTCTCGGTCGCGTCGAAGTGGATCAGCTGCATGGTCTTCTCGTTGCGCTCGACCAGCGCCCGCGTCGTGATCATCTCGCTGACGAACAGCCCCTTGCCGCCACTGGCTCCATCCTTTGATTCGCCTCCGGCGAAGTGCCGGCACAGCGTGCGGAAGGGCGCGTTGGTGATCCCGGCCATGGGGGCCAGGACGACGGGCGGCTGGACGGTGTGCGGCCCGATCTGGAGGGGCGAAGCGGTCGTGGGCATCCACCCATTGTCGCGCACGGCGGCGAGTGCCCAGAATCCCGTCGCCGGGATCTTGGGGCAGTCATTAGTTAGACGCACTATCGAAATCGGCGTACGCTGGCCCGCATGCCCGAGCTCACCCCTCGCCGACGCCTGCTCGTGCTCTCGATCTGCTGCATGAGCCTGCTGATCGTGAGCCTCGACAACACCGTCCTGAACGTCGCCCTGCCCTCCATGCAGCGCGACCTCGACGCCGGCACCTCGGGCCTCCAGTGGACGATCGACGCGTACACGCTGGTGCTCGCCTCGCTGCTGATGCTGGCCGGCTCCACGGCTGACCGGATCGGCCGCAAGCGCGTCTTCATCGCGGGCCTGGTCGTCTTCACGATCGGCTCGGCCCTGTGCTCCGTCGCGCCGAACCTCGACGCGCTCGTCGCCTTCCGCATGGTGCAGGCGGTCGGCGGTTCGATGCTGAACCCGGTCGCGATGTCGATCATCACCAACACCTTCACCGACCCGCGCGAACGCGCCCGCGCGATCGGCGTGTGGGGTGCGGTGGTCGGCATCTCCATGGCGGCCGGCCCTCTGGTGGGCGGGCTGCTCGTCGACTCGGTCGGCTGGCGCGCGATCTTCTGGATCAACCTCCCGGTGGGGCTCACGGCGCTGCTGCTGACCCTGCGCCACGTCCCCGAGTCCCGCGCCCCCAAGGCCCGCCGCGCCGACCCCGTCGGGCAGATCCTCGTCATCGCGCTGTTCGGCTCCCTGACGTACGCGATCATCGAGGCACCGAACGCGGGGGTTGCCACGGTGGTTCCCTTCGCGGTCATCGCCTTCGGCGCGCTGGCGGGCCTCCTCTGCTACGAGCCTCGCCGTACCGAACCCCTCATCGACCTGCGCTTCTTCCGTTCCGCGCCGTTCAGTGGGGCCACGGTGATCGCGGTCAGCGGGTTCGCGGCGCTGGGTGGGTTCCTGTTCCTGTCGACGCTGTATCTGCAGAACGTCCGGGGCCTTGACGCGCTGCACGCCGGGCTGTGGATGCTGCCGATGGCCGCGCCTACGTTCCTGTGCGCGCCGTTGTCCGGGCGGCTGGTGGGGAGTCGGGGGCCGCGGGTCCCGTTGCTGATCGCCGGTAGTGCGATGACGGTGAGCGCGGGGTTGTTCGCCGCGTTCGAGGCCGAGACGTCGAACGTCACGTTGTTCCTCGGGTACACGCTCTTCGGTATCGGATTCGGGTTCGTGAACGCGCCCATCACGAATACGGCGGTTTCTGGTATGCCGCGGGCTCAGGCCGGGGTTGCGGCGGCTGTGGCTTCCACCAGTCGGCAGTTGGGGCAGACGCTGGGCGTGGCCGTGGTCGGTGCGGTGTTGGCTTCCGGGGTGGGGGCGTCGTCGTACAAGGAGGCGTTCGTGTCTGCCGCGCGGCCGGGGTGGTGGATCCTCACGGGGTGTGGGGTGGCGGTGCTTGTCGTGGGCGCGGTGACGAGCGGGGCTTGGGCTCGAAGGTCTGCTGAGCGGACTGCTGAGCGGCTGGAGTCGGTTGAGGTTCGCGAAGCCGCCGGGGTCAGCGCGTAGTTCGGCAGCTGCGGGTTGTGGGGGCTGATCGCGCCCACGCGGCGGAGCCACACATGTGCACAGCCCCGCGCCCCTGGGTTGGTCACCTCGCCTGCGCTATTTCGTTCAGCTTCTCCAGTCGTAGCCTCGACTCCTCGTCCGCGGGTACGTACGTGATCATGCGCGGCCCCACCTCCGGGCTCAGCCACAAGTCCGTATGGTCCAGCACGATCCGCCCCACATGTCGGTTGAGGAACTCCTTCCTCTTCGTGCGGTGGGCCACCACCTCATGCCGGTCCCAGGCCTCGCAGAACTCCTGGGACTCCGTACGCAGCCGCTTCAGCAGCATCTTCCAGGCGGGCTCTCCCAGGTGGCCGGCCATCGCGGCGCGGAAGCGGGCGGCCATGAGGCGTTGGGTCTCCTCCAAGTGCACGATCGACGCGCGCCAGTCGTCGTGCGTGTAGGAGAGGACCAGGCAGTTACGGTCCTCCGGCGGCACCGCGTCGAGGTCGCAGAGCAGGAGTCCGTACGTGCGGTTGTAGGCGAGGATGTCGTACCGGCTGTCCTGCAGGCAGGCCGGATACGGCTCCAGTTGTTCCAGTACGGACCGCATCGCCGGGTTGACCGACGGGCAGCTGGTCGCGGGGGTCGGGTCCACCGCGCCCGCCAGTTGGAAGAGGTGGGCGCGTTCGCCGGCGTCGAGGAGCAGGGTGCGGGCGAGGGCGTCCAGGACCTGGACGGAGACCTGGATGTCGCGGGCCTGCTCCAGCCACGTGTACCAGGTGACGCCGACCGCCGAGAGGTGGGCGACCTCCTCGCGGCGCAGGCCGGGGGTGCGGCGTCGGCGGCCGCGGGGCAGGCCGACCTGTTCCGGGGTGATGTGCTCGCGGCGGTGGCGCAGGAAGGCGGCGAGTTCGTGCCGCCGGACCGCCGCCACGGCCGTCCCGCGCGGGGGCACCGTCTCCTGTGCCGTCTCCTGGGCCATGGTCGTCATGCCTCCAGCCTGCCGCCGCCCGGACCCTGTTTCCAGGTAGTGCTTGTACCAGGATAAGAAGACTCTGGTACCAGTCTGGGAGCAGGCGCAGGCTCGTCTCTGTGAGCGAAACCATCCCCTCCTCAGTCAAGGCCCGGACCGCTGCCGCGTCACCCTCGCTGGGCGGCCTCGGACTGTTCACGGTGCTGCTGGCCGCGGCACTCCCACTCATCGACTTCTTCATCGTCAACGTCGCCCTGCCCACCATCGGCCAGGACCTCGCGGCGAGCGAGTCGGTCCTCGAACTCGTCGTCGCCGGTTACGGGTTGGCGTACGCCGTGCTGCTCGTCCTCGGGGGCCGGCTCGGCGACCTGTTCGGCCGGCGTCGGCTCTTCCTCGGCGGCATGGCGGCCTTCGGGCTGACCTCGCTGGCGTGCGGGCTGGCGCCGAGCGCCTGGACGCTGGTGGCGGCGCGGGTCGCGCAGGGCGCGGCGTCGGCGGCGATGCTGCCGCAGGTGCTGGCCACGATCCAGGCGGCGACCAGCGGGCCGCGGCGTGCGAAGGCCATGGGGCTGTACGGCGCCACCGCCGGGCTGTCGATGGTGGCGGGCCAGATCCTGGGCGGCGTACTGGTCGCCGCCGATGTCGCCGGCACCGGCTGGCGTTCGGTGTTCCTCGTGAACGTCCCTGTCGTCCTCGTCGGCCTGCTCCTCGCCGCCCGCGCCGTACCCGAGACCCGCTCGCAGAGCCCGGAGCCGGTCGACGGCCCCGGCACGGTACTACTCGGGTTGTCGCTGCTCACGCTCCTCGCGCCGCTCACCGAGGGGCGGGCGGCGGGGTGGCCGCTGTGGACGTGGCTGTCGCTGGCGGCGTTCCCGTTCGTGGCGGGGGCGTTCTACGCGGTGGAGCGCCGGGCGGACCGTCAGGGCCGTACGCCACTCGTACCGCCCAGCCTCTTCGCGCTCACGTCTCTGCGGCGCGGGCTGGTCATGATCGTGCCGTTCTCGATCGGCTTCAGCGGGTTCATGTTCGTGATCGCGGTGGCGTTGCAGGAGGGCGCGGGGCTCGGGCCGGTTCCGGCAGGGCTGGCGCTGGCACCGATGGCGGTCGTCTTCTTCTTCGTCTCGCTCGCTGGGCCGCGGCTGGTCGCCCGGTACGGCACGCGCGTCGTGACGGCCGGGGCGCTGATCCAGGGCGTGGGCGTGGCTCTGATCGCCCTCGCCGCGTGGCGCGTCTGGCCCGACCTCGGGCTCGTCGCGCTGCTCCCCGGGGCGGCGATCGCGGGTGGGGGCCAGGCGCTCCAGCTCCCGGTGATCTTCCGGATCGTTCTCGCCGAGGTACCGGCCGCGCGGGCGGGCGTGGGCAGCGGCGTGATGACCACCACACAACAGTCGTCCCTGGCGCTCGGTGTGGCCACTCTGGGCACCCTCTTCCTCTCCCTCACCACCTCGACGGGGATGCGGAACGCCCTGATCACGACGCTCGCCGTCCAACTCGTCGGCGTGGTCCTGACCGGTCTCCTGAGCCTGCGCCTGCCCCGGACCATCGGTTGAGCCCAGGCCACAGGTTGGACAACTCGCCGGGCCGGACTCCCTGTTGATGTTGGTCTTGCTGCACACTCCTTGCTGCGCGGGCAGACTCGATGTCCTCGGACGCTGGAGGCGTCATGCTGGAGATCAACACGAGCAAGGTGAGCCGCTGGGACCAGCACGGGCGGGAACACGTCGTCCACGTGCAGCGCACGGGCGTACAGCGCACGATCAGATGCGACACCTGCGGCTGGCGCAAGGGCGCGCAGTTCCTGCCGTGGCTGAAGGCGGAGGAACATCTGGCGGAGGCCCACCAGGCGACGGTGGACCCGACGGGTGCGTGACGGGCCCTGCCGCGCAGGTCAGGTGGGGGGGTTACGCTCCTCTGACTCCGACCTGGCAGAGGGGGTGACCGTGGAGGACTGGCCCGAGGGTCGCGCCGCCGATCCGGCCGCGGCGCGGGAGCGCTACACGTCCGACCTGCGCGCGTCACGCCGTGCGGTGCGGGTGGTCTGCGGCGCCGACACCGGCGACGCGCACACCGGCCTGGCGGTCGTGGTCGTCGCCCTTGTGGTCGTGTGGTCCTTCGAGGGCCCCGGCACCGGGGGCCCGGTGACCGGCGTCTTCGCCGCGCTGTACCTGCTGCTGGTCGGGGTCGGACGCCTGCGCGGCCACCGGCGTATGAACGCGTGGCGCTGGGCATATCTGGTGGGCTTCGGGTCCTGGGGCAGATGATCTGACGGCCTCCTAGGCCCGCAACCCCCGCACCACCAGATCCACCACCGCCGTGAACTCCCCCTCCACGCCGGGCTGTTCCCACTCCCGCGCGTAACCGGGGTCATGGAAGCGCCCCGTGGCCTGGAAGACGGCGCGCGCGGTCGCCGCGGGGTCGGCGGACGTGAAGGTGCCCGACTCCACCCCCGCCCGCACGATCTCCGTCAATTGGCCAGTCAGGTCATCGACGTGCTCGGCGACCGCCTCGCCGTTCTCCGCGGTCAGGACCATGTACGTGGCGAACAGTTCGGGGTCCCCCCCCGCCTTGCGGCGCTTGGCCTCGAAGAGGGCCGCGAGCCAGTCGCGCAGCCGGGACTCGGGGTCGCGGTCCGTCGCGGCGACGATGTCCGACAGCGCGTCCGACGTGCGGTCCAGCCACCGCTTGGTGACGGCCTCGCGCAGCGCAGCCTTCGTACGGAAGTGCCGGTAGACGCTCCCGTGGCTGACGCCGAGCGCACGGGCCACGTCCACCACGGTGGCCTTGGCCGGGCCGTGGCGGCGCAGCACCTCCTCGGTCGCTTCGAGGATGCGCTCGGCGGTCAGGATTTCGCTGGTCGCTGCCATGGAGGAGACCGTACCTGGCGGGCCGGTCAGCGCTCGCTGTCGAGGTGTGCCATCTGGGCTTCCGGGTAGCGCTCGCCCGCGGCCGCGTCGGCAGGCACCGCATCCTCGATGGCGGCCAGGTCGGCGGTGTCGAGGGTCACGTCGAGCGCGCCCAGCGCCTCGCCGAGGCGGTCCCGGCGGCGGGCGCCGACGAGCGGCACGATGTCCGTGTTGTGTCGCGGACCCTGCGACAGCACCCAGGCGATGGCGATCTGCGCGACGCTGACGCCCTTCTGTTCGGCGATCTTCCGCAGCGCCTCGACGAGGTCGAGGTTGTGCTGGAGGTTCTCGCCCTGGAAGCGCGGCGAGAAGGCGCGGAAGTCGTTGGCGCCGAGCTGCCGGTCCCGGCTGAAGTGGCCGGAGATCAGACCGCGGGAGAGGACGCCGTACGCCGTGATGGCGATGCCCAGCTCACGGGTGGTCGGCAGGATGGTCTCCTCGATGCCGCGCGAGATCAGCGAGTACTCGATCTGCAAGTCGGCGATGGGAGCGGTGGCGGCGGCCCGCCGGACGGTCTCGGCGCCGACCTCGCTGAGGCCGATGTGTCGGACGTACCCCTTCTCGACGAGCTCGGCGATCGCGCCGACGGTCTCCTCGATCGGTACGTCCGGGTCGACCCGGGCGATCCGGTACACGTCGATGTGGTCCACGCCGAGGCGCTGGAGCGAGTACGCGGCGAAGTTCTTCACGGCGCCCGGGCGTCCGTCGTACCCCGCCCACTCGCCGTCGGGCCCCCGCAGCGCCCCGAACTTCACGCTCACCAGCGCCTGTTCACGCCGGGCCGCGGGGGCCGACCGCAGCGCCTCGCCGATCAGTATCTCGTTGTGGCCCATGCCGTAGAAGTCACCGGTGTCCAGCAGTGTCACGCCCGCTTCCAGTGCGGCGTGGACGGTCGCGATGGACTCGGCCCGGTCGGTCTCGCCGTACAGCGCGGACATGCCCATGCAGCCGAGGCCGAGGGCGGAGACCTGGGGGCCGGTGGTTCCGAGGTTTCGTGTCTTCATGGCTCCACCGTGGCATGACAGCTGACAGATTTCAATATCTGTCAGCTGTCATTCGCCATCTGCCAGTCGTCACCTCTCGGCCGTCGCCAGCTTCGCTCCCAGCACCACGAACGACCCCGCGAAGCTCCGCCGCAGCCACGCCATCACCCGTGGCCGCGAGATCACGTGACTGCGCACCGAGGCCGCGAGTACCCCGTACGCGGCGAACACCACGAAGGTCGCCAGCATGAAGACCCCGCTCAGCACCAGCATCCGCACCAGCGCGTCCGGCTCGCCCGGACTCACGAACTGCGGCAGGAACGCGAAGAAGAAGATCGTCAGCTTCGGGTTGAGGATGTTGATCAGCACGCCCCGCACGATCACGCGGCCGACAGAGGCCGGCGCGCTGTCCCGCTCGACGGTGATCGTCTCCTTGTCCCGCACCGTCGCCCACGCCATGTAGAGGAGATAGGCGACACCGGCGTACTTGAGGACCTGGAAGGCGGCGGCACTGGCGTTCAGCAGCGCGGCCACGCCGGTGACGGTGGCCAACACGTGCGGCACGATCCCGAGCGTGCAGGCGAAGGCCGCGACCACGCTCGCGCGGCGGCCGCGGGACAGTCCGGCCGCCAGGGTGTAGACGACGCCGGTGCCGGGCGTCGCGACCACCACGAGGGTGGTGAGGAGGAAGGCGATGCTCATGCCCGTCACCCTTGTGCCGCCGCGTCCCCGGATACAGGGCCAATCGGCGGCCGGGATGCCGGACCAATCGGCTCCGCTGGACGCCCTTCCCCACCCCTCGGACACGGTCCCGTGCCCCTCGGCGTGTAGCCGGTTGACGCTGGGCGCCCCTATAACCTTTCAGGTTTTCGCCGGCGTGCTATCAGCAGACGCTGAGCGAGCCGTCACCGAGAGGGGTGACGCAGACGACGAGGCAGAAGGCCGACCGCGGCGTCTCGTCGTCCCATCGGCCCTGGACAAAGGCAGCCCGGCTGAGTGCCGCTGCCTGCGTTCGCAGCCGTGCCGGAACCCGCTTCGACGTCGGAAGGACCGCACCCATGATCGCGCTTATGGACCCTGAGGTGGGCACCGAGGCCCCCACCCTTGCTCTGGGCACACCCGCCCTCTCCCCCGCCACCGCGAAGGGCGGCCCGGGCATCGATAGCCGCAGGCCCGTGCACCGCCCCGTCACCTTGAAGGGCAGCCCCGGCATGGGTACCCGCAGGTCTGTCCGCTACCCCGCCACCGCGAAGGGCGGCCCGAGCGTCGGTACCCGCAGGTCTGTCCGCTACCCCGCCACCGCGAAGAGCGGACCGAGCGTCGATAGCCTTAGGCCCATGCGTCGCCCCGCCACGTTGAAGACCGGACCGAGCGTCGGCGGCCGCAGGCCCGTGCACCGCCCCGTCACCTTGAAGAGCGGCTCGGGCGTCGGTGGCCGCACCCGCAGGGCTGTCCGCCACCCCGCCACGCTGAAGACCGGCGGAGGTGGCATCGGCACCCGCAGGTCTGTCCGCTACCCGGTCATATCGATGGCGGGCATCAGTATCAAGGGGGGCGTCGGCGTTGGTGAGCGGTCCCGCAGGACCATTCCTGTCGGTCCGAACTGGCTCTAGCAGACGTCGGCTTCGGCTGGTGGCAGAGGACGGGAGGGAACGGATGGGGCGCCCGCCGATCACGGTGGAGCGGTGGGAGGGGCTGGAGTGCGCCGTGCAGCTCGACGTCGTGCTGCCGATGTACAAGGAGATCTGGGCCGAGCCGCCGTACTGCGAAGGCACGAAGGAGATCGCCGAGTTCCTGGACCGCTTTGCGCAGGAGGTCTTTCTTCCCCGCGCCCGCCTCGTCATCGCCCGCTGCGGCGACCTGCCCGTCGGCTACGCCTTCGGCTACCCCCTGCCGCCGGACACCGGCTGGTGGAAGGCGATGGACGAGGAGACGACCGCTCAGTTCGCGGCCGAGACCGGCGCGCGCACGCTGGGCATCGTCGAACTCGCGGTACGCACCGGATGGCGGCGGCAGGGAGTGGCCGCCCAGATGCACGCCCACCTCCTGGAGGGCCTGGGCGTCGAGCGCGTCACGCTGGCGATGCGACCCGACCCGGAAGCCGCACCGGCACACGCCGCCTACGCCGCGTGGGGCTACCGCCAGATCGGCCACTGGCAGCCGGCACACGATGAGCCCGTCTCCCACATCATGCTGCTGAACCTGCCCATGCCCGTGCACGGGGCCGGCCAGTGACCGGCAACGCGATCGGGAACGCGATCGGGATCCGGGAGCTGACCCGACGCTATCCGCGCAAGGGCCGGCCGGACCTGTGTGCGCTGGACCGGGTGTGCCTGGCCGTCGGGCCGGGCGAGGTGCACGGGCTGCTCGGCCCGAACGGCGCGGGCAAGACGACCTTGTGCCGCATTCTGGACTTCTGGCCCGGCCCGGTACAGGCCATCGCACAGACGATCCCGGCGACCCACGGGCTGTCCGCTCTGCTCCTGCTGGAAGCGGACGCGGGGCTCGGCCCGACGGCGTACGCGGCCGGACGTGCCGTGCTGGCCGGGGTGTGCTGGCTTGGGGTCACCCAGGCGCAGGCCGCGGACCTTCCCACGGTCACAGAGAAGACCGTGCAGGTCGCTGGCGCAAGCACCACGGGCTGCTCATACGCCAGCGGCTCGGTCACCACCACGCTCGTGTCCGCGGTGCTGCCGGTCGGGGAGAACGGGGTCGGGGTCGGCGTGGGCAGCTACCGGTGGTCGCTGAAGGTCATCGATGAATGCGCCGAGACCGGTCAGGCCAACCTGCGTGCCCGGTACAGCGCCTACGTCCCTGGCGCGGGCACCTACACCAGCGGCTGGTTCACCGTCGCCTCCTCCGGCACGCTGAACATCAGCACCGGCACAGCCCTGGGAGTGGAGTTCGCCGTCTGCGACTACACCCTCGCCGAAGGCAATCAGAACTGCGGCGCCGTCAACTGACCGTTCCTCGACGCTCTTCGCGCCGCCAACCCTCCGCCGGAGCGCCGCGTGCACGTCCTGGTGTGGAACGAAGTGCAGGACGGACCGGGAGTACGGCCACTGTTCGAGACGTCTGCGAGGAGACCGCCTTGCGTCCGGCTTCCTAACGAGGCAGAACTCGCGGGACTTCAGACACAACGGTGCCGGGCCCCAAGCGAACAGGGACCCGGCACCAAAGCGACTGGGACGTCAGCAGCCGATCAGGCGGCTCGCCAGGTAGCCCTCGATCTGGTCCAGCGACACCCGCTCCTGCTTCATCGAGTCCCGCTCGCGCACCGTCACGGCGTTGTCGTCCAGCGTGTCGAAGTCGACCGTCACACAGAACGGCGTACCGATCTCGTCCTGGCGGCGGTAGCGGCGGCCGATGGCGCCCGCGTCGTCGAACTCGATGTTCCAGTGCTGGCGCAGCGCCTGGGCGAGGCCCTTGGCCTTCGGGGACAGCTCGGGGTTGCGGGACAGGGGCAGGACCGCGACCTTCACCGGGGACAGGCGCGGGTCGAGGCGCAGCACCGTGCGCTTCTCCAGCTTGCCCTTGGCGTTGGGGGCCTCGTCCTCGACGTAGGCGTCGAGCAGGAACGCGAGCATCGCGCGGCCGACACCGGCGGCCGGCTCGATGACGTACGGCGTCCAGCGCTCGCCGGCCTCCTGGTCGAAGTAGGAGAGGTCCTGGCCGGAGGCCTTGCTGTGCGCGCCGAGGTCGTAGTCGGTGCGGTTGGCGACACCCTCCAGCTCGCCCCACTCGTTGCCGCCGAACTGGAAGCGGTACTCGATGTCGGCGGTGCGCTTGGAGTAGTGGGAGAGCTTCTCGGCCGGGTGGTCGTACCAGCGCATGTTCTCCTCACGCAGGCCGAGGCCGGTGTACCAGTTCCAGCGCTGCTCCATCCAGTACTCCTGCCACTTCTCGTCCTCGCCCGGCTTGACGAAGAACTCCATCTCCATCTGCTCGAACTCGCGGGTGCGGAAGATGAAGTTGCCGGGCGTGATCTCGTTGCGGAAGGACTTGCCCATCTGCGCGATGCCGAACGGCGGCTTGCGGCGCGAAGTGGTCTGCACCTGGGCGAAGTTGGTGAAGATGCCCTGCGCGGTCTCGGGGCGGAGGTAGGCGATGGAGCCGGAGTCCTGCGTCGGGCCGAGGTGCGTCGACAGCAGACCCGAGAACTGCTTGGGCTCGGTGAACTGGCCCTTGTTGCCGCAGTTGGGGCAGTTCACGTCCGCGAGGCCGTTCTCCGGCATGCGGTTGTGCTTGGCCTCGTAGGCCTCTTCGAGGTGGTCGGCGCGGAACCGCTTGTGGCAGGAGGTGCACTCGGTCAGCGGGTCCGTGAAGGTGGCGACGTGACCGGAGGCCACCCACACCTCGGGGGCCAGGATCACGGACGAGTCGATGCCGACCACGTCCTCGCGCGACGTCACCATGTAGCGCCACCACTGGCGCTTCAGGTTCTCCTTGAGCTCGACACCCAGCGGCCCGTAGTCCCAGGCGGCGCGCTGGCCGCCGTAGATCTCACTACAGGGGAATACGAAGCCACGGCGCTTGCTCAGGCTGACGATGGTGTCGATCTTGTCGGCGGCCACGGTGCTCTCTTCATTACGACGACGGGCGACGAAGCGAGACGCTTCAGAGCGAATGCTTCAGGGTACCGGCGGGGCCTCCCCCTCAACCAAATCGGTCCGTTACCAAGGCCTTGTTGACAACGGTTTCCATATTTGTTGAAAATGGCTTTCATGAACGTACGACGACAGCACATATCCAAGATCGCCATCGCGGCGGCCACCGCTCTCGGTCTCGGTGCCCTCTCCGCCTGCTCCTCCGACAGCGCGGCCGCAGGCAACTCGGACAAGTTCGACGTCGTCGCGTCGTTCTACCCGATGGCCTTCCTCGCCGAGCAGATCGGCGCTGACCATGTGAAGGTCACCAGCCTCACCAAGCCCGGCCAGGAGCCGCACGACCTGGAGATCAGCGCCAAGCAGACCGCGCAGCTCCAGGAGTCCGACGCGGTGCTCTACCTCAAGTCCCTCCAGCCGGCCGTCGACGAGGCGGTCACGCAGTCCGGCGTCAAGACCAAGATCGACGCGGCCACCCTCACCAAGCTCGAGGACCACGGCGACGTCGACGAGCACGGGCACGAGGGCGAGGAGGCGAACTCCGAGGAGGAGGAGCACGCCCTGGACCCGCACATCTGGCTCGACCCGGTGAAGTACGCCGAGGTCGCCAAGGGCGTCGGAGCGGCCTTCGAGAAGGCGGACCCGGACAACGCGGCCGACTACAAGAAGAACACGGACGCGCTGGTCAAGAAGCTCGACGACCTCAACACCCAGTTCACGGACGGCCTGAAGAACACCAAGTCCAGGGTCTTCTTCACCAACCACGCCGCCTTCGGCTACCTCGCCGAGCGCTACGGCCTGACCCAGGAGGCCATCTCCGGCCTCGACCCGGAGAGCGAGCCCAGCCCGGCCCGGATCAAGGAGCTCCAGGAGGAGGCCAAGGCCGACGGCGTCACCACGGTCTTCTATGAAACTCTTGTCTCCGACAAGACCGCGAAGACCCTCGCCAGTGACGCGGGCCTCAAGACGGACGTCCTCGACCCGCTCGAGGGCATCACCGAGAAGTCCAAGGGCGACAACTACTTGCAGGTCATGGAGTCCAACCTCAAGGCGCTGCAGAGCGCCCTGGGAACCAAGTGATCGTTACGGAGGACGTCATGGGCGAGCCCGTCATATCGCTGCGCGGCGTACGCGCCGAGCTGGGCTCGCGCCCCGTCCTGCGCGGCATCGACCTCACCGTGCGCCACGGTGAGGTCGTCGCGCTGCTCGGCGCGAACGGCTCCGGCAAGTCGACGGCCGTGCGCAGCGTCATCGGCCAGGTCCCGGTGAGCGACGGCGAGGTCGAGTTGTTCGGCACCCCGCGGGCCCGGTTCCGCGACTGGGCGCGGGTGGGCTACGTCCCGCAGCGCACCACGGCCGCGGGCGGTGTGCCGGCGACGGTGACCGAGATCGTGTCCTCCGGGCGCCTGTCCCGTGCCCGCTTCGGCATGCTCCGCAAGGCGGACCACGCGGCCGTACGCCGGGCCCTGGAGCTCGTCGGCATGACGGACCGCGCGAAGGACTCCGTCAACGCGCTGTCCGGCGGCCAGCACCAACGCGTCCTGATCGCCCGCGCGCTCGCCTCCGAACCCGAGCTGCTGATCATGGACGAGCCGATGGCGGGCGTCGACCTGGCCAGCCAGGAGGTGCTGGCCGAGACGCTCCGCGAGCAGGTCGCGGCCGGTACGACGGTCCTGCTCGTCCTGCACGAACTGGGCCCCCTGGAGCCGCTGATCAACCGGGCCGTCGTGCTGCGCGACGGCTGCGTGACGCACGACGGTCCGCCGCCCAAGGCCCTCGGCCAGCACGCGCTGCCCGGCCACGACCACGTACACCCGCACGCACCGGCGGGCGCCGAACCGATCCGCACGGGACTGCTGAGCTGATGGAATTCCTCGACTACGCCTTCATGCAGCGGGCCCTGCTCGCTGCCGTCCTGGTCGGCATCACCGCCCCCGCCGTCGGCATCTACCTCGTCCAGCGCCGCCAGGCCCTGATGGGCGACGGCATCGGCCATGTGGCGATGACGGGCGTCGGCCTCGGCTTCCTGCTGTCCTGGTCGCCGGTGTGGATGGCGACGCTCGTGTCGGTCCTCGGCGCCGTGCTCATGGAACTGATCCGCTGGTTCGGCCGCACCCGCGGCGACATCGCCCTCGCGATGCTCTTCTACGGCGGTATGGCCGGCGGCGTGATGTTCATCAACCTCGCGCCGACGGGCTCGAACGCCAACCTGACGTCGTACCTGTTCGGGTCGCTGTCGACGGTGAGCGAGTCGGACGTCACGGCGATCATCATCCTCGCGACCTTCGTGGTGCTGGTCACCCTCGGTCTGCGCCGCCAGCTGTTCGCGGTCAGCCAGGACGAGGAGTTCGCCCGGGTCACCGGCCTGCCGGTGCGCGCGCTGAACCTGCTGACGGCGATCACGGCCGCGGTGACGGTGACGGTCGCGATGCGCGTGGTCGGCCTGCTCCTGGTCTCGGCGCTCATGGTCGTACCCGTGGCGGCGGCGCAGCAGATGACCCGCAGCTTCGCGGCCACGTTCGCGATCGCGGTGGCCATCGGCGTCTCGGTGACGATCGGCGGTACGGTCACCTCGTACTACCAGGACGTGCCGCCCGGCGCGACGATCGTGCTGCTGACCATCGCGGCGTTCATCGTGCTGACGGCGCTGGCGACCCCGCTGGCCCGCCGCCGCGCGCGGGCACTGGCCGCGGCGCAGCCCGCCGGGGACCCCGCGGAATGCACGATTCCGGCCACCCGGGAGGGCGGCGGCAAGGTCGCCGTCTGACCGCGCACAGGCAGGGCTGGCACAATGGCCCGGCAAGTGCAGACGTGAGGAGGCAACCGGTGACGACCGCTGGACCGCCCGTCAAGGGCCGCGCGACCCGGCAGCGGGCCGCCGTGGCGGCGGCCCTGGACGAGGTCGACGAGTTCCGCAGTGCGCAGGAACTGCACGACATGCTGAAGCACAAGGGCGACTCGGTCGGGCTGACCACGGTGTACCGCACCCTGCAGTCCCTCGCCGACGCCGGCGAGGTCGACGTGCTGCGCACCTCCGACGGCGAGTCCGTCTACCGCCGCTGCTCGACCGGCGAACACCACCACCACCTCGTCTGCCGCGTCTGCGGCAAGGCCGTCGAGGTCGAGGGCCCGGCGGTGGAGAAGTGGGCGGAGGCCATCGCGGCGGAACACGGGTACGTGAACGTGGCACACACGGTGGAGATCTTCGGCACGTGCGCGGAGTGCGCGGCGCGTTGAGCCGGATTCCGTGCGGGTGAGTGGGGGTTCGCGTCCCTGGGGGCTGCCGCCCCCAGCCCCCCCCGCTTCGGCCCTGAACGGGCCTCGTCCTTCAAACGCCGGACGGGCTGAGTAAGTCAGCCCGGGCGGTCACACGTGGTGCAGGTGGCGGTCGAGCATCGTGCGCAGCCGGTCGAGGTCGGCCGGTTGGGCCGCCCCGCGCTTGACGAGCACCATCGCGCACCGTCCTCCCCGGTCGGGGCTGCGCAGGACGAAGACGCGGTCGGACTCGGCGTAGCTGCCGAAGTTCCCCCAGGTCTGGTGCACATCGGCGTGAGCGCCCGTGGCCCGTATTCCCTCGGCGTTCACCGTCACGCGGACCAGGCCCTGGTGCTGCTGCGCCTTCAGTGTCGTGCGGGCGGTGAAGTGCGGCGCGAAGTACAGGAGCACCGCGCACCCCACGAACATCAGCCCCGGCAGGAGAAAGTTCTCAGGGTGGCTCACATCCAGGACCAGGAGACCCAGGCCCAGAAGTCCGAAGACGGCGAGAAAGGCCGGTCGGTAGACAAGAGCGGCCACCCCTCGCGTGCGTACGAGGGTCCTGAGGCCTTCCACCAGGTCGGCGTGCTGGTGCTCGTACTCCAGCACGACCTGGTCCTCCCGCGGCTCAGCGGTCTGCTCCTCGATCACGGCCCCTCCTCGGTCCTTCGGTGACGAGCCGTGATCGTAGCCGCAGGGATCCGACAAGCGACCCGTGGGCCTACTCCTGCCTGCCCTCCATGGCCAGCAGCTCCTCGTTCGGGATCGCCCCGCCGAAGCGCCGGTCGCGCGACGCGAACTCCACGCAGGCGCGCCACAGGTCACGGCGGTCGAAGTCCGGCCACAGGACGTCCTGGAAGACCATCTCGGCGTAGGCGCTCTGCCAGAGAAGGTAGTTGGACGTGCGCTGCTCGCCGCTCGGGCGAAGGAACAGGTCGACGTCCGGCATGTCGGGGTAGTAGAGGTACTTCGCGAACGTCTTCTCGTTCACCTTCGACGGGTCGAGCCGGCCCGCCCGCACGTCCTCCGCCAGCGCCTGCGCCGCGTCGGCGATCTCCGCGCGGCCGCCGTAGTTCATGCAGAAGTAGAGCGTGAGGCGGTCGTTGTCCTTCGTCTGCTCCTGGGCGACCTGGAGCTCCTTCGCCACCGACTTCCACAGCTTGGGCATCCGGCCCACCCAGCGCACCCGGATCCCCAGCTCGTCCAACTGGTCACGGGTCTTGCGGATGAAGTCGCGGTTGAAGTTCATGAGGAAGCGCACCTCGTCGGGCGACCGCTTCCAGTTCTCCGTGGAGAAGGCGTACAGGGAGATCGCGCCGACCCCGATCTCGACCCCGCCCTGGAGCACGTCCAGCACGCACTCGGCGCCCACCTTGTGCCCCTCCGTGCGCGGCAGCCCCCGCTCCTTGGCCCAGCGGCCGTTCCCGTCCATGACGATCGCCACATGCTTGGGGACCAGTTCCCCGGGGAGCTTCGGTGCGCGGGCCCCGGACGGGTGCGGCTCCGGCGCCTTGTACTCCCGGCGCTGCCGCCCCAGAATCCCGCGTACGACCATGTGCTTCTCGTCTCCCTTGCTGTCCGCGCGAGCTTTCTACGCTTGCTGTCTACGCTTGCTTTTCCACGTACCGAAGTGAGCGCAGCCCGCGCTCCAGATGCCAGTGCAGGTAGGCGGACACCAGCCCGCTCCCCTCCCGGACGTACCGTGCCTCGCACGCGTCCGCGGTCTCCCAGTCTCCCGTAAGCAGCGCACCGAGCAGCTCCAGGGTCTGCGGCGAGGGTACGACGCTGCCGGCCACCCGGCAGTCGACGCAGACGGAGCCGCCGGAGGCCACCGAGAAGAACCGGTTCGGCCCCGGCATCCCGCACCTCGCGCAGTCGCTGAAGGTGGGCGCGTAGCCGTTGACGGCGAGGGAGCGCAGCAGGAAGGCGTCGAGGACGAGGTGCGGCGCGTGCTCCCCGTTGGCGAGGGTGCGCAGGGCGCCCACGAGCAGCAGGTACTGCTGCACGGCCGGCTCGCCCTCATGATCCGTGAACCGCTCCGCCGTCTCCAGCATGGCCGTCCCGGCGGTATACCGCGAGTAATCGGTCACGATCCCACTGCCGTACGGCGCGATGGTCTCGCTCTGCGTGCACAGCGGCAGCCCGCGCCCGATCAGCTCGCTCCCCCGCGCGAAGAACTGCACGTCGACGTGGGAGAAGGGTTCGAGGCGCGCCCCGAACTTGGACTTGGTGCGCCGTACACCGCGGGCGACGGCCCGTACCCGGCCGTGACCGCGCGTGAGCAGCGTGATGATCCGGTCCGCCTCACCGAGTTTCTGGGTCCGCAAGACGATGCCGTCGTCCCGGAAGAGACTCATCGCGCACCACCGCGGGTTTCCTGCCGGGGGTACGGGGGTCGCCCCCCGGGAGAGCACAGCATGATCCGGTCCGCCTCACCCAGCTTCTGGGTGCGCAGCACGATGCCGTCGTCGCGGAACAGACTCATGGACCCATTCTCCCGTACGCGCGCACGGGCTCAGCGCGCCCGGTCGGGAACGCGTATGGCGTCCCAGGGCGCGAGGTTCCACGGGCTGGATCGATTCGCCGGGTCGAGCAGCGACCGCAGATGCGCGTCGGCGAGGGCCTGCGGGGCGGGAAACCCGCCGTCCGGGCTGCCCTGGCTGCCCTGGCTCCCTTGGGTGGCCTGGGTCGCCCGGAGATCCCCCCGCCACACCTTCCGCCCCAGCAGATAGTGATCGGCGTACTCCCGCCAGGACCCGTACGTCCCCGCCACCGCCGGCACGATGTTCTTCAGCGCCGTCCATGCCTCCGCCTCGCTGAGCAGCCCGCACGCGAAACCCCGACGGGAGATGTCGACGTACAGCGCGGCGTCCCAGGCGAGCGGCGAGACGCCGGTGAGCCGGTACGCCCGCGCCCGGTAGCCACTGCGGGACAGCTCGTCGAGACGGCCGACCAGGGCGTCGCGCGAGGCGATGTCCCACTGGTCGGCCAGCCAGCGCCGGGCTGCCTCGTCGTCGATCCGCGTGAACGGGTACAGGGTCGTCCGCGAGGCGCTCCGGTCCCGGCTCACCGGGGCGCTCAGCGACACCATCCACAGCTGGTGCGCCGTGAGCGGGACCGGGTACCGGCGGGCGGCCCGCGGCCGTCTCCATCTCCCTGCGCTGCTCCACAAACCCATGCGCCCGCACCCTACTCAGGGCCGACGTCAGGTGGTCAAGGGACCTCTCCCCGGCTGCGTGCGTTGGCGTACGCCGTCGCCGCGCTCAGCCGCTCGGTCTGGGTGGCCCTGCGTACGGCACCCGGTTCGGCGTCCCATTCCTTCCCCCCTCCGTACGGTCTGAGCTGAACGTACGGTCCCTCATGCCCCATCACGATGCCCATCCTTCCGTTACAGGTGTCCACGACGTACGACCCGATGGGCGGCTTCACCGCAGCACCGCCGTGAGGTGCCGCACGACTTCCACGGAACACCGGCCCAATTCGACGAGCGGGCAAGGGGCTTCCCGCGCGAGACTCGCCGGGTCCAGCCGGAGTGTCGGGAGCTTAATTCCGGCCTGCACCAGTGCAGCCCGCAATTCCTTCACTGCTTCCTCCGCTTCTTCGACGCAGAGCGCCGAGTGCTGTGCCTTCACCACGATCCCCTCCTATTTGGGTTTCACTCTTCACATCTCCATGGTGACTTGTTGCGCCTAGACTCGGCAGGAGTCTGTGCTCTACAAGTGTGGGGCAGCGCAAAGGAGTTGATCCATGGCCAATGGTTCACGGCAGGCGGCGTGGGAGTTCTTCGGGGCTGAGCTGAAGCGGTGGCGGGAGGAGGCGGGGCTCACTCAGGTGCAACTGGGGGACCGTGTCTTCGTTTCCGGTGGGCATATCGGCCAATTCGAACAGACCATTCGGAAACCTCAGTTGGATGTGGCGCAGCGGATTGACGAGGTGCTACAAACCGCTGGTTTTTTCGAACGGCTTTGGCGAAAGCTCATCAAGGAGCAGCCGTATACGGAGTACTTCGCGCACGCGGTGGAGCTGGAGCGGTTGGCGACGGAGATCCTGCAGTTCGCGCCGACGGTGGTCCCGGGGCTTCTCCAGACGCCGCAATACGCTCGGGCGGTGTTCCTGGCGAGCAATCCGCTCGCCACCGACGAGTACATCGAGGAACTGGTCAGGGGACGCATCTATCGGGCGCGGATCCTCAAGGACGCTACACGGCCCGTGTATTGGGCGGTCCTCCACGAGACGGCCCTGCGCATCCCGGTCGGCGATGCGGGGGTCATGACGCGCCAACTGGATCACATCGCGGCTCTGATGCGGGAGCGCAAGGTGCTGGTGCAGGTGCTTCCGTTCGCGGCTGGGGCTCACCCGGAGATGGGCAAGATGATGATGCTCATGAAGTTCGAGGACGCTCCGCCAACCGTCTATACAGAAGGGATGCGTTCGGGGAGTCTGCTGGACGAACCGACGGTGGTGAGGCGGATCCAGGAGTCATACGATCTCATCAGGGCCGCCGCGTTGTCGCCGGAGGCGTCCCTGGCCCTGCTCGAGTCGGCAGCAGAGGACTACAGACGATGCGCGAGTACGACCTGAGCAACGCCCGCTGGCGCAAGAGCAGCCACAGCGGCGGCGACGGCGGGGAAGAGTGCATCGAGGTCGCCGACGGAGTCCCCGGCGTCATACCCGTCCGCGACAGCAAGCTCGCCGCCGACAGCCCTGTCCTCATCTTCCCGGCCTCGGCCTGGACCGCCTTCGTCACCTTCACCCACACCTCGGCCACCTGAACGGAGTTCATCCGTACCGTCGGGGCCGCCCGCTTCTTCGCCAGTGTCGTGCTTCCACGGCCCGAGTAAAGGGCGCTGCGCGTCGCCTTCGGCGATGGCCCTGCGGGCCACCCTTGACTCGGGCCGCTCCAGCACGGGTGAGAAGCGAGCGAGCGGCCCGGAAAGGCGGGTGACCGAGGCAAGTCGACCCCATCGGTTGGTCATGAGGTGCCCGGCGGAGGGGGCGCGGTCTCGCCTCGCCGGCACGTCGGGTGGGCTTGGCGGCGAAGAGTCGGTGGGTGGGGCGCGATAGCCCCGCACGGGCACACCGGGTGAGCTGGCGGCTCGCGGCGGGCGAGTGGGGCGTGTCGCCTACCCGCGTGCGCGGGAGACGCCAGACAGGGCAGGATGGCAACAAGGTAAGCCTCACAACTCACCCAACCCGTAAGGCCCTTCTCACGTCACGGGCCGATCACGACCACCGTTGCTCCCAAGACGGGCTATGGCAGTGCTGGCCAGACCAACGCCTGGGCGATGATGACGTTCTCACCGTTGAAGGTGATGGCGGGGCCTTCGTGCAGTTCGTAGCCAAGGCCGATCGCTTCGCTCACACGCTGGCAGAACGCGGGCTCGTCCGGGCCGGTCAAGACTCGGTAGATGGGCAATCCGTCTGGTGGTGTGCTCATGAGGAAAAGGATCTCAGGCTCCCCGCCAACCGAGCCGCCGGGCCAGCATGTCGCGCTCGGCGGTTCGTCGACCGGAGGCCGACTGAGGGGTGGGCTGGGCGGCGAGAGCGACCACTGCCCGCCCCAACCACCTCACCCATCCCACCTCAGAAGCAATTGGAGGATTTGGGTCACCACAGGGCCCTCCGACCAGGGCCTTTCCAGACCCGGCATGACACAAATCCTCCAATTACGTCGCGACTGGACTGCTCGCGCCCGCTCACGAACGCAGCCGGTCACCAAAACAGCGCCGGTCGCACCCGGCGTACCCCGATCACCACGCGCCCTCCACTCCCACTCACCACAAGCCGCCAAGCCGACCCGGCGTGCGCGGATCGGCCGACGCGCCTACCCACGAGCCGTCAGCCGCTGAGCCATCCCGGCGCACCCCCACCCCACCACCGGCCGCAAGCCGCCAAGCCCGCCCGGCGTGCAGGCGAGACGCGACCGCGCACCGCCAACCCCGGCCCACCCCACACCCAACAGCAGCCGCCAACTTGCCTCGGCCACCCGCTCTCCCCGGCCGCCCGCTCGCTTCTCACCCGCGCTGGAGCGGCCTGAGTCAAGGGGGGTCTTCGAATTTAAGCGGTGCGCGGGAAGCGCTGGCGCGGAGCGGTGACTCGCGAGGATGTGACACCCGGCGCTGAAGTGTCACGTCCTTGCTGGCGAAGGCCACAGCGGCAGGCACCTGCAAAGAGCCGCACCGCCTAACTTCGAAGACCCGTCAAGGGTGGCCCGCAGGGCCGTCGGCGCAGCCGACGCGAAGCGACGCGGCCCGCACCAACCGTCGCACCCTCGCCGCCGCGCTCGGCACGGCGGGCCTCGTCAACTACCCGACGGAGTGGTGGCACTGGTCGTACGGCGACCGCTGCGGGGCGCTGAAGCGTAGGAGCGGCGCGTCAGTTCTGGTTGGGGCCCGAGCAGGACGTGGACGGTTTGCTGTCCGGCCAGGCCAGGGCATCGAAGTGAACGCTCTTGGCCGCGGGGTCGAGGGAGACGATGGCAACCGCCTTGTTGTAGGGGTTGCTGTTGTTGTCGAGACAGACCACGCCGGTGGCGCCCGCGACAGCGCGGTCTCCGTAGATCAGAGGCCACTGCTTGGCGACGTCCTGAGGGCTGGGGCTCCCACCGACGTCGGACCGGTAGGCCCGCTTGATCGCGGACATGGCGAGGTACACCGAGTCGTGGGCGGTCATGGCCCGGGAGTCCGGCCAGTCGACACCGCCGCCCATGCGCGTGGCGAGTTCGTCGTTGAGGCCCTCCAGGACGGCCATCTCCTTCCCGGACGGCGCGTAGTACTTCTGCGCGGCGCCGGTCAGGCCGCCCTCCTTCCACTCCTCGGGGTGTCCCGCGGCCGAGTACTGCACCGTGATCCTGCGGTTCCTCGCGGCGTCGGTGCGGCCGAGTTCCTCCCAGTCCGCGTCGCTGAGCTGCGAGGAGACCGTCGAGGCACCGGACCCGGTGATGACCTTGTAGTTGCGGGAGCCGCAGGGGTTCACCGCCAACTGGTGCAGGAAGCTGCGCAGATGGAGGGGCCTGCCCGCGAAGTAGATGTTGGTCGCCCCCTGGTCGCACAGGAGGTCCACCATGTCCCGGAAGTCGTTGGCGACGTCCCCCAGTTCGTTCTGTCCCGGCGAGGTGAACTCCCGGTCCTTGGTCGCCGACGGCACGGCTTTCCGGAACGCGTCGGCGAGCGACTTGTTGTACTGGTCGCCGGGCCGGGTGTCCACCACAAGGACGGAGTCGTCCTTCGGTGTCCTGCTGTTGTGATTGATCAGCGCATTCGCCTGTTCCGAGTTGGTGGGGACGATGCGCGCCATGCCGGGATAGCGCTGCCGGCCGTCTTCGAAGCGCGTGTTTCCCATGTCGTCGGCGGTGAGGGGCCCACCGACCACGGGGACCTGCGCCTTGGTGAGTGCGGACAAAGCGAGGAAGGTGTCATCGACGCTGAGATTGAAGCCGGTGACGGCACGCAGCTTCTCCTTTGGGTCCTTCATCATGTCGATGAGCCGGTTCGTCACCTCCTCCCAGTGCTCGTACTCCCGGCCGGGGTTGGCCAGCACGAGCCGGATGCTCGGCCGCTGCTCGCGATGTCTCTCGTCGTGGTTGGCCTCCCACTGCGCGAGATAGGCCCCCTTGACCTCGTTCAGCACCTGCTCGGTCTCGGCCGGGTCGGCCGGCGTCATCGGCACCATGAACGCCACGGTCACGTACTTCCCCGACTGCTCCGCGGCCTCGTTCTCGTCCTTGATCTGCCGGGCGACCTTGGTGAGTTCGGGCAGGAACTCACCGCCCGAGCCGCCGTCGGTGACGCCGACGCACTGGCCGTCACGCAGGACGAGGTCCGGGTCCAGGGTCACGCCCTGACCGCAGGCCAGGCTGTCTCTTATGCCGGGAACGAACAACACGAGAGCGAACGTCATCAACCCGGCCAGCGCTACGGAGAGCACGCTGGTGACCGGTCCTCCGGGAACGAAGCGCAGCACGGGCGGCGTCGTACCGACCGCCGGCGGCGGATCGGGCAGCCGGAAGGCCCTGTTGCCCGTCAGCACCTCCGCGAGCACGCCGTCCCGGATCACGACCTTCTCGGCTATCCCCTCACCGGTGTGGGCCACCACCACGGGCCCGCTCCTGCGGGGTACCGCCTTGCCGCCGGCCTGATCGCCGCGCAGGTGCCGCAGCAGGTCACCGCCGGGCGTGCCCGGTTCCGCGTGCGGGATGAGCAGCAGCGGCATCCGCGACCGGTTCCACCGGCGTCCCTGGTGGTAGTAGGCGTCGATGTCCGCGAGGAACGCGTCGGTCAGCCACTGGTTCCACACGTCCTCGGTGTCGTTGCGCACCTGGCACAGGGCGAAGTACATCGCCTGCGGCGTGGGGGTTCGGGTCTTCTCCTGGAACCATTGGCGCGCGGGCCTGTGCACCCAGACATACCGGACCACCCACTCGAAGAGCGGTACGAGGGTCAGGGCGGCGAGGAAGGCCCCGGTGCCGTACAGGGTGGCCGCCGCGTGCAGTTTCTTCGCGACGGCCTGTCCCCTCAGCCGGTTCAACTCGACGAGCAGACCGCCCCGTTCGGCGTACGCGGCCTGCTCGCAGCGCTCCTGGAGCTGCTGGACCTCCTCCGCGCCGACGCCACCGGGCTGCCGCCACATCCGGTACGCCTGCTGCGTCATCCGGAACCGGCGGAACCGCAGGGGCCTCCGGCGTTTGCACATGCCGGGGAAGCTGTACCAGCGGGCCACGTCGTCCAGCAGTTCGGCCACGGAGGCGGCCCCGCGCACGTCGTCCGCGAGGGCGCCGGGATTGTTGACGGGCAGTTTGGTCTGGTACGCGGTGAAGCGTTTCATCAGGTCCTCGGCGTCCGCGGTGGCGCCGCCCCGCAGTTCCACCACCACGGGCACGGGCCGCTGCCCCCGCGCGCTGCGCCGACCCCACCACGTCCCGGCTCCGACCAGTTCGGCGACCGACTCCGCAAGGACGCCGGCCTCCCCCGACCATCTGGGCGCCATATCGCTCCTGCTCCCCGAGAGAATGCGCTTACCTCAATTGTTCGGGGAACCTACAGTTCCGTGCCCGACAGAAGTCGCCAATTCACGGAATGCACATATCGAGCGCCCGGTTCAGCCCGCCGCCGTCGCCTCCCACAGCACGGTGAAGCGGTTGATGCGTTCCTGGACGTGCTCGCGGGTCATCTTCAGCGTGGTCTTGGCGGGGACGACCCGGACGTCCGGCTCGGTCTCGTAGCACAGCTCGCCGTCGAAGATGATGAAGTCGTTCAGCGGGGTCACCTGGGCGTTGGGCTGCAGCTCCGACTGGACCGCTATACGCGCGTCGATACCGAACGTGCGCTGCCTCTCGCAGAGCAGTTCCAGGCTCGGGGTGACCTCGTCGAGGGTCTCCACGAGGAACAGGCGGCGGATCTCCACGCCCCGGTTCTTGATCGCGTCGGCCTGGACGGCGAGGTAGCGCTTGGCGGGCTCGCTGGTCCAGAAGTCGCGGTCGATGGTGGTGCTGGTGGCGTAGAGCGTGCGCTTGGCGCAGGTGGTGAGGTCCATCAGCCACTCGTGGTTCTCGCCGGCGCAGTCCGCGCTGCCGTTGCTGAGGCTCTCCATCAGCTGGGCGAGACGGGCCAGTTCCTCCTGCGCGAAGGTCTTCACGATGGCCGAGCCGTGCTCGCCGACCTGGGTGTACTTCTGGGCCAGCCGGGTCACCCCGTCGGAGCGGAGCACCGAACGGTCCACCTTGCTGAACAGCTCGGTCGCGGCGTTGATCTTGGCGAAGCTCTCGTCGACGGCCTGCCGCATCTCCAGGTGGTGGGTGGTGAGGCTGTCCCGCATCTCGCGGATGCGCCGCTTCTGGCCCGCCTCCATGTCCTCCAGCCGCTCACTGAACTCGATGAGGTACTGCACGATCAGTGCCGCGCAGCCGAGGACGATGGAGACGGTCCACTGCCACAGGTCGTTGTCGTCCTCGTTCAGGACGCTGGTCAGCAGGAGGCTGCCGCCCGCGACCAACGCCGAGACCAGTGTCTTGCGGAACAGTTTCGATATGCGCAGCTGTCCGTTCGGGCGCGGCTGCGGCGGTGCCGGTGCCGGTACGGTCCGCACGTCCCCTGTTGTGCCTGTTGTGCCTGTTGTCGCTCCGCTCATTTCGGTTTGTTCCCCCGTCGGGTATGTGGTGGTGCTGTCGCTCCTCAGCGTGTGCTGAGTGCCTGGTGCAGCAGCGGTATGGCCTGGACGGCCAGTTGGTCGCGGATACGCTGGACCAGGTTCCGCCACTGGCGCGTGAACCCCGGTTCCCGTTCCAGTACGTCCCACAGATGACCCAGCGTGCGGTCCACGTGTGCGCGCGGCATCCACAGATGCAGCAGGTGATCGACGGCCGGACGCAGTGCAAGTACGGCCGACGGGCCGTCGGCCGCGCCGAGCCGACTGTTGTCCAGCATGTGCACAACGGTCGTCAAAAGCCAGTCGTGCAGTGCCAGGTCCTCACACAGTCCCGCGACGGCCGCGGTCGGAGTATCCTCCGGCACCTTCAACTCCACGGTCCGCAGTCCGTCCTCGGCCAGCGTGAACCGTTCCAGGGAGGGCGCCTCGCCCGGCGGGACCCGTCGCGCCGCCCAACGCAGGTGTGTGCGGCGGGACTTGAAGGGCGCCTTGTGGTCGAGGAGGGGGTGGCGCAGGAGTTGCGCGAGCAGCCCCTCGGCGATCATCCCGAGGTCCAGTTCGCCGCGTCCGCCGCCACGCAACGCGCCTTCCGCCGCCGCCTGTTCGGGGAGCTTGCCGAACGACTCGACCAGGCCCGGCCGGACCAGGTAGTCGCCCCAGGGGCGGCGCAGGTCGGGTCCGGCGGCGGGGGCGCTGAAGTGGGCGGTGGCCTGGAGGACGCGGCCCTCGGTGAGTGCGGCGCGGGCGGCGACCGTGCCGACGGCGCGGACCTTGGCGCCGTTGGAGGTGGGCAGGCGGCAGTCGATGCCGGTGAGGACCTCGGGGGAAAGGGCGTAGAGATTGGGGCGTTCGGAGACCCGGACCTGTTCGTCGGCGCGCAGCCGCAGGAGTTGGGCGGCGGCCCGGCCGTCCAGGGGCTGGAAGGACGGCAGCAGACAGGTGCGCACCTCACCGCAGGCGAGGACGGGACGCGCCGACTGTCCGGAGGCCGTCGTCATCTCAAGTCCCCTCGGTCGTCAAGGAGTTGGTGGGCTCCTCGTAGAAGACGTAGGTGGCGCGCTGGGCGACCGCGGCCGGGACCTCGGCGCCTTCGCGGGCGGAGCGTTCGGCGACCTGCTTGAGGGCTCCGGAGTCGACGTCCACCTGGTCGAGGATGAGGCGGACGGCGTCCTCGACGGCGAGGAAGCGGTTCGGCATGAGGGTGCAGGTGCGGTAGGCGCTGAAGGGGGTTGCTGCGGGGTTGAGCTGGAGCAGGGGTGGCAGGCGGTCCCAGTCGGGCGGGAAGCCGGCGCCGTCCCAGGGGCGTGGGGTGAGCACGGGTTCGCCGAGGTGGCGTAGGAGGCCGAGGCGGGCCAGTTGCCATACGGCGGCCAGGAAGGGGCAGGACCACAGGCGCCGGCCGTCCTTCTCGGACCACAGCTCGGCGTCCATGAACACGGAGTGGTTGCGGGCCGCCGTCTCCTGGGGCGGCACCCAGGCCTTGGCGTCGGACAGGGCGCTCCGGGTGGCGGGCGTACGCTGCCCGTTGGCGAGCCAGCCGGTCTGGCTGACGGGCGGGCGGGAGCCGTAGCTGCCGGGCGGCGGCGACTCGACGAGACGGTGCATGACGGACTCGGCGAGCTCGATCCGGTCGGCGACCGCGCAGCCGGACTCGCGGGCCAGGTAGTCGATGACCAGGCCGGCCTTCTCGGCCTCCGCGAGGACGACGGGCACGAGTTCGGCGGGGGTGGAGAAGCGGGTGAAGTAGTCGTCGATGAGGAAACAGGTACTGATGCGGGGGCGTTTGCCGCCGGTGCGGCGGGCGGCGGAGGCGCGGGCGGCGTCCACCCAGATCCGTACCTCGGCGAAGTGTTCGCGCAGCCGTCCGGGGCCCGCCTCGAAGTCCTCCATGTAGAGGTGGCCCAGCTCCAGGGAGAGGTGGGACAGCGGCACGGACTGGGTGCGGGGCTCGGCGGTGGTCTCCCGGAACACGGTGTCTCTCACGCCTGCTCCCAGTACTTGTCGTCGGTGAGCCGGCCCGCGAGGTCGCTCAGCGCCCGCCAGGTCTCCATGGTGGCGATCTGGCTGTCGAGGACGTCCTCGTCGGTGATGAGCTGCTCGCGCCACTGCAGGACGGGTTCGAGGGGGACGGAGCCGAGGACCTGGCTGTAGCCGATGCCGAGGGTGGAGGCGAGCTGCTTGAGGTCCCGGTCGCAGGCCCGCATCCACGCCGACTGGGTGGCCGACACCTGTGACCACAGCGCCGATTCGGGGTCGGGTACGGCGGCCCGTACGAAGCGGATGGCGCCGCGCAGTGTGTCCTCGTCGTGGCCGCGGGCGACGCCGCCGGCGACGATGCCGCGCTTGCCGTAGACCAGTCCGGCGGCGGCCGCCACATGCTGGCGGGTCCAGCGGTGGAAGACCAGCCAGCGGGCGTCGACGCCGCTCAGCTCGCGCTGCGAGGTGGCCTCCAGGACCATGTCGACGGCGTAGCTGCGGCCGGCGCTGAGGTCGACGACGATCACGTCGAACTCGCTGTTGAGCCGCAGCAGCAGGTCCACGCAGCGGTGCAGGTTGTCGTCGGTGGTGGCGAACTCGCCGCCGCTGAGGTCGCCCGGCATCAGCACCAGCCGGCCGGATCCGGACGGCCGGTTGCGCAGCACGTGGTGCTCGGTGTCCGCCCAGACGTCGACCCGGACGGGTTCGCTGACCTCGCCGATAAGGTAGGCGTGCAGACCGCGGTCCTCGGCGGCCTGGCGGGCGTCGGGCACGTCGAAGACGGCGGTCGCGGTGGGTGAGCCGAAGTCGAAGTCCAGATAGCAGACGTCGTCCCCGGCCAGCGCCCGGTGGTAGGCCAGGTTGGCGCTGGTCACGGAGCGGCCCGTGCCTCCCTTGTCGGAGGCGGCGAAGATCAGCACCGTGTCACACTCCCCGGTCCGCGGCGTCGCGGGCCCGGGCGAGCGCGTCGAGCTGTCCCAGCACGTCGAGTGTCAACGCGTAGGCCGTACCCGGCTGTTCGTCCACGAGGCTGCGGGCGCGGCGCAACTTGACCTCGATGTTCCTGAGCTGCATGCCGTGCCGGCCGTCGTCCGTGGGCGCGGGTTCCATCTGTTCGTTGCCCAGGAGGTGGGCGGACTCACTGAGCAACGCGGTGGCCAGTTCGGAGAGTTCGAGGCTGCGGATCGGTGGCTGCCGGTACATCTGGTGGGCCTGCACCATCACCTCGGTGACCCGCTCGGTGATGCTCCAGGACACCGGCACCCGGCGCTTGCGGATGTCCGCCTCGGGGTAGACGGCGTGGACGTTGTCCCACAGGCCGACACCCTCGCCGTCCCGGATGCGGCGCCGCCACATGTGGTCGAAGATGTCCTCGGCGAGTCTGAGCAGCCGGTCGTGCGAGGCGAGGTTGCGGGACAGGGTGCACAGCTGGACGGTCCGCTTCAGCAACTGCGCCGAGAAGTCGGTCATGGACCACGTCAGGGGCGGGCCGATCCGCTCGCTGCCCTGCAACGGCAGGGCGACGCCCATGTTGTGCAGTTCGTGGACCACGGGGTCGTCGCGCGTCATCCGGCTGGTGATGCGGCCGCGTTCGGCGAGGCGTTCCATGACGCCGACGGTGCGGGTCAGGTCGTCGTCCGTGGCTCGGCGCCGCATCAGGTCGTGGACGAGGATGGCGGCGACGGACAGGGAGAAGTACTCGGACTCCAGTTTCTGTCCCGTCGTACGCCAGGGGATGTCCTCCAGGGGCCAGCGGTCGCTGTCGAAGCGGGCGATGCCGGACCAGTACTGCTGGGTCAGCTCCCAGCGCAGTCGGAGCGCCTCGGCGAGCTTCTGCTGTTCGGTGTTGAGCAGGCCGAGGGTGAGGGTGCGGTCGGAGAACAGGTCCTGGATGCCGTCGAGGGCGACCACGGTGAAGTACAGGTACGGCACCGCGTTGGCGACGCCTTCGGGCTGCGGTCCGACGGGTTCGCTGGTCTCGACCTCGGGCGCGTCCTTCACGAGGCTCCATGCCCAGCCGCACTCGAAGAGTTGGTTCTCGTCCTTGAGCCCTTCCTCGACGTCGATACCGAGGACCAGGCTCTCGATGATCGCGGCGCGCAGCGGACGGAAGCGGTTCTGGAACTTGGCCAGCACCTGTCGCTGCGAGGCCCGTCCCTGGCCGAGGAGTTCGGTGAGGGTGCGGCCCTGGGAGGAGTCGGTGTCGAAGACGTTGACGGTGAAGGAGCGCAGCAGGCTCACCATGGCGGCGGTGAGCCGGTTGCTGGTGGCGGCGCGCAGTTCGGCGATCGTCTCCTGGATGTCGCCGCGCCGGGTCTTGGACTCGTAGACCTTGAGAAAGCCGAGCGTGGCCAGGCAGAGGGTGACCGACATCGAGTACGAGTCGACCACACCTAACTGGCGCTGCTCCTCGGTGACGGCCGTGTCCGGGTCACGGGACCCGAAGTAGTAACCGCCCGCGAAGGAGGGTCCCTTGTCGGCGCCTGTGTGCGTACGCATGAACTCGGCGGCGGCCTGGACGAGGTTGGCCGGGAGCTCCAGTCGTCCGCCGGCCTTCCTCATCGCCTGCTGGACGTCGTCCTGGGTGGTGTCCGGGTCGTCCAGCCGGAACGCCTGGATCTCCGTGGCCGGATACAGCAGGCAGAGCAGCCGCTCCGCGTCGGCGACGCTGCTCTCGCCGCCCCAGGTGCCCCAGTCCCACTCTCCCGTGTCGAAGGACTGGCGGGCGATCGCCTGCCAGATGTCCAACAGATGTTGGCGTGGCTTGATCTGCATCCCATGCCCCTCACACAGGCCGCACTGCCGTCACTTGGGGAATCCCCCTGTTCTGTTGTGAAGCTGTTCTGTTGTGAAGCTGTTCTGTTGTGCAGATTTCCGGTTCCGGGAAGTTTCACAGACCACTCGGACGGCCCGGAATCCCCGGATCCGAATTACGGCGGCCGTAGGCGAGGATCATTCCCGAATACCCGTCGCGCACCGCCGCCGAGGATTTCAGCCGTTCCACCTTGAGGTCACTCGCGAACGGCTCGAGACTCGCGTACACGTCGGAATCTCCCACATCGCAGGCGGGGAAGAAACGCCCGCCCACCTCATACCCCTGGGAATGTTCCATGAAGGCGGCGGCGAAGGCGGCGTCGGGGGCGAGGGCGCGCATGAAGCACTCGACGCCCCGGGTGAACTCCTGGTGGGAGGAGGTCATCGACTCGGCGACGAAGAACATGGTCCCCACGGACCAGCGTCCCTCGTGCCGCGCCAGGTCGAAGATGTTGCCCTGCTCGACCCGGACGACTTTGGCGAACCGCTCGCGCGGGGCCATGCCGAGCCGGCTGTACCCCTCGTTCTCGCACAGCTCGTCCCAGAACGGGTCCCAGTTCTTCCCGTAGGCGCCGACCTGGCCGCGCAGGTACTCCACGTTGCTCGAGGACCGCTCGAAGAGCGTGATCTCGTCGCACCACGGCAGCATGGCGAGCGCGGGATAGAGATTGGCACCGGCACCCACGTCGATGCCCGGCACCGGTCCGGGGGGCTGCTCGCGGGAGGGCTCACTGAAATGATCGCCGAAATGATCCCGTACGATGTGCAGAATCTCCGCATCCTCCGCCTGCAGAGCACTGTAATTGTGATCAACGTAGGCGATCGGATCGAATGCGGACCATGGCACATCCGCATTGAGCTGGGCGTCCCCCGGCGATCTGAAGGTCATTCATCAACGGTACCAACGCCAGGGGCACGGTGGATCCCCCTTGCGCTGATGTGACAGAACAATTACGGCCACGGGGCGCACGGGGGGCGCATCGCGGCGAATGATTCCCGCGACCTGTTCCGGCCTTGAACGGCCGGATTGTCCCGCTCAAGATGGTCGGAACTCTGCCGAACACACCCGAAAGGCAGACAGCACGCGTCTCGCCCGTACCACCCGTACGAGTGGCAACGCACACTTGACTCCATCCCGCAGGGGGCGCCGCATGACGGCTTGTCCGGAGGAACGTTTCAGTGGCCGCACCGGCCAGGCGTACTACGCCGACCGTGCCGACCGGCCGTTGACGATGAGAGCCGCCGAGGAATCCGACCTGCCGGAACTGGTCCGGGTCGACCGCGAGGTCTTCCCCGAGGAGCCCTACCCCTACTTCGTCCTGCGCCAGTTCTTCGACCTCCACGCGGACCGCCTCCTGGTCCTGGACGACGGAGACACCCTGCACGGCTACGTCCTTTTCGTGACCACCTCGGACCACTACACCAGCTGGGTGATGAGCCTCGCGGTCTCCCCCGACCAGCGCGGCCGGGGCCTGGGCCGCCGCCTGATGCTGGAGGTGCTGCGGCGGCTGCGCGCGGAGGGGGTGCGGGAAGTGCGCCTGACGGTGGAACCGACGAACGCCGCGGCGATCATGCTGTACCGGTCGCTGGGCTTTTCGTCGGAGGACCAGGTGCGGAAGGACTACTTCGGGGAGGGGGAGGATCGGCTGGTTATGACGCTTGCGTTGTGAGAAGGATCAGGGGACCCCGAGGCATGGTGCTGGGGTAAACCCCCGGGAATTTAGGGCTGTTACCCGGATGTGACGCTCCGTGAGGTTCCGGCAGGCTGCTGCGCATGAAGCAGATCACGAAAAGCGCCGCCCTGATCGCCGCCGCCTCCGGAGTCGTCTTCGGGCTCGTCACGCCGCTCACCGCGTCCGCCGCCGACGCTCCCAAGTCGCTGAAATGGACCAAGTGCGAGGGCAGCGGGCTCGATCCCCGGCAGCGGTGCGCGACCGTCTCCGTACCGATGGACCACGCCGATCCGGGCGGCCGGAAGATCGACATCGCCATCTCCCGCGTGCCCAGCGAGAAGCCGTCCGCCCGCCGCGGCGCCCTGCTGATGATCCCCGGCGGGCCCGGCGGCGACAGCCTCAGCCACCCGTCCGTCGAAGGGGAGAAGCTGCCCCAGGAGGTGCGGGACGCCTACGACCTGATCGGGTTCGCCCCGCGCGGGATGGCGCCGTCCACCTCCGTCAGCTGCGATCTCGAGCCCGGCGACCTGGCCCGGACGAAGCTGCTCCCCTATCCCGCCGCGGACGGCTCAGTCGCCGGGAACATGGCCACCGCCCAGCGCGTGTCGGACACCTGCGCCCGCAACGGCGACGAGCTGATGCGCCACATCAACAGCGCCAACAACGCCCGCGACCTGGACCGCATCCGCGCGGCACTCGGCGAGCACAAGGTGTCCGCATGGGGCACCTCGTACGGCACCTATGTGGGCGCCATCTACGCCCAGCTGTTCCCGCACCGCACCGACCGCTGGGTGCTGGACAGCAATGACAACCCCGACCCGGTCAAGGTGGAGCGCGCCTGGCTCGCCGCGTTCGAGGTGGGCGTCGAGGACAACTTCCCGGAGTTCGCCAAGTGGGCCTCCGCGCCCGGCAACCCGGACCGGATCGCCGGCACGGCCGCCGAGGTGCGCCCCCTCTTCCTCCGTCTCGCCGCCCGCCTCGACCGCGAGCCGATCCCCTGGCCGGGCGCCAACCCGCCGGAGCTGAACGGCAACGAGCTGCGCCAGGTCATGCTGGACACCCTCTACGACCCCCGCAAGTACCCGACCCTCGCCAAGCTGATCCTGGCCGCACGGAAGGGCACCGTGCCGCCCGCTCCCCCGGCCCCGCCGAAGGCGGTTCTGCAGAACGTCACCGCGATCAGCGCCGCCACCATCTGCAACGACGCCGCCTGGCCGAAGTCGGCCGCCGCCTACCAGAAGGACGTCGACGAGAGCCGGGCGAAGTACCCGCTGACGGCCGGCATGCCGAGGAACGCGATGGTGTGCGCCGCCTGGCCGTGGACGCCGAAGGAGCCGCCGGTGCGGATCACCGACCGCGGCCCGTCCAACGTCCTGCTCATACAGAACGAACGCGACGTGGCCACCCCGCTGAGCGGCGCCCTGAAGCTGCGCGAGGCGCTCGGCCGGCGTGCCGTCATGGTCACCGTGAACTCCACGGGCCACGGCGCCTACCTGGACAACGGCAACGCCTGCGGCGACGCCACCGTCTCCCGCTTCCTGGCCACCGGACAGCGCCCCGCCCGGGACACCTACTGCGACTGACCGGTCCGGCACGCCCTGGCGTACCTCCGCGCCAGGGCGTGGAAGGCCTCCTTCGGCTCCCAGTGCCAGTCGGAACGCGGGTCGTCGGGGCGGTCCTTGATCGCCTTGGTCGGCGCTCATCCGGGCGGCCCCCGCCACCCGACGACCGCCGTCTCCGGCCAGGAACAGCGCCCGGTTGATGCCCTTGGTTGTCTCCATCCGGCCACTGTGGCGAGCGCGGGCCCGTACCGCCGTCCGCCGATGGTCTACGGCACCGCAACCAAGGAATGACGCAGGACGTCGATCACTGAAGAGATCGTCAACGGCCCACGAGCGAAGGAGAGCAAGATCTTAGGCTCCGCCAGGACCGCAAAGTCCTCCATGAACCGACGCGCGTTCCTCGCGACCGGCACCGCCGCCACCGCGGCCACGCTGCTCGCGACCACCCCCGCACACGCCACCACCAGCGACGGTGACCGCGGGGCCGCCGCCCGCCTGCGCGAGCTGGAGGCACAACACAGCGCCCGCCTGGGCGTGTTCGCGTACAACGCCGCCACGCGGCGGACCGTCCGGCACCGCGCCGACGAGCTCTTCCCGATGTGCTCGGTGTTCAAGACGCTGGCATCCGCGGTCGTCCTGCGCGACCTGGACCGGCACGGCGAGTTCCTGTCCCACCGCATCCACTACACGGAGGCCGACCTTCCGGAGAACGGCTCCGACCAGACCCGGAAGCACCTGGCCGACGGCATGACCGTCGCCGAGCTCTGCGAGGTCGCCATCACCTACAGCGACAACGGCGCCGCCAACCTCCTGCTGCGCGAACTCGGCGGCCCCACCGCCATCACCCGCTTCGCCCGCTCCCTCGGCGACCCGGTGACCCGTCTGGACCGCTGGGAGACGGAGCTCAACTCGGCCGAACCGTGGCGGATCACGGACACGACGAGCCCGTACGCGATCGCCCGCACCTACGGCCGTCTGGTCCTCGGCGACGCCCTGCCCCGCCACGACCGCGACCTGCTCACCCACTGGCTGCTGAACAACACGACCAGCGGCAGACGCTTCCGCGCGGGCCTGCCCACGTCCTGGACGCTCGCGGACAAGACGGGCTCGGGTTCCTACGGCACCGCCAACGACGTCGGCGTCACCTGGACCGACACCGGCACCCCGCTCGTTCTCGCCGTGCTGTCCACCAGGCCCGACCAGGACGCGGCCTGGGACGACGCCCTGGTCGCGGAGACGGCCGCGGTGCTCGCGGACGCCCTCAGCTGAACCGGCGTACGTACCGCCGCTGCCACGGCGTCTCCACCGCGTGCCGGTCGTAGTGGCGGCGGACGTAGGCCACGGCCTCCTCGGGCGGTACACCGTCCAGCACCGCCAGACAGGCCAGCGCCGTCCCCGTACGGCCCCGCCCGCCACCGCACGCGACCTCGACCCGCTCGACAGCGGCCCGCTCCCAGGTCTCCGCGAGCACCGCCCGGGCGGCCGCGCGGTCGGCCGGGAGGCGGAAGTCGGGCCAGCGGATCCAGCGGGACTCCCAGGGGACCTCGGGGGGCTTACTGCCGAGGAGGTAGAGGCCGTACGACGGAGATGTCGCGCCCGGTTGCAGGGGGCGTCGCAGGCCACGCCCCCGTACCAGTCGCCCCGAGGGCAGCCGGAGTACCCCGGCGGCCCGCTCGTCCCAGTGCCCCTCGCTACGCTCCACGAGCCCATTCGAACCTGGCCCCGCGTCCTGGGCAACCGATTCCGCCTCGGTGGTGGTCTGGAGGGCGAGGGAGGGTGCTTGATGCAGGCCGAACAAGAGGCCCAGTTCCAGGAATTCGTCAGGGCGCGGTGGTCCCACCTCGTGCGGACCGCCTATCTGCTCACCGGCGACGCGCACCACGCCGAGGACCTGGCGCAGACGGCGCTGGCGAAGGCGTACCGGTCCTGGCGGCGGGTGTCGCGGGCCGACAGTCCGGAGGCGTACGTCCGTCGGATGCTCGTCAGCTGCAACAGCGACCGGTTCCGCAAGCGGCGCGTCACGGAGTCACTGACCGCGGCGCCGCCGGAGCGGGCGGGGCGCGACGAGGCGTACTCGGGGGTGGAGGAGCGCGGCGCCCTGCTCGGCGCGCTGGCCCAGCTGCCGCCCGGACAGCGGGCGGTGGTCGTCATGCGCTACTGGGAGGACCTGTCCGAGGTGGAGGTCGCCGAGATGCTCGGCTGCTCCACCGGCACGGTCAAGAGCCAGGCGTCCAAGGGGCTGGCGAAGTTGCGTACATATCCGGGGCTGACGCAGGTCATGGGCGGACCTGAGCACAGCCGGGCGGCGGCGTCCGGGCAGGGAGGTACCAGGTGAACGACGAGCAGCGGCAAGAGGGCGGCACCGAGCGGGACTTCGAGGAGCGGCTGCGTGACCTGCTCTCCGAGGACGCGTACACGTTCAGCCCGCCGCCGGTGCCGTATCCGGCGATCCGCCGCCGGGGTGTGGTGGAGCGGCGGCGCCGGGTGGCCGCGGCCGGTGCGGTGCTGGTGACGCTGGCGGCGATGCCGGTCGGGGCGTACGCGCTGGGCGGGGGCGGTAAGGCCGGGAGCACGGCGACGACACCCACGCCGACGGTCAGCGCCCCGCAGTCCCCGACGCCGTCCCCGACCCCTTCGGGTCCCGCGCGGCCGGCCACCGACGGCCAGCTCCTCGACGGGATCACCTTCGCGCAGGCCGCGGACGGGCTGGAGAAGTGCCTGGAGTACGACCGGTCGGGCCCCAAGGGCTACGGCCGCCCCGACGCGGGGACGGCCGCCGACTTCCGGATCATCCTGGCGATGAACAGCACCGGCGACTCGAACGCGCCCGGCGACGGCATGTTCGTGGTCGCGGTGAAGGACGGGCCCGAGCTGTTCCGGGTGATCTGCCGGATCGCGGACGGCGAGGCCCAGGGCATCAACTCCGGTGGCGGCGACGCCGGTCCGCCCGATGTCGGCCCGGTCTTCGCCGACATCAACGGCGGCAAGCTCTACCAGCAGTCGTTCCTCGACCGGGGCAACTGGAAGCTGCCGTTCCGCTGGGGGGTCATCGGCTCGGTCGAGCCGTCGGTCGCCAAGGTGACCGTCTCCTACGGCGACTCCAGCAGTGAAGCCGCCCTGGACCACGGCTGGTTCGTGGCGTCCGGCGTGCTGAACCAACAGGTCACGCTGGCGCCGCGCATCAAGGGCTATGACGCCGACGGCAAGCTGGTCTACGACTCGGACGACGACAAGTACTACGAGAAGACCCTTCCGTAACAGCACTCCCGGCCGGGCGGGGGCGCCGCACAGGGGACGGCACCCCCGCCCGTAGCACCCCTCACCCCACCCCGCGGGACTCCTGCGCCGCGCGCGCCTCGATGCCGCGGAAGTGGACGGCCATCGCGCGCTGCGCGCCCTCGACGTCGCGGGCGCGCAGTGCGGTGACGATGTCGCGGTGGCGGCGGACGGTGACCTCGGGTGCCGGGTCGTCGGTCCAGCCGCGGGCGCCGGAGACGCGCCGGAAGACCGTCCAGAAGGCGCCGAGCAGCTGCGGGACGAGGGCGTTGCCGAGCGAGGCGTAGAGCAGCTCGTGGAACTCCCGGTCGAGTTCCGGGAAGGGCCGCCCGCCCTCGCCCACCGCCTCCATGCGGACGACCACCGCCTCCAGCCGGTCCAGCTCCGCCTCGGTGAGCGTCGCCGCGACCCGGCGGATCAGGCCCTCCTCCAGGACCTCGCGGATCTGCAGTATCTCGGCCAGCGCGCCGGTGTCGTCGTGCAGCTGGACCAGCGTCCGGAAGGTCAGCCCGTCGACGAGCGGGGTCAGTGAGGCCTGGCCGACATAGGTGCCGTAGCCGTGCCGGATCTCCACGATGTCGAGGGCCTGGAGCGCCTTGAGGGCCTCGCGGACGGAGTTGCGGCTGACGCCGAGGTCCTCCATGAGCTCCGCCTCGGTGGGCAGGGGCGCACCCGTCTGGAGCCTGCGGTCGAGGATCAGCTGCATGACCTCGCGCTGGATCCGACTGTTCCTGGGCTCCCCGGACATGCGCCGCATCGTACGCGCACCGGAGGTCCCACATCCCACGTCTGCCCCGATGCGGGTCCGATACGGGTCCGATACGGGTCCGATACGGGGTCAACTCGCGCCATTTCACAGCGCCATTGGTCCGACCTGTGGCAGATGCGTCATTCGTGTGAGATCCCTTGACCGCCCCCACGGCCCCTCCTATGGTCGCGCTGACCGTCAGGACGTAGGACGTCGTATCTCCTCACCACCCATCGCTGGAGGAACCGTGCGCGACGTGACCCACGACGTGCCGGCGCTGCACCGCCGGTCGTTCCTGAAGTACACCGGCGCGCTGAGCGCGGCCGCCGCCGTCTCCGCGTCGCTGTCGGCCTGTTCGTCCGGGCCGGAGTCCACCAATGACACCGGCGGCGGGGGCGGCGGCACCGACCGGACGCTGACCGCGGTGATCGGCTACGGCAACGACGGCAGCTGGGATCCCACCCAGACCGCGTCCGCGTTCGCCATGGCCGGCAACCACCACATCTACGAGGGCCTGCTGGACACCGACCCGATCTCCCGCGAGCCGTACGCGGCGCTCGCCACCCAGGTGCCGGCGGACCCGAACAGCACGTCGTGGAGGTTCACGCTACGGGCGGGCGCGAAGTTCCACGACGGCAAGCCGGTCGCCGCGGACGACGTGGTCTTCGTCTTCGACCGGATCCTGGACCCGAAGACCCAGACCCTCGCCAAGGGCTTCTTCGCGAGCTGGCTGAAGGAGGTCCGGAAGATCGACGCTCAGAACGTCGAGCTGGTCCTCAAGTTCCCTTTCCCCGACGGCATTTCACGCCTCACCCTCGCCAAGATCATGCCGAGGCACGTCTTCTCCCAGCCCGGCGCCTGGGACGACGCGATCAAGGGCAAGGCGATCGGCTCGGGGCCGTACCGGCAGACCGCGCACCACCCCAAGTCGAACACCACCTTCGAGGCGTTCACCGACTACAACGGCCCGCGCAAGCCCGCCTTCAGGAAGATGAACTGGCTGACGATCGTGGACGCCGCCCCACGCGTCGCCCGGATCTCCGGCGCGAGCGCGGGCGCGCAGATCTCCGACAACATCCCGTACGCCAACATCACCCAGCTCGAGAAGAGCGGGCTGACGGTCGCGGGCGGGGCCGGGATGAACAACCTCTTCCTGATGTTCAACACCAGGCACAAGCCCTTCGACGACGTGCGCGTCCGGCAGGCGCTGCACTACGCCATCGACACCGAGAAGATGGTGCAGGTGGCGCTGAAGGGCCACGGCAAGCCGTCGTCGTCCTTCCTCAACGAGAGCAACCCCGGCTACCGCCGCGCGAAGACGGTCTACGACTACGACCCGGACAGGGCGAAGGCGCTGCTGAAGGAGGCCGGAGTCACCGGCCTGAAGGTCAACATCCTCGCGGTGAACGTCAGTTGGATCGTCGACTGTCTGCCGACCATCAAGTCGTCCTGGGACGCGATCGGCGTACAGACGACGCTCGAGCCGCAGGAGACGACGGCCGTCTTCACCAAGATGGACCAGAAGCAGGACTACCAGGTCGTCGCCGCCGCCTCGAACCCCAACCAGTTCGGCCTCGACGCCGACCTGATCATGCACTACAACTACGGCCCCACCAACCTCTGGATGCAGTACACCCGCTGGGCCGACAACTCCGTGGCCGAACAACTCTTCAAGGACATGGACCAGGCGACGCGCGAACCGGACCCGGACCGGAAGAAGACGATGGTCCAGGACTACATCGACGTCGTCGCCGAACAGGCCGTGCTCTACCCGGTCGTCCACAACGAGCTGATCACGGCCTGGAACCCGAAGCTGCTCGCCGGGATAAGGGCACAGCCGTATCCCGGGATCAACCTGCTCCAAGCCAAGTGGTCGTAGGAGACGGGCGTGATCGCCGTAGCCAGGATCCTGGCCCGCCGCGTCGCGCTGCTCGTGCCGCTGATGCTCGGCATCGTGCTGTTCGTGTTCCTGGTGATGCGGTTCTCGGACGTCGACCCGGCGTCCGCGTTCTTCCAGGGCGCCAACCCGACGCCCCAGCAGCTGCACGACTTCCGCGAACAGAACGGCCTCCTCGACCCCCTCCCCGTCCGCTACGTCGACTTCGTCGCCGACCTGCTGCACGGCGACCTGGGCACCAGCGCCCTGACCCGGGCGCCGGTCCTCGACCAGGTCACCACCGCACTGCCGCTCACCCTCCAGCTCACCTTCCTGGGCCTCGGCATCGCGGTGGTCCTGTCGCTGCTGGGCGGCGTCACGGCGGCGATCCACCGCGACCGCCTCCCCGACCAGATCATCCGCGTCGTCTCACTGACCGGCGTGGCGACCCCCGGCTTCTGGCTGGCGCTGCTGATGATCCAGTACCTGGCGGTGGACCTCGGCTGGTTCCCGACCGGCGGCTACATCAACCCGGCGGACTCCTTCACGGGCTGGCTGAAGACGATGACGCTCCCCGCCTTCGCCCTCTCCCTGCCGGTCGCGGCACAGCTGACGCGGATCGTCCGGACGGCGGTGGTGGAGGAGCTGGACAAGGACTACGTCCGGACGGCGATCGGCAGCGGCCTGCCGCCCCGGGTGGTCGTGGGCCGCAACGTCCTCCGGAACGCCCTCATCAATCCCCTGACCGTGCTGGGCCTGCGCGTCGGGTATCTCCTCGGTGGCGCGGTGGTCATCGAGACGATCTTCTCCCTCCCCGGCATGGGGAAGCTGATGATCGACGCGGTGAAGAACGGCGACCCGGCCGTCGTCCAGGGCGTAGTCCTCACGACGGCGACGGGCTTCGTCGTCGTCAACCTCGTCATCGACGTCCTCTATCTGCTGGTCAACCCGCGACTGAGGGATGCGGCCACATGATCCTCACCCCCAAGCACCTCACCGAGGCACTCTCCCGCCCCGGCATCCGCCTGCGCGGCTGGCGCCGGCTGCCGCCCCTGTCGAAGATCGCCGTCTGCTTCCTGACCGTCGTGTTCCTGATGGCCCTGTTCGCCCCCCTCCTCGCCCCGGACGACCCACTCGACCAGCAGCCACCGGTCGACGGCACGGGCCGCCCCTCCGCCGAACACTGGATGGGCCAGGACAGCCTCGGCCGGGACATCCTCAGCAGACTGATGTACGGCGCGCGGTGGTCGCTGGCGATCGGACTGGGGGCGACGGCTCTCGCCCTCGTCGTCGGAGCCCTGCTCGGCGCTGTCGCGGCGACCTCCCGCAAGGCCGTCGACGAGACGCTGATGCGCTGCCTGGACGTGGTGATGGCGTTCCCGGGCATCGCGCTGGCCGCCGTACTGGTAGCCGTGTTCGGCGGCGGGATCACGGTGCTGATCTGCGCGATCGCGTTCCTGTTCACGCCGCCGGTGGCGCGGGTGGTCCGGGCGAACGTCCTGGACCAGTACGGCGAGGACTACGTCACGGCGGAACGGGTCGTCGGGGCCCGCACCCCGCACATCGTCATCAAGCACGTGGCCATCAACTGCGCGGCGCCCGTCCTGGTGTTCTGCACGGTGCAGGTGGCGGAGGCGATCGTCTTCGAGGCGTCGCTGTCCTTCATCGGCGCGGGGGTACGGCCCCCCGACCCGTCCTGGGGCAGTGTCATCGCGGACGGCAAGAACATGGTGCTGACGGGCGGCTGGTGGGCGACCGTCTTCCCCGGCCTGCTGATGCTGGTCACGGTCCTCTCCCTGAACATCCTCTCCGAGGGCGTCTCGGACGCGTGGGCGGCACCGTCGGCACGCGAGGTGGACGTACGGGAGGACGACGACCGCCTGGAGGCACCGGAGCCCGGCAGCGGACAGGTGCTGCGCCTGCCCGAACTGGCTGAGGCGGCGGCACGACTGCGGTCGCGGGCAAGACCGCTGCCGGAAGGCCAACCGGTCCTGGCGGTGGAGAACCTGGCCATCGGCTTCGAGGCCCGGCACAGCGGGGTCGACATCGTGGACGGGATCAGCTTCGAGGTACGGCCGGGCGAAGTAGTGGGCCTGGTGGGGGAATCGGGCTGCGGCAAGTCGCTGACGGCGTTGGCGGTGATGGGCCTGGAACCGAAGGGCGCCCGAATCCGCGGCCAAGTCCGCTTCAACCAACGTGACTTGCTGGCCGAGCCGATGCGCGTTAGGCGTCGGCTGCTCGGCCACGAGATGGCGATGATCTACCAGGACGCGCTGTCGTCCCTGAACCCGGCGATGACGATCCGGGCGCAGCTGAAGCAGGTGATACGCCGAGGAGGCCGCCGTACGGCTGTCGAACTGCTGACGATGGTCGGCCTCGCCCCCGACCGCACCCTGCGCAGCTACCCGCACGAACTCTCCGGCGGCCAGCGCCAACGCGTCCTGATCGCCATGGCCCTGTCCCGCGACCCGAAGCTGATCGTCGCCGACGAGCCGACGACCGCGCTGGACGTGACCGTGCAGGCGCAGATCATAGAGCTGCTGCTCAGGCTGCGGGCGGAGCTGGGCTTCGCGCTGATCCTCGTCTCGCACGACCTGGCACTGGTCGCGGACGTCACCGACCGGGTGGTGGTGATGTACGGCGGCCAGATCGTCGAGACGGGGGTGACCGCCGACCTGGTGGAGGCGCCGGCCCACCACTACACGCGGGGTCTGCTGGGCAGCGTGCTCTCGCTGGAGTCGGCGGAGGAACGGATGACGCAGATCAAGGGCGTCGTCCCGTCCCCCGCGGACTTCCCGGCGGGCTGCCGTTTCGCGGACCGCTGCCCGCCGGCGAGCGAGGTGTGCCGGACGACGGCCCCCGACCTGCTCGGCACCCGCACCCACACGGCCGCATGCCACCACCCGGCGGTCCACCTGGTCACGACGGAGGTCGCCCGGTGAGCGCACTGGTGGAACTGTCGGACGCGCACGTCGTCCACAAGGCCCGCACTGGCGGCCTGTTCATCCGGGACAAGGTCTACGCCCTGACCGGCGCCGACCTCACCATCGCCCCCGGCGAGACGGTCGGCGTGGTCGGCGAGTCGGGCTGCGGGAAGTCGACGCTGGCGAAGGTGCTGGTGGGTGTGCAGCGGCCGACTTCCGGGATGGTGGCCTTCGGGGGCCGGGACCTGTGGGCGATGCGACCGGCGGAGCGGCGGGCGGCGGTGGGCGGCAGCACGGGGATGATCTTCCAGGACCCGTCGACGGCACTGAACCGACGGCTGACGGTACGCCAGATACTGCGCGACCCGTTGGATGTGCACGACCGAGGCACGAGGTCACAACGGGAGGCTCGGGTAAGGGAGTTGACGTCGCTGGTGGGTCTGCCGCGCGCCCTCACGGACGCGCTGCCGGGCCAGCTGTCGGGCGGCCAGCGCCAACGAGTGGCCATCGCGAGGGCCTTGGCACTCGACCCCCGCCTGGTGGTGGCGGACGAGCCGACGAGCGCGCTGGACGTGTCGGTGCGCGCACAGATCCTCAACCTCCTCCTGGACCTGAAGGAACGGCTCGGGCTGGCGCTGGTGTTCGTGTCGCACGACATCCAGACGGTACGGCGGATGAGTGACCGGGTGATCACGATGTACCTGGGCCGGATCGTCGAGGAGTCCCCCGCCGCCGAGGTCACGGACCGCTCCCGGCACCCGTACACCCGGGCCCTGTTCTCCGCGACACCCGGTCTGCTGGACCCGATCGACCCGATCCCGCTGATCGGCCCGGTGCCGTCGGCGACGCGGCCGCCGAGCGGGTGCCCGTTCCGGACGAGGTGCTGGAAGGCGGACCAGGTCTGCGCGTCGTCGATGCCGGACTTCACGTCGGCTTCCGCCTCGCGGCACCGCTTCCGGTGTCACCATCCGGTGGAGGAGGAACAGTCCACCCGGGACCTCGTACGACAGAGCAGCAGCCACACCAGGGAGCCTTCATGACCTTGCCCGCCCCGCTGACCGGTGTCATCCCGCCCGTCTGCACGCCCCTGACACCGGAACGCGAGGTGGACGTCCCCTCGCTGCTCAGGCTCGTCGACCATCTGGTGGCGGGCGGGGTGCACGGGCTGTTCGTGCTGGGCACGTCGTCGGAGGCGGCGTATCTGACGGACCGGCAGCGGAGGGTGGTGGTGGAGTCGGTGACGGGGCATGTCGCCGGTCAGCTGCCCGTGCTGGCGGGGGTGATCGACATGACCACGCCGAGGGTGCTGGAGCATGTGGCGGCGGTGACATCGGCTGGGGCTGACGGGGTGGTGGCGACGGCACCCTTCTACACGAGCACGCATCCGTCCGAGATCGCCCGTCACTACCGTCTGATCGCGGGGGCGAGCCCGGTCCCGGTGGTGGCGTACGACCTGCCGGCGTCGGTGCACACGAAGCTCCCGGCGGACCTGGTCCTGGATCTGGCTGCCTCGGGCACCCTGGCCGGCCTGAAGGACTCCAGCGGCGACCTTGCCTCCTTCCGCGGGGTCGTCATGGGCGCCCGCGCCCGGTCCGACATCGCCGGGTTCAGCGTCCTGACCGGGTCCGAGGTGGTCACCGACGCGTCGCTGGCGTTGGGGGCGGATGGGGCGGTGCCCGGGTTGGCGAACGTCGATCCGGAGGGTTACGTCCGGCTGGACGCCCTGTGCCGGGCCGGGGACTGGGAGCGGGCGCGAGCCGAACAGGAGCGGCTGTGCAGCCTGTTCGGCATGGTGACGGTCGGCGACCCCACGCGGATGGGCGGCAGCTCGTCGGCGCTGGGCGCGTTCAAGGCGGCACTGCGTCTGCGGGGCGTCATCGACTGTCCGGTGACGGCGGAACCCCAGGTGCCGCTGTCGCCGGAGGAGGTGGAGCGGGTGGGGAAGTACTTGGCTGCGGCGGGGTTGCTGTAGTTGGGTTTCGCCCCCGCCGCCCCTACCCGTCCCAGGAGACAACGACCTGTCCGTCACATCGTCCCCGGTGTCACCATCCCCGACTCGTACGCCACGATGACCAACTGCGCCCGGTCCCGCACCCCCAGCTTCCCCATGATCCGGCTGACGTGCGTCTTCGCGGTGAGCGGGCTGAGCCCCAACGCCTCCGCGATCTCGGTGTTGTTGAGCCCACGCGCGACGAGCGCGAGCACCTGACTCTCCCGCTCCGACAGGCAGTCCGGGCCGCCGGCCGCCGGTATCGAGGGTGCGCGCAGAAACCGCGCGATCAGCCGTGCCGTCGGCCCCGGCGACAGCAGCGCGTCCCCCGCCGCCACCGTACGGATCGCGTCGAGGAGTTCGGCCGGCCGGGTGTCCTTCACCAGGAAGCCGGACGCGCCGGCACGCAGCGCCTCCACGATGTTCTCGTCCGTGTCGTACGTCGTGAGGACCAGCACCTTCACCCCGGCCAGGGCCTCGTCCGCCGCGATCAACCGGGTCGCCTCGATGCCGTCCAGGTCGGGCATGCGGATGTCCATCACCACGAGGTCGGCCCGTACGCTCCGGGCCAGCTCCACCGCCTCCCGGCCGGTCGCCGCCTCTCCCACGACCTCCATGTCCCGCGCCGACTCGACGAGCATCGCGAACGCGGCCCGTACGAGGGTCTGGTCGTCGGCGAGCAGTACGCGGATGGTCATCCGGCTCCTTGCGAACTCGAAACGGCAATCGGCAGTACGGCGGCCACTTCGAAGCCGCCCTCCGCCCGCGGTCCGGCGTCGAGTGTGCCACCCACGCTCCGCGCCCGCTCCCGCATCCCGACCAGCCCGAACCCGGACACGCCCCCGGTCTCCGGTCCCATGCCGTCGTCGGTCACCGACAGACGCAGGGCGCCGTCCTCCTCGTACAGGTCGACCCGTACATCCGGTTCGGGCCCGGCGTGCCGGACCACGTTCGTCAGCGCCTCCTGCACGATCCGGTACGCCGCCGCCCCCACGGCGGGCGGCGCCTCCCGTACCCGTACCGACTGCTCGACCCGCACCCCCGCCAGCCGCGCCGCCTCCACCAGGTCGGGCACCCCGTCCAGGCCGGGCAACGGCCCGCGCGCCTCCTCCCCCACGGCGCCCTGCTCGCGCAGCACCTCCAGCGTCGTCCGCAGTTCACCGCGCGCCGTACGGCAGGTCCCCGCGATGTCGTCCAGTGCCTTCGCCACTGTCTGCCGGTCGAGGCGTTCGGGGTCGGCGGCCAGTACGTGCGCGGCCACCGACGTCTGCACCCCGATCAGCGTGATGCTGTGCGCCAGCAGGTCGTGCAGGTCGCGGGCGATGCGCAGCCGCTCCTCGGCGACGCGGCGGCGGGCCTCCTCCTCGCGGGTGCGTTCGGCACGTTCGGCGCGTTCGACGAGGGAGGTGACGTACTGGCGGTAGTAGCGGATGTCGACGCCGCTGAAGAGCACGGCGAGGATCCAGCCGGAGATCCGCACCAGTTCGAGGGCCTGCTTGGTGTCGACGGTGAGCATGACGCTCACGGAGATGCCGAGTACGGTGGCGCCCACCAGGATCGTGCGCAGGGGGCGGCCGGTGACGGCGACCGTGTACAGCGCGACGAACGCCGCCGGGGTCGGGGCGTTGTGGTTGTTGTCGAGGGCGTGGTACGGCACGATCAGCGCCACCACGGCCGCGAGGACGAGCATCGGGTGGCGTCGCCGCCACACCAGCGGCACATGGGCGGCGATCAGCAGCGTCCACCCGAGCGCGTCCGGACGGTCTCCCCCACCGGTGAACAGCCCGATGCACACGGCACCGATGACGAGGACCAGGGCGAGCAGCGCGTCGTTGCGGGTGCCGTGCGGGGCGTTCCGGGGGTCGCGGTTGATCGCCGCGATGACCCGGTCGCGGAAGCGGGGGCGCGTGGTCTCCTGCACCGGCTCATCCTCCGCCACCCGGGCGCCCCTCCGGGAGGGGAGGGACGCCCTGACCGTGCGCGGGTTGCTCACACCGGCTCCGGCTGGCGTTCCCGCCGCTCCGGCTCCGGCGTACGCGACAGCCTGCCCGGCCACCACACCGTCCGCCGCAGCAGCACGCTCGCCGTGGTCACCAGGTACGTCCGGACGAGGAACGTGTCCAGCAGCACTCCGACCGCGATCACGAACCCGAGCTCGACCAGCCCCACCAGCGGCAGCGTCGTCAGCACCGCGAAGGTCGCGGCGAGGACGATGCCCGCGGAGGCGATGACGCCGCCCGTGGTACGCAGTGCCGTGAGCGCGGCCGCTTCCGGTTCGGCGCCGTTGAGGGACTCCTCACGCATCCGGTGCATCAGGAAGATGCCGTAGTCCACACCGAGGGCGACCAGGAAGACGAAGGACAGCAGCCCGAGCCCGGGGTCCGTGCCCTCGAAGCCCAGCACCGGGCCGAACACCAGCCCGCCGATCCCGAGCGCCGCGCCCCACACCGCGACCACCGCCACCAGCAGCATCAACGGTGCGACGAGGCTGCGCAGCAGTCCCACGAGGATGACGAACACGGCGGCCAGCACCAGCGGCACGATCACCACGCGGTCCCGGGACTCGCTGTCGGCGAGGTCGATCTGCTGGGCGCTGGGCCCGCCGACGTAGGTGCCGTCGAGTCCGTCGCGCAGGGCCTCGATGGTCCGCGTCTCGCCGGGCGTCTGGGGGGCGGCGGTCGCGAAGACGGAGATCTCCGTCCAGCCCCCGCCGCTGCGTCCGGCGGCCACCTCGGCGACCCCGTCCGTCGTCCGTGCCGTCTCCGCCACGGCGCCGGCCGTGTCCGTCGGGGCGATCACGGTGATCGGCTGGCTGCTGCGTTCGGGATACTCGCGGGCCAGCGTCTGCATCGCGGTGATCGACTCGGGTTGGTCGGTGAAGGAGTCCTCCTGGTCGAGGCCGCCGGGCAGGTTGAGCGTGCCGAGCGCGAGGGCGCCCAGCAGGACCGCGCCGCCCGCGAGGACGGCGGCGGGCCGGCGGGTCGCCGAGGACCCCATGGCGGCGAACAGCGACCGGCGGGCCTTGGGCGTGCTGCCGAAGGCGGGGATCACCGGCCAGAACACGCGCCGCCCGAGCAGCACCAGCACAGCCGGCAGCAGCGTCGTCATGGCGACCAGCGCGGCCAGCACGCCCACCATCCCCACCGGGCCCATGCCGCTGCTGCTGTTGAGGTCGGCGGCGAGCAGGCACAGCAGCCCGGCCGCGACCGTGCCGGAGGAGGCGAGGATCGCCGGTCCGCAGCCGCGCAGGGCGGTGCGCATGGCGTCGTACGGCCGTTCGTGGCACCGTAGCTCCTCGCGGTAGCGGGAGATGAGCAGCAGCGCGTAATCGGTGCCCGCGCCGAGGACGAGGATCGTCATCACGCCGCCGCTCTGGCCGGTGATGGTGACGTCGAAGAGTTCGTGCAGCCCGTATGCGGCGGCCATGGCCATGCCGGCGGCGACGCCCGCGACGGCGAGCGGCACCAGCCACAGGAACGGGCTGCGGTAGATGAGGATCAGCAGCACGGTGACGACGCCGAGTGTGGCGTACAGCAGGGTGCCGTCGATCGTCTCGAACACCTTGCCCATGTCGGTGTTGAGCGCGCCGGGCCCGCCGACCTCGACGCTCAGCCCGCCGCTGCCCTCGGTGATCTCCCGCACTCCGTCGACGAAGGCGTTCCGGGCCTCCTCGTCCTGGCCGGGTGAGGTGCTGGACACCGGGTACATCAGGGTGGTGCCGTCCTCGGACGGGATGCCCTTGGGCGTACCGGACAGCTCGTACGCGGTGCCGACCTCGGCGACCTGCTCCACCGCCGTCTGCCGGTCTCCGGCGGTCAGCCCGCCGTCCCGGTGGTACACGAGCACCAGGTCGGTCGACTCACCGCCGGGCAGCTCGTCCTGGATCCTGGCCACCTGGGTGGAGTCCGCGCTGTCGGGCAGATAGTCGACCGCGCGGTTCTGCTGCACGTCGCCGAACTTCCCGGCCAGCGGCCCGACCAGCACGAGCGCGGCCAGCCACAGGCCGACCACCATCCAGGGCACGGCGCGTCGTCGCCGTGCGGTTGTCCTTGTGCCGCCCATGGTGACGGGTCTCCCTCCGGTCGGGGCTGTCTGGATCGGTCTCCAGACTCCCGTCCTGAAGGCATCGAATCGTCGGGCGTGAGGTCGAGCCGGACGTTACTGCGGAGGGCGGCCCACGGGCTGGATTACTCCCCGGGGAGTACGAGTGGTCCTACGACGGCGCCTACGACGGTGTACGCGCCGCCACCAGCAACCGCGTCACGTCTTCCCCGCAGATGGTGAGCGCCGCGCCCACGGTCGTGAGGACCTCCCGCTCGGCCGGTGTGTACGGCCCGTCGGCCAGGGCGATGCGTGCGCCCTGGAGCAGGATCGATTCGCGGCCGGCGGGGGCGAGGTGCGGGGCCAGCGGGTCCAGGGCCTCGTGCAGCTCTATGGCGAGTCCGGCGCCGCAGGGCTCGCCGAAGACCCGGCCGGTGTCCGCGGCGAGCGCCTCGACCAGGGCGTCGAGCTGCTCCTCCGTGCAGTCGTCGAAGCCGGCCGCGCGGACCGCGCCCGCCGCCGTCTCCAGGGCCGGGCGGGCGCAGGGGCTGCCGGCGGCGAGGACCGCCAGGGCGACGGTGTGGACGGCGTCGCGGAGCATCGCCGAGAAGCGAGTGGTGGTGGGATGGTCGAGGACGTCGGTGCCGAAGTGGCGGCTGCACGCGGCGCACTCCACGACCGGGCCGGCCTCACCGCGCGGCAGCACGGGCACACCGAGGCAGGTGAAGCGGCGGCGGCCGGTCAGCCGCTGGTAGTTGCGGTCGCCTCCGCAGCCGGGGCAGAAGAACTCGCCGTCGCCGACCGGCGTCCACGCGATGCGCGTGCCGAGGAGGCGGGCACGCCTGTCGGCACGGCCGTTTCGTCCCCGTCCTGGCAGCACGTCGCACCTCCGTAACCACGCGGCAACATCGCCGCGCTTGCGTGATGTTAGCCACATTGTCGAGGTGGAGTCAGCACCCCGGAAGGGACCTTCCCGTGACCTCCACAGCTATTGGCTGGTATACGACGGAGCCCCGCCCACCCGGAAAAGGTGGACGGGGCTCTTAAACCGCCGGTCAGGCTGGTCAGCGAGCCGCCCGGTTGACGGCCGAGACGACCGCCTTCAGGGAGGCCCGGGTCGTGTTCGCGTCGATTCCGATGCCCCACAGGACCTTGTCGTCGATCGCGCATTCGATGTAGGAGGCGGCCTGCGCGGAGGCGCCCTCGCTCATCGTGTGCTCCTGGTAGTCCAGCAGCCGTACGTCGATCCCGATGGACTGCAGGGCGTCGAAGAAGGCCGAGATCGGACCATTGCCGGAGCCGGTCAGGACGGTGTCCGTGCCGTCGACCGAGGCCTCGACCTGGAGGGTGTCGACGCCGTCCGTGTCGGTGGTCGACTGGTTGTTCTTGACCTGGATGCGGCCCCACGGGTTGTCGGAGTTGGGCAGGTACTCGTCCCGGAAGGTCGCCCAGATGTCCTTCGGTGTGACCTCGCCGCCCTCGGCGTCCGTCTTCGCCTGGATGATCTTCGAGAACTCGATCTGCATCCGGCGCGGCAGGTCCAGCTTGTGGTCGTTCTTCAGGACGTACGCGATCCCGCCCTTGCCGGACTGCGAGTTGACCCGGATGACCGCCTCGTAGGAGCGGCCGACGTCCTTCGGGTCGATGGGCAGGTAGGGCACGGCCCACTCGATGTCGTCGACGGTGACGCCCTTGGCCTTGGCGTCGGCCTCCATGGTGTCGAAGCCCTTCTTGATGGCGTCCTGGTGGGAGCCGGAGAAGGACGTGTAGACCAGGTCGCCCACGTACGGGTGGCGCGGGTGGACCTCCATCTGGTTGCAGTACTCCCACGTACGACGGATCTCGTCGATGTCGGAGAAGTCGATCTGCGGGTCGACGCCCTGCGAGAACAGGTTCATGCCCAGGGTGACCAGGTCGACGTTGCCGGTGCGCTCGCCCTGCCCGAACAGACAGCCCTCGACGCGGTCGGCACCGGCCATCAGCGCCAGCTCGGCGGCGGCGACGGCCGTACCGCGGTCGTTGTGCGGGTGGACGGAGATGCAGACGTGCTCGCGGCGGGACAGGTTGCGGCCCATCCACTCGAAGCGGTCGGCGTGCGTGGACGGCGTCGAACGCTCCACGGTGGCGGGCAGGTTGAGGATGATCTCGCGGCCCGGTCCGGGCTGCCAGACGTCCATGACCGCCTCGCAGACCTCCAGCGCGAAGTCCAGTTCGGTGTCGGTGAAGATCTCGGGGCTGTACTGGTAGCCGAACTCCGTCTCGGGGCCCAGCAGCTTCTCGGCGTACTCCATGACCAGCCGCGTGCCGTCGACGGCGATCTGCTTGATCTGGTCCTTGGAGCCGCGGAAGACGACCCGGCGGAAGACCGGGGCGGTGGCGTTGTACAGGTGGACGGTGGCGCGCTTGGCGCCCTTCAGGGACTCCACCGTCCGCTCGATCAGGTCCTCGCGGGCCTGCGTCAGCACGGAGATCGTGACGTCGTCCGGGATCGCGCCGGGCTCCTCGACGATGGAGCGCACGAAGTCGAAGTCGGTCTGGCCGGAGGCCGGGAAGCCGACCTCGATCTCCTTGTAGCCCATCTTGACCAGCAGATCGAACATCGCGCGCTTACGGGCGGGCGACATGGGGTCGATCAGGGCCTGGTTGCCGTCGCGCAGGTCGGTGGAGAGCCAGCGGGGGGCGGTGGTGATCCGCTTGCCCGGCCAGGTGCGGTCCGGGATGTCGACCTGCTCGTAGCGGCCGTACTTGTGGATCGGCATGGAACTGGGCTGCTGGCGGTTCGCCATGATGCGGGGCTCCTCAGGATGTCCGGAAGGACGGCCGACGACGCAACGCCAAGCTCCGCGGGGAGGGGGTCGGCCTCGACTACAGGCCCTCGCCGCGGCAGCTAAGGAGGAGCAGCCCGAAACGCATGATGCACCGCATGCTAGTCGAGCTCCTCCGGATGCGGGGGGCCGTATCAGTATGCGGGACCGGCGGGATGAACGGGACAAAAAGTGCGCCATACCACTTCGTCACGGAGCGTGCGCTTCCTTGTCCCCACATTTCACCAATCATGGTGGCGGGTAGTGACAGCGCCATAACTCAGTGCAAGGGTGCCGGGCATGACGACCAACGGGGGCTTCGAGCCCGTCTTCTGCACCGTCGTACCGCCACACGTCCTCGACAAACTGGCCCGGAACGACGACCCCGCACTCTCCGGACCCGCCCGCCGCACCCTGATGCGCGACAGCGAACTGCGCGGCAAGCGCCGCGTCACCACCGAGTTCGCCCTCGCGGCGGCGCCGACGGCGAAGGCACCGTCGGACCAGCCGCTGCGCACCGTCTACGACGCCGAGCACCGCACCGCCCTGCCCGGCACCAAGGTGCGCGGCGAGGGCGAGGACCCGGGCCAGGACGCCACGGTCAACCGCGCCTTCTCCGGCCTCGGCGCCACCTTCGAGCTCTTCCTCAAGGCCTACGGCCGCCACTCCATCGACGGCGACGGCCTGCCCCTGGACGCCACCGTCCACTACGACGAGAACTACAACAACGCCTTCTGGAACGGCGAGCAGATGGTGTTCGGCGACGGTGACGGCGAGATCTTCCTCGACTTCACCATCCCGATCGACGTCATCGGCCACGAGCTCGCCCACGGCGTCACCCAGTACACGGCGAACCTCACCTACTACGGCCAGCCGGGCGCCCTCAACGAGTCGATGTCCGACGTCTTCGGCGCGCTCATCAAGCAGTACACGCTCGGCCAGACCGCCGCCGAGGCCGACTGGCTGATCGGCGCGGGCCTGCTCGCCCCCAGCGTCACCGGCAAGGCCCTGCGCTCCATGAAGGAACCGGGCAGCGCCTACGACGACGACGTCCTCGGCAAGGACCCGCAGCCCGCGACCATGGACGACTACGTCCGCACCGGCCGCGACAACGGCGGCGTCCACATCAACTCCGGCATCCCCAACCACGCGTTCTACCTCGCGGCCACCCAGCTCGGCGGCCACGCCTGGGAGAAGGCGGGCCAGATCTGGTACGACGTCCTGACCGGCGGCGAGCTCACGGACCGGGCCTTCTTCACCGACTTCGCCAAGCTGACCGTCAAGGCCGCGCGCGAGCGCTACGGCGACGGCGGCGAGGAGCTGCAGGCCGTGGAGAAGGCCTGGGAGCAGGTCGGGGTGCGGATTCTCTGACTCCGTACTAGACAGGAACCCATGCGTATTCAGGTGAGGCGCACGGGCGGATTCGCGGGCATCGACCGTCATGCCGAGGTCGACACATCGGGCCGGCCCGATGCCCAGGAGTGGCAGTCCCTGGCCGAACGCGCGTTCGCGTCCGGTCGGGGCACGCCCCCGGTCGGGGTTCCGGACGGCTTCAGCTACCAGATCACGGTGGACGGGAAGACGGTGTACTGCGCGGACCCCCGGCTCACGGAGGAGCAGCGGAAGCTGATCTCCAGGGTGCTGAAGGAAGGAGCGTGACCGGCGGATCAGGCCGGGTGTAACTGGTTGTTCACGCCTGCCCGTTGACTTCCGTTACCGCTGGTACGGATGATCCCGCGCATGGCGACGAACCCGATACCTCAGTTCCCGGCCGGCTTCCTGTGGGGCGTGTCCACCTCGGCCCATCAGATCGAAGGGGCCGTGGACGAACGCGAGCCCTCCGTCTGGGACGCCTTCACAGCCGAGCCGGGCCGGGTGAAGGACGGCTCCACGGCCGCGGTGGCCTGCGACCACTACCACCGCTACCCCGAGGACGTCGCCCTCCTGTCCGGCCTGGGCGTGACCGCGTACCGCTTCTCGGTCTCCTGGCCGAGGGTGCGTGCGGAAGGCGGCCTGGACTTCTACGACCGTCTGGTGGACGAGCTGTGCGCGGCGGGCATACGCCCGGTCCCCACCCTCTTCCACTGGGACCTGCCGCTGGACCTCGACTGGCTGGACCGCGACACGGCATCACGCTTCGCGGAGTACGCGTCGACGGTGGCCGAGCGCCTCGGCGACCGAGTGAAGAAGTGGATCACCCTCAACGAGCCCGCCGAACACACCCTGTTCGGCCATGCCCTGGGCGCGCACGCACCCGGGAAACAGCTGATGTTCGACGCGCTGCCGGTCGCCCACCACCAGCTCCTGGCCCACGGCCTGGCCGTACGGGCCCTGCGCGCGGCCGGCGCGACGGACATCGGCATCGCCAACTCACACGGCCCGACCTGGCCGGCCTCCCAGGAACCGGCGGACCTGGAGGCGGCGGGCTTCTACGACGTCCTGCTGAACCGCCTGTTCGCGGACCCGCTGCTGCTGGGCGAATACCCGGAGGGCATAGGCGAGTTGATGCCAGGCGATGTCGACTCCGACCTGAAGATCATCGCGGAACCCCTGGACTGGTACGGCATCAACTACTACGCGCCGACCCGCGTGGGCGCCCCCGAGGGCGCGGACATCGAGTTCGGCGGACTGACGATCCCCGCCGAACTCCCCTTCTCCGTAAGGCAGATCGAGGGCGTCCCGGTGACGGACTTCGGCTGGCCGGTGGTCCCCGAGGGCCTGACGGAACTGCTCACCACCTTCCGCGACCGCTACGGCGACCGCCTCCCGCCGGTCGTCATCACCGAGAACGGCTGCTCGTACGAGGGGATCGACGACCAGGACCGGATCGCCTACCTGGACGGCCACATCCGCGCCCTGCACCGGGCGGTGGAGGCGGGCGTGGACGTACGCGGCTACTTCGTCTGGTCGCTGCTCGACAACTTCGAGTGGGCGGAGGGGTACGCACGCCGGTTCGGCCTGGTGCACGTGGACTTCGAGACGCTGGAGAGGACTCCGAAGGCGTCGTACGGCTGGCTGCGGGACGTGCTCCGGGCCCAGGGATGACGGATGACGACAACGTCACCGTCGTTTCGGCTCTCGCTGAGCCCGTCGAACGGGTAGGCCGAGGCTGGACGGCGTCCCTCTCCCTCGCCAACGGGGCGATCTGGGTGGGCTGGTACGGCCCCCTGCAGATCCTGCTCGCCTCACAGGCCGAGAACTTCGCGCCCGGCACCGGCATGTCCAAGGAGACGCTGCTGGCGTGGGTGACCGGGGTGGGCGCCGTGGTGTCGCTGGTCGCGAACCCGGTGTTCGGCGCGCTGTCGGACCGTACGACAGCGCGCCGGGGCCGCCGGACGCCGTGGATCGTGGCCGGGGCGGCGGGCGGTGCGCTGTCGTTGCTGCTGCTCGGAGGCGCGGGCGGGCTGTGGACGATGGTGCTGGGCTGGTGCCTGGTCCAGCTGACGCTGAACGCGGCGTTCGCGGCGGTCACGGCGGCGGTGCCGGATCAGGTGCCGCGGCTCCAACGGGGTTCCGTGGGCGGCTGGTTGGGGGCGGCGCAGATCCTCGGGGTGGTCGGCGGGACGGGGCTCGCGACGGTGGCGGGCGGGGTGGGTGCCGGGTATGCGGCGTGCGCGGTGTTCACGGTGGTCGGGGTGCTGCCGTACGCCCTGCGCCACACGGACCTTCGTCTGGCACCGGCGGACCGCCCGGCGTGGTCCTGGCGGGGCTTCGCGGCCGGCTTCTGGCTGAGCCCGCGCCGGTATCCCGACCTGGGCTGGGCCTGGCTGACCCGCTTCCTGATCAACCTCAGCAACGCGCTGGTGCTGCTGTATCTCCTCTACTACCTCCGGGACCGCCTCCACTACGCCGATCCCGACGAGGGCGTGCTGATCCTGACGGCGGTGAACGGGGTGACGCTGCTGGCGACCGTCGTGGTCGCCGGCGTCTGGTCGGACCGGGTGGGCCGCCGCAAGCCGTTCGTGATCTGGTCGGGCGTGCTGATGGCGGGGGCGACGGGGGCGTTGGCCGTCTGGCAGACATGGCCCGGGGCGGTCGTCGCGGCGGCGGTGCTGGGCGTGGGGTTCGGGGTCTTCACGTCCGTCGACTTCGCACTGATGACGGACGTACTGCCGAAGGCACTGGACCGGGGGAAGGACCTGGGCGTCATCAACGTGGCGAACGCCTTGCCACAGGTGGCTGCGCCTGCTCTGGCCGCGCCGGTGGTGACGTATCTCGGCGGGTACCGGGTGCTGTATGTGGTGGCGGCGGTGATCGGGTTGGTGGGGGCGGGGTTGGTGGGGCGGATTCGGGGGGTTGACTGAGGGCTTTGCGCCCCCGCCGCCCCTACCCGTCCCATCCCCAGGGGCGCTGCCCCTTCGACCCCACTGGGGCTGCCGCCCCAGACCCCGCTCCGGCCCTGAAGGGGCCTTGTCCTCGAACGCCGGACGGGCTGAGAGATGCAGGGCGGCGGTGAGAGGGGCGAGGCCCCGTCCGAGTCGTCCACCCCTCTCCCGACAGTAAACGGGTGGTGGGTGGGCATAGGCCGGGGGTCCAGGGGCGGAGCCCCGGAGTGGGGGCAAAAGGGCGGAGCCCCTGGCCGCGGCTCAGAAGCCCAGCTTGCGCAGCTGCCTGGGGTCCCGCTGCCAGTCCTTCGCCACCTTCACATGCAGGTCCAGGAACACCGGCGTACCGAGCAACGCCTCGATCTGCTTACGCGACTTGATCCCGACCTCCTTCAACCGCTTGCCCTTGGGCCCGATGATGATGCCCTTCTGACTGGGCCGCTCGATGTAGACGAACGCGTGGATGTCGAGGAGCGGCTTGTCGGCGGGCCGGTCTTCGCGGGGCAGCATCTCCTCCACCACGACCGCGATGGAGTGCGGCAGCTCGTCGCGCACACCCTCGAGCGCGGCCTCCCGGATCAATTCCGCGATCATGACCTGCTCGGGCTCGTCGGTGAGGTCACCCTCCGGGTAGAGCGCCGGCCCCGCCGGCAGCAGCGGGACGAGAAGGTCGGCCAGCAGGTCGACCTGCTTGTCACCGACCGCCGAGACGGGCACGATCTCCGCCCACTCGAACCCCAGCTCCTTGCCGAGCTGATCGATCGCGATGAGCTGCTCGGCAAGCGTCTTACCGTCGACGAGGTCGGTCTTCGTGACGATCGCGATCTTCGGCGTCTTCTTGATGGACGCCAGTTCCTTCGCGATGAACCGGTCACCGGGACCGAGCTTCTCGTTCGCGGGCAGACAGAAGCCGATCACATCGACCTCGGCCCACGTCGTACGCACGACGTCGTTCAGGCGCTGCCCCAGCAGCGTGCGCGGCTTGTGCAGCCCAGGGGTGTCGACAAGGATCAGCTGCGCGTCCGGCCGGTGCACGATCCCCCGCACCGTGTGCCGGGTCGTCTGCGGCTGGTTCGCGGTGATCGCCACCTTCTGGCCGACCAGAGCGTTCGTAAGGGTGGACTTGCCCGCGTTGGGACGGCCCACGAAGCAGGCGAAGCCCGCGCGGTGGGTGGCCGCCGACGGCTCGGATGACTGGCTGCGAACGCTCATGGCGCCCATTCTCCCTGATCCACAGAGCCCCGCCGCACATCCGTCCATCCGTCCATCCGTCCATCCGTGACCACCCTGGCCACCCTGGCCACCGTGCCCATGTCGTCGCCGAAGGCGAGGGAGTAGCCGGCGGCCGGCGTTCTACGGCGGCATGGTCCGCACGAAGAGCGTCCTCAATGCTGATGCCACACCACGGTGACCAGGGCGATCGACAGGAAGCTCATCACCGGCCTCATCGGCGGCCTCGAACACGCCGGCATGAGCGGCCTCGGCCCGGAAAGCGTCCAGGGCACGGTCCCCACCCTGCGCTTCGCGACCTTCCAGCTCACCTTCGCGATCATCACGGCCGCGCTGATCAGCGGCGTGATCGCCGACCGGGCGAAGTTCGGGGCCTGGCTGGTCTTCGTCCCCGTATGGGCACTCCTCGTATACGCTCCCGTCGCCCACTGGACCTGGGGCCCCGGCGGCTGGATCCTCACCCACCTCGGCGCCCTCGACTTCGCCGGCGGCCTCCCCGTCGAGATCACCTCCGCGCCTCCGGTCCCGCCCTCGCCCTGGTCCTCGGCCCGCAGCTGGGGTTCAGGAAGGACGCGATGCGCCCGCACAACCTCCCCATGGTGATGCTCGGCGCCGGCCTGCTCTGGTTCGGCTGGTTCGGCTTCAACGCGGGCTCGGCCCTCGGCGCCCACGGCCTGGCCGCGGCGGCCTTCCTCAACACCCTGGCCGCAGGCTGCACGGGCCTCCTGGGCCGACTCTTCGTGGAGCAGAGCCGCGCCGGCCACCCCACCGCCCTCGGCGTCGCGTCCGGGGCGGTCGCGGGCCTGGTAGCCATCACCCCGTCCTGCGGCTCGGTCTCCCTGCTCGGCGCCCTGATCGTCGGCCTCACCACCGGTGCCGTCTGCTCGTACGCCGTCGGCTGGAAGTTCAACTACGACGACCCCCTGGACGTCGTCTGCGTTCACCTGGTCGGCGGCATCATCCTGCTGATCGGCGTCTTCGCGGTCGAGCCGATGACCGGCGGCACCGAGGGCCTCCTCCACGGCGGCGGCCTCGCCCAGCTCGGCAAGCAGCTGGTGGCGGTCGTGGCCGTGGCGGCGTACGCCTTCACCGTCACGTACGGCATCGGCAAGCTGATCGACAAGGCGATGGGCTTCCGCGCGGCCGAGGAGCAGGAGCACACCGGCCTGGACCTTACGGTGCACGCCGAGACCGCATACGATCACGGCGTCCTGGGCCACGGCGCCCCGGTCACCGCGTCCGTCGTCCCCTCCGCCCAGACAGAACAGAAGGTCAAAAGCCAGGCATGAAGCTCATCACCGCGATCGTCAAGCCGTACCGCCTCGACGAGGTCAAGACGGCACTCCAGGAGATCGGCGTCCACGGCCTGACCGTGACCGAGGCCAGCGGCTACGGCCGGCAGCGCGGCCACACCGAGGTGTACCGCGGCGCCGAGTACCAGGTCGACCTCGTCCCCAAGGTCCGGATCGAGGTCGTCGTCGAGGACGCCGACTCGGACGACGTCATCGACGCGATCGTGAAGGCCGCGCACACCGGCAAGATCGGCGACGGCAAGGTGTGGGCGCTGCCGGTCGACACGGTCGTACGGGTACGGACGGGCGAGCGCGGCCCCGACGCGCTGTAGGCGACACCGGGACCGCGCCCCTCACAGCCCTGGTGGGGCTCAGTCGAACACGAACGGGCCCGGCGACTGCGGCTCGGTCGCCGTGCACGTGATGGTGATGCCGAACACGGTCATCTGCAGCGAGCCCCCGAATGCCTCCAGGCTGTCCCCGGAGGCGACGGTCCCGGCGAGCGGACCGACGGTCACGGCGTCACCGGCGGCCATCGCCGGGTTCTCCGTGCCGGTGAAGGCGGTGGTGCCGCCGCCCGCCTTCACCAGGGTGAGCGTCGACGAGATCGAGTCCTCCGACAGCGCGATCGGCGCGGTGATCGCGGAGGAGTTGACGGTGATCGTGGCGGCGGTGCCGTTCTGCGTCGCGGTGAGCGTGGCCTCACCGCCGCCGAAGCTGCCGCAGTCGGCGTTGATCGTCGCGGCGCCCGGGGCGACGGCGAAAGCGGCCGGCGCGAACGCCAGCCCGGCGACCGCGAGGGCCCCCACCGCCAGTGCCGCACCTGTACTTGTGCGTGTGCCTCTCATCGGATCCGGTTCCCTTCCCATGTGGGGGAATTGCCATGCGGGGATGGACGGGAGATGCATCGACGGACCGCCGGGCGAGCGTGGTGCGGGACGCTGCCGTGGGGAGTGCGTGGGGGGTGAATCTGACGACCCGTCGGAACTACCGGTTCCATTGATACGCGAGGGACGGAGGACGGCAAGGGTGTTTTCCGGCCGCGTCTTGCCAACCAAGTCGGCCCACCCCTCTCCCGACAGTAAACGGGCGGCGGGTGGGCACAGGCCGGGGGTCTGGGGGCGGAGCCCAGGGAGACCTCAGCCAGCGGCAACAGTCAGCCGCACGACACCGTCAACCCCGGCCACCAGCACCGACGCCCCCACCCCACCCAGATCCCGCACGGCAGCCAAGTCCTCGCCAGAAACCGCGTCCGCCTCGGTAACCACCGCCGCCGCCTCCAACGACTTCGCCCCGGAAGCCACCGCCATGGCCACCGCGGTCCGCAGCGCACTCAGCTTCAGAGAGTCCAGATCCACGGTCCCGGCAACATACGTACGCCCGGTCTCGTCCCGTACGGCCGCCCCCTCGGGCACACCGTTGCGGGCCCGCGCGGAACGGGCCAGGGTGACGATCTTGCGGTCCTCGGGGTCAATCGCGCTGCTGTCGCTCATGACCTGAGGATACGTAGCGGCCTCAGGGACGGTCGAGGCGGAGCCGGTCCGCACGCGGCAGGCCGGCGACGACCAGGTCGTAGGAGTCCTCGACCAGCTCCCGGACCAGACCGTCCGGGAGTTCGCCGTCGACGGTGACCGTGTTCCAGTGACGCTTGTTCATGTGCCAGCCGGGGACGATCAGGCCCGGGTGCTCGCCGCGCAGCCGGATCGCGTCCTCCGGGCCGCACTTCAGGTTGACCGTGAGGGGCCGCGCGTCCAGGTTCGTCAGGGCGAACAGCTTGCCCTGGACCTTGAAGACGGAGGTCTCCGGGTTGAACGGGAAGTCCTCCACCACCGCGTTGAAGGACAGACAGAACGCGCGCAGATCCTGCGGGGTCACTCCGCCTTCGCCTCCTCCTCGGCCACCGGATCCACCGGGCCCAACGGCTCCACCAGTACGGTCACGATCTTGTTCCGGCGCCCGGCCGCCGCCTCCGCCGTCAGCCGCAGCTCCCGCCCGTCCGGGAGGCCGACCATGGACGACGCCCCGGCGATGGGAACCCGCCCCAGCGCCTTGGCCAGCAGCCCGCCCACGGTCTCCACGTCCTCGTCGTCGTACTCGTCGAGGCCGTACAGCTCACCGAGGTCGGTGATGTCGAGGCGGGCGGTGACGCGGTAGCGGTCGTCGCCCAGTTCCTCCACGGGCGGCAGTTCGCGGTCGTACTCGTCGGTGATCTCGCCGACGATCTCCTCGAGGATGTCCTCGATGGTGACGATGCCCGCGGTGCCGCCGTACTCGTCGATGACGACGGCGACGTGGTTGCGCTCCTGCTGCATCTCGCGCAGTAGATCGCCGGCGTTCTTGGTGTCCGGGACGAAGGCGGCGGGCCGCATGGCCGTGGACACCAGTTCGCTCTCCGCGTCCCGGCTGATGTGCGTCTTGCGGACCAGGTCCTTCAGATACACGATCCCGACGATGTCGTCCTCGCTCTCCCCGGTGACCGGGATGCGGGAGAACCCGGAGCGCAGGGCGAGGGTGAGCGCCTGGCGGATCGTCTTGTAGCGCTCGATGACGACCAGGTCGGTCCGCGGGACCATGACCTCCCGGACGAGCGTGTCGCCCAGCTCGAAGACCGAGTGCACCATGCGGCGCTCCTCGTCCTCGATGAGCGACTCCTTCTCGGCTAGGTCGACCAGCGCGCGCAGCTCCGCCTCGGAGGCGAACGGGCCCCGGCGGAAGCCCTTGCCGGGGGTCAGCGCGTTGCCGATGAGGATCAGCAGGGGTGGGATCGGGCCCATGATCCTGGCCAGCGGTACCAGCACGTACGCCGCTGCCGTGGCCGTGTTCAGCGGGTGCTGGCGGCCGATGGTGCGCGGGGAGACCCCGACGGCGACGTACGACACGAGGACCATGACGGCGATCGCCACCAGCAGCGCCTCGGCGGTGCCGTCGAACTCCTGCAGGCAGGCGTACGTGACCAGCGAGGCGGCGGCCATCTCGCAGACGACGCGGACCAGCAGCGCCACGTTCAGATAGCGCGTCGGATCGGCGGCGACCTGCGCGAGCTTGGCACTGCCGCGCCGCCCGGAACGTACGGCTTCCTCGGCGCGGAAGCTGGAGACGCGCGCCAGGCCCGCCTCCGCGCAGGCGGCGAGCCAGGCGACGACGACCAGGGCGATCGCGCCGGAGACGAGGGGGAGGCTCATGACACGGTCGGGGCCGGGGACGGGCCGGTCAGGCCCTTCTCCGCGCGCCAGCCGTCCACGATGGCGGCCTGCAGACCGAACATCTCGGCCTTCTCGTCGGGCTCCTCGTGGTCGTACCCGAGCAGGTGCAGCACGCCATGGACGGTGAGCAGCTGGAGCTCCTCGTCCATGGAGTGCTGCGTGGGCGCCTCGGTGCCCTGCTTGGCGGCGACCTCGGGGCAGAGCACGATGTCACCGAGGAGGCCCTGCGGGGGCTCGTCGTCGCCCTTCGACGGCGGACGGAGCTCGTCCATCGGGAAGGACATGACGTCCGTGGGCCCCGGCAGGTCCATCCACTGGATGTGCAGCTGCTCCATGGCGTCGGCGTCCACGACGATCACCGAGAGCTCGGAGAGCGGGTGGATGCGCATCCGCGCGAGTGCGTAGCGGGCGATGTCGAGGATCGCCTGCTCGTCGACCTCGGTTCCGGATTCGTTGTTGACGTCGATCGACATGGTTGTGCTGGGTCTCCCGCTTTAAATTGTTACAGCCCCTTGTGCCCGGCGCCCTTGCCCCGGCCGCCCTTGTGGGTGCCGTTCTCGGTGCCGTGCTGGCTGTCGTACACCTCGTACGCGTCGACGATACGGCCGACGAGCTTGTGCCGTACGACATCGTGGGACGACAGCCGGGAGAAGTGGACGTCGTCGAGGCCCTCGAGGATCTCCTGCACCTGCCGCAGACCGGACTTGGTGCCGTTCGGCAGGTCGACCTGCGTCACGTCACCGGTGATCACGATCTTCGAGTCGAAGCCGAGACGGGTGAGGAACATCTTCATCTGCTCGGGGCTGGTGTTCTGGGCCTCGTCCAGGATGATAAAAGCATCATTCAAGGTCCGTCCTCGCATGTATGCGAGGGGTGCGACCTCGATCGTCCCGGCCGCCATCAGCCTCGGGATCGAGTCCGGGTCGAGCATGTCGTGCAGCGCGTCGTACAGCGGGCGCAGGTAGGGGTCGATCTTCTCGTAGAGCGTGCCGGGCAGGAAGCCCAGCCGCTCTCCCGCCTCCACCGCGGGCCGGGTCAGGATGATGCGGTTGACCTGCTTGGACTGCAGGGCCTGCACCGCCTTCGCCATGGCGAGATAGGTCTTGCCGGTACCGGCGGGGCCGATACCGAAGACGATCGTGTGCTTGTCGATCGCGTCGACGTACCGCTTCTGGTTGAGGGTCTTGGGGCGGATCGTGCGGCCGCGCGAGGAGAGGATGTTCTGGGTGAGGACCTCGGCAGGGGTTTCCTGGCCGTCGCCCTCGCCGTTCTCACTCGCTCTGAGCATGGCGATCGAGCGTTCCACTGCGTCCTCCGTCATCGGCTGTCCGGTGCGGAGCACCAGCATCATCTCGTCGAACAGGCGCTGGATGAGGCCGACTTCGGCGGCATCGCCGACCGCGCTGACCTCATTGCCCCGGACATGGATGTCGGCCGCCGGGAAGGCCTTCTCGATCACGCGCAGCAGGGAGTCGCCGGACCCCAGCACGGTCACCATCGGGTGCTGGGCGGGGACGGTGAACTGTGCTCTCGCCTGCCCCTGCGCGGGTGTGTGAGCTGTGGGTGTCTGAGTCATGGGCCGGCTCGTAGCCTTGCTCGTCCTCCTCGATACGACGCGCCCGCCACATGGGCGGCCTGGCGATTTCCAGGGTACGCCGGGGGACTGACAACGCCGTAGGCCTTTTCGGCACGCCTTCCCGGGCACGCCCTGGCGGACACTCCCTGTCAGGCGACCGCCGGACCTGTCAGGCCGACCGCCGGAACCCGATCGTCGGCACCGCCCGCAGCCGCGGCCACTGTCCCGCCTGCTCCTCGGGCACCAGGCCCGCCAGGAACGCGTACCGCCGCAGCGCGGCCTGGTCCTGCCGCTGCAGTGACTGCACCTTGCGCCACCACGCCCCGATCTCGGACCAGCCGGGCGCCGACAGGGAGCCGCCGAACTCCTGGACGGAGAGGGCGGCGGTCAGGCCCGCGAAGGCGAGACGGTCGGCGAGGGGCCAGTCGGCCAGGGTGCCGGTGACGAAACCGGCCACGAAGACGTCCCCGGCGCCGGTCGGGTCGAGGGCCTCGACCTCGATCGCGGGCACCTCGGCCGTCTCGCCGGTCCGCCGGTCCACGGCGTACGCACCCTCCGCACCGAGGGTGACCACGGCGAGCGGTACGTGGTCGGTGAGGGCGTGGGCGGCGGCGCGGGGGCAGTCGGAGCCGGTGTAGCGCATCGCCTCCTCGGCGTTCGGCAGGAAGGCCTCGCAGTACTCCAGGTCGGCCAGGCCCGCCAGGTCCCAGGCGCCGGTGTCGTCCCAGCCGACGTCGCCGAAGATGCGGGCGCCCTTGCTCGCGGCCTGGGCGATCCAGGGGGCGCGCTTTCCGGGGGTGAGGGAGGCGATGGCGGCACGCGCGCGGGGCGGGCAGTCGGGGGCCGGCTCCTCCGGGGGCGGCTCGTGGCCGTGGGAGACCATCGTGCGCTCGCCCTCGTACGCCATGGAGACGGTGACCGGGGAGTGCCAGCCGGGGACCGTGCGGGACGGGGTGAGGTCGATGCCCTCGCCCTGTTCCAGGGTGTCCCAGCAGTAGTCGCCGTAGTGGTCGTCGCCGAAGGCCGCGGCGAGGGACGTCCTGAGGCCGAGGCGGGCCAGCGCGGTCGCCATGTTCGCGGCGCCACCGGGGCTCGCCCCCATGCCGCGGGCCCAGGACTCGGTCCCGCGCACCGGGGCGGAGTCGAGCCCGGTGAAGATGATGTCGAGGAAGACGGTGCCCGTGAGGTAGACGTCCCAGGGCGGTTCTCCGGGCGCGCGCAGGGCGGCCAGGGGGTCGACCTGGGCCCGGCCGTGCGGTACCCCTGCGACGGACGACGGTCTCTTTCCGGTGGACGCGGTGGACGCGATGGACGCGGTCACGATGGCGCTCCCTGACGTGGTGCGGATTGGGCCAGTCTGCACCACACCACTGACAACGGGCGCTGATCGCGTCGCAGCCGCCCGTCAAGGCGCCGTTGCCCAAGGCGCCTACCAGCGAGGCACCGTCGGTGTGACCCAGTCCGGTTCGGCGACGCGCATGGCCGCCGCGTCGTCCCGCTCGCGCAGCGAACCGTCGTCGTCCAGCCAGCGCCGGTGGAGGAACCGCAGCCGGTCCCGGTCGAGTTCGACGCCCAGGCCGGGCGCGTCCGGGACGGTGACCTTGCCGCCGTCGAACGTCAGCCGCTTCGTCAGCACGTCCTCCGACTGCCACGGGTAGTGCGAGTCGCAGGCGTGGTGGAGGTTGGGGACAGTGGCCGCCACGTGGGTCATGGCGGCCAGTGAGATCCCCAGGTGGGTGTTGGAGTGCATGGACACCCCGACGCCGAACGTCCGGCAGATCGCGGCGAGCTGCTGGGTGTTGCGCAGCCCTCCCCAGTAGTGGTGGTCGGAGAGGACGACCTGGACGGCGTCGCGCGTGAACGCCTCCTCGATCTCGGCGAAGGTCGTCACACACATGTTGGTGGCGAGCGGCACGTCGGTGCCGGCGGCGACCTCGGCCATGGCGGGCGTACCGAGCGCCGGGTCCTCCAGGTACTCGAGAACGTCCCCGAGTTCGTTGGCGACCTTCAGCGAAGTGGCCACGCTCCAGGCCCCGTTGGGGTCCAGTCGCAGTGGATGCCCGGGGAAGGCCGCCGCCAGTGCCCGTACGGCCGCGATCTCCTCGTCCGGCGGGAAGACGCCACCCTTGAGCTTGAAGGAGGTGAAGCCGTACCGCTCGGTGAACTTCCGGGCCTGCTCGACGATCCCGGCCGGGTCGACGGCGGCACCCCAGTCGTCCTTCTCGGCCGCCAGGCCCTCGGGATGGTCGGCCCACTTGTAGAAGAGGTACGCGCTGTACTCCACGGCGTCCCGCAGCTTGCCGCCGAGCAGCGCGTGCACGGGCAGGCCGAGCGCCTTGCCGAGGGCGTCGAGGCAGGCGACCTCGAACCCGGAGACGACGGACAGCCGCAGCTTGTCGGCGGTCTGGACACCGCGCAGCCCGCCGACGTCGACCTGCCCGGAGACCCGGGAGTCGTCGACGGCCACCTCGTCCGCGAGACTGAACAGCCCGTTCAGGTCGCTGACCTGACGTCCCTTCAGCCGCTCCGAGAAGGGCCGGGCCAGCTCCAGGTACTTGGTGTCGCCGTACGTCTCCCCGACGCCGGTGATCCCGTCCGCCGTGACGACCTCCACGATCAGGCGGGGGGTGTACGGCTGGTGCACGCCCTGGGTGTTCAGCAGCGGCGGGTCGGCGACGAGGATCGGGGTCAGCTGTATGTCAGCGATGGTGAGGTTCACAGGGCGGCCATCTCCACATGCAGACGTCATCCATGTATGAGGATGAAGGTTAGATACGCGAACCACCACCGTCAATGGCCCGTCACCCGCGCTTACGATCGGCACATGTCAGAGACAGGGGGCGTCCGCGAGGTGAAGTCCGCGGCCCGCACGGTCGAGTTGTTGGAGCTCCTCGCCGCGCGCGGCGACCGCCCGGCACGCCTTCAGGAGCTGGCCGACGAGCTGGACGTGCCGCGCAGCTCCATGTACGCGCTGCTCCAGACCCTGATCTCACGTGGCTGGGTCCGCACCGATGTCACCGGCTCCCTCTACGGCATCGGCATCCACGCCCTGCTCACCGGCACCAGCTACCTCGACTCCGACCCTCGCGTCCGGGTCGTACGCCCGTATCTCGACGAGGCGTCGGAGGCGCTGGGCGAGACGATCCACCTGGGCCGGCTGGACGGCCGGGACGTGGCGTATCTGGCGACGCGCGAGTCGCACGAGTACCTGCGCACGATCAGCCGGGTGGGCCGGCGCCTCCCCGCCCACGTCGGCGCCCTGGGCAAGGCACTCCTGGCCGAACACCCGGACGCCGACCTGCCCGAGGGCCCGTACGAGGCCCTCACCCCCAACTCCCACACCACCCGGGAGTCCCTGGCGGCAGACCTGGCGGAGATCCGGGCACGCGGCTACTCGATCGACCACGAGGAGGGCGTCCCCGGCATCATCGGCTTCGGCTTCGCGCTCCGCTACGACGATCCCGCACAGGACGCGATCAGCTGCTCGGTACCGGTGACCCGACTGACGCCGGCACACGAGGAGCGGATCGTGGCGGTGATGCGGGAGATCAGGACGAAGATCGAGACGACGGCACCTGCGGCGGGCGGGGCCGTGAGCTGGCGTTAGCGTCCGCGACGGACCTGCCTGGCCGGCCTGAGGCGGGCCACCGCCGAGGCTGGGCGGTGCTCGTCGGCTCAGCGTGGTCGCTCGGCGCGGCGCTCAGCCCGGCGGCCGGCCCGGCGGCCGCGTGGCGCTCAGCCCGGCGGCCGGCCCGGCGGCCGCGTGGCACTCCGCCCGGCGGCCGGGCGCTCCGCCCGGCGCTCCGCCCGGCGGTCGGCCCCGGCCCGGCGGTCGGCCCGGCGGTCGGCCCGGCGGTCGGCCCGGCGGTCGGCCCGGCGGTCGGCCCGGCGGTCGGCCCGGCGGTCGGCCCGGCGGTCGGCCCGGCGGTCGGCCCGGCGGTCGGCCCGGCGGTCGGCCCGGCGGTCGGCCCGGCGGTCGGCCCGGCGGTCGGCGCACGATACCGGTCGTGGCGATCCCGGTGGACGCGGACGCCCCCGCCGTGCCCGCCCGGCGGGCCTACGAGGCGGCGGGAGCCGCAGCGGGCGGTCAGCCGAACTCGTACGCCTCCACCTCGGCGAGATACCGCGCCCGCCGCTCCTCGTCGTGCTCCAGGAAGGACGCGAGGAACGAGTTGCAGGCCAGCTCACGCAACCGGTCCTCGCTCAGCCCCAGGGTCTGCCCTACGGCGTCGAAGTTGTCGCCGGCGTAGCCGCCGAAGTAGGCGGGGTCGTCGGAGTTGACCGTGCAGAGCAGCCCGGCGTCGAGCATGGCGGGCAGCGGGTGGTCGGCGAGGACGTCGACGGTACGCAGCCGGACGTTGGACAGCGGGCACAGGGTCAGCGGGATGCGCTCACGGACCAGACGGGCCACCAGCTCCTCGTCCTCCATGCAGCGCAGCCCGTGGTCGATACGCTCGACGCCGAGGACGTCCAGGGCCTCGGTGATGTACGCGGGCGGCCCCTCCTCACCGGCGTGCGCGACCCGGCGCAGACCGAGGGCGGCGGCGGCCTCGTACACCTCGCGGAACTTCACCGGCGGATGTCCGACCTCGGCCGAGTCGAGCCCGATGCCGACGATGCGGTCCAGGTAGGGCTTGGCGGCCTCCAGGGTCGCCATGGCCGAGTCGGCGGACTCGTCGCGCAGGAAGCAGAGGATGAGCTGGGTGCTGACCCCGTGGTTGTCCTCACTGCTCCCCAGCGCGCGCCACAGCCCCTCCACGACCGTGCCCATGCCGACGCCGCGCGCGAGGTGCGCCTGCGGGTCGAAGAAGATCTCCGCGTGCCGTACGCCCTGGGCGGCGGCGCGGGCGAGGTAGGCGTTCGCGAGGTCCTCGAAGTCCCGCTCGGTGCGCAGGACGGCCATGAGCTCGTAGTACAGGTTCAGGAAGGACTGCAGGTCCTCGAACCGGTACGCCTTGCGGAGCGCCTCGGTGTCGGCGTACGGCAGCTCGACGCCGTTGCGGGTGGCGAGCTCGAAGGCGAGTTCCGGCTCCAGGGTGCCTTCGATGTGGAGGTGCAGTTCTGCTTTGGGGAGGGACATCGCAGCATGGTACGAGGGTTCTACCGCCGTTTCGGAACCGGTACCCGCAGCAGATCGTGCGCCACCGTCAGCTCGCCCTCGAACCCGGCGGCCCGTGCCTGCCGCTCGAACTCGTCGGGTTCGGAGTAGCGCTGGCTGAAGTGGGTGAGCACGAGATGCCGTACGCCGGCGTCGCGCGCGACGGTGGCGGCCTGCCCGGCGGTGAGGTGCCCGTGCTCGACGGCGAGCTCGATGTCCGCGTCGAGGAAGGTCGACTCGATGACGAGCATGTCGCAGCCGTCGGCGAGGGCGTGCACGCCGTCGCAGAGCCGGGTGTCCATGACGAACGCGAACCGCTGGCCCCTGCGGGTCTCGCTGACGTCGTCGAGGGACACGCCGTCGAGAACGCCCTCGCGCTGGATCCGCCCGATGTCCGGGCCCTTGATGCCGTGGGCGGCGAGCCGTTCGGGCAGCATGCGGCGCCCGTCGGGCTCGACGAGCCGGTAGCCGTACGACTCGACGGGGTGGGACAGCTTGCGGGCCTCCAGCGTGTAGCTGCCGGTGACGGCGAGGACGCCGCCGTCTCCGGCGACCGGCGCCTGGGTGAGTTCGACGGTCTCGCGGTAGGCGGTGGCGTACCGGAGGCGGTCGAAGAAGCGCTGGCCGGAACGCGGGTAGTGGGCGGAGATCTCGTGCGGCACCTTGTCGAGGTTGATGCGCTGGATGACTCCCGCGAGGCCCAGCGAGTGGTCTCCGTGGAAATGCGTGACGCAGATCCGGTCGAGGTCGTGCGCGGCGGCGCCTGCGCGCACCATCTGCCGCTGCGTGCCCTCACCGGGGTCGAAGAGGATGCCCTCCCCGTCCCACCTGAGCAGGTAGCCGTTGTGGTTGCGGTGCCGGGTGGGGACCTGGCTGGCGGTGCCGAGGACCACCAATTCACGTACGGACACGGAGACTTACGTCCTTCGGAGTTACCCCGGGGGCCACTGCATGCCGCGGCCGCCGAGGACATGGGCGTGGGCGTGGAAGACGGTCTGGCCGGCGCCGGGCCCCGTGTTGAAGACGATCCGATAGCTCTCGAGCTTGTCCTCGTCGGCGACCGCCTCGGTCTCGCGCAGGATGTCCGCGGTGAGGGCGGGGTCGGCGGTGGCGAGTTCGGCGACGGTCGGGTAGTGCGCCTTGGGGATCACCAGGACGTGGGTCGGTGCCTGGGGGTTGATGTCCCGGAACGCGATGGTCGTCTCGGTCTCCCGCACGATCGTCGCCGGGACGTGCCCCGCGACGATCCTGCAGAACAGACAGTCGTCCTGCGGCTCCCCTGCCATGCGTGTGCCTCCTCACGCCGGATGATCCGTACGAGGGCATGCTAGTGCCCCAACAGGCGACATTCGCCCCGTCGCGACGCCCGGCACGCTCCCCCACTCGCCGCACCGGGCACAAACCCAAGTACGTCCAGTACGAGGGCTTGTACCCGGCACGCCGAGAGCACGCACCGGACGCCGCTCCTTGACGGGCGAACGTTGCCTGCCGGGGCACCAGCTATGCGGCCCTGGTCCGGGGGCGGAGCCCCCAGGGACGCGCACCCCCACGCACCCGCGCAGGACTCACAGCTCCGGCAACCCCGGCGCCACCTTCGCCCCCCGCTCCTCCAACCCCGCCAGCGCGATCCGGATCGCCTCGTCCAGCTGCGCGTCCCGCCCCGCCGCATAGTCCTGCGGCCGCTGCAGCACCTCCACATCCGGATCCACGCCGTGGTTCTCCACACCCCAGTCGTAACCCTCGAGCCAGATCGCGTACTTGGGCTGAGTGATCCGCGTGCCGTCGACCAGCCGGTACCGGTTGTCGATACCGATCACGCCACCCCACGTCCGCGTACCGACCACCGGCCCGATCCCCAGCGCCTTGATCGCCGCGTTGACGATGTCCCCGTCGGACCCGGAGAACTCGTTCGCGACGGCGACGACAGGCCCCCGAGGCGCGGCCTCCGGATAGCTGAACGGCCGCATGCCGCGCGGCACGCACCACCCGACGATCCGCCGGGCCAGCTTCTCGATGACGAGCTGGGAGGTGTGCCCGCCACGGTTCTCACGGACGTCGACGACCAGCCCGTCCCGCGCCACCTCCACCCGTAGGTCACGGTGGATCTGCGCCCACCCGGGCGCCTGCATGTCCGGCACATGCAGATAACCCAGCCGGCCACCGGACTGCGCATGGACGTACGCCCGCCGGTCGGCCACCCACGCGTGGTACCGCAACGGCTCCTCGTCCGCGATCGGCACCACGACCGCGTGCCGCAACTCCCCTCCCCCGGACGGCGAGATCGTCAGCTCCGTCGCCTTCCCCGCCGTGCCGACCAGCAGCGGCCCGGGCCCGGTCACCGAGTCCACCGGCACCCCGCCCACCGCGACGATCGCGTCCCCGGCCCGCACCGCGACCCCGGGCGCCGCCAGCGGAGCCCGGGCGTTCGGGTCGGACGTCTCCGACGGCAGGATCCGGTCGATGCGCCAACTGCCGTCCGTATGGCGGGAGATGTCGGCGCCCATCAGTCCCTGCCGGGCACCGCTGCCGTATCCCCCGCGGGGCGCGACGTACGCGTGCGAGGTGCCCAGCTCGCCCTGCACCTCGTACAGCAGGTCCACCAGGTCGTCGTGGGTGGCGATCCGGTCCAGCAGCGGCCGGTAGCGGTCGAGTACGCCGTCCCAGTCGACGCCGTTCATGTCCGGCCGCCAGTACTGGTCCCGCATGATGCGGCCGGTCTCCTCGTACATCTGCCGCCACTCGGCCGCCGGATCGACGGTCTGCCGTACGCGTCCCAGATCCACGGTGATGTTCGAGTCACTGTCGTCGTCGCTCGACGCGCGCCGGTCGCTCGGTACGACCTTCAGCTTGCTGTCGGTCCACAGCAGCACCCGCTTGCCGTCGCCGCTGACCTCGAAGTGGTCGGCGTCGGCTGCGAGATGCTCGACGCGCTGCTGGACGAGGTCGTAGCGCTCCAGCTCGGTCTTCGGGTCGGGGTCGTCCGGCGTGGCCCGGGAGGCACCGAGCGCCCCCCGCACAGGGTGGCGTAGCCACAGCACGCCGTCCTTCGCGGCCCGCAGGTTGCTGTACCGCGCCGCCTCCACCGGGAACGGCACGATCCGGTCGGCGAGCCCTTCGAGGTCTATGCGGGTCGTCGGGGTGCCCTCGCTGTCGGGGGTCTCGTCCTTGTCCGGCGCGTCGAAGGGGCGGCCGTGCCGCTGCGGTCCGAAGGGGGACGGGGTGGTGGCCGCGAGGGTGATCAGGTGCGGGCGGGAGCCCTCCACGAACGCCAGGTCGAAGGCGTGCTCGTCGTAGACCGGGTCGAAGGCACGCGTGGACAGGAACGCCAGGTGTTTGCCGTCCTGGGTGAAGGCGGGCGCGTAGTCCTGGAAGCGCAGCGGTGTCGCCTCGGTGACCGACAGGTCGGTGGTGTTGGCGAGCTTCAGCTGGCTCAGGGGTTCGGGGCCGGGGTGCGACCAGGCGAGCCAGGCCGAGTCGGGCGAGAAGACCAGGCCGGACACGTCGCCGTCCTCGCTGCGGTCGAGTTCGCGCACCTCGCCGGTCTCGCGCTCGACGAGCAGCACCCGCCCGTCGTGCGCGGCGACCGCGGCCCGGCTGCCGTCCGGCGCCATGGCGAGGTCGAGGACCCGGCCCAGCTGCCCGGCGGCCAGCCGGCGCGGGGTGGCGCCCGGGGCCAGTCCGGTGGTGGGCGCGAACTCCAGGGCGTCGTCACCCTCGGCGTCCGTCACCCACACCACCCAGTCCTCGCCCTCGGCGCGGAAGGTACGCGGCCGCCGGGCCCGTACGCCGGGTTCGGCGGCGAGCGCGCGGGTGGGGCCGGCGCGGTGGGTGACCCAGTGGACGGCGCCTCGGACGGAGACCGCGCTGCCGCGCGCGGTGTGGTCGGGGGACGCCGACCCGAACCAGCGGCCGGCGTTCACCGGGAACGGCTGCCGGTCGGTGCGCTGCCCGCCGAGCCGGATGTCGAGGCGGCGCGGCTCGGCCCCGTCGAGGTCGTCCAGCAGCCACAGTTCACCGGCGGAGACGTAGACGACCCGGCTGCCGTCGCTGGAGGCGTGCCGGGCGTAATACCCGTCGACGGGACTGTGCCGCCGTAGATCCGACCCGTCGGCGAGCGAGGAGTAGACGGCGCCGACGCCCTCGTGGTCGGAGAGGAACGCGATCCTCGCCCCGACCCACATGGGGTACTCGATGTTGCCGTCCAGCTCCTCATGCAGCCGTACGAAATCACCCTCGCCGGCCGGGTCGATCCACAGCTTCCCCGCCGTACCGCCCCGGTAGCGCTTCCACCGCGCCGCCTCCATGCTCATCGGCGCGGACAGCAGCACGGTGTGCGGGCCGTGGACGACGTCGCCTACGGGGCCGTACGGCAGGGTCGTGGCCGGGCCGCCGTCGAGTGGGACGGCGTGTGCCCAGGTGCGGCGCAGGGTGGCCTGGCCGTGGCTGGTGATCGCGAGGACCTGGCCCTCGGGGGTCCAGCCGCGTACCCGGGTCTGCCAACTGCCCCAGTGCGTCAGGCGCTTGGCGGGACCGCCGTCGACCGGCGCGATGTGCACCTCGGGGGCGCCGTCGCGGGTGGAGGTCCAGGCGACCGTCGTGCCGTCGGGTGCGATGCGGGGCAGGGTGACCGGCACGTTGTCGGCGCTGACCCGCCAGGCCCGTCCGCCGTCGAGTGGGGCGATCCACACATCGTCCTCGGCGGTGAAGGCGACCATCCCGCCGTGCAGATGCGGATACCGGACATACGAGGGAAACGGCGTCGTCGCAGGCTGTGTCACCCGATCACCCTACGCAGGGCGACCGTCCGTGGACAGGCGTTTGGATCACTTCCCCTCGGGCCAGCACTGCGGTTCCTCCTTGCAGTACACGGTCCTGGTGACGGTGACCGTGACGGTCGGGCCGGGTTGCTGACCGCCGTTACTGGCCGGCGGGTTGACCGGCGACGGGGTGCCGTCGCAGTCGCCGAGCCCCTCCACGTGGAACCACTCCTTGCCGTCGATCCTGGCGGTGAGGTCCCCGCGCACGCACTTGCCGTTCACGGCACGCGTGATCCTTCCGGTGACGGTGATGTCCTTGCCGTCGGTGGTCTCGCCCTCGCAGTCGACGTCGGCGACGCTGTTCTCGGTCGCCGAGGGTGTCGCGCGATTGCCGTAGGAGGCGGTGCAGGTCAGCCACTGCACGTCGGCCTTCTGCCGCTCCAGTTCCTTCGTCACGGCCTGGTCGGTCGTGAACGCCACCGACGCCGTGCTCAGACTGCCCGGCTCACAGGCGACGGCACCGCCGACGGCGGCCACCACGAGCCCGGCCGCACCCGCCACCCGCACTCCGCGCGGGCGAATCCAGTGATCCCGGCGACCCCAAAAGCGCATCAATGCCCCCATGGAGGGCACCCTGCCACTGTCCTCGCCGCCGCGGTAGAGGGCATACGGCCACTCGTTACTCTCACACGTCACCCTCGGGTGTCACCCAACAGCCCCTTCTCGGATGCCCGTTGACGACCTCGCGGATCCCTGCCGTGGTGCCCGCGCGGCGCACCTCGGACGACGCCGTTCAGGACGCCGTGGCCGACCCCGCCGCGGGACCGCCCGCGCCGCCAAGATCCAGGAGTCCTTCGCGGTCCGCCGCGAGAACGTCCGGCTGATCCCGGCGAAAAACCCGGGGACGAAGGGGTGTCCGGCTGCCTAGGGTGCCCGCATGGGTAACGACCGCAGGCTGCGCAGGCTCGTCGTGGACGAGCGGACCACATACAGGTGGAGCGTCCGGCACAAGCGCCAGGACGATGACGTGCCCCGCGACGTGCTGAACCTGTATCTCGACGGTGTGCGCACCCGGATCGTCTTCCGGCAGGGCGAGCGCGGCGCCGTCTCCGGCGGCTACTCGTACATCGGCTGCGTGTCGACCGGCCCCGGCAAGCTGCTCAACCTGCGCGAGCCCGGTGTGGTACGCGGTCTCCTCGACGAGGCGACGGCCCGCGGACTCCTGCCGGGGACCGCGGAGCTGGACGGCTGGGATTTGTTCGACGCCGTCCTCGACCGCGCGGGTTAGGGCCTGTCCGGCGGATCAGGTCGCAGGAACGTGGCGGCGACCGACGACAACGCGGCAGATGGGCGTGCCAGACCCCGCGTCTGCGGCATGATCCGCCGGACAGGCACTAGGGGGTGTTTCGAATGTCCTGTGCGGTGCCCGCGGTGTCCGGTGCGTGCTCTCGGCGTGCCGGACGAAAGCCCTCGTACTGGACGTACTTGGGCTTTTGGCCGGTGCGGCGAGTGGGGGCACCTCCCACGCCCTTAAGGCAGTGGGGGAGCGTGCCGGGCGCCGTGGGCGCTGTGCGGGACTTTCGAAACACCCCCTAGTCAGGACCACCGTCCGGTGCGGCCCAGGAGCAGTGCCGTCGCGGCCGTTCCGGCGGTGGAGGTGCGCAGGACCGTGCGGCCGAGGCGATACGCCTTCGCGCCGGCCTCCTCGAAGGCCGCCAACTCCTCTGGGGACACGCCCCCTTCAGGGCCGACGACCAGGACGATCTCGCCCTCGGTGGGGAGTTCGGCGGTGGCCAGCGGCTCGCTGCCGTAGTCGCGGTCCTCGTGCAGTACGGCGGCGAAGTCGGCCTTGGCGAGAAGTGCCGCGACCTGCTTGGTGGTCGCCGCGTCGGCGACCTCGGGGAAGCGGACCCGGCGGGACTGCTTGCCGGCCTCGCGGGCGGTGGCCCGCCATTTGGCGAGCGCCTTCAGGCCCCGGTCGCCCTTCCACTGGGTGATGCAGCGGGCCGCGGCCCACGGCACGATCGCGTCGACGCCGGTCTCGGTCATCGTCTCGACGGCCAGTTCACCGCGGTCGCCCTTGGGGAGGGCCTGGACGACGGTGATGCGAGGGGACTCCGCCGGTTCCTCGCGCACCTCGTGCAGCCGCACGACCAGCCGGTCCTTGCCCTCCGTGTCGGCCACCTCGCCCTCGGCCCAGCGGCCGGCACCGTCCGTGAGGACGACGCTCTCCCCGACCCGCAGCCGCTTGACGGAGACCGCGTGCCGCCCTTCGGGACCGTCGAGGACGAACCGGCCGCCCGCCCCCGCCGCGAAGTCCTCGACCACGAACACCGGTGCCGTCATCGGCCCGCACCGCCCTTGGGAAACGCCGACAACGCCGTCGTCGCCGCGTCGAGTTCGGCGGCCAGCACCTCCACCAGCTGCCCGGCGGCCAGTTCGCGCGCCATCCGGTGGCCCTGTCCCGACCACAGCGCCATGCCCTGCGCGTCACCGGACGCGGCGGCCTTCTTGCGCAGGGGCGAGGTGAGGTGGTGGACCTCGGGGTAGGCGGCGGGCGCGTAGGGGCCGTGCTCGCGCAGGAAGCGGTTGACCAGGCCACGGGCCGGGCGGCCGGAGAACGCGCGGGTCAACTCCGTGCGCACGAACAGGGGGTTGGTCAGCGCCTGCTTGTGCAGGGCGTTGGCGCCGGACTCGGACGTGGCGAGGAAGGCGGTGCCCAGCTGGGCCGCGCAGGCGCCCGCGGCGATCACGGCGGCGATCTGGCTGCCGCGCATGATGCCGCCGGCGGCGACGATCGGGATGCTCACGGTCTCCCGGACCTGGGCGACCAGCGACAGCAGCCCGATGCCGGTGCCGTCGGTCTCCGGGTTGTCCCGGTGGGTGCCCTGGTGGCCGCCGGCTTCCACGCCCTGCGCGATCACCGCGTCGGCGCCGGCCCGCTGCACGGCGAGGGCCTCGTCGGCGGTGGTCGCCGTGACCAGGGTGAAGGTTCCGGCACGGCGGAGGGAGTCCAGGACGTCCGGGTTCGGCACGCCGAAGTGGAAGGAGACCACCGGTACCGGGTTGTCGAGCAGAACGGCGAGCTTGGCGTCGTAGCCGTCGTCCCGGCCGCTGTCCGGGTCGCCGAGCTCGGTCTCGTACCAGGCGGCCTCGCCGGCCAGCTGATGGGCGTAGACATCGACCGCTGCCGCGTCGGCGTACTCCGGCTGCGGCATGAACAGGTTCACGCCGAAGGGACGGCTGGTGAGTCCCCGCAGCTGCTTGATCTCCTGGTACATGCCGTCGGCTGTCTTGTACCCGGCGGCGAGGAATCCGAGCCCCCCGGCCTCGGACACGGCGGCGGCGAGCTGCGGCACGGAGACGCCGCCCGCCATGGGAGCCTGCACGATCGGATGGGGGAAGAGATCGGTCAGCGCGGAGGACATGACGGCATGTTGTCACGTCCTCCGAACAAGTCCGAATCCGGCCTTCCGGCAGGCATACGCCACCAGCGGCGCCGAATTTCAGCGACCGCCAACGCCCGATATCAGCGACCGTTGAAGGCGTCCTTCAGCCGCGAGAAAAGCCCCTGCTGCCCGAGCTGGCCGTACCCACCCGGGGACCGACCCCCGGACCCCCAGCAGTCACCACAGCGCGCATCAACGCCCATTGAAAGCATCCTTCAGCCGCGAGAAAAGCCCCTGCTGCCCGGGCTGAAACTGACCCTGAGGCCTTTCCTCACCCCGCAGCTTGGCCAGCTCGCGCAGCAACCTCTCCTGCTCCGGGTCCAGCTTCGTCGGGGTCTGCACCTCGACGTGGACGATGAGGTCGCCTCGTCCGCCGCCCCGCAGATGCGTGACGCCACGGCCGTGCAGCGGGATCGACTGACCGGACTGGGTGCCCGGGCGGATGTCGACCTCCTCCAGGCCGTCGAGGGTCTCCAACGGGACCTTGGTGCCGAGGGACGCCGCCGTCATCGGGATCGTGACCGTGCAGTGCAGGTCGTCGCCGCGCCGCTGGAACATCGCGTGCGGCAGCTCGTGGATCTCGACGTACAGGTCACCGGCCGGACCGCCACCGGGCCCGACCTCGCCCTCGCCGGCGAGCTGGATGCGGGTGCCGTTGTCGACACCAGCGGGGATCTTGACGGTGAGGGTACGGCGGGACCGGACCCGTCCGTCGCCCGCGCACTCGGGGCACGGCGTCGGGACCACGGTTCCGAAGCCCTGACACTGCGGACAGGGCCGGGACGTCATGACCTGCCCCAGGAAGGACCGCGTCACCTGCGACACCTCACCGCGACCGCGGCACATGTCACACGTCTGAGCGGAGGTCCCCGGAGCCGCGCCCTCACCGTTGCAGGTGTTGCAGACGACGGCCGTGTCGACCTGGATGTCCTTCGTCGTGCCGAAGGCCGCCTCGTCGAGCTCGATCTCCAGCCGGATCATCGCGTCCTGGCCCCGGCGGGTGCGCGAGCGCGGCCCGCGCTGCGACGCCGTACCGAAGAACGCGTCCATGATGTCCGAGAAGTTCCCGAAGCCGCCCGCGCCGAAGCCGCCCGCGCCCGCGCCGCCCGCCTGCGAGAGGGGGTCGCCGCCGAGGTCGTAGACCTGCTTCTTCTGCGGGTCCGACAGCACCTCGTAAGCGGCGTTGATCTCCTTGAACCGCTCCTGGGTCTTCGGATCCGGGTTGACGTCCGGGTGCAGCTCGCGTGCGAGCCGCCGGAAGGCCTTCTTGATCTCTTCCTGCGACGCGTCGCGGCGCACGCCGAGAACGGCGTAATAGTCGGTGGCCACTTACGACTCCGCCAGGATCTGTCCGACGTACCGTGCCACTGCGCGTACCGCTCCCATCGTTCCCGGGTAATCCATGCGGGTCGGTCCGACCACGCCGAGCTTGGCGACTGCCTCGCCGCCCGAACCGTAGCCGACCGACACCACGGAAGTGGAGTTGAGTCCCTCATAGGCGTTCTCGTGCCCGATGCGCACGGTCATGCCCGAATCCCCCGCCTCGCCAAGGAGCTTGAGGAGCACGACCTGCTCCTCGAGGGCCTCCAGGACGGGCCGGATGGTGAGGGGGAAGTCATGTCCGAAGCGGGTCAGATTGGCGGTGCCGCCGATCATCAGCCGCTCCTCGTTCTCCTCGACGAGTGTCTCCAGCAGGGTGGAGAGCACGGCCGCGACGGTGCCGCGGTCCTCGAGGTCGAAGGCTTCGTGGAGGTCCTCGACGAGCCTCGGCACATCGGTGAAGCGCCGGCCCGTGATCCGGCTGTTGAGCCGGGCCCGCAGATCGGCGAGAGACGTTTCGCCGAACGGCGCCGGACAGTCGATCATCCGCTGCTCGACCCGCCCGGTGTCCGTGATCAGTACGAGCATCACGCGCGCCGGCGCGAGTGACAGCAGCTCGACATGCCGGACGGTGGACCGGGTGAGCGACGGATACTGCACGACGGCGACCTGCCGCGTGAGCTGGGCAAGCAGCCGAACCGTCCGCGCCACCACGTCGTCGAGATCGACGGCGCCTTCGAGGAAGTTCTGGATGGCACGCCGCTCCGGCGCGGTCATCGGCTTGACGCCGGCCAGCTTGTCCACGAACAGCCGGTAGCCCTTGTCGGTGGGGATGCGACCTGCGCTGGTGTGCGGCTGGGCGATGAACCCCTCGTCCTCCAGGGCGGCCATGTCGTTGCGGACCGTGGCCGGGGAGACGCCGAGGTTGTGCCGCTCGGTGAGGGCCTTCGACCCCACCGGCTCCTCGGTGCCGACATAGTCCTGGACGATGGCGCGCAGGACCTGGAGCCGTCGCTCACTCAGCATCGCGCTCACCTCCAGTAGTCGTCCCCTTGCGCTTGCCTGGCACTCAACGCTTCCGAGTGCCAGCCGTCCCCGGCCCAGTGTACGGCGGTGGGGTACGCCCCGGGCAAGGCAGCCTGCGATGCCGTGCCCGAAGACGGTGTCTTGGCTAGCGTCGCGGTATGACGGTGACTTGGGAAGAGCTGGGGTGGGAGCGGGTCGCGGCCGGGGTCGGGCGGTGCCGGCTGCCGGTGTGGGACTGCACGGCCGGGCTGATCGTCGGGGACGGCACGGCTCTGGTGATCGACGCGGGGTCGAGCCTCGGGGAGGGCGCTCGGTTGCGTACGCGGGCGCAGGAACTCACGGGTCACCGTGTGACTCATCTCGCGCTGACGCATCCGCACTTCGACCATGTTTTCGGGGCGGCGGCGTTCGCGGGGGCGGAGGTGTACGGCCCGGTCGGCATGGACACGGTGTTCGCGTACGAGCGGGACGCGCTGCGCGCGGACGCGGTACGGAACGGGCTGGACCCGGCCGCGGCGGACGAGGCGGTGGACGCCCTGGTCCTCCCCCGCCACCAGGTGAGCGGCGAGTGGACCCTCGACCTGGGCGGCGGCTGCCAGGTCCTCCTGGCGAACGTGGGCCCCGGCCACACCGCCCACGACCTGGCGGTCCTGGTGCCGGGCTCGCCCGAGGTGGTCTTCTGCGGCGACCTGGTGGAGGAGTCCGGCGAACCCCAGGCCGGCCCCGACGCCGTACCGTCCCACTGGCCGGCGGCCCTGGACCGCCTCCTCGACCTGGGCGGCGAGGACGCGCTGTACGTGCCTGGTCACGGAGCGGTGGTGGACGCGGCGTTCGTACGGCGTCAACGGGACGCCCTGGCAACCCGTTTCGGCGTGTCGCTCTGATGACCTCCGGGCTTCTCCTATCGTCATCCGAATGCGCCAGTACTCTCCGGACCTGACCCCGCCGTGGAAGAAGCCCAAGCCCGTCCCCGAGGTCCCGGCGGAGCCCGGTCTGGTGGTCGAGGAGCCGGGCACCGGGTTCTGCGGCGCGGTGATCCGCTGCGAGGCGGGCACGGTGACGCTGGAGGACCGTTTCGGCAAGCACCGGGTGTTCCCGCTGGAGCCGCGGGGCTTCCTGCTGGAGGGCAGGGTGGTGACGCTGGTCCGCCCCGCGTCGGGCGCCCCCGTACGCCCCACCCGCACCGCATCGGGCTCGGTGGCCGTCCCGACGGCACGCGCGCGCGTGGCCCGCGCCGGCCGCATCTATGTCGAGGGCCGCCATGACGCCGAGCTGGTCGAGAAGGTGTGGGGCGACGATCTGCGCGTCGAGGGCGTGGTCGTGGAGTACCTGGAGGGCGTCGACGACCTCCCGTCGATCGTGGCCGAATTCGCCCCCGGCCCCGACGCCCGTCTGGGCATCCTGGTGGACCACCTGGTACCGGGCACGAAGGAGTGGCGGATCGCCCAGTCGGTGACCAGCGAGCACGCCCTGGTCGTGGGCCACCCGTACATCGACGTCTGGGAGGCGGTGAAACCGTCGTCCCTGGGCATCCCGGGCTGGCCACGGGTCCCGCACGGCCAGGACTGGAAGACGGGGGTGTGCCGGGCGCTGGGGTGGCCGTCGGAGAACACCGGGGCGGTGTGGCAGGCGATTCTGAAGCGAGTGGGGTCTTACAAGGACCTGGAGCCGGAGTTGCTGGGGAGGGTTGAGGAGCTGATCGACTTCGTTACGGAAGTCGGTGACGCCTGACCCCGGTGAGGATCCCGAATTCGCTCGTGTCCAGTTCAATGCCGAGCAAGTCGAGCAGGACGGGGTCACCGAACTTCGTGATCCATTGCCCACGGTAGTCGGCCTGGTCTCCTTCACCGATGGGGTCGGTGAGTAGAACGCTGTGCGCCACGATCGGGTCGATGATCAGGTAGGCAGGGATTTTGCCTGCCGCGTAGATGGAACGCTTGATCCCGTAGTCCCGGTCGACGCTCGTCTTCGAGACCACCTCGACCACCAAAGTGACCAACTGGGACGGCACCAGATGGCCTGAGTCTGGAGCCACTCCCCGTTCCAGCACCACCAGGTCCGGAATGGGCTCGCTGGCCTCGTCAATGATGTCCACGTCCGTCGTCTGGAGCCGTTCCCAGCGCTTGCGCGGGATTTGGTCCTGAACGTCCACCACGATCCGGTTATGCACCAGATCGGGAGTGGCCATCATCACGATTTCCCCCCGGAGAAGCTCAACCTTGATGCCCTCGGGAGGCTCAAGCTCCTCGAAGTACTTGGTCATCCCACGCTCGTCCACAGCGGTCATCTCCGTGGCCCTCCACATCCGCCGCGTACTTTTGTCGGCAGCCTACGAACCAGGTTAGGGACCGAACCGGCGTTCCGCACCGATTCACTCGCCCGAGTGATCAGTCCACCAAATCCCTGACCACCGCATCCGCCAGCAACCGCCCTCGCAAGGTCAGCACCGCACGCTCCTCCCCATACGGCCCCTCCTGCAGCAGCCCCTCCCCCAGCGCCCTGCGCGCAGCCGCAAGCCCCTCAGCCCGCAGCAGATCAAGCGGCACCCCCTCCCGGAGCCGCAGCTCCAGCAGGATCCGTTCCACCCGGCGGTCCTCCTCCGTCAGGAGCTCCCGCCCGGCCCCCGGCGACCGCCCGCCCGCCAGCGCCGCCGCGTACGCCCCCGGATGCTTCACGTTCCACCATCGCACCCCGCCCACATGACTGTGCGCACCGGGCCCCGCACCCCACCAGTCGGCGCCCCGCCAGTACAGCTCGTTGTGGAGGCAGCGCCCGGCCTCCGAGGTCGCCCAGTTCGAGACCTCGTACCAGTCGAAGCCCGCCGCCGAGAGCAGCTCCTCCGCGATCAGGTACCGGTCGGCGTGCACGTCGTCGTCCGTCATCGGGACCTCTCCCCGCCGGATGCGCCGCGCCAGCTGCGTACCCTCCTCGACGATCAGCGCATACGCCGAGATGTGGTCGGGGCCGGCGCCCAGAGCCGCCCGCAGCGACTCCCGCCAGTCGTCGTCCGACTCCCCCGGCGTGCCATAGATCAGGTCGAGGTTCACGTGCTCGAACCCCGCCGCCCGCGCCTCCGCCACGCACTCCTCCGGCCGCCCCGGCGTGTGTGTACGGTCCAGCACGCGCAGCACATGCCGCTTCGCGCTCTGCATGCCGAAGGAGATCCGGTTGAAGCCGCCCTGCCGGAGGGTCGCCAGGTACGCCGGGTTCACCGACTCCGGGTTCGCCTCCGTCGTGATCTCCGCGTCCGGCGCCAGCCCGAACTCGTCGCGGACCGCACCGAGCATCCGTACGAGATCACCCGCCGCCAGCAGCGTCGGCGTACCGCCGCCCACGAACACCGTGCGGACGGGACGCGGGTCGTCGCCGAGCACCTTCCGCGCCAGGCGGATCTCGTCGATCACCGTGTCCGCGTAGTTGTCACGGGAGGCGAGGACACCGCCGGTGCCGCGCAGCTCGGTCGCCGTGTAGGTGTTGAAGTCGCAGTAGCCGCAGCGGGTCGCGCAGTACGGGACGTGCAGATAGAACCCGAGGGGTCGGCCGGCGGCCCCGGCGAGCGCGGGCGCGGGCAGTGCGCCGTCGTCGGGGACGGGCTCGCCGTCGGGGAGTGCGGAAGGCATGTGGTCCATTGTCCCGTACGTCCGTACGCATACCGGCCACGGACGGCCGGGCGTCGAAGCAGTGCGCGGCCGTGCCCCCGCCACTGCCGCCCCACCGCCCCCACCACCCCCTCCGCTACTCCGCCTGAAGCACCAGCAGCGCCAGATCGTCCTCGGGCGGCCTCTCGCCGAACTCGTGCACCAGCCGCCGGATCCGCTCCGCGATCAGGTCCGCGCTCAGCCCCGCGCACCCGGAGAGCGCGGCGGCGAGCCCGTCGCCGTCGTCGAACTGGCGGGAGCCGCAGCGCCGCTCGGTCACCCCGTCGGTCACGCACAGCAGGCTGTCGCCGGGCCGCAGCTCGAAGGTCTCGCTGGTGTACGTGGCGTCCTCGATGACGCCGAGCAGGGTCTGCGGCCGGGCCGGGGTGTGCACCTCGCCGCCCGCCCCGAGGAGCAGCGGCAGCGGGTGCCCGGCGGACGCCACGGTGCAGCGGACGCCGCCGTCGAAGGGGGTCAGCTCGCCGTAGAGGAGGGACAGGAAGCGGGTCTGCGGGCCGTCGCCGGGGCCGACCGGGCCGACCAGGGCGCGGGCGGCGGCGTCGGCGGCTTCCGTGGCGTCGTCGAGGAGCAGTTGGTTGAGGCGGTCGAGGACGTCGGCGGCGCGGTAGCCCTCGCGGGCGAGGAGACGCAGCCAGGGCCGGGCGATGCCGATCACGACGGCGGCCTCGGGGCCCTTGCCCTGGACGTCGCCGACGGCGAAGCACCAGCGGCCGTCGCCGGCCGGGAAGAGGTCGTAGAAGTCGCCGCTGGGGCCGCCCTTGTCGCACGGCTCGTAGACGAGGGCGCTGCGCACCCCGGGGATCTCGGCGACGGCGCCGGGCAGCAGGCCGCGCTGGAGGACGGCGCTGATGGTGGCCTGACGGGCGTACTGGCGGGCGGCGCCGATGGCGAGGGCGACCCGGCGGCCGAGGTCCTCGACGAGGCCGGTGACCTCGTCGGGGAAGCACAGCAGCCCGGCCCGCCCGATGACCAGCGTGCCCAGCGGTCTGCCGCCCGCGATCAGCCGGTACGCCAGCGCCGTGCCGAGCTCCTCTTCGGGCCACGGGTGGGCGACGGGGGTGGGCCGGGGCGGGCCGACGGGACGCGGCGGTTCCTTCTCCAGGGTGCGGCGCAGTTCCTCGATACGGGTCTCGCAGCTGTGCCAGACGCGGGCGAGGCGCGGCGCGGTCCCGCCGGCACCGTCGGAGGTCCAGCCACCGCGGCCGGTGACCTCGTCCTCCAGCCACACCGCGCACCAGTCGGCGAGGCGCGGCACGATCAGCTGGCCGACGAGGGCGGCGACCAGGTTCTCGTCGAGCTGGCCGGCGAGCAGGTCGGAGGCCTCGGCGAGGAAGGACAGGGCGCCGCGGTTGAGCCAGTCGCGGTCGCGGTCGGACCGTCGCGGCTCGGGGGCGAGTATCCCGGCGTCGCGCAGGCCCCGCTCCAGGGCGCGCTCTCCCGCGTACGCCTCCGTTTCGTCGCCGTCGGCTTCCGTGTCCTCGGCGGGCAGCCGCGCCCACACGGTCTTGGCGCCTCTGCGGTAGGTGACGCCCCAGGACTCGGCGAGCCGGGCGACCAGACGCAGGCCGCGCCCGTATTCCGGTGTCTCGTAGGCCGGTTCGGCCTCGCCGTCGCGCGGGGCCCGGGAGGGGTGGTGGTCGAGGACCTCGACGACCAGAGCGCCGGAATCCTCCAGATGGCAGGTGAGTTCGACGTCGGTGCCCGCGTGGACGACGGCGTTGGTGACGAGCTCGCTGACGACGACCAGCGCGTCCTCTTCGAGGCGGTCGGTGAGGTGTTCGGTGCCGGGGAGGTGTGACTCGGTCCACCGGGCGAGGGCGGCGCGCACCTGGGCGCGCGCGGCGCGGGGGTCCTGGGGGCTGCCGGGGAGGGCGGTATGCGCTTGCGCCCGCAAGGGTGCGTCGTGTCCGCGTGGCCCTGTGCGCGGGCGCGCAAGGCGGCCCCCGGGCTCCGCTTCCGCCCCCGTGCGCGGGCGTGCGCTGTCACGCGCAGGCGCCTCAGAGGCACGGGAAGCGGACTCCCGTCGCGTCGGAATGGCCCCCATGTCCAGCTCCCCGAGCAGTTCGGACGAATACACCTCAGTCGATGCGGACAGAGTGACAGACTGGCCACGCCCATAAGCACCGAGTTACCGAAGTGGGCCGCCATGAGTGAGAACAGTGCTACACGAGTGCTCGAAGACGGACAGAAACCGGAGCAAATCCGAGCATCGGAGCTGCGCCCTCTGCTCGCCGCGATGACGGCGGCCCGGGACGGTGACTTCCGGAAGATCCCCGGAGACGGGCCACGGCTTGGTGGGCGAGCTGACCGCCGTCTTCAACCAGATCCTGGACCGGAGCCTGCATTTCAACACCGAAGTGCAGCGGGTCAAGCGGGAGTTGGTGCGGCACGGCCGGCTCGACGAGCGGCTCTCGGCGAGCCCCGGGCAGGGCCACTGGACGTCCCGGGTCACCGATGTGAACCAGCTGCTCGACGCCCTGGTGGCCCCGGCGGCGAACGCGACGCGGGTGCTGGACGCGGTGGCCGGCGGCGATCTGACCCAGCGGGTCGATCTGCACGACGGCACCCGACAGTTACGCGGTGACCTGCGGCGCCTGGGCCGGACCGTGAACAAGATGGTCGACCAGCTCTCCCTGTTCACCGGCGAGGTCACCCGGGTCGCCCGCGAGGTCGGCACCGAGGGGCGGCTCGGCGGCCGGGCCAAGGTGCGGTTCTGTCGGGCAGTTGGCGGGATGTGACGGAGGCGGTCAACACCATGGCGTCCCGGCTGACCGCCCAGGTGCGGGACATCGCCGTGGTGACCACGTCGGTGGCCCGCGGCGACCTGACCCGCACGGTCACCGTCGAGGCGACCGGTGAGCTGCTCGAGCTGAAGCTGACGGTCAACACGATGGTGGACCAGCTCTCCGCCTTCGCGGACGAGGTCACGCGCGTGGCCCGCGAGGTCGGTACCGAGGGCCAGTTGGGTGGACGCGCCCAGGTGCGGGGCGTGTCCGGCGTCTGGAAGGACCTCACCGACAACGTCAACTACATGGCCGACAACCTGTCTTCACAGGTCAGGAACATCGCCCAGGTCACCACCGCCGTCGCCCACGGCGACCTCTCCAAGAAGATCGACGTGGACGCGCGCGGCGAGATCCTGGAGCTGAAGACCGCCATCAACACCATGGTCGACACGCTCTCCTCCTTCTCCTCCGAGGTGACCCGCGTCGCCCGCGAGGTCGGCTCCGAGGGCCAACTGGGCGGCCAGGCCCGGGTGGAGGGCGTGTACGGCACCTGGAAGCGGCTGACGACGAACGTGAACGCACTCGCGCTGAACCTGACCACCCAGGTCCGCGCGATCGCCGAGGTCGCCTCCGCGGTGGCCCAGGGCGACATGTCCCGCTCGATCACGGTCGAGGCGCGCGGCGAGGTCGCCGAGCTGAAGGACAACATCAACCTGCTGGTGGCCAACCTGCGCGAGACGACCCGCGCGAAGGACTGGCTGGAGTCCACCCTGGCCCGCCTCGCCGCGCTGATGCAGGGCCACCGCGACCTGATGGAGGTCGCCGACCTGATCCTGCGCGAGCTGACGCCGCTGGTGAACGCCCAGTACGGCGCGTTCTTCCTGGCCGACCCCGACGAGGACGGCGCCTCGCTCCGCACCACCGCTCCGGCGAAAGGGCTCGCGTTCATCGCCGGCTACCGGGATTCGTTCGCAGTGCATCGGGCTTCAGCCCGGTGGTGAAGCGAATCTTGTCGTGGCGACGCGGAGCGTCGCGGATTCCTGGTCGGCGGAGCCGGACGTCGCGTGTTCATCACCCGTGGCGCGGAGCGCCGCGATGGCCTTCCCGGCGGAGCGGGGTGATGCTCACACAGGCCGGTTCTGTTGCTCGATGTACTGCTTGACCACGGAGAGCGGGGCGCCGCCGACGGTTCCGGCGAAGTAGGACCCGGACCAGAGCTTGTTGGCCCGCCAGTAGTGCCGTACCAGGTCGGGGAACTCTCCCCCAGCCTTCGGCCGGGAGGTGCCCCCAGGCGCAGGCGACGGGAGGAGACACCCTTGAGGGAGTTGACCAGATTGGTGACGGCGACCTTGGGCGGGAAGTTCACCAGGAGGTGGACGTGGTTGTTCTCGCCGTTGAACTCCACCAGCTCGCACTCGAAGTCCCCGCACACCGACCGCATGATCTCCTCCATGCGCGTCAGATGAGCATCCGTGAACACCTTGTGCCGGAACCTGGTGACGAAGACCAAATGCACATGCATCACGAAAGCGGGTCTTCGAACTTGATGGGGGTGCGGCGATGACGGGCGGGCTCACCGGTCACGCTGTGTGAGGCAGTTGGGGTGAGGTTGCCCCGGACGCAAGAAGCCCGCGGGCCTTCGTGATCATGGCTGGAGTACAAGGCGGTCAGGTACGGGCGCACCCTGGTGAAGATCGGCAGGTTCGAGCCGACCTCCCAGACCTGTTCGGCCTGCGGCGTCAAGGACGGCCCCAAACCTCTCCACATCAGGGAGTGGACCTGCCCCGCGTGCGGCACGGTCCATGACCGGGACCACAATGCCGCGAAGAACGTGAAAACGGCCGCCGGACTGGCGGTCGCAGCCTGTGGAGCGCAGGTAGGACCAGGACTCGTCCTGGCACAGCGCGGCGAAGCAGGAAGCCACGGATTCTCCCCCCGACCCCGTGCCGCGTAGCGGCGCAGCAACGGACGAGAAGGCCAGAATCCTCGGGCTTCAGCCCGAGGAGCAAGTCAAGGGCCAAGGTCAACGTGTTCCTTGACCTGCACCGCAAGAGCCAGCAGTTGGAGCGCCTACTCGCCCAGGAACACGCAGACAACGAAGAGTTGAGCGCCCGCCTGGCGGCTTTGGAGGCCGACCTGGCGGAGGAGAACCCCCCGGGCCTGCCGACGCTGCGCACACAAGTGAGAGAGATACGCCAACTGATAAACAGGGGCCGAGGAATCCAACCCCAGAGGCGCGGGACTGCATCAACTTGCGGCTCCGCCGCGTGGGCGCGACAAGCCACAACGAACCCGCAGCCGCCAAGCAGTCCCCGCCACCCCTCCCCCTAGGCTTCGCGTGCCCCGGCGTACATCTCATCAATCAGATGCTTGTACTCCCGCTCAACAACAGGCCGCTTCAGCTTCAGACTCGGCGTGATCTCCCCATGCTCAACATCGAGGTCCCGAGGCAGCAACCGGAACTTCTTGATGGTCTGCCACCGCTGAAGCCCCTCATTGAGCTGCTTCACATACGCCTCGACCATCGCCACCGTCTCCGGCGCGGCGACAACCTCCGCGTACGGCTTCCCCCCGAGCCCGTTCTCCTCGGCCCAGCCGAGAATCGACACCTCGTCGAGCGCGATCAGCGCCGTGCAGAAGTTCCGGTCGGCCCCGTGCACCAGGATGTTGGACACGTACGGGCACACCGCCTTGAACTGCCCCTCGACCTCGGCAGGCGCGATGTACTTGCCGCCCGACGTCTTGATGAGGTCCTTCTTCCGGTCGGTGATCCGCAGATACCCGTCGGGCGACAGTTCCCCGATGTCCCCGGTGTGGAACCACCCGTCGGCCTCCAGCACCTCGGCCGTCTTCTCGGGCAGCCCGTGGTAGCCCTCCATGATCCCGGGCCCGCGCAGCAGGATCTCGCCGTCGTCGGCGATGCGCACCTCCGTACCGGGCAGCGGCTTGCCGACCGTGCCGGTGCGGTAGGCCTCACCCGGGTTCACGAACGACGCGGCCGAGGACTCCGTGAGCCCGTACCCCTCGAGGATGTGAATCCCGGCGCCGGAGAAGAAGTACCCGATCTCCGGAGACAGCGCGGCCGACCCGGACACGCACGCCCGCAGGTTGCCGCCGAACGCCTCCCGGATCTTGGCGTACACCAGCGCGTCCGCGACCTTGTGCTTGGCGCTCAGCGCGAAGGGCGCCGACGCCGTGCCGGTGCGCCGGAAGTTGTCCTGGGCGGCCTTGGCGTACTCGCGGGCGACCTCGGCGGCCCACTGGAAGATCTTGTACTTGGCGCCGCCGCCCGCCCGGGCCTTGGCGGCGACCCCGTTGTAGACCTTCTCGAAGATGCGCGGCACGGCGGCCATGTAGGTCGGCTGTACGACCGGCAGGTTCTCGATGATCTTGTCGACGCGGCCGTCGACGGCGGTGACGTGCCCGACCTCGATCTGCCCGGAGGTCAGCACCTTGCCGAAGACGTGCGCGAGCGGCAGCCACAGGTACTGCACGTCGTCGGCGCCGACCAGCCCGGTCGCGGCGATCGCCTTCGCCATGTACGACCAGTTGTCGTGCGGGAGGCGCACACCCTTGGGGCGGCCGGTGGTGCCGGAGGTGTAGATCAGCGTCGCGAGCTGGTCCTTGGTGATCGCGCCGACCCGCTCCCTGACCAGGTCGGGGTCCTTCTCCAGGCGGGCGGCGCCGCGGGCCTCCAGCTCGGTGAGGGTGAGCACCGAGTCGCTGCTCTCGACGCCGGCCGGGTCGATGACCACGACATGGGTGAGCGCGGGCAGCTCACCGAGCTTCTCCTGCGCCTTGGCGAGCTGGACCGCGTCCTCGGCGATCAGCACCCGGCTCTCGGAGTCGGCGAGGATGAACGCCGACTCGTCGGCGTTGGTCTGCGGATAGACGGTCGTGGTCGCGGCCCCGGCGCACATGATGCCGAGGTCGGCGAGGATCCACTCGAGCCGGGTCGAGGACGCGAGGGCCACCCGCTGCTCGGGCTGCACGCCCAGCTCGATGAGGCCGGCCGCGATGGCGTAGACCCGCTCGGCGGTCTGCGCCCAGTTCAGCGACTTCCAGTCGTCCGGACCCTGCCCGGAGGCGGGCGGAACGGGATAGCGGTACGCCTCGGCGTCCGGTGTGGCCGCCACGCGCTCCAGGAAGAGGGCCGCCACGGTCGGCGGGCGGTTCTCGATCAAAGTCTGTGTGTCGCTCACGACATCCTCCGGGGCCCGCGACAGTGCGGCTGGCTCAGGTTTGCGGCTGTTGTTTAACTCGCGAGTAACTATCGAGCAGAGATCAGAGTAGAGCGCGACCGGCCAGTGCGTAAGGGGCGGCGGACTGTCACTTCCTCCAGAGTGAGACCGTACGCACAAACAGGGGCCCGCCGCACTTTCGCACGGCGGGCCCCTGTTCTACCCGCTTTGGGAACGCACCCCCCCTGTTACCTGCGGTTACTTCTTGCCCTTGCCCGATCCCGCACTGTCATCGCTGCTCAGGACGGCGATGAAGGCCTCCTGCGGAACCTCCACGGAACCCACCATCTTCATCCGCTTCTTGCCTTCCTTCTGCTTCTCCAGCAGCTTGCGCTTACGGGAGATGTCGCCGCCGTAGCACTTGGCGAGGACGTCCTTGCGGATGGCGCGGATGGTCTCGCGGGCGATGACCCGGGAGCCGATGGCGGCCTGGATGGGCACCTCGAAGGCCTGCCGCGGGATGAGCTCGCGCAGCTTGGCGACGAGCCGCACACCGTAGGCGTACGCGGCGTCCTTGTGCGTGATCGCCGAGAAGGCGTCCACCTTGTCGCCGTGCAGCAGGATGTCGACCTTGACCAGGCTGGAGGTCTGCTCGCCGGTGGGCTCGTAGTCCAGCGAGGCGTAGCCGCGGGTCTTGGACTTCAGCTGGTCGAAGAAGTCGAAGACGATCTCCGCGAGCGGCAGGGTGTAACGGATCTCGACCCGGTCCTCGGAGAGGTAGTCCATGCCGAGCAGGACACCGCGCCGGGTCTGGCACAGCTCCATGATCGACCCGATGAACTCGGAGGGCGCGAGGATCGTGGCGCGTACGACCGGCTCGTACACCTCGCTGATCTTGCCCTCGGGGAACTCGCTCGGGTTGGTGACCGTGTGCTCGGTGCCGTCCTCCATCAGGACGCGGTAGACCACGTTCGGCGCGGTGGCGATGAGGTCGAGCCCGAACTCGCGCTCGAGCCGCTCGCGGATCACGTCGAGGTGCAGCAGTCCGAGGAAGCCGACGCGGAAACCGAAGCCGAGCGCGGCGGAGGTCTCCGGCTCGTAGACGAGCGCGGCGTCGTTGAGCTGGAGCTTGTCGAGGGCGTCGCGCAGCTCCGGGTAGTCGGATCCGTCCAGCGGATACAGACCCGAGAAGACCATCGGCTTGGGGTCCTTGTAACCGCCGAGCGCCTCGGTGGCCCCCTTGGCCTGGCTGGTGATGGTGTCACCGACCTTGGACTGGCGGACGTCCTTCACACCGGTGATGAGGTAGCCCACCTCACCGACGCCGAGCCCGTCGGCGGGCAGCATCTCCGGCGAGTTGGTGCCGATCTCCAGCAGCTCGTGCGTGGCGCCGGTGGACATCATCCGGATGCGCTCGCGCCGGCTGAGCTGGCCGTCGATGACACGGACGTACGTCACGACGCCGCGATACGAGTCGTAGACCGAGTCGAAGATCATCGCGCGGGCGGGGGCGTCGGCGACACCGACCGGCGCCGGAACCTCCCGGACGACCTTGTCGAGCAGCGCGTCGACACCGACACCGGTCTTGGCGGAGACCTTGAGAACGTCGTCGGGGTCGCAACCGATGAGGTTGGCGAGCTCCTCGGAGAACTTCTCCGGCTGGGCGGCCGGCAGGTCGATCTTGTTCAGTACGGGGATGATCTTGAGGTCGTTCTCCATCGCCAGGTAGAGGTTGGCGAGGGTCTGGGCCTCGATGCCCTGAGCGGCGTCGACGAGGAGCACGGTCCCCTCGCAGGCGGCGAGCGACCGCGAGACCTCGTAGGTGAAGTCGACGTGACCCGGGGTGTCGATCATGTTGAGGATGTGCGTGCTGCCGGGATCGTGGGTCGGAGCCCACGGCAGACGCACAGCCTGGGACTTGATCGTGATACCGCGCTCACGCTCGATGTCCATCCGGTCGAGGTACTGAGCACGCATCTGCCGCTGCTCGACCACACCGGTCAGTTGGAGCATCCGGTCGGCGAGTGTGGACTTGCCGTGGTCGATGTGCGCGATGATGCAGAAATTGCGGATCAGAGCCGGGTCGGTACGGCTCGGCTCGGGCACATGGTTAGGGGTCGCGGGCACGCAGGGTCCTGATTCTTGAGGTATCCGCAGGGTCAGCGGCTCGGGTCGGATCGATACGTAGGTTCCATGGTCCCACGGGCGGCGACCTGGAACCGGTCTGGGCCGTGACGGAGGGGCCCTGGAGACCGGTTTGGGGTGGCTGACCGGCCGCTGGTACCCTGGGTGGCTGTGTCTCATGCCCTCTCAGCGCGAGGCACACCTCAAGAAATCACCTGGTGCGGGACCTTCGCGGCCCCGTGCCTGAACCTGTAAAGGCTCAATTCGTGGCGAACATCAAGTCCCAGATCAAGCGGATCAAGACCAACGAGAAGGCCCGGCTGCGCAACAAGGCCGTCAAGTCCTCCCTGAAGACCGCGATCCGCAAGGCCCGTGAGGCCGCTGCCGCGGGTGACGTCGAGAAGGCCACCGAGTACCAGCGCGCTGCCGCGCGTCAGCTCGACAAGGCCGTCTCGAAGGGCGTCATCCACAAGAACCAGGCCGCCAACAAGAAGTCGGCGCTGGCGTCGAAGGTCGCGTCCCTCAAGGGCTGAACTCCTTCTTTGATCTGACCGCCGGACGGACCAGAGCGGGCCCTCTCTCATCCGCTCCCGCCCGGCACCCCCGGAGCCACGCGCGGCCTGCGTTCGCCACGCGGGCGTGGCCCCAGCAGCTTGATCCGAAGGCCCCGGCACCCCACCCTTCCCCAGGGCGGAAGCCGGGGCCTTCGGCATGACCAGGTGCCCGGAGTGTGCGATCCCTACGACCAGAATTCGTCGGCCGCTTCGATGTCGTCGACACACTCGTCGAGATCCGTGGCCTTGTCCCCGACGATCCGAAAGACGATGCATGCGTTCTGGTCGATGCGCTTGCCTTGGCGCTCGGCGCTGAAGTGGTGCAGAGCCACAGCGTGTCCTCGCCCGTCGACGAGAATGTTCCGCAGCTCGACGCGCAACGTCCCGCCCGTCTCCTCGAAGAGCCGGCCGTACATCTCGATGACCGCGTCCTGCCCCTTGTAGTCGCCCGAGAGCAGGCCACTGCCGGGCACGTGGTGTGTGACGTCCCCGGCCAACAAGGTCCGCAAGGTGTCCATGTCACCGCGGTTGAAGGCTTCGTATCCCTTGCGGACGAGCTCTGCGTGCGGGTGTTCAGCCATGACGATCGCCGCCTCTCCGTCATGTAGGCGATTACGGCTGATACACCTGATTCTCCTCTTCGCTGGAGGCACGGCTAGTGGATCAAGGGAGGGGGAGCACCAGGGCTTTCAAGCCCAGCCTCTTTCCCGACAGTGAACGGGTGGCGGGTGGGCACAGGCCGGGAGTCCAGGGGGCGGAGCCCCTGGGGGATGGGACGGGTAGGTGCGGCGGGGGGCGAACCCAGCCCGCCCCCTTACCCCCGCCCCCGCGACCGAGCCGCCCGAGCGATCGCCACCACAGCCTTCTCCAGGGCGTACTCGGGATCATCCCCCCCACCCTTCACCCCCGCATCCGCCTCAGCCACCGCCCGCAGCGCATCCGCAACCCCATCCGGCGTCCACCCCCGCATCTGCTGCCGCACCCGATCGATCTTCCACGGCGGCATCCCCAGCTCACGCGCCAGATCAGCCGGCCGCCCCCCACGAGCCGAAGACAGCTTCCCGATCGCCCGCACACCCTGCGCCAACGCACTGGTGATCATCACCGGCGCCACCCCGGTCGCCAGCGACCACCGCAACGCCTCCAACGCCTCCGCGGCCCGTCCCTCAACCGCCCGGTCGGCAACCGTGAAGCTCGAAGCCTCGGCGCGCCCGGTGTAGTACCGCCCGACGACGGCCTCGTCGATGGTCCCCTCGACATCGGCCACGAGCTGGGACACGGCGGACGCCAGTTCCCGCAGATCGCTCCCGATCGAGTCGACGAGCGCCTGACACGCCTCGGGCGTCGCGGACCGCCCCACGGCCCGGAACTCCCCCCGCACAAACGCCAGCCGATCCGCCGGCTTCGTCATCTTCGGGCACGCCACCTCCCGCGCTCCCGCCTTGCGCGCGGCATCGAGCAGCCCCTTGCCCTTGGCGCCGCCCGCGTGCAGCAGCACCAGGGTGATCTCCTCGGCCGGCGCCCCCAGATACGCCCTCACGTCCTTGATCGTGTCCGCCGAGAGATCCTGCGCATTGCGCACGACGACGACCTTCCGCTCCGCGAACAGCGACGGACTGGTCAGCTCGGCGAGCGTGCCGGGCTGCAACTGGTCCGGCGTCAGGTCCCGCACATCCGTGTCGGCGTCCGAGGCCCGCGCGGCGGCCACCACCTCCTGCACGGCACGGTCGAGCAGCAGCTCCTCCTGCCCCACGGCAAGCGTCAGCGGGGCAAGCAGGTCGTCATTCGCAGTCTTCCTGGCCATCGCGACAAGCATCCCACGGCCCACTGACAACGCCCGCCGTGCACCTCAACGCACCCCCTGCACGTGAGCTCACCGCCCTACGGCTCCTCCCGCCACCCGTCCCACTCCCCCACGAACTCGTCCAGCACCCCGGCATCGAGCCGGCCCTTCTCGTCCCGCAGCACCACCAGCCACTGCGCGTCCTCGGCATCATCCTCACCGGCCAGCGCATCCCGCACGAGCTGCGGCTCCTCGTCGATCGCGAACCGCTCCCGGAGCGCCTCGGCCACCTCCTCCGCTGCATCACGGTCGGGCAGCACCAGCACATGTCTCACATCACTCACGCCGCCATTTTCCGCTACCCCGGACCAGCCCCCGGCGGACCACCGTTCACGCTCATTCACTTTCATTCACCGCGGTCGGCACTCCGCACCACCGGCACCCGCTCCAGCTCGATCCCGAACCGCTCCCGATACACCCCGAGCACCTCCTCGTCCGTCCCCAGCTCCCACTCCTCCCGTGTCCCGTCAGCGGCCGTCACCTTGAGGTCACGCCCGCTCAACGTGACCCTCCCGCCTTCCTCCGTCACCCGCGAACACACCAACGACCGCGTGAAGTGCGAGGCCGGCGAGGTGCTGTGCCACCACGCCCCGGCCACGAAGTCGCCGAGCACCCGCGCCCGCCGCTCCAGTCGGTACTGCGGCTCACCGTCCCGGATCACATCCAGGTCCGCCGCCCCCACCGCGTCGTACCCGCCTCGCACCCCGGCAGCGTCCGGCCCCGCCTCGACAACCCGGAACACACCCCCGGGATCCACCTGCTCGCCCCGCGCCTCGAACGCCAGCGGGTAGTGACTGTGCGCCCCGAACCCGACGTCGGCCAGCCACTCGCCCCCGTCCACCGTCCGCACCCGCAGCGCGAGATGGTCGTACGGGATCCCGAGCAGCCCCCCGTCGCCGTACACCCGCGCCGCCAGCAGTGTGACGTCGAAGCCCAGCGCGGTGAGCAACGCCGCGAACGCGCCGTTCAGTTCGTAGCAGAACCCGCCCCGCCGTGCTCCCACCACCTTGTCCAGCAGCCGCTTCTCCTCCAGCACGATCTCCTCGCCCAGGTGGATCGACAGGTTCTCGAAGGGCACGGTCTGCAGATGGTGCAGCTGCAGTTCGCGCAGGACGTCGACGGTCGGCCACGCCGGGTGCTCGACCCCCAGGCGGCGCAGATAGGCATCAACCTCAGCGGAATCCATGCCCTCAGTCTCCCGCCACCCGCAGCCGACTGCCCGCACCCACGACCGCCAGCGCCCCGTCCCGGTCCGTCCGCAGCACCACCGCGCCCTGCGCCCGCAGCGCCGCGACCGTACTGGGAGCGGGATGTCCATACGAGTTGTCCTCCCCGCAGGAAATGAGCGCCAGCCGCGGAGCCGCCCGGCGTATGAGGTCCGGGTCCTGGTACGCCGAGCCGTGGTGGGCGACCTTGAGCACATCCACTCCGCCCAGCAGCGCCCCCGCCGGCGATCTCAACAGCGCCCGCTGGGCCGGGGGCTCGAGGTCCCCGAGCAGCAGGAGCCGCAGCCCGGCCGACCGGACGAGCAGGGTGACGCTGGCGTCGTTCGGCTCTTCCGGTTCCGGTGCCGGACCGAGACGGCCCGGCATCGGAGGCGGTGGCGGCCACACCACCTGCCAGGACAGCGCCCCGGTGCGCCGCTCCTCCCCGGCTACGGCACGCGTCGCCGGCACACCCCGGGCGGCCGCCTCCCTCCGTACGAACTCCACCTGGTCCACGGGCTCCTCGAACCCGGTCGTCTCGATCGCGCCCACCTCCCGCCCGCGCAGCACACCGGGCAGGCCCGCGACATGGTCGGCGTGGAAGTGAGTGAGCACGACCAGCGGGATCCTGGTGATGCCGAGCGTGCGCAGACAGCGGTCGACGAGCCTCGGGTCGGGTCCGGCGTCCACGACCACGCCCGTGCCGTCGCCCGCCGCGAGCACCGTCGCGTCGCCCTGCCCCACGTCGCACATCACGAACCGCCAGCCGGGCGGCGGCCACCCCGTGATCACCCTGGTCAGCGGCGGCGGCTGCACCACGGCCAGCGCCACCAGCACCGCGCAGACGGCACACCACCAGGGGTGCCGCAGCAGTCGCCGGCCCACCAGCAGCACGACCACCGTGACGACAGCCAGCAGCGCCGCTCCGGTCCAGCTGCCCGGCCAGTCCACTCCCCCGCCGGGCAGCGCCGCCCCGGTGCGGGCGACGTCCGCGATCCATCCCGCAGGCCAACTCGCGCCCCACGCCAGCGCCTTGGCCACCGGCATCGCCACCGGCGCGGTCGCCAGCGCCGCGAAGCCCAGCACCGTGGCCGGCGCGATCGCGAACTCCGCGAACAGATTGCACGGCACCGCCACCAGGCTCACCCGCGCCGACAGCACCGCGACGACCGGCGCGCACAGGGCCTGCGCCGCCGCCGCGGCCGCCAGCGCCTCCGCCAACCGCGGCGGCACCCGGCGCCGCCGCAACGCCGCACTCCAGCGGGGTGCGATGGTGAGCAGCGCGCCGGTGGCCAGGACGGAGAGCAGAAAGCCGTAACTGCGGGCCAGCCACGGGTCGTACAGCACCAGCAGCAGGACGGCCGTCGCCAGTGCCGGGATCAGTGACCTGCGGCGTCCGGTCGCGAGGGCGAGCAGCACGACGGCCCCGCAGGCCGCGGCCCGCAGCACACTCGGATCCGGTCGGCACACGACGACGAATGCGAGCGTCAGCACCCCGCCGAGCAGCGCGGTCGTCCGCAGGGAGAGACCGAGGCGGGGCGCGAGGCCACGGCGCTCGACCAGCTGGGCGCGGCCCGGCGGACCGATGAGGAGGGCGAGGATGATGGTGAGGTTGCTGCCGGAGACGGCCAGCGTGTGCGCGAGGTCGGTCTCCTTGAACGCCTCGTCCAGCTCCGGGGTGATCCGCGAGGTGTCGCCCACGACCAGCCCGGGCAGCAGCGCCCGCGCGTCCGCCGGCAACCCGTCGGTGGCCTCCCGCAGCCCCGCACGCAACCGTCCCGCGAACCGCTGCGCCCCCGTCGGCTCCCCCACCACCTCAGGCGCCGCCCGGTCCCGTACCCGCAGCACGGCCGTGATCCGATCACCGTCCCCCATCGCGGGCGCCAGCCGCGCGGACACCCGTAACCGCGTGGAGGGCAACAACCCGAGCCAGGGCGAACGCCCCCGCTCCTCACCGGCGCCCCGCGCCCCCACATCGACGATCACCAGCACCGGCGCCCGCGTCACCACGGCCGGCCGACCGGCCCCTTCCACCCGTCGCACGTCGGCATTGATCAGCACGGAGGTCGGCGCCACACGGTCCCCTCTGACCCGGGGCCGGGTGAGCCGGGGATCGGAGGTGACCTCGACCTCGGCAGTCACGGTGGCGTACTCCCGCGCCAGCCCGGGCACCGGCCCACGCCGCAGATCGGCCCCGTGCAGCCCGGCGGAGGCAGCGGCCGCGGCGACACAGAGCAGGACGGCGGCGACCGAGACCCGCGGCCAGGTGAGGCGCACGGCGACGGGACCGGGCACGGGGCCGCCGACCCGCCCGCCGCCACCAGCCGCCCCGTGTCGCCGCCGCATCAGCAACAGCACACCCGCCAGGACCAGGCACACGACCGTGACACCGGCGACCCGGTCCGGCGGGGCGTCCAGCGTCAGCGCCGCCGTCGCCCAGGCGGCGAGCGCGGGTGGGACGAGTCGGAGATCCGTGGGTCCTTCCTGCCGGGGATGGGCGGCGCCGAGCCGGGTCCCGGACGCGGCGTGCACGGCAGGGCGCACATGGTCGGCGGTCACGTCCTCGGGCGGGGTTACGGCGCCGCGCCTCATGGCCGTACGAGATTTCGCAGATCGGCGAAGCGGCGGTCGCCGATGCCATTGACTTCGCGCAGCTCGTCCACCGAACGGAAACCGCCGTGCTGTGTGCGGTAGTCGATGATGTGCTGCGCCAGCACCGGGCCGACGCCGGGCAGCGTGTCGAGCTGATCCACCGTGGCCGTGTTGAGCGAGACCGGCGCCGCGGGTGCCGCGCCCGCCACCGCGCCGGCCGAGCCGGGAACAGCGGCAGCGGCCGGACCGCCGACGATCACCTGCTCCCCGTCCACCAGGAACCGTGCCCGGTTGAGCGCCTCGGTGTTCGTGCCGGGCCGCACCCCACCAGCCGCGCGCAGGGCGTCGGCGACCCGCGAACCGGCCGGCAGACGATGGATGCCCGGATCGCGCACCTTGCCGCTGACGTCCACCACGATCTCCGCCCCGGCCGTACCCGCGGCCGCGGCATGGGGGACACCCGCCGCAGAGGCCCCCGGATCAACCGCCTGCTTCTCCTCGCCCCCTCCCAACGGAGCCGCGGCCCGCACCACCTCGGGCGCTGTCACGGGCTGAACACGGCCGGCCCAGAAGTGCTGCACGGCGAACCCGGCGGCGACGACGAGCACCACGGTGAGTGCGACCACACTTCGCCGCTCCAGCCCGCACCGCGCCTGCAGCCACACCGGCATCCGCTCCCGCAGAGCCATCCCGGCCCGTACCCGCCAGTCCCCCGCGGCAGCACGCCCCTCGGCACGGACGTCAGGCGCATCAAGATCTACGTCGGATTCCCTGTCGTCAGCATGCGGGGCATACCCATCCCCACCCGGCGGAGCATTCCCCGACTCCCGCCATTCCCCGGCGCGTTCGGCGAAAAGCACCTCCGCACGTCGGCGGAGCTCCTCGGCCGACGCATACCGCTGCCGGCTCCGGCTCCGGTCGTGCGGGCGACGATGACGGATACGGCCGTCGGAGCGGGGGCCACGGCCGGGGCCACTGGTAGCGGTCGCTGTGCGTGTGCGTGATCGAAGTGCCATGCGACGAGGATCGGGCACCTCGGCACGTTCGCGATGATCTTGCTCAAATCCCGTGGATCACTGCCCAGTTGTGGATAACTCCACCACTCACACGAGTGAATCGCCCGAGCCCGCCGTCGTCATCGCGGCGACACCACAACCCCCAACAACCCCGGCCCGGTATGCGCCCCGATCACCGCCCCGACCTCGCTCACATGAAGGTCGGCCAGCCCGGGCACCCGCGCCCGCAGCCGGTCCGCCAGCGCCGACGCCCGGTCGGGGGCGGCGAGATGGTGCACCGCGATGTCGACCTGCGCGCCGCCCGCCCGGTCGGCCACGATCTCCTCGAGGCGGGCGATCGCCTTGGACGCCGTCCGTACCTTCTCGAGGAGTTCGATCCGGCCGCCCTCCAGCTTGAGCAACGGCTTCACCGCGAGCGCGGAGCCCAGCAGGGCCTGCGCGGCGCCGATACGGCCGCCGCGGCGCAGATAGTCGAGGGTGTCGACGTAGAAGTAGGCGGACGTCCCGGCGGCCCGTTTCTCCGCGGCCGTCACCGCCTCGTCGACCGTGCCGCCCGTCTCCGCCGCCTCCGCCGCGGCGAGCGCACAGAATCCGAGCGCCATCGCGACCATCCCGGTGTCCACCACCCGCACCGGCACCGGCGCCTCGCGCGCCGCGAGGACCGCCGCGTCGTAGGTACCGGACAGTTCGGCGGACAGATGCAGGGAGACGATGCCGGTGGCGCCGGACTCGGCGACCGCGCGGTAGGTCTCCGCGAAGAGTTGGGGGCTGGGGCGGGACGTCGTGACGGGGCGTCGTTTCTGGAGTGCCTGGGCCAGGGAGCGGGTCGAGATCTCGGTGCCCTCTTCCAGCACCTGGTCACCGAGGACCACGGTCAGGGGCACCGATGTGATGCCGTGGCGCTCCATCGTCCGCGGCGGCAGGTAGGCCGTTGAATCGGTGACGATCGCGACATGGCGGGACATGAGCTGGAGGTTACCTGGCGTAGCGCCCGGACGGCAGCCCGGCCCCTGTCACCTGGGCGGCCGTGGCCGGATCAAAGCGTGCTCAGGGCGTGCTCAAGTCGTGCTCTCGGGGCGGGTCTTCTTCTGCCACGGATAGGTGGGCCGCGGGCCCGGCGGGTTGATGGCGGGCGGCGCCGGCTCGTCGGCCGTGTGCGCCCGGGGCGTCTCCGGCCAGGTCTGCTCGGTGCTGGCGTGCTCGGCGGCCGGGGCCTCGGGCCACGGGGGCGGAGTCGGCGTGGGCGTGGGCGTGGGCTCCGCGGTCTGCGCGGACTCCGCCGTCTGCCAGTGCCGCAGCGCGCCCGCCTCCATGTCGATCTGCGTGCTCAGCGAGTCCAGGTCGTCGTCCGCGAAGCGGCGGGCCCGGTCGCGGGCCGCCCAGCGCAGGGAGTCCGCCGACTGGGCGATGCGCTCGGTGCGCTCGCGCAGCCCGGGCAGCCGCTCGGCGAGGGTCGCCCGGTCCGGCTCGGACTCCAGGCGCCTGAGCTCGCCGTCCAGTTCGTGTCCGTGCGCGCTGAGCCGCTCGAAGAGGCCGAGGGACTCCTTGAGGGACTCGTCCTCGGCCACGCCCGCGTGCAGCGCGTCCTGGGTGGCCCGCATCGAGGTGCGCAGCTTCAGCCGCAGCTGGGCGATCTCGCCCGCGGGGCCGAGCTGGGCGAAGGACTTCGCCCTGAGGGTGTGGTCCTCGACCGTGCGGCGGGCCTGCGTGATCGTTCTGTCCACGCCGCGCTTGGCCGCGCCGACCACCTTCACGGTGGCGTACGCACCGAGCGCCAGGAAGAGGACAAAGAGCAGGGCGACTACCGCGAACAGTGCTTCCACAAGCTCCTCCTCCGACCGGCCACGGCCCGCTCCGCGCCCCTCTTCAACCGTAAACGCTACGGGCAGGCCCGGGGTTCCAGCAGAACCCCGAACCTGCCCGTAGGGGACTACCCCGAGGCATCCGCGCCCCGGGACCGGCGACTAGGCCGGAACGATGTTCACCAGCTTCGGCGCCCGCACGATCACCTTGCGGATCCCCGCTCCGTCCAGCGCCGCGACGACCTTCTCGTCGGCCAGCGCGACCTTCTCCAGCTCGTCCTCGGAGATGGCCGGCGAGACCTCCAGGCGGGCTTTGACCTTGCCCTTGATCTGCACGACGCAGGTCACGGTCTCGTCCACGACGTACGCCGGGTCGGCGACCGGGAAGTCCCGGTGGACAACCGAGTCGGTGTGGCCCAGCCTGCGCCACAGCTCCTCGGCGATGTGCGGGGCCAGCGGGGCGACCATCAGCACCAGCGACTCGGCGACCGGGCGCGGCACGGCGCCGCCCGTCTTGGTCAGGTGGTTGTTCAGCTCGGTGACCTTGGCGATGGCGGTGTTGAACCGCATGCCCTCCAGGTCCCCGCGCACGCCGTCGATCGCCTTGTGCAGGGCGCGCAGGGTGTCCTCGTCGATGTCGGCGTCCTCGACGACGGTGACCTCGCCGGTCGTCTCGTCGACGACGTTGCGCCACAGCCGCTGCAGCAGCCGGAACTGGCCGACCACCGCGCGCGTGTCCCACGGCCGGGACACGTCCAGCGGGCCCATGGCCATCTCGTACAGGCGCAGCGTGTCGGCCCCGTACTCGGCGCTGATCTCGTCCGGAGTGACCGCGTTCTTCAGGGACTTGCCCATCTTGCCCAGCAGCCGGGAGACCTTCTCGCCCTGGTAGTAGTACGCGCCGTCGCGCTCCTCCACCTCGGCGGCCGGCACCGCGATGCCACGGCTGTCGCGGTAGACGTAGGCCTGGATCATGCCCTGGTTGAACAGCTTGTGGAACGGCTCCACGGAGGAGACGTGCCCCAGGTCGAACAGGACCTTGGACCAGAAGCGCGCGTACAGCAGGTGCAGTACGGCGTGCTCGGCGCCGCCGACGTACAGGTCGACACCGCCGTGCGGCTGGCCCTCGCGCGGGCCCATCCAGTACTGCTCGATCTCGGGGGCGACCAGCTTCTCGCTGTTGTGCGGGTCCAGGTAGCGCAGCTCGTACCAGCAGGAACCGGCCCAGTTGGGCATGGTGTTGGTCTCGCGGCGGTACTTCTGCGGACCGCGGCCGTCGCCCAGGTCCAGCGTGACACTGACCCAGTCCTCGTTGCGGGACAGCGGCGTCTCGGGCTGGGTGTCGGCGTCGTCCGGGTCGAAGGTGCGCGGCGAGTAGTCCTCGACCTCGGGCAGCTCCAGCGGCAGCATCGACTCGGGCAGGGAGTGGGCGATGCCGTCCTCGTCGTAGACGATCGGGAAGGGCTCGCCCCAGTAGCGCTGGCGGCTGAACAGCCAGTCGCGCAGCCGGAAGTTGACGGTGCCCTCGCCGATGCCCTCGCGCTGCAGCCAGTCGGTGATGCGCGCCTTGGCGTCGGCGACGCCCAGGCCGTCCAGCGAGATGTCGTCGTTCGAGGAGTTGATGATCTTCGCGTCGTACGACGCGAAGGCGTCCTCCCACGTGGCCGTGTCGGTGCCGCGGCCGTCGGTCGGCTCGACGATGCAGTGGATCGGCAGTTCGAAGGCGCGCGCGAACTCGAAGTCGCGCTGGTCGCCCGCCGGGACGGCCATGATCGCGCCGGTGCCGTAGCCCATCAGGACGTAGTCGGCGATGAAGACGGGGATCTGGTCGCCGTTGACGGGGTTGGTGGCGTACGCGCCGATGAAGACGCCGGTCTTGTCCTTGGCCTCGGCCTGCCGCTCGACGTCGGACTTGGAGGCGGCCTGCGCGCGGTACGCGGCGACGGCCTCGGCCGGGGACGCGTGACCGCCGGTCCAGACGTCGTGGGTGCCCTCGGGCCAGGCGCCCGGGGTGAACTTGTCGACCAGCGGGTGCTCGGGGGCCAGCACCATGTAGGTCGCGCCGAACAGGGTGTCTGGGCGCGTCGTGAAGACGGTGATGCGCTCGCCGTCGATCGGGAAGTCGACGCGGGCGCCCTCGGAGCGGCCGATCCAGTTGCGCTGCTGCAGCTTGATGGCCTCGGGCCAGTCCAGCTCGTCCAGGTCGTCCAGCAGCCGGTCGGCGTAGGCGGTGATGCGCATGTTCCACTGGCGCAGCTTGGCCTTGAAGACCGGGTAGTTGCCGCGCTCGGATCGGCCGTCGGCGGTGACCTCTTCGTTGGCCAGCACGGTGCCCAGGCCGGGGCACCAGTTGACGGGCGCGTCGGAGGCGTACGCCAGACGGAAGTCGCCCAGGACGTCGGCGCGCTCGGCGGCGGTCAGCTCGTGCCACGCGCGCGTGTGGCCCGGTACGGCGCGCTCACCGGTCTCGAAGCGGGCGATCAGCTCGGAGATCGGGCGGGCCTTGCCGGCCTCGTCGTCGTACCAGGAGTTGAAGATCTGCAGGAAGATCCACTGGGTCCACTTGTAGTAGTCCGGGTCGATCGTGGCGAACGACCGGCGCTTGTCGTGACCCAGGCCCAGTCGGCGCAGCTGGGCCGTCATGTTCTCGATGTTGGCCTCGGTGGACACGCGCGGGTGCGTGCCGGTCTGCACGGCGTACTGTTCGGCGGGCAGGCCGAAGGCGTCGAAGCCCAGGGTGTGCAGGACGTTGTGGCCGGTCATCCGCTGGAAGCGGGCGAAGACGTCGGTGGCGATGTAGCCCAGGGGGTGGCCGACGTGCAGGCCCGCACCGGAGGGGTACGGGAACATGTCCATGATGAACTTCTTGGGCTTGGCGACCAGCGCGGGGTCGCCGGCCAGGTCACCGCTGGGGTTCGGTGCCGCGTAGGTGCCGTCGGCGTCCCAGAAGTCCTGCCAGCGTGCCTCGATCTCGGCCGCCATGGCGGCCGTGTAGCGGTGCGGCGCGGCATCCACCGACATGCCAGTGGTGGCAGCGGGGTTCGTCTCGCTCATGATCCTCAAAGCTCCATCGATCGTCATCTGCCAGCAGAAATGAAAAATCCCCTCGCACAGGAGGGGACGCCGCGCCGATTCCGACCAGCCGATTCAGTGGCTGACGGGACTGATCAGCGCGGCTCGCTAAGCAGAAGGCGTACGGCACGCATGGCGTTAGGGTACCGCAGCCGTTGAGCACGCCGCGACGCGCTTACGTATGCCTTATTGGCACCGGGTGCCGCACCCGCGGTCCCCGGGAGCTCGCCCGTCACACCTGACAGAAGCTGAACCAAGGTCAAAAGTTACTTCGCGTAACAGCCACTAAGGGACATCGCAGCAACCGCATTGTCCGTTGATAACAACGCAATAACTCAAACCTCGTACCCACCGGTATGGCGCCGCTTAGAGTGCGGCAGCGGGACCGCTTTCCCGAACCGTTCGGAGTTGCCCCCATGAACCCTCGTCCGCACAGCAGTTCGCCTCCCTGGCCCGATCCCCCGGCCTCCGGGACGACGAACGCTGACACTTTGCCGTCCATACCCTTCATCGTGATGTCGGGAGGCGTGTCGTGACGACGGACAGCACGATGGACGACTCGTTCCTGGAGTTCCTCAACTTCGGCGCCGGCGTCCTGTCACTCGTCAGCCTCACCTGCTCGGTGATCTGGGGACTCGTCGCCCAGGACCGGATGATCCTCAACATCCGCCAGCGGATCTCCGCGCAGGCCGTGCACCGGGTCACCGCCGTCGCCTCCATCGCGTTCCTGATCGTGCACATCGTGACCAAGCTGGCGCTGGACCACACCAGCTGGATCGCCGCGGTGATCCCGTTCGGCCTGCTCTTCACCGGCGGCGACCAGTTCACGGGCACCGCCTTCCTCATCGGCCTCGGTACCCTGGCCGCGATGCTCATGATCTTCGTCGGCGTCACCGGCGCGCTGCGCAACAGGTTCGCCTCCCCGGCGCCGGTCGCGGCCCGCTGGCGCGCGATGCACATGCTGGCCTACCCGGCGTGGTGCGCGGCGCTGATCCACGGCCTGTTCGCGGGCCGCCCTGCGAAGACGTTCTTCATGGTGTCGTACGAGCTGTGCGTGGTCGGGGTCGCCGCGGCCCTCGCCCTGCGCGCCGCACCGCGCCCCTTCAAACGCAGGGTCGCCGACCGGCTCGCCGCGATCATCGGCGCCGACGAGCAGGCGGGCCGCGAGGAGCTGGACGCCGGCCGCGCCAAGGCCGCCGCCGGGTCCGCGCTGCCGGGCTACGAGAGCCGGCGTCCGGCGAGGCCGTCGCGCGAGGAGTCGACCGGAAGCCTGCCCGGCATGCCGGCGCCCCCGGCCGCGGAGCCCGCGAACGGTTTCGCGGCCGCCTACCGGGCCGTCTCCCCCCCGCGCGTGCCACAGCAGCCGTCGTTCGCGCCCGACCAGACCGCGCGCATGGACCTGCCCCTGGACATGCAGCCCACGGAGGCGATCCCACGCGTCGACGGCCCCGGCAGCACCTCGGGCAGCTGGCCGATCCCGTCCCCGCCGCCGGTCGGCGAGGCGCCCCCGTCGGCCTACGACCCGCTCCAGGACACCGGATACAACATCCCGGCCTATGGCAATCCGGGCGCCGCGGGGTACGGCGGGAGTGATGTGTACGACACCGGTGAGTCGAACCCCCTCTACGGCACGTACAACCCCAACGACACGTACAACAGCGGTCCCGCCACTGAACCATCACCCGGTGATGCGTACGACTTCGACGCACCACCGGGTTCGGGCGAACCTTGGAACACGCCTTCCGGAGGCTATAGGTGAACGAGGCCCTGCCCGACGTACCCGAAGTCCGCGTGGTCGGCCTTCCCCAGCTCACGTCAGGCTTCGACCTTGTCGAAAGACTCGATCTGCCCATGCATCTGAAGGTGCACGGGCCGCTCGAACCGATGGGCGGCGAACAGCTCGCGAAGCTCGCCGAGAACATCAACCTGAAGGGCCGCGGCGGCGCGGGCTTCCCCTTCCACAAGAAGCTGCGCTCGGTCGCCGAGTCGGCGATCCGCCGCGGCGTACGGCCGGTCGTCGTCGTCAACGGCAGCGAGGACGAACCGGCCTGCCGCAAGGACACGGTGCTCATCAATCGTGCCCCGCATCTCATCCTGGACGGCGCCCTGCTGGCCGCCGAAGCTCTGGGTGCCCGCACGCTCGTGGTGGGGGTCACCCGTGAGTCGACGCAGCGCTCCATGGAGGCCGCGCTCGCCGAACGCGGCCTCAGCAACGGCCGCCGGTCGGCGCTACGCGCGCGCGTGCAGCGCAATCCCGTCCGTATGGTCACCGGAGCGGCCGCGTCGCTGATCCGCTCCATCGACGGCGGCCCGGCGATCCCGCCCGGCCGCAAGGTCAGCGCCTCGCAGAACGGCGTCGGCGGCGCACCCACCCTGCTGTCGAACGCCGAGACCTTCGCCCAACTGGCGATCGCCGCCCGCATCGGCCCGGAGCGCTACGGCAACACCGGCCTCTACGACGAGCCCGGCACCGTCATGCTCACGGTCTCCGGCGCGGTCGCCCGCCCGATGGTGATCGAGGTCCCCACGGGCGTGCCGCTGCGCTACGTCCTCCAGCTGGCCGGCGCCCCGCCCGTCCCGCAGGGCGTGCTGACCGGCGGCTACCACGGCAAGTGGATCGACGCGGCGACGGTCAACGAGGCGATCGTCTCGCGCAACTCGCTGGACGCGGTGGGCGGTGCGCTCGGCGCGGGCGCGATCCTGCCGATCACCCAGGAGACCTGCCCGCTGGGCGAGTCGCTGCGGGTGGCCCAGTGGCTGGCCGAGGAGAGCGCGGGACAGTGCGGTCCCTGCTACCTCGGTCTGCCGGCCGCAGCGCGCGGCCTGGAGGACATCCTCAACGGCGGCGGACCGGCCGCCCTGGAGGCGGTCAAGCAGGTCGCCAAGAACGTGAAACGGCGCGGCGCCTGCTCGCATCCGGACGGCTCCGCGATGTTCCTGGAGTCGACCATCAAGGCGTTCACCGACGACCTGGCCGCGCACGTCCTCGGCAACGGCTGCGGACGGCCCGTGGAGGGCGTTCTGCCGCTCTTCGAGGGCGGCAGGGCCCCTACGGGCATCCCCGGCGGCGCGGAGTCCGAGGAGAACGGTCCCAGCCGCCAGAAGATCTACGTCGACTGGACGCTGTGCCGGGGCCACGGCCTGTGCGCGGACATCCTCCCGGAGGTCTTCGAACTCGGCGCCGACGGCTTCCCGACCATGGCCCAGGCGCAGGTACCGCGCTATGCCGAGGCGAAGGCTCTACGCGCGGTGCGCCGCTGCCCGGCCCTCGCCCTGCGCATCGAGGAGGACACCCGCTCCCAGGCGCCGACCCGCAACAACCTGCCGGTCCTCTCCCAGGGCCGCGGCCGCCGCGCCCTGGGCCGCTGAGCACACCCCACGAAGGGGTCGCCCGGATCCGGGCGACCCCCGCACCTCAACAGCCTCTGAAAACGGGAAGATCCCCCGGATCGCATGATCCGGGGGATCTGACTGTGGAGCTAAGGAGAATTGAACTCCTGACCTCCTGCATGCCATGCAGGCGCTCTACCAACTGAGCTATAGCCCCTTGTGGTGTTCCGTTCGGTTTCCCTCGCGGCGACGCCAACATTACACGGTGGACCCGGTGCACCACCAAATCGTTTCCGCTCCGCCCGGATACAACCCACGATGTCCACTTTCAACCGTTAGGCGGTGACGAACGAGTAGAAGCGTTTGAGCGTGCAGTGTTCCTCGAGCAGCCGGCCGTAGATCGGCTCGCCCTCGAGTTCGCGGTACGTCTCGATCGGGTCGCCTTTTATGATCAGCGCCCGCGCGCATTCCTCGCACCAGTACTGGTAGTCGGGGTTCACCGGTTCCATGTCACGGACGATCGGCGTTCCGCTGCCGCACCAGTCGCACTTTCGCCTGTGTGCACCCATCGATCAGCTCCAGCTGTGGCCGCAGGCCGTGCACACGTAGGAAATTCCACCGTTGTCGCCGAGGACCTGGGCGACGCTGACGGAACCGCAGGAAGGGCAGCTGAGGCGGGTGACCGTATCCCGTGTCAACGCTGCTTCGAAGAGGTGACCGACCTCTCCGAGGATGCTCGCAGGCATCGCTACTCCCTCCCGTCGGGTCGCGCCCCCTTCCGGCCGTTTGATTCTGCCACGGCCGGGCCAATACGGTCAGCGACGCCTCAGTACCAGTCCGGACACGGCCGCCTCCCCAGAGGTATACGCCCCGCAGGCCCCAAGTGACTCAAGCCGGATGAGTGGAAACGAAAGATCCCGCCCCCCTGGGGACGGGATCTTGATCGATCGAGATCTGTGGAGCTAAGGAGAATTGAACTCCTGACCTCCTGCATGCCATGCAGGCGCTCTACCAACTGAGCTATAGCCCCTCGCGCCACGCGGCGGAGCCGCATGGTGTTTCGCCCCGCTCAGCGGGGCGAACAAGAAGAACTTTAGCCTGCGACCTGCCGGAAAGTGAAATCCGGGTCGGGCCGCACGGACGGGACGTCAGTCGTCGTCGCCGAGCACCGGCTCCGGCAGCGTGCCGGCGTTGTGCTCCAGCAGGCGCCAGCCGCGGGCGCCTTCGCCGAGGACGGACCAGCAGCAGTTGGAGAGGCCGCCGAGGCTCTCCCAGTGCTGGGCCTCCAGGCCGAGGAGACGGCCGATCGTGGTGCGGATCGTGCCGCCGTGACTGACCACGACGAGGGTGCCCTCGTCGGGCAGCTTCTCGGCGTGCCGGAGGACGACGGGGGCGGCGCGCTCGGCCACCTCGGTCTCCAGTTCGCCGCCGCCGCGGCGGACCGGCTCGCCGCGCTTCCACGCGGCGTACTCGTCGCCGTGCCGGGCGATGATCTCGTCGTGCGTCAGCCCCTGCCAGACGCCCGCGTAGGTCTCGCGCAGTCCCTCGTCGTGGGTCACCTGCAGGCCGGTGAGCTGGGCGAGCTCGGCGGCCGTGTCGGCGGCGCGCTGGAGGTCGGAGGCGACGATCGCGTCGGGCCGAAGGGAGACGAGCAGCCGGGCGGCGCGGCGGGCCTGGGAGACGCCGGCCTCGGTGAGGGCGACGTCCGTGGTGCCCTGGAAGCGGCGCTCCACGTTCCAGGAGGTCTGCCCGTGCCGCCACAGGATGACGCGGCGCCCCCGGGGCTTGGCGGCGGTCACCTCACCGGTGCTGCTCATCGCCACTCACCGCCCAGGTCCGCCGCCTCCTCCGCGGCCCGCAGCTTGGCGTGCTCCGCGGCCTTGCCGCGGGTTGCCTTGGCGTCGGCGGGCAGCTCGAGCTCGGGGCAGTCCTTCCACAGCCGCTCCAGGGCGTAGAAGACGCGTTCCTCGCTGTGCTGGACGTGGACGACGATGTCGACGTAGTCGAGCAGGACCCAGCGGGCCTCGCGGTCGCCCTCGCGGCGCACCGGCTTGGCGCCGAGCTCCTGCTGCAGCCGCTCCTCGATCTCGTCGACGATCGACTTGACCTGACGGTCGTTGGGCGCGGAGGCCAGCAGGAAGGCGTCCGTGATCGACAGCACGTCGCTGACGTCGTAGGCGATGATGTCGTGCGCGAGCTTGTCGGCGGCCGCCTGCGCGGCGGAGTGGATGAGCTCGAGAGAGCGGTCAGTGGCGGTCACTACACGGCTTTCGGTCGGCGGTCACTTGACACCAAGGGTCTCACGGCCCGACGAGGGCACCCCACGTGCTGGACGGCGCACGGGGGTGCCGCCTCCGGCTAGGACGCGGAGGGCGCGGAGGGCTCATAGTTCCGGCCGAGGATCACGGAGACGTCCGCGTTGCCGGAGACCTTGCCCTTGGTGACGGAGCCGGTGGGCAGGCCCAGGGTCTTGGCGACCTCGGTGGCGTTCTCCTTGTCGGCGGCGTCGGCGTATACGACCTTGGAGGTGGCCGAGGCCCCGGACGCCGTACCGCCCTCCAGGAAGGTGAAGCCGCCGTTGAGGAGGATCACGCGGGCCTTCTCGGTGTTGTCCTTGACGCCGCTGGCGTTCTGAACGGAGACGCGGACGGCGGCGTCCTTGTCGGGGCTCTTCGCGGTGCCGCCGAGGACGTCCTTGACCACGCTGTCACTGGCCTCGGCGGTCAGTGTGCCGTCGGTCTGGACGGGCAGCAGGGCCGTCTTGTAGTCGCCGCCCTTGGCGAGGTCGGCGAGCTTGGCGAGGAAGGTGCCGAGGTCGTTGTCGGTCAGTGAGGGGTCGAGGATCTGCTGCAGCGTCTGCACGGTGACGGTCGCGCCCTGGGCGTCGGAGGACAGCTTGCGCAGCACGCCCTGCATGACCTGCCCGAACCGCTGCAGCTGGGCGTTCTGGGCCTCGCCGGAGGCACGGTAGGTGGCGTAGGCGACGGCGGTCTTGCCGCTGAGCGTCTGGGCCTCGCCCTTGCGTACGAGGGGCGCGGCGCCCTTGGACTCGGCGGCCGGGTCGGGCACGTCGGCGTTGGTGTCGACGTCGATGTTGCCGACGAGGTCGACGAGGTTCTGCAGGTAGGGGGTGTCCAGGCGCCAGGTGCCCTGGATGTCGGTGCCGAGGACCGTGTCGAGCGCGTCGCGGGTGCCGGAGGAGCCGTCGTCCTCGACCGACTTGGCGAGGGTGGTCGTGGAGCCGTCGTCGGCCGTCAGGGCGAGCGAGTTGGGCAGCAGGACGGTGGTGCCCTGCTTGGTGGTGGTGTTCTCGACGAGCAGGGCGGTGGAGGTGGCGCCGGTCTTGGTGTTGTGCAGGTGGACGACGACCACGTCGCGGTTCTGGGCGCCCACGGCGGTCGCGGTGCCCGCCTTCTCGTCGGACGACGACAGGCCGGGCAGCTTCCCGGCGTACCAGAGGCAGCCCACGCCGCCGACCGCGGTCAGCGCCAGGACCACGACCAGGGCGATGAGCCGGCTGCGGGCGCGGCGCTTGGCCTCCTCGCGGCGCTCGGTGCGGTTCTCGGTGAAGTTCAGCCAGTCGATGACGTCCTCGGAGTCACCGTCGGGATCCTCGACGAAGGCGAACTGCTCGGTGCGGTAGTCCCGATCGGGCCGGTCCTGGGGCTCCGGTTCCCCGGCCGGGCCGGCCTGCTGCGGGATGTGGACGGTCTGCTCGGCGGCGCGGGGCCGGACACGGGGCTGTTGGCCGCCGACCGCGGTCTGCCCGTAGGGGTCGTAAGGGGCCGCGGGTCCGCCGGTGCGGTGCGTGCCGGTGCCGGTCGCGTACGGGTCGTAGGAGGGGGAGGGCGGCTGCTGACCGGTGTCGTAGGGAGGGACGGGCTCCTGGCGGCCGGTGTGACCGGTGTTGTACGGGTCGTACTGCGGGGCCGGCTGCTGCTGGCCGGTCGCGTACGGGTCGTAGCCGTATCCCTGCTGTGCGTAGGGGTCGTAGGGCTGCTGCTGGGGGGGCCGCTGCTGCGCGACCTGCCGGTACACGGGCCGGCCGTACTCGTCGTAGCCGACGAGCTCGTACGGGTCGTCGTGATGGCCGTCGTACCCCGCGTCGTATCGGTCGTTCACCGGTGCCCCTCTCGGCTCACTCGCCGCGGTACAGCTCGCGCTTGTCGATGTAGCGCACGACTCCGTCCGGCACCAGATACCAGACGGGGTCGCCCTTGGCGACTCTCGCACGGCAGTCTGTGGAGGAAATGGCCAGAGCGGGAACCTCGACGAGCGAGACGCCGCCCTCCGGGAGCCCGGGGTCCGTCAGATGGTGTCCGGGACGGGTGACCCCGATGAAGTGCGCGAGGGAGAACAGTTCCTCCGAGTCCCGCCAGGTGAGGATCTGGCCGAGGGCATCGGCGCCGGTGATGAAGAAGAGGTCCGTGTCCGGATTGAGCGCGCGCAGGTCGCGCAGGGTGTCCACGGTGTAGGTCGGGCCGCCGCGGTCGATGTCGATGCGGCTGACCGAGAACTGCGGGTTCTCGGCGGTCGCGATGACCGTCATCAGATAGCGGTCCTCGGCCGGGGAGACCTTGCGGTGGGTCTTCTGCCACGGCTGGCCGGTGGGCACGAAGACCACCTCGTCGAGGTGGAACTGCGCGGCGACCTCGCTGGCCGCGACGAGGTGCCCGTGGTGGATCGGATCGAACGTTCCGCCCATGACGCCGAGCCGGCGCTTGCCGGGGTTCGACGAGCCGTTGCCCGGGGCTATCGCCGTGCGGGGTTCCGTGCCGTGGCTCGGGCCGGGCGCCTCATTCGCCGGACCGGTAGGCATGTCCTGCTCTCCCATGCGTGCAGACCCTACCGGCCCGGCCCGTGGGCTCCGGCCCCCAGACCCCCGGGGGACGCCCCGGGGCGGGCCCGTGCCGGGTTCAGCGGTCGCGGTTGAAGCGGGTGGTGACCCACAGCAGGAGCATCAGGATGACGAAGGCGGCGCCGCCGGTCAGCAGCGGGCTGAGGCTCTCGTGGTTGCCGCCGTGCTCCTCGCCCTCGGCGGCGAGGGTGACCAACTGGGCAGCGGTGCTGTGGAAGCTCATCTTCGGCAGGACCTATCCGGTGTGGGCGGGATAAAGATGTCGGCCCATGGTAAGCGGGCGGCTCGGCGCCGATCACGCCGACTCCGCCGTCGAGGGAACTCGGAGGCTGGTTCAGGAACTCGGAGGAGTCGTCCTTCTGCTTGTACCGTTCCTAAGTTGGTTGGCCAAGGTTGGCCGTATCGGGCATTCCGAACAGTGTGAGCTGGTCGTGGATGCTGGGCCCCCGAACGGTGGTGGGGCCTGGGGGCGGGTGCTTTCCGGGTGGGCGCGCTCGCGTCTGACGCACCACGTGGGTGCTGCGTGAGGTCCGGCCCGGAGCTGCCTGCTCCGTACGGTCCGGGATGTGGTGACTCGGCGCTTCGGGGGCGGTGGTCCCGGTGCGATCCTCTGGTCGCACGGCTCCTGCCTCGGTCCGCCGTGAGGCGGTGGTGGCGGGGGTTTGGCGGGGTCCGTCATTCCTGCGCCGGGCCGTACAGCCCAGACCGCGTCTGCCGACGACCACCGCAGCGGCATGATGCCCCGTGATGGTGGTCGAAACGGAAGAAGTCTGCTGTTCTTTGAGGGAGTTCAGCCAGTGCTGGGCGCCCCACCTGCTCGAATACGCCGGATCGACCGCGATGACGGACAGTCCGGCGTGGTGGGCCATCCTGGAAAGCCGGTCGCGCAACTTCGCCGTCGGGATCCCCGCCACGGTGCGGCGGAAGGCTTTCCCGCGCCGGCCCCGGCCCAGTTTCTCCCGCCCGGTGGCGCGGGCGTCGGCGAAGTCAAGGTTCTCGATCACCAGGGCCGCGCAGCCCTGCCTCTGGGCGAGGTGGAGCAGGTGTGAGATCGCCTCGCGCAGCCGGGCGTCCCGGGTGGTGGCGGGCAGCCCGGCCAGCTCCAACGGGATCGTGTGGGGTGTGCTGACGGGGTTGCCGCACGAGTCCAGGATCCAGGCGGCCAGGTGATCGGCGTTCACGTCCACCGCGAGCACCGGGTGCTGCCGCAGGGCCTGAAGGGTGGGGACGGGAACTGTCTGGCCCTTGGCCGCGGTGGACCAGGAGGCGTCCAGGTACCAGCGCCCGCGCTCGGGGTCATAGGTGATGTCGTAGCGCACCGAGGCACCTGAGGCGATCCGGTCCGCCCACTGCCCGCCCCGGTGGGGGAAGAGGGCCGTCGCGTCCAGGACGTACCGTCCGCGCGGCGCGTTTACGTGCGCCTCGCGCAGGGGTTCGGGCAGCACCAGGGCTATCCGACCGCAGGTGGGGTCGATGCTGATGGTGTAGTTCCCGAACGGCGCCCCTGCCTCTCCGTCGGCGGTGAGAAACATCCGACGCGCCGACCACACCTCCCCCCAACCCTCCATCTGCGCCCGCCAGTCAGCCTCGCTCAGCGGCTTGGGGGCGGTGGCGCTGTCGTAGAGATGGTGGCGGGAATTGAGCAGGCGGCGTCCGCCCCGGGTGATGCGCACCCGGCCACTCTCGCGCTCCCGCAAGGCCCGGCGCAGCTCGCCCTCAAGGATCTGCAACCGTTGCTGCTTGGCCCGCCGCTCGGCGTCATCCGCATACCCGCGTACCAGCCGTCGCCCCTGGCGCACCCGGGCGCCCGGCGCGACAGCCAGCCGGGAGGCGATCGTGGAGATGGCCTGGCGCAGAGATCCGATATGGGCGTTCAACGCCCGTCGGTCCAGCTGGTACTGATCCTCCGAAGTACGGGTGATGGCTCCGGCCCAGCGGGAGGAGGACTGGGCGGTCAACGCCTTCTTCCGCTGGGCCCGCCGGTTGCGGGCGGCGGGCACGTTCCCCATCTGCACCCGCGCCGCCAAGTCCGCACCGGCCAGCGCCCCCAGATGGGTCCCCACCGCGCGCAGCACCGCTACGTCGGCGGGCGAAACGTGCAGGCGAGTCCGGATCCGGCACCCCGAGGGCGGGGCGACGACGAACGGAGCGGACACCGCACGCAACGGGCGCAACTCCCGCCCCTTGCCGCCCAGCATCCGCTTCACCATCGCCCTACACCCCCCACCTCACCTGTGATGATCTCTACGGGCCGAAGCTAGCTCCCGCCCCACACCCCCGGAAAGCACATGACAGCGACTGACGAACAATTGATCCACACCGTGAGGAAATGACCGCAAATGATCGCAACCACGCGGTCAGCACACAGCCCAGCACCATCACGATCAGTATGACCCGGAGCAGATTTCCCGGTCCTTGTCGCTCGGCCGCGCTCGCGGCTTCGGTGAGCCAGGCGGCAGCGGGGTTGTGCTCCATGGCGTGGGATTCCTTCGCTGTACTGCCCGTCCACGGTATCTCCGCCTAGGCTGGGCTCTGCTTCGGGGGCGCAAAGGGCCGCACAAGAGTCCGCAAAGGGCCACAACACGCACATGGGGGAAGACATGTCCGACGACGGCCACGAGCACAACGGGCACGAGAACGTGCCGAGCAGGCAGCGCAGGCGCTTCCCGGGGATCTCCTCGCGTGCGTACGAGCACCCGGCCGACCGGTCCGCGCTGGTGGCGCTGCGCAAGCTGAGCGGTTTCGACACGGTGTTCAAGGCGCTGAGCGGTCTGCTGCCCGAGCGGAGCCTCAGGCTGCTTTTCCTGTCCGACTCGGTCCGGGTGTCGGACCAGCAGTTCGCGCACCTCAACGACATGCTGCGGGACGCCTGCCACATCCTGGACCTGGAGAAGGTCCCGCCGATGTACGTCAACCAGGATCCGCAGCCGAACGCTATGTGCATCGGTCTGGACGAGCCGATCATCGTGGTCACCACGGGCCTGGTCGAGCTGCTCGACGAGGAGGAGATGCGGGCGGTCGTCGGACACGAGGTGGGGCACGCGCTGTCCGGCCACTCCGTCTACCGTACGATCCTGCTCTTCCTGACCAGCCTCGCCCTCCGGGTCGCCTGGATCCCGCTGGGCAACATCGCGATCATGGCGATCGTGACGGCGCTGCGGGAGTGGTTCCGCAAGTCGGAGCTGTCCGCGGACCGGGCGGGGCTGCTGGTCGGGCAGGACCTGACGGCGTCCATGCGGGGCCTGATGAAGATCGCGGGCGGCAACCATCTGCACGAGATGAACGTGGACGCGTTCCTGCAGCAGGCCGAGGAGTACGAGGCGGGCGGCGACCTGCGCGACTCGGTGCTGAAGATTCTGAACGTCCTGCCCCGTTCCCACCCCTTCACCACGGTCCGCGCGGCCGAGCTGAAGAAGTGGGCCGAGTCCCGTGACTTCCAGCGGATCATGGACGGTCACTACCCGCGGCGCACCGAGGATAAGGACACGTCGGTCACGGACTCGTTCCGCGAGTCGGCGTCGCACTACGCCACCCACGTGAAGGGCTCCAAGGACCCCCTGATGAAGCTGGTCAGCGACATCGCGGGCGGCGCGGGTGACCTGGGCGGCCGGGTACGACGAGGCTTCGGCGGCTTCACAGGCACCGCGACCTCCACACCGAAGCCCCAACCGCCGACCCCCGACCCGGACGACCCGGACGACACGGACGACCACCACCGGGACGACACCTGACGAAGGGCGACCTCGGTCGCCTCCTCCCGCCGCTCACACCCTCGGCTCTGCACTCGTCGACAGTGAGCCGCACAGGGCCGTTGCGCTGCCCGTGGCGTACGGGTCGGTGCCTGCTGGGACGCCGGTTTTCGCGGTCTGGCCGGACAGCAGGGGGCGTAGGCGGTTGGTCGCGTCGTCGGTGCAGGAGAGAGGGCCTGCCTGGACGTACGAGACGATCAGCTGGGCCTGGCGGAGGCGGAGGTCGTCTCGGTCGAAGCGGAAGTGGAGTTCGCGGCGGACCGTGAAGAGGGACGCCTCGGCCTTGGCGTCGGAGCCGGCCGGGCGCAGCGCGTACACGAACGTGTGGTCGGCGGTGACCTCGAGGGTGGAGGAGTCGGTCTCGGCGGCCTGCAGGGTGCCCTGGACACGGATCTTCCGGTCGGCCAGTTCGACGCTGTCCGGGTCGAAGCGGACCAGCCAGCCGGTCGGCGCGTGGCGGCCGTCGGCGGTGGGATGGGCGAAGCTCTCGTCGAACTGGTCGAGCTGGTCGGGGTCGAGAAGGACACGCACGGGGCGGACCTGGCCGCCGACGACCACCTCGGGGTAGAGCGAGGAGCGGACGATGTAGTCCTTGGCGGTGGTCAGGGCGGTCACGACCTGGCCGTCCGAGAAGTGCGCGGTGCGTCGGGAGGCGGGCAGCGGGATACCCTCCGCGCCTACGCGGAACTGGGCGGCGGGGCTGTTCTTGTACAGCTGGTCGGTGTCTGTCGTGCCGGGCACCTCGTCCTGGGGGGCGAGCGGGATGACCGTCATCCGCAAGGGCTCGACGGGCTGCCGGGCGGCCGGGGACTGGTAGGGGTTCCGTACGCCCATGTAGATCGCCGTACCGAAGGCCAGGGAGATCAGCAGGACGAGAACCAGTGCCTGCCGGGACAGGCCCCGGCGCAGGGGTGGGCGGCGGCGTACGGCGGGGGCGTGGTCGGCGATGCGCTCCTGTGCGGAGAACTCCTGGAGGCGGGCAGCGCGGACGAACGACTCGTCGAAGACGACGGATCGGTACTCGTCCTCGCCACCTCCGGGGCCGCCCTCGGGTGTGCCCTCAGGTGGGTCTCCAGGCCCTCCCATATCTTCAGAGTAGGTCTCCGGAAGCTTCGGTAAACGCCGTGGTACACGACAAGTTCTGACAGGTTCTCACCAAGACCGTCCGTGGCCTGCCAGGACCGTGCGGGGCGCCGTTCAGGGTGTGCGCGGGACCGCCGAGACGGCCGGCTGGGAATAGTCGGCGGAAGCGGAGGGGGCCGCGCCGTTGCCCTGTTCGACGCCGGTGGAGGCGGACGGCAGCGGGACCTGGTCGCGGTTGTTCGAGGACGCGCCCCGGTAGACCGCCGTGAAGGCCAGCGCGACCATGCCGACCCCCATCACGAGGGCGAGCATCCAGGCGACGGGCCGGTGCCAGCGGACCCGCTTGCCGTACGTCCCCGGCGCGCCGTAACGGCCGTCGACGATGTCGGTGTCGTCCAGGTCGTCGAGGTCCGGGTCATGGCCGAAACCGCCATGGTCGTCGGGGCCGTAGCCGTCCTCGTAGCGCTCGCCCCGGCCGTGGGCCCGGTGGGCTTCCGCCTCGGAGGCCTCGGCTCTCGCCTGGGCGGCGGCAAGGAGGCGATCGACGGCGGTCGGCTCGTGCACCGCGGCCGCCCGCACGAAGGCCTCGTCGAAGACCACGGAGGCGAACTCTTCGTCCGACACCCCGCGGTCGTGGTCGTCGTCGGGCTCCCAGCCGTCAGGGGACGGCGTGCCCCCCACGTCCTCCGGCACGGATCCAGAGTAGTCCTGGGGGGTCAATTTGGGCAGACGGTACGGAAATTCATCACCGCCGAATATGCCCGTCCCCCGTGACGATGTACTTCGTGCTGGTCAGCTCCGGCAGGCCCATCGGCCCCCGGGCGTGCAGCTTCTGGGTCGAGATGCCGATCTCCGCGCCGAAGCCGAACTGGCCGCCGTCCGTGAAGCGGGTGGAGGCGTTCACCGCGACCGTGGTGGAGTCGACCAGTTGGGTGAAACGGCGGGCGGCCTGCTGGGAGTTGGTGACGATGGCCTCGGTGTGGCCGGACGTCCACAGGCGGATGTGTTCGACGGCCTTCTCCAGCGAGTCCACCACGGCGGCGGCGATGTCGTAGGACAGGTACTCCGCCTCCCAGTCCTCCGCCGTCGCCTCCACGACGGTCGCCGTGGAGTCCTTGGCGTACGCCATCACCCGCTCGTCGGCGTGCACGGTCACCCCGGCGGCCGCGAGGGCGTCCAGGGCGCGCGGCAGGAACTCGGGAGCGGTGTCCTGGTGGACGAGGAGGGTCTCGGCGGCGTTGCAGACGCTGACGCGCTGGGCCTTGGAGTTGATCAGGATGTCGATGGCCATGTCGATGTCGGCGTGGGCGTCGACGTAGACGTGGCAGTTGCCGGTGCCGGTCTCGATGACCGGGACCGTGGACTCGGAGACGACCGTCTGGATCAGCGAGGCGCCGCCGCGCGGGATCAGTACGTCGACCAGGCCGCGGGCCCGCATCAGCTCGCGGACGCTCTCGCGGCTCTCGCCGGGCACCAGCTGGACGGCGTCGGCGGGCAGGCCGGCCCCGCCGACCGCGTCGCGGATCACGCGGACGAGGGCGCTGTTCGAGGCATACGCCGAGCCCGAGCCGCGGAGCAGGACCGCGTTGCCGGACTTCAGGCAGAGCGCGGCGGCGTCCACGGTGACGTTCGGGCGGGCCTCGTAGATGATGCCGACCACGCCGAGCGGGACGCGGACCTGGCGCAGGTCGATGCCGTTCGGGAGGGTCGAGCCGCGGACGACCTCGCCGACCGGGTCGGGCAGGGCGACGACGTCCCGGACGTCGGATGCGATGGCCCTTACACGCTCCGGCGTGAGGGTCAGCCGGTCGATGATCGACTCGCTGGTGCCGGCCTCGCGGGCCTTGGCGATGTCCTTGGCGTTGGCCTCGACGATCTCGCTCGTACGGACCTCCAGGGCGTCCGCGATGGCGAGCAGCGCGTCGTCCTTCTCGGCCCGCGGGAGCGGGGCGAGGTCGGCTGCGGCGGCCTTGGCACGGTAGGCGGCCTGGGTGACCGGGGACATGGAGTCGTACGGCGAAAGCGTGGTCATGAGGGAAGGGTAGTGCGCTTCCGAGGCCCGTCCATCGCTCGTTCCAAACCCCGAGACAAGCCCACAGGGCACTCAAAAGGGATGGACACCCACCGGAGTCGCCGGGGGCGGGCCGTATCCCTCCGCGATGCGCTGGTGGTAGGTCTCGCGGTCGATGACCTCCAGGCCGACGATCTCCCAGGGCGGCAGCCCGGAGGTCCGGCGGTGCTCGCCCCACAGGCGCAGGGCGACGGCGGCCGCGTCGTGCAGGTCGCGGGCCTCTTCCCAGTAGCGGATCTCGGCGTGGTCGCAGGCGTAGCGGCTGGTCAGCAGGAAGGGGTGGTCGTGGGCGAGCTGTTCCAGGGCGCGCCGCACCTCCTTCAGCGGGGCCTCGGCGCCGGAGACGGTAAGGGTGACGTGCCACAGGCGGGGCAGGTCCTCGGGCTGCTCGCCCTCGTACCGGTCGCCGGCCGAGACGCTGGTCAGGGCACGCTCCTCGCCGGGCCGACGGGAGGATCCCGCGCCCGCACCACCGCGGGACGCTGCCGCCCCAGGGCGCACTCGTCTCACGACGGCCTCCTTCACGCAACGGTCGAGCAGTGCTCGGCGGAAAGTGTCCCTGAGACAAAGTTGAACAGGCCGCAAGGGCTCATGGGGCGATTTTGCGGAACGTCCACCTCAGGACGACGCCGCGGACGGGGCGTTCGCCCCGTTTTCGGGTACGGCAGGGGCTCGTGTACACAGAAACTGCACACGAGCCCGTGGCGTGGCCGGCCTGTTCAGGGGTGCAGGATCACCAGATCGTCCCGGTGGACGACCTCGCGCTCGTACTCCGCGCCCAGCTCCCGCGCCAGTTCGCGGGTCGAGCGGCCGAGCAGCTGAGGGATCTCCTTGGCGTCGAAGTTGACGAGCCCGCGGGCGACCGCGCGGCCGGTGCCGTCGCGGAGCTCGACGGGGTCGCCCGCGCTGAACTCGCCCTCGACGGCGGCGATTCCGGCGGGCAGCAGCGACATGCGGCGCTCGACGACCGCGCGGACCGCACCGTCGTCCAGGGTCAGCGACCCCTGCGGGGTGGACGCGTGCTGCAGCCACAGCAGCCGGTCGGCGGAGCGCTTGCCGGTGGCGTGGAAGTAGGTGCCGGTGTCGCCGCCGTGCAGAGCGTCGGCCGCGTGGATCGCGCTGGTCAGCACCACGGGGATGCCGGCGGCGGCGGCGATCCGGGCCGCCTCGACCTTGGTGACCATGCCGCCGGTGCCGACGCCGGCCTTGCCCGCGCTGCCGATCTCGACGTGCGCGAGGTCCTCGAGCCCCCTTACCTCCACTATCCGCGAAGTGCCGGGCCTGCTGGGGTCGCCGTCGTACACGCCGTCGATGTCGGACAGCAGCACCAGCAGGTCGGCGCGGACGAGGTGGGCGACGAGGGCGGCGAGCCGGTCGTTGTCGCCGAAGCGGATCTCGTCCGTGGCGACGGTGTCGTTCTCGTTGACGACCGGGAGGGCGCCCATGGCGAGGAGCTTGTCGAGGGTGCGGGAGGCGTTGCGGTGGTGGGCGCGGCGGCTCATGTCGTCGGAGGTGAGCAGGACCTGGCCGACGCGGACGCCGTAGCGGGCGAAGGAGGCGGTGTAGCGGGCGACGAGCAGGCCCTGGCCGACGCTGGCGGCGGCCTGCTGGCGGGCGAGGTCCTTGGGGCGGCGGCGCAGGCCCAGCGGGGCGAGGCCGGCCGCGATGGCACCGGAGGAGACGAGGACGATCTCCTTCTCGCCCCCGCTGCGGCTCTTGGCGAGGACGTCGACGAGGGCGTCGACGCGGTCGGCGTCCAGGCCGCCCGACGCGGTGGTGAGCGACGAGGAACCCACCTTGACGACGATCCTGCGGGCCTCGGTCACGCCCTGCCTTGCGCCTGCCACTTGCTTTCCGTCCCCTCGCACGTCGACTGCCAGGCAATCTACGCGAAGCGGGATCGGCGCCGCGCACCGGTCCAGCCTCCGGACAGGCGGAGCGTGACCATTTGCTCACGTTTTGCATACGGCAAAAAGGTTGCACTGGTTGCCTCTAGAAATTAAAGACCAGGCAAACCTAATGTGCCGTTTGTGCCATCGAACGTTCACCGCGCGAAGCGGATCCTCCTGAGGTCGGGGAAGAGCCCCTACGATGTCGTCCCCGTGGAGGAAGCCCTCCACCGTGACGTCATCGCCACCAACTCCGGCAACCTGATCTTCAGTGACGCCGCCCACAAGATCCTCGAGACCCCGGACACCAAGGTCGTCTCGAACGGTATCCGGACCAATCTGGGCGCGGCGGAGCGGATCAACGAGAAGTACGACGCGTTCGTCGTGCCGCTCGCCAACGCCTTCCGGCCGTCGTTCGAACCGCAGTTGAAGCGGCTGACGCGGCTCATCAAGCAGCTCAGGATCCCCGTGGTCGTGCTGGGTGTCGGCGCGCAGGCCGGGCTGGACTACGATCCGGCGCGGTTGAAGCCGATGGAGCCGGCCGTGCGGGACTTCGTCTCGGCGGTGCTCGACCGCAGCGCCTCGATCGGGGTGCGGGGCGAGTTCACCGAGAAGTACCTCAGGGACCTGGGGTACCAGGACGTCGAGCTGATCGGCTGCCCCTCGATGTTCCTGTACGGCAAGGAACTCCCCGTGGCGAAGCGGGCGCCGGCCCTGACGGCCGAGTCCCGGATCGCGGTCAACGGCTCGCACAACGCGGTCCAGAAGCAGGGCCTGGCCCAGGTCATCGACCGCGCCCACGCGCGCTATCCGTACCTGCGTTACATCGGCCAGAACCTCAGCGACGCACGGCAGTTGCACTGGCGGGACCTGTCGGACCCGAACGGCCTGGTGACGGAGATGCCGACGCACCCCGGCCATCCGATGTACCGGGAGGACAAGGTCCGCGTCTACGTCGACCCGGTCACCTGGATCGACGATCTGCGGGAGTTCGACTTCTCGTTCGGTTCCCGTATCCACGGCAACATCGCGGCGCTGCTGGCGGGCACACCTGCGACCGTGCTGTGCGGAGACTCGCGGACGCTGGAGCTGTGCCGCTACTTCGACATCCCGCACCGCCGGATCGACAAGCTGCCGGAGGACCTGGACCCGGCCTCGCTGTACGAGGAGGCCGACTTCGGGGCGCTGACCGGCGGCCACCAGGAGCGGTTCGAGCGATTCACGGCGTTCCTGGACCGCAACGGGCTGGAGAACACGTTCACGCACGGCGACAGCGGCGCCGCCTTCGACCAGCGCATGCGGTCGCTGGCCTTCCCGGCGGGCATCCGCCCGTGGAACGAGGCCGACGTCGACTCGCTCACCACCCGGTTCGGCTGGCTGCAGAGCCGTATCACCGAACTGTCCACGGACAACGACCGGTTGAAGCGGGAACTGGCCCGCGCCGGCAAGGCGGACGCGGTGGCCACGACGCCGTCCGTCTACCGGCGGGCCCGGCGCGCGGTGGGGCGGCCGATCCGGAAGGCGTTGCAGTCGGGACGGCAGTAGACCGGAGGTCACTCCCAGGGCCGGGCGGCGACAACACCCGCGGTCAGTGCGCCCCACCACGGACACGCGCGTGTCGTCCGGAGGTGGGCGCGCGTTAACCCGGGCGCACGCCCTGCGCCGACCTTGGAGTGACCGCAATGCCCCTACCCCTCTCCCGCCGCCGGATCACGATCCGAGTCCCCCTCCGCCAGATCCCCCGGATCCCGGCGAGAGCGCTCGTCGCCGCCCTCCTGGCCGTCGCCTTCGTCGCCCAGGCCGCGGCGGCCCTCCGTCCGCACATCCCGCTACTGCTCGCCGCGACCACCGCGTCCCTCGCCGCCGAGGGGGTCCTGTACCGCTGGCAGCGCGGCATGCTGTCGGTGTTCGCCAAGTCGCACGCGGACATCACCGTGCGGCATGTGCTGCGTGACCTGCTGCTGGTGGTGGCGCTGCTGCGGCTCGGCGAGCAGGACCGGGAGACGGCGTACGCCCCGCTCGTCGCCGCGCTGCTCGTGTTCTACGCGCTGCACTGCGCGATCCAGGCCGTCTCCGTCCTGGTCCGCCGCACCCGCACCCTGCCGGTGGTGACCCGCAACATCGACGCCTCCACGCTGCGTCTCTCCCCGGCCCCGCCCGTGCTGCTGCGCCGCCCCGGCGACCGGCTGCCGGCCTTCGGCCTGCCCGCCACGGCCGGACTGCTGGCCACGGCGGCCACCGACGACCCGCGATGCGCGGCCCTCGGCCTCGCGCTGTCCCTGGGGCTCGCGCTGCTGGGCCTGTACGACCTCCTGGTACGGCTGCTGCCGAGCCGTCGTCCGGCGGGCGAGCGGGAGGTGCTGGCGTGGCTGGACGCGTGGCTGGCGGAGTACCGGCCGACGGTCGGGCTGTACTTCTCCGGCACCAAGGACTCGGTGTACCAGGCGAACATGTGGCTGGAGCCCATCGCCGCGCTCGACGGGCGGCCGCTGATCGTGCTGCGCGAGCGGTTCATGGTGCCGAAGATCGCGGCGACGGACATCCCGGTGCTGTGTCTGCCGAAGGTCTCCACCCTGATGCGTCTCGAGCAGTCCACGCTCCAGGTCCTCATCCACCCGTCGAACTCCGGCAAGACGTCCCAGGTGCTGCGCATCCCCACGATCAGGCACACCTTCGTCAACCACGGCGAGAGCGACAAGCTGTCGTCCTGCAACCCGTACGCGAAGGCCTACGACGAGGTGTGGGTGGCCGGTGCGGCGGCGCGCGAGCGGTATGCGCTGGCCGAGGTGGGCGTCGAGGACAAGGACGTGGTGGAGGTCGGGCGTCCGCAGCTGGAGGCCGTACGGCCGTACGCGGGCCCGCCGACGGGTGCGTACACCACAGTCCTCTACGCCCCGACCTGGGAGGGCTGGGACGGCAACCCCGGGAACACGTCGGTGATCGAAGCAGGCGCGAACCTCGTACGGGCGCTGCTCGCGGATCCGGGCGTACGGGTGCTGTACAAGCCGCATCCGCTGACGGGGTCGGTGGATGCGCGGGCGGGCGAGGCGGATCTGCGGATCCGGGAGTTGATCCGTGCGGCGAACCGGGAGCGGACCGGCCCCCGCCCCCCGGCCGGCGACGAACTCGCCAATCGCACAAAGGAGTTGGACCGCCTCACCACGACCGCCATGCGTGCGAGCGCCGACCAGGTCGAGCGGATGCTGCTCCAGTCGGCGCCGGAACCGGGCCGCGCGGAAGCGGTGGCCCGCGCGACGGCCGCCTGGGAGGAGGCGTACTGGGCATCGCTGCCGGAGTGGGAGCACCAGGTCGTCACGGACGCCCGGCCCGCCCTGTATGACTGCTTCAACCGGGCCGACCTGCTGATCAGTGACGTGTCCAGCGTGATCAGTGACTTCCTGGCCAGCGAGAAGCCGTACGCGGTGGCCAACACCAGCGGACTGGCCGAGGACGTGTTCCGCAAGGCCTTCCCGACCGTGCGCGCGGGGACCGTGCTGACGCCGGACGCGGCCGGGGTGCCGGAGCTGCTGGACGCGGTGCGGCACCCCGAGAAGGACGAACTGGTTCAGGCTCGGGCGGAGTTGAAGCGACACCTGCTGGGGCCGGACGAGCCGACGTCGCAGGTGCGCTTCAACGAGGCCGTACAGACGCTGTGTTCGGCGGCCCGGGAACACCAGGTGCGGATGGCGGAGCGGCTGGCGGTGGAGATCCCCGGACAGCGTCAGGACGACGACGCCGAGACGGCATCCCGCCTCACCGGCCGGTCCTCCGGTTGATCACGAGCACGAGCGCGGGAATCAGCACCAGCAGGACCAGGACGTGCAGTCTCTCCGGGAGCAGGAAGAGCGCGACCACGGTGAGCACGAAAGCGATGGACACGACCGCGATCAGAAAGCCCGCGCCGCCTTTGAACAGCTTTCTGATGACCTCGAGGAACGTCACATCTCACTCCCACGCACGGAGCAGGCAACTACGCACCACTCATAGGTAAGTCAAGCTACCACGCCTGCACAGCGGGGCGGAGTGTCGTTGATTCGCACCCCGCCCCGCTGCGGAAATCAGGGGAATTTCGTGCCGAATCCCATGTGATTCCTCACTATTTGGACGTGGTCTCCCTGATTCCAGAACCGCCCGCCGTTACGTATCGCGTTGTAGGGGATATCACCGACCCTCAGATACTTGCTGGTGGAACCCAGCATCAAGGCGCCCTTGCCGACGAATCCTCCTCCCACAGCCCCGACCGTGAAGCCGTACACGCCCTCGGTGACGGCTCCTTCCACGGTGTGTTCACCCTCACTGACGCCGTACGCGGCCACGTTTCCGGCCGCGCCTATGGCACCCGCGATCAGGATGCCGCCTGCCCCCGCGCAGACTCCGGCCGTCGCTGCGATACATGCTCCTGCCGCGACTGCGGCCGTGACGTAGATCGCCCCCTTCGCCAGCGTCCGCCAGTCCTTCCACCAGGGCTTGTCCTCGCCGCCCTTCGCCTGGTCCATACAGGCACCGGCGGGCTTTCCCTCCGCCAGGCATGAGTGGAAGGAGACGATCTGTTTGCCGTCGTCCTCACTCGCGTTGCTGATCCAGGAATGGACCTCGTACGGCGTCATGTACTGGCTTCCGCGATATCCGAGGTCCTTGGCAAGCCAGTTGTACACCTCCTTGGTAACCGCCTTCTTGTGCGGAGCGCCGGTGACGATCGACCCGTCGCCGACCGCGGTCCCCTTGGTGTAATCGACAGTCCCGGTTTTCGGGTCGTAGCCGACGGAGTCCTGGACTTCCTTCGGGCAGTCCCTCAGGGAGTAGAGACACGGATCGCCGTTGTGCGGCTCGAAACCGCTCGGGTCGCTGTAGGCCACCGGGTTGTTGACCGAATAGCTGTAGGCATTGAGCTGCTGCGGCGAGTACGGCTTGGCGATCTCGTCGGCGCTGAGGAATCGGGCCAGACTCGGGTCGTACATCCGGGCGCCGAGCATCGAAAGACCGGTGGAGTCGTCCTCGGGCTGTCCGAGATAGCCCCGGTCGATGGTGGACGGCAGGTTCTCCGTGGTTCCGCGCTGCTTGCCGAACGGCGTGTAGCGACGTCGCGTGACCACGCCTCCGACCGCGGTGACCATGAGCTGTGTCGAGGCCTGGCTGTCGCCGAGGAGCCAGGTCAGTGCGCCGTCGGAACTGCTGTCGGCGGTGCGGACCGCGAGGCTGGTGCCCTCGGCGCTGTAGTAGCGGCTGGCTCGGGCGGCGGCGGTGCCCGCCTTGCGGAGTTCGTGTCCGTCGAGGTAGAGCACCGTCTCGTCGGGTGCGCTGCGCAGCATCGCGTTGCCCGCGCTGTCGTAGACGTACGACGTGGTGTCGCTGCCCGTCTTCACCGAAGTGACGCGGTGCAGCGCCGACCAGGCCAGCGTCGAGGAGACGCCGCCCACCGTCCGCGAGGTCAGCTGGCCCGCGTCGTCGTAACCGTAGGAGTCGGTGCTCGACCCTGTGACCACGCTGGTGGCCGCGTGCGGGCGGGCCGTGTCCGGGGTGTACGTGGACTCGTCGGCGCTGTAGCCCGGGTAGTGGTAGTCGTGCGTGACCGCGGCGGCCGACGCGGAGGCCTTCTCGGTCAGTGCCTGCAGGTTGCCCATCTTGTCGTAGGCGTACTGCTGCTGGTACGGGTCCGGACCGGCGAAGTCCGAGGCCGGAGTGGTGCCGCAGCTGGTGGCCGCCTGGGTCCAGGCGCCGGTGAGCCTCCTCAGGTCGTCATAGGTGAAGCACTGCTGCTGCCCGGTGACGTTCTCACGCAGTGCGGTGATGTCTCCATTGTTGTTGCGGGTGTAGGTGTCGTCCTGCACCTTCGTGGTCGTGCCGCCGGTCAGCGTGCTGGCGGTGACGTTCTTCAGCCAGCCCGTCCCGTTGGCGTCGTCGTAGGTGAAGGTCCGGCTCATGCTGGTGTCGGTGCCGGAGCCGCCGAGCGAGCGGGAGATGATCCGGCCGTAGTCGTCGTAGCCGACGCCGTTGAGGTAGGTGCTGAGGCCGCTGGACACCTTGGTGAGGCGTCCCTGGCCGGAGTAGGCCGTGGTCACGGTCTCGGCGGGCAGCCCTCCCATGGCCGGGTAGGTCACCGAGGTCACGTGGTCTGCCAGGTCGTACCCGTAGCCGAACGTGTAGGTGCCGCTCAGTCCTGCGCCCACACCGGCGCCGGGGACGGTCACCGTCTTGCCGGTGACCCGGCCTCGCTTGTCGTACCCGACGATCTTGGAAACGTACGCGTTGCCGGCCGTGTCGTACGAGGTGGTCGACGTGGCCAGTCCCTTGGCACCAGTGACCGCTGTGCCGTTGTCGTTGTCGTAGGCGGTCCGGGTCAGCACGGTGGATCCCTGCGACACGGTCGTGGGCCGCTGCAACGCGTCGTAGCCGTAGGTCAGTACGGTGTTGTTGCCGTCGATGGACGTGACCATGCTGCCGTTCGCGTCGTAGGTGACGCTCGACTTCCCGGTGTCCGGGTCCGTGGTGGTGAGCCGGTCACCCGCGAAGTTGTAGGTGTGGTGGGTGGTGTTGCCGTTGGCGTCGTGGACGTACTTCAGCTTCCCGCTGCGGGTGTACTCGTACGTCGTCGCGTTCGACTGTGCTCCCACATGCTCGACGACCTTGACCGTCTGTCCGTAGACGTCGGTGTAGGCCTCGGTGGGCTGACCGATCGCCGGGGTCACCGTGGTCAGGTCCGCACCGTTGTAGCTGGTGGAGACCTTGCCCACGGCCTGCGCGGTGCCGTTGGCCAGGTACTGGCTGAGTGTGGTACGGCCCGCCCAGTCCACCTGGAAGTCCGTGTACGACGGAAGGGCGGAGACGAGCGGGTTGACCACCTTGGAGCCCGCGGTGGCGGAGTTGTAGAACGGCTGAGAGGTGCCTGCCACGTTCCCGGAGGAGTCGTAGCGCGTGACGGCGACGGTCATGCCGGTGCCGGACGGCGCCGGGATCTGCTTCTCCAGGGCGCGGCCCAGACCGTCGGCATAGGCGTGCGAAACCGCGTACGTGGTGCCGCTCAGCAGTTCCTTCGTGGTGTCCTTGAGGGGGGCACCCGTCGCCTGATAGGGCACCGCCGCCGATGCGTTCTGCATGGGCAGGGTGTAGTCGAAGGTCATGGACGCCGTGCCGGACGGGTAGTTGGCGGACTCGGTCGGCTTGAAGACCTTGGAGATCCGGCCCACGGCGTCGTAGACGACCTGGGTCGTGTTGCCGTTGGCCTCCACCGACTTCCAGGGCTGGCCCCAGAAGCGGGAGTAGTACTCGGTCGAGGTCAACGCCGTGCCCGGCCCCGTGCCGTCCGGATCCGAGGTCGTCGTGACCACTCCGCTGACCGGCCACGAGGTGGCCGGGTTGTAGGCCGTCGTGGTCGCGTTGTTCTTGCCGTCGTACGTCTTGAGGTATCGCCCGGCGCCGTCGAAGTCGGCCCGTGTCACACGGGCGTTGGCCACATTGGCGTCCGTGTACACCCGTACCTCGGTCGCGTTCCCGTCCACCAAAGCGGTGTTGTTGTCGTCCCAGGTGGTCGCGCCGTCGTAGTAGGTGGCCGTGCGCCGGTCCAGGTGGGCGAACGGCGTGCCCGCCGTCTTGTCGTTCTGCACCGTCGTACAGCCGGCGTTGTAGTGCCGGTCGTCGTCCTTGTACACCATCCAGCGGATCGTGCCGGTGGCATCGTTGGGCATGTCCGACGTGTTGTAGGCGCGGCCGTACTCGGTGCAGTGGTTGTCCGAGACGCTGCTCTCGCCCCAGTCGTCGACCCGCATCGGCAGGCCGAAGGTGGTGGAGGCCGGCTCGTTGTCGTCGTACTCGGTCTCGATGATGTGCTCGCGCCACGTGGACAGGTCCGCGTCGGTGGAGTCGTACGCCTTCTCCAGCGTGCGGGTCTTCTTCTCGCGGACGAAGCGGGCGTCCGGGAGGCCGGTGTACTGGGCGGTGTTGTGCACCCAGTACTCGTGCCACTCGCGCTTCTGCGACTTCCCGTCGCTGTCACGCGTCGAGGTCTCCAGCGTCTGGCCGGACAGCCAGGCGTAGTCCGTCCACTCGGTGCCCTGGGAGTCGGTGACCTTCACCGAACGGGTCTGGGACGCGTCGGTCTTGGAGGTGCGGTCGCCGTCCAGGCCTCGGTAGAGCCAGTGGTACGTGGAGTGCTGGTTGGAGTTGGCGCCGGTGGTGACGAGTACCTTGCCGTAGCCGCGCCACACCGACCAGGTCTCGTCCTCGTCCTTCACCAGCGGGTTCGCGGTGAACGTCCAGCCGGGCGCGCCGTCGTACTCGTACGTGGTGGTCATGGCCGGATCGCCCTCGTCGTACGTGCCCGGGTCGACCCTCACCTGTTTGACGACGAACTTCTTGAACCAGCCGGTGCGTGGTTCGGTCTCCCCCTCGGGGGTCCACTTCTGCCAGAAGCACTCGAAGTTGTTGCTGGACTGGGAGGGCAGGTTGTTCGCGTCGCACTGGCGGTCGATCGCGCCGCCGTCGTCCGTGGAGTGTCCGTACGTCACGTCGACCGTGGTGCCCGTGTCGGTGACCACCTGCTCGACCCGGCGGAAGTTGAGCGCGCCGGTGCCTACCAGGTTGTCCTGCCAGGCGCCGTCGAAGTTGATGGCGGGCAGGGTGATGTCGTCACCGGAGTAGCCGCGGCGCTGTATGTAGTCGAGCCAGAGCTGGCCCCCGACCTCGCCCTCGGGGTTCATCATCGCGTACCGCATCTGGTACTGCATGACGGTGTCCCACTCGGACGCGTTGTTGTCCCGGACCTGGGTGACGATGTCCCACAGCAGGTCGCGCTGGAAGAACGTCGGGTAGTACGTGTTGCCGGCGCAGGCGTAGTCGTCCGCGGAGCCGTCGCAGATCAGGTCCGTCGGGACGTCGGGGTAGGAGTCCGGGGAGGAGTCGATCGTGGGGCAGCTCGCCGCGGTGTTGTCCAGCGGGTTCGGCTCCTGCGTCCGCTCCTTGCAGCGGTTGAGGTGCTGGAAGACGACCCGGGCGGGCAACTGGGCGCCGGAGATCTGCGAGGACCAGCCATACTCGATGCGCTTGAGGTAGGAAGCCGCGTCGTACCTGCGGGCCTTGTCGGCGGCGGCGACCGAGCGGTAGTAGTTGGTCTCCTTGTCGTAGAAGTAGGAGGTCTCGACCTCGTTGGGGTCCACGACCCGGTCGAGGTTCCACTTCCAGGCCTGGTTGCAGTACGTCGGCTGACCACCGTCGTAGCAGGGCTCGCCCGCGTCGTCACCGATCACCGGGACGGTGAGCACCGAGCGGGTGGCCAGGCTGGTGTCGCGCTCGGAGCGGCCCCATCCGAAGTAGTAGCGCGTACCGTCCTGCTTGGTGATGACCCAGAACTCGTTGTTGTTGTCGGGGTTGTTGGGGTTGCCGTTGAGCTTCTGGATCTTCCATCCTTTGTCGTCCTTCATGTGGAAGGAACCGGTGCCGGTGTTGTCCTGGATCAGCTCGGAGCTCTCGCCGCCGAGGGTGATCTGGTAGACGGCGCCGTTGGGATCGTTCGTGGAGTTGGGCGAGTCCCAGCACAGGTCGCCCCACTGCTGGCCCTGGGCGGGACCGTGGCCGTCTTCGATGCAGTTCTTGTACTTGCGCTCGATGTGGCCGACGTTGAGGTCCCAGCCCATGCCGACCCAGGAGGCCTGGTTGTTGGAGGCCGAGGTACGGCCGTCGATGGACTGGGAGTTGTAGGTCAGGGCCACTTCCGGGGCGGTGCCGACCGGTGGCTTCGGAACCTCGATCGGCACGCTGTAGGTGAAGGCACCCGAGCCGAGCGAGACGTTCCACTTGCCGGACTGGTTGGTAGGGGTGGCCCGGTAGTCGCCCTTGTCCGAGGAGGAGCCACTGGTCAGCGCGTAGGTGACCGCTTCGGCGGCGAGCAGCGAGTTCGCCGCGTCCGGTGCCGCCTCGACCGTGGCGGTGAGGGTCTGCTTCTCGGTGTCGTTGCGGGCGGCCACCACGGTGCCCTGACGACAGGACGGCTCGTCCGGCATGGTGGCGGCGCAGGCGGGCAGCCGCGTCAGCTGGAGCCGGTCGGCGAAGCTGCCGCCGTAGGCATGGGCGAAGCCCGCATAGTCGATGCGAACCTCGACCGGTCCGGCGGTGGCGGAACCATCGGCGCGGTGTACGCGCAGGCCGAGCCCGACGCCGCCGAACGGCTGCACCTTCTCGCGGTCCAGTACCTCGACGGAGACCCGGCCGGGACCGCCCACGACCAGGGAGCGGGCCGGGTCCTTCGCGGCCCGCACGGCGACGGCCGCGGACTCGGCGCCTGAAGGCTTCGCCTTCCTGGGCGCGGAATCCGCGGCCGGTACGTCCACGGTGGCCCTTCCGGCCTTCGGCCAGACCACCTTCGGAGTCTTCGTCACTCCCTCTTCGACCCGCTGCGGCACGGCTTCGCCGAGCGGTCTGGCCGGTACCTCCGGCCGCTTGCCCGACGGCAGCGCGAGCGCCGTCGACGCGAAGGACACCACGGCCAGCAGCGCGGCCAGCAGCGCCTTCACAAGGATCAGAGACAGTCTTCGGCGACCGGGCTTCATGTCCCACCCCGTTAGATGATCATGCCAGAGGAACGGACCAATGACATCCGAACCCCACCTGGGTGGCGGGAGTCTAACCACGGGTGAAGCGCACGGACTAGATCAACAAAGGGGACATAAAGGGGTCATCAACGGTCACTTCTGTTCACTCGTCCGTTTCTCTGGCAACATCCGCTCGTCAGGCATCAGTTCGATCTCCGACAACGGGGGGCTCGATGCATCTCATGTCCCGTCACAGATCCGGCCGTCTCGCCGCCGTCCTCGTCTCGCTCTCGCTCGCGGCAGGACTCCAACTGGGCCTCGCGAGCGACGCTTCCGCCACCGTCACCTCCGGCCCGGTCTTCAACAACCCGACCGGCACCGTGGCCGAACAGCAGGCGATACGCTCTCAACTGCTCGACTACATAGGTCAGTCGCCGGCCGACTCCTCCATCAAGGCCTCCGTCTACCACCTCTGGGACGCGGAGCTGGCCCAGGCCCTGGCGGACGCGCACGCCCGCGGCGTCGACGTCCAGATGATGCTGGACGAGAGCAGCGTCAGCAGCAATCCCAGCAATCCGTCGTACGGCATCCTGAGCAACGCGCTCGGCACCACCACCACCCAGAGCTCGTTCGTCGGCCTCTGCCCGGTCAAGAAGTCCTGCCTGGGCGATCCGTCCCTGGGCAACTCCATCAACCACAACAAGTTCTGGCTGTTCTCACAGCTCGACGGCGCGTACAACGTGGTGGTGCAGACGTCGTCGAACATGACGCCGTCCAGCTACAGCCGGTTCTGGAACGACGCGTACGTGGTCGCCAACAACTCGGCCGTCTACACCGCGTACCGTAACTACTTCGGCAAACTGGTCGGTCAGGACTGGGAGAACTGGGCCTACAGCTACACCACCAGCAGCCCGTACAAGGTGTACTTCTACCCGCGTCCCGCGACCGACCCGTCACCGGGCGACACCATCACCGGCGTCCTCGACAACGTCACCTGCACGTACACCGAGAACGGCACCAGCAAGAGCACCAAGGTGCGGGTCGGAATGTTCAAGCTCACCCGGCTGGCAGTGGCCAGGAAACTCGTCGAACTCAAGCAGAACGGCTGCTCGGTCGACATCGTCTACTCGGTCACCGACAGCGGCTCCTCCAGTGGAACCTGGGAAACCCTGCACGCCTCCGGCGGCCCCACCCTGCGCTGCTACAACTGGGACGACGACAACGACTCTACGACCGCCTCGCGCATCATCCACTCCAAGTACCTGCTGATCGAGGGCAAGTACAACGGAACCACCGGCCAGAAGGTCCTGTGGACCGGCAGCCACAACTACTCCGGCCCGGCCCTGACCAAGAACGACGAAGCGCTGATGAAGGTCGACAGCAACACCGCCCACGACGCCTACGTCGCCAACTTCACCACGGTGAAGGCGGCGGCGGTCCCCGGGACCGCCGACAACACCAACGCCTGCAAGGGCGTCACGGGCACGACCGGGGGCGGCTGACACGGCGCCCGGCTCCAGGTCTGCCGGGGCGGGCCGTGCCCCGGGGGCCTGATTCAGGCCGCCGCCCGGACCTCGCGGGATGCCAGCACCCGCCGCATCTTCCGCACCGCCCGCCGCAGGAACGAGTCGGCGCCGCCCTCCCGGTACCCCGGAAAGGCGCGGGCCTCGCGCGGTGCGGCGAGGTAGACCTCGTCGGGTAACCCCGCCGCCGCGTCCCGGAAGTGCGGGTAGGCGAGATAGAGCCGGCGGCCCTTCTTCTCCAGGAGGGCCGCCGGCTGCTTCTTCGCCTTGACGAACTCCACTACGGGCAGCAGGAGTTCGGGGCGCTGTAAGGCCACCAGCTGGAGACGCAGCCGCTCGTGGACCTTGAGGCGGCGGGCGACACCCCGCGTCCAGTAGGCGTCGGTGAGCGGCTCGGCCAGCTCGAACTTGCGCCGCCTGACCTCCTCGCCGTCCTTGAGGTACTTGGGCCCGAACTGCGGCAGCAGCGTGATGAGAAAGGGGCGGACCATGAGCGTGTCCCGCCGCTCCCCCGCGGGCACGTGCTCGGCGATCAGGTTCATCAGGGCGCGTGCGGAGTCGAAGCGCAGGGCGTAACCGCCGCTCTTCGTCACGTGCTTGCCGTCGTCGCGGCCGACCAGGTAGTAGCAGGTGTAGTCGGCGATCACGGAGACGCCGTCGGCCCGCAGATACGCCTCCATCGTGAACAGCGCGTCCTCGCCGGTCCACAACGACTCGTCGAACCGCATGCCGTGACGGTCCAGCAGCTCACGGCGGAACAGCTTCTGCGCGCTCAGCGTGAACTTGATGTTCGACGAGAAGACGTCGGTACGGTCCACCGTCTTGCCCCACATCGACTTCGGCGCCGTGCGGTTGACGCCCTCGATCCGGCCCAGCACGACGTCGGTGCCGTTGCGTTCGGCCATCGCAACCATGCGTTCCAGGGCCTCGGGGCCCAGCCGGTCGTCGGCGTCCAGGAAGAACACGTACCGCCCGGCCGCCTTGCTGAGGCCGACGTTGCGCGGGCCGCTGGGCCCGCCGGAGTTCTCCTGCCGGATCACGGCCACCGGCATGGGAGCGCGGGCCGCGAACTCCTCCAGGAACGCTCCCGTGCCGTCCGTGGACCCGTCGTCCACCGCGATGACCTCGATGCGCGTCGGATCGATGGTCTGTGCCTCGACGGATGCCAGGCACTCGATCAGATACGGCATCGCTTCGTACGCCCCGATGATCACAGTCACATCAGGCTGCGTGGCGGTCACGTTTCCCCCTTGTCGACGGGATATTTCCCCCGTATCGCCTCATTCGCTACCTAGTAGACGGACGACCCGAGCAACCGGTTGCCTCGAACCCGTGAATAAGTGATCCAGATCACACAGCGAACGGACATGAGCCAACATCAGGCGGGCACGGTAAGACGGGTCTTCGAAGTTAAGCGGTGCGCGAGAAGCGCTGGCGCGGAGCGGTGACTCGCGAGGATGTGACAACCGGCGCTGAAGTGTCACATCCTCGCTGGCGAAGGCCACAGAGGCAGGCACCGGCAAAGAGCCGCACCGCCTAACTTCGAAGACCCGGTAAGACGCTCCCCAAAACGCGGTGCGGCCCCCGGAGATCGCTCCCCGGGGGCCGCACCAATGAACTTGACGAGCGGTCAGCACGCCCTAGAACACCCTCACGCCGTCACGTCGTCCGAATCCTCGGCCGCCGTCACCCGCTGCCCGGGCACGACCGCCAGCTCGACCTCCTCGGCCTCCTCGGCCCCCTCGACCTCGTCGACGGCTCCGGCCGCCGCCGGTGACTCCTGGCCGGCGTTGCGCGTCTCGGCCTTGAGCGCGAGGCCGGCCACCGCGGTGTTGAACTGGACGAGGGACGTCGGCTCATCGGGACCCAGCAGGTACCGCTTGAGCTCCTTGCGGTCCCCCGCCAGCGGGTCCGCCGACGGGTCCCGTACGGCGTCCAGCAGGCCGCCCAGCTCGGCCGCGCCGTTGGACAGGATCACGGCGGCGCGCACCGCGGTGTTCTGCCGCTTGAACTCCTCGACGCCCAGCTCGGCCGAGTCCGTCACCGCGTACGGCTTGCCGCTGGCGATGAAGTCGGAGACCACGCTGGAGATGTCGGAGACCATCGCGTCGGAGACGTTGAAGCAGTCGTACAGGCGCGGCTCGGCGCCGGTGATGACGCGGTGCTCCCAGGTGGGGAAGGAGCGCCAGTAAGCGTCGTTCCACTCGTTGCGAAGCCGGCCGATCTCCTCGTGCTTGGCGACGTCGACCAGACCGTCGCGGGTGGCCTCGGCCTCGTCACCCTTGTCGCCCGCCTTGCCGGACAGCTCGGCCAGGCGGGCCTCGATACGGGTCAGTTCGGCCTTGGCCTGCGCCTGGGCGGCGGCGTCGGGCTTGAAACGTGCGTCGGTGACACGCTCGGCGGCGGCCTGCTCGACCAGGGCGACGATCCGGCGGTGTGCGGCGCCGGCCTCCTTGCTGACGGTGCCGGTGAAGGGGTGCGGCTTGTACAGGACGCGGACCGGCGGGTCGGCCTGCACCAGCTGCCGCACGATGTTCTCGCCGGCGAGGACGATCGAGGTGTTGCCGGGGTTGCCGTCCCAGCCCTCCCAGGTCGGCGCGTAGAGCACGGTGGGGCTGTGTCCATCTGCGGCTCCGCCGCGGGGCCCCTCCGGCACGCCCTGCCAGGTCTGGATCGGCGCCAGCTGCGGGCGGCCGACCTCCACGATGTCGTCGTCGCGGACGCCGACGTCGGCGATGGCGTACCGGTCGCGGCCCGCGCGTCCGGCGGTCCACACCTCGTCGTAGACCTTGCTGAACGGGTTGACGCTGGCCAGCTTGTCGCTGTCGCCGTGGCCGATGAAGACGTGCTTCATGGTCGGGACGCGCAGCAGGTGGATGTTCTTGCCGACGTTCGCGGCGTACAGCGCGACACGCACCGTGGACAGGTCCATGTTCATCAGGTGCACCCCTCCGGGCACGCAGATGACGGGGACCGTGGTGGGCGCCATGTTGTTCAGGATGGCGCGCTCACGCAGGATGATCAGCGGCTTGGAGTCCAGCTGCTCCATGGTCTCCAGCCACATGTTGACCTGGTACGCGGAGTCCTTGGAGCCGGAGAAGTACAGCACCGTCTCGGGCCGGTACCCGGCCAGCCAGTCGTCCACGGCGGCCAGCACGGTCTCCGCGTTCGGCGGGGTCTTGCGGCCCCGGACGTACGGCATGAGTGCGAGGACGTACAGGCTGCTCAGGGCGATGGTGACGCCGATCCCGACGAACCCGGCGACGGCGGACTCGGTGGCCGCGGAGACCAGGATGCCGACGACGGCCGCGAGGTCGAGGTGGAGCATCTTCTCGGCGGAGCGGCTGAGCAGCCCGCGCGCCGGGGCGTCCGGGATGCGGATGCGCGAGGCCAGGTCGACGTTGCGGGTGGCGACCGGCATCCGGCGGCGGTTGCGGATCAGGGTGACCAGCGCGCCGTGCGGGGCCTGGAGGCCGTAGAAGGCGATGAAGCAGGCGATCGCCCCGTAGTAGATCAGGTCGTCCGCGAGGGCGAGGCGGGCCAGCAGCAGGATGAGGAGCAGCTGCCGGATCAGGAAGCGGATCGACAGACCGGCCCGCACCTTGCTCAGGCGGTTGACGAGATAGCTGCTTCTGCGGTGCAGATAGTGGTCCGCCAGGTACGTCACGGCGGCCGCGGCCGCGAAGGCGGTGACGCTCGGGACGAGCGCGGCCAGCATGAGCGCCGGGTAGCCCAGCAGCATGAGGGCCGCCGCGGCCAGCTCGGCCGCGCTGCCCACCCGGGCGACGCGAATAGCGGTGGATATCACGGAGAAACCTGCTCTGGGGAGGGGCCGGTCTGAGGAGCGAAGACTCAGGCCCCTGTGAATTCTTCGTGAATGAAGAATCGCAGAGGCCTGAATTCCGTAAGGCTATTAACTGTTGATTATGCCACGCCGTCCTGGCGGTCCAGGACACTGGCCAGTGCCGCCTCGAAACCGGACGCCTGGCCCGCGGAGGCCGTCGGGTCCTGCTGGCGCACGTCGATGACATGGCCGGTCAGCTCGGACAGCAGCACGTCCAGCGAGGTGCGGGCGACCGCCTCCGAGGACAGCAGCGTGCCCGAGGGCTCCTGGCCGAAGGCCTTGGTGCGCATCGGGGTGGCGGTGCGCTCCGGGTTGATGCAGTTGACGCGGATGCCCTCACCGGCCCACTCGTCGGACAGGGCCTGGGTGAGGTTCACCATGGCGGCCTTGGTCGAGGAGTACAGGCTGTACTCGGCGCGGCCGCGGGTGTAGCTGCTGGAGGTGTACAGCAGCAACTGGCCCTTGGTCTCGGCGAGGTACTTGTACGAGGAGCGCGCGATCTGCACCGGGGCGAGGTAGTTGACCTTCAGCGCCTCCTCGATGGTGGCGTTGTCGGTCTCGGCGAGCTTGCCGATGCGCAGCACACCGGCGGTGTTGACGACGTAGTCGATGCGGCCGGTCTCGGCGTACGCCTTGGACAGCGCGTCGTCGACCTCCTCCGGGTTCTCGACGTGCGTGCCGGTGGTGGAGCGGCCCAGCGCGTACACCGTGGCGCCGTAGGACCCGGCGAGTTCGGCGATGTCCTTGCCGATGCCGTACGAGCCGCCGAAGACGACGATGGTCTTGCCGGTCAGCAGCTCGCGGTAGGCCTCCTCGGAGACCTGCTCGGGCGCGGCGGTGGAGGCCAGCTGGAACAGCTTGTCGGCGATGAAGACGTCGACGGGCTGGGTGACCTTCATGTTGTACTCGTCGCCCGCGACGACGTGGATCGGCACGTCCGGCAGGTACTTGAGCACGACCGAGCAGTCGTCCGTCGCCTGGAAGTTGGGGTCACCGGCCGCGACCTCGTAGGCGCGGCGGATCGTGGACAGCTTGAAGGCCTGCGGGGTCTGGCCGCGGCGCAGCCTGGAGCGGTCCGGGATCTCGGTGATGAACTCGCCGTCGCCGCCGTGCGTGCGGGTCACGATGATGGTGTCCGCGGACGGGATGGCGACGTCGACGGCCTGGTAGCGCTCCAGCGCGGTCACGCAGTCGTCGATGACGCGCTGTGACAGCAGGGGGCGTACGGCGTCGTGGAACAGGACCTTGCGGTCCTCGCCCTCTGCCAGGCCCTCACCGAGGGCGGCGATGGCGCGCTCGGTGGTTTCGTTGCGGGTGGCGCCGCCCTCGATGATCTTCGTGACCTTCTGGAAACCGGCCTTGGCGACGATCTTCTCGATGTCCGGAACGTAGCCCGGCGCCATCAGGACGATGACGTCGTCGATCGAGTCGGCGTTCTCGAAGGTGGTCAGGGTGTGCTCGATGACTGCCTTGCCGGCGATCTTCAGCAGCTGCTTGGGGATCGAGAGACCCACGCGCTGGCCGGTGCCACCGGCCAGGATCACTGCGGTGGTACGGGGCTTGGCTATGTGCTGGGACACAGGTGACCTACCTTGGGGCGACAGGGAACTTGGAAATGGTCCCACTTGTGGTTACCGCAGTGCAAGGTGAGCGCCGCCCACCGCATATGTGCGCGCAACCTGTCATTCACCTTGCACTCCTGGTGATTGACGGAGAGCCTCCGTACACACTCGTGGAATTGCTGTGAGTAACTGCACAGCTCTCTCAGCGCCGCCGCAGCCTCTTCAGACAACGGTGGCACAGCACCTTCACCAGTTCCTTGGACGATGTCTGGTGCACCGTACGCGTCTTGGCCGACGCGGTGTGCCGGATCGGCGCGGCGGCGGCCGCGGCGAGCGCCCCGTACAATGCGTGAGCGGCCACCTCGGGGGCGATGACCGGCTTCGCGGCCGTCCGCTCCGGCGGCTTCGGTACGGCGGACAGCAGCGTGGGATCGCCGAGGACCCGGACGCCCATCGTCCCGATCCGGCCGGCCATCTCGGCGCCGATCTCGGCGGCGGCCTCGACGGCCCACTGTGGGGTGGAAATCTTCACGTCGTCGGGACCGGGGGTGCACGCGTTCTTCATATGCATCACGGCGCCGTATCGGACGAGCTGCGAATAAAGCTCTTCCGGGAGTTCGCTGGCGCGGAATTCCTTATTAAGATTCCGCAGCATTTCGGTCTCGGCCAGAGTAAGGGATCGATTCGCCGTGTCCGGAACGGGCTGCAGGAGATCTGCGGGCAGTCCGAGAAGCGCCTCGAAGGTGCGCATCAGGCCGCCCTTGTCGCGGTCGTCGACCACCACGACGGTGACCCGCTCCGGTCCGGCCACCCGGGCCCATCGCTCCACCAGCCGGTCGTGCCGGTGCCGACGCCAGAAGCTGGGGTTGGGCTTCTCGTACGGCGGCTTCTTGAGCATGTGCCGCAGCCAGTCCTCGTAGCCCATGCGCAGGCCGTTCTGCACGTACTGCTGCCACTGCGAGGGCATGATCCGCGCGAGCGGGCGCAGGGTGACCAGGACGTGCACGCGGTCGCCGCCGAGCTGCTCGACGATCCGCCCGATGGTCTCGTCGTCGGGGGCGTCGGCGAAGAACTCGCTGCTGATCACCGAGGTGCGCCCGCCGGTGGCGTGCACCTGGTCGAGCAGCCGCTCCCAGTGCCGCTCGGTCGGCTCCGTGTTGCCCATCATGCCGGGGCGGGCGCAGGCGGCCAGCACCGCTTCCATGGGGTGGCGGGTGGTGGCCGGGAAGTCCACGCCGTGCCGGGCCATCTCCTCCTTGGCGGCGAACAGCGCGCCCTGGATGGAGGTGGTCCCGGTCTTGTGCGGGCCGATGTGCAGCAGCCGGGTCCCGGCGGGCAGCGGAGTGAGCGCTCCCGTCACCGGAACCTCATCTCTCGTACAGTCCGTCTCCATGGTCAAGGGACGGTAATAGACGTTCCTGAGACTGGGCTGAGAGAGGCCCGGGACGGTGATGAGTCCCAGGCCCCGGCAGGTGTCACACGAGTTCCACGCCCGGCCTGCCCGCCTCCACCCGCAACCGGGCCAGCGTGCTCGGCGTCGACGTCTGCTGCCGCACCGTGTCGACGATCCTGACCTGCGCGTCGATGCCGTCGCGGTCGATGTCGAAGAGATGGTAGCCGCGGTGGGCGTCGATCAGCTTCCAGTGCGGGTTGTCCGGGATGCGCGGGTCCCACTCGGCGTGGAAGGCGGCCTGGTCCTGGTCGCCGTTGGCGGCGATGGACGTGCCGACGAACTCGGCGCCGACGACCGCGGAGTCGGGGTCGGCGAAGTCGTCCTTGAGGTCGCTGATCATCGTCAGATGGCGGTCGCCGGTGAACACGACCGGGTTGCGGACATGCTTCAACTCGTCCATGAGGGCGTTGCGTTCGGCCTGGTAGCCGTCCCAGGCGTCGTAGAACCAGAGCTTGCCGGGGCCGACCTGGAGATCGGTCTCGGCCATCATGATCTGCGAGCCGACCAGGTTCCAGCGGGCCGGCGAGTCGTGCAGCCCGTCGACCAGCCACTGACGCTGCTCGGCGCCGAGCATGGTGCGCGCGGGGTCGTTGGCGCCCTCGGGGGTGGTCGCCTGGTCGGTGCGGAACTGCCGGGTGTCCAGCACGCTGAGCCGGGCCAGCCGGCCGAACTCCAGGCGGCGGTACATCTGGATGTGCGGGCCGTTCGGGATCGCGCTCGCCCGGACCGGCATGTGCTCGTAGTACGCCTGGTAGGCCGCGGTGAGCCGGGCCACGAAGGCGTCGTGCGGCTGCTTGCCGGGGTCCTGGGGGATGTCGCCGGCGAAGTCGTTGTCAACCTCGTGGTCGTCGAAGGTGACCACGAAGGGCGCGTTCGCGTGCATCGCCGCGAGGTCCGGGTCGGTGCGGTACTGGGCGTGGCGGTTGCGGTACTGGACCAGGCTGTACGGCTCCCCGGTGCCCTCGTGGCGGCGCAGGGCGGTCGCCGAGGGCGAGGACTCGTAGATGTAGTCGCCGACGAACAGCACGAAGTCGGGGTCCTGGGCCAGCATGTCGGCGTACGGCGTGAAGTAGCCGTGCTGCCAGTTCTGGCAGGACGCCAGCGCCATCCGCAGCCGGCCGCCCTGGGGCGCGGTGCGGGTGCGGCCGGTGCGGGAGATCTGGCCGGCGGTGCGGAAGCGGTACCAGTACGTACGGCCCGGGCGCAGGCCGCGTACGTCGACGTGCACACTGTGGCCGAGCTCGGGCCGGGCCTGGGCCGTGCCGCGGCGCACGGGCTTTCTGAACCGCTCGTCCTCCGCGAGCTCCCACTGCACCGGCACCACGCCGTCCGGCATGCCGCCGCCGTTGAGGGGGTCCGGGGCGAGCCGGGTCCACAGCACGACGCCGTCGGGCAGCGGGTCGCCGGAGGCGACGCCGAGGCTGAACACGCCGTCGGGCAGCGTCACCTCGGCCGCCCGGGCGGTACTCGGCAGCCACAGCTGGGCGGAGGCCGCGGCACCGAGCACGGCGGCACCGGCGGTCAGAAAACGACGGCGGTCGGGCGAAACTGCTCCGGTCATCGGCGAACTCCCCTGTCTCGCTGGCCTCTTGGACACACGACGGACACAGAAAGCTCACGCTCCGGGGCGGTCCGTCCGCTGAACGGCGCCCTTCACGTGCATGACAAATGGGCAGACAAAGGGAGACCCGTTGCGGCTCGGGAACAACACGACGAACGTGATCTTGCCGTAACAGGTCTCACAGGGCGGTCAAATGACGGCGCCTCAGTAGTTGTGTCTCAGTAGTTGAACCCCGACCCGAGCTTGGCGTTGGCGGCGACGGTGCCGAGGGTGCCCGCACCGAAGGTGAAGGAGCCCGTCGGGGTGATCCCGGACGACGTGGACCTGAACACCCACACCGATCCGGCCTTCGCGTTCTCCCCCGGTGCGCCCACGGCGAGTTCGGCCCGGCCGTCGCGGTCGGCGTCCACCAGGCGGGTGGCGGCGCCGAAGCCGTCGAACGTCTCCGCCGTGCCCGGCACCCCGGTGGTGTCCTGGCTGTACCCCTTGGCGCCGGTGCCGGTCAGGCCGGTCGCGCTGCCGCGCAGCACGATCACGCTGCCGGCGTCGGTCTTGCCGTCGAAGTCCTCCCCGGGCACGCCCGCGGAGACGTCGTCGTAGCCGTCGCCGTTGACGTCGGCGACCGAGACGTCGGCGCCGAAGTCGTCGCCCAGTTCGGCGACGCCCGGGACTCCGGAGCTGCCCTGGTTGACGTACGTCGGCTTCGTGCCGTCGGGCCCGTTCGCAGTGCCTGGCACGACGGCGACGCGGCCGCCCTTGGCGAGCGGGGTGTCGAGGTCGCTGTCCATGCCGTCGAAGCGGCCCACGACGATGTCGTCGTAGCCGTCGCCGTTCACGTCACCGAGGTCGACGGACTCGCCGCCCTGCAGCGCATAGCCGTTGGAGCCGAGGACAACCTTCCGCTCGCCGAGCCCGGCCGCGCCACCCAGCCAGTACACGACCCGGCGGGCGTCGTACTCGTCGCCGTCGTGCGCGGTCCCGACGACATCGGCGTAGCCGTCGCCGTTCACATCACCGGAGGCCAGGTCCATGAAGCGGGGGTCGGACTCGTAGTCCGGGATGACCTGCTCCCCGCCGTTCGTGGCCCCGTCCCGGCCGAAGGGGCCCTTGACGACGCGCAGGTTGATGCTGCCCTGGATGGCGGCCAGGTCCGTCGCCCCGTCGCCGTCGACATCGCCGACCGTGAGCTGCCCGTCCGAGCCGAGCTGGTGGTACGACGCCTTGCCGGTGGCCAGCGAGGACCCGCCCGACAGCCCTTTCGGCCCTCCCCAGACGACTTGCACGTAACCGGAGTTGACGCCGCCGGAGAGCGTGTCCTCGCCGCTCACGCCGACGACGAGGTCCGCGTACCCGTCCCCGTCCATGTCGCCGGTGGCCAGCGCGCTGCCGAACAGGTCGTCCGTCTCGACGCTGCCCGGGATGCCGGCGGTGTTCTGGTTGAACACCTGTCTGGACGTGGTGTTCAGCCCGCTCGCCGACCCGTACAGCACGGCGACGTACCCGGCCTTCGTCTCCCCACCGACGGTCGCCTCGGGCGCCGCGACGGCGAGGTCGGAGTAGCCGTCGCCGTTGAAGTCGTCCTTCAGCTCGGCGGTGGCCGCCTGGGCATCGGCCATCGGCACCGCCGTGACACTCGCGCCGAGCAGGGCGATCGCGACCACGACGGTACGCCGCATTCTGTGCGCAGCAGGCAGGGGCACGTCGACTCCGTCTGTCGGAGGGGCGGTTGACGGCGGAGAGGTCCAGGAGAAATTCCAAGATCCTCATCCGCACTGCCCAGTACGACTCACCGAGACGACGGTTGGTTGCCCTGCCGTACGCCGCGGCTTTCCCTGCCGTCAAAGCGATGAACGCACGCCAGGCTCAGGCCTAGAACGGCTCGAAGTCGTCGAACTCCTGCGTCGCCTCGTCCCGCTCGGCCTGCCGTTCCCGTCGGCGCTGCGCGGCGGGCCGCGGTGCCTCGAACCGGTGGTCCTCGCCGCGTCGCCCGAGCATCTCGGCCCCGGCCATCGCGGTCGGCTCCCAGTCGAAGACGACGGCGTTGTCCTCGGGTCCGATGGCGACGCCGTCGCCGGACCGGGCACCGGTCTTCATCAACTCGTCTTCCACACCGAGGCGGTTGAGGCGGTCCGCGAGATAGCCGACGGCCTCGTCGTTGCTGAAGTCGGTCTGCCGCACCCAGCGCTCCGGCTTCTCGCCGCGCACCCGGTACAGCCCGTCCTCCTCGCGCGTCACGGTGAAGCCCGCGTCGTCGACGGCCTTCGGCCGGATGACGATCCGCGTGGCCTCTTCCTTCGGCTTCGCGGCCCGCGACTTCCCGACCAGGTCGGCCAGCGCGAACGACAGCTCCTTGAGCCCCATGTGCGCCACGGCGGACACCTCGAAGACCCGGTATCCGCGCGCCTCCAGGTCCGGCCGCACCATTTCGGCGAGGTCCTTGCCGTCCGGTACGTCGATCTTGTTGAGGACGACGATCCGCGGCCGGTTGTCCAGCCCGCCGTACTCCCGCAGCTCCGCCTCGATGATGTCCAGGTCGGAGACGGGGTCACGGTCGGACTCCAGCGTCGCCGTGTCCAGCACGTGCACGAGCACACTGCACCGCTCCACGTGCCGCAGGAACTCCAGCCCCAGCCCCTTGCCCTGGCTGGCGCCCGGAATCAGCCCCGGCACATCGGCGATGGTGTACACGGTGTCGCCCGCGGTCACCACGCCGAGGTTCGGCACGAGGGTCGTGAAGGGGTAGTCGGCGATCTTCGGCTTGGCGGCCGACAGTACGGAGATCAGCGAGGACTTGCCCGCGCTCGGGTACCCCACGAGCGCCACGTCGGCGACGGTCTTCAGCTCCAGGACGATGTCCTGCAGATCCCCGGGCTCACCGAGCAGTGCGAAGCCGGGAGCCTTGCGGCGGGCGGAGGCGAGGGCCGCGTTGCCGAGCCCGCCCCGGCCGCCCTGCGCGGCGACGAACGACGTGCCGTGTCCGACCAGGTCCGCGAGGACGTTGCCGACCTTGTCGAGGACCACCGTGCCGTCCGGCACCGGCAGGACCAGGTCCTGGCCGTCCTTGCCGGAGCGGTTGCCACCCTCGCCGGGCTTGCCGTTGGTGGCCTTGCGGTGCGGGGAGTGGTGGTAGTCGAGCAGCGTGGTGACGGACTGGTCGACGGTCAGGATGACGTCGCCGCCCCGTCCGCCGTTGCCGCCGTCGGGTCCGCCCAGCGGCTTGAACTTCTCACGGTGGACGGAGGCACAGCCGTGGCCTCCGTTACCCGCGGCGACATGCAGCTCGACGCGGTCCACGAAGGTGGTCATGGGATGTGCCTCCAGTTACGTACGGGGTTGTCTGTGATCCAACACGCGAAAGGCGGACCCGCTTCCCGTGAGGGAAGTGAGGTCCGCCTCGCGAAAGTTTCCGATCAGGCGACCGGAACGATGTTCACGACCTTGCGGCCACGGCTGGTGCCGAACTCCACCGCACCGGCCTGCAGCGCGAACAGCGTGTCGTCGCCGCCACGGCCGACGCCCGCACCGGGGTGGAAGTGGGTACCGCGCTGGCGGACCAGGATCTCGCCCGCGTTGACGACCTGACCGCCGTAGCGCTTCACGCCGAGGCGCTGAGCGTTGGAGTCACGACCGTTACGGGTGGACGATGCGCCCTTCTTGTGTGCCATCTCTCCTCAGTCCCTTACTTCGCAGCCGCGGGGATCTCAGTGACCTTGATCGCCGTGTACTGCTGGCGGTGGCCCTGACGACGGCGGTAGCCGGTCTTGTTCTTGTAGCGCAGAATGTCGATCTTCTGGCCCTTGTGGTGGTCCACGACCTCGGCCTGGACCTTGATGCCGGCCAGCACCCACGGGTCGCTGGTCACAGCGTCGCCGTCGACAACGAGCAGGGTCGAGAGCTCGACCGTGTCGCCAACCTGGGCAGTGGAAATCTTGTCAACCTCAACGATGTCGCCGACAGCAACCTTGTGCTGGCGACCACCGCTGCGCACGATGGCGTACACGCGGATCTCACTCTCTCGCTCGAGAAACGGCACCCCCGAAGTCCAGCCACCCGGCACGCGGGCGGCCTCTCCGGAACACCCAGTGCTCTGGAGGAAGAGGTTTACGGGGATGTGGCGTGTCAGTGGACACGCCGACGGTCAAGGTTACGGGGCTGCGGCCGAAAGGGTCAAACCAGGCCGGGCCCCACGGGTGTGCGGCCGATCACGTGGACCCGGCCGCACCCCCGCGTACTGCTCAGCCCTCGTCGGTGGAGGCTGACACCGACGACAGCGTCTGCTGCGCCGCCGCGGTCTTCTTCGACGACGCCTTGGCAGGCGCAGTGGCCGTCTTGGCGGCGGTCTTCTTGGCGGCGGTCTTCTTGGCGGCCGCCTTCTTCGCCGTCGCCTTCTTCGCAACCGTCTTCTTGGCCGCGGTCTTCTTGGTGGCGGCCTTCTTCGCCGTCGCCTTCTTGGCCGTCTTACGGGCCGTCTTCCTGGCCGGAGCGGCCTCCTCGGCGGCCTCCTGCTCGGCCGGCGCCTCCTCCGCCGCAGCCGACGGGACGACCACGACGGCCGCGTCCTCGGACGCGGTCGGCGCGGTGGCCTTGCGCACCGCACGACGCCGCGGACGGGCCGGGGCGGCGCTCTCGGCGACCGGCTCGGCGACCGGCTCGGCCGGAGCCTCCTCGGCCTTCGGCTCGGGCGCGGCGGGCGGGGCCTCGCTGACAGTCACCACGGCGGCCTCGGCCCCTGCCGGGGATCCGGCGGGCGCGGTCGCCTTGCGGGTCGCACGGCGGCGCGTACGGCCCTTCGGCGCGGCCTCCTCGGCGGTGGGAGCCTCGACGACCGCGTCCTCGACGGCGGCCGGCTCGGCCTTCGCCTCGGCGGCGGACTCCGGCTGCACCGGGCGCGCGATCTCCTCCGCGACCGTCACGTCCTGAGCCGTCGGCACCTCGGCCTTCGCCTCTTCGCGCTTGGGCGCACCGGCCGGAGCCGACGCCCTCCGGCCGGCCCGGCGCCGCGAACGGCCCCGTCCCACAGCGGCCTCGGCCTCGGCGACGCTGCTGTACAGCTCCTCGTCCGGGGCGAAGGCGGGCTCGGTCAGCGCGACCGGCTCGGCGACCTCGGCGGCGACCTCGGCCTCGGTCTCCGCCTCCTGCTCGACGATCTCGACCGCGGCCTCGTGGACGTGCTCGGCACCGGCACGCGCGCGCTTCTTGCGCTTGCCGCCGCCACCGACGGCGGTCGGCTGCTCCATGTGCACGATGACACCGCGCCCGTTGCAGTGGACGCAGGTCTCGGAGAAGGACTCCAGCAGCCCCTGGCCGACCCGCTTGCGCGTCATCTGGACCAGGCCGAGCGAGGTCACCTCGGCGACCTGGTGCTTCGTACGGTCGCGGCCCAGGCACTCCAGCAGGCGCCGCAGCACCAGGTCCCGGTTGGACTCCAGGACCATGTCGATGAAGTCGATGACGATGATGCCGCCGAGGTCGCGCAACCGGAGCTGGCGCACGATCTCCTCGGCCGCCTCCAGGTTGTTCCTGGTGACCGTCTCCTCGAGGTTGCCGCCCTGACCGGTGAACTTGCCGGTGTTGACGTCGACGACGACCATCGCCTCGGTCCGGTCGATCACCAGCGAGCCGCCGCTGGGCAGCCAGACCTTGCGGTCCAGCGCCTTGGCGAGCTGCTCGTCGATCCGGTACGTGGCGAAGACGTCGACCTCGGAGGTCCACTTCTGCAGCCGCTCGGCGAGGTCGGGCGCGACGTGCGCGACGTAGCCGTAGATGGTCTCCCACGCGTCGTCACCGCTGACGATGACCTTGGAGAAGTCCTCGTTGAAGATGTCGCGGACGACCCGGACGGTCATGTCCGGCTCGCCGTACAGCAGCGACGGCGCGTTCGAGCCGCCGCCGTTCTTCGACTTCTTCTGGATGTCCTCCCACTGCGCCTGCAACCGTTCGACATCGCGGCGCAGCTCGTCCTCGCTGGCGCCCTCGGCGGCGGTGCGCACGATGACGCCCGCGTCCTCGGGGACGATCTTCTTGAGGATGGTCTTCAGCCGGGCCCGCTCGGTGTCGGGCAGCTTGCGGCTGATGCCGGTCATGGAGCCCTCGGGGACGTACACGAGGTAGCGGCCCGGCAGGGACACCTGGCTGGTCAGTCGCGCGCCCTTGTGCCCGATCGGGTCCTTGGTGACCTGGACGAGCACGGACTGGCCGGACTTGAGGGCGGACTCGATGCGGCGCGGCCCGTTGGCCATGCCGAGCGCCTCGAAGTTGACCTCACCGGCGTACAGGACGGCGTTGCGGCCCTTGCCGATGTCGATGAAGGCGGCCTCCATCGACGGCAGCACGTTCTGGACCTTGCCCAGGTAGACGTTGCCGACGTACGAGGTCGACTGCTCCTTGTTGACGTAGTGCTCGACGAGCACGCCGTCCTCGAGGACGCCGATCTGCGTACGGTCGCCGTACTGGCGGACGACCATCACACGCTCGACGGCCTCACGGCGGGCCAGGAACTCGGCCTCGGTGATGATCGGCACGCGTCGGCGGCCCTGCTCACGGCCCTCGCGGCGGCGCTGCTTCTTGGCCTCCAGGCGGGTCGAGCCCTTAATGGACTGGACCTCGTCGGACGGCTCGGCGGCCTTGCGGGGCTCGCGGACCTTGACGACGGTGCGCTCGGGGTCGGTCTCGGCGGGCTCGGCGTCCACGGAGGTGTCACCGGCGCGACGACGACGGCGCCGGCGGCGCCGGCTGCTGGTGGAGCCGTCGCCGGACTCCTCGCGCTCGTCGGCGTCCTCGACGTCCTCCTCGACCTGCTCGGCGGTGTCCTCGGCGTCCTGCACGGCCTGCTCGGCGGCGGTCCCCTCCAGCTCGCCGCCCTCGGCGTCCGCGGACTCGCCCCGGCGGCGACGACGGCCACCGCGACGGCGGCGGCGGCGCGACCCGGTCTCCTCGGCGTCCTCGCCCTCGGCGGAGTCCTCTGCCTCCTCGGCCTCCTCCGGTTCCTCCTCCTCGACGACGGTCTCGACGGCCTTGGCCTCGGGCTCCTCCTCGAAGGCGGCACCCCGACGTCGGCGGCGGCGCCGGGCACCAGCCTGCTCCTCCGGGATCGCCTCGGCCTCGGCCTCGGGCTCGGGCTGCGGCTCGGCGGCGGCTTCGGCGGCGGCCCGCTCCGGGGTCTGGAACGTCGGCTCGGTGAACACGGGCGCCTGGAAGACGGCGACGGAAGGGCGCGCCGGCCGACGCGGGCCCTCGGGCTCCTCGGCCTCGGCGGCCGACGCCTCGGCGGGCGCGGGCGCGGAGAACCCGGTGGCGGCCCGACGGACGGCCCGACGCCGCGCACGACGCGGGGCGGCCTCCTCGGTCACCTCGTCTGCGGGGACCTCAGCGGAGGTCTCTCCGGCGGTCTCGACCGGCTCGTTCTCCTCAGCGGCGCTCACCGATGCCTCCACGCTCTCGGGCGCCCCGGCGGGCGCGGACACTCGGCGCGTGGCACGCCGACGCGCACGACGCGGGGCGGCCTCCTCGGCCACCTCGTCGGACGGGGCCTGCTCCACCTCGGCG